>NZ_JABBCQ020000059.1 GCF_012844455.2 Comamonas suwonensis | reverse complement strand
GAGCACATGCACATCGCCGCCGCAGGCAGCGGCAGCCGTCACGGTGTTCAGGGTAGCGGGCTTGATCGAAGCGTTGTCGTGTTCAGCAATAACGAGGGATGTCATTTGTCGTTCTTCCTTTAGATCACTTTGGCTTCGTTTTTGAGCTTGTCGACCAGGGCGGCCACATCGGCCACCTTGACGCCAGCGCCACGCTTGGCGGGCTCTGCAACCTTCAGGGTCTTGAGGCGGGGAGCAACGTCCACACCCAGGTCTTCAGGCTTGAAGGTGTCGAGCTGCTTTTTCTTGGCCTTCATGATGTTGGGCAAGGTGACGTAGCGGGGCTCGTTCAGGCGCAGGTCGGTGGTGATGATGGCGGGCATGGACAGAGACAGCGTCTCCAGACCACCGTCTACTTCACGGCTCACGGCAACCTTGTCGCCTGCGACTTCGACCTTGGAGGCGAACGTGGCTTGTGGCAGATCGGTCAGCGCAGCCAGCATCTGGCCGGTCTGGTTGTTGTCACCATCAATGGCTTGCTTGCCCAGAATCACGAGACCGGGCTGCTCTTTGTCAACCAGGGCCTTGAGCAGCTTGGCGACGGCCAGGGGCTGCAGGTCCACATCGGTTTCCACCAGAATGCCGCGGTCTGCGCCGATGGCCATGGCGGTGCGCAGGGTTTCCTGGCACTGAGCCACACCGCAGGAGACAACGATGACCTCGGTCACCACGCCTTTTTCTTTGAGGCGCACGGCTTCTTCGACGGCGATTTCGTCAAAGGGGTTCATGCTCATCTTGACGTTGGCGATGTCTACACCCGTGCCGTCCGATTTGACGCGGACCTTCACGTTGTAGTCCACCACGCGCTTGACAGGGACCAATACCTTCATGCTGC
>NZ_JABBCQ020000058.1 GCF_012844455.2 Comamonas suwonensis | reverse complement strand
AGAGCGGCTAACGCTACTTCAGTTTGAAGGCTGCAAATGCATTTATGCTTCGCAGCCTCATGTCCCGTGCCCCCATCAGCAAAGAGTTGTGGCAACAACTGCAACCCCTCATTCCCCCGTTCATTGCATCCCGCAAAGGCGGTCGTCGCCACCGAACCATCAGTGATGAAGCCGCATTCAACGGCATCTTGTTTGTGTTGCACACAGGCATCCCATGGGAAGACCTTCCGCAAGCATTGGGCTATGGCAGCGGCATGACATGCTGGCGACGACTGCGCCAATGGAATGAGACAGGCGTATGGGAGCAACTGCATCAAGCCATGCTGGTGCGTCTGCGTGAGCATGACCAGATCGATTGGAGCCGAGCCAGCATTGATGGCTCCTCGGTGCCAAGCCCCCGGGGGGCGAAGAAACAGGCCGGAACCCCACAGATAGAGGGAAACTCGGCTCCAAACGGCACATCGTTGTAGATGCTCAAGGCATCCCACTGGTCGTCTTGGTCAGCGGGGCTAACAGGCATGACTCGATGTTGTTTGAGCGGTGCATAGATGCCATCCCTGCAGTCAAAGGTTTGCCGGGGCAGCCACGCAAACGTCCAGGAAAATTGCATGCGGACAAAGGCTACGACTACAAGCGTTGCCGGGAGTACCTGAGGCGTCGAGGAATCCTGATTCGCATCGCAAGGCGTGGCATTGAGAGCAGTGAAAGGCTTGGCCGTCACCGCTGGGTCGTGGAGCGCACTCATGGGTGGTTTGCAGGCTTTGGCAAGCTGCGCATCCGGTTCGAGCGACGCCTGCAGACCCATGAAGCGCTGCTGAAATTAGCTGCAGCGATTATCTGCGGGAGGTTTGTTGATCGGTTGTGTTAGCCGCTCT
>NZ_JABBCQ020000057.1 GCF_012844455.2 Comamonas suwonensis | reverse complement strand
GGGCTGCTCTGGCCAAGCAATTGTGCTCAGGTGATTCGGCGTTGAGGCCTCGCTGGCAAGAGCGACCTTTTTTCAAGCTGGGACGACTCTCGCTTCAGTTGCCGTGGATGATGGCTGTACGGAATAACTCTGCTTCTGTTATCAACAACCTACGACGGTTGGGCGCTCGGCGAAATGAAACCAAGGAAGAGACTCGCCGAATTGAAGAGCGGCTCGGAGCATTGTTTAGAGAACGCGGGTTCCAGGTGCTTGTTGGGTACGAAGTCTCTCCACCTGTTGCAGAGGATGCCAACGCGGGAGAAGTTGATTTAATTTGTGCTCGAGACGGTCATGTGCTTATCTTGGAGCTCAAGTCAACCTACCAGCGCCGTTCTGTGAAGGAGGCGTGGGCACATCGCACTTCCACGCTTCGAAAGGCAGGGCTGCAACTGAGAAGAAAAGTCCCCGCTGTCCAGCGGGCACTTGAGCTAGACATGGAATTAATGACTGCGCTCGGTCTTGTGAACAGTCAGCCCACGTTCACGGCTTGGATCGTTGATACATCGATCGAATGGGATCACCAACTGTTCGGAGGTTTCCTAAAGGTATCCCTGGAAGAGGTACTGATTGCACTGCGAGATGACAGGCGGCTACTCAATGACCCGCATGGGCTGCTTGCTGGTCATGCCGACCGCGCTGACCGGCGGGAGGAGTATGCGGAGCTCGTCAAAAATGAAACCCTATACCCGGATGGCTTTTCCATTGAGCGGCTTGTTGAGGTAATTGAGACGGCTGCCGTATGGGCTGGCAGTCTTTGACGGTGTATGGTGGGCAGTCTTCATCGGCCCGGCAGGGCTAGGTGCGCTTGATCCTTATGCGTGTGGAAATGACAGCTTTGTAGTTCGTCACCGCCGTTCATGTTTTGCAGAATATTGGCTGCAACCGCTGCAACCGCTGCAACCGCTGCAACCGCTG
>NZ_JABBCQ020000056.1 GCF_012844455.2 Comamonas suwonensis | reverse complement strand
TGACAATCCGTGGGCCGCAAACCACTGGCGAGATCCACTCGCACAGAATCCGGCTCTTCCTAAATAAGGCACGCTGTAGAGGTGCCGTGGCCAGATGCGCAGCTCGGTGTCATTCATGGCTGGCATCACTTTCGGATGGGCGATGTGCGGAAGTTGCCCGCACCCAGCACCATCCAGTTGTCCACCCAGCAGGTGCCGAACACCTCAATCTGGGCCGTCCCTTCTGTCCCCTGGGGAAACTTGAAATCCTCCAGCGTGGAGGCCTTGGGCGTCACGGTCTTTGGCCGTGTGGCGTAGGAAATGATTACCGAGACGACCAAAATTGCGAGCTGAACCCACATATCAAAACCTCACCAAAGACGCTTGCCATAGATGGATTCGCCCGGCATGTGGGGGAAGCCGCCATGGTTCAAAAGGTTGTTAAAACGGTCATTGCAGGTGCTTCGCAAGCCATCACAGCCGGGGTACAGCGTGACGCTGTCGCCAATGGCCAGACCGTAGGTACCGCCGATCAGCTCCACCTGGGAGCCACTGGCCACTTCAATGCCACGCAGCTCCGCGGTGTCGTCCACATGCCACTCGGCAGCGCCATAGCTGAAGACGCTGATGTCCGGTATGCCTGCCGCGTCAAACCAGATATGGGTGCCGGTCAATTGCGTGACATGCACCACCATGGCATGCAGGGCCTTGTTCACACTGCAGCGGCCGTCGTAGACGCTGTGCGGGCAGGAGCGCTCATAGCGCAGGCGCAGGCCGTCGCGCTGCATGGATGCCGAGAGCGAGTCACAGACAAGCTCTGCCTGGCCTGGCTTGGCAAACACCACACTGCTGACGCTGCCCACCCAGCACACCTCGGCATCGGCCGCAGCCGCGTCGTAATCGCGCACCGTCAAAAAAATCTCTTCACTGGGCGGCGTGCTGCGAAATAGCTGTGCCACGGGCTGGGCTGCAGGCAGCGTCACATGCACGGTATCTGCTGAGGCCTCCCCGGTCATGCGGATGCCGTCATCACTGATCGGCAGCGGCAACCACTCATGGCCGTCGAACTGGATGACGCGGTCA
>NZ_JABBCQ020000055.1 GCF_012844455.2 Comamonas suwonensis | reverse complement strand
CGACAGTCCATGGGCCGCAAACCACTGGCGAGACCCATTGGCACAGAATCCGGCCCTTCCTAAATAAGGCACGCTATAGAGGTGCCGAGGCCAGATGCGCAGCTCTGTTTCATGCATGGCTGGCATCACTTTCTGATGGGTGACGTGCGGAAGTTTCCCGCGCCCAGCACCATCCAGTTGTCCACCCAGCAGGTGCCAAACACTTCAATCTGGGCCGTGCCTTCAGTGCCTTGCGGGAAATTGAAGTCCTCCAGTGCTGAAGCCTTGGGAGCAACTGTTTTTGGCCGGTTTGCGAGGGAAATTGCAACCGATGCAACAAAAATTGCGAGCTGAATCATCCACATGTCAAAACCTCACCAAAGACGCTTGCCATAGATGGATTCGCCCGGCATGTGGGGGAAGCCGCCATGGTTCAAAAGATTGTTAAAACGGTCATTGCAGGTGCTTCGCAGGCCGTCGCAGCCTGGGTACAGCGTGACGGTGTCACCGATGGCCAGGCTGTATGTGCCGCCAATCAGCTCCACCTGGGAACCGCTGGCCACTTCAATGCCGCGCATCTCCGTAGTGCCGTCTACCTGCCACTCGGCTGCGCCATAGCTAAAGACACTGATGTCCGCTATGTCTGCTGAGTCAAACCAGATATGGGTGCCCGTCAGTTGCGTGACATGTACCACGAAGGCATGCAAGGCCTTGTCAACGCCGCAGCTGCCGTCATAGACGCTGTGCGGGCAAGAGCGCTCATAGCGCAAGCGCAGGCCGTCGCGCTGCATGGATGCCGAGAGGGAGTCGCAGACAAGCTCAGCCTCACCTTGCTTGGGAAACACCACGCTGCTGACGCTGCCCACCCAGCAGACCTCAGCATCGACCGCAGTCGCGTCATAGTCGCGCACGGTCAGGAAGATCTCTTCACTGGGGGGCGTACTGCGAAACAGCTGGGCTACTGGCTCGGCCGCAGGAAGCGTCACGCGCAAGGTGTCGGCAGATGCTTCACCCGTCATGCGGATGCCGTCATCACTGATCGGCAGCGGCAGCCATTCGTGGCCGTCAAACTGAAGCTTGCGGTCG
>NZ_JABBCQ020000054.1 GCF_012844455.2 Comamonas suwonensis | reverse complement strand
GGCGGATTCAAATGTGAAGTGCAACACCTGCAACCGTTAAGGTCAGCAGATGTCAGCAAGTCGTTCGTCCTATCGCCAACTTCAACCAGAAGACAGAGTCACCATAGCCAGTTTGCTGCTGCAGCGTCATAGCGTACGCAGCATTGCGCGTTTGCTAGGGCGCAGTGCCAGCACCGTCAGCCGTGAGATTGCTCGCAACTCAGTATCCAGCGATGGATATGCCAGCAGGCAAGCGCAACAGCAGTGGCTTTACAGAAGACGCAGCACAAGATCTGATCCCAAGCTTCATTCACAAGGGATCTTGTGGTTCTTGGTATTGCATTTCTTGCGTTTGCGTTGGTCACCAGAGCAAATTGCGCTGACACTTGCACGCCTGTACCCCAAAGGCCATGAGCTACGCGTGTCGCACGAAACCATCTACAACTGCATCTATGCCCAGCCCGTGGGTGAGTTGCGCAAGGAATTGATTGCCACTTTGCGCCATGCTCACAACAAACGGCTGCCCCGTAGCAAAGAACAGGATCGTCGTGGACAGATCCCAGACATGCTCAGCATCCACGTACGTCCGCCTGAAGTTGAGGATCGGCAGTTCCCAGGGCATTGGGAAGGTGACCTCATCAAGGGTGCTGGCAATGCAAGTGCCGTAGGCACCTTGGTCGAGCGCACCAGCCGACTGCTCATGCTGGTCAAGTTGCCTGCGTTCAAACCAGCCAGTGCAGCCAATGTCATGCAAGCCTTTACAGATAAGCTGCTGGGCATTGCGCAGCCCATGCGCCAAAGCATGACGTACGACCAGGGCAAGGAGATGGCGCTACACAAGCAATTGACCGCCAACACGGGCGTGGCGGTGTACTTCTGTGACCCACACAGCCCGTGGCAGCGTGGCTCCAACGAGAACATGAATGGCTTGGTGCGCCAGTACCTGCCCAAAGGCACGGATCTGAGCATCTACAGCCAAGAGCAACTTGATGCGATTGCTGATGAAATCAACAACCGCCCTCGCAAGGGCCTTGGGGTACGATCACCGCTGTCGGTTTATCGAGAGCTACTGATCAACTCTCCCCAGCACTCCACCCTCATCCATTGAATTCAAGGGTGTTGCACTTCACATTTGAATCCGCC
>NZ_JABBCQ020000053.1 GCF_012844455.2 Comamonas suwonensis | reverse complement strand
AACATCCACCGACCGGCGGCCGGAAACGGCTCTATGTTCTGCGAGAGAGCGGGCTCGAAAGAATTGACCCTGGGCGACTGCTGATAGGCCCAGCGCATAGACTTCAGCAGCTCCCACCTTGTGTCCTGCGAAACAATATCAGGGACACCATGGCCAAAAAGACCATAACTAAATGCATTGGTGACTGTGTCTTCCAGCCAGACCCATGCATCCATTGTCCAAGGCCCGGAGCCCAGGTTGGCATCACCACCCATTTCAGCAAGCAAAGCATCCGTTTTGCCGTTGAAATAGCACGATGAGCCACCAAACCTGGATTTGCTGGTATCCAGTTTCGGGGTGCCAAGCCTTGTGATCGCATGACCCTTGTCATCCACGATATTGGTTGCCCCATTCGCACCTTCCATGCGCAAAAGCAGGACTACCGATGCGTAGTGAGGATCTGAGCTTGCATCTCCGAATGGGGTCTCCGATACGGCGTAAGTCGTTGTCGCCCAGCGCGCTACACCTTTGGTGATGCGAAAACAGTCAATCCATCCCTTCCACCACCCCTGATACTCTGTATACCGGCCCGAGTACTCATGGGTGGCACCGATCACAAACTGGTCAGTTCGCTTGACCCACGGCCAGCTACCCGCCAGAGGTTCGCGAACTGAGCCAAGGTCGATTTCACATTTCTCGGGATACCAGCATTGGCCGTCATGCCAGCCCACTTTGGTCTTCTGAACCAAGTAGGCCCACTCCTTTGGATAGGGGGACATGGCACAGACCAGGCCATCAAAGAATGTCGTCGTTACCCCCCTGAATGCACTGACAAGCCCACCCAGCATGGCTGCAAGCTTCGCGTGGCGCGGCTGGTTCCTAGCTCCTAGCAGCACCGTCAAATCGCCCTGGATGCCGCCTTCTTGCTCCTCGCCGCCAAACAGATTGGGCTGATCGATGGTGATGGTCGTGTTGCTATCAATCTTTCCCGTCCATGCGACTTTGTCTCCGACACGGATCTGACGGATCGCATCCACCGGGCCACGGCACAGGCCCATTTGCAGCCCCATGAAGTAGCTGTATCCGATGGTTGTCTTTTTCTTCTTACCGCCCATTTCCTGCCTCCACCGCTTTGGCGTGATCAATCAATTGCATGGCCATGGGGTCGCCCGTGGCTTCCAGCCGGTCGGCAGCGATCCCGTTGGCCACAAAGTCGGCCCA
>NZ_JABBCQ020000052.1 GCF_012844455.2 Comamonas suwonensis | reverse complement strand
CTGTATTGACCCAGTAAAAACCTGCACAGGTCCTAAACTTGAAGAAAGGACCTGATAGATGAGAGATCAAGAAGAAGTCAAACGCTGGACCGCCAAGCGTAAAAGCGCCTTGGTACTGGAGATCATCCAAGGCAAAACCACAGTTGCTGAAGCAAGTCGAGCCCATGACCTGCTTCCTTCAGAGATCGAGAACTGGGTCGACGAAGGCAAGCGGGGCATGGAGAACGCCTTGCGTGCCAAACCCGAAGATGTGCGTGAGCAGTACGAGCGCCAATTGAGGCAGCTGCAAGAAGCCTATGGCGAAGCGATGCTGGAGCTGCGTGCCAGAAAAAAGCTGCAAGCCTTGCTGGACGAGGAAGGCAAATGATTCTTCGCCTCCAGCAAGGCTTACTCAATGAGGGCGTGCGTGCCAGCCTGAGCCAGCTATGTCGTTGGTTTGAAGTGCCACGGCGCACGGTGTACTACAAACCCACCAAGGCAGCCCCAAAAGTGGATGAGCAGCTTGCAGTGCCGATCAAGGCCATGATCGAGGAGAACCCATCATTTGGCTATCGCACGGTGGCGTATCTGCTGGGTATGAACAAGAACACGGTCCAGCGCATCTTCCAGATTAAAGGTTGGCAGGTGCGCAAGCGCCCCGTGGGCATGCGTCCTCGCATACAAGCCTTGCCATCGGTAGCCAAGGGGCCCAATGAACGCTGGGCAACAGATCTGTGCAGAATCTGGACTGGCCGTGATGGCTGGGCGTCCCTGGCGCTAGTGATCGATTGCTACACACGAGAGTTGCTGGGCTGGCAGTTGTCTCGTACCGGCAAGGCCAGTACGGCTGCTAGTGCCCTTGAGCAAGCCTTGATTGCCAGGTTTGGCACCTTGGGAAAGGTGCCAGAGTCATTCCTGCTGCGCTCAGATAACGGGCTGGTGTTTACCAGCCGCTACTTTACGGCCCTGGTGAAAAGCTATGGGATGCATCAAGAGTTCATTACGCCGCACTGCCCGCAGCAAAACGGCATGGTCGAACGTGTGATTCGCAGCCTCAAGGAGCAATGCGTGCACCGCCACCGCTTTGAGAGCCTGCAGCATGCCAGCCGGGTCATTGGGGACTGGATTGGCTTTTACAACCATCGGCGCCCACATCAGGCGCTGAACATGAAAACTCCCGCTGAGGCATTTGCATTAGCGGCCTGACCTGTGCAGAAACGGCTGGGTCAATACA
>NZ_JABBCQ020000051.1 GCF_012844455.2 Comamonas suwonensis | reverse complement strand
TGAATCACACCGGGTTTGGTGGAGGCTAGTTTGTTGAAGTGCAGGCGTTAGCCTGCACGGTATTGGCAACTTGCCGCCAGTAGTTTGCCTCAGCTTCCGCCGGTGGTATATGCCCAATGGATTCCAGCAATCTGCTGTGGTTAAACCAATGCACCCATTGCAAGGTTGCCAGCTCCAGCGATTCACGTGTTTTCCATGGTCCTCGCTTGTGGATGACCTCCGTTTTGTACAAGCCGTTGATAGTTTCAGCCAGGGCGTTGTCATAGGAGTCGCCGGTGCTGCCCACCGAAGGCATCAGGCCAGCTTCCTCCAAGCGCTCTGTGTAGCGAATGGACACGTACTGACTCCCCCTGTCGGAGTGATGAATCAGCTTTTCATCGCTTGAAGGATGCCGTGCGTAGAGAGCTTGCTCCAATGCATCCACAACAAAGTCAGTGCGCATGTGGCTGCTGACTCGCCAACCCACAATCCGGCGGGCATAGACATCAATCACAAAGGCCGCAAACATCTGACCTTGCCATGTCGATACATAGGTAAAGTCTGCAACCCAAAGCTGGTTAGGACGTTGGGCTGTGAACTGGCGGTTGACGAGGTCTAGTGGGCATGGCCTTGCCACATCTGGGCGTGTTGTGCACACCTTCTTGCCACGCCGCGCACCCTCCAACCCTAGCTTGCGCATCAGGCGCTGCACCGTGCAGCGGGCAATAGGCAAGCCCTCTCGATGCATTTGCTTCCAGACTTTGATCACCCCATAAACTTGCCAGTTTGCATGCCATACACGTTGGATATGACCGCAACTCTCTTCGTCTGATTGGCTGCGCTTGCAGCGCAGCCATGGGCAGTTTCTTTGTTGAACCCTGCGTCTGTAGCCCGATGGGGCAATTTGCAGCAGTCGGCAAATTGGCTCGACCCCATAGGCATCACGGTACTTGTCTACAAAGTCAATCAGCTCTTGATGCGACGGTCCAGCTCCGCCTGCGCAAAAAAAGCGCTCGCAGCCTTGAGTATGTCATTGGCACGCCGCAACTCCTTGTTCTCCCGCTCCAGTTGCTTGAGCCGCTCACGTTCATCTGTAGTCAAACCCGGTCGTTGGCCTGCATCTATTTCTTTGCGCTGTACCCATCCATGCAGGGTACTGACAGAGCAGCCAATCTTGGGGGCAATCGATTCGCATGCACCCCACAGTGATGCGTAATCCGCTTGGCACTCCTGCACCAAACGTACGGCACGTTCACGTACCTCAGGGCTAAAACGAGCAGCTTTAGTGTTCATGACTCAATCCTCTCAGGAGTTGAGCCTCCA
>NZ_JABBCQ020000050.1 GCF_012844455.2 Comamonas suwonensis | reverse complement strand
GGGCGTGTCCGAATTTTTGTGTAAACGGTTCGGACTTCAATTGACGGAGATGCGGTCTCCGAACTGAATGGTAAAGCGGGTCAGCGCAGCCTTCCAATCCCGGATGGGCATGGTCCACTTCTGACTGATGTTACGCAGGGCCAGATAGAACAGTTTGGTCAGCGCTTCGTCACTGGGGAACGAGCCCCGGTTCTTGGTCAGCTTCCTCAGGCTCATGTTGACCGACTCGATGGCGTTGGTGGTGTAGATGACCTTGCGGATTTCGGGTGGGTAGTCAAAGAACGGAATCAGCCGGCTCCAGTTCCTGCGCCAGGACTGGCCGATGGGTTGGTACTCGGCATCCCAGCGGGCCTCGAATTCACCGAGCATCAGCTCGGCCTCCTCGGCGGTGGTTGCCGTGTAGATGCGTCGCAGGTCGGCGGCCACTTCTTTGCGACGCTTCCACGAGACGTAGTTCAGGCTGTGGCGCACCATGTGCACGATGCACAGTTGCACCACCGCCTTGGGGAATACCGCCTCAATGGCGTCGGGGAAGCCTTTGAGCCCGTCGACGCAGGCGATGAAGATGTCCTGCACGCCCCGGTTGCGAAGTTCGGTGACGACCTGCAGCCAGAACTTGGCACCCTCGGTTTGCGCCAGCCACAGGCCCAGCACCTCCTTGTCACCCGTCATGGTGATGCCGATGGCCAAGTACACCGCCTTGACCCGCACAGCGCCCTCGCGCACCTTCACATGGATGCAGTCCAGATAGACGATGGGGTAGATTGCATCGAGCGGGCGGGCTTGCCAGGTCTTGACCTCATCGGCCACGGCGTCGGTCACCGAGGAAATCAGGCTGGGCGAGACCTCGGTGCCGTACATCTCCTCCAGGTGGGCCTGTATCTCGCGCACCGTCATGCCGCGGGCGTACAGCGAGATGATTTTGTCGTCGAAGCCGGCCCAGCGGGTCTGGTGCTTGGGGATGAGCTGGGGCTCGAAGCTGCCATGGCGGTCACGTGGCACCTCGATGGGCAACTCGCCGAAATCGCCCTTGAGGGTCTTCTTGCTCTTGCCATTGCGGGTGTTGCCAGTGGTGTTGGCTACCGCTTCGTTGCGTTCGTGGCCCAGATGCTCGGTCAGTTCGGCGTCTAGGGCTCGCTCCACCAGCAGCTTGGTCAACTGCTTGAGCAGGCCGTTCTCGCCGATGAGGTCTTCGGGCTTCTTGTAGTTGGCCAGCAGGCCAGACAGCAGTTCTTCGGGTACGTCGTGTTTCTTGGTGCTCATTGTGCTTACGGACAGGCCGGCTTGCGCCGGCGGTTGATTGTCCGTTTACACAAAATTCTGCACACCCTC
>NZ_JABBCQ020000004.1 GCF_012844455.2 Comamonas suwonensis | reverse complement strand
CGCTGAGCTTTTCCTGGGCACTTGCAGGGCTATGCCAGGGGGGTGTAGCAGATGGCAACATTCAAATACAATTGAGAACGATTCTCAGTAATGTTGCTGAACACTCTAGGGAAATCCTGAGCCATGGCTGGTGCGCACGCTAGTTCCTCTTCGCTTTTACAGACGCTTTATAGCGACCACCATGGATGGCTGGTGCATTGGCTGCAGCGGCGTGTGCACTGCGTGCAGGAGGCCTCAGATCTGGCACAGGACACATTTGTGCGCCTTCTCAAACAGTGCCCGCCAGAGTTGCAGGAGCCGCGCGCTTTTCTCGCCACCGTGGCGCGCAGCGTGCTCATCGACCATTGCCGACGCATGTCGCTGGAGCGCGCTTACCTTGAGACGCTGGCGCTGATGCCCGAGCCGGTGACGCCTTCACCCGAGGAGCGCGCCATGGTGTTGCAGGCTCTGGAACAGATTGATCGCATGCTGGACGGCCTGGGGGCTCGCGCACGCAGCGCCTTCTTGCTGGCGCAACTGGACGGTCTGACCTACAAGGAAGTGGCCGCCCGCCTGGGCGTGTCCTTGAGCTCCGTTGAAAAATATATGGCCACAGCCTTTGCCCACTGCTATCGCATCGTTTATCTGGATGCTGCGGCATGAGCGGTTTTGCCCGCGCCGCGCCGAATGAGCCCTCGCCCGCCGTGGTGCAGCAGGCGATTGCCTGGATGGTGAGGCTGCAATCCGGTAGCGCTTCGCCCGGGGCCTGGGACGAATGCCTGCGCTGGCGAGAGGCAGCCCCCGAACATGCCCTGGCCTGGGAGCGGCTGCAGGGCATTCAAGGTCGTTTTGCCGCCATGCCGGACGTTCCCTCGGCCCTGGCGCAGCAAACCATGGATGTGGCCCGCAAGCATATGGGGCGGCGCAAAGCCATGGGTTTGCTGAGCGTTGCCGTGGGGGTTGGAGGTACGGCGCTGTTGCTGCGCCAGCCCTGGTCGGAGAGCGCCATGTTGGCCGATCTGCGCACCGGTGTGGGTGAAGTGCGCCGCGTGGTGCTGACCGACGGCTCGGTGCTGCTGATGGATACCGCGACGGCCGTGGATTTGCGCTTTGATGCGGACGAACGTCGTCTGGTCTTGATCAAGGGGCGAATCGTCTTGACCTCGGGCACAGATGCCAGCGCACAGCGCTATCGACCCCTGGTGGTGCAGACGCTGCATGGCCAGGTGAGGGCGCTGGGTACCCGGTTTCAGACCCATCTGCAGGCAGACGGCACCCAGGTGCAGGTGCAAAGCGATGCGGTGGAGCTAAGGCCTCATGGATCCTCCGAGGTTCGGGTTCTGCGCCAAGGCCAGCAAGCCTGGTTTGATGCCAGTCAGGTACATGATTTGGAAGCCAGTGATGGTGACAGTGATGCCTGGACGGACGGCGTGCTGGTGGCGCGCAGCATGCCGCTGGCTGCGGTGCTGGAGCAGCTGGGTCGTTACCGGCTCGGTCATCTTGCCTGCGACGAGCGGGTGGCGCAGCTGCGCATCTCTGGGGTCTTCAGCTTGAAGGACACCGAGCGCAGCCTGGACCTGCTGCAAAAAACCTGGCCTATAGAGCTGCGCCGACGCACGCGTTATTGGGTCACGCTGGTGCCGCGAGGCTGAACTCGCAGGGCTTGGCACAGGCATCGCCAAAAAATTTTGCAAAAACATTACGGGTTTGGCGAACTGCTTCGTCCTTGTTAACAGTAGCGCCTCAAACAGACTCGTCGTTCGGTTGGTCAGATGCGGGGGCTTTCATGAAAGGACTTTGCAATGCCCTCCCGTCGTTTGCCGCGCATGCGTGCTCCTGCCTATTGGCGTCCTACCGTGCTCGCCATGGCCGCTGCGGCTGTCAGTCTGGGTTCGGGTCTGACGCCGTTGGCTGCCAATGCCCAGCCTGCCACCCATGCCGCCGACAAGGCATTGCGCTCGTTCTCGATTCCGTCGGCCTCCGTGGAGACGGCGTTGAACCAGCTGGCTCGAGAGGCACAGGTCATGATCGCCTTCGATCCTGAACTGGTTCAAGGCAAGCAAAGTCGAGGCTTCAAGGGCGTGGCCACGGTTCAGGGCGTGCTGGATTCGCTGCTGGAAAGTCACCCGTTGCAAGCCCAAAGTGAAGGGCAGGGCGCATGGCGCATTCGACCTACACCGGCTCGCGCTCAGAAAAATGCAGCGGGGGCAGCGGGCGGTGCGCTGGAGCGAAATATGAACGAGGTGACGGTGGTCGCCAAAAAAGATGCGCGCCAGCAGGTGTTCGAGACGGCCGGCTCGGTGGCCGTGGTCACGCGCGAAGAAATTGACCGACTGCCGCCACGCAATACCGCCGATGTGCTGGCCGAGGTACCCGGGGTTTACACCTCGCAAAGCCGTAGGGACCCGGGCGTTTCCGTGAATATTCGCGGCATGCAGGACTTCGGGCGCGTCAACGTCATGATTGACGGCACGCGCCAGAACTACCAGCAAAGCGGCCATGGCTCCAACGGTTCAGTCTACCTGGACCCGGAAATGATCGGCGGAGTGGACATCTCCAAAGGTCCGACCTCCACAGTGGGCGGCGCGGGAATGATTGCCGGCGTCGTCAACTTTCGCACGTTGGAGGCAGACGATCTGGTCAAGGAAGACAAGACCCGGGGCGCTCGCCTGAACCTTTCCAGCGGCAGCAATGGCTATCACTTTGCCGGTAGTGCGGCCCTGGGTCTCAAACCCAGCGAAGACGTCGATATGGTGATGCTGGTCAGTCGAAAAAAAGTGGGCGAGTTTGAAAAAGGCCGACGTGAATCGGCTTCCAGCCAGAAGGATGCAACCACGCATGGCGTGAGCCAGCTGACCTCACAAGACCAGACCTCGGTCTTGCTCAAGGGTAGCTGGCGTTTTGCGCCCGAGCAGCAGATCAAGCTCAGCTATATCGGCATGGATGCGAAGTTTGGCGAGAAGCCACAGTCGGCCAGTGGCGGCGGCATTCTTAACCATGTGCGCACCGACACCTTGTTGGCCAACTACACCTGGAGTCTGTCTGAAAACGCCCTGGTGGATCTCAAGTCCAGCCTCTACTACACCCGCACCCGCAACCAGGCCCACCGCTATGCGGGTGGCACGCTGGACTCATACGCCTACGATCTGCGTTACCAGACCAGTACTGTGGGCGGCACGCTGGAGAACACCTCCCGCCTTGAGTGGGGGCCTAAGGATGCGGCACTGGTCAAGACCGGAGCGGAGTTCTTTCATGACTGGACCGATCCGCAGGCGCAGGCTCTGTCCGTGGGCGCAGACGCCGGTACGACGGCTTTGTATTCGGGCGCTACCCCCAAAGGCAAGCGCACCGTGGCCAGCCTGTTCGGTGAAGTCAACTGGATGCACAGCGACTGGCTGGAGCTGACCGGTGGCCTGCGCTATGACTGGTATGGCATGCAGGGTGATGGACGCATGCGTGTGGGCTCTCTCATCAATCCTCCAGGCGTGCGCCCGCCTGCCACGGCCTTGTACACCCGTTTCAAGGCGGATCGCAACGATGGTGCGTTTGCGCCCCGTCTGGCACTCGCGCTCAAACCCATAGAGTCTGTGCAGCTGTTTGCCAGCGCAGGGCGTGGCATGCGCCCGCCAGCGCTGACCGAGGCGCTGATGTGGGGCCAGCACACGGGCAGTCTCTTCCCTTACTACCCCAATCCGGATTTGCGTGCCGAGCGTTCGCGCAATTGGGAAGTCGGTGCCAACGGCATGTTTGACGACGTTCTCAGTCGCGGCGACAAGCTGCGCGTGAAGGCTGCCTGGTTCAACAACAAGGTCAAGGACTATGTGACCCTGGCGCGCATCATGTCGCCCATAGACACTGCGGGCGGTGGCTTGCTCGGGCCGTATGCCTATGTGAACCTGCAGGACCCTTTTCGCAGCAAAGGTCTGGAGCTGCAGGGCGACTATGACAACGGCCGCGTTTTCGGCAGCCTCAACTACACCCACATGCTCGTCAATACCGGCAAAGGCGGGTATGACTCCTTTCCTCTGGGCAGCCTGACGGGCTACCCCCACAACAATCTGGGCGAGGCGGGTGACGCCAACATCTGGTATGTGCTGCCACCCAAGAAAACCGCCAGCCTGAGCGCCGGCGTGCGGTTGCTGGACAAAAAACTCACCCTCGGCGGTCGCATGCGCTTTCAGGCGCCCAGCACCAATAGCAGTGTGTGGACGGCACAGGGCGAGCGCTACAACCAGAAGTCCTGGCGGCTGTTCGACCTGTGGGCCAGTTACGAGCTTTCGTCGAATGCCATCTTGCGTGTTGCCATCAACAACCTGCGCGACCTGAACTATTCCGAAATGCAGGGCGGCAGCTACTTCATTGGCCCCGGTCGCACGGCCACTGCAACCTTGTCAATCACGTTCTGATTCGCGGTCTGCGTATGTCAGACCTCATCCCCCCATTGCTTTGCTCGAGATTCACATGATGTCCTTTTCCGTTCCCCATGACAGACCATGGCGTCGCAGCGTGGCTGCCTGCCTGGCCGTCGGCGCGCTGTGCGCTGCCTTGCCTGCCGCTGCCCAGACCAAGGTTGGCGATGTGAAGCTGACCACGCTCACCTCGCTGCGCCCTGCAGGGGATGACGTGACCACGCCTGACGGAACCATTGGCTGGCCCGGAGCCCGTTACCCCAGTTCGCCGCCTTTGTATGCAGTGCGCCCTGGTTCAAGCGCCGGCTATCTGTTTGGTGGTTTCAACGGCGGCGGGCCATCAGTTCTGCCCTCGCAGATGTACACCGCGTTTGGCATGTACACCATGCGAGCCGGTGTCTCGGTCTACGAGCGCGTAGCCTATAACCCGGCCAATGATCTGCACGGCCGCATCTCGGGCACGCCGGTGCGCGCATCTGACGGCAGCCTGTATGCGGTAATGACGACCATTAATGGCGAGAGGAACGCCGGCAAGAACAAGCCCAGCGATATCTCCTATTCACCAGCCGTGGGTCTGGGCGTCATTGTCCGCACCGACTATGACGGTGCCAATTCCGCCTTGGTGCAGGGTACGCGCGGCCAGCTGTACTCGCCCAATGGCGCATTGGTCATTGATGCGCAGGACAACCTGTATGGCATCGACAAGGGGCCCAAGGGGCAGGGGCGAATTTTCAAGCTCCATATCGCCTCCGGCAGCGTCAGCACGCTGCATGAGTTTTCCGTCGGGCCTTCAGGCATGCGCCAGACGGCAAACGACCTGATTCTGGGCAAGGATGGTGTTCTGTATGGCGTGACCGCTTACAACCGCGGATTGCCGCTGGCACCATCGACGCCGACCGCCACAACCACGCCCACGGGCACGCTCTACCGCATCAATGCAGCCGACGGCTCGGGCTTTGCCGTGCTGCATACCTTCACGTTGGCAGAAGGCGAAATCAACATCCATGACAACGCCAACAGCGAAGGCTTTGTGCTCTATCCCAGCGGCATTCCTTACGAAGCGGGGGTGACGGCCGGCGGGGACGTGACCAATCGGACCATGGGCTCTGGGCAAGAGCACAGCCTGTCTTCGCTGATTGATGGCGGCGATGGCTATCTGTACGGAGGGACTTCGGTGGGCGACTGCTATGTGCATGGCAACAGCAGCCTCACCGGTACCTGGATCAAGAGCGTCACGCGCGACAACCCGTCCTGCGGCTCGCGCAAGTGGGCACCAAGCGCCACGCTGAGCTACATCAAGGATTTGCCCTATTACGACGGCCCCAAGCCCTATGGCGCACTGTACCGCATTGCCAAGGCGGGCGGGCCTTTGCAGATCGTCCATACCTTCAGCAATGCCGACGGTGCCACGCCGCGCGGCCCCATGGCTCTGGGGGCGGATGGTGCTATCTATGGCACCACCATGTCCGGTGGGGGTAATCTGTGCGTGCCGTCCAGCGCTGCGGCCAATTCCGAAGTCGGCTGCGGTGCGGTCTACCGTATCCGGCCGGCAAGCATGGTGGTGAATGGCGACGGCCAGGTGACGCAAAGCGGTTTTGAGCTGGTGCACTCCTTCTCCGGCAAAGATGGTCGCAAACCCGTAGGCGTGCGCACTGGCTCTGACGGCCGTCTGTATGGCGTGACGGCCATGGGCGGCCACTATCTGAACAGTGCGGCCCTGACCGTAGCCACTGATTTCGGCACCGTTTTCCAGCTCGCGGTGGATTCAGCAGAAACCCCGCGTGCTGACGCCAGCCTGGTCGCCAGCGCTGGTGAGATCAAGGCTGGAGAAACCGTCTCGCTGACCTGGATCACCAACAACACCAAGCAATGCACGGCGGCATCGACAGCAGGTGATTGGGTGGGCTCTGTGGCCACACAGGGCAGCGTCGAGCTACGTCCGGCCCGAGGCACTTATCGCTACACCCTGACCTGTGATGTGGCAGGCGGCGCAGCAGGCGCTCAGGTTTCTGCTGCCGCCGTGGTCTATGTCAGCACCCCGGCAACCGCCGAAGACGGCAATCAGGTCTCCTACGGCAATGGCGGCGGCGGGCCTTTGGCTTTGTGGCTTTTGGCTCCCTTGGCGGGCTTGGCGGTCTACCGCCGCCGCACACAGCGCTGCGCAGCACGCAACTCCCAGACGCTCGGTTGAGCGTGTCCTTTTCTCATCGTTTTTTACACCAGGAAAGTCAATGGCCATGAATTCAATCCAACCCGCTCTGCGGCGTGTTGCACGTGTCGCAGTTCCCGCTCTGGCACTGGCTCTGCCCTTGGCGCATGCCGTGGCACAGACGCTGCCAGCCGCCTTCAAGCCCACGGTGTTGCACAAGTTTGGCGGCATCAACAACGGTGGTGCCAAGCCGGCCGTGCCACCGGTGCTGGCTGCTGATGGCCGCCTCTATGGTCACACTTTCCTGGGCGCGACGGCCGTTGCGCCTGCCTTCTGGGGCCAGGGTACGGTCTATGGCCTCGACACCACGGGTGCCAACCACCGCTTCGAACTGCTGGGCAGCATCTACCAGGGCTCGACCCCACTGGTGCCTACGGCCGATGGTGGCTTTTTTGTTGCTGGCAATGGTGCCGTCCCACCGGGTGGCGTTCCCTGGGAAACTGCAGGCGCAGTCTTCAGTATCAAGGGCGGCAAGGCTGTGGCGCTGCCCGCACCCAGCTTCAAGCCACTGGGAACCATGGCCCTCGACACCGCAGGCAATCTCTATATGGGATCGGGTGAATCGGCATCGGCTTGCGGTGCGACTACCACGGCCAATATTCTGTGGCGCATGAATGCCGATCAGAGCTACTCCAAGGTGCTGAATTTCTGCGATTACGAGGAGCAACAAGGCAACAAGCAGTTGCATCTCAAGGGCGGTGCGCCGGTTGCCAGTGTGTGGAGCAGCAAGGACCAGGCCTTGTATGTGCTGACCGGAGTATCAGCCAATGGCGTGGTGGACAGTACGCTTACCACGGACTACCAGGGGCGCTCGGTGGGAACGCTGGTCAAGTTGAGTACGGCGGCCATCGAGGAAGGCGTTGCCGGAAAGGGTACGCTGGATTCGTCCAAGGTCGAACTGCTGCACACCTTTATGCGAGCTCGCGATGGTGAGCCAACGGCCAAGGGCGCGCGTGTGGTGGGCATGGTCGAGGTCGGTGAATGGTTGTACGGCACGACGCAATTCAATGCGCCCACGGCGGGCAATGCAATGGACAACCGTTACGGCGGAACGATCTGGCGCGTGAAGAAATCGGACCCCAAGAGCTTTGCCGTCGTGCACTATTTCCGCGGCGCTGACACTGTGGCGCTCGATGGCACTGCGCAGGCCGACGGTAACGCTCCATCCGGTCCGCTGGTACTGGCCGCAGACGGCAATATCTACGGAACGACGGCCACCGATGGTTCGACCATGAACGCGCCCAAAACCGGCCTGGGCACGCCGTATGGCGCAGGAACTCTGTACCGCATCAAGATTGGGGCCACTGCCGATCACGCGGACGACAGCTACGAAGTCCTGCATCGTTTCGACATGGGCAGCGAAGGCGGAAGCCTGACCGGCCTGAGCGCTGGCGCGGTCGTGGGCGGTGTGCAGAAGCTCTATGGCGCAGCCAACGCCGGTGGTAATGGCCAACCGGTGACGACGACAACGAGCGCGCCCGGCAATGGCACGATCTTCTCCATCGACGTGCCCCTGCCCATTGCTGCATTCAGCCAGCCGTTGACGGCCTCTGTGGCCACGGCTGCCGTGGGCTCCACCATTGAGCTGAGCTGGGTTACCAGCCAGGCCAACAGCTGCAGTGCCAGTGGCGCGTGGAGTGGTGCGCAGCAAACCAGTGCCAGCAAGGTGCCGGTGGTGCTGGCAGCCGAGGGAGAGAACAGTTACACCTTGACTTGCAGCAGTCAGAACGACGGCCAGCCTGTAACTAGCAAAGTCAGCGTGCAGGCCACCGCCGTGACAAAGCCAGACACGGGAACTGGTGGAACCGGCAGCACAGGCAACAACAACAGCGGCAATAACAGCGGCAACAGCAATGGCGGCGGTGGCGGTCCATTGAGCGCTCTGCTGCTGGCACCGCTGGCCGTTCTGGCCTGGACGCGCCGCCGAGTATCCCCATCGTCCCAACACTGAGGCGGAACGGCCAAGCGGTCTTCACGGTTTGTTGCACGCCGATGCAATGCCTTGGGGGCCGCTTCACTCATTGAATTGAAGCAAGGAAATCTTATGAATGCTCAAACCGACCCCGTGAGCGGCTCCAGACTGTCTCAGCGCCTCAGGGCCGAAACAGCCCAGCAGCATGAGCGCATGCATGTGTTGATGGAGCAGTGCAATCCATTTGCGGATCTTGGTCACTACGCGCGCTTTGTGGCGGCTCAGTACCTGTTCCAACGCGATGTGGAGCACTTGTTTCATGACGCCGCTGTGAAGACTGTGGTCCCTGATCTGGAGGCTCGTGGGCGTGAAGAGGCTTCGCTGGCAGATTTGGCGGATCTGGGAGTTGCTGTGCCTCAAAGCGCGCTGGCCAGTGAAGGGGTTGGCATGCCCGAGGCTTTGGGCTGGCTGTATGTGTCGGAAGGCTCCACCTTGGGCGCGGCCTTTTTGTTCAAGGAAGCCAAGGAGCGGCTGGGCCTGTCGGAAACATTTGGCGCTCGCAATCTGGCGGCCTACCCTCGGGGGCGAGCTCTGGCCTGGCGTGCCTTTGTGGAATCACTGGATGCACCCGCACTCGGTGATGCTGCGATTCAAGATCAGGTGATCGCTGGTGCCAATGCTGCGTATGACCGTTTTGGCAGCTTGCTGGAGCAGCATTTCTCTCGCTCTGTTGAAAGCGAGGACGTTGATCGCAGCGAGGCCCGTGAGCCAGCGCTTTAGTCAATAGACGGCATGCGATTGCGCAGAACTGAAAGGCCAAAGCTGCCCATGGCCGGCGCACCTTGGCGTTGGGCTTTGGCTGGTGCACTGGTGGGCGGCTTGCTGTGTCTGCTGGTGTTTTTTCCTGCGCGCTGGGTTGTCGATGCCGTCGCGTTGGCAAGCGGGCAGAGAGTCTTGCTGCAGGGCGCGCGCGGCTCAATCTGGAATGGCTCTGCGGTGCTGGTTCTGGCTGGTGGAGCAGGCAGCCGTGATGCTCAAGCCCTGCCGGGCCGATTGAGCTGGCGGCTGCAGATGGGCTGGAACACTGGGGTACCAAATCAAGGCTCGCAAAACCGTGGCTGGGGAATTGGCGCTTTGATCGAGCATGCCTGCTGCCAGAAGCCCGGGTTGCAGCTGGTCTGGCGGCCTTTTCAGCAGGTGTTTCAGTTGTCCGGTCTGGAATGGCAGCTGCCAGCCCAGGTGCTTGTGGGCTTGGGGACTCCCTGGAATACCTTGAGCCTGGAAGGCCGCATGCAGCTGACCTCGTCTTTTCTTCAATGGTCACAAAATCTGGAGGCGGCATCCATGCGCGGCAGTCTTGAGATGAAAGCGCTCTCGCTTTCATCCCGGCTTTCCACCTTGCGCCCCTTGGGCAGTTATCGCCTGGTTCTCGACGCTCAGGGTGCACAATCGGGATCCGGCCTGGGGTTTGAGCTGGGTACATTGCAAGGTGCACTGCGACTGAGTGGAAAAGGCCAACAGCTTGCAGGTCATTGGCGCTTTCGGGGTCAGGCTCAGGCAGAACCTGGGCAAGATGCAGCCTTGGCCAATATATTGAACCTCATAGGAAACCGTGGCGGAGATATTGCTTGGAGCATCGTGCGCCCTCAGCTTCCTTGACTCATGACAGATCCGTCTTCCTCGCCCGAAACGCCAGCTGCAGAAAAGCTTGGCATTCCACGGCCTCTCTCCCTGCCTTTGCGCTGTCTTTTGATGGCGTTTTCCGTGCTGTGCGTGCTGCTGGGCTTGATTGGTGCCGTAGTGCCCGGTATGCCAACAACCGTCTTTATCCTGATGGCGGCATGGGCCGCCATGCGCAGCTCGCCCAGACTTCACGGCTGGCTTTATGCGCATTCCATGTTCGGCCCCATATTGCGCAACTGGGATGAGGGCGGCCAGGTGAGCCGCCGCGTCAAATGGACTGCCAGCGCAAGCATGTTGTTCAGCTCCGCTCTGATTTTCCATCTGTCCGTAAAACCATGGTTGACCGGATTGGCACTGGCGGTCATGGCCTGCGTGCTGGTTTGGCTATGGCTGAGACCAGAGCCTGTGGCATGAAGCCCATAGTCCGTCCTGTTGCACTGTGGCAGTGCGCGCTGGCGCTGTGCATGTTGGTGGCGGTGTTGCAGGCCTTGCCCCCGTCGTGGCGTGGGGTGCTACGTTATGAGGAGCAAGCACTGTCTGCCGGGCAATGGTGGAGAGCCTTGACGGCGCACGGGCTGCATCTGAGCTGGCCTCACACAGGAATCAATGCCTGCGGCCTGTTGCTGTGCTGCGCTTTGGCCGATGCCACCTGGACAGGGCGGAGACTGTTGATGCGCATGGCAGCGCTCAGTGTTCTGGTCTCGCTGCTGCTGTGGACTATTTCACCGCAGGTCCATGACTATGTGGGTCTATCCGGTGTGCTTTACGGATTGATAGTCTGGATGCTTTTGCCACCGGTACTGCTTCAGCGCGACGCCACGGCTGCCATGGTTCTGCTAGCTGTCATTGGCTGGTTGAGCTGGCAGTCCTGGGCTGGCCCTGATCCGCTTGAACAAAAGCTGATCGGTGGATACATCGTCACCCAGGCGCATTGGTTTGGGCTTCTGGGTGGCTTCCTGGGCGCGCTGATAAGCTGCTGCCGCCAGTTGCTTGGGAGGTAAGCTGGGCCCTTTCATCCCTATGGCTTTCCTCTGATGGAGGAGAAAGCATCAAGAGATGGTGCTTGAGAAGCAAAAAACCTCTTGAACCGTTGATTCAAGAGGTTTTTTATTTGGTGCGCGATACATGGATCGAACATGTGACCCCTGCCGTGTGAAGGCAGTGCTCTACCGCTGAGCTAATCGCGCATTAATTGGTGGGTGATACATGGATCGAACATGTGACCCCTGCCGTGTGAAGGCAGTGCTCTACCGCTGAGCTAATCACCCGAAGACCGCAATTCTAGCAGCATCTAAAGCGGCTCTTCGGGAAAACTCGTAAATTTCCTGAAAAACTCAGTTTGACCGCAGTTCGCGGCGAAGAATTTTGCCCACATTGGTCTTGGGCAGCTCGTCGCGGAATTCGATGAAGCGCGGGCGTTTGTAGCCAGTCAGCTGCTCCTGGCAGTAGCGCATGACGCGGTCTTCGGTGAGCGATGGGTCGCTGCGCACCACATAGACCTTAATGGATTCACCCTGCTGTTCGTCTTTGACGCCGACGGCCGCGCACTCCAGCACGCCGGGGCACATGGAGATGATGTTCTCCAGCTCATTCGGGTAGACGTTGAAGCCACTGACCACCATCATGTCCTTCTTGCGGTCGATGATACGGGTGTAGCCCTCGTCGTCCAGCACGCCTATATCGCCGGTGCGCATATAGCCGTCTGCCGTGAAGGCTTTGGCGGTTTCTGCGGGCTGGTTGTAGTAGCTGTGCATGACGTTGGGGCCCTTGATGCACAACTCCCCCGGCTGCCCGTTGGGGACGCTGTTGCCGTCGTCATCCTTGATCGCCACCGTGATGCTGGGCAGGGGCAGGCCGATGGTGCCGGTGAACTCTTTGTTGGTGACCGGGTTGTTGGTGCCGATGGCACAGGTCTCGCTCATGCCCCATCCCTCAATCATGGCGCAGCCCGTGACCTGCTGCCACTGGCGCGCCGTGCCTTCTGAGGCGGCCATGCCGCCAGCCTGCGAGATGAAGAGCTGCGAGAAATCGAGCTGGCGGAACTCGGGGTTGTTCAGCAAGGCGTTGAACAGCGTGTTGACCGCTGGGAACACATGGACGGGGCGCTTTTTGAGCACCTTGACGAACTTAGGGATATCGCGCGGATTGGGGATCAGGCTCAGGCTGCCGCCCAGGCGCATGGCAAACAGGCTGACGGTGAGCGCGAAGATGTGATACAGCGGTAAGGCCGCCACGATATGGGTTTCGTTGGCCTTGACGCGGCCCTCCAGCGCGGGCGTGAACCAGGTGTGGGCTTGCAACGTGGCAGCCACGATGTTGCGGTGGGTCAGCACCGCGCCTTTGGACAGGCCCGTGGTGCCGCCCGTGTATTGCAAAAAGGCGGTGGAGTCGAGCGTGGCCGTGCTGGGGATCAGCTTGCGCTCTGCACCCGCCGCCAGCGCCTTGGTGAACGGCGTGACCTGGCGCTGCTGGCTACCGGTGCCAGCAGCCGAACCCAGGGGCAGATCAAAGGCGGGCACCATCTTGGCCAGATGGCGCACGGCAAACGTGATCCAGTTGCCGTAAAGGCCCCCCAGCAGGTCGCCCATGCTGGTCAGGCAGATGTGGCGGATGGCTGTGCGCTCCAGCACCTGGCCCAGTGTGTTCGCAAAATTTTCCAGAATGATGATGGCAGTGGCACCCGAGTCCTTGAGCTGGTGTTCCAGCTCACGCGGGGTGTAGAGAGGGTTCACATTCACGCAGGTAAAGCCCGCGCGCAGAACCCCGGCCATGCTGACGGCGAACTGCGGCACGTTGGGCAGCATGATGGCCACGCGCGCACCGGGCTCCAGCCCCAGACTTTGCAGCCACGCGCCCATCTGTATGGATAACTGATCCAGCTCGGCATAGCTCATCCAGCGGTCCATGCAGACCGAAAACGGCCGGTCTGCATGCTGGGTAAAAGCCTCTTCCAGCAGGTGCACCAGCGAGCGGTACTGCTCGGGATGCACATCGTGCGGCACATTGGGCGGATAGTTCTTGAACCACGGGGCTGCAGCGTCCATGAAAGGCACCTTGGAGAGGCCGCTCATGCATGCTGAAGGCGGCAGGTTGAACAAAGTGAAGCGTGCTTGCGCTGCGGCTGATTCTGCGGATCGCGTCAGCCAGGGTCTACGGGGGCTTGTCCTAGGCGCTTGCGGCCCGGTTTGCTAGGCTGCGTTGGTGGAGGTGTTGATCGTGAATACCTGGTTCTGGCGCTGTGTGGTGGTGAGTAGCTGGCTGGCGCTGTTGTTGTGGTGCAGCTACTGGTGGCAGCGATCGGTTGCGATCGCATTGCTGGGCGCGTGCCTGATTGCCTGCGGCGCTGGGCTGCAGCTGGGCGTGCAGATGCTGATGATGCGTGCGGTGCTGCGCAGCAGGGGGCAAGCGCTGCCAGCGGCCAGCGTGGCCTGGCGTGCATGGCTGGCGGAGTGGCGTTGGGCGGTGCGCATCTTTGGCTGGCAGGTTCCGTTTCAGGAACACGCCGAGGTGGATGGGCCCCCCCCTCATCGCGCCGGGCAGGCCGATATCGCTCCGCAAGGGCTGGTGGGCGTGGTGCTGGTGCATGGCTATTTTTGCAACCGTGCGGTGTGGAATGGCTGGCTGCGCGAGCTCAAGGCTCGTGGCATTCCCTGCGTTGCCATGACCTTGGAGCCCGCCCACGGCAGCCCTGTCGATGCCATGGTGGAAAATCTGGATCAATGCGTCAAAGCGCTTGTGCAGCATACGGGAGTAGCTCCACTTTTAGTAGCGCATAGCATGGGTGGGCTGGTGGTGCGGGCCTGGCTCAAGCAGCTGAGCGCCAGTGAGCGGGCGCAGTATGTCGTCCATGTGGTGACGGTTGCCACGCCGCATGGCGGCACATGGCTGGCGCGGTTTGCGCACCGCCAGCCTGCCGTGGATATGCGTGAGGGCAGTGACTGGCTGTGTCAGCTGGGCCAGCCACCGCTGGATGTGCCCTTCAGCTGCTGGTGCAGCAGCAGCGACAACATCGTGTTTCCGCTCAATCTGGCGACCTTGCCGCAGGCGCAGTTGCATCAGGTGGATGATGCTGCGCACATGCAGCTCCTGTTTGATGCGCGGGTGTGGCGCTATTGCCTGGAACTGCGTGGGCAGTTGCAGGCGGCGGTGGATCAGGCCTGAGGCTCTGGGGTTTGCGACGCAGGGGCCGCTGCAGCTGCAGAGCTTTCCGGGTCGCGGACCAGGTGGATATCGGTGGCAGATACCAGGGCAATGTTCTGCTCGGCGCAGCGCTGCAGCAGGCCAAACAGCAGATCGCTGCGGGTGCTGTAAACACTGCGCGAGCTGGAGACATGGCCAAAGCTGGTGATGTTGACCACGCTGCCGTTGATGGAGTCCACATACATGGCCGGTGCGGGGGTGGCCAGCACGGCTTCATGCTCGGCGTAAAGGCCCAGCAGCACTTCGCGCAGCTTGACGATGTCGGTGTTCAGCGGCACGGAAAATGCAATCGAGATGCGACCCAGCGCGCCATCCATGGTCAGGTTCTGCACGGACTTGGTGATGAACTCGGAATTGGGGACGATGATGGTCGATTTGTCATCGGTCTGGATCTCGGTGGCGCGCACGCTGATGCGGCGAATGTCGCCCACCTGATCGCCAATGCGTACCCTGTCGCCCAGCTTTACGGGGCGCTCGGCCAGCAAGATCAGGCCAGAGACAAAGTTCTGCGTAATGGCCTGCAGGCCAAAACCGATGCCAACGGATAGCGCACTGGCCAGCAGCGCCACTTTTTCAAAACCAATGCCCAGCGCAGCCAGCGTCCACAGCGCCGAGAGCGTGATGCCCACATAGCGTGCCACAGTGCTGATGGAGTTGCGGGCGCCGATGTCCAGTTCGGTCTTGGGCAGATAGGTCTCGACCAGCCAGTGCTGCAGTGCGCGAAAGATGGTCAAACCCGCAATCAGCACGATGAGGCCGCGCACGATGGTCATGGGGCGCAGCACGGCATCGCCAATGGGCAGGCCCTTGGTCAGGGTGTCGGTCAGGGCCAGCAGGCTGCTGGAGTTGCCGAAGGGCGCAGTCAGGGCCAGCATGCCCAGCAGCAGCAGGCAGACCCGGCCCAGTGCGGACAGCAGCACGCCAATTTGCTCCAGCCGCGATGACTTCAGGCCCGTGCTCAGCACAATGCCCTGGCCAATGCGGCTGTCGGCGGAGCATATCCAGCCAAAGAAGTCATCGGTGAACTTCATCAGCAGCGTGGTGGCCAGTACCACGACGGTGATCCACACCATTTGCGTGGCGACAAAAACGGAGAAGTTCAGGTAGCCGATCAGCGCAGCAATCAGCGCAGCCAATACCGTCAGGTGCCCGCCCAGCCAGGCGAACATCAGCCAGTTGCTGGTGGTCGCGGGGCGATGTTCCTGCGGGTTCTGGGCGGCTTTTTCGCGGTCTATGGCCTGCTGGCGCTGGCGCTGCTTTTTGATCACTACCAGCACCGACATGATGAGGCCGACGTAGGTCAGTGCGATCAGTCCATCCAGTGCCACACTGCTGATGGCGCTGGTGCGCGCGGCGATGTCTACCGCGTTGAGCATGATGGAAAACCAGGTCAGCGCGGCGGCGCCCCAGGCCAGGTGGGTGAGCTTGGGCGCAGCTTCGTCGTCAATATTCAGCAGCCGCCACGAGGGGCGCTTGGGCACCAGCAAGCTGGCGCTGACGGACAGGAAGAACGCCGCCACAAACATGCCCTTGATCCAGGCGTCTGCCACCAGATCCAGCCGCGGTGCAATGGCATCGATGGAGCGCAGGCTTTCGATAAAGACCATGCCCGCCAGACCAGGCAGGGCCGTCCCCACCAGCAGCATCCACACTGCCAGACCCGAGCGGCGCAGGCGGCCATTGGGCGCGCGTTCAGACGCGGCAAAGCTGCGGCCCAGAGTGCGCAGCCAGATGCGCAGCGGAAACATCAGCACCAGCGCGGCCAGCGTGCCCAGCAGCGGAATCTTCCAGCCGTGCTGCGCAATGGCGGCGTTGAAGCTGGCTTCGCCCTGGCGAATCAGGCCATTGATGCGCTGCAGGTCAAGGGGGATGTCAGCGGCAAACTTCTTCCACAGCGAGGGCGACAGGGGCGATGCGACTTTGCGCGCAATTTGCGCGTTGAACTGCTGGGTGCGGATTTTTTCAATGCTGTCCACCGCCTGCTTGGCCTCAACCGACAGCAGCTTGCCGCGTTTGATGGCCGAATCCAGATCGCTGTGCTGCTGAGACAGCTCCTTGCGCTGCTGCTTGATCTCTGGGCTTTCTTCCACGCCATCGGCCGCAGTGCCTAGCTGGGCGATGCGGGCGTCCAGCTGCTTGAGCAAGGGCTCCAGCGCCGCGACGGCACTGTCCGCATCGCGTTTGGATTGCAGCGCGCTTTCAGACAGGGTTTGCAGGGTATCGGCCGAATCGGTGTCGTCCAGTGCTTTGCGCATGGCATCCAGCGAGGTGGCGGCCTGCTCCAGTTGCTGAAGCGATGCGGCTTGCGGATCGGTGGTGGACGGCGAAGTCTCAGCCGCGATGGCCAGGCCTATACAGAGATGAAGCGCTATGAGCCAGCGCAGCAGTCGGATGCAAGGGTGTTGCATGGTTTGATTAGGAGTGGGTCGGGGCCGCAGCGCGGCGCGGATTGACGGCCTTGTGGGCCGCCAGCACGCTGCAACTATAGGTGCAATGCTGCGAGCAGGGTTTCCCCGCATCCCTCTGATCTGCTATGCAGAAGATAGCTGAAAGCGCTTGATATGTAAGCGCTTGAGCCATGAATGACTTGTTTTTTAGAGTAGCTGTTCACCTGCCAGCAACTCCTTGGCACCGACGGTTGGCTGCAGGCGCAGCTCCTCATACAGCGGTGCAAATTCGGTGTTGGCCAGAGCGAGCAGTTGCTGCATATCGTCGATGACGAAATAGGTCTGCTGGTAGGTGTCGATCTTGTAGAGAGTGCGCATGGTGCGCTCCAGCTGCAGCGGCAGGCGGTGCGGCTGAGGGCTGTTGACGCTGTATTCCAGCTCGCCGACCGAGCTCAGAATGCCCGCACCATAGGCGCGCACGCCGCCATTCTCACGAATCAAGCCAAACTCCACCGTGTACCAGTACAGACGCGAGAGCATTTCGCAGGCACCCAGTTCGGCGGCCTTCAGCCCGCCTTGACCGTAGGCCTGAATGAAGTCGGCCATGACGGGGTTGAATAGCAGAGGCACATGACCGAACAGGTCGTGAAAGATGTCGGGCTCGACGATGTATTCAAACTCCTCGGGCTTGCGAATCCAGTCCGTGACGGGGAACTTGCGCTGGGCCAGCAGCGAGAAGAAGGGCACCTCGGGGATCAGCCCCGGCACACCCACAATCTCCCAGCCCGTGGCTCTGAACAGGCGATCGTTGATCTCTTCAAAGCGCGGAATGCGCTCTTTGGCACCCAGCGAGGGCAGGGCGTCAATGAAATGCTGGCTGGCGCGGCCTGCCAGCAAGGCGGACTGGCGCTCGTACAGGCGGTGGTAAGTGTCGTGGTCGGCCTCGGTATAGGCGGCGTAGTCCTGCGTGCAGGTGTAGTCGGCATGGGCGCGTGTGTAGTCGCCACGCGGTGGGCGGTCGGATTGGCCGTAGACAACAGGGGCTTGTCCCATCATGTGCTCCTTTTTGTAGAGGTCTGGCTAAACCACCGCCCGCAGGTGACGACTTAGCCTGCCTTGATCTTGGTTGCGCTGATCAAAAACTGAAATCTTCGGTTCTCGCGCTTCACAAATTCTGAAAACTCAAGCAGTCGCATGTTTTCCTGGGCAATGCCCATCTTGCGGTACTGGCTGCGGTATTTCGGGTCATTCAGTGCGGCCTGAAACGCCTCTGCGTACTTCTGGGCGTCCTTGTCAGGCAGGCTGGCTGGCGCAAACACGCCAAACCAGGTGGCCACATCAAAGCCCGGCACCGCTTCGTTCATCGGTGGCACATTGGGCAGGGCAATATTGGGCGACAAGGTGGTGACGGCCAGCGGGACCAGCTCGCCCGATGCGATCAGGGGCAGGGCGGAGGCAAGGTTGTCAAAGACCACGTCTACCTCGCCTTTGAGCAATGCTTTCTGGGCGGCAGATGCGCCCTCGTACTGCTGGTTGCTAATACGCAGGTTGGCCAGCGTCTTGAACATCTCACCCGCGATGTGGCCAATGCTTCCG
This sequence comes from Comamonas suwonensis, assembly GCF_012844455.2. Classification (GTDB taxonomy): domain Bacteria; phylum Pseudomonadota; class Gammaproteobacteria; order Burkholderiales; family Burkholderiaceae_C; genus Comamonas; species Comamonas suwonensis. The sequence goes on along the minus strand of NZ_JABBCQ020000004.1, from coordinate 286,603 downwards.
TTACCCGCTGCGCCCAGTTTCAGGCCATTGGGGTGGGCTTTGATATAGGCCACCAGATCGGTGGTGTTTTGCAGTTTCAGCTCGGCTGCACGGGCCTTGGTGGTGACCAGTACGTTCGGTACGCGGGCAACCAGAATCAGGGGCTTGAAGTCTGTGTTGACGTCATAGCTCAGAGCCTTGCCCAGATGCGGGAGCACGGCATGGGTGGCGACGGCACCCATGACAACCAGATTTTGCTGGGGCTGAGCCTTGGCGATGAGATCGACGCCTGTCACACCCCCTGCTCCGGGCTTGTTCGTGACGGTGATGGCACCCAGGTTTTGTCGGGCACCTTCGGACAGCAAGTGCGCTGAGGTATCGAGAGGGCCGCCAGCAGGATAAGGGACGACGAAGGACAGGGGCTGGGCCGCGTTTTGGGCAAAGGCGCTAAAAACGGAAGCAGAGAGCAGGGCAGCAAGCAGTAAGGGACGTTTCACAATGGTTTCCGGGAAAAATAGCCCCACCGAGGGCCTCCGGAAGTATAGAAACGCAGAGGACAGCGAAATCCCTGCAGGCGGAATATATTCCGCCGCGTCAGTAAAGGCTTGCGTCGCTTTGGCTTGCGGCGTCAGGGGATCAACTGATGGGCCTTGAGAACCTTGCCGTAGTAGCTGTGCTCCTGCTGCAAAAAACGGGCGAAGTCCTGCAGGCGCAGGTCCTCGCGAATCACGCCCATGGCGTCGAAGTATTCCTGCACCTTGGGCCTTTGCAGCGTCTGTGCAAAAGCGTCTGACCAGCGCCTGGCCAGTGCATCCGGTATGCCGGCTGTGGCAAACACGCCAAACCAGGTAGGCAGGCTCAGTCCCGGCACACTGGCTTCCAGGCTGGGCACTTGCGGCAGCACGGCCAACGGTGAGCGCGCAGTCACGCCAATCGCCTTGAGGCGACCGGCGCGCAGATGAATCAGCGCCGAGGCAATGTTGTCGAACATCAGATCGGCTGACCCGTCTAGCAGTGCCGACAACGCCGGACTGGCTCCGGAAAACGGCAGATGCTGCAGCGGCACGCGGGTGAGTGCCTGAAATAGCTGGCCCGCAATATGGCCGATGCTGCCGTTGCCCGCTGAGGCATAGCGCAGGGGTTGCCTGGTTTTGCTCATGAAGCGCAACAAATCGTCGGGCGTGTAGATGCGCCATTGCATGGCCAGATCGGCGCGCATGACCAGTACATGAGGCATGCGCGCCACCATGGTGAGAGGCTGAAAATCGCGCAGCGGGTCGTAGGGCAGTTGCGGGTTGAGCCAAGGCAGGACGGCATGGGTGGCCACCGCGCCCATCAGCAGCATGGGCTCGCGAGCCCCTGCTCTGGCCACCATGGCGGCACCCTTCGCCCCACCGTCGCCAAGCACATTGAGCACCTGAATGGAGCCCAGCGTCGTGGTCTCCGCCGCCAGCTTGCGCGCTGAGCGATCGAGAGGTCCACCTGCTGCGTAGGGAACGACCAGAGACAGCTCGCTCTTGCGGCGGCTGGTGTTTGAGGGAAATTCCCCATGCACCCCGGCGGCTAAAGCACTGGAAGCTACTAAAGATGTAGCGGTCGTAGCGGCCAGCCTGAGGGCCTGGCGTCTTGAAACACTGGTTGCTGCAGCAGGCAACTCCATTCCCGTCGCTCTGCAGGCTTGTGAGGCAGTGGCGGGTGGATGAGGGTGCGGCACGTTGGCTTTCAGGGCGTTGATCAGCGCTGCAGCGGGCCGGTGTCACCTGTGGTTTGACCACAAATGCGGCGATGCAGCATTTGTAAAAGTATAGATATGAAAAATGTAGCGGATATGGTCCGTTTGATCGTTGGTGGCGACCGGGCAACAGCACCTCGCCCCAGTCTGCTGCAGGGCGGCTGGCGCAGGCAGAAGAGCTGGGGTGGATGCTGAACATGGCTGTATTGCCGGTGTGATGGCCGTGGCGGGCTCAGCTCTTGAGCACGCCGCGGCGCATCTGGTCGAGCTCCATGGTCTCGAACAGCGCCTTGAAGTTACCTTCGCCAAAGCCGCTATTGCCCTTGCGCTGGATGAACTCGAAGAAGATGGGCCCCAGTTGGTTCTCGCTGAAGATTTGCAGCAGCAACTCGCCCTGTGCGCCATCCACCAGAATATTGCGCGCCATCAGCTCGGGCACAGGTTCTTGCAGATTGGGGATGCGCTTGGGCAGCAGCTCGTAATAGGTCTCGCTGGTGTTGAGCAGCTTGATGCCGTTCATCTGCAGGCCATCTACCGTGTCGTACAGATTGGTGGAGCCCAGCGCGATGTGCTGAAAACCCTCGCCGTGGTACATGTCCAGATATTCCTGAATCTGGCCGGCCTTGTCATTGCCTTCTTCGTTGATGGGTATGCGAATCTTGCCGCAGGGGCTGGTCATGGCCTTGCTCTTGACGCCCGTGGACAGGCCTTCAATATCGAAGTAGCGAATTTCGCGGAAGTTGAAGATGCGCTCGTAGAAATCGGCCAGTCCGCTCATGCGGCCCCGGTAGACGTTGTTGGTCAGGTGGTCGATGTAGGTCAGGCCCAGGCCTTCAGGATGCAAGTCGGCACCGGGCAGGGGCTCAAAGTCCACGTCAAAAAAGCTGATGTTGCCCAGGTCGCCGTCCTTGGCGCCGTTCTTGCCGCGCCATTTGTCGATGAAATAGATCAGCGAGTCGCCAACGCCTTTGATGGCGGGAATGTTCAGCTCGCCTGGGGCGGCCTGTTGGGCATAGCCCCAGGCCCCCAGCGAGGTGGCGCGCTCATAGGCAAACTTGGCATCGTCAACACGAATGGCAATGGCGCAGACGCTGGGGCCGTGCAGCCGGGCAAAGCGCTGGGCAAAGCTGTCAGGCTCGGCGTTGATGATGAAGTTGATCTCGCCCTGGCGGTACAGCGTCACATTCTTGCGGCGGTGCTTGGCGATGGCAGTAAAGCCCATGCGCTCGAACAGAGCGCCCATCGCAACGGGATCGGGGGCGGCATATTCGACGAACTCGAAACCGTCCGTACCCATGGGGTTGTCCCAGGTCTGGAAGTTGCTGGGGGTGCTTTGTGGCAGGGCTGCGTTCATGGCGGGGTCTCCATCCGATAGGGGGTCAACACATGAAGAACAGGTGTCGAAGGATGGATTCACTGTAGGGCAGAGCATGAACAGCCTTCATGCAAAAATACGGTAGTCGCCACCACTTGAATGCATGAAAATTGCGAGAAATATTGATTTCATGCAATTTAAGTGGATATTGCGGGTTAACCCCGAACAAAAACTGCGATATTTTTATAATCTGCCGCCATGAGCCCTACGCACACCATCGACAAACTGGACAAGGCGATTTTGCGCCGATTGCAGGCCAATGGCCGAGAAACTTATGACGTTATCGGCGAGCAGGTCGGCCTGTCCCCCAGCGCCGTGCTGCGCCGGGTTAAACGCCTCGAAGAAAACGGCGTTATCGACCGCTATGTCGCACTGGTGCAGCCCGAAAGTGTGGGCCTGGGCTTGACGGCTTACATCAACGTGCGCTTGGAAAAGTACACCGAAACCAGCAAGCGCAACCCCATGGATCTGTTTCGCGCCAGCGTGCAGACCTGGCCCGAGGTGGTGGAGTGCGTGTCCCTGACCGGTGAGATGGACTATTTGCTGCGCGTGGTGGTGGCCGACATGCAGCATTACAGCCGTTTCATCATGGATACCCTGCTCAAGCATCCCAGCGTGCAAGATTGCAAGACCAGCTTTGTGATGGACAGAGTCAAGGTCACAACGGCGGTTCCCCTGTAGAGTGCAAGAAGAGGTGGCGTCCTTCATACGGACCATGGGCTAGCCAAAAAATGGCGCTAAGGTGTTGAATTAACGCAAAATCCTTACAAGATTGTTGCGATGCAATATGGAGCTTGTGATGATTCGGGTTTTTACCTATATTTCATGCCATGAACCTCCCCAAAGACTGGTTGAAATCGCCCTGGCAGGCCAGCTCCGGCTGGCTGCGCGTCATGGGTAAGTCCCATAGCGCCGAGCGTCGCTCGCCGTCCTTGGTGCCGATTCGCTCGTTGAGCCCGCGCCACCGCGATCGCATTACCAAGCACCTGCTCAAGCTCGATGCGCGGGACCGCTATCTGCGCTTTGGCTATGCGGCCAACGATGAGCAGGTGGCGCGCTATGTGGAGCAGTTGGACTTTGAGCGCGACGATATCTTCGGTATCTTCAACCGCCGCCTGGAGTTGATCGCCATGGCCCACTTGGCGTTTGCGGGTCACCCGGAGTACGAGAAATGCGCTGAATTCGGTGTTTCCGTGCTCAAGACGGCACGCGGCAAGGGGCTGGGCGCGCGTCTGTTTGACCGTGCCGTGCTGCATGCACGCAGCAAGAATGTGAGCATGATGTTTATTCATGCGCTGTCCGAGAACACGGCCATGCTTAAGATCGCACGCAATGCAGGCGCGACCGTCAAGCGTGAAGGCTCGGAAGCCGAAGCCTATCTGGAGCTGCCGCCTGCCAACTTCGAGACCCATGTGAGCGAGCTGGTGACCGAGCATTTGGGCGAGATGGACTACCAGCTCAAAAAACAGGCCGTCAACTTCTGGAGCTTTCTGGCCGGCGTGCAGGAAGTGCGCAAGGGTGTGCAGGAAGGCCGCCACAAGTCGGGCGAGTAAGTCGCCTCGGCACCTGATGTCGATTGCACCGAAAATCTGCAGCAGTGTTCGAGTTTTGAAGGCTGAAATGCCTCAAGCCCAATCCAGAAAAGCGTAAGCAGCTATCAAAAAAGTGATAAAACTGCGCCGACTGGAATATTGGGGCATGGCTTTTGTGCCGTCGCAAGCTTGTTGTCATCACAATCCGTTATTCTTGGTAGCTTGTTTGACTACCGCACGTCCTGCACTCCAAGACAGTGTCTGACCCCCATCATTCGCGACTTCCTGAGAGGGAAGACAAGCGAAGCTTCCTGCAAAAGGTGGCTGAGTTCATCCATCCGGCTCCGGAATCAACCGATGAACTGATCGAAACCCTGGCTGAGGCCGAAGACAACCAGGTCATCGGCACCGAGTCCCGCGTCATGCTGGAACGCGTGATTCGCATGGCCGATATGAGCGCCGGCGAGGTCATGGTGGCTGCGCCACGCATGGATCTCGTCAATATTGACGCGCCGTTTGAAGAAATCCTGCACCAGGTCATCACCACGGCCCACTCGCGTTTTCCGGTGTATCAAGGCGAGCGCGAGAACATCATTGGCATTCTCCTGGCCAAGGATTTGCTCAAGCTGCAGCGCTCTCCGACCCTGAATATCCGCGCTCTGGTGCGCCACGCCGTGTTTGTGCCCGAGAGCAAGGGGCTCAACGATTTGCTGCGCGAGTTTCGCGCCAACCGAAACCATCTGGCCATCGTCATCGACGAATTTGGCCGCGTGGCGGGCTTGGTGACGATTGAAGACGTGCTGGAAGAAATCGTGGGCGAGATCGAAGACGAGTTCGACATCCCCGAGGATGAGGGCGACATCTTTGCTTTGGCTGACAACAGTTACCGCGTGGCGGGCGATGCAAGCGTCGAGCATGTGAGCGAGGAATTCGAGACCACGCTGCAGGCCAGCGACCCTCATGAGCATTTCGACACCATTGGCGGCCTGATTGCCCATGAAGTCGGCCATGTGCCCAAGCGCGGAGAGCAGATTCATCTGGGCGGGCTGGAGTTCACCGTGCTTCACACCAAGGGCGGCGCGGTGCGCTGGTTCAAGGTCGTGCGCGATCCATCGCCAGACAGTCTGGTGAAGAACTGATATCCCTTATCCTTGAACACACCCAGCCACCCGGTTGGGTGTTTTTGTTAGAGCCTGTCTATTCTTATGACCACCACCGCTTCCATTGCTAAGACCCTCGACGCCAAGCCCCAGGGCTGGATGAGCGGGCTTTTGATGCTGGTCGCGGGCGGCTTGCAGGCCTTTTCTCTGGCCTGGCCCTGGGCGCGCGGGCAGGGCGATGGGCTTCTGACGCTGGTGGGCGGCTATGGTCGCCCTCTGTGGTGGCTGCAGATTCTGTCGCTGGCCGTGCTGGTTCATGCATTGCTGGCGGCGGGCACTGCAAGGCAGGCCGCAGGCAGGGCGTGGCTGTTTGGTACGGCATGGCTGGCCGCTACTTTCTGGTGGTTGTTTATCTCCATGCACACCTACGGTGGTCTGGCAGCACCGCTGGCTGTGGCTGCGGTGCTGGCTCTGGCTGCGTTTTTGGGGTGTTATTACGCCATTTTTTCTTGGTTATTTAAGCGCCTATTTCATACACAGCATGCACTGACAGCTATGATTTTTGCTGCCTTGTGGACGCTGGCCGAGTTGGCGCGTGGCTGGCTGTGGACAGGCTTTCCCTGGGGGGCTGGCGGTTACGCCCATGTAGAAGGTCCGTTGGCCGCGCTGCCGCGCTGGGTGGGTGTTTACGGCACCGGTTTTGTGGCTGCCTGGATTGCGGCCTGGCTGGCCATGCTGCTCTGGCGCTGGCAGACGCAGCAGCGCGTGCTACAGCTCAAGCCTGCAGCGGCAAGTGTTGCAGCCCTGTCTCTCGCCTTGGGCGGCCTGTGGTGGCTGCGCAATGACGCCGTTGATGCCCCCAGTCCGCAGCCTGGCATGAGCGTGGCATTGCTGCAGGGCAATATTCCACAAGACGAAAAATTTGAAATGGGCTCTGGTGTGGTGGATGCGCTGCGCTGGTATGCCCAGCAGCTGCATGACGCCAAGGCTCAGCTGGTGGTAGCGCCTGAAACGGCTATCCCGCTGCTGCCCCAGCAACTGCCCGCAGACTATATGGACTTTGTGCGCCAGCCGTTTGTGGGTAAAAACTCCCAACAGGCCGCGCTGGTGGGTATTCCGCTAGGTGACTGGGACAAGGGCTTTACGAATACGGTGGAAGGCTGGCTGCCCGGGCAGGCCCAGCCTTATCAGTACGACAAGCACCATCTGGTGCCGTTTGGCGAGTTCATTCCACCCATGTTCCGCTGGTTTACTGAGTTGATGAACATTCCGCTGGGCGACTTCAATCGCGGCGCTTTGGGTCAGCCATCCATGAACTGGGCGGGCGAACGTTTGTCTCCCAATATTTGTTACGAAGACTTGTTTGGCGAAGAGCTGGCAGCGCACTTTGGCAATGCCGCCACGGCCCCCACAGTGATGGTCAATCTGAGCAATATTGGCTGGTTTGGCGATTCGGTGGCCATTGACCAGCATCTGTCTATCAGCCGCATGCGCTCTTTGGAGTTTGAGCGCCCCATGCTGCGCGCCACCAATACAGGGGCCACCGTGATCATCAACCACAAGGCCGAGGTTGTCAGCGCGCTGGCACCCTTTGACCGGGCGGTGCTGCAAGGCGAGGTGCAGGGGCGAGACACTCTGACGCCTTATGCGCGCTGGGTACATGCGCTGGGGCTGCTGCCTTTGACGCTGCTGTGTCTGGCGGTCTGTGGCTTTGCGTGGCGCAGGAATCGAAGCGCAGAAGATTGAATTCCATGGGGGAGTTCCCCATGTGGGATAAGCACTTCTGTCATCAGGCCTTGCCGTATTTGTGGCAGAGTTTCGATCCAGATAACGGGTATTTTGTCTCGGGTATGGCGGCAGCCTTGATAATGCCGGGTTATGTGCGCCCGTGTGGGCGTAGACCCACCCACCCAAATATAGAGTAACGGGTAGCTTGCACAGGCTGCCGTGGAGCAATTGAAAGAATGGCTGAATCTTTTTCCTACGAACAATTGATCGCGTCCGGCGAAGGCAAGCTGTTTGGCGCTGATAGCGGACGTCTGCCCCTGCCTCCCATGCTGATGTTCGATCGCATCACGCATATTGATGAAGACGGCGGTGAGCACGGTCTGGGAAAGATTGTGGCCGAGCTGGATGTGAACCCCGACCTGTGGTTCTTCAAATGCCACTTCCAGGGCGATCCCGTCATGCCCGGTTGCCTGGGCTTGGATGCCATGTGGCAGCTGATCGGCTTTTACCTGACCTGGCTGCGCCTGCCCGGCAAGGGCCGCGCTCTGGGTGCGGGCGAAGTCAAGTTCACCGGCGAAGTGGGCCCGGACGTCAAGTTGGTGACCTACGAAATCAATATCAAGCGCGTCATCAAGCGCAAGCTGAACATGGCCATTGGCGATGCACGCCTGCTGGCTGACGGCAAGGAAATCTACGTGGCCAATGATCTGCGCGTGGGTCTGTTCCTGCGTGAAGACGGTGCCAAGGGAACGCCAGCATGAGCAAGAAGCGGGTAGTGATCACCGGCGCGGGCATTGTCTCGTGCATTGGTAATGACCTGGCAACGGTGGAGACCTCGCTGCGCGAAGGCCGCACCGGTATCAAGGCCATGCCGAAGTTCACCGAGCTGGGCATGCGCTCGCAGGTGGCCGGTATCCCTGAAATCGATATCGAAGCACGCATTGACCGCAAGCAATTGCGCTTCATGGGCGATGCTGCAGCATACTCGCAGATCGCTCTGGAAGACGCCATCAAGCAAGCGGGCCTGACGCCTGAGCAGGTGAGCCATCCCCGTACTGGCCTGATCATGGGCTCTGGCGGCGGCTCGCCAGCCAACCAGATTGAAGCGGCTGATACGCTGCGTGAAAAGGGCATCCGCCGTGTCGGACCCTATCAGGTCACGCGTTGCATGAGCTCTACCGTGTCCGCCTGCCTGGCAACCAATTTCAAGGTCAAGGGCATCAACTATTCCATCACCTCGGCTTGCTCTACCTCGGCACACTGCATTGGTGCGGCCGCGCAGCAGATCGCCTGGGGCATGCAGGATGTGATGTTTGCCGGCGGCGGCGAAGAGCTGTCTTGGGGCATGTCCCTGCTGTTTGATGGCATGGGAGCCATGTCCAGCAAGAACAACGAATCGCCCGAGAAGGCTTCGCGTGCCTACGATGCCAACCGTGACGGTTTCGTCATCGCGGGCGGCGGCGGTGCTGTGGTGCTGGAAAGCCTGGAGCATGCCCTGGCGCGTGGTGCCAACATTCTGGCTGAGGTGGTCGGTTTCGGTGCTACCAGCGACGGTGAAGACATGGTCGCACCTTCGGGTGACGGTGCCATTGCCTGCATGCAGCAAGCCATGGAAACCATCGATGCACCCATTGACTACATCAACACACACGGTACATCGACCCCGGTGGGCGATATGCAGGAAGTGCGCGCCATGCGGGCGCTGTTTGGTGACAAGGTGCCTCCGTTCTCGTCCACCAAGTCGCTGACCGGTCACTCGCTGGGCGCCACCGGCGTGCAGGAGGCCATTTACTGCCTGATCATGATGAACAAGGGCTTTATCGCCGGCTCCGTGAACGTGGATACCCCTGATCCGCTGCTGGGCGATATGCCTCTGGTCACTCAGACCCGTGATGCCGAACTGAAGACCGTGCTGTCCAACAGCTTTGGTTTTGGTGGCACCAATGCTTCCCTGGTGCTCAAGCGCTGGGAAGGCCAGTAAGCTCTGTAGCCTTGATCGCCAGCCCGCTTGACCTCAAGGTAAGCGGGCTTTTTTGTCACCAACGTCACTGACCATAGCCTCCTTCATGAAGATCGCAATTCTTGACCGTGATGGCACCTTGAATGAATGGGGTGCGCAAGGCTTTATAGGAAGCCCCGATGAATGGGTGGCGGTGCCCAGCGCGCTGGAGGCGGTTTCGCGCCTTAATCGCGCAGGCTGGCATGTGGTGGTGGCGACCAATCAACCGGGGCTGGGGCGCGGGCTGTTTGATGTGATTGAGCTCAACGCCGTGCACGCCAAGATGCAGCGTGAGCTGGCGGCCGTGGGTGCCCGGGTCGAAGCCGTATTTTTTTGCCCTCATGCCCCCGATGAAGACTGCCTTTGCCGCAAGCCGGGTGCAGCCTTGTTTGAGCAGATTGCTGACCGCTATGGTGCGGAAGGCCCGGAAATCTGGGCCATTGGCAGTGGTGTAGAGCATTTGCAGGCCGGCAAGGTGCTGGGTGCGCATCTGGTGTTTGTGGAATCCACAGCCAGGCCTGTGTCCTGCGATGATGTCAATCTGCCAGAGGGCAGTGAGCGTTATCCTGATTTGGAGGCCGTGGTCAACATGCTGCTGCCGCTCAGCGATGGTGAAGCTTCCGCCACCGATTCAGCGCCTGCCTCCCATTGATTTCAGGTTTCAGGTCAAAATAGTCTCAACCGCTTGAAAGATCAGCGCAAGCTGCTATGTTTCTTGCAGATTTTTGAGCCCCATTAACGGGTGCCTGCCCTCCAGCTTTTCGATTGCCGTCATGTCCCTGATCCGTTCAGTCCTCCACATGCTGTGGATGGTCGTCACCGTCATCCCCTACACCCTCGCTGTGCTTTTGACCAAGTGGGTCAGCGGTTCATCCGCCAAGACTTATCGCGTGGCCCGTGCTTGGCTCAAGCTGTCGGTGGACAGTGCCAAGGTCATTATGGGAATTCAGTACCGGGTGCAGGGCATGGAGAACCTGCCAACCGATCCCAAGCAAGGCGTGGTTTTGCTGGTCAAGCACCAGTCCACGTATGAGACCTTTTTGATGCCTGCCATCATGCCGCGCCCACTGGCCTATGTGTTCAAGAAGGAGCTGCTCAAGGTTCCATTCTTTGGCTGGTCTATAGGTGCTCTGGATATGATCCACATCGACCGTGCCCAGCGCTCGCGCGCTTTTCACAAAGTGGTAGAGCAGGGCAAGCGCCTGCTCGATCAAGGTACCTGGGTCATCATGTTTCCCGAAGGGACACGCATAAAGCGCGGCGAAAAGGGGGAATACAAGACCAGTGCCACGCGTCTGGCCATCATGACGGGCGCGCCTGTGGTGCCCGTTGCCGTGACTTCAGCCAAGTGCTGGCCACGCAAGGCTTTCATTAAGTCGCCCGGTGTGGTTGATGTGTCCATTGGTCAACCCATTCCTTCCGTTGGCCGCAAGCATGATGAGCTGATGGCCGAGGTGGAAGCCTGGATTGAGGCCGAAATGCAGCGTCTTGACCCTGAGGCTTACGCTCAGAAAAGTTAACCAGTTGCAGAACCTGATCCATGTCCACCGGCGATAGCTTGCAGCAAGCTTGGCAATGGCTGACGCCGCCTGCCGTTGAGGACGGGCAGGGCGGCTTGATCCCACGCAGGCGCTTGCGCAGCACGGGGGTTAATGCAAGTCAGGCTGTGCTTGATTTTGAGAAAAATACGGCTCAACCGCTTGCTGATAGAGCAGTAGATGCTATTGATTTTGCAGAGGATGCACCGCCAGCGCAGGCGGCTTTGCCTGTGCACCCCGGAGCTAGTCACAGCGCGCAGCTACAAGGGCGTAGCGTGGCTTACTTGCTGCGCCGTTCAGCGCGCCGCAGCATCGGCTTTAGTGTGGGGGTGCAAGGCCTTGAGGTCACAGCGCCGCAATGGCTGGGCATGGGGGATATCGAATCTGCGCTTCAGACCAAGGCCGACTGGATTGTGCGCAAACTCCAGGAGTCGGGCCAGCGTCAGCAAATCAAGAACGAAGCCCGCATCTTCTGGCAAGAAGGTGGGCTGCTGGGCTATCTGGGTCAACCCATGGCGCTGAGGCTGACAGGTGACGCAGCGAACCCTTTGCGCACCCGGCAAACCCATAGAGAACAGGCGGCGGACGGTGCGCAAAATCTGCACTTGCCGCTTACCGTCCAGGCATCTGCAGCGCAGATTCGCGCCGCCGTTCAGGCCTGGATTTTGCGGGAAGCCCGTACCCATTTCACCGCGCGCATGCTGCACTTTGCCGGTCAGATGGATGTGCGCTGGACGGCGCTGCGGTTGAGCAGTGCCAGCACGCGCTGGGGCAGTGCCACTAGCGGTGGCATCATCCGGCTGAACTGGCGGCTGATGCAGCACAGCCCGCAAATCATTGACTATGTGGTGGTACATGAGCTGGCGCATCTACACCATATGGATCACAGTCCGCAGTTCTGGTCCGTGGTAGAGCAGGTTCTGCCCGACTGGAAGCAGTTGCGCAGGTCATTGAGAGACAAGCCGCTTCCCGCCTGGGAGTAGGCAGGGTGTCGCGGCACTCAACAACAAGGATTCAATATGAGCAATACGACGCAAATTCAGCCCGCTACTGGCTATGCCGGTGATGTGCCAGCGGAGCTGGCTTGGCAATGGCTGCAAAGCGGCGAAGCCGTGCTGGTCGATGTACGCACCGATGCCGAACGTGAATGGGTAGGCAAGGTGCCGGGCGCGATTGCCGTGGCGTGGAAGCAGTGGCCAGGCATGGCGGCCAATCCAAACTTTGATGAGCAGCTTCGCGCAGCCGTGCCCGAAGGTAAAAAAGTCGTGTTGCTATGCCGCAGCGGCGTGCGTTCCGTCGCTGCCGCCCAGCGCGCAGCAGGTTTGGGGATTGAGGCTTACAACATCCTCGAAGGCTTTGAAGGCGATGTGGATGCCAACGGTCAGCGGGGCCGCCTGAGTGGCTGGCGCAAACGCGGCCTACCCTGGAATCAGTGACACCAGCGCAGCCATAGGCTTAAGAGTCACTAACACCACCCTTGAGGTGGTCGTTATTTGCCTGGTCGTGCGTTTGTACTGCCTGCGGCTTCATGCCTCGTCTCAACCGCCAATCTGCGATTGGCTGGGTGGTGTCCGTGCCTCTAAACCTCGCGGTAGCCGTTCGGGTTCTGGCTTTGCCAGCGCCAGGTGTCAGCGCACATGGCCTCCAGGCTATGCTCGGCCTGCCAGCCCAGGGTTTTCAGGGCGTGGTCCGGGTTGGCGTAGCAGCTGGCCACGTCACCAGGGCGACGCTCCGAGATCACATAGGGCAAGGTTTTGCCGCACGATTTTTCAAAGGCGTGCAGGACTTCAAGCACGCTATAGCCTTTGCCGGTACCCAGGTTGACAGTCAGCAGTTCGGGCTGAGCCAGGCCGGCCAGTTTTTCCAGCGCCTTGACATGGCCCCGGGCCAGATCCACGACGTGGATGTAGTCGCGCACACCGGTGCCGTCTACCGTGTCATAGTCGCCGCCAAAAATCTGCAGCTTCTCGCGGCGGCCCACGGCGACCTGCGCGACAAAGGGCAGCAGGTTGTTGGGAATGTCCGAGGGGTCTTCGCCAATCAGGCCGCTTGCATGCGCACCGATGGGGTTGAAGTAGCGCAGCACAGCCAGTGACCACTGCGAGTCAGAGCGGTAGAGGTCAGCCAGAATCTCTTCCACCATGAGCTTGCTGCGACCATAAGGGTTGGTGGCAGAAGTCGGGTGCTCTTCATTGAGCGGCAGATACTGCGGCGAGCCATAGACGGTGGCCGATGAGCTAAATACCAGCTTGCGCACATTCTGGCTCTTCATCGCGCGCAGCAGAACCAGGGTGCCGTTGACGTTGTTGTCGTAATAGTCCACAGGCTGGGCGACCGATTCGCCAACTGCTTTTTTACCCGCAAAGTGCACCACGCTGTCGATGCTGTGTTCTTTCAGTGCCTGCTCCAGTGCACCCTGGTCGCGGATGTCGCCGCGAATGACCGGAATCGAACGCCCAGTGATCTTCTCTACTCGCCGAATGGCTTCTGGATGGCTGTTGCTGAAGTTGTCAAAGATCACGACTTCATGGCCGTGACTGAGCAATTCGATGGCGGTGTGGCTGCCGATATAACCGGCGCCGCCTGTGAGCAAAGTTTTCATGGAAAGTAGTCTAGCGTTGGCGGTATGAAAAAAGCGCTCATCTGAGCGCTTTTTTCGGTGTTAATTGTGTTTAAAGCGCAGGGATACGCAGCTTCTGACCAGGATAAATCTTGTCTGGGTTGCTGAGCATGGGCTTGTTGGCTTCAAAGATGGTGTTGTATTTGTTGGCGTCGCCGTAGTACTTCTTGGAAATGGCCGACAGCGTGTCGCCGCGCACCACATCATGGTACTGGGCTTCGGGTTCGGGGTTGGTGACGCTCATTAGGTTGTCCACAGACTGGACATTGGCAACATTGCCGCAGCACAGAGTGACCTTTTCCTTCGCCGTCTGGGTGGGGGCTACGCCTTGCACCGTGACCTTGCCTTGAGATCCATCGAATTGAACCTGCAGATTGGAGACGCCCAGATTCTGTGTGTTGATGTAGTTTGCGATGGCTTGAGCCGCCTTCACATTCAAGTCTTCCGATGGCGCTGCGGCATGTGCATCACTGCCGCCAAATAGTTTTTCACCGGCTTCCTTAATGAAACTGAACAGACCCATGGTTTTCGACTCCTCAAAGTGATGGAAGAAATAGGCGTTTCACTTTACATGGAAATACAGAAGATTCCTTGCAGGACATGGACTCAGCGCTTTTTTGACAATTTCCCATCAATAGGTAATGAATGTTGCAACCGGGTGCCTGCAGCGGGGAAAAGTACTGATAATCCGCCGCATGACATTTTTGGCGATAGACATTGGCAACACCCGTTTGAAGTGGGCCATGTATGAAGATCACCGCCCCGGGGCTGCCTTGCTGGCGCATGGGGCGGAGTTTCTGGAGCATATCGAGCGACTGGCAGAAGGGGCCTGGGCAGGCTTGCCGGCGCCTGATCGCATGCTGGGCTGCGTCGTGGCTGGAGAGACGGCAAGACGCCGCGTGCATGAACAGATTGAACTCATGGTGGGGTGGAACTTTGAGCCTCATTGGGCCATCCCCTCCACGGCCGAGGCGGGTGTGAGCAATGGTTATGACCATCCTTCCCGATTAGGAGCGGATCGCTGGGTCGCAATGATTGGTGCGCGTCACCACATGCTGCAGTTGGGTGACGCAAGGCCTCTGATTACGGTCATGGTCGGTACCGCTGTCACGGTGGATGCCATGGATGCCCAAGGGCACTTCCTCGGTGGCCTGATTATTCCCGGTCATGGCATCATGCTCAAAGCCTTGGAAGGGGGGACGGCTGGCCTGCATGTTCCCACGGGCGATGTCAAAAGCTTTCCCAAGAACACCAGTGATGCATTGACCAGCGGAGGCACCTATGCCATCGCGGGAGCCGTTGAACGCATGTACCAACATCTGGCCGAGCATTGCGGCTCTGAGCCCATGTGCATCATGGCTGGCGGTGCGGGCTGGAAGATGTCTCCAAGCATGACTCGCCCCTTTCAGCTGATCAATAACCTGATTTTCGATGGTTTGCTGGTTATGGCTGAAAAGCGCTGGGGTTGAGGCTACTTTAGGTGCTCCTTCCGCGCTCAGATCATTCGAGTTTTAATTTAAGGTTGTTCCCATGATTTTTGTAACTGGCGGTGCGGGCTTTATTGGTGCTAATTTTGTTTTGGACTGGTTGGCAAATACAGATGAATCTGTGGTCAATATTGACAAGCTGACTTACGCCGGAAATCTTGAGAATCTGAGTAGTGTTTTTAACGAGCCTCGCCACATTTTTGTGCAGGCAGATATTGGCGATGGCCAGCAGATGGCAGCTTTGCTGGCAAAGTATCAGCCGCGCGCTGTGGTGAACTTTGCGGCTGAGTCGCATGTGGATCGCTCAATCCATGGTCCTGAGGACTTTATACAGACCAATGTGGTCGGCACCTTTCGCTTGCTGGAAGCCGTGCGCGCATATTGGGGTACTCTTGATGCTGCTTTGAAGAAGGACTTCCGCTTTTTGCATGTGTCGACCGATGAGGTGTATGGCACTTTGTCGCCCACTGCCCCAGCGTTCACCGAAGAACATAACTATGAACCCAATAGCCCATATTCGGCCAGCAAGGCGGCCAGCGATCATCTGGTACGTGCCTGGCACCATACCTACGGTCTGCCGGTGCTCACCACTAACTGCAGCAACAATTACGGGCCGCTGCACTTCCCTGAAAAGCTGATCCCGCTTGTGATCGTCAATGCCTTGGCCGGCAAGCCACTGCCTGTTTACGGCGATGGCATGCAAGTCCGGGACTGGCTCTATGTGCGCGACCATTGCAGCGCCATCCGCCGGGTACTGGATGCGGGAATATTAGGTGAGACTTATAACGTGGGCGGCTGGAACGAGAAGGCCAATATCGATATCGTCAAGACAGTATGCAGCTTGCTTGATGAACTGCGTCCCCGCACGGATGGCCTGCCGTATGCACAGCAGATCACTTATGTACAGGATCGCCCTGGCCATGACCGTCGCTATGCCATTGATGCCCGCAAGCTTGAGCGTGAACTGGGCTGGAAGCCGGCTGAAACCTTTGAAACGGGTATCCGGAAGACAGTCCAGTGGTATCTGGAAAACCCTGAATGGGTGGCTAACGTTCAGTCTGGCAGCTATCGCGACTGGGTGCAAAAGCAGTACGCGGAGTAAGCTTGCATGAAAATTTTGCTACTGGGTAAAAACGGCCAAGTGGGCTGGGAGCTGCAGCGCAGCCTGGCCCCGCTGGGCGAGTTGCTGGCTCTTGATCGCCGCGATAAAGGTGGAGATATCTCCGATCTGTTGGCGCTGGCGCAGATCATTCGCGATGTGCGGCCGGATGTCATCGTCAATGCAGCGGCTCATACGGCCGTGGATAAGGCAGAGAGCGAACCAGATCTGGCTCGGCGCTTGAATGCCGAGGCACCTGCGCTGATGGCTGAGGAAGCCCAGAAACTTGGTGCCTTGCTTGTGCACTACAGTACCGACTACGTGTTCGATGGCGCTGGAGCCCTAGCCCATAAGGAAAGCGATGATACCGGCCCCTTGTCGGTCTACGGCCGCACCAAACTCGAAGGTGAGCAGCGTATTGCGCAGGCTGGCTGCAGACATCTGATTTTTCGCACCAGTTGGGTTTATGCGGCACGTGGCGGTAATTTTGCCAAGACCATGCTGCGCTTGGCGCAGGAGCGTGAAAAACTCAGCGTGATTGACGACCAGTGGGGTGCCCCAACGGGTGCAGACCTGATTGCAGACATTAGCGCTCATGCGATACGACATGTGGCCCAGCATGCCGCTGACCAGGGTGTTTATCATCTCGTCGCATCAGGCGAGACCAACTGGCATGCCTATGCCAGTTATGTGATTGAGCGGGCTAAAAACCTGCGTCCTGATCTGGATTGGAAAGTGCAGGAAATTGCGGCAGTGCCGACAACAGCCTTCCCCACACCTGCTGTTCGCCCCCTGAATTCGCGCCTCAATACTTATCAATTGCAGGCGGCGATGAAGCTGAATTTACCGGACTGGAAGTGCGGTGTAGACCGCATGCTGCAAGAGATTCTCTAAATATCAAGCCCGCACGAACGGAAACGATCCATGACAAAAGCACGCAAAGGCATCATCTTGGCTGGTGGCTCGGGCACGCGCCTCCATCCTGCAACGCTTGCCATTAGCAAACAACTGCTGCCGATCTACGACAAACCCATGATTTACTATCCGTTGAGCACGCTGATGTTGGCGGGTATACGCGATATTTTGATTATCAGCACGCCGCAGGATACGCCGCGTTTCGAGCAGTTGCTGGGTGACGGCAGTCAGTGGGGACTGAACCTTGAATATGCGGTGCAACCCAGTCCTGATGGATTGGCCCAGGCATTTTTGATTGGCGAAAAATTTCTGGATGGTGCCCCCAGCGCCTTGGTGTTGGGTGACAACATCTATCACGGTCATGAGTTGCATCGACTGCTGCAACGCGCAGGTGAACGCACAGAAGGCTCTACCGTGTTTGCCTACCATGTGCAGGACCCTGAGCGCTATGGCGTGGCCGAGTTTGATGCCAATGGCAGGGTGTTGTCGCTGGAAGAAAAGCCCACGCAACCCAAGAGCAATTACGCGGTGACGGGTTTGTACTTTTACGATGAACGAGTGGTTGAGCTTGCCAAGCAGGTCAAGCCTTCACCGCGTGGTGAACTGGAAATTACGGACCTCAATGCCATGTATCTGGCCCAAGGGAAACTCAATGTGGAGTTGATGGGGCGAGGCTATGCCTGGCTGGATACCGGCACCCACGACAGCTTGCTTGAGGCGGGGCAATTCATCGCCACACTGCAGCAGCGTCAAGGTCTGAAGGTTGCTTGCCCCGAAGAAATTGCGTACCGCCAGAAATGGATCGATGCTGTGCAGTTGGAAAAGCTGGGTAAGGCACTGGCTAAAAATGGCTATGGTCAGTATCTGCTTCAAGTGCTCAAGGAAAAACTGCACCCATGAAGTTCACACCTTTGGCAATTCCCGATGTCTTTCTGATTGAGCCCAAGGTGTTTGGCGACGCACGTGGCTTTTTTCTGGAAAGCTTTAAGCAGGATTCATTCAACGCGGCAACAGGCACCAGCTACGAGTTCATTCAGGACAACCATAGCCGCAGCAGCAAGGGTGTGCTGCGTGGTTTGCACTATCAGCTGCCGCCTCATGCTCAGGGCAAGCTGGTTCGCGTAACCTCTGGCGCGGTGTTTGATGTGGCCGTGGATATTCGCCGTAGTTCGTCCACATTTGGCCAGTGGGTGGGAGCAGAGCTGACGGCTGAGAATCATCATCAGCTCTGGATTCCGCCGGGCTTTGCCCATGGCTTTCTAGTGCTCAGCGATACAGCTGATTTTGTCTACAAGACCACGGCCTATTACGCGCCGGAGTCGGATCGTGGCCTGCTCTGGAACGATGTGGACATTGGCATTGCATGGCCTTCGCTGGATGTAGCGTTCTCTCTGTCCGAGAAGGATCAGAAGCAGCCTACATTCAAATTGGCAGAAATGTTCGATTAAGTATGGACTGATGTGCTATTAATTTAATAGTTTTTCGCGCTTGAATAGCAGGAGATTCATTGAGTTAATGATCTGAAGCTCAATCAAATCAAGCGCAGGCAGCTATGAAATTAGCTTTGAACCAATATCGGAGCAATCAGCATCAACAGCAAAAGCACCGCCAGAACGGCGAAGGTGATCTTCACCCAGCTATAAGGCCGTTCACCGGCAATCTGTCCTGTATAGCCATTGGCCACGATCTGGTAGGTCTTGCTGCCGTAGGTGTAGCCCACCAGCCAGGCGGGTACCAGCGTGTGTTTGAAGGTGCGGCCTGAGTACTGGCGCTGCACCTGCAGGTTGCGCTGGGTATCGCCTGGGACCTGCTGTGAGCAAAGATTGCGCAGCTGGCTGTCCATATCTTCTTCGTTGAGCTTGGCGGCTTTGCTCAGGTCCACCTGGTAACGCTCTACCGTCCAGCCGCGCACAAATTCGGGGCTGTAGGGCTTGAGGTCGGTGGTGGTGGGAAAGGGCTCAATCTGACGCAGCAGGTTGGGTTGTACGCCGACGGTGCCAGGCACCAGTTCATCGTCAAAGAAATGCTGCAGGCTGCCTGATACCGGCTCCCAGCGCACATGCTGCACTTGGCGGGTTTGCACATTGCCGTTGCTGTCGCGATACGACTCGGTGGTGTAGTAGTAATACCCGGCCTCGGCCCACCACTGGGCGGCGGCGTGGGCGTCAAAAGTCCAATAGGGCAGATACACGCCGTGCAGCGTATCGGTCAGTGCTGCGCTTTTGAGTTTGCTGGGTGCAAACCAGCGGCTGCCATACCACTGGCGAATCTTGTCGCGAACCTGCCCGTCGCTGATCTTGAACGGCAAGATGCTTTGCGGCGTGATGGCGTCGTTGCGCTCTTCGTGGGCGACTATGGCGGGTGAACCGCAAAAGTCACAACGCTGGGCTGTTGTCTTGTTCAGAAAGACCGAAATGGCACGACAGTTCTGGCATTGCACCTCGTAGCGCTCATCCGTTCCCCAGCCGCGGCCGTTGGCGGGGTTGCGCAAAGCCTCGGCTAAATCCTGCTCCAAGACAGCCTGCCCCAGTTCAGGCTGCGTCTCCTCACTCCAGGGCACCACCGTGCCGCAGTAGGGGCACTTGAGCGACTGGGCTTTGGCATTCCACTCCAGATTGCCTGCACATTCCGGGCAGACATGTTTGCCGACCATGGTGGGCGGCGCGGCTTCAGTGGCAGGGGTGTAGCTGGAAGAGGGGGCTTTGTCGGTCACGGCGTGCATTTCTCAAAGGCACTGCATTGGACCTTGGACACCGGCGCAGCCAATCAAAGAAACGCCGGGAAGGGCCGCCCCGCAGCAAGAGGGCGTAGACCCCCTCCCGCCAAGCGAGAGAGGGAAAGCCGCGTAGCGGCTCAGGGGGCTTTTACCCTCTCAAGAACTCGTCAAGTGCCGCCTGCGCAATACGCCACTGGCTGCCGATCTGGCGGGCTTTGAGGTTGCCGGCCTGAATTTCGGCCAGTACATCAGCCTCGGCTACCCCCAGCACCTGCGCTGCTTGAGCAGGGGTCAGAACTTGCAGTCCACCTGCAGCGGGGGCGGCCGGTGTTTGCGCAGCCTGTGAGGCTGCAGGCGAGAAGGGATCTGCGGCAGTTGCTCCTGCTGCGATAGCGCCGCCGCCAGACTGCATGCCCTTCATCATCTCTTGTGCCATGCCAAAGCCCATGGCCATGGTGGCGGGGATGGTGGCCGCAGCCGCACCTTCGCCGCCGTTGGCCATGGCTTGGCCCATCTGGTACTTCACATAATCGTTGAGGTTGCCAATGGCGCCCATGCTGGAGCGCTTGTCGATGGCTTGCTCGACCTCAGGCGGCACGGAGACGTTTTCCAGCAGGAAGCTGGTGATCTCCAGGCCGTATTTTTCTGCGACAGGTGGGTTGATCAGCTGCAGCAGCGCATCTCCCAGCTCGCTATAGCGCTGGGCCACGTCGAGCGCGGGAATGTGTGCCTTGGCCAGTGCTTCAGAGAAGATGCTGACAATGCGCGAGCGCATGGTGTCGGCAAACTCGTCCAGACGGAAATTCTGATCGGTGCCCGCCACTTCCTTGAGGAACTTGGCCGGGTCCACGATGCGGAAGTCATAGGTACCAAAGGCGCGCAGACGGATTACGCCAAAGTCCTTGTCACGCATCATGATGGGGTTGGACGTTCCCCACTTGTTGCCCGTGAACAAGCGCGTGTTGATGTAGTAAACATCGCACTTGAAGGGCGAGTTGAAGCCGTACTTCCAGCCACGCAATGTGGACAGGATGGGAATGTTCTGCGTGGTCAGCTGATAGCGACCCGGATTGAACAGGTCTACGAACTGGCCTTCGGAGACAAACTGAACCTGTTGCGACTCACGAACGATCAGCTGGGCGCCGTTCTTGATTTCCTTGTCCTCATCAGGCCAGCGGTATGACAGCGTGTCGCGCGAATCATCGGTCCATTCGATGATTTCAATCAGTTGCTTGGTGATGATTTTCATGAAATCCATGGCGAGCTCCAGAAGTGGATGACGGGAAATGAAACATTCTAGGAGGCTGGCAGGCTGCGCAGCCTCGCTATCGCCAAAGAGCGGTAGGGAAATTGTTAAAAAAGTGAGCGTCTTCCGCTTGATCTATATGGGCTAGCTGCCTAAAAAGCCTGATTTCAGTCGCATGGGCGCGAAAACAGCGCTGTAAGAACTTTCACATTTTGAAATCTCATCCGCAGTTGCTGCCTTGGAGAATGCATTCCGTGGGGCCGCGGATACAGCCTACGCCCAGCGTAGGACTCTCAGACTTAGAATCACTGTCTACGCGGCTAGACCGCCCAGACACTCCTATATAGATAAGCGACAGATTATTTCTGCCGCGCGAACGTACCTTTTGTCATGCTGACCTTCCAACAAATCATTCTGAAACTGCAGTCCTACTGGGCCGAACAGGGCTGTGCATTGCTCCAGCCCTATGACATGGAAGTCGGCGCCGGTACCTCGCACACCGCGACCTTTCTGCGTGCCATCGGCCCCGAGCCCTGGAAGGCCGCTTACGTGCAGCCCAGCCGCCGCCCCAAGGACGGCCGCTATGGCGAGAACCCCAACCGCCTGCAGCACTACTACCAATTCCAGGTGGTGCTCAAGCCCGCACCCGACAACATCCTTGAGCTGTATCTGGGCTCGCTCGAAGCACTGGGCTTCGATCTGAAGAAGAACGACATCCGCTTTGTCGAGGACGACTGGGAAAACCCCACGCTGGGCGCCTGGGGCCTGGGCTGGGAAGTCTGGCTCAACGGCATGGAAGTGACCCAGTTCACCTACTTCCAGCAAGTGGCCGGCATCGACTGCAAGCCCGCCACCGGCGAGATCACCTACGGGCTGGAGCGTCTGGCCATGTATCTGCAGGGCAAGGAATCGGTGTACGACCTGGTCTATACCGACGGCCTGTCCTATGGCGACGTGTTCCATCAGAACGAAGTGGAGCAGTCCACCTACAACTTCGAGCATTCGAATGCCGAGTTCCTGTTCAGCGCCTTTGCGGCCCACGAAGGCACGGCCAATCAGCTGATCGACGCCCAGCTGGCGCTGCCTGCCTATGAGCAGGTGCTCAAGGCCGCCCACACCTTCAACCTGCTGGACGCCCGTGGCGCCATCTCAGTGACCGAGCGCGCTGCCTATATCGGCCGCATCCGCAATCTGGCCCGCGCCGTGGGCAAGAGCTATCTGGACAGCCGCGCGCGTCTGGGCTTCCCCATGGCGCCCAAGCAGCACGCCGACGAGGTGCTGGCCGAGCTGGCCAAGGCCGCAGAGCAGGCAGCCAAGAAAGCCGCTTGAGCCTGTCTGAGCCGCTTTCACGCTACCACCGTCCCAAATTCCAAAATTTCAGCAGCCAGCCTTGATCTAGAAAGCGCTGACTGCTATCAAAATCATCATGAACGCATCGAATCTACTGGTTGAACTGTTTGTCGAAGAGCTGCCGCCCAAGGCGCTGCAAAAGCTCGGCGATGCTTTTGCTGCCGTCATCTTCGAGCAGCTCAAGGCCCAGGGACTGCTGGCATCGACCGAGTCGCGCCTGACCGCCTACGCCTCGCCCCGCCGTCTGGCCGTGCACATCACCGAAGTGCTGCCTCAGGCTGAGGACAAGGCTGTCTCGCAAAAGCTGATGCCTGTCTCCGTGGCGCTGGATGCCGAGGGCAAGCCCACGGCCGCACTGCTGAAAAAGCTGGCGGCCCTGGGGTCCGACGAATCCGCCGTGGCCGCTCTGAAGCGCCAGGGCGAAGGCAAGGCCGAAGCCCTGTTCTACGAATCCACTGCCAAGGGCGTGCTGCTGACCGATGGCGTGCAAAAGGCGCTGGATGAAGCACTGGCCAAGCTGCCCATCCCCAAGGTCATGCGCTACCAGTTGCAGGACGGCTGGACCAGCGTGCACTTTGTGCGCCCGGCCCACGGTCTGGTCGTGCTGCATGGCACCCAGGTGCTGATCGGCGTGAAGGCCCTGGGCCTGACGGCCGGTGCCGCCACCCATGGCCACCGCTTTGAAGCCGCTGTGGACCCCGTGGTCATCCAGAATGCCGACAGCTATGCCGAGCAACTGCGCGAAGAGGGCGCCGTGATCGCCAGCTTCACCGAGCGCCGTGCCGATATCGCCCGCCAGCTGCAGGCCGCCGCCGAACGCATTGGCGGCGACGTGCGCCCCATCGACGACCCGGCCCTGCTGGACGAGGTGACGGCCCTGGTCGAGCGCCCCAATGTGCTGGTCTGCGAGTTCGAGAAGGAATTCCTGGCCGTGCCCCAGGAGTGCCTGATTTTGACCATGAAGGCCAATCAGAAGTACTTCCCGCTGCTGGATGCCAATGGCAAGCTGACCCACCAGTTCCTGATCGTCAGCAACATTCAGCCCCAGGACGCTTCGGCCGTGGTCGGCGGTAACGAACGTGTGGTGCGCCCCCGTCTGGCGGACGCCAAGTTCTTCTTCGACCAGGACCGCAAAAAGACCCTGGCCAGCCGCGTAGAGCAGCTGGACAAGGTGGTCTATCACAACAAGCTGGGCACCCAGGGCGAGCGCATCGCGCGCGTACGCGCCATCGCCAAGAGCATTGCCCAGCAGTTGGGCAACTCCGAGCTGGGCCGTCTGGCCGACCAGGCCGCCATGCTGGCCAAGACCGATCTGGTCACCGACATGGTGGGCGAGTTCCCCGAGCTGCAAGGCATCATGGGCCGTTACTACGCCCAGAACGACGGCCTGGATGTGGCTGTGGCAGATGCCATCGAAGACCACTACAAGCCCCGCTTTGCCGGCGACGAACTGCCGCGCGGCGATGTCGGCGTGATCGTGGCCCTGGCCGACAAGCTCGAAACCCTGGTCGGCATGTTCGGTATCGGCAACCTGCCCACCGGCGACCGCGACCCCTTCGCCCTGCGCCGCCATGCGCTGGGCGTGATCCGCATGCTGGTCGAAAAGGATCTGGAGCTGGATCTGGAAACCCTGCTGGTCAGCACCTTGCCCGCCTTTGGCGACAAGATCCAGGACGCCACGCCCCAGCTGGTCGAATTCATCTACGACCGCCTGGCCAATATGTTCCGCGAACAAGGCTACAGCGCCCAGGAAGTCGAGGCCGTGCTGGCCCTGCATCCCCAGCGCCTGTCCGATGTGCAAAAGCGCCTGGAGGCCGTGCGCGCGTTTGCGACCCTGCCCGAGGCTGCGGCCCTGGCTGCGGCCAACAAGCGTGTGGGCAATATTTTGAAGAAAGCTGAAACCGACGTTCAGCC
Organism: Comamonas suwonensis; assembly: GCF_012844455.2. Taxonomy (GTDB): domain Bacteria; phylum Pseudomonadota; class Gammaproteobacteria; order Burkholderiales; family Burkholderiaceae_C; genus Comamonas; species Comamonas suwonensis. The sequence goes on along the minus strand of NZ_JABBCQ020000004.1, from coordinate 262,273 downwards.
CCAGGTGAACGAGGCGCAGCTGGTGGAACAGGCTGAAAAAGACCTGTATGCGGTGCTGCAACAAGTGGCGCCCAAAGCCCAGCAACAGCTTGCAGCAGGTGATTACACCGCCAGCCTGCAAACACTGGCAGCATTGCGTGCTGCGGTCGATGCATTCTTCGAGCATGTCATGGTCAATGCCGAAGATCCGACCCTCAAGGCCAATCGACTGGGCTTGCTGGCTTCGCTCCATGGGGCTATGAATCGGGTGGCGGATTTGGCGAAGCTTGTCGCGTGATGATTTTATATTCTTGGTCATTTTAAAAAAAAATGATGCCCAAACCTTTCTCCATAAATGAATGGAAATAAATATTTGGGAAAAATGATGGTTACGATTAGAAAAACATCAGATAGGGTCCCTGGTTTTGAAGAACTGGCTTGGGATATTTTTTTTCAATCAAAGAGTAGAGGTATATCTCTAGTCAGGCATTTCCCTTGGATTCTTGAACCTCTGGATAAGGGGTTCTATATCTTGGCAGAGATCAAGGCGCGCGTAGTCGGTGGGCTTGTGGTCAAGAACTGGCGAGGATTGATTGACGGTCATGATGTTAAAGTGGGGATGATTGGCTTGGTTTGCGTGAGTTTCGACTTCAGAGGCCAAGGAATTTCCAGAATGCTTCTTGAAGCAGCCTTGAGTGAGGCTAGGGTTGATTCATTTGATGCACTGACGTTGTGGACAAATTCACCGGCACTGTATGCACAGTATGGTTTTTTTGGGGCAGATGCTTGGCAATATGGATGGGTTCATAAAAAGGAAAGAGTAGATGAAAAAGAAGATATTTTCTTAGTTGATTTTAATATTGCCGAAATACAGGGAAAGGCGATACCTCCATTTGCTCAATCTATTAATGAGTTGAAAGGAAAGATTTCTTCTGTTTTCTTGATCAAGGATGGAAATGGATGGATTGTTGCTGGCTATAAGGGGGATGTGAAAGAGGCGGCTTATTTGATGGCCAGAAATTTGGTGAATAGCTGGAGATTGAATATTGAAAAAGATGATCCTCTGAAGGGTGAGCTGGAACGCTTGGGCTACGAAATAAATGTGGATCTGGTCAATCTTCAGATGTGGCACACAATCGATTTGAAACTGCGTGTCTCTGATCTTGTCAATAAGATCAAAATTCCCGTCTTGGAAAGAATTTAGGAAAATTTATGTTGCCCCTAGTTAAAGTTGGACTGCCACCATCTGAACAGTTGATGCCTTCGCTTGAACGTGTTCTATACAGCGGACAGATTGCGGAAGGCGAACAGGTTTACGAATTCGAAGAGAGGTTCAGCAAGCATTTTGGGTTGTCGCATGTTTTGGCCATGAGCAGTGGAACTGCCGCGCTCCATGCTGCATTGACTCTTTCCGGCGTATCTCCCGGAGACGAAGTGATCAGCACTCCTATGACTGCTGAGCCGACCAATACATCTATCCTTTATTGCGGAGCCAAGGTGGTTTGGGCGGATGTGGATCCGGTTTCTGGAAATATTGATCCGAACTCTATTCTGGAAAAGATTACGTCCAAAACAAAAGCTATCATCGTTGTTCATTATGCTGGTTATCCGGTACGTTTGGCTGAAATACGAGAAATCGCAGACAGACATGGAATCTCTCTCATCGAGGATTGTGCCCATGCCTTGGGGGCCAAATATGATGGAAATTCAGTTGGATTGATTGGAGATTTTTCTATATTCTCTTTTCAAGCGATCAAACACATGCCGATGGTTGATGGAGGGGTTCTTATATGCAAGGAAGAAAGGCATATGAGGCCAGCCAAGAAGTTTCGATGGTTTGGCATGCTGAAAGGGGTGCCTCGTACCGAGGTGGACATAACAAGCATTGGTTATAAATATAATATGAACAATGTGGTTGCGACAATTGGTCTTTCGCAACTGCAGGTAATTGATGCTCGCATCAATGCCTTCAAGGAGAATGGAAAATATTTTGACCACGAATTAGCAAAGATTCCTGGACTGGATTTCGCAAAATGCGATGAAAAAGGAGAATCCAGTTATTGGCTGTATACCATGCTGAGTGATACCAGTGATGAAATTGAAAAGTCGCTTGCTGGAGCGGGTATTCATGCTTCAAAATTGCATCGGCCGAACAATTTCCACAGCATCTTCTCGCAGTCCGAGACTTCTTTGCCAGGGCTGGAGAAGTTCTATCAACGTCTTTTGCATATCCCATGCGGCTGGTGGGTGAGTGCGGAAGACCGTAACCATATCGTCAACGCGTTGCGAAAAGGTTGATGATCATGAGTTCAGGAAGCGGGAAAATGCCACTTTTCGTTCCGGTTAATTTGCCGGAAATGGAAAAAGCAGCACTGGATGTAATTAGATCGGGGCAAATTGCTGCAGGTCCCTTGGTGGAACAGTTTGAAAGGGAGCTTTCGCAACTTGTGAAAAAAGATCATATCGTTCTAACAAATGATATGACCAGCGCTTTGATATTGGCGCTGAAGTTGTCTGGGGTACAGCCCGGGGACAAAGTGGCAACACAGGCCTTTTCCTGCCTTTCGACCAACTCCGCAATTGCTATTGTGGGGGCTGAGCCAGTATGGATTGATATCAATCCGAAAATACTGTCCATGTGCCCAGAAGATCTGGGACGTAAGATGTCTCCCGATATCAAGGCCGTATTGCTTTACCATATTGCGGGCTATCCGGCGGAAACAGCCAAGATCTCCTCAATATGCCGTACCAACAGTATTAAATTAATAGAGGATTGCAATAACGCCTTGGGTGCATTGACTGGAGGAAGTCCAGTGGGGCAGATGGGCGATTTTTCAGTTTATTCGTTTTATCCGAACCGTCAGGTCAACGGCTTCGAAGGCGGCGCTGTGGTCTGTCCTGATGATGCGAATGAAAATCGTGCCAAAAAACTTCGGCGTTTTGGTGTCGATTATAAAAACTTCAGGGATCATCGCGGTGAAATTGATCCGGGATGTGATGTTCCAGAAATTGGAATCTCAGCTTCCTTCAGCCAGTTGAACGCCGCAGTGTCTCTTGCACAATTGCCCACACTTGCTGCAAGACAAGCTCAGACATTGAGAAATGCAGAGCGCTTGAGAGCAGGGTTGGTGAATATCAAAGGTATCAATCTGATTGCTACAGATAAAGATAAATTGCCTGCATACTGGGTTTTTTTGATTTATGCGGAGCAGCGCGACCAGCTTCTCGAAACACTCAAGAGAAATAATATTAATGCATCGATATTGCATCAGCGTAATGATGTCTATACCGGATTTTCTCCTGTTCAGGCTCAGCTAGATGGGACCGAATACATCATGGGGCATATCATGGCGATTCCCTGTGGCTGGTGGTTGGGGGAGGAGAATATTGATGCCATAGCCAACACCATAGCTGAATTTTACACTGATTGATAGTGAAGAGTAGCATTCTAATTCGTAAGAGATATCGGGCGATATTCGATTTACTTCTATTGTATATTAGTAAATCTGGCGCCATTGTTGTCGGTGTATTTGCTCTTCCGTGGTATCAAAAACTATTGGGCGCGTCCGATTTCGGTCTGGTTGCACTTATATTGGCCTTGCAGGCATTCTTTTTGATGATGGATCTCGGAACCTCCACATTGGTGGGGAGAGAACTGGCGGCGGAAAAAAGTTTTAGCCCTCCGCGCTGTACACTGAGGGCCGGTGAGTTGGTTCTGCATTTATTCTATATTTTTCTAATGCTACTGGCATTACTTTTAAATAGAATATTAAATTTTAATTTTCCGTCCATTCAGATAATTTTGGGAACGATATTTTTTTGGGCCCTCTCTGTTCAAAATATAGGGCAATCTGCATTAATGGCACGCCGAAAATATCACTTGGCAGCAGTATCTCAGATTGTTGGAGTTTTATCCAGAGCATTCATCACCATATTGGTTCTGAGCTTTTTTTTCGCAAATTTCGAGAGTTTTCTTTTTGTTCAGTCAGTAGTAGCAGTTTTTCAAATGTTTTTGACATTGCATTTTTGTAACAAAGTGGTTAATAAAGATGATTTTGAATATAGCATTAATGAATTTGTACCGGTTGTTGGAAATATTCTGAGAAGAGGCGCGCCTTTGGTCGCTTTCGGGTTGGCCGGTGCTGCAGTGATGCAGATGGACAAGGTGATTATTGGCGTGTGGGGGGATACCAAGGCTGTTGCGGCTTATTATCTTGCCAGTACATTATGTCTTGTTCCGATAAGTGTGTTGGCCGGGCCGGTTGCACAGTACTTTCAGCCAAAGATCATTAGCAATCTGACAGCGAGAGATTTTGATTCTTTCGAAAGGAATCTGAAACTTATGATCATGGCCCTGATGTTGGCGGTTGTGATTCCATCATTATTGCTCTGGATAAACAGAGAATTAATAGTGAATATCTGGTTGAGAGGCCAAAGCAATACAGATGAAGTTATACATTATGTGAAACTTTTGCTGCCTGGTGTCGCTATAGGTTCATTTGGTTTTGTTTCCTATGTGATATTGATTGCATATCAGGATTATAAAGCGCAAGCAATAATATCTGCGGCAATGACAATAATGACATTGGGGGTGACTGCATATTTTGCAAAAAACAATAACGTCGAGGCAATATGTATTGTATATGTGATTTATCACATATTATCTGCTTTTGCGGGATGGCTGCGTGCTTGTTTTTTGCAGACCCAGAATGGATATAAAACGTTTTTGTATAGAGACGGTATATTATTCTTTTTGGTAGTCGTTATTTTGATGCTTATTTTGATGAATAATTAACAGTTCATACATATTATGAGGAAAAGAAATGTTAAAAAATAGAACTCTGATGATCACCGGTGGTACAGGATCTTTCGGTAAGACTGTGCTTAATAGATTCCTTGATACCAATATCAAGGAAATTGTGATTTTTAGCCGGGACGAAAAAAAGCAGGAAGACTTGCGTATTGCACTGAATAATCCTAAAGTGCGCTTTCACATTGGTGATGTTAGAAATTACGAAAGCATTTCCCGTGCAATGGTCGGAGTGGATTATATTTTCCATGCAGCCGCATTGAAGCAGGTCCCATCGTGCGAGTTTTTTCCAATGGAAGCTGTACAGACCAATGTCATTGGAACTGAAAATGTTCTCAATGCTGCGATTGATCGCGGAGTGAAGCGCGTTGTTGTTTTAAGTACGGATAAAGCTGTTTACCCTATCAATGCCATGGGCATTTCAAAGGCAATGGCCGAGAAGCTCGTGACAGCAAAATCTCGGACGATTTCCGACGGTGGAACGGTGTTCTGTGCAACCCGCTATGGAAATGTCATGGCTTCAAGAGGGTCGGTCATTCCACTTTTTGTTGAAAAGCTGAAAGCTGGGATGCCGCTTACGATTACAGATCCAGAGATGACGCGTTTTCTGATGTCGCTTGAGGACTCTGTCGATCTGGTGCTACATGCGTTTGAAAATGGCAAGCAAGGGGATATTTTTATCCAAAAAGCACCTGCATCCACTATTGCTGATCTGGCACAAGCAATCCAGGATCTTTTCAACTCCAATGTTCCTGTAAAAATCATTGGAACTCGGCATGGCGAAAAGCTCTATGAAACACTTATATCTCGTGAAGAGATGAGTAAAGCAGAAGATATGGGGCGCTATTATAGAGTTCCTGCCGATAATAGGGATTTGAATTATGACAAGTTCATATTGATAGGCAAGCCTGAAGCAAATGCAATCGATGACTATACTTCACATAACACATATCGTTTGAGCATTGATGAAATAAAGAAATTATTGCTGAGCCTGTCGTATATTAAAGAACAATTGGAAATTAAATGACAACCAAACCTTTAATTTCTATCATCGTTCCTTCGCATAATAGGCCTGATTGCGCAGTGAGTGCAGTCAGGTCTTTGCTGAAGTTGGCAGATTGCGTTGAGATAGTTCTTAGTGATACAAGCGAAATAGATGCCATTTCAAAAAAAATTGCATCATATAAATGTAGTAGATTGAAATACATCCGACCTGAAAGGAAAATGAGTGTAGTGGAGCACTTTAATTATGCTCTTCAACATTCTGAAGGAGAATTTATTGTATTTATTGGAGACGATGATTTAGTTTCACCTGACATCGTTGATGTCGCTCTTTGGGCCAAAAAAAATGATGCCGATGCATTGAGCTTTTCTTTTCCTGCCCTTTATTACTGGCCTAATTTCATCAGCTCGACACGTTGGGCTGCATCAAGTGGAACTCTATCTATCGATAATTTTGAAGGCGGTGTGCGTCCAATCAATTGCCGACAGGAACTTCATAAATCGCTACAAAATTTGGGTGCTGGCGTATTAGGTATGCCAAGAGCTTATGCGGGTATGATTTCTCGAGATTTGTTGGATAGAATTTCTGATAAATATGGTGAATTATTTGGTGGAGTTAGCCCTGATATATATAGTGCTGCTCTAATTTCGATGGAGTCTCTGAATTCATATTTCATTGATTTTCCTATTATCATACCAGGTGCATCAGGAGGAAGCACTTCTGGTCAAAGTGCAAATGGCCGTCATGAAGGCGCTCTAAGGGAGAATGCTCATATTTCGGCATTTAAAGACTTGATTTGGGACCACCGGGTTCCCGAGTTTTATAGCGTTCCAACTGTCTGGGCTTATTCTTTACTCAAAGCGGTTGACCTCAATCCTGAATGGAAACGTAGTATTAATTTGCCAAATCTTTATTTTAGAATAGTTGTCAATAATTTCAAGTATAAGAATTATGTGAAGCCATGTGTGCTTGAATATATTTCTAGCAACTCTTTATTGAAAATATTGAGTGATTTTTTTGTGTTAAATAGGAATATTTTAATTTTTATCTCGCTGAAGATGAAAATTAAGTTTTCCAAAAAAAATAGGCGGATTGTATTTGAGAATATTGAAGATACGGATTCTGCCTATGATATATTTGTAGATTATATGAAAAATAATAGAATCAAATTGGATATTTAAGATTAAATATCTGGATATATTATGAATTTCTTCGAAGTAATATTGGTGATTATTTTAGTTGGATTATTGCTGGCACTGACTTCGCTTTACTTCACATGCACCATTTCTGGAGAAGGAAAAAACAAAATACAGGATTTTAAGAAGAATCGAATCCCCCTTCTGGTTGGCACTTCTTCTATGGTGGTGCTATATATTTTTATATTGAGTGTACGAAGTCTAGATTTCGGCGTGGATACTGCAACATACGCCTCGTTGTTTCATGATTTCTGTTCTGGTGATAAGGATGTTGGCAACGATGCCAGCTTTATATATTCATTAAATTGGTTGAATTTTTTCATGTTTGGGGCTTGTGATGTGAATATTTTACCTATGGCTTGGGGAGCCGGGTTTATGGTGCCATTCTTGTTCATGAGGATGAAATTTAATTTCAAAATATATTTTTTTTCGCTTTTATTATTTTCCATCATTGGAGTAGAGTTTACAACAAATGCGTTAAGGCAGGGTTTTTCTTTAGGATTTTTAATAGTTGCAATTTCTTATTTTGATAGAAGAAATATTCTTGCGATTGTTTTTTTAATTGTTTCTATATTATTTCACTCAAGCTCATTTCTGGTTTTTGCGATGTATATTTTGACCAAGCTCAGAAGAAGGGTTTTTTATTTATTTTTCTTTTTTTCTATATTTTTTGTTTGTGCATTAGTTAATTTTGAAATTAATATTCCAATAATTTCAAGCTTTATGTACGAGATAAAAAAATATTTGTTGCATGATAGTGATGAAATTTTTATTAGGGTATTTGCATTTTTATCTTTAATCTCTATTTATATTCTCTCTATTGGAGATAATAAATTTTATTCGGGAGAGTCAATTGGGTTTAGATTGTTGGCTTTGCGATTGTGTTTCCTCTGCATTCCATTTCTATGGCTCCCTTACTTCGGGTATAGAATAGTTTATGGAGTGTATCCCGTTGTTTTATTTCTTATAATGAAGGATATCTCCTCTAGAAAAAAAAATGATGATCGTAAGGTTTTTATTATGTTAGTTTTTAATGTAATTATTATTCTTGCGTGGGCTGTTGGCTCTAATCATATGAGAAATACTAACTTTATTTGAGATTTATGAATAAAGTCAATAATAATATCGGGATATCCGTCGTTATCCCTGCATTTAATCGAGTTGATTTACTGAGTCGTGCGTATGATTCCGTATTTTCTATAAACCCGGAAAGAGTGGAAATTATTGTTATCGACGATGGATCTGATATTAATATATTAGAAAATGTTCCGAATTTTAATAAAAATGGAATTTTAATTAGAAAATATAGAAAATATAAGAATTCTGGCGCCCAAGGTGCAAGAAATATGGGTATTCGTCGAGCTAGGTTTGCCTATATTGCTTTTCTTGATTCAGATGATGCTTTTTCTCAATCAAAAATAGATATTATTTTGAATATTTTGCAAAAAGAATCCTGTGATTTGATTTTCCATGGAGTCGAGGGAGCATCCAAGTACAGTGTGTTGGGGAATTTTTGGTATTCAAAGCTAAAGAGAATAATTCCTTTGCATTGGTTGATTTGCATTTTTAATCCAGTTGTTACGCCTTCTTTGATTATTAGGCGTATGAATAAACTGGGTGTTGAGAAATTTAGATTCTCGGAGGATTGGGCTTATTTGATTCGTTATGTTACGAGCCAAACAAGAGTCTTTTATTTGAATGAAAACTTGTCCATTGTTTTCCGCTCTCAAGGTGAGGATGGCGGACTTTCTCGTAATGTTTGGAAAATGCGTCAAGGTGAATTTGAAGCAAGAAGGTTACTTTTTAGAGAATTTTCTTTGCCAATAGCAATTATAAAATTCGGATTGGGTGGATTTTTTGGATCTCTTCGAGTAATTAATGATTTAATAAAAAGAAGATATCGCGCTTAATTGAATATTGCTGATAATTATTAGGGGGTTGTTAGATGAATGAGAATCCGATCAGGTTGAGTAGTCGAGTGGCATTCATTGGCTGTGCTGGTGTTCCTAATCGGTACGGTGGCTTCGAGGCTTTCGTTGAGTATTGCGGTCCAGAAATAGCCTCAAAAGTTGAAGAGGTCTTTGTGACTTGTGATGCTGGATTATATGAAGATGTGAGTACTATATATAAAGGCATGCATCGCATATTTATCAATACACCAGCTAATGGCTGGCAATCTATATTTCACGACTTGTTCGCATTTTTTAAGGTTTTCAAGCGCTCTACTCATATTGTAGTACTTGGTGTTTCTGGCGGGGTTTGGTTTCCTTTTTTTAGAATATTATGTGATATTCTAAAGAAAAAGTTGATTGTTAATGTTGATGGTGTTGAATGGCGTCGAGAGAAATTCAGCTTTTTTAAAAGATGTGTTATCTGGATTTTTGATAGACTTGCTCAAATTTTCTCACATGTTGTAATTTATGATAATGTTGGACTAAAAGATTTTTTAATTAATGGTGGTAGGAGAAAATCTGTCTTTATAGCTTATTCCGGGGATCATGTTATAAGAAAAACGGAAGAGGTTGTCGTTAGGCAGGGAGGGTTAACTATCTGTAGAATAGAGCCTGAAAACAATATTGAAATGCTAATATTGGGTGCTTTGCGGGCCGGTCTGAAAAATTATAAAATTGTTGGTAATTGGAATTCTAGTAAATACGGAATTAACATACGAAATAAATACTCTGCTTATCCCAATCTTTCATTATTAGATCCAATTTATGATCCTATGGATTTGGCTAAAATCAGGGAAGAATGTGCGGTATATCTGCACGGGCATAGCGTTGGCGGAACCAACCCATCTTTAGTAGAGATGTTATTTTATGATTGCAGGATAATTTGCTTTGATGTCATTTTTAATCGTGAGGCTGCCAAAGATGCTGCTGAATATTTTCGGGATGTCGATAGCTTGGCTCTTGAAATCAACGCTACCGAGAAAATTATAAAAAATAGATCAATAATTAGAGAAATGTACAAAAGTAAATTTATTGCGAATGAGTATTTGAAACTTCTTCAATAATTTCCGTGTATTGATTCTGCAAGGTGTTGTTGCGTTACAGGGACTTCCCATCAACGCAAGCGCTGATCAGTAACTCTTGACTAAGAAACCTCTGCATAAACCCCCAACGCATGTGCTTACACATGCGTGCCGGGTGCGGCAGCATCCCGGCCCATCCAGCAATCTGATCTCGGCCTGAACCTCTCCACCAAGAAGACACGCAAACGCGAATTCCTTGAACAGATGCAGCAGGTTGTGCCTTGGAGGGATTTGGTAGCACTAATTGCGCCTTACGCACCCGAAGGCCGCAAGGGGCGTCCCCCGTTTCCTGCCGAGATGTTGCAGCGCGTCCACTTCATGCATGTATGGACTCGACGCCTTTTGCAAGCCCCTCTCGTTTGATGATCAACGGTTTGCACACATGTATTCGGCTTGCTTGATAGGCAATGCTTTCGCTTGCCCGCAGCCTTGATGAGATCCGCGCGTTCCGTCCTTAGCAGCAGTTCGGACTGATCGCTCGGCCCACATGAAATACAGGATCACGTAACGCTGGTCTAACCGGTTGTGTCATCACATTTGAGAAGCGTCGCAAAAAAACCACGGCGGGGTGTTGACCGACTCTTGCCGGCCTGCAATCAAGTTCGAGAGCGTTCTGCTATGCCGCCACCATCGACGGGCGGTAGCTCTCAGGACCACTCAGGACAGATTGAATGATCCGTGCATTCTTGTTGGCCAGCGCTACAGTCGTGCGGTTGTATCCGCGCCTGGAGATCAGTTCCCGCAGCCACATGCTGCGTGCATCCTCGCGGCACGCAACTCTGATCAGGACAGAGCGCGCACCGTGGATCAACAGCGTTCGCAAATAGGTATTTCCCCGCTTGCTAATGCCGAGCAGGCGAGACTTTCCGCCCGATGAATTTTGTTGGGGAACGAGTCAGATCCAAGCAGCCAGGTGGCGGCCGTTTTTGAATGTCTTGGCATCGCCAATAGCGGCCACCATTGCAGTTGCGGTCATCACCCCTATGCCTGGGATGGCTGCGATTTTCTGGCACAACGCGGGCTGTTTCATGAATGCTTCAAGCCATTCTTCCGTTTGAGCAATCTGAGCTTCGATTGCGTGGAACCCATTGAGCGCAATGCGCAGTAACGTCTGGCAGCGAATGGTCAGCTCGCCTTGTGTCTGCTCGAGGATTTCAGGGAAAGACTTCTTAAAAGCTGCTGGAGATCGGTTTACGGTGATGCCTCTTTCTGCGAGCAGACCCCGCACTTGATTGATGAGTGCGGTACGCTGCTGTACTAGCAGCTCGCGCGGCCTGAATGTCTTGCTGCTCGACGGACTTCACCTGCACGAAGTTCATGCTCGGGCGGCAGGCTGTATTGACCCAGCGGTTTCTGCACAGGTCAGGCTGCTAAAGCATAAGCCTCAGCGGGGGTCTTCATGCCCAGCGCCTGATGAGGGCGCCGGTGGTTATAAAAGCCGATCCAATCTGCGATCACACGACTGGCGTGCTGCAGTGTCTCGAAGCGGTGGCGGTGCACGCATTGGTCTTTGAGCGTTCTGATCACGCGCTCGACCATGCCGTTTTGCTCCGGGCTGTACGGGGTGATGAACTCCTGCTGCAGGCCATAGCTTTTGACCAAGGCCGTGTAGCTGCGGCTGGTGAACACCAGACCGTTGTCTGACCTCAACAGGAACGGGTGCCGGACCTTGCCCAGACAGCCGTACCTGGCAATCAACGCCTGCTCCAGCGCCGCTTCAGCGGTCTTGGATCGGCCACTTCGGCTGAGGTGCCAGCCCAGCAGCTCGCGGCTGTAGCAGTCGATCACCAGGGCCAGCGAAGCCCAGCCATCACGCCCTGTCCACACGCGGCACAGATCGGTGGCCCAGCGCTCATCTGGCGCCTTGGCCACAGAAGGCAATGCCTGGATGCGAGGCCTGAAGCCCACCGGGCGCTTGCGCACCTGCCAGCCCTTGAGCTGGAAGACCCGCTGCACGGTGTTCTTGTTCAAGCCAAGCAGGTGCGCCACGGTGCGATAGCCGAACGACGGGTTCTCTTCGATCATGGCCTTGATGGGCTTGACGAAGTGTTCCTGAACCTTCGGTGGTGCCTTGGTGCTGCGGTAGTACACCGTGCGCCGGGGCATCTCGAACCAATCGCACAGCTTGACCAGGCTGACTTTGAATCCGTCTTGGGCCAGTCCCTGCTGAAGGCTGAGGATCATTTCTCGTCCTCGTTGCCCAGCAGGGACGCCAGCTTTTTTCTGGCACGCAGCTCCAACATAGCTTCGCCATAGGCCTGCTGAAGTTCGCGCAGTTGCTTCTCGTACTGCTCTTTGATTTCCAAGGGCTTGGTGCGCAGGGCGTTCTCCATGCCACGCTTGCCTTCATCGACCCATTGCTCAACCTCCGAGGGGTTGAGGTCGAAGGCCCGGCTGGCCTCCGAGATCGTGGTCTTGCCCTGGATGATGTCCAGGACAAGGGCTGTCTTACGCTTGGCTGTCCAGCGCTTGATGTCGTCTTCCATCAGGGTGCTCATCGTCGTTTCCTTCAACGTTAACACCTGAGCAGGAATTCACTGGGTCAATACAAGGCTGCCTCGACGATCGCCTCTGCATCGTTGTGATCGTTCTTGTTTGTCTTGACGAAGGGCTTGACGTAATGCGGGCTGATCAGCTTGACTTCGATGCCAATGGCTTGGAACTGTCTTGCCCAGTGATGAGCGGAACTGCAGGCCTCCATCGCGATGGTGCGCGGCTGTAGTTGCCGGACCGCCTCCATCAATGCAGATCGACTGACCTTGGCTCGGTGCAGTGCACGACCGCGACGATCAGCTCCGTGTAGTTGAAACACGCGCTTGGCCAAATCGATGCCCAGAATGTCAACGTTCATGATGGACCTTCGGTAGCGGCAAGTTGTGAAAGACGACCAGTTTGTGACGAAAGTGGCGTCGGGTCCATCTCAGTAGTAGTGGTTCACCCTCAGTGATCCCGCCATGGAGGAAGCGCTGCATGACATGCCGTTGTTTCGGGATTTCGCAGGTTTGTCGTGGAATAGCTCTACACCCGATGAGAGCACCATCTTGCGCTTCTGCCATTTACTGGAAACGCACAAGCTGGCCGAGCAAATTCTGAAGATCGTCACGGACTTGCTCGTGGGCAAAAAGCTGCTGCTGCGTACAGGCAACATCGCGGATGCCACGTTGATTGCAGCGCCCAGTTCCACCAAGAACAGCACCAAGTCTCGTGATCCAGAGATGCACTAGACCAAGAAGGGCAACCAGTGGCACTTCGGCATGAAGGCCCATATCGGTGTGGATGCTGACTCTGGCTTGGTTCACACCGTGCGTGGAACTGCCGCCAATGTCAGCGATGTTGTCGAAGCCAACAGCCTTCTGCACGGACAGGAAACCGATGGCTATGGTGATGCAGGCTATCAGGGCGCAGACAAAACGTCCTGACATGCCGGTTGACACATCCGTGCGCAAGCTGCACTGGCACATTGCAATGAAGCGTAGCAAGCGCAAGGCTCTGGACCCGATGCAGCCGATCCCCTTGTTGCAAGAGCAACTCGAGCAGGTCAAATCCAAAATACGGGCCAAGGTCGAACATCCATTCCGGGTCATCAAACGCCAGTTTGGTCACGTCAAAGTTCGCTACCGAGGCTTGAACAAGAACCCCCTGCAATTGCACACCCTGTTTGCTTTGGCGAATTTGTGGATGACCCGTACCTGCTTGCTCGCAAACAGTCCATTCAGATCAGTTTAAGCAGCCTGAGAAGGCAAGATGTCCGCTAAACGCGGACATCTTGATGGGGAGTAGAGCTACCAAAAAGTGGCAGTACACGCTTATGTGGTGGCTATCACGTGCGGAACTGCTTTGTGCAGAGGCTCCCTAGTTCTCGATAGAGTTCTGGGGCCGCCAAATCGACATCTGCGCGTCTGAGTGCCTCGATGATCTGGCTGTCGGTGAAACGTTATTTTTTCATGGTAAAGACTCTCATGTGAAAGCCTCTACTTCTCAGGGCGCTGGATTTGCGGTGGGATTACCCTCTCATTTCCTCCAATTTTTGAAATTAAAAATGATCAAGCTATTATTTTAGTGTTTTTTTAATAATCGGAGATGTTCGATTTCTACGTTGTGTTTTTATATTTTTGGATTCCAACGGAAATAAGCCAGCTTGTTATAAAATGCCAAATAACACAAAAAACTCACTACAAAAGAAGTTGCCGTAAGTAATTTGCTTTGATATGTCAAAACAGCTAGAGAGCAGGGAATTGCTGCGTAAATCCAGAGGAATGGTGAGGTCAGCCCGTTTTGCATGGGTTTTGAAAAATTAGAGAATATTTTTCTTGCCCAGCGCTTGTTTGCAAGTGAATGCAGGTGAAAGAAATCTGGCTCTGTCGGGCTGTAACCTTCGCGCATGGTTCGGCGCAAAATACTGAAGCCGACCTCAATAATTGGGTAGGAACAGATCAGTAAACTGGTCCACGGTGATACGGAATGATTTCGCTCAGGTAAAAGTACAGCAATCCAAGCTAGCGTAAATCCCAGGAAGTAGGCGCCGCCGTCGCCCAAAAATATTTTACCCTTGGGCCAGTTGACGAGAAAAAAGCCGGCGACCGCACCTGCGATGATCATGCAAGTGAAAGCGAGGGGAATATCACCCACATGCCTAGCGACGACGCCGAAGGCGGCCAAGATGATCAAAGCTGTGCCAGCCGTAAGACCGTTCAGTCCATCAATAATATTGATAGAGTTGGCGACGCCTCCCACTGCAATCGCAGTAAAGATGACGGAGATGACGGTAAAACCCAGTAAAAAGTCAATACCTGGTACGTCGACATGAGTGAGTGAGGTACCTGTAATGCCCCAGCCTAGTACGCCAGATGCCATGGTTGCCAGCAGTCGTATCTTTACAGAGACTTTTTTGGTCAGATCTTCCAGTAATCCAAAAATGAAAGCGGGTATGCCCGCCAGCAGAATGGCGCTGAGGATAGCTCTTTTTTCTGCTGCAGCAATACCATGACTGGAGGCCGCAAATCCTGCAAAAACCCCGATCGCAATCCCAATGCCGCCGATACGTGGTGTGGGGGTGGTATGAACTTTCTGGACTCCGCTGCTTGAATCCATGGATAAGCTGCCATGCCATTTTTGCGTAAGAACCAGGAGAAGGCAGGTTGCAAAAGATGCCAGTAGGGCAACTGTTGCGTCATATCGTATTAATTCAAGAAGCGAAAATTGAGTTGAAAACATGCAACTAGTTCTTGTTGGAAGGCGTGGTTATCGACCTGGGGCGGATCGGTGGAACAATCTGTGCTGTAGCGCTGTTTGCGGCACAATGCAGCCCATCTGACTTGAACATTGTCCCACGGGACAGAGCCTTGATCTATGACCACCATTGACCCCACCACCCAGATCGCCCCTCGCGACAAAGCTGAAATCCTCGCGCAAGCGCTGCCCTACATTCGCAAGTTTCATGGCAAGACCATGGTCATCAAGTATGGCGGCAACGCCATGACCGATCCTGCCCTGCAGGCGGACTTTGCGGAAGATGTGGTGTTGCTCAAGCTGGTGGGGATTAACCCTGTGGTGGTTCATGGTGGTGGGCCTCAGATTGAAGCGGCGCTGGGGCGCTTGGGCAAGAAGGGGGAGTTCATCCAAGGCATGCGTGTCACGGATGAAGAGACCATGGAAGTCGTGGAGTGGGTGCTTGCTGGTGAGGTGCAGCAGGACATCGTGGGTCTGATTCATCAGGCGGGTGGCAAGGCTGTGGGTCTGACCGGCCGTGACGGTGGGCTGATTCGTGCCAAGAAGCTCAAGATGGTGGACAACAAAGATCCGAGCATTGAGTACGATGTGGGCCATGTGGGTGACATCGTGGCGATCGATCCTAGCGTGGTAAAGGCCCTGCAGGATGATGCGTTCATTCCTGTGATCAGCCCCATCGGTTTTGGTGAGGAAAACGAGAGTTACAACATCAACGCAGACGTGGTGGCCAGTAAGCTGGCGACTGTGTTGCAAGCTGAAAAACTGGTGCTTTTAACCAACACTCCGGGTGTTTTGGATAAGGCAGGCAAGTTGCTGACGGATCTGACGGCTCGTGAAATCGATGGTTTGTTTGCGGATGGCACGATTTCTGGCGGCATGTTGCCCAAGATTGCTGGTGCTCTGGATGCTGCCAAGGCGGGTGTGAACGCCGTGCACATCATTGATGGTCGCGTGCCGCATTCCATGCTGCTGGAAATTTTGACGGACCAGGCTTATGGCACGATGATTCGTAGCCATTGATGAGCCTGTCTGGCCCTGACATGTAGCTGCCCGTGCAAGGTGGCTTGTCGCATAAAGCGTTAACATCGTCACAGGGCTTTTTCGGGCGGACCTGAGCTCAGGATCCCGCCGCAAGCCGCCTTTGGGCGGCTTTTGTTTTTGAGCTAGGTAGGACTTTATGCGTTTGCTTCTGGTGGAAGATGATGTGATGGTGGCCAGCGGTATCAAGCTTGGTCTGTCCGACGCTGGCTATGCCGTGGACTGGGTAGGTAGTGCGGAGCGTGCGCTGGAGGTGCTGGCTCAGGAGGCGTTTGATGTTGCAGTGATCGATATCGGTCTGCCTGGCATCAACGGGCTGGAGCTGACCCGCCGCCTGCGCAGCAGCGAGGTGGAAAGCAAGGCCATGCCGGTATTGATCCTCACTGCGCGTGATGCGCTGCAGGATCGGGTGCAGGGACTGGACTGGGGGGCAGATGACTATATGGTCAAGCCCTTTGAGCTTCCCGAGCTGCTGGCGCGTCTGCGGGCACTGATGCGCCGCTCTCAGGCTGCAACGTCTGCAGTGCTGAACTTTGGCTGTATTGAGCTGGATACGGCTGGTCGCCGTGCGGGTGCTCGCCAGGCGCCGCAAGAGGGTGAGAACGAAGGCAAGCTTCTGGCGATTGATCTGGGTCCGCGTGAATGGACGGTGCTTGAATATTTGCTGCTCAATGCGCCCAAGCCCGCCAGCAAAGAGAAACTGTTGCAAGCCCTGACAGGCTGGGACCGTGAAATCACACCTAATGCGGTAGAAGTTTATGTTTCGCGCCTGCGCAGCAAACTGGAGCCACATGGTGTGGCTTTGCGCTCTATTCGAGGCTTTGGTTATCGGTTGGAGTTGATGCCTGAAGCTCTTTGATTAAAGCGCATTGATGGATCAAACTGATAGCTGTTTACGCTTAATTGATATTGATTTCAGATAGATATATATCTTAATTCTTTATTAATGAAGCGATGGTAGCTATGAGAAATAGAGCTCTCAGCCACTTTATTCACATACCTATTAATGACTGCCAACCTGCGCTTTCGTCTGCTGGTTTTGTTGCTGGTGCCACTGATGCTGTTGGGGGTCATGGGTGGCTGGTTCAGCTACAGTGCGGCGGATGAGGCTTCTACCCAGCATGACCAGCGCTTGTTGCGCTTGCTGCCTGCACTGGCGGATTCGGTGCTGGCCCCGTCGATTGCCGATGGCACGCCGCCGCTGGTGTCGCTGACTCCCTCGGTGGAAGATTTTTTGCGCAATCAGGGCGATGAAGTGGCTTATGCCATTGGCGATCTGCAAGGCAATGTGGTTGCGGGCGATGCCTGGATACGCTTTGATGTACCGGCGACGGGCACGGCGGAATTTCACAGCCAGGAGCATGACGGCGTGACTTACCGCGTGGGCGTGCTCAAGGCAGAAACCTATGGTGCGGGCGAGATGGTCGTCATGCTGGCGGATAGCAGTGATGTGCGTCAGCAATGGGTGCGCCAGTTAATCATGCATGTGCTGCTGCCCAATCTGCTGCTGATTGCCGGCGCGGCCGTGGCGATTTACTGGTCGGTTAGTCGGGCCTTCAAGCCGTTGCATAAGTTGACTCAGGCGGTAGAGCGCCGCTCACCGCGCGACCTCAGCCCTATTGATGAGCAGACATCGCCCGCTGAAGTGCGCCCGCTGGTGCGTGCTCTCAATCGATTGTTCTCTTTAGTCAATGCACAGGCCGAAGGTCAGCGCCGATTTGTGGCGGATGCGGCCCATCAGTTGCGCACGCCGCTTGCCGCCTTGCAGGCACAGGTTGAGGCCTGGGCGCTGAGCGCGCAAGAGGCGCAGCGCATTGCCAAGCGCAGCGGCGGGCAGGCACAGGTGGTGCTGAATGTGGAGCAGATTGAGCAGTTGCGTGATGCCACGCGGCGCACCTCTCAGCTGGCGCGCCAGTTACTGGCCTTGTCGCGCGCGGATGCCCGCAATGCCGAGGTGCAGCCCCTGCAAGAGGTCGACCTCAAAGACCTGTGCGAGAGCATGCTGGAGACCTTTATCGACCGGGCCTCAGCCAAGGGTCTGGACTTTGGGCTGGAGGTTCAGCCAGCTTCTGTCTGGGGCCATAGCTGGTTGCTGCGTGAGCTGGTCTCGAACCTGGTGGAAAACGCCATTAAATACACGCCCCAAGGTGGCAGTGTCACGCTGCTTTGTGGACTGCGCCCTCAGCCTGTGGGTACGGATGATGTCACGCTGCTCAATATGCCCGGCGTTGCTCAGTGGGCCTATGTCGAAGTCGATGACGATGGACCCGGCGTGCCTGAGGAAGAGCGCAGCCAGATTACCCAGCGCTTTTATCGCGCTCAGGGCGTGGTGGAAGAGGGAACGGGTTTGGGTTTGGCGATTGCCGATGAGATTACTCAACTCCACCAAGGCGTTCTGAGTTTTGCCGAGGGTAGTTTTGGTAAAGGCTTATTAGTAAGGCTTGAAATTCCAGTTCAAACAGTTTCAGAAGGTAGCCATGATCTATCTGAAGGTCTGCAAGGGTGATTTCTCGGTTACGCTTGGGAGGTGGTGAGAGCGGTGGGTTGAATGTTCAGGCGCGGAGACCACAAAACCGGATTAAGTACGGTTTTGCAAACCTGAAAGCCTGCCGATTAGGGAGTCGTGTGCTTAACAGTGCAACTGGCTGTGAGAAAATTGCTAATAAATACTGAGTCGCCTATGTCTGAGTCTGAAGTCCTATCGCCTGTTTCCAATAACGAAAATCTAACTGAGGACACATCCGTCGCTCCTGCATTGGCCCCTGCGCGCAAGCGTCCCAAGCCAGGAGAGCGCCGTGAGCAAATCCTGCAGGCCTTGGCATCCATGCTGGAAAAGCCCGGTGCCGATCGCATTACGACGGCTGCCCTGGCTGCCCATCTGAGCGTGAGCGAGGCGGCGCTCTATCGCCACTTCGCCAGCAAGGCCCAGATGTTTGAAGGCCTGATCGAATTCATCGAGCAGTCTGTCTTCTCCATGATTCAACAAATCGTAGGCCGTGATGTGCCAGAGGTAGCACTCGGTCCTATCGAAGGCGCGCGCAATGCCAACCGCGTGATCGCTCTGTTGCTGCAGTTTGGTGAAAAGAATCCTGGCATGGTGCGGGTGATGGTGGGCGATGCCATCGTGTTTGAGCACGAGCGCCTGCAAACACGCATGAATCAGTTTTTTGACCGCATTGAATCCACTCTGCGCCAGTGCCTGCGCCCTGCGGCGGGTGCCATGGGCTCTTCCGCTCCTACGGCTGAAGCTTCGGTGGCAGCCAGCGTGCTGACTGCGTTTGCGCTGGGCCGTCTACAGCGTTATGCCCGTTCGGGCTTCCGCCGCTTGCCGACTGAACACCTGGATGCCAGCCTGGCCATGATGGTCGTGGCGTAATCCAGCGCTTTTCCTCCATGAAAAAACGCCGCAGTCGCAGGACTGGCGGCGTTTTTTCATGACTGCGAGGAGGTTGCAGCTAGGGAAATCCTTGGCAAGAAAGGATCGGTATTTACCCTTTGCATGCCTGAATCCATAAAGAAACTGTGCAAAATAGAACGATCGTTCGTTTTATTGAGAATTTCATGGTTTCGTCTTCCGTTCCCCGTTCTTCAACTTCTCCCGCTAGCCGGGATGCGGCGCATGTGGCTGGCCGCGCAGAGGGGAGTGCCGGGCTGAATCATCCAGAGATGCCTGCAAAGACTGCTGCCAAGTCTCGCAAGGCACTGCCCGCTGCGCAAGCTGCTGCTAGCCCCAGGGCAGAGGGCACTGAGTCTGCCGTCAAGACTTCAGGGCGCTCATTGGCAAAAGGCCAGCAAACCAAGGCCACGATTGTGGAGTCCGCTCTTAATTTGGCAACCCATATAGGTCTGGAAGGCCTGTCCATTGGTGCGATTGCTGAACTCACTGGCATGAGCAAGTCAGGCGTGTTTGCCCACTTTGGCTCGCGTGAAGAGTTGCAGATTTCCGTGGTGCACGAATACCACGACCGTTTTGAGCAAGAAGTGTTCTACCCAGCCATCGAGGCAGAGCGTGGCATACCGCGTCTGCGTGAGCTGTTTGGGAACTGGATGAAGCGCACTTCCATGGAGATTGATTCCGGCTGCATCTATATCAGCGGTGCCGTGGAGTTTGACGACCGCACCGGCCCTGTGCGCGATGCGCTGGTCGAGTCCGTCAGCACCTGGCTGGCTGCCATGCGTCGCACGATTGAGCAGAGCCAGGAATGTGGCGACCTACGTGCTGATGCCGATGCCAGCCAGTTGCTGTTTGAAATTCACGGCCTGATTCTGGCGCTGCACTACGAAGCCCGCTTCTTGCACAGTGAAGGCTCGATCGAGCGTGCCCATGCTGGCTTCAACAACATTCTGGCGCGCTACGCCAGTGAGCCCCCAGCGGCCTGACGCCCCACACGGCAAGCGACGGTCCATCTAGCAACCCTATCCAACGCGAAACTACCTCAGGAGACGACACATGCCCAGCTACAACCCGCCACTGCGTGATATGCAATTCCTCATGCATGAGGTCTTCAAGGTCGCTGAGTCTTATCAGCAGATGCCCACGCACGCCGAGGTGGATGTAGACACCATCAATGCGGTGCTGGAAGAGGCTGGCAAGTTTGCGGCCAATGTGACCTTTCCGCTGAACATCAGCGGCGATGCCGAGGGTTGCACGCTGGACAAGGCCACGCATGAGGTGACTACGCCCAAAGGCTTCAAGCAAGCCTATGCCCAGTTTGTGGAAGGTGGCTGGCCTGCCTTGTCCTGCGACCCCGAATACGGCGGTCAGGGCCTACCCATGGTTCTGAATTCGGCACTGTATGAAATGCTCAACAGCGCCAATCAGGCCTGGACCATGTACCCCGGCCTGTCCCACGGTGCTTATGAAGCCCTGCATGCCTACGGTACACCCGAGCAGAAAAAGACCTATCTGGGCAAGCTGACCAGCGGTGAGTGGACAGGCACTATGTGCCTGACCGAGTCGCATTGCGGCACCGATTTGGGCCTGCTGCGTAGCAAGGCTGAGCCGCTGGCCGATGGCACTTACAAGATCACCGGCAACAAGATTTTCATCTCCGCAGGTGAGCACGACTTCACCGAAAACATCGTGCATCTGGTGCTGGCCCGCCTGCCTGATGCGCCTGTGGGCTCTAAGGGCATCAGCCTGTTTGTGGTGCCCAAGTTCCTGATCAAGGCCGATGGCTCCCTGGGTGAACGCAACCCCATCTTCTGCGGTGCGCTGGAGCACAAGATGGGCATCCACGGCAATGCCACGGCGCAGATCAATATCGATGGAGCCATCGGCACCATGGTGGGTGAGCCCAACAAGGGTCTGCAAGCCATGTTTGTGATGATGAACGCCGCCCGTCTGGGCGTGGGCAACCAGTCGCTGGGCCTGACCGAAGTGGCCTTCCAGAACGCGCTGGCCTATGCCAAGGACAGGCTGCAGATGCGATCCCTGTCTGGCGTCAAGGCCAAAGACAAGGCAGCGGACCCCATCATCGTGCACCCCGATGTGCGCCGCATGCTGATGACAGCCAAGGCCTATGCCGAGGGGGGGCGTGCGCTGTCCACCTTCAGCGCACTGCTGATTGATACCGAACTGAACCACCCTGACGAAAAAGTGCGCAAA
Source organism: Comamonas suwonensis (assembly GCF_012844455.2). Taxonomy (GTDB): domain Bacteria; phylum Pseudomonadota; class Gammaproteobacteria; order Burkholderiales; family Burkholderiaceae_C; genus Comamonas; species Comamonas suwonensis. The sequence goes on along the minus strand of NZ_JABBCQ020000004.1, from coordinate 240,376 downwards.
GACAGCGCCGAGCTGGTCGCGCTGCTCACGCCCATCGTCAAGGCCTTCATCACCGACAACGGCTGGATCTCCACCACCATGTGCCAGCAGGTCTATGGCGGCCACGGCTTCATCACCGAGTGGGGCATGGAGCAGTTTGTGCGCGATAACCGCATCAACATGATTTACGAAGGCACCAACGGCGTGCAGGCGCTGGATTTGCTGGGTCGCAAGATCCTGGGCAATCAGGGCGCCACGCTCAAGAAGTTTGGCAAGCTGATCGCCAAGCTGGTGGAGGAAGAGGGCGTCAATGAAAAGATGAGCGAGTTCATCACGCCCATCGCCATGCTGGGCGACCAGATGACCAAGTTCACCACCGAAATCGGTTTCAAGGGCATGCAAAACCCCGACGACGTGGGCGCTGCATCTGTGGACTATCTGCGCGTGGCCGGTCACCTGGTCTTTGGCTACCTGTTTGCCCGCATGGCGCAGGTGGCGCTGCGCGAAATTGCTGCTGGCAATGCCGACCCCTTCTATCTGGGCAAGCTGCAGACGGCGCGTTTCTACTTTGCCAAGCTGTTCCCCGAAACATTGACGCTGATGCGCACCGCCCGCGCTGGCAGCCAGTCGCTGATGGACACCGAAGCCGCTCTGGCCTGAAGCTCCACAAGCCATGCAGCCTCGCTATTGAAAGCGTAGCTGCATGCGCTGATTCATCCCTTGTTTTAATATTAAAGGACTTGGAAATGAAGAAAATTAAAGCGCTGACAGCTCTTGTTTTGGTAGCGGGTGGCATGTCCACTGCATTGGCGCAGATGTCGCCCCTAGGCACCTGGCGCAGCATGGACGAGAAAGAAAACACGCCCAAGGCGCAGGTGAAGATCACCGAAGCGGGGGGCATCGTCTCCGGCAAGGTTGAGGCACTGCTGCGCAAAGGCGCTGACCCCAATCAGCTGTGCACCGAGTGCAAGGACGAGCTGAAAGACAAGCCCATGGTGGGCATGACGCTGATCAGCGGCGTCAAAAAGGCCGAGGGCAAGGAAGTCTGGGAGGGCGGCAAGATTCTCGACCCCGAAAACGGCAAGACCTACACCGTGCGGCTGACGCCCATCGAAGACGGCAAAAAGCTGGAAGTACGCGGCTCCATCGGCCCCTTCTGGCGCACGCAGACCTGGGTCCGCGTTCAATAAATCTCAAGACAAAACAGCCAGTGCTGAAGCTGCTTGACGCTAGGTTAAGCAGCAGCTGGCCCTTAATGGAACATTGCTCATGTCCCGATTCAATGTGAAAAAAGTCGCCGTGCTGGGTGCGGGCGTGATGGGTGCGCAGATTGCCGCCCATCTGGTCAACGTCAAGGTGCCGGTCATTTTGTTTGACCTGCCCGCCAAAGAAGGCTCCAAGAGCGGCATTGCAGAGCGCGCCATCGCCAATCTCAAAAAGCTCAAGCCTTCGCCCATTGGTGTGGCCGATGATGTGGATCTGATTCAGCCCGCGAATTACGAAGAGCACATGAAGCTGCTCAAGGGTTGCGATCTGGTCATCGAAGCCATTGCCGAGCGCATGGACTGGAAGCTGGACCTGTATCACAAGGTCGCCCCCTTCATTGCCAAGCATGCGCTGGTGGCCTCCAACACTTCGGGTCTGTCCATCACCAAGCTCAGCGAGGCTTTGCCCGATGCGATCAAGCCGCGTTTTTGCGGCATTCACTTCTTCAACCCACCGCGCTATATGCAGCTGGTGGAGTTGATCAACACGCCCACGACCCAGCCCGAAGTGCTGGATCAGCTTGAAACCTTCGTGACTGCGGTGCTAGGCAAGGGTGTGGTTCGCGCGCATGACACGCCCAACTTCATCGCCAACCGCATTGGTATTGCGGGCATGCTTTCCACCATGAAGCAGGCCGAGAATTTTGGTTTGAACTTTGATGTGGTCGATGACCTCACCGGCAAAAAGCTGGGCCGTGCATCAAGCGGTACCTTCCGCACTGCGGATGTGGTGGGCCTGGACACCATGGCCCACGTCATCAAGACCATGCAGGAGAACCTGAACGAGCAAAGCGACCCCTTCTTTGCTAACTTTGGCACACCCAAGGTGCTGCAAAAGCTGCTGGACCTCGGCTTTTTGGGTAATAAAACCAAGCAGGGCTTTTACAAGCGCGTGGGTCGTGAAACCATGCAGTTCGAGCTGGCCAGCGAGGACTACATTCCAGCCGGTGGCAAGGCCGACGAGGTGTATGGCCGCATGCTCAAAAAGCCCGCAGCTGAACGCCTGAAACTGCTGCGCAATGCCGAAGGTAAGGAAGGCCAGTTCCTCTGGGCCATTCTGCGCGACAGCTTCCATTACGCTGCCGTGCATCTGGAGCATATTGCCGACTGCGCACGCGATCTGGATCAGGCCATGCGCTGGGGCTATGGCATGCAGCAAGGCCCGTTCGAGCTGTGGCAAGACGCTGGCTGGCTGGATGTGGCAAAGATGGTTCAGGAAGATATTGATGCAGGCAAGGCGCTGTGCAAGGCGCCGCTGCCTAAGTGGGTGTTTGAAGGCCCGGTGGCTGAAGCCGGTGGCGTGCACACGGGCAATGGTTCGTGGAGCGCATCTCAGGCCCAATTTGTGCCGCGCCGCGTGCTGCCGGTGTACGAACGCCAGATCTTCCCTGAAAAGCTGCTGGGCGAAACCAACCTGCCTGACTGGCAGACCGCTGGCACCACGATTGCTGAAACCAAGGCGCTGCGTACCTGGACACTCGACGATGGTTCTGAAGGTCCCTCCGGTAAGCGGGTTCTGATCGCCAGCATCAAGAACAAGATGCACGCCATCAGCCCCGAAGTCATGGAAGGGCTGATGGAAGCAGTGGATACGGCTGAGAGCGACTTTGATGGCATGGTCATCTGGTCGGGCGATTCGCCTTTCAGCGTGGGGGCTGACCTTGAAGCCACCATGCCCGCCTTTGTGATTGGCGGCGCAGACGCCATCGAAAGCATCGAGCAAGAGCTGCAAAACCTGATGCTGCGCCTGCGTTATGCACAGGTACCAGTGGTGTCGGCCATTCACGGGCTGGCTCTGGGCGGGGGCTGTGAAATGGCCGTGTATTCGGCCCGCCGCGTGGCGCATATGGAAAGCTACATCGGCTTGGTAGAAGTCGGCGTGGGCCTGGTGCCCGGCGCAGGCGGCCTGACCTATATCGCCCGCCGCGCTGCCGAAAATTCTGCGACCAGCACAGGCAAGGATTTGCTGCCCTTCCTCACCGAAGGCTTCACCGCAGCCGCCATGGCCAAGGTGGGCACCAGCGCACTGGAGTCACGCAAGCTTGGCTATCTGCTGGAAAGCGACATCGTGGTGGCCCACAAAGATGAAGTGCTGTTTGTGGCCATCAACGAAGCCAAATCTATGGCCGCCAGCGGCTGGCGCGCACCGCTCAAGCGCAGCTTCCCCGTGGCGGGCCGCAGCGGTCAGGCCACCATCAAGGGATCGCTGGTGAATATGCGCGATGGCGGTTTTATCAGCGAGTTTGACCAGTACATCGCAGGAATGATTGCTAACGTGGTGTGCGGCGGCGATGTGGATGCCGGAACGCTGGTGGATGAGGCCTATCTGATGAAGCTGGAGCGCAAGGCTTTCTGCCATTTGATTGCTCATCCCAAGACCCATGAACGTATCTTGGGCATGCTCAATACCGGCAAGCCGGTGCGCAACTAAGGCGAAGCGAGGAGATTCAAAAATGAAACAAGTACAAGACGCCTACATCGTTGCCGCAACGCGCACGCCCATTGGTCGTTCGCACAAGGGCGTGTTTCGTAACTACCGCCCTGATGATCTGCTGGCCACCACGCTGAAAGCAGCGCTGGCTCAGGTTCCCGGCCTAGACCCCAAGGCCATTGAAGACATCATTTGCGGCTGCGCCATTCCTGAAGGTCAGCAAGGCCTGAATGTGGCGCGCATTGGCGCGGTGCTGGCGGGGCTGCCCACCAGCATTGGCGGCATTACCGTCAACCGCTTCTGTGCCTCGGGTTTATCTGCCGTGGCCATGGCCGCTGACCGTATTCGTGTGGGCGAGGCCGATGTGATGGTTGCCGCCGGTGTGGAAAGCATGAGCATGGTGCCCATGATGGGCAATTCGCCCAGCCTGTCGCCCACCATATTCGAGCGCGATGGAGATGTAGGCATTGCCTATGGCATGGGCCTGACGGCCGAGAAGGTGGCCCAGCAGTGGAATGTCAGCCGCGAAGCGCAGGACGCGTTTGCGCTGGAGTCGCATCGCCGCGCCATTGCAGCCCAGCAGGCGGGCGAGTTCGCTGACGAAATCACGCCGATTGAAGTGACAGACCGCACGCTGAACATTGCCACTGGTGAGCCTGTTATCAGCACCCGCACCGTGAGCCTGGATGAAGGCCCGCGCCCAGATACCAGCATCGAAGGTCTGGCCAAGTTGCGCACCGTGTTTGCGGCGCGTGGCTCGGTCACGGCAGGTAATAGCTCGCAGACCAGCGATGGTGCAGGTGCACTGATTCTGGCCAGTGGCGATGCCGTTAAGCGTTTTGGCCTGACGCCGCTGGCGCGCTTTGTGAGCTATGCGAGCAGAGGTGTTCCGCCCTCGATCATGGGCATTGGCCCGATTGAGGCCATCCCTGCCGCGCTGCGTTATGCCGGTCTCAGCCAGAACGACATGGACTGGATTGAGCTGAACGAGGCTTTTGCAGCCCAGTCTCTGGCGGTGATCAATACGCTCAATCTCGATCCCAGCAAGGTCAATCCCATGGGCGGCGCGATTGCACTGGGCCACCCGCTGGGTGCGACGGGTGCGATTCGTGCGGCGACCGTGGTGCACGCGCTGCGCCGCAAGCAGCTCAGGTACGGCATGGTGACCATGTGCGTGGGCATGGGCCAGGGCGCAGCCGGCATCTTCGAGCGCGTTTAAGCGGCGCAGGCATTTGATGCAGACCACTCCGCAGCCTGCAGTGCAATGGACGGAGATGAACTTGCCCATCTCCGTCGGTCCGGCCCATCTGGTGCTGCGCCAATGTCAACCCACGACAGCCACGGCGCAGGCGCAAGTGGTTGTGGCCCCTGCCATGGGCGTGCAGCAAAGCTATTACCAGCCCTTTGCGCGCTGGCTGGCAGAGCAGGGCTACGGCGTGACCACGTTTGACTACCGCGACCATGGCCTCTCGCTGCAAGGACCTCTGCGCGAGGCCAAGGCCGATCTGCTGGACTGGGCCAAGGATTGCGAGCGGGTTGCCGCGCAGCTTAAAAGCCAGTTTCCCGATCAAGCCCTGATCTGGATTGGCCACAGCGTGGGCTCGCAGCTGCCGGGTCTGGCTGCAACGCCTTTGCCCATCAACGGCCTGCTTTCCGTGGCCAGCGGCAGCGGTTACTGGCGCGATAACGCTGCACCCACCAAACGCGTTATTCGACTTTTTTGGTGGGGCGTGGCGCCGCTGGCGACTTGGCTGTACGGCTCATTTCCGGGGCGCAAGCTGGGTATGGTCGGTGACTTGCCTGCAGGCGTGCTCTGGCAATGGCGGCGCTGGTGCATGAATCCGCGTTACGCCATGGGCATTGAAGGCGAATGGGTGGCCGATGCCTATGCCGCCGCCCACTACCCGCTGCACGCTTTATATATGGAAGACGACGAAATGATGTCACTGGCCAGCGTGCAGTCGCTGGTGGGCTGGTACCAGAGTGCGCCCAGCACGCTGGAGCATGTGAGCGCGGCGCTGGCTCCAGCAGGGCGCATAGGCCATCTGGGGTATTTCAGAGAAGAGATGGCTGAGCTACTGTGGCGGCCCCTGTTGCCATTGCTGCAGAGCTGGCGCGTGGGTGATCGAAGCCCTGGCAAACCCTTGTTTAGGCCGTAAGAGTCACCTGTTTGACGGCCTTCATTCCTGCCCTTGGGCAACACTGAGACCTATGAGCACAGACCTCCACCCCTTTGATCGTGCCGTGGCCCTGACTGCCACGGGAGTGCCCAATCAGTACCGTGGGCAAGCATCGCCGGATTACTGGAACATGGTCGGACCCTATGGCGGCATCACGGCTGCCAGCCTGGTTCAGGCCATGCAGCAGCACCCGCAATGTCTGGGGGACCCGATCTCCATCACCGTCAATTACGCTGCGGCGGTCGGTCCCGGTGCTTTCGAGATTGATGCCAACCCGGTGCGCACCAACCGCTCGACCCAGCACTGGATTTTGACCGTGCTGCAGCCTGACGCAGACGGCAAGATGCAGGTGGTGACCACCGCCACCGCCGTAACCGCTGTGCGCCGCGAGACCTGGAGCGTGAGCGATATGCCCATGCCCGCCGTCAAGCCAGCGGCAGAGTTTGAGCGTGTACCGCCACTATTCAAAGGTGTTGAGTGGCTCGCCCGCTATGAGATGCGTTTTGTGCACGGTATTTTGCCTAAAGAGGAAGACGGCTCAGAGCGCGACTCTCTGACGCAGCTGTGGGTGAGAGACAATCCGCCGCGTCCGCTGGATTTTGCGTCGCTGGCTGCGGTCTCTGACGTGTTCTTTCCGCGGGCGTGGCTGCGCCGCGCCAAACGCGTTCCGGCGGGCACGGTGTCCATCACCGTGTACTTTCATGCCGGGCGTGAGGAGCTGGCCGCTGTGGGCGATGACCTGCTGCTGGCGCAGGCGCGCGGGCAGGAGTTCCGCAACGGCTTTTTTGACCAGACAGCCCAGTTGTGGAGCCAGTCTGGCCAGATGCTGGCCACCAGCCACCAGATTGTTTATTACAAGGAATAAGGCGCCGAATCCGGCGACCGATCCACCATTCGATAAGGCAAGACCATGAGCAATACCCAGGATTCCCAGGACATTCTGGTGCACACCGAAGAGGGCGTTTGCACCATCACCTTCAACCGCGCAGCAAAGAAAAACTCTTTCACTGAAGCCATGTACACGCAGATGGCAGATGCGCTGGTATCGGCCAAGACCGATGCGGGCGTGCGCGTGGTGGTGTTCCAGGGTGATATCGCCATCTTCAGCGCGGGCAACGATATTGCTGACTTCCTTAAGCAAACATCGACCCCCGGTGCCATGGGGGCTGATGCCCCGGTGTGGCGTTTTCTGCAGGAAGTCTCGGCCTTCCCCAAGCCACTGGTTGCCGCCGTCTGTGGCCCGGCAGTAGGCATTGGTACAACGCTGCTGCTGCATTGCGACCTGGTTTATGCGGGTGACAACGCGGCCTTCTCGCTGCCCTTCATCAACCTGGGTGTCTGCCCCGAAGCCGCATCCAGCTTGTTGCTGCCGCAAATGCTGGGCTACCACCGAGCGGCCGAGGCGCTGCTGCTGGGCGAGCCCTTCATGGCTGAAGCCGCACTGGAAGTGGGTCTGGTCAATCGCGTGGTGCCGCCTAACGAATGCAATGGCGTGGCGCAGGCTCAGGCCAAGAAGCTGGCGCGCAAGCCCCTGTCTTCGCTGATCGAAACCAAGCGTCTGATGAAGGGCGGCCAGGCCAAGGCGGTGAGCGAGCGCATTGCGGAAGAAGGCGCTGTCTTCGCCCGCATGCTGCGTGAGCCTGCCGCCAAAGAAGCGCTGACATCTTTTATGGAAAAACGCCACCCGGATTTCAGCAAGTACTGAAATCCACGCCAGTGAAGCTGGCGTGAGCGAAGCGATGGGAGGTGTTTTCGTCAAAAGCGTCACCCTGACTTCAGCAAGTGCTGATCTGAAAATCGCCCGTTGCTGGGCGATTCTTTTTTCTTTGCTCTGAAAGCGAATCCATGACAACTCAGGTTTCACTTGCTGCTAAGAGTCGCAAGAATACTCAGGCAGAGATTGTTCAGTTCGAGCCTGAATTTCTCGCCGGTTTGCACGAGATTTTTGAAAAGCGCGTGGCCTTCAATCAGACCATAGGCCTCAAGATCGGTGAAATTTCACCAGCCTTGGTGCATGGCCATATCGCCATGCGGCCTGAATTGATAGGGCATGCGGCCTATGAGCGCATTCATGGCGGCGTTATCAGCGCGGGACTGGACTCAATGGGCGGTCTGGCAGTCATGGCCGCTATTGCTGCCCGCCATATGGATGACACGCCCATGCAGCGTCTGCAGCGCTTTTCCCGGCTGGGCACGATCGACTTGCGTGTCGACTATCTGCGCCCCGGTATTGGGAAGGAATTCTTGCTCACCGCCAAGGTGATCCGCCTGGGCTCACGTGTTGCCAATACCCAGATGGAGTTTCTGTCTGCCGATGGCGAACTGCTGTCCACTGGTACAGCGGCCTATATCGTTTCTTGAGTTTCTCCTGAAAAGAGAGCGCGCTGCGCTCTCCAGTCTTGGGCTAGAGGTCTGAAATGCCTTAAAAACAGGCAAGTGAACGCTTGCCAGTATGCAGCCAAATATTGCATGGTGTGAGATGAAGCAATGCATGCAAGTAACTGAAACTTGTGAAAGCTTTGCTTACTGTTCTTGCGAGATAACGGCAAATATAGCCATTGATGCTGCGTAGGATCGGCGTTTTCTGACAAGGAGGCTCCTGCCATGGCTGTGCAAAACCCGTTCTTTGGTAAACGCGAAAACGATACTTTTTCTTCCCGCAATTCCGCAACAGGGATTCCTTCGGCAGGTACTTTGAACAGCTCTGGACTGGGTGTGCAGCCCTCCAGCAATATGCGCCCGGCAACGCCGCCTGCCGCTCCTGTGACGGAGGCAACGGGTGGCAGCCAGCTCACCGTGGGCCCCAACATCAAGCTCAAGGGCGTGGAAATTACCGACTGCGACACTCTGGTGGTTGAAGGCACGGTTGAGGCGACCATGAACTCCCGCGTCATCAGGATTGCCGAGAACGGTGCCTTTCACGGCACGGCAGAAATTGACATCGCCGAAATTCACGGCCGCTTTGATGGCTCGTTGACTGTGCGCGAGAAGCTGGTGATTTATGGTTCCGGCAAGGTCAGCGGCAAGATTCGTTACGGCAAGGTTGTGATCGAAGAGGGCGGTGAGCTGACAGGCCAGATCGAAGCCGGTACAGGCTTTTCAGCCGCAGCCAGCAGCGCAAGTGCTACCAGCAGCAGCCGGGGCAAATCCATCAGCACGCTCAGCACCAGCCCTTTGAGCGCGGTCGCCAGCACGGCAGAGGCAACAGGCATCGCCGCCGTTGCCTGAAATTCCGCGCACAGCCCATGAAAAAAGCGACTCATTGAGTCGCTTTTTTTGTGCCATGAAGAGAGGACTCAGCGTTTCTGAGGCGCGCTCTGCTCCTGCGACTGAATGGCTTCGCGCCATGCACGGGTCTGTTCGGTATCGGGCAGGGCCTGTGGCTTGCCGGTGGCATCAATGGCCACATAGGTCAGGCGGGCCTCGGTGACTTTGACGAACTTGCCCTGATCCGAGAAACGTTCGGCAAACACTTCCACATTCACCGTGACCGAAGTACGGCCCACATGCAGCACACCGGCGTAGAAGGACAGAATGTCGCCCACGCGCACCGGTTGCTTGAAGATGAATTCGTTGACGGCTACCGTCACCATGCGGGTGTGGCTGATACGCTGGGGCAGCACCGAACCTGCCAAGTCCACCTGAGCCATGACCCAGCCACCAAAGATGTCGCCATTGGCATTGACATCGGCAGGCATGGGGACGACTTTGAGAACCAGCTCCTTGTCTTCGGGCAAAGGCTGAGGGGGGAGGTTGGGACGAGGTGGCATGGATGTCGCAGGCACAGAGGTAAAGGTGGAATTGTGCTTCAACTTCGGGTTTCTACTATGTTGTTGGGAAATACCAATGACGCCGGTTCAGGAAAGTGAGTAGGTGGTAACTATGAATCTGCTTTCGTGGTCGATGTATGGGGTTTTGTGCTTAGTGCTGGCGGGCTGCGGCATTTCTCCCGTTGTATCCGATCAGAAAAACGATTCTGTATCGCAGCCGTTGCAAGGCTTGAGCGGCATAGCCGAGCAGACATCCTGCCATCCTGATCGATTGACGGACGAAGAGGCTCAGGAGGGGGCATTTTCGGCACTCGTTCCCACGCAAGCACTGGCTGCCAGCGCAAAGGGGCAGCGCGTTTGCTGGGGTGGAGGTTTGCGCACGATCGAGGCCGTTAAAGGAGGGCGCGACTGCGTGGTCATGCTGTATGCAGAACTCAGTCCCAAGGTGTTCTGGGGTTGGCCGCGCGATGCATCGTTCTTCATGGCCTGCGGGCCGGGTCACTATGACAGGACACTGCTGCAGCCGTTTACCTTGGGCTTGATTGGCGGAAAAGTAACGGGGCAGGCAGAATTCGCAGGCGATCCCATTCCCGTCATAGAAATAGAAGCCTTTTACCGCGCTTCAGACTGCCTGCAAGGCGATACCTCCCCACAATGCGTTCACGGCCACATACAACCCCTGAAGAAGCCGCAGTAGCGGCACCCAATCCCGACTCGGCCACGCTGCGCCGTCTTCTCCCCTACATCCTGCAATACAAGTGGCGCGTGCTGGCGGCGCTGCTGTTCATGCTGGGCGCCAAACTAGCCAATGTGGGCGTGCCAGTCCTGCTTAAGCATCTGGTCGATGCGCTGGACATCAAGCCCGGTCAGGCGCAGGCAGTGCTGGTTGTGCCCGTGGGGCTGCTGCTGGCCTATGGTCTGCTGCGCTTTTCCACCACCATGTTTACCGAGTTGCGCGATCTGGTCTTTGCCAAGGCCACGCAGGGCACGTCGCGATCGATTGCACTTTCGACTTTTCAGCATCTCCATGCGTTAAGCCTGCGCTTTCATCTGGAGCGTCAGACCGGCGGCATGACACGCGATATCGAGCGCGGCGTGCGCAGCACGGAATCGCTGATCTCGTACTCGCTGTACTCCATCCTGCCCACGCTGATTGAAATGGGGCTGGTGCTGGGTATCCTGGCGGTGCGTTTTGATGCCTGGTTTGCCATCATTACGCTGGCAGCGCTGGTGTTCTACATCACCTTCACCGTCACGGTGACCGAATGGCGCACGCGCTTTCGCAAGGAAGCCAATGCACAGGAGTCTGCAGCGCATACCAAAGCCATTGATTCGCTGCTGAACTACGAGACCGTCAAGTACTTCAACAACGAAGAGTTTGAATCTGCCCGCTACGACGAAAACCTGGAAAAGCTGCGCCGCGTGCGGCTGAAGAGTCAGACCACGCTGTCCATGCTCAATGCAGGACAGCAGCTCATCATTGGTACTGCGCTGGTCGCTATTTTGTGGCGTGCCACGCAAGGTGTGGTCGATGGTCGCCTGACCTTAGGTGATCTGGTCATGATCAACGCCTTCATGATTCAGCTCTATATTCCGCTCAATTTCCTGGGCGTTATCTACCGCGAAATCAAGCAGAGTCTGACCGATCTGAACCGCATGTTCACGCTGATGGATCAAGACCGCGAAGTGGCTGATGCTCCCAACGCACAGCCGCTGCCGCTGAATGATCAACCGCCTGAAGTGCGGTTTGAAAACGTGCAGTTTGCGTACGACCCAGCGCGTCCTATCTTGCACGATGTGAACTTCACGATTCCGGCGGGAAAAACGGTGGCTGTGGTGGGACCCTCTGGCTCGGGCAAGAGCACGCTGGCGCGTCTGTTGTTCCGCTTCTATGACGTGCAGGCTGGACATGTGCGTATTGCTGGCCAAGATATTCGCGATGTGACCCAAACCAGTGTGCGCCGTGCGGTAGGCATCGTGCCGCAGGACACCGTGCTGTTCAACGATACGGTGGAGTACAACATCGCCTACGGCCAGCCCGGTGCTTCACACGATCAGGTCGTCGCCGCAGCCAAGGCCGCGCGTATTCACGACTTTATTCAGGCCACGCCGCAGGGTTATGAAACACGCGTGGGTGAACGCGGCCTCAAGCTCTCAGGCGGTGAAAAGCAGCGCGTGGCGATTGCTCGCACGTTGCTGAAAAATCCCCCTATCCTGATTTTTGATGAAGCCACATCGGCCTTGGACAGTGCCAATGAACGCGCCATTCAAAATGAGCTGCGCAGCGCTGCGCAAGGCAAGACATCGCTGGTGATTGCGCACCGCTTGTCCACCGTGGTGGAGGCGCATGAAATTCTGGTCATGGACAGCGGCCGCATCATCGAGCGAGGCACGCATGACGAGTTGCTGGCTGCAGGCGGGCGCTACGCCAGCATGTGGAATATGCAGAACGCAGCTGAGGTGACGGACGCCTGAAGGCGTTGCATAAAGTTCAATAAAGAGAGGGAGATGCAGGTATGAACATCAAGGCCATGCAGAAAAGATTGCGCGACTTTGCAGCATCCAGAGAGTGGCAGTCTTTTCATTCGCCCAAGAATCTGGCGATGGCCTTGATGGTGGAGTCTGCCGAGCTGCTGGAGATTTTTCAGTGGTTGACGACAGAGCAATCCCATACCTTGACCCAAGAACCTGCAGACCGGGAAAAGGTCTCTGATGAAATCGCGGACGTGTTTCTATACCTGCTGCAGATTGCCGATCGCACAGGAATTGATCTTGAAGAGGCGGTGGAGAAAAAGCTCATCAAGAATGCGCAGAAGCACCCTGCTAAGCTGCCGGAATTGCTGCCTTCGTGCCCCAAAGTTCACCTGCTGGTGGATTGCGAGAATGTGAGCCCGGATGCAGAGGCGCTAAAGAAGCTGCTGCCTGACGGAACAGATGTCTGGCTGTTTCACGCACCGGCGCAGCGGGTGGATGCGGAACAACACAAACGAGCCTATGGCGCGAACAGCGTGACGCTGGTAGAGCGCACAGGCGCGGGCAAGAACGCGCTGGATTTTCAGCTGAGCTACTACGCGGGCTACTTGATGGCAAGGCAGCCTGATGCGCGCTTTGTGGTGGTGTCCAACGACAAGGGCTACGAGCCCATGCTGGAGCATGCGCGTAAGCTGGATTTCCAGGCCACGCGCAGCGAGTACCGAAAGCCGCCCACGCTGGCCACTCCTGCAACGCCTGTCGTGCCAGTTGTGAAGCCTGCTCAGGCTCAGAAGAAAAAGCCGGCTCCGGTCGATAAAAAAGTGCTCATAACGCTGTCCAGGCCCAAGCTTGTGCCGGTTGAGACGACGCTTGTTGCTGACCCCACTTCTGCACGCATTGCATTCCGAGCCAAGGATGCCTTGAGCCTGATGGCGGCGAATCAGCGCCCTGCGAGCTGGGAGGCATTGCTGACGCTGACGGAGGGGCTGATCACAGAGCCTGTAGCAGACAGGCAAGATTTGGCGCGCAAGGCTTGCCGGGTGCTGCAGCTTTATGGCACGGTGATGCTTGATGTGGATGGCCGTAACCTGCGTTACCGCTGTCCTGACCCTGTGCAACGGGCAGCTTCTGCAGAGTCTGTGGTCAATGCTGCGCAAGCACCAGCACTGTCAGTGCTTGCCTTAGAAAAGGCTGTCATCAAGCCCAAGACGGCGATCAAACCCCAAGTGGTGAAACCGGTGGCCGCGAAACCCAGACACAGCGTTAGTCACATTGCCAAGCGGGTAGAGCTGTCGTTGAAAAAAATGACCAGCAATCGCCCCGTTCGCCGCGATGGGCTGATGAAGGTCATCGCCACTCATATTGGGACAGTGCTTGCTCCGGTAATGACGCCGGAGCAGGTATGCATTGTTTTGCAGTCGCGGCGGGTGGTGCGGATTTTGCCCAAGGGCGAGGTGGCTTATTTCAGCAAGGCAAAGACCGCCAAGCCGCCTGAGACCCCAGTTCAGCAGCAGACTTCGGGGTGAATGCTGGTGTGAGCGATATGGCTTGCCCAGGCGCTCCACAATGCAGCTTCTACCGTTCTTCGGATTGCGAATGCTTAGCGCTTCGCGATCGTTTTGTCTGCCATGAAGCCAGTCCTGCTCGTTCTGAATTTGCAAGTCCCTGCCCATCTTGAACAGATGGTGCAGACCTTCCCCGACTTTGACGTGATCTACGCGCCCGAGGCCGATCAGGCCGAAGCAGCGATTGCCGCCCATGGCGCACGCGTGCAATGCGTTTGCACGATTGGCGCAACGGGCTTGTCCGCCGCGCAGATGCAGCGCATGCCCAAGCTTTCGCTGGTCTGCGCCATGGGGGCGGGCTACGAGAACATTGACGTGGCCTATGCCAAGGCGCATGGCATTGCCGTAGGCAACGGTGCGGGCACGAATGACGAGTGCGTGGCTGATCACGCCATGGGCCTGCTGATTGCGGCCGTCCGCGGCATCGTCAAGCTGGACAAGGCCACGCGCGCAGGCATCTGGCGCTCGGCCATGCCGCTGCCAGCCAATGTCTCTGGCAAGCGTCTGGGGGTCGTGGGTCTAGGCACCATTGGCGCAAAAATCGCCAAGCGTGCGGCAGCGTTTGACATGTCCATCGGCTATCACAACCGCCAGCCACGCGATGGTGTCAGCCATCAGTACTTCGGCGATCTGCTGGCGCTGGCTGCCTGGGCCGATGTGTTGCTGGTGGCGACGCCTGGCGGAGCCGGAACCAAGCACTTGATCAATGCCGAGGTGTTGAGTGCGTTGGGCGAAAAGGGCGTTTTAGTCAACATCGCACGCGGCTCGGTGGTCGATACCCAGGCGCTGGCTGAAGCTGTGCGCGAAGGCCGTGTGGCCGGTGCCGGCCTGGATGTGTACGAAAGCGAGCCGTTGCCGCCGCCGGAGCTGATGGACCTTGATTCGGTAGTGCTGACGCCCCATGTGGGGGGCTGGTCGCCCGAGGCGGTGCAGAACTCTGTGGACCGGTTCATCGCCAATATGCGCAGCCATCTGGATGGCAAGCCCTTGGTGTCGCCCATCTAAGTGCTATTGAATTGAAAGCTGCTTGCGCATGAAAAATAAAGCGTTTGATATGTTTTGATTCTGAAATCATTCCATATCAGGCGCTGACAGCTTTGATATTCATAGCCATAAAAAATCCCCGCTCCAGTGAACTGGGCGGGGATTTGTACTATCTGCGGCGTGATGAAACTGGCGCGGCGCAGGTCAGGGGTGGCGAGCAAGAGCCGCCTCGCGGCGAAGGCGCCGTCCCCCTCAGGGGGAAGCCGCAAAGCGGTTCAGGGGGAAATTACTTCTGGCTGGCAGCGATGGCTTTTTCGGCCTTGTCCACCAGAGGTGCGCCGATCTGGCTCTTCCACTTGTCGAACACCGGGCGGGTGGCCTTCACAAAGGCTTCGCGCTCGGCGGCGTTGGGTGTGGTAACGGTCACGCCCAGACCGGCCAGGTCTTTGAGCAAGGGCTTGTCGGCCTCAACCAGACCCTTGCGGGCGATGGCGACTTCTTCCTTGGCTGCGTCCAGCGCGGCTTGTTTGACGATGGCCTGGTCAGCAGGCGTCCAGCTGGCCCACACATCCTTGTTGACGACGAAGATCAGCGGGTCGTTCATATAGCCCCACATGGTCAGGTGCTTCTGGCCCACGGACTGCAGCTTGGCGGCCATGTAGACGCCAATCGGGTTCTCCTGGCCGTCCACGGCGCCGCTGGCCATGGCGGGCTGGGCATCGGCCCAGCTCATCTGCGTGGGGTTGGCGCCCAGTGCGGTGAAGGTGTCCAGGAACAGGGGTGAGCCGACGACGCGGATCTTCATGCCCTTCAAGTCGGCAGGCGTCTTGATGGCGTGCTTGGAGTTGGAGATTTCACGGTAGCCGTTCTCACCCCAGGCCAGTGGCACAACGCCGCTTTTTTCCAGCGTCGTGAAGATTTCCTGGCCCACTTCGCCCTGGGTCACGGCATCCACGGCCTTGAAGTTGGGGAAGAGGAAGGGCATGGAGAACAGGTTCAGCGACTTGACCTGGGGTGACCAGTTAATGGTCGAGCCCACGGCCATGTCGATCACGCCCTGGCGCAGTGCGGAGAATTCGCGCGTCTGATCGCCCTGCACCAGCGATGTGCCGGGGTAGAGCTTGATGTTGATACGGCCTTGCGTGCGTTCGCGCACCTTGTCGGCCCACAGCTCGCCACCCTTACCCCAGGGGAAGGCCGTGCCCAGCACCAGCGACATGCGGTATTCACTCTTGTACTTGGTCTGTGCCATGGCCATGGGCGATGCGAAAGCCAGAGCGGCAGCCGTAGCCACGGCGGAGGCGAGGAAGGTACGAAGTTTCATTTGGTTTGTCTCCCTTTTAGAAACGAAAAAATGCGTTGCTTGTTGGATGCATTGCACATTGAATAAGCACGGCCTATCTCAGCAGACACCGCGCTGGTGTCGTCCCCTTCCCGCGAAGCGAGATAGGGGAGGTGGCAGGTCAATAGCCAAGTCTTGCCGGTAACCACAAGGCAAGCTGCGGGAAGGCGATGACCAGAATCATCACCATGAACATGGACAGCAGCATCCAGCCCACCCAGCGCACGGTGGATTCCATGCGCACGCCAGCAATACGGCAGCTGACCATCAGGTTCACGGCCAGCGGGGGAGTAAATTGGCCCAGTGCGACCTTGAGCGTCAGAATCACGCCGAACCAGACGGGATCCCACTGGTAGTGATTCATGATGGGCAGCAGCAGCGGCACAAAGATCAGGAAGATCGAGATGCCGTCCAGGAACATGCCCACGGTGATCAGCAGCAAGATCAGCAGGCCCAGCACGCCGTACTCACCCAGGCCTGAGTTAACGATCGCGTTTGCCACCGGATCAATCACGCCCAGTGTGGACAGCGAGAAGGCAAAAATACCGGCCAACGAGACCACCAGCAAGATGATGGCGGACAGCTCACCCGCCTCACGCAAGATGGGGAACAGGTCGCGCACGCCGATGGTGCGGTGAATCACCATGCCCACGAACAGACCGTAGAACACGGCGACCACGGCGGCTTCTGTGGGTGTGAACCAGCCCATGCGCATGCCACCCAGAATCAGCACCGGCGCTGCCAGACCCCAGGCCGCTTCGCGCAGACTTTTCCAGAATTCTGGGCGGGGCATGGATGCCTCGAGTGCGCCCATCTTGTGCTTGCGCGCCATCCACACGGCGGGAATGATGAGCGCCACGCCCGCCAGAATGCCGGGGATCATGCCCGCTGCAAAGAGCGCAGGCACGGAGGCACCGGGTACCAGCACGGAGTAGATGATGAAGGCGACCGAGGGGGGAATCAGAATGTCGGTGGCCGCTGCTGCGCCGACCACACTGGCCGAGAAGCTCTTGGGGTAGCCGGCGCGGCTCATGGCCGCAATCATCACGCCGCCCACGGCAGCCGCATTGGCCGGGCCAGAGCCCGAGATGCCGCCCAGAAACATGGCCACGGCAATGGCGACCAGAGGCAGCATGCCGGGACCGCGCCCCACAATCGCCACGGCAAAGTTGACCAGCCGCAGTGCCACACCGGAGCGGTCAAAGATCGAGCCCACCAGCACAAACATGGGAATGGCCAGCAGCGGATATTTGCCCAGGCCAGCGTAGAAGTTCTGCGGCACGGCCAGCAGGCCAAACCATTGGGTATCGGCATTGGCCAGGGCAATCGCGGTGGCTCCGGCCAAGCCCAGTGCCGCACCAATGGGCACGCCAATAAACATCAGGCCGAGGAAGGCCACAAACAGCAAGGTAGCAATCATGCGATCTCCTTGCTGTGGTCTTTTTCAACGGGCTCTTCGCTGAACGCTCCGGGCTTGCCCTGGCGAATGAACAGACCCAGAGCGCGCAGAGTGATCAGGGCAGAGACGACAGGCAGCCAGATGGAATACCACCACTGCGGCAAGCCAATGCCGGGTGAGGTTTCTTCGTAGCGGAAGTCGTCCCAGACCACGCGCACGCTGAGCACGGCGATCAGGGCGAACAGCAGCGCCATCATCAGCGAGCCAAAGCGCGCCAGTGCTTTGCGGCGGGCCAGAGAGCCACCATCGGCAAAGAATTCGATGCGAATGTGCAGGTTGCGCGCCACGGCGGCAGAACCTGCAACCAGAGCCAGCAAGATCATCAGAAAGACGGAGATCTCTTCGGTCCAGGCAAAGGAGGAGTTGGTGAAATAGCGCACCAGAACATTGGCAAAGGTGATCAAGGCGAGGGCCGCCATGATGATCACCGTCAGCCAGTCTTCGATGCAAAGGGAGCGAGGCTCATCCGGGCGAGTGCCGGTATCGGCCGCACCATCGGTCTCGGGAGGAGTGGAGGACATGAACGCGGGAAGTCAGAAAAACACACATGGATCAGAGCAGCTTGCCTGGATGGCGCGATCTGCGCACTCAAAAAAGCGCTCTTATGTTGTCCTTGACCTTCGCGGTGTTGTGCACCGGGATGGTATGGAGCGAGTCAACACATCGGATAGATGTGACTAAATATTATCAAGCTATCTATGTCGCAAGGCTTACATCGGATAGCAGGCATTACCCCTAGGGTTTGTTTGAATAACCGGGCTATAGGCGCAATTCAGGTCGTATCGATATTGCGCATGCGGCTGAACTGCGCTGACTAGCCCCTAAGGATTACCTCAGTTGCACTGCCTTGGTGCGGGGCAGCGGATAATGGTGGTCTATGGAAACCAAATGGCTTGAAGATTTTGTCAGCCTTGCTGAAACTCGCAGTTTCAGCCGCTCGGCCCAGTTGCGCCACGTGACGCAGCCCGCTTTCTCGCGTCGCATCCAGGCACTAGAGGCCTGGGCTGGAACGGATCTGGTCGACCGAAGCTCGTACCCGACGCGTCTGACGCCCGCAGGCAAGACCATGTATGAGCAGGCGCTGGAAATACTGCAGTCCCTGCAAAGCACTCGCACCATGCTGCGCGCCCACGTCAGTGCGGGCAAGGGCATGGTCGGCTTTGCCGTACCGCACACACTGGCGTTCACCTTTTTCCCGAACTGGGTCTCGGCAGTGCACGAGAAGTTTGGCCCATTCCGCAGTCGCCTGTTTGCACTCAATGTGCACGATGCGGTGATGCGACTGGTGGAAGGCGGTTGCGATCTGCTGATCGCCTACTATCACTCCTCACAGCCTTTCCAGCTGGACCCTGCACGCTATGAAATGGTGAGCTTGGGGCATGAGGTGCTGGCTGCTTATTCCAAGCCCGATGCGGATGGCAATCCCATTTTCATGCTGCCCGGTCAACAGGGGCAGCCGCTGCCCTATCTGGGTTACGCCGCAGGCGCATATCTGGGGCGTGTGACGGAGCTGATCCTGAAGGAATCTTCTGAAGCCGTGCACCTTGAGCGGGTCTATGAAACCGATATGGCCGAAGGCCTCAAGGCCATGGCGTTGGAAGGTCATGGCGTTGCTTTCCTGCCCTATAGCGCTGTGCGCGGAGATCTGGAGGCGGGCCGTTTGGTGCGCGCTGTGCCAGAAGGCATGAATGGTTTTCAGATGGATATGGAAGTGCGCGCCTATCGTGAAAAACCGCAGGGTGATGCCCCGCAGGGCGGTGCTGCTGCGCTCTGGGCCTTTCTTAAGGAACAGGGCGAGACCGCCAACGGCGAAATCAAGGCTGTGTAGCCTGGGGACTCTGTTGCTTTTCTCCAAAAGGGCCATCTGGCCCTTTTTTGCTTTTCAGGCACCAAAGCCGTGATTTTAGTGATTTTCCTAGTAAAAACCCTTAGGTTATGTGCCGGGTAAATACCAAGTATGCAAGTAGGGCATAAGGTTTTTTTCTATCGGCATTGGATTCAGAAATAGGTCAGGCATTAGAGTTTGCACCTTGCGCGAAAACGGTGCTTCTTTGCAGCAATGGATTTATGTCGAAAGTGCGTGCTCGCACTTGATAATTTCCTACGGGAAAAGTCCTAGAAATGTTTGCATCGCAGTACCTTGCGTGGCTGCACAATGAGTGCAGAACGTTAATAAATTTCGCTTATCTACCCCCATAAGGGGCAGAGCGTTAATGAACGGCAAACATTTTTGGTCCTTACCAATAGGAGATCCATATGAAGAAGCAATTGTTGGCCATCGCCGTAACCGCGCTGGCTGCTGGCACCGTGTTTGCACAAGCCAATGACACATTGGCCAAGATCAAGGCCTCTGGCAGCGTCACACTGGGCGTGCGTGAATCTTCCGGTCTGGGCTACACGCTGGGCAATGGCAAGTACGTGGGCTTCCATACAGAAATGGGCGAGCGCATTCTGAAAGATATTCAGAAGCAACTGGGTCTGACGGCTCTGGAAGTGAAGTACCAGCCTGTGACTTCGCAAAACCGTATCCCTCTGGTGCAAAACGGCACCGTGGATATCGAGTGCGGCTCCACCACCAACAACACGGCTCGTCAGAAAGACGCCGCCTTTGCCTTCACCACCTACGTGGAAGAAGTGCGTATTGCCACACGTGCCAACTCCGGCATCACCGGCATCAAGGACTTGAACGGCAAGACCATCGTGACCACGACAGGTACGACTTCCGTGCAGACCCTGCGCAAGAACAAGCGCGCTGACGGCCTGACTTTCAAGGAAGTCATGGGCAAGGATCACGCAGATAGCTTCCTGATGCTGGAAACCGGCCGTGCCGACGCCTTCATCATGGACGGCTCCATCCTGGCCGCCAACATCTCCAAGTCCAAGACTCCCAACGATTACAAGGTTGTTGGCGAAGTGCTGTCGGTGGAACCCATCGCCTGCATGATGCGCAAGGACGACCCCGCCTTCAAGAAGGCGGTGGACGATTCCATCGTCCGCCAGATCAAGGATGGCTCTTTGACCAAGCTGTACGACAAGTGGTTCATGCAGCCTATCCCACCTAACAACGTGAAGGTCGGACTGCCTCTGTCGGCTGCCACCAAGGATGCATGGGCTCACCCCAATGACAAGCCCATGGAAGCCTACGACGCCAAGTAATCTCACCTGACTGGTGTACCGCCCCTTCTGCCACGCGGTTTGAAGGGGCTTTTTTGTTAAGAGGTGCGGTGTGAGTGTTTGCCCTCGTAAACCAAGAATGAAAGAGGTGCTCGTATGAGTTGGGATTGGCAGGTGTTCTGTCAGGACACCATTACCCAAGAGGTCGGGCAGAGCTGTTTTGGCAAAAACGGCGATATCACCTATCTGGACTGGATGCTGTCGGCCTGGGGCTGGACCGTCTCGGTGGCCTTGCTGTCGCTGGTGATTGCATTGGTGCTGGGTGCCGTGATTGGCACTTTGCGTACCTTGCCCGATCGACCGTGGATCGTGCGCCTGGGCAATGCCTGGGTAGAGTTGTTTCGCAATATTCCGCTGCTGGTTCAGGTGTTCATCTGGTATCACGTGATTCCAGCCATCATTCCTGCAATGAAGTCGCTGGATAGCTATGTGCTGGTGGTGTTTGCAATTGGCTTTTTCACCTCCGCGCGTATTGCCGAGCAAGTGCGCTCCGGCATTCAGGCGTTGCCACGCGGTCAGCGCTATGCGGGCATGGCGGTGGGCTTCACCACCTTCCAGACCTATCGCTATGTGCTGCTGCCCATGGCGTTTCGCATCATCATTCCACCGCTGACCAGCGAAGCCATGAACGTGTTCAAGAACTCGTCTGTGGCGTTTGCCGTGTCGGTGGCCGAGCTGACCATGTTTGCCATGCAGGCACAGGAAGAAACCGCGCGTGGCGTCGAGATTTATCTGGCTGTCACGGGTCTGTATGTGATTTCCGCCTTCGTCATCAACCGCATCATGGCTTTCATTGAAAAGCGCTCACGCGTTCCGGGCCTGATTGCAGCCAGCGGTGGAGGCCACTGATATGAATCTCAACCTCGACTGGTCGTTTTTTTCCTGGGATCTGTACACCAACTTCGTGGCCAAGGGCCTGGTGTTCAGCTTGACCCTGACCGTGATCGCCACTCTGGGAGGCATCATCTTTGGCACGCTGCTGGCGCTGATGCGTTTGTCTGGCAAGAAGTGGCTGGAAGTCCCGGCCGTCATCTATGTCAACGGCATGCGCTCCATTCCGCTGGTGATGGTGATTCTGTGGTTCTTCCTGCTGATGCCCATGATCATCGGCAAGCCGATTGGCGCGGAAACCTCGGCCATCATTACCTTTGTGGCGTTTGAGGCTGCGTACTTCTCTGAAATCATGCGCGCTGGTATTCAGTCCATTCCGCGTGGTCAGGTCCATGCAGGCCAGGCGATGGGCATGACCTATGGCCAAAACATGCGTCTGGTGGTGCTGCCCCAGGCCTTCCGCAACATGCTGCCCGTGCTGCTGACGCAGACCATCATCTTGTTCCAAGATACTTCGCTGGTCTACGCTATCGGCGCTTATGACATGCTCAAGGGCTTCGAGATTGCGGGCAAGAACTTTGGCCGCCCCATCGAGTCCTACCTGGCAGCCGCCGCGACGTATTTCGTAATCTGCTTTGCGCTGTCCTGGGCCGTGAAGCAGTTGCATAAAAAGATAGCCATCATCCGTTAAGCGGGCTCCCATCGAGGAATTGCAATGATTGAACTCAAGAACGTTTCCAAGTGGTACGGCAGCTTTCAGGTGCTGTCCGATTGCTCTACCAATATCGACAAAGGTGAAGTGGTGGTCGTGTGCGGGCCTTCGGGCTCGGGCAAGTCCACGCTGATCAAGACCATCAATGCGCTGGAGCCCTTCCAGAAGGGCGAGATCTTTGTGGACGGCACTGCGGTGCATGACCCAAAGACCAATCTGCCCAAGCTGCGCAGCCGCGTGGGTATGGTGTTTCAGCACTTTGAGCTCTTCCCTCATCTGTCCGTGACCGAGAACCTGACCATCGCCCAGATGAAGGTACTGGGCCGCAGTGCCGACGATGCCAAAACCCGTGGCCTGAAGATGCTGGACCGTGTAGGCCTGACGGCTCACAAGGATAAATTTCCCGGTCAGCTTTCGGGCGGTCAGCAGCAGCGCGTGGCCATTGCGCGTGCGCTGTCCATGGACCCCATCGTCATGCTGTTTGATGAACCCACTTCGGCGCTGGACCCTGAAATGGTCGGCGAAGTACTGGACGTAATGATGGGATTGGCCAACGAAGGCATGACCATGATGTGCGTGACCCACGAAATGGGTTTTGCCCGCAAGGTGGCCAGTCGCGTGATCTTTATGGATGTGGGCGGCAAGATTCTGGAAGACTGCAGCAAGGAAGAGTTCTTCGGTCATCCTGAAAACCGCCAGCCGCGTACCAAGGAATTCCTCAACAAGATCTTGCAGCACTGATAGCTGCGGCAACGCAATGCAAAAGCGCTCCTTGGGGAGCGCTTTTTTTATAGGCAATTTTTCAAAAAGAGTAGCTGTTTGCGCTGGTTTTATAGGCTTTTCAACATGACTTCAATCTGAACAGATTGCTTTGCAAGCGAAAGCTGCTCTCTTTCAAGGAGTGAGCTTCGGTCAAGTCATGCGTCCGTGCTGGAGCTTCGGTTGCCGTTTCAAGTGGCTGGCGATGCATCGCGCCGCATCAGCGTGCTCTGGCCAAACAAGCTTTGCACCAAATCCACGACCAGCTCCGCCGTCTGATTGCGCAAGTCCAGCGCGGGGTTCAGCTCCACGATATCCAGCGATGCGAGGCGGCCTGTGTCTGCAATCATCTCCATGCACAGCTGGGCTTCACGGTAGGTGGGGCCGCCGCGCACCGGCGTGCCGGTGCCAGGTGCAATATCGGGGTCGAGAAAATCCACATCAAAGCTCAGGTGTAGATGAGTGTCTTCGCCTTCGGTGCCCAGCAGACCGTCCAGCGCGCGGCGCATGACTTCACGCATGCCCAGCTCATCAATGGCGCGCATGTCGTAAACCTCCAGCCCCAGCGCGCGAATCATCAGTTTCTCGCTCGCATCCACGCTGCGCAGCCCTATCTGGCAAAAGGCCGAAGCAGGCAGGGCGGGGGTTGTGCCAGACAGCGATGCCAGCTCCGCAGGCCCCAGCCCGCACAGACTGGAGACCGGCATGCCGTGCAGATTGCCGCTGGGCGAACTTTCGGGGGTGTTGCAATCTGAATGCGCATCCAGCCACAGCACACGCAGGCGCTTACCCGTGGCGCGGCAATGCCGGGCGATGGCGCTGATGGAGCCCGTGGCCAGCGTATGGTCACCCCCCAGCATGATGGGCAGTCGGCTTTGCTGCAGCACCTGGAGCACGGCATCATGCGCAATCTGGTTCCAGTGCAGACATTCGGCCAGATTGCGCAGCCCCTGCGCATCGCGCCCGCCGCGTGGATTGACGGGGCCCGCCAGATTGCCCAGGTCATTCACTGCGACGCCAAGCTGCTGAAGTGCCGGGGCCAGTTGCGCAACCCGCAGCGCATCAGGCCCCATGGCCGCACCCAGCCGCGATGCGCCCACATCGGTGGGAATTCCAATCAAGGTGGCTTGCATGGCGTGACTTTCGGAGATGGGTGAAGGCATGTGTTCCATGGCTATGCCGTTTTGCGTTCAACAAGGCTCATGGTTTGCGCACTTGTTGCCTGCCTCACCATGGCGAACAAATCTTTGGGATCGGTCAGCGCAGGCACTAGTTCGATCTGGGACAGTAGCCCGAACTGGCGTGCAAGGCTGTGCATGGTGCGCAGTGCTGAGTAGTCTTCCAGTGCAAAGCCCACCGAGTCGAACAGGGTGATCTGCTCTGAGGCGGTGCGACCGGGGGCCTTCCCCTGCAGCACACGCCAAAGCTCGGTGACGGCAAAGTCGGCGGGCATTTGCTGCAGCTCGCCTTCGATGCGCGTTTGAGGCTCGTACTCGACAAAGACCCGCGCGCGCTGCAGGGCCGGAGCATCGAACTCGGTCTTGCCGGGGCAATCTCCGCCGACGGCATTGATATGCATGCCGGGCTCCAGCAGATGACCCGCAACGATGACGGCACGGGTTTTGTCGGCGGTGACGGTGGTCACAACATCTGTACCTGCTACGGCGTCTTGCACGCTGGTGCAGATGATGGCCGTGGCCGAAAACTGCAGCAGAAAGGGCTGGAGATTGCGCAGCAGTTTTTGCGATGAAGCTGGGTCGATGTCAAACAGGCGCAGCTCGCTCACGCCCAGCAGTTCCATGAAGGCCAAGGCCTGAAATTCGCTTTGGGAACCATTGCCGATCAGGGCCATGCTGCGGCTATTCGCACGGCCCAGATGGCGCGCCGCCATGGCGGATGTGGCTGCGGTACGCAGGGCGGTGGTCAGCGTCAGTTCGCTGACAACGCGGGGCATGCCGGTGGCCACATCGGCCAGCGCGCCGAAGGCCATCACTGTGGGCAGGCCGTGGCTTGGGTTCAGCGGGTGGCCGTTGACGTATTTGAAGGCATAGTCCTGCGCATCGGCCACGGGCATCAGCTCAATCACGCCGCTGGGGGAATGCGCCGCAGTGCGTGCACTTTTGTCAAAGTCTTGCCAGCGGCCAAAGTCGGCTTCGATGGCTTCGGTGATGAGGCGCAGTACCTTGGTAATGCCCACGCGGGCGACCAGACGAGCCGCATCGCTGGCGCTGAGAAAGTCGGTCTGGAATTGCCCTGCAGACTGGCGTTGAGGGATAGACATATCGCGTCCTCCTTGGCTCCATTCTTGAGGATTTCAGCCGTGAACGCCAGAGGCGGTTAACCGAAGTGTCCGTGCAAGGGAAAGGCTGCGGCGGCGAGCAGGGATGATGGGACAATATCGCCATGACTCAGACTCTCACGATCACCCGCCCCGATGACTGGCACCTGCACGTGCGCGATGGTGATGCCATGCGCTGCGTGGTGCCGCACACCGCCCGTCAGATGGGCCGCGCCATCATCATGCCTAACCTCAAGCCGCCTGTGACGACGGCTGAGCTGGCTATTGCTTACCGCGATCGCATTCTGTCGGCCGTGCCCGCAGGCAGCCAATTCCAGCCGTTGATGACGCTGTACCTGACGGATAAGCTGGGCCCCGATGAAATCGTGCGCGCCAAGGCTGCTGGCGTGGTGGCATGCAAGCTCTATCCCGCAGGTGCCACTACCAATTCCGATCATGGCGTGACCGATCTGCGCAAGATTTATCCCACGCTGGAAGCCATGCAGCGCGAAGGCTTGGTGCTGCTGGTGCACGGCGAAGTGACCGACCAGAGCATTGACCTGTTCGACCGCGAGGCCGTGTTTATCGAGCAGCAGCTCAAGCCCCTGCGCAAGGACTTCCCTGAGCTGAAGATCGTCATGGAGCACGTGACGACCAAGGAAGCTGCCGAGTATGTGGCCGCTGCCGATGACTTTCTGGCTGCCACCATCACGCCCCAGCATTTGCTGTTCAACCGCAACGCCATCTTTCTGGGCGGCGTGCGCCCGCACTTCTACTGCCTGCCGGTTCTGAAGCGCGAAACCCATCGTTTGGCGCTGGTGCAGGCCGCTACCAGCGGCAGCAAGAAGTTCTTCCTGGGCACGGACAGCGCGCCTCACGCCGCGCATCTGAAGGAAGCTGCCACCGGCTGCGCAGGCTGCTACAGCGCCCACGCTGCGATTGAGATGTATGCCGAAGTGTTTGATGGCGTTGGCGCGCTGGACAAGCTCGAAGGCTTTGCATCGTTTAACGGTGCAGACTTCTACGGCCAGCCCCGCAACACCGACACCATTAGGCTGGTCAAGGAAAGCTGGACGCCGCCCGTGAGCTTTGAGTACGGCGAAGGTGCCCAGCTCAAGCCACTGCGCTTTGGCGATGCCTTGCCCTGGAAGATGCTTGATTAAAAAGTGAGCTTCCAGCGCTTGCATCTGCTGGGTTTGCAGATGTATTGAGCTTTAAAGCAAGAAAGGAGTGGCGCAAGCTGCTCCTTTTTTATTGGATGTTTATTTGGTGTTGCCGAGTGGCTCGGTTAGTCTTGGATCACAAGATCACTCAGGAGATTGCATGCCGACCGATGTTCAGCCCCGGATTGCCTTGTTGATTGACGCGGACAACGCGCCCGCCGAGATGATTGATGAAATTCTGACCGAGTTGTCCACCTTCGGCCTCATCAACATTCGCCGTGCCTATGGCAACTGGACCAAGCCCGGCCTGCATGGCTGGCAGAGCAAGCTGCTGGAAAATGCCGTGCGGCCCATGCAGCAGTTTGACTACTCCAAAGGCAAGAACGCCACCGATATGGCGATGACGGTCGATGCCATGGAGCTGCTCTACACAGAAAAGCCCGACGCCTTTGGCATTGTCTCATCGGATGCAGACTTCACCCCGCTGGTCATGCATCTTCGTGCCAAGGGCGCTGCTGTCTATGGCTTTGGTGCAGCGCAGACGCCGCGCGCCTTTGTCAATGCCTGCTCGCGCTTTTTGTACTTTGAGGCCTTGCTGGAGCTGGGCGACGGCATCACCAGCCGCAGCGAGCGCCGTGAATTGCAGGAAGCCGATGCCGCAGCGCGCCAGCCCGCAGAACAATCCATTCAGGCTCAACCCGCCAGCAATGCCAAGGCCGCTGGCGGTACAGGCATGGCTGCACCGGCCTGTACCAATTTGCGCGTGCCATCGCATCTGCTGCGTGAAGACCGGCCGCTGATCGCCATGCTGCGTGACGCCGTCAAAGCCATGCAGGATGAAACCGGCTGGGCACGCGTCAGCGCCGTGGGCACACATATCGGCAACAAACTCTCTTTTGATGCGCGCAACTACGGCTATGCCTCGCTGACCAAGCTCATGGCCGCGACTCAGGCCTTTGAGCTGCGCGATGAAGGCACGGCCCGCGTGGCAGTGCGCGACAAACGCGCAGCGGGTGATGAGGTGGCGCATTGACTGTTGTGGATGACTTGCCCGCAGAGCTGGCGATGGATTGGGCGATTGACTGGCAAGCCCCTTGGCTTGCGCAACTGCGAAAGCTGGGCCAGCAGGCGCATGCACTGGTGCAGTGCGGGGCAACGGTGGCTAATGCGCTGCAACAGGTGGCGGCTGCACATGGTTTGCTGCAGGGCTGGCAGTTTGTGGATCAGCAGCAGTTGCCCGCCGGTCAGGCGTATGAGGCCTTTATTCGCAACCAGCGCTGTATTCCCACTCGGGATAATTTGCATGACTTCTTCAATGGCCTGGTCTGGCTGCACTGGCCCCGGCTCAAGCCGCAGCTCAATGCGCTGCAGGCCGGCGAGATTGAGCGGCAAGGCGTGGGTGCACAGCGCGGACGCTTACGTGATTCGGTCACGGTTCTCGATGAAAACGGCGGTTTGCTGGTGGCACCGCAGACCTTGTGCGACGCATTGCGAGAAAAGCGCTGGCAGGACTTGTTTGTGCACCAGCGTGATCTGTGGGCGCAGGCCCGGTTTTTCCCCATAGGCCACGCATTGCTGGAAAAGCTGGTGCAGCCGCGCAAGGCGATTACGGCCCATGTGATCTGCATGCCACTGGAGCACGGCTCGCCGCCCATCAACGCCATGACGGCCGCCGATGGCTGGTTGAGCGAGCAGGTGCTCAGCGTATCTTGCAATCTGGCAAACAAACCCTATCTACCTATTCCCATACTAGGAATCCCGGGCTGGTGCGATCAAAACCAGAACTTTTCCTTCTATGATGACTCTCTCGTTTTCCGAGCCCCACGTACCGCACAAACACCACAACAACCGGTACTGCCAGAAAGAGATCTGGCTTGATGAGCATTCGCCGCACACAGGCGGTGCGTGAGGGGTTTTGGCCATTTTGTCCCCTGTGTGGAGTACACCCTCGATGAAACGTATTGCCTTATTTTTATTGACCAACATCGCCGTTGTGGCGGTGCTTGGCATTGTCGCCAGCCTGCTGGGCGTCAACCGCTTTCTCACCGCCAACGGCCTCAATCTGGGCTCCCTGCTGGGATTTGCCTTCATCATGGGCTTTGGCGGTGCCATCATTTCGCTGCTGATCTCCAAGCCCATGGCCAAGTGGACCTCGGGCGTGCAGGTCATTAACGAGCCGCGCAACGCTGACGAGGCCTGGATCGTCAACACCGTGCGCGGCTTTGCGGACAAGGCCGGTATCGGCATGCCCGAAGTCGGCATCTACGAAGGCGAGCCCAATGCGTTTGCCACCGGTGCTTTCAAGAACTCGGCACTGGTTGCTGTGTCCACCGGTCTTCTCGAAGGCATGACCCGTGAAGAGGTCGAGGCCGTGATCGGCCACGAAGTGGCCCACATCGCCAATGGCGACATGGTGACCATGACGTTGATCCAGGGCGTGATGAACACGTTTGTAGTCTTCCTGTCGCGTGTCATCGGCTACGCGGTGGACAGCTTTCTACGCAAGAACGACGAAAACAGCTCAGGCCCTGGCATTGGTTACTACGTGACCACTATCGTGCTCGATATCCTGCTGGGCTTTGTCGCCGCCATGATCGTCGCCTGGTTCTCGCGCCAGCGTGAATTCCGTGCCGACGCGGGTGCCGCACAGCTCATGGGTAACCGCCAGCCCATGATGAACGCGCTGGCCCGTCTGGGTGGCATGCATCCGGGCGAGCTGCCCAAGAGCGTGGCCGCCATGGGCATTGCCGGTGGTATCGGCAAGCTGTTCTCGACTCACCCTCCTATTGAAGAGCGCATTGCGGCCCTGCAAAACGCACGCTGATATGTAAACGGCAGCAGCCTACCTTTACGCGCCCTTCACAAGCCCCTGTCAACAAATGCCAGGGGCTTTTGCGTTGTAGATCTAAGCTTGCATCTTCAGGAGCGCTTATGTCTCTCATCTCTCAACTTTCAACCCGTCGCTTGCTGCCAGCCTTGTTGCTGGGTGGCGCTGCAGCCTTGCTTACTGGCTGTGTGGTGGCTCCGGCTTATCCGGCCTATTCGACCTATGGCAACGAAGTCATGGTCGGCGATGTGTATGCCCCCATGGCACCGCCGCCTCTGCGCAATGAAGTGATTCCCGTGGCACCAGCTCCAGGCTATGTCTGGATTGGTGGCAGCTGGGGCTGGGGTGGCGGGCGTTACAACTGGAACCCCGGTCGCTGGTCCATGCCACCGCGCCCTGGTTATGGCTGGCATGAGGGAGGCTGGAACCATGGCCCAGGCGGCTGGCGTGGACATGGTGGTCACTGGGGCCCGCGTCGCTGATCGCCCCCGCGAGCGGTCCGCCAGGTGACAGCTGGCGGCGCTATCCCGCTAGGCGGGTTGGGCGGCTGTCGTTAAAGTGTGGTGCAGGAGGTCTGCTATGAATTCTGCACTTGTCACCCGGCGCGAAGGCGCTGTTCTCATCCTCTCCAACAACAACCCGGCAGCGCGCAATGCGCTGTCGCCCGAGTACTACCACGCCGTCATGGATGGCCTGCGTGCTGCGAGTACCGATGCCTCAGTGGCCGCAGTCATCCTGACGGGTGAAGGTGGCCATTTTTGCGCTGGTGGTGATTTAAATCAGCTGGCCACGCGTCGTGCCATGCCGCTGGCTGAGCGGCGCATCAAGCTCGAAGACCTCAACCATCTCATCCGCGCCATCCGCGATTGCCCCAAGCCGGTGATTGCGGCGGTTGAAGGTGCTGCAGCGGGAGCAGGCCTGTCTCTGGCCATGGCCTGCGACCTGTTGGTGGCAGCCAAGTCTGCCGTGTTTTCGGTGGCTTATGTGAAAGTGGGGCTGACGCCCGATGGCGGAGCCACCTCGTTTCTGGCCGAGTTTGTCTCGCGCCAGGTGCTGACCGAGCTTTGCCTGACGGGCGAACGCATCAGCGGCGAGCGCATGCATGCGCTGGGCTGCATCAACCGTTTGACGGAAACCGGTGCAGCCTTGCCCGCTGCACTGGCATTGGCGCAGCAACTGGCACAGGGGCCGGAAGTGGCTACCGCCCGCATCAAGACGCTTTGCCGCGTGGCGCACCACCACAGTCTGGAAGAGCAGCTGGCACTGGAGGCCGACTATATGGTCGAGGCCCAGGGCAGCGAAGAATCACTAGAGGGCATTGGCGCATTTCTGGAAAAGCGTGCGCCTGACTTTGCCCGGCTGCGCAGCGCTGAATAAAGCGGCTTAGCGTACCGTGTAATTAAGCTGGAACATCACGCCGGCATTGCCCAGCACATTGACCTGTGCGCCCCAGTTTTGGTTGAAGTCATAGCCCAGGGCCGGAATGGCCGTGATGCCCCAGCCATGTCTGTTGTTGAGAGGGATTTTCTTGTTGAACGGAAATTTGTAGCCGTGAATGATGCCGCCCGTGATCTTGATGAACAGGCTCGGGGCGCTGTCGAAGGGTCTGAAACGCCAGCCGTAATACGCGTACTGGCTGGGCTGGCCGAATGAGTTTTTGAAATAGGCAAAGCCTGCGATATGGCGTTCGTCCAGTTCTTTTTCGGCCTGAATCAGCCAGACATACGCATGTTTCTGCTCGTCGGGCTCAAAGTCGTTCTCCTTCCTGGCATCGGAGAAATGCCAGTCGAAGGGAGCGTAGCCAAACATCCAGCCTGACAGTGCCGAGGGCTTGTCAGCTTTTTCTGTCACTGGTGCTGGATCACTGGTTTGGGCGCTGGCGGTGGCGCAGGCCATGAAGCCGCTGAGACCAAGGGCGAAGACGGATGGATGAGCGCTGCGCAGATTCTTCATGATGACGCCTCGCGTGCGATGAAGCGTTCAGCGTAACCAGGCATGGGTTTTGGCCTTGTCAGTCAGAGGCCAAAAAATGTCAAAACGATGGGGATTGGTATTTCCGACCCATCAAAAGTCGAAATGGCAGCAACAGAAAAACACCCAAAGTCAGTTTGACACCCAGATCCCCGAGCGCCCAGGTCATCCAGGGCAGGTCTTCACCGGCAAAGCCAATGCTCCAGAAGACCGCTGTATCCAGACAGGCGGCCAGCACCGTGGCCACGAGCGGCGCACGCCACCACTGGCTGTGGCGCAGTTTGTCGAACACTGAAATATCCAGCATCTGCGAGCAGGCAAACGCCAGCCCCGAAGCCGCCGCAATGCGCGGCGGAGCCAGCAGGGCCGAAGCGACGACTGCCACCGCAAAACCGACCCATGCCACGCGCTGCGCTTGTGTCGGGCCAAAGCGCCGGTTCACCAGTTCGCTGACTAGAAAGGCGAATGGGTAGGTGATGGCGCCCCAGGTCAGCCAGTCATTGATGGCGTACTGAACGAGGATATTGGAGGCTAGCACCACCGCGCCCATGGCAGATACTGCCAGCAGCAGGGCTGGCGTACCGGGGCGCGGATAGGGCGTAGCGAGGCTCATGGGGCGGCTTACAGCGCACCGCCAGAGCCGCGTGAGCCGGACGAGGGCACAGGCAGGTTCAAGATAGCGCAGGCCACGGCTTCACCGACCTTGATGCCGTCCACACCGGCGGACAAAATGCCGCCTGCGTAGCTGGCACCTTCACCTGCGGGGTACAGGCCGCGTGTGTTGTCGCTCTGAAAATCAGCGCCACGGCCAATTTTTACAGGCGATGAGGTGCGTGTTTCCACCCCGGTCAGTACGGCATCATTCATGTCGTAGCCGCGAATCTTCTTGCCAAAGGCGGGCAGGGCCTCGCGCATGGCTTCAATCGCGTAGGCGGGCAAGGCCTGGTGCAGGTCGCCCAGGTGAATGCCGGGCTTGTAGGAGGGCTGAACCGCGCCGAATTCTGACGAAGGCGTGCCTGCCACAAAATCGCCCACCAACTGGCCGGGCGCGCTGTAGTTCTGGCCGCCCAGCTCATAGGCTTTGGACTCCAGTTGGCGCTGCAGCACAACGCCTGAGAGCGGGTGGTGCTCACCTTTTTGCAGCTTTTCCACACCCAGGGTCTTGCCGTCAAACGCCCAGGAAAAACTCTCCGCGTCTTGCGGATAGTCTTCAGGGCTGATGGCGCAGACTATGCCTGCATTGGCATTGCGCTCGGCGCGCGAGTACTGGCTCATGCCATTGGTGACGACGCGGCCGGGCTCGCTGGTCGCAGCCACCACGGTGCCGCCGGGGCACATGCAAAAGCTGTAAACGGCGCGGCCGTTCTTGGCGTGGTGCACCAGCTTGTAATCCGCAGCGCCCAGCAGCGGGTGACCCGCATCCTTACCCCAGCGAGCGTGGTCAATCACGCTTTGCGGGTGCTCGATACGGAAGCCGATGGAAAACGGCTTGGCCTCCATGGCCACGCCGCGCTCGTAGAAGTTGACAAAGGTATCGCGTGCGCTATGGCCCAGTGCCATCACCGCGTGGTGGGTGGGCAGGTGGTAGCTTTCGCCAGTCACCTGGTTGAGCACTTCCAGGCCAGTCAGCTGGCGCTGCTCGCCTTCACCCTCAATCTGTACATCGGTGACGCGCTGCTCAAAGCGCACTTCGCCGCCCAGGCGCACGATTTCTTCGCGAATGCCTTCAACCAGCTTGACCAGCTTGAAGGTGCCGATATGGGGGTGGGCGGTGTAGAGAATCTCTGGCGGTGCGCCGAATGTCACAAATTCGGTCAGCACCTTGCGGCCCAGATGGCGCGGGTCCTTGATCTGGCTGTAGAGCTTGCCGTCAGAGAATGTGCCTGCACCGCCTTCGCCGTACTGCACGTTGGATTCGGGCGTCAGCTCGCGCTTGCGCCACAGGCGCCAGGTGTCCTTGGTGCGCTGGCGCACGGTTTTGCCGCGCTCCAGCACGATGGGCTTGAAGCCCATCTGGGCCAGCACCAGACCTGCAAACATGCCGCAGGGGCCAAAGCCCACGACCACGGGGCGCTCATCCAAATCGGCGGGCGCCTGGCCCACCGGCGTCCAGCGCATGTCTGGCGTGGCGTTGACGTGGGAGTGGTCCGCAAAGCGCGCCAGCAGCGCCGCTTCCTGGCCTTCATCGGCCAGTGTGATGTCGACGATATACACCGCCAGCAGCTCGGCCTTGCGCGCATCAAAGCTGCGTTTGTGCACCTGCAAGGCAGCAATGGCCTTGGCGGGCAAGCCCAGACGCTCGGCGGCCAAAGCCGTGAGCCTTTCAACGGGCTGAAATTCGGTGTGGTTTTCGGGGTGGTATTCCACCGCCGACAAAGGGAGTTTGAGTTCTGCGATCCGGATCATGGCTTGTACCTATCAAGCAAGGGCTTGGATGGTAAGGCAAAGCCAGCAGGCCTGCGCAGCAAGGCGGCGGTGACCTGCGTTTGTGTTGTGCTTATGGCATTGAAAAAGTGAGCGGCTTGCGCTTGATGGAAATAATTTATAGATCGATTTCATGTCGAAATAAATATCCATCAAGCGCTGCCAGCTACTGATTTGATAGTCGCCCGCTTTATTTGTAGAGCAGCTGAGGCAGCCACAGGCCGATTTGGGGCCACATGTAAAGCAGCACGATGGCCAGAATCTGAATGCCCATGAAGGGCAGCATGCCCACAAAGATCTGGTTTAGCGTGACCGAAGGCGGAGCCACTCCCTTGAGGTAGAAGGCAGACATGGCCACCGGCGGCGAGAGGAAGGCTGTCTGCAGATTCAGCGCCACCAGCAGGCCAAAAAACAGAGGATCCACGCCAAAGTGGTTGAGCAGCGGGATGAAGATGGGCATGAAGATGACGATGATCTCCGTCCATTCCAGCGGCCAGCCCAGTAAAAAGATCACGACCTGCGACAGGATCATGAACTCGATCTTGCTGAGGTTCATGGACAGCACCCAGCGCTCGATCAGCTCTTGCCCGCCCAGCAGCGCAAAAGCCGCTGAAAAAATGGCGGAGCCCACAAACAGCCAGCACACCATGGCGGATGTTTTTGCGGTCAGGTAGACCGATTCCTTGACCACTTCGAGGCTCAGGCGCTTGTAGGCTGCGGCCAGCAAAAATCCGCCCAGAGCGCCCATGGCTGCAGCTTCTGTGGGGGTAGCCAGGCCAAAGACGATGGATCCCAGTACAGTCAGGATCAGCACCACCAGCGGGAAGAAGGAGCTGAGCAGCATCTTGAAGATTTCAAGCCGGGCAAAGCTCAGGAACAAATAGAAAAAGGCATTGCAAGCCCCCAGCAGCGCAAAGCCTACCCACCACCAGGTGGGCGCGGGTTGCCGGGCTTGCGTGGTTGATGCTTCAGCCTTGGCGGTGGCTGGCTCTTGCAGGTCGCTGGTGGCCGCTGTCGCTGTGTTTGTAGCAGCAGGCTCTGCACCGGGAGGCTCCTGCAAACCGCCCTCGACAGGAGGCTCTTGCAAGCCGCCTTCCACCGGAGGCTCGGCCAATCCCGAGCTGGAGAAACTGCTGCTTTCCATGCCAATCGGCTGAATGTCGTAGTGCTCTTGCAGCACTGGTTTGGTGACGCTCTGCCAGCTGCTGGCGGCCAGCAGCACAAACAGCAGTCCCGGCAGGACCACGACGGCCAGCTGGCGCAGTATGTAGCCGGTGGGGACCTGCGCATTGCGCTGGCCTTTGAGTGCAGTCAGCAGGCGTGCGGGGGCGTACTGCTCGGTATTGGCGGGGAGGTTGCGGGTCTGCATAGGCAGGCTGACCTGGCGCTCGGCGGCCGACAGAGGTGGTGCCCAGGCTGGCTTGAGCTTGGCCATGATGATCACATAGGCGATATAGAGCCCAGCCAGCATCAGCCCAGGAAATAAGGCACCGGCATACAGCTGCACCACCGATACCCCGGCCGTGGCGCCATACAGAATCAGCAGTACCGAAGGCGGGATCAAGATGCCAAGGCAGCCGCCCGCGGTGATGGCGCCAGCCGCCATAGGCGTGCTGTAGCCGGCACGCATCATGGTGGGCAGAGCCAGCAGGCCCATCAGCGTGACCACGGCACCGACGATGCCGGTGGCAGTGGCAAACACAGCGCAGGTCACCAGCGTGGCTACGGCCAGCGACCCCGGCACACGGGCCATGGCCAGGTGCATGCTTTTGAACAGCTTTTCGATCAGGTTGGCGCGCTCGACCAGATAGCCCATGAAGACGAACAGGGGGATGGCGATCAGCACGTCATTGGTCATGCTTTTGTAGGCTGCCTGCACCATCAGATCCAGCGTGCGCGTGGTGTCGCGCTCATAGGCCAGCCAGGTGAAGATCATGCCCATGCCCATCAGCGTGAAGGCGGTGGGAAAGCCCAGCATGATGGCCACCACCACCAGAGACAGCATCAGCAGACCGAGGTGGCCGTTGGTCACGGTTTCTACACTCAGCAGCAGAGCAATGGCCGAGAGCACGACCAGGGCCATGATGGAAAAGCCGAACCACAGTTCCTTGCGCATCTTCATGCCTTGCCCTCCTGAACCATTTCTTTGAGCTTTTCTACGTCCACCTCTTCCACGTCACTGCCGCGCTGGGGCCAGTAGCCTTGGCACAGGCACATCACGCAGCGTGCAATCTCGGCCAGCCCCTGCAGCAGCAGCACGGCTCCGGCCAGCGGAATCATGAACTTGAAAGGGTAGAGCGGCAGCGGATGGGCTGAAAACGTCTGCTCTCGAATACCCAGTGACTCATTGGCGTAAGTCCAGCCCGCCCAGGTCAAGGCCAGCACGCCGGGCAGAAAGAACAGGATGTACAGGCACAGGTCCACGCTGGCCTGCGCACGCGGGCTGAAGAAGCCATACAGCACATCGCCGCGCACATGCCCGTTCTTGGACAGGGTGTAGGCACCGGCCAGCATGAACATGCTGCCGTAGAGCATGATTTGCGCATCCAGCACCCAGGCGTGAGGTTTGTTGAGGGCGTAGCGGGAGAAGACCTCCCAGCTGATCAGCACGGTGAGCAGCACCACGGCCCAGGCCGCCACTTTTCCGACAAAGGTCGAAAAGCCATCGACAGCAAGCAGAATTTTTTGCATGGCAGTCTCCGCTGCGCCGCGCAGCGAGGTACGGATGGGGAAGCGGGCCGCCTGCAAGCGGCGGCCCATGAGCCACAAAAAAGCGCAGCTACTGGGGCTGCGCTGCTGGGGCATTAACCTCGCTTTTGCGCGAAGTAGTGATTCCAGGCCATCTTGAAGTCGAGGTCGGTATCGTTTTTCCAGCGTCCGCTGCGCTGGGCAAACGTGCGCATGGAATCCATGACCTTCTTGAACATCGGGTTCTCGGCGGATTTGGCGGTTGTGACCTTGTCCCAGGCGGAGAGCTGGGCACGCAAGATGGCGTCCGGCGTCTTGTAGAACTTCACCCCCTGCTTGGACTGCATTTCCGCATAGTCCTTGGCATAGCGGTCAGCGGCTTTCCAGCTCATGTCGGAGCTGGCCGCCTGCGTGGCGTACTCGATGATGGACTTGATCTCGGCAGGCAGGGCGTTGAACTTGGTCTTGTTGAACAGCACCTCAAACTGCTCGCTGGACTGGTGAAAGCTTTGCAGCATGCAGTTCTTGGCCACATCCGGAAAGCCCAGAACGCGATCGCTGGAGGCATTGTTGAACTCGGCAGCATCGAGCAGGCCGCGGTCCAGCGCGGGTACGATTTCTCCGGCGGGAAGAGGGTTGACTGCCACCCCCATTTCAGTAAAAACATCCACCGCCAGGCCGACGGTGCGGAACTTCAGCCCCTTCAGATCTTCGACCTTGGCCACCGGTTTCTTGAACCAGCCCAGTGGCTGGGTTGGCATGGGTCCATAGAGTTTGGAGACCACATCCATCTTCAGGCCGTTGTAGATTTCGTCGAGAAGCTCCTTGCCGCCGCCATAGTTGTGCCAGGCCAGCACCATATTGGCATCCATGCCGAAGGCCGGGCCAGAACCCCACAGCGCTACGGCCTGGCTCTTGCCATACCAGTACGCAATCACGCCGTGACCCCCATCAAGCGTGCCTTTCGATACCGCATCCAGCAGCTGGAAGGCCGGGACCACGGCGCCTGCGGGCAGCACCTCGATCTTGAGACGGTTGCCCGTCATGTCGTTAACTTTTTTGGCGAAGTCCTGGGCAAATTCGTGAAAGATATCTTTGGCGGGCCAGGTGCTCTGAAAGCGCCACGATGTCGTCTGGGCCGTGCTGATCATGGGCACAGACATTGCGGAAGCAGCCACTGCGGCACCTTTGAGTAGGTTGCGGCGGCCGGTTTTCTGGGTCTCCTGTGTCATCTACGTCATCTCCTCTAAGTGGTTGCCTGGCCCTCCGCCAGTGCTTGCATCTTTGAAGCGTCAGGCAGTCGGGCGCAGAGGGTTAACACCAGACGGAATCATGAATTTGTAGTCTGATACCGATTTTTTCTTAAGGAAAATCAAGCGCTTGCCTCCTGTTTGATAAGGAGGACTGCTATGAATTGATGAGTATTTTGAAGAGGTCTGAATCTGTGCGATTCGGGTAATCAGGGGTGTTGGTACGAGGCCTGATTGGCATTGCTGCGGGTATGCGTGGCTGCAGAGAAGATGGCAGCGCATTAAATCGAATGCTGCCGCCCTATGCATAACCGTCACATCACGTAGCGCTAGATCACCAGTCTTGAATAACCAATCCCCGCTGCCTTCTCGACTCTGATCTGCGCCGGAATGCGCTCTTTGAGCGCCTCCACATGGCTGATGACACCAATCATCTTGCCGCTGGCGTTCAGGGCATCGAGCGCGGACAGCGCCACTTCCAGCGTGTCGCCATCGAGCGTGCCAAAGCCCTCGTCGAGGAACAGCGAATCGATAGAGGTCTTGCTGCTGACCAGATCGGATAGCGCCAAGGCCAGCGCCAGGCTGACCAGAAACGCCTCACCGCCTGACAAAGTGCGCGTGTCGCGCGCCACATCGCCTTGCCAGCTGTCCACAATATCGAGCTCCAGCTCGCCCGTGGGCTTGCGGCGCAGCAGGTAACGGCCATGCAGGCGCAGCAGGTGCTGGTTAGCCAGGTGCAGCAGATGATCCAGCGTCAGCCCCTGCGCAAACTTGCGGAACTTGTCGCCCTTGGCGGAGCCAATCAGGCCATCCAGCCGCTGCCACAGGTCGCTGTCTTTTTCCTGCTCTGCAATTTTTTCCAGAAGCGCTTGCTGGCCGGTGCGGCGCTGGTCGTCATCGGCCAAGCGGGCGCGGTGTGCGCCCAGTTGTTCGGCTTGCTGGGTGCGTTCTGCTTCCAGCTGCGTGATCTGCTCGGTAATGGCTTCGGGTGCTTCATCGCTCAAAGCCATCGCTTGCAGCGCTGCCAGTCGCTGGCTGGCATCGGCCAGCAAGGTGCTGGCGCGCTGCGCTGCGGTGTGCAATTGATCGCTCAGCGTCTGTAGGCGGCGGTGCTCGGCATCGGGCAGCAGGGCTGTGGCGTATTGCACTTCATCGGCAAATGGGCTGGTTTGCAGCGCTTGCTGCCATGCGCCATACACTTGGTCTGCCGATTGCTGCAACTGCGCCAGCGTACTTTGGGCGTGGGTGATCTGGCCTTGCAGCGATGCCAGCGTTTGCGCAGTGCGCTCCAGTTGCTCGATGCAGTCGGCCTGTGTGGCGGCGGGAGTCGCGGAATAAGCCGGCACCTCGACGGGGAATGCCGGCAAGGCGAGCAAGGCGTTGTTGCGCTGCAGCCAGAGCTCGGCATCTTGCGCGGCTTGATCGCACTGGCGCTGCTGCACTTCGATCTGGTGCGTCACCTCTTGCAGCAGCGTTTGCTGGCGCTGCCATTGCTGCCATTCTTGCTGGCGCTGAGTCAGCCAATCGGAGGTGTTCGCCGCTGCTGGCATGGCATAGCCAGCGGCTTGCATGGCGGCTTGCACGCTGGTTTGCAGACTGGTCGATTGCTGCTGCACCGCTTGCAGCACTTGGCGGGTTTGCTGCTGTTGGTTGGTATTGCTTTGCAGCGCTTGCTGGGTACTGGCCTGTGCGTGGTCGGCCTGCTGCTGCTTGTGCAACGCGGCCTGATAGGCGTCTTTGGCGGCCTGCAAATCGCGCTCGCCCGCATCGGCTGAGGCTAAGGTGTTCTCCAGTGCTGTGATCTGCTGCTGCGCCTTGTCGCAGGCGGCGCTCAGCACGTCGGGCTGCTGCCATGCAGTGTCAGCCACGGGAACCGTTGCCTGGTCACGCAAGGCATTCCAGCGCGCTTGCCACTGCGCAATCTGCGTGGCGGTGGCATCGCGCTGCTCTTGCTGGTGTTGTTGCTGGCTTTGGCTAGTGGCCAGCGCGGTGTTCAGCAACTCGCCTTGCTGCTGCAATGCATCGCGCTCTTGTTGCGCCTGCTTGAGCGCCGCTTCAGTGGCTGACGCATCGAGCGCTGCATATTCGGTGATCGCCGGGTGCTCATGCGATCCGCACAATGGGCAGGCTTCATCGGGCTGCAGCGCGGCGCGGTGGGCTTGCAGGCTTTGAATGCGTTGCTCCTGGGTCAGCAGGGCTTGCTTGTCTGCGACTTTCTCCAGCAGCGTCTTGTATTGCGCGCGCAAGACCTGGCGTTCGCCCAGCTGCTGCTGAACGCGGGCTTCGCTGGTGGCCAGCGCTTGTGCATAGCTCTGTTGCTGTCGTTCCAGCGGCTGGCGCAGTGCCGCATGGGTTTGCAGTTGCTGCCCGTGGTGCAACTGCAGTTGTGCGGTTTGCCAGTGCGCGCGCAACTGGTGCAGGCTGGCGCCGTGGGCGGCCAGGCGTTGCAGCTGGGCGCGCTCTGCGGCTTGTTGCTGCTGCAGGGCGTGGGCCACTTGCTCGGCACCTTGTGCGCTGTGCCGGGCTTGGGTGCTGGCTTGTTCTTGCAGTTGCGCAGCGGTGTGTTGCAGCTGCAGCAACTGGTTTTCAGCCTGTGCCGTTTGCTGCTGCAGTTGCTGGCGTTGCTGCAGTTGCTCGCGCCAGCCGCTGAGGCTTTCGCCCAGCTGCGCGTGGCTGGCGTGGGTATGAATCCATGCCGTCAAATCAGCCTGCTTGGCGCTTGTGAATTGCAGTTGCTGCTGTGCTTTTTGTAGCGCGCTGGCGCTCAGCTGCTGGGCTTGCTGGTGCTGGCTCCTCTGAGCGACCTGCGCTTGCAACAGGCTGGCGTGCATGCCTTGCAGCTGGTTCTGCTCTGCGGAAAGTTGATGGCTGGCTTGCTGCCACTGCAGGTGCAAGGGGCGAATCGCCAAGGCGGGCGCATGGGCTTGCAGGCGCTGCAAGTCCGGCGCGGCATCTGCCAGCGCTTGCAGTGCTGCGGCTTCTGCGCTGCGGGCTTGCTCCACCTCGGCGCTGGTGCTTGTCGTCTGCGTTTGCGATTGCTGCACGGCATGCAACTGGGCGTGGCGCGCTTGCATATCGACCAGCCTGGCGCTCAGTTGTTCGGTCTGCGCTTGCAGATCGCTACGCGTGGCTACATCCAGCAATTGCATGCCATTGGCCTGGGCTTGCTGCTTTTCCAGCGCATTTTTGGTTTCTTTGGCGCGCTCGAAAACGGCTTGCGAGATCTGGCTGTAGATATCGGTGCCGGTCAGCTCTTCCAGCAGTTCTGCACGCTCATTGGCATCGGCGTTCAGGAAGGCCGCAAAGCCGCCCTGGGCCAGCAGCATGGATTTGGTAAAACGTGCAAAGTCCAGCCCGGTGATCTCGGCGACGCGGTCAGGTTTTTCGCTGGCCTGTACCGTAATGATGCAGCCGTTATCGACACGCGCCAGTTCCACAATGGGGTCCTGAAGTTTTCCATCGGATTTGTCGCGTGAACGTCGCTGGCTCCAAAAGGCACGGTAAGCGACACCTTTGACTTCAAACTCCACCTCGGCCAAGCAATCACTGGTGTGGCGGGTGATGATGTCGTTGCTGCTTTTAGTAATTTTCCCCAGTCGCGGTGTGCGGTTGTACAGCGCCAGGCAAATGGCATCCAGCAGCGTGGACTTGCCCGCTCCCGTGGGGCCGGTGATGGCGAACAAGCCGCTGTCGGCAAAGGGCGCGGCGGTGAAATCGATCTGCCAATCGCCCTTGAGCGAGTTCAGGTTTTTGAGGCGCAGCTTCAGAATTTTCATGCGGCGTCTCCAGCTGCAGCTCCGCTTGTGTCGTTCAGGCAGTGCAGCACTTGCTGGTAGCGCTCGGTCAGGGCGGATTGCAGGGGCGGCTCCAGACTTTCTTGCGCCAAGCGGCGCTCAAACACCTCGATCGGGCTGAGTTCGTCGAGCGATTCATGCGCATCGCCCGTCAGCTGCGCAGCTGCGGTGCCGCGCTGGCGCTTGATGCGCAGAATGTTCAGCGGCAGGCCTTCGGCCATGTTCTGCACGCGGCTGGCCATGTCGGCCAGATAGTCGTCTTCCTGTACTGTCACTTCAACCCAGACGGTGGTGTCGCCGCTGGCTTGGGCTGCCGCTTCTTGCAGCAAAGCGGGCAACTGGGTCAGGCTGCCGCTGAGGGCGAGCAGGGGCTGGAACACTGGCACGGGCAAGGCGGTAGCGGCTTGCAGGCCGCCCGCATCCACATCAACCAACAGCACTTGCTTGGTTTGCCTGGCTTCGTCAAAACCCAGTGCGATGGGGGAGCCGCTGTAGCGGATGTGCTCCAAGCCGCCCACGGTTTGCGGCTTGTGGATATGACCCAGGGCGATATAGCTGGCGGGCGGGAAGGCCTTGGTGGGAAAGGCTTCAAGCGCACCCACATAAATTTCGCGCACCGATTCATTGCTGCTGGCACCCACGGTGGTCAGGTGGCCGGTGGCGATGATGGGCAACTGCTGGCCCGTGCTGGTCAGCAACTCTGCCTGTTTTTGCAATGCCGCCGCATACACGCGCTGGTAGGTCGCTGCGATGGCGTTCTGCAGCGCCTGCTGCTTGTCCTGCGCGCTTTGCCCAGCCTGACTTTGCTGCACATCGCGCGGGCGAATAAAAGGCAGGGCGCAGACAATGCAGCCGGGTGTTTTGTCGCTGCTTTTTAGCGCCAGTGTGACGACATGCCGGGCATCGTCGCCGGTGGAGCTGACGACCTGGGTGCCAAGGTGTGAGAGCAGATCGCGGCTTTCATCGAGCACGCTGACCGAGTCATGGTTGCCCGCCAGCAGCAGCAAGGCCACGCCTTTTTCATGCAGGCGAACGATCAGCTGGTTGTACAGCTCGCGCGCATAGCTGGGCGGCGCGCCCGTATCAAAAATATCGCCGGCGATCAGAACGGCATCCACCGCTTGGGTCTGGACCTGAGTGAGAAGCCAATCGATCAGTGCCTGATGCTCGGCCTGTCGGCTGTAGCCCATGAAATGCTGGCCCAGATGCCAGTCGGAGGTGTGGAGGATGCGCATGTGCTGATGTTACGAGGGGATGCCGGGCAAAGGACTCGTAGATCAGAACAAAACAGCCTGACAGAGGGCGTCAGGCTGCTGGGAATGCTTTGAAAGCTGCTTTTATTTGCGGCCGGGGCGCTTGGCCGTCCAGTAGCTGAACTCTTCCTTGCCCACTTCATAGTCCAGCTCTTGCAGGCGGGCCTGCATGTTCTCCTGAACATCAGCGACAGCCTTGTTGTAGATGGACGGGCCAATCTCGGCGAGAAAGAAGTTGAGCAGCGCGCCGGACTGCATATTGCCGATGGGCTCGTCCATGTTCTCGCGGAAATAGCGCTCGATGGACGTGATGGCCTGTTGCTGTGCGTGCTTGGGGAGTTCGATGCTCATGGTGATCTGTGTGGCTGGATTGCCTGCATTTTTGCAAACCTTCGGCAGGGCCGCTTGGTGCGAGTGGACTAGGTACCAGCAGACCGCTTGCGTCAAACGGCGGGTTGCTCTGATAAAGAGAGCTGCTAGCGCCTATCTATAAAGCGCTGCAGCCGGTTTTTATTGAATTCCCTGCTGACTATAATCAAAGAACCGAGTTGTCGGCCTCGGCCAGAAAGCCGCCGCTCTGGTGTGCCCACAGCTTGGCGTAGATGCCGCCCTTGGCCAGCAGTTGCTGGTGCGTGCCTTCTTCTTCGATATGGCCGTCGTTCATCACAATTAGCCGGTCCATGGCGGCGATGGTGGATAGGCGGTGGGCAATGGCAATCACGGTCTTGCCCTGCATCAGACCGTCCAGACTCTGCTGGATGGCGGCCTCGACCTCGCTGTCCAAAGCGCTGGTGGCTTCGTCCAGCAAAAGAATGGGGGCGTCTTTCAGCATCACGCGGGCAATCGCCACGCGCTGGCGCTGGCCCCCAGAGAGCTTGACGCCGCGCTCGCCCACCTGGGCGTCGTAGCCACTGCGGCCCTTCAGGTCGGTCAGCGTGGCGATGAAGTCCGATGCTTCAGCCTTGTCGGCGGCGGCCCGCATCTGCGCTTCCGTCGCATCGGGGCGGCCGTAGAGGATGTTGTCGCGCATGGAGCGGTGCAGCAGCGAGGTGTCTTGCGTCACCATGCCAATCGCGCCGCGCAGGCTGTCCTGGGTGACGTGGCGAATATCCTGGCCGTCAATGGTGATGCGCCCGCCTTGCACTTCATGAAAGCGCAGCAGCAGGTTGACCAGGGTGGATTTGCCGGCGCCCGACCGGCCAATCAGACCAATGCGCTCGCCGGGGCGAATGTGCAGGTTCAGGTGGTTCATCACCTTTTTGCCATCGGCCTTATAGCCAAAGCTCACGTCTTCAAAGGCAATGCCGCCCTGGGCCACTTGCAGGGGCTTGGCGTCGGTGTCATCCAAAATGGTGCGGGGTTTGGTCAGTGTGGTGATGCCATCCTGGATGGTGCCCACGTTCTCAAACAGACCCGTCATTTGCCACATCACCCAGTGCGAATAGCCCATTAGGCGCAGCGCCATGGCAATCACGGCGGCGACCACACCGGCTGATGCCTGGCCTTGCGTCCACAGATACAGCGCTGTGCCGCCGCTGCCCAGCAACAGCAGAGCGATCATCAGGTGGTTGGTGATCTCGAACAGGCTGACCAGACGCATCTGTGCATAACCGGTGGATTTGAACGACTCCATCGCATTGCGCGCGTATTCGGCTTCGCGGCGTGTATGGGCGAAGAGTTTGACGGTGGCGATGTTGGTGTACGCATCGGTTACGCGCCCCGTCATCATCGAGCGGGCGTCGGCCTGCTCTTTGCCGATCTTGCCCAGACGCGGCACAAAGTAAAAACAGGCGGCGGTGTACGCCACAAACCACAGCGCAAACGGAATCATCAGGCGCCACTCAAAGCTGGCCGCCAGAATCAAAATGCCAATCATGTAGACGCCCACGCCCACAAACACATCGACCACCATGAAGACCACTTCGCGCACCGACAGCGCGGTCTGCATGATCTTGGTGGTGATGCGGCCGGCAAATTCGTCCGCGTAAAACGACATGCTCTGGCCCAGCATCAGCTTGTGAAACACCCAGCGCAGGCGCATGGGGAAGTTGATGGCCAGTACCTGGTGCATGACCGTGGTGTGCAAGGCCAGCAGCGCCACGCTGCCCAGCAAGATGGCGGCAATACCGATCAAAGTGCCGCGCTGCTCTGCCAAGAAATCAGCGGGTGCGGCTGCGCTTAGCCAGTCCACCACGCGGCTCATGATGGCGAACAGCACTGCCTCATAGGCGGCCAGCAGGGCGGACGTCAGCGTCATCAACCCAAT
The DNA here is from genome assembly GCF_012844455.2 of Comamonas suwonensis. GTDB lineage: Bacteria > Pseudomonadota > Gammaproteobacteria > Burkholderiales > Burkholderiaceae_C > Comamonas > Comamonas suwonensis. The sequence goes on along the minus strand of NZ_JABBCQ020000004.1, from coordinate 195,539 downwards.
CCAGCCACGCATGCCCTGTGTGCAGGCCCAGACAAAGGCGAAAAAGCCCACGGGCGGAACCTTGGGCTCCTGCGCGGGATAGGGGGGGACCTGTTTTTCAAAAAATCGGAACACGATGGCAATACTCCCAGTACCAGCTATTGGCACTTTTGTTCGTCATGGTAGGGGAGTGGGCGGCGGCGGTGTGATGATGCGGCCAAGCCCGCTCAGACCATGGGCTCATACCCTAGCTCCTCAAAACCATGAAATTTTCTGCTGCAACTTCTTGGCTTCGTCGCGATTCTGCATCCCGCAGAGGACTCTTGGCCGCTGCGATTGGGATGAGTCTGGTAGCGGTGACTGTGGCGATCAGCGGCTGTGTGATTTCTCAGCCGGTGGCGGGTTTGGCGAATGCCGCAATCCCTGATTTGCATGCATCGCCAGAGCGGCTGCGTCACCATGTACGCGTGCTGAGCGAGGATTATCTGGGGCGAGGCTTTGACCAGCCTCAGACACTGCAACGCGTTGCTGATTACATTGTGGCTGAACTGGCCCAGTCCGGTGTGACGGTAGAGCGCCAGCGCTTTGAGGTGGATGACCAAAGCTATGAAAATTTGATAGCGCGCTTTGGCCCTACAGAGAGCTCCACGCCGTTGCTGATAATGGGCGCGCATTACGACAGAGCACTCACGCAGGAGGGTGTACCCACTCCGGGTGCGGACGATAACGCCAGCGGCGTGGCAGGTCTGCTGGAACTGGCCCGCTTGCTGAAGCAAGCCATGCCTAGCGGGCCGGTGGAGCTGGTGTTCTACACACTGGAGGAGCCACCCAACTTTCGCACCGACGATATGGGCAGCTACCGCCATGCGCTTTCGCTGCAGCAGCGCAACCAGCCTGTGCGGTTGATGCTGTCTGTGGAGATGATTGGCTACTACAGCGACGAGGCGGGCAGCCAGAGTTATCCACTGGCACCGCTGGGCTGGATTTACCCGGACAAGGGCAACTTCATCGCCCTGATTGGCGAGATGAAAAACTTTGGGGAAATGCGCCGCACCAAGGCTGTCATGCGCGCTGCAGGCGGCGGGCCGAATCCATTGGGCGTGCATTCGCTCAATGCACCGCGCTTTGTGCATGGGGTAGATTTTTCAGATCACCTGAACTACTGGCGGCTGGGCTATCCGGCCGTCATGGTGACGGATACCTCGTTCATGCGTAACCCGCACTACCACCAGCGCACCGATACCTGGGAGCGGCTGGACTACACCCGCATGGCGCAGGTGGTGCGCATGCTGGCTGCGGTGGCTTTGGATACTCCTTGATTGATAGCTGCTGGCGCTTTTATCTATTAGGGTTAAAGCCATTTTTCTATCAAAAACGCCGCAGAGTTTGCGGCGTTTTTGATGGAGTGATGCGCAGATCAGGACTGAGGCAGGAAACCTTCAACCGACAGATAACGTTCGCCCGTGTCATAGGCAAAGCCCAGCACCTTGGCGCCAGCGGGCAGCTCGGGCAGCTTTTGTGCAATGGCGGCCAGTGTGGCACCGGAGGAAATGCCCACCAGCAGGCCTTCTTCAGAAGCCATGCGGCGAGCGTATTCACGGGCAGGCTCTGCTTCGACCAGGATTACGCCGTCCAGCAGGTTGGTATCCAGATTCTTGGGGATAAAGCCCGCGCCAATGCCCTGTATGGGGTGAGGTGCTGGTTGGCCACCAGAGATCACAGGGGATGCGGAAGGCTCCACCGCATAGACCTTGAGGTTGGGCCACTTGGCTTTGAGTACCTTGGCCACGCCAGACAGATGGCCGCCCGTGCCCACGCCGGTAATCACGGCATCCAGACCTTCGGGGAAGTCACGCAGAATTTCTTGCGCGGTGGTGGCTTCGTGCACGGCCACGTTGGCAGGATTCTCGAACTGCTGGGGAATCCAGGAACCGGGCGTTTGCGCAGCCAGTTCCTGCGCACGGGCGATGGCACCCTTCATGCCTTTTTCCTTGGGGGTCAGATCAAACGCTGCGCCGTAGGCCAGCATGAGGCGGCGGCGCTCGATGCTCATGCTCTCGGGCATGACCAGAATCAGCTTGTAGCCCTTGACGGCGGCGACCAGAGCCAGACCCACGCCGGTATTGCCGCTGGTGGGCTCGATGATGGTGCCGCCTGGCTTCAAGGCACCGGATTTTTCCGCATCTTCCACCATGGCCAGTGCAATGCGGTCCTTGATAGAGCCACCGGGGTTGCCGCGCTCGGACTTGATCCACACATTGGTGTTGTCACCAAACAGGCGGTTGATGTGAATGACGGGCGTGTTGCCAATGGTTTGCAGAACGTTGTCGAACTTCATGAAGCCTCCGGGTGTGGATAAGAGTGCAGAGGGGCGAGCAAGGCCCGATGCATGCATTGTGGCGTACTTGTTCTACCGTGCAGGAATATGAATATGCCTGTCGCAGATCAAGCCCCGGCCAGACAGATCACCGTGCTGCCGCATGCATGGCAACAATGGGGTTGAGCTGTTTCTCGGAGGGTGCTTTCATGCTTTCTTTCAATGCAATCTTGATGGCGCTGGCTGCCAGTTGCACCACGTTGCTGGTGGGCTTTTCATGGCGTGAGCAGCGCTGGGCACCCTGGTTGATGCTGGCTGCCGTGGTGGCGCTGCTCTCGCTGATGAGCTACTCCATCGTCAAGTTGCTGAGCTAGACGTAGCCTGATCCGCCGATTTTCGGGCGTGCAGCGGTGTTTTCCATAGCTCGGCCAGCAGCAGTCCGGCAACCGTCATGACACCGCCCACGGCGTGGTACAGCGCCAGTGGTTCATGGAGCGTGGCAAAAGCGACGATGGCGGTGAATACCGGAATCAGGTTGAAAAACATGCTGGAGCGGCTGGGGCCCAGCGCGTTGATTGCCTTCATCCACAACAGCGGCGCTGCGATGGAGGCCATGATGCCGGCAAAGGCGACCAGTCCCATATTGCTGGCGTTGAGCCCCGTCTTGGGTGACAACAGGTACAGCGGAAACTGCACCACCACCGCTACCAGAATTTGCAGATACAGCAACTGCACCGTTTTGAGCGCAGGCATGGGCCAGCGCTTGAGCAAAATGTTGTAGATGGCATAGGCCAGCATGGCCAGCAGCATCATGGCGTCGCCCAGGTTCAGGCCTTCAGATGCCAGATGCGCAAGATTGCCTGACGACACCACCAACGCGACTCCCAAAATAGCCAGCAGCGAACCCCAGACCCCGCCGCGCGTCAGCGGCTGCCCCAGCAGAAACACGGCCAAAGCCAGCACCAGCATGGGTGTGAGCGAGCCGATGATGCCCATATGCGTGGCGGTGGTGTAGTGGGCCGCGTAATACGCCAGACTTTGGTAAATCACCATGCCCAGCACACCCAGCACCGTGATGCGGGGCAGCAGCGGCTTGATGACGGCGCGCAGGCGCCAGATGCCTGGAAGCACAAACGGGGTGAACAGCAGGGCGGCCACCAGCCAGCGGAAAAAACCAATTTCCGACGCGCTGATGCTGCCCGCCGCCATTTTGCTGACGACGGTGTTGACCGACCAGATCAGCACCGCGCCCAGCGGTAATAGGTATGCACCCATGAAGACTCCTTGATGGGTCTATCATGCGACTGACGTATTTAAAGTGCATTCCTGATTTCAGACAAACCATAGCGCAAGCTGGACGAAGGCGATGAAGACCAATCAAGCCGCAGCTCAGCGCCATTCCGTTGCCATTCTGGACACGGATCAGGTGCAAGGCAGTTACTACTTTCGCTACGACGAGTTTGGCGCGCACAGCGAGGCACCGCCGCATTCGCACCGCTGGGGGCATTTGAACTATGCCTCGCATGGCAGCCTGAGCATGGAGGTGCCTGCGGGCCGCATTCTCTGTCCGCCGCAGCATGGGGTGTGGATTCCGCCCGGCGTGGTGCACAGCTGCTATCTGCAGCATGCGGTGCAGTACCGCTCCGTCTACCTGGCCCCTGAGCTGTGCGAATCTTTGCCGCAGCTGGCGGGCTGCATGCGGATGGGGCCTATTGTCAAAGCCATCCTGCTGGACTTTGGCCTGCGCGGTGTGCAGACGCCAACCACCGCAGCAGATCTCAGGCTGGCGCAGGCGGTGCATGACCAGCTATGCGCCACGCCGCTGGAGCTGAGTTTTCTGCCCATGGCCCAGCACCCGTCGCTGGTGCAGGTGCTGGACGCAATGCAGGCCGGTCCGGGTGACCACCGCAGTCTGGCCGAGTGGGCCGAGACCGTGCACATGACCGAGCGCACGCTGGCCCGCCACTGCCAGCGCGAGCTGGGCATGAGCTTGGGTGAGTGGCGCCAGCGCATGCGCTACCTTTGCGCGATAGATGCGCTGGAGGCTGGCCACACCGTGCAACGCATCGCCTACGACCTGGGTTACAGCACGCCTTCGGCCTTTATTGCCATGTTTCAGCGTGAATCAGGCCTGCCGCCCGAGCAGTTTCGGCGCGAGTTCAGTGCAAGCTCTTTGTGAACGCGAGATAATGCCACCCGTGAAGTGCGCCAGACCGCCGCTGGTACTAGCCGAAAGGCCAACGCTTGCGTTGGGTCGAAAGACCGTACTGGAGGAACGTCCGGACTGCATAGGGCGGCGTAGCAGCTAACAGCTGTCCATCGTGAGGTGAGGATCAGAGCAACAGAGACGAGTCCCGGGGGCGTGCCGCAAGGTAGACCACCGGGGGTGAAACGGGCAATCTCTACGCGCAGCAATACCAAGTAGGCACACGTTGACGGGGCCCCCGGAGTGTGCGGGTAGGTAGCACCGAGCTGTCAGGCGACTGGCAGCCAAGATTAATGGCGGTCACATGGCGGGCAACCGTTGTGCACAGAATCCGGCTTATCGGCGCACTTCACACTTATTCCCAACAAAAAGAGCTTCCAGTGCTTACGTATAAAGCGCTGGAAGCTCTTTTTTTGATAGTGGGCTGGCTTAGAAGCGTTCCCACGGCATCAGGTAGCGCCACTGCCCTTCTGGCACCTTGCCCAAAGACACGCGGCCAATGCGCAGGCGGCGCATGCTGGTCACGCTCAGGCCAATGGCGTCGCACATCTTTTCGATCTCTTCAGGCGCAATGCCCTTGAGTGCAAAGCGCAGATGGCCTTCGTTCTGCCAGCTCACATGGCAGGGGGGCATACGGCGGTGACCGTTGCCGCCGGGGATAGGCAGGCCCTCGTAGAGAATTTCCAGACCATCTTCAATGATCTGGCCTTCCACGCCGACGATGATTTCCTGCTCCAGCCATTGACCTTCTTCAGCCAGCTTGCGGATGATGCGCTTGTCTTGCGTATAGACAATCAGGCCGCTGGCGGGCAGAGGAATCGTGAGGAACGACTCCAGGTTTTTGAAGTGATGGTCCAGCACCAGCTGGGGCATGGGCGTGTCCAGCTGGGCTTTGGTGGCTTCGCCCAGCAGCGAATGCGCGCTACGTACGCGACCATAGGCCTTGCCTTGCGTCATGCCCGAAGGCTTGTTCATCAGAATGGTGACGGGGGGCAGCGCCTCGGGTTTGGCGCCGGCGCGCACGGTCACGACCTGTTCGGGGCTGACGCGTGTCTCAGGCACTTGCACGACTTTGCCATCGACCTGGACATTGCCCGCCTCGATATGCAGTTCGGCCTCGCGACGCGAGCATTTTTCTTGCTCCGCCACGCGTTTGGCGAGGCGGATGCTTTGTTGTTGTTCAGGCAGGGATTCAGACATGGCGATAGCTTAATGCCACGGCCATGTCCTAGTTGTCCACAGGTCTAGGAGGCGGTTGCTGGCTTATCTGCCCAGACAGAGCTTCTGAATCCGCTCCACATGGGCCAGCAGGGACTGCTGAGCCACGGGCCACAGAGCGGGCGGCGTGTCGGCATAGGCAATGGCCACCCATTCTTGAATGCTGCCGTCGGGCTTGGTGCGCATGGCGTTGTGCACCTTGGACTCGCGCGCCAGTCGGTGGGCCTTGAGCTTGGTGATTTGATGGCGCGCAAAGCCCAGCACATAGCCGTGGGCGGGCAGGATGTAGCGAATGCTGCGCTCGAGGCACAGCGCGTGCAGCTTATCCAGCGAAGCCAAGTAATCAATCATGTTGCCGTCTGGCGGACTGATCACGGTGGTGCTGCCGTTCAAGATGTGGTCGCCGCTGAACAGCAGCGCATCCTCTTCCAGCAAAAAACACAGGTGGTTGGCCGCATGGCCGGGCGTGAAGATGGCTTGCAGTGTATGCGTAACTTCGCCGTCTGGCCCTTGTCCAGTCAGCGTAATGCGCTCTCCATCACTCAGCGAAACATCGGGTTTGAAACGGCTATTGGCCCGCGCCGTGGGGGCTGATGCCATGCCCATGACGGGGGGCTTGCCCTGACCTGAGTGCTCTACCAAGGCCTGCAGCGGCGCGGCACCGGGCGAGTGGTCGGGGTGGGAGTGGGTGCAGACGATGAAGCGAATATCGCCCCCCGTGGCCACATGAATGCGTTGCAGGTGCACGGGCTCGTTGGGGCCAGGGTCGATGACGATGTAGCCGCTGCTGGCATCACCCACCAGATAGGTGTTGGTGCCGGGGCCGCTCATCATGCCGGGGTTGGGGGCCGTCAGGCGCATCAGGTTTTTACGCAGCGGCACGGCCTTTTCGTTCTGCCAGTCCAGGTGATGAATACCGTGGCCGTCGGGCAGCACCATTTCCAGCTCGCCATAGGCCATGTCGGTTTCGGCGTGGCGCGTATCTTTGCCCTGCAGGTGGCCGCCGCGCGGGCAGGCCTGCCACAGTGGTTTTTCGCCTTGCAGTGTGTTGATGAGCGCTTGCGTGTCAGGCAGAACAGAGATTCGCTCCAGCGTACGCAGGGTGGGGAAGAGGATGAACAGCTTTTTCTCTTGAAAGCGCTCCACCGCATCTTGTGGGCGAATCCAGGTGGGCTCGAACTGCTCGGTTTCATCGGCCACCGGTGTTTGCCCTTCAGGCATACGCGCTACAAAAAACGGGACGTTGAAGCGCTTTGGCAGGTCAAAAGGCGCTGTCCAGTTCGCCAGGTACCAGAGCTGATCGACGGCCAGCGTCCAGCCGCGCTTGCGGCATTGCTCATACAGCGATGCATGGCGGTCCAGCTGCTGCACCTGTGCGGGGGGAACGGGCTGGCCCGTTTCGTCATAGGCCAGCAAGATGCCCAGCTCTTCAAACGTCTCGCGAATGCCGGCCAGAGCCTGCGTGATGCGTTCATCGCCACCTACCTCAACCATGCTGGGGCGCATGCGAGCCAGCGCGTGGTTGGCCGGGTCGGCATCCTGATCTTCCAGTCCGCCGCCGGGGAATACATAGGCATTGGCAAAAATTCCTTGGTCGGCGCGCCTTGTCATCAGTACTTCAAAGCCATCGGCACCATCACGCAACAGCAGGATAGTAGAGGCCTCGCGTGCGGGCACCGGATCGCGCTGGGGCTGAAGAAGCTGACTGGGGCGGGGCTGGCTGGGTGGGGTCATGAGTTGAATTATGCGAAATGCGCTGTGCCATTGGATGCCATATCTGGACTAGTTGCGTCGCTGCTGCGCGTCAAATCGGGGAAAGCACTGAGAGCAAACCGTGTTCAGTTGCTTGCATTTGATTATTGTAAATAACAATAATGAATCAAAGGAATGGTTATGACTCATAAAGAAATTGCAGTGGAATTTCGGGGTGAAGCGCAGCAGGTGGCGGTCATTCGCCTGATGCGCTCCGCCAAGCGCAATGCTTTGTCGGATGGGCTGGTGCTGGGGTTGCGCGATATCTTCATGAACCTGCCCGCCAGCGTACGCGCAGCGGTGGTGGATGGTGACGGCCCGCACTTTTGCGCGGGGCTGGACCTGAGCGAGCTGGGCGAGCGTGATGCCTCGCAGGGCGTTCTGCATTCGCGTATGTGGCATGAAGCCCTGCGCCAGGTGCAGTTTGGCGCCGTGCCCGTTGTGGCGGCCTTGCATGGTGCGGTGGTGGGCGGAGGGCTGGAGCTGGCCAGTGCCTGCCATATTCGCGTGGCAGACAGCAGCACGTTTTATGCATTGCCTGAGGGCTCGCGCGGCATCTTTGTCGGCGGTGGCGGCTCGGTGCGCATTCCGCGGCTGATTGGCGCGGCGCGTATGGCAGACATGATGTTTACCGGCCGCGTTTACAAGGCTGAGGAGGGCGAGCGCATTGGCCTGTCGCAATACCTGGTGCCTGAAGGTCAGGCGCTGGATAAGGCGGTGGAGCTGGCGTTGCGCATTGCCGAAAACGCCCCCATGACCAATTACGCGCTGGTGCATGCGCTGCCCCGCATTGCCGAGCAGCCGTCAGACCAAGGCCTGATGACCGAAGCGCTGATGGCCGCCGTGGCACAAAGCGCACCTGAAGCCAAATTCCGCTTGCAGGAATTCCTGTCCGGGCGAGCCGCCAAGGTCAGCACAGACTGAAAACCTGGCGCATCACAATCAAATGGTGGAGACAAAAACCATGCAAGAGACAAGTACAGCCATGCAGGCCAACAGCCGCAGACAAGAGGTGCAGAAAGAGGGTCAAAGCCCCAAGTACCGTGCGCTGGAGTTTGGCGTGTGCAGCCTCAAAGTCGATGAGAGAAGTGACGGCACGAGCTATGCCCGGGCCGATCAGGAACTGGCCCCGTATGCCAAACGCATGACGGACCGGTTGGTGCACTGGGCACAGGCCACCCCCGATCACACTTTTATCGCCCAGCGTGAGCGCCTGGCCGATGGCGGTACGGGTGACTGGAAACACATTAGCTATGCGCAGACGCTGGCCGCTGCGCGCAGCATTGCGCAGGCGCTGATGGATCGAAAGCTGTCGGCAGAACGCCCGGTCATCATCCTCAGCGAAAACGATCTGGACCATGCCATGCTGGCCATGGGCTGCTTGTATGCGGGCGTGCCGTACTGCTCGGCTTCCACCGCGTACTCGCTGGTCAGCACCGATTACGCCAAGCTCCGCCATGTGGTGAACACGCTCACCCCTGGCCTGATCTTTGCCAGTGATGCCCTGCGTTATGACAAGGCCGTGAAGGCTGTGCTGCCCGAGGGCTGTGAAGTGGTCTATGGCAAGCCTGCTGTGGATGCCCAGCCGCACACCTTGTTTGCCGAGCTGGTGGCGACGCAGGCAACCCCTGCTGTTGAAGCTGCCATGCAGGCAACAGGGCCAGAAACGATCACCAAATTCCTGTTCACCTCGGGCTCGACCAAGCTGCCCAAGGCGGTCATCAATACCCACGGCATGTGGTGCGCCAACCAGCAGCAAATTGCCCAGACCATGCCCGATATGGTCAAGGGTCCTCCCGTGCTGGTGGACTGGTTGCCGTGGAATCACACGTTTGGCGGCAACAAAAACATGGGCATGACGCTCTACCACGGCGGCACGCTCTATATCGACGAAGGCAAGCCCACGGCGGCAGGCATTGGTGAGACGCTGCGCAATCTGCGCGAGATATCGCCCACGGCTTACTTCAATGTGCCCACCGGTTTTGAATACATTGCCGGTGCGATGGAGGACGATGCCGTGCTGCGTCGCAGCCTGCTCAAGCGCTTGAGCATGTTTTATTACGCCGGTGCGTCGCTGGCACAGCCCGTGTGGGACAGCCTGTACCGCACGCAGGAAAAAGAACTGGGCCACCGCGTGGTCATGGGCACGGGGCTGGGCATGACGGAATCATCGCCGTCGGCACTGTTTGTGAACCGGGCCGATGTGCGTTCCGGCGATCTGGGCGTGCCCGTGCCGGGGCTGGAGCTCAAGCTGGCTCCTGCGGCGGGCAAGCTGGAGGTGCGCTACCGCGGCCCCAATGTCACGCCCGGCTACTGGCGTGCGCCAGAGGCTACAGCCGAGGCATTTGATGAAGAAGGGTTCTTCCGCACCGGTGACGCCGTGCAGTGGCGCGACCCGCAAGACCACCATCAGGGCCTGCGCTTTGATGGCCGCATTGCCGAGGACTTCAAGCTGGCTACTGGCACCTTTGTGAATGTGGGTCCGCTGCGAGCCAAGGTCATTCATGCTGGCGCGCCCTATATCCAGGATGTGGTGGTGACCGGGCTTGACCGCAAAGAGGTGGGCGCCATCATCTTCGGCACCCCGGCCTGTGCCGCACTGAGCGGACTGGAGGCCGGTGCCACGCAAGAGCAAATCATGCACAGCGCACCCGTGCAGCAGCACCTGCAGACCGTGCTCAACCAGCTGGCGCAAACCGCGACCGGCAGTGCCAGCCGCATTGCGCGTGCCGTGGCCGCTACGCGTGCGCCATCGCTGGACCTGGGTGAAGTCACAGACAAAGGCTCCATCAACCAGCGCGCCGTGCTCCAGCACCGTGCCGATGTGGTGGCGGGTTTGTATGACGAGACTCTGGCCCTGATCTTGAAGCCGAATATTTAAGCCAAATCAGGCTTAAACCCAATAGCAGAAAGCGCGAGAAGCTTTTAAAAGGATAGTGAAATGCAAGTTCAAGATCAGATTGCCATCGTCACTGGCGCAGCCTCGGGGCTTGGGGAAGCCACCGCCCGGGCTCTGGCTGCGGCCGGGGCCAAAGTCGCAGTGCTGGACCGCCAGCTGGACAAAGCCAAGGCCGTGGCGGCCGAGATTGGCGGCTTGGCACTGGAGTGCGATATCTGCGATACGGCCAGCGTGATGGCGGCGCTTGATCAGATCAAGGCGCATTGGGGTGCAGATGCCCGAATTTTGATGAACGTCGCGGGCATTGGCACGGCCAAGCGTGTGATTGGTCGTGATGGAGAGCCAGCGCCGCTGGAGGACTTTGAGCGCGTCATTCGCGTCAACCTGATTGGCAGCTACAACATGACGCGCCTGTTTGCTGCGCGCTGCGCCAAGCTGGCCGCACTGGACGACGGTGCGCGCGGCGTGATTCTCTACACCGCATCCGTCGCGGCCTTTGATGGGCAGGTAGGCCAGCAGGCGTACAGCGCATCCAAGGGCGGACTGGTCGGCATGACGCTGCCCATGGCACGTGATCTGGCTCAGCATGGCATTCGCGTCTGCACCGTGGCCCCCGGTTTGTTTGCCACGCCGCTGATGCAGGAATTGCCCGAGGCGGTGCAGCAGTCGCTGGCGGCATCCATTCCCTTCCCGTCGCGCCTTGGCAAGCCTGCGGAGTTCGCGGATTTGGCCGTGCACATCGTGCACAACGATCATCTCAACGGTGAGGTGATTCGCCTCGATGGTGCGCTGCGCATGGCACCGAGGTAACGAATCCCCCGAAGCGCTGCGCGCTTTCCCTCAAAAGGATGACACCATTGCTGAGCACTGTTCTGGCTTGGTGCCTCATGAGAGCCAGCGCGGTGCCCGATATCGATTTCACAGGAACGAAGATTCCGTTTATTTCTAATAGGAGACAAACTATGCAAGATCGTCGCAATTTCGTCAAAAGTCTGAGTGCTGGCGCTGCGCTGGCCGCGTTCGGCGGTATCGCCAGTCGCAGTGCTTATGCACAGGGCGGTGGCCCGCTGGAGCAAGTTCGCATTCTTTACGGCTTCCCGGCGGGCAGCGCCGGTGACTCGGTGGCACGCCGCGTGGCGGAGAAGATTGGTGGCACCAGCTATTCAAAGAATATGGGCGTGGTGGAAAACAAGCCCGGCGCAGGTGGCCGTATCGCGCTGGAAAGCCTGCGCGGCTCCGTGGGCGATGGTTCGGTGATCGTGCTCTCGCAGGTCTCAGCCTTTTCCATCTACCCCCATATTTATAGCAAGCTCCCCTATCAGGCAAAGGACTTCGAGCCGATTTCGATTGGCGCCATCATGCACCACGGTCTGGCCGTCGGCCCGGCAGTGCCTGCCGAGGTCAAGACGCTGAAAGACTTTCTGGCGTGGAGCAAGAACAACCCCGACAAGGCCAGTTTTGGTAGCCCCGGTGCCGGCACTCAACCCCACCTGATTGGCGCGTTGCTCAGCCTGCGCTCCGGCGTCAAGCTCAGCCATGTGCCTTATCGCGGAACGGCCCCTGCGGTGTCCGACCTGGCGGGTGGCCAGATTGCGGCCGTCATGGGCCCCAGTGGCGATTTCTTGAGCTATTACAAGGCTGGAAAGCTGCGCGTGCTGGCCACCAGCGGTCAGCAGCGCAACCCCTATCTGCCCAATGTGCCTACGTTTGCAGAGCAGGGCTTTAGCGACCTGATCGCCGAAGAGTGGTTTGGCTTCTATGCGAATGCCAAGACGCCTGCCGATGTGCGCCAGCGTGCGCATGCCGCCATCACGGCGGCACTCAAGAGCGATGCACTCAAGGACAGCGTGGGCGTGGTGGGGCTGATTGCGACCAGCTCTACGCCTGAGGAAATGGCCCGCTCGCAGCAGGCTGAGTTTGATCGCTGGGGGCCGCTGGTCAAGCAGATCGGCTTCACGGCGGATTCTTAACTCCCCCTGCGCGGCTGCGCCGCTTCCCCCCAAAGGGGGACGGCGCCATCGCCGCGAGGCGGCTCTTGCTGGGCGCCTCTGGTTTTCGGGACTGCACTTCTTGCGGAGTCCGTTTTCTGTTCAGTTTTTGCTGCTTTGCAGCTGGTTTTTTATGTCTTATTTGCCCGCCAGCGCTGATAACGCGTTTCTTCTTTTTGATGTGCTCAAGGCTGATGAGCAGTTGCAGCGCCTGCCGGCCCATGCGGGTACGGATCAGGCTTTGATGCAGCAGGTGCTGGATGAGGCTGGCAAATGGGTGGGCGATGTGGTGGCCCCCTTGTCGCGCAGTGGTGATGAAGCCGGTGCGCAGTTTGAGGCGGGTCGTGTGACCACGCCGCCGGGCTTTGCCAGTGCGTATCAGGACTTCTGGCAGGCCGGCTGGCCTGCGCTGGCCTGTGCGCAAGAAGATGGTGGGCAGGGTCTGCCATGGGTGCTGGAGGGCGTGCTTTATGAATGGCTGAGCGCTGCCAATCACGGCTGGACCATGGCACCGGGTCTGCTGCATGGGGCATATGAATGCCTCAAGCACCATGGCAGCGATGCGTTGAAAGCGGCTTATCTGTCAAAAATCGCCAGCGGTGAATGGCTGGCCACCATGTGCCTGACGGAAGCGCATGCCGGTAGCGATCTGGGGCTGGCGCGCACGCAGGCTGTACTTGCCGGTGATTCGTCGCTGGGTGAGCGTTTCACCATCAGCGGTGGCAAGATTTTTATTTCGGGCGGCGAGCATGACCTGACCGACAACATTGTTCATCTGGTGCTGGCACGCTTGCCCGGTGCGCCTGCGGGCCCCAAAGGGCTGTCGCTGTTTCTGGTGCCCAAGGTGCTGCCTGATGGTGAGCGCAACGCCGTGGTCTGCGAGCGTATTGAAGAAAAGATGGGCTTGCACGGCAGCCCCACCTGTGTGATGCGCTTTGACGCTGCCACCGGTTGGCGGATTGGTCAGCCTGGCGCAGGCCTGAACGCCATGTTTGTGATGATGAATGCCGCCCGCCTGCATGTGGCGCTGCAAGGCATGGGTCTGCTGGATGCGGCATGGCAAAAAGCCCATGCCTATGCGCTGGAGCGCCGCCAGATGCGCGCGCCCGGCACGGTGCCGGCCTCGCGCGGCGCGGGTGATGCGGCGGATTTGATCATTGAGCACCCGACCATTGCCCGAACGCTGGATGTGCAGCGCGCATGGGTGGACGGCGGGCGCGTGCTGGCCTATCAGACCGGCGTCTACCTCGATGTCGCACGCCATGCCGAAAGCGCCAAGGAGCGCGAGCAGGCCCAGCAGTGGTGCAGTCTGATGACGCCTGTGCTCAAGGCTGCGTGGACGCAGCAGGCGTTCGAAGGTGCAAGCGCCTGTCTGCAGGTTTTTGGCGGCCACGGCTATATCCGTGAATGGGGCATTGAACAGATCGTGCGCGACTCTCGCGTGGCCATGATTTATGAGGGCACGAACGAGATTCAGGCGATTGACCTGCTGGTGCGCAAGGTGCTGCCTGATGGTGGGCAGGCCATGGGTCAGTGGCTTTTGTTTTTACGCAAGTCGCTGGATGCCGGTCGCCCGCTGGATGCCGAGGTTTTGCGCGGCTTGGCGCAGTTGCGCTACTTCACCACCGTGCTGGCGCAGGCCTGCAAGGAAGACGACACCCTGGCTTGGCGCGTGGCCGATGACTACCTGCGCTGCGTGGCCGTGCTGTTGCTGGGCTGGGCCTGGGCACGTATTGCCGCGACGGAAGGTACCGACGGTGAGCGCTGGCAAGGTCCGCTCATGCAGGTGCAGCAGCGAATCCTGCCTGAAATGGACTGGCGCATGAGTCTGATGAAATCGCAGTGGGCGCAGGCTTCTGTGGTGCACGGCAACCAGCTGTATGCCGCGGCCAATTGACTAAATATGCCTGCAAGATGTCCCTAAAACCGGCAAAATTATGGACTTTTCATCGCATTCCTTGGGCTGCTAGGTCCTTGACTGCTTGCTCTCTTGCTACAGAATTTGACTCGTCCAATGCTCGCTCACAAGACTGCCGAAACCCCTGTTAAAAAAACTGCCTCAAAGCCTGCTCGCGCTGTGCGTAGCGCTCTCAGCAAGGCTGAGGACTCTGGTGCTGCAAGCCCGGAGCAGGGGGGCAGTGAGGCGGTCGAAGTGTTTGCGGTGGATAGGGTGGACGCCAGCTTTCTCGAGTCACTGCTGGGCTACAACGCGCGCCGTGCATCGCTGTCGCTGGTAGGCGTCTTTGTTGAGAGCATGGAGCGCTTTGATCTCAAGATTGTGGAGTTCTCCGTGCTGTCGCTGATCGGCAGCAACGCGGGCATCACTTCGCGCCAGCTTTGTCAGCAACTGGCGGTGCTGCCGCCCAATATGGTGGGCATGATTGACGCTCTGGGTAAACGCGGTTTTCTGGAGCGTCGCCCACACCCGCGCGACGGCCGTGCCACGGGCCTGTATCTGAGCGCTGCGGGGCGTGAGCTGGTCGATGCCGCCGAGCCAGAACTTAAGAGCCGCGAGGCGCAATCCATCGCTCATTTGAGCGAAATGGAGCAGGCGCAGCTCAGAGAGCTGTTGCAAAAGCTGTACCGCTGAGGTTGTCCGATGGCGCAGACCGCGTGCCCGGCGCGATAATGCCCAGCATCATGCAGATTCGCTTCACCAAGATGCAAGGCGCGGGCAACGACTTTGTCGTGCTCGACGAAACCCAGGCTCGCCTGGGCCTGAACGCAGCCCAATACCGTTATCTGGCTAATCGCCACTTTGGCGTGGGTGCCGACCAGATTCTGACCGTCCGCCCCGCCCCGGCAGAGGGCGTGGATTTTGAATACGTCATTCACAACGCCGACGGCGGCGAGGTGGAGCAGTGCGGTAATGGCGCGCGCTGCTTTGCCCGCTATGTACATGACAAGGGGCTGACCGATAAAAGCGTGATTCGTGTGCAGACGTTGTCGGGCATCATCGCTCCCGAAATTCACAGCAACGGCCGCGTGACCGTGGATATGGGCGCGCCGCAGCTCGACCCCGCCAAGGTGCCTTTCACGACCGAAGGCCTGCAGTCCGAGGTACTGGGTTCTGTACAAAAATGGCCTCTGGCGCTTGATGTGAATGGTCAAGCAGCTACTGTTTGGATAGCGCCGGTCTCCATGGGTAACCCCCACGCCGTGCAACGGGTCGACGATGTGAACACCGCGCTGGTCGAGGTGCATGGGCCGCTGATCGAGCGCCACGCCCGTTTTCCGCAGCGTGTGAATGCGGGCTTCATGCAGATCATCAACCGCAGTGCCGTCAATCTGCGCGTCTATGAGCGCGGCTCAGGCGAGACGCTGGCCTGCGGCACCGGTGCCTGTGCGGCCGTCGTGGCAGGCATTGGCTGGGGGCTGCTGGACAGCCGCGTGGATGTGCATACCCGTGGTGGTCTGCTGACCATTGAGTGGGTGGGTGGGGCGCAGGACCGTGTGCGCATGACCGGCCCCGCCGAGTTTGTTTTTGAAGGCCAGATCGACATACCCGATACGTTATGAACAGCTTGACCGACATTGCAGTGACCGAAGAGTCCATTACCGACTATCTTCAGCAGAACCCCGAATTCTTCGAGCGCCATGCCGAAATGCTGACGGGCGTACGCTTGATCAGCGGCCATGGCCCGCGTGCCGTGAGCCTGCAAGAGCGCCAGGCGGAGATGCTGCGCGAAAAGATCAAGGGGCTGGAGCACCGCATCATGGACATGGTGCGCCACGGCAGCGAGAACGCGAGCATCGCCAACAAGATTCATCAGTGGACGCATGCCCTGGTCAAGGTGCAGGACCTGCGCGAGCTGCCCCATGCGCTCACCGCCAGCCTGCAGCATATTTTTGAGATACCCCAGGTGGCGCTGCGCCTGTGGAATGTGGCGGGCGCGCACGGCGGTACGGTCTACACCATGGGCGTCAGCGATGATGCCAAGGCCTTTGCCGCATCGCTGACCATGCCGTTCTGCGGCCCCAATATGGGCTTTGAGCCAGTGAACTGGCTGCCCAACCCCAATGCTGTGCAGTCCGTGGCACTGCTGACCTTGCACGATGGTGCGATGGACAGCACCTCCAACGCTTTTGGCATGCTGGTGCTGGGCTCGCCCGATCCGCTGCGTTTTGACGCGACCATGGGTCTTGAATTCCTCGCGCGGATTTCCGAGCTGACCAGTGCATCGCTTTCGCGCATGCGCCTGCCTGCGTTGACGCTGGCTCACGGCTAACTCCGGCGAAACGAGCCGTAACCCTTGATGCAAGAGCGCGAGAAGCTCTCTTTTGAGGAGCAATACGCGCAGCTGCCGGACCTTGTCCACAGCTACCTTGAGCATGTGCGGGTGCAAAAGCGCCTGGCGCACCGCACGCACACGCTTTACGCGCTGGATTTAATCAAGCTGCAAGACTTTGCGCAGGTGGTCAACCAAGAGCTGCTGGCGCTGCAGCCCATGCATATCCGCCGTTTTGCTGCGCAAATGCATAGCGCAGGCCGCAGCGCACGCGGTATTGCGCTGATTCTTTCGGGCTGGCGCAGCTTTTATCGCTGGGCGGCTCAGCAGGATCTGGTGCCCTTCAACCCCGTGGAAGGCGTGCGCGGCCCCAAGGCACCCAAACCCTTGCCCAAGGCCTTGGCTGTGGATGACGCCGTGCAACTGGCCAGCTTTCAAAACCCCGAAGCAGATCCGTGGATTGAAGCGCGTGACGCCGCGATGACCGAGCTGCTTTACAGCTGCGGCCTGCGCGTGGGCGAGCTGGTGGGGCTGGATGTCAGGCCCGATCAGACCACGCAGCAGCAAGGCCGGGGCTGGATCAATCTGGACGCGGGCGACGCCTATGTGCAGGGCAAGGGCGGCAAGCGCCGCAGCGTGCCCGTGGGGCGTATGGCGCTGCAGGCGCTGCAAAAGTGGCTGGCGCTGCGCAGCAGCGCTCTGTCAGGGGCTGCGCAGGCCAAGGCGCACACCGAAGCCGCTTTGTTCATCGGCCGCCGGGGCGAGCGGCTCAGTACCCAGTCTGTCTGGGCGCGGCTCAAGCAGCGTGGGCAGCAGGCCGGGCTGGTGTCGGGCGTGCATCCGCATGTGCTGCGCCACTCTTTTGCCAGCCATATGCTGCAGTCCAGTGGTGATCTGCGGGCCGTGCAGGAGCTGCTGGGCCACTCCAGCATTGCCACCACGCAAATCTATACGCGACTGGATTTTCAGCATCTGGCTCAGGCTTACGAAAATGCCCACCCGCGTGCGCAGCGCCAGAGTGAGGATGAAAAGCCCAAGTCACGGCGCAAGATGCCAAATGCTAGCGGCGATGAGGCTGAGGATTAATTAGTCCTGATTTGATAGCTGGTAACACAATTGGAATAAGCGCAAGAGGCCTATTTTCTTTGTATTTTTGCCCGACCCTGCTGACCGTGAGCGCTTGAAAGCGCCGCTACACTCCCCAGCTGTTTATCACCGGGGCGCGCTGTTCGAGCTGCGTCCGCGTGTTTTTTGGGCAGCGGCATGTAGCAGCTGCCTCAGCAAGAGGTTTCAACGCATGGCTCTCATTCCAGTCACTATCCTCACGGGCTTTCTGGGCTCTGGCAAAACCACGCTGCTCAAGCGCGTGCTGCACGAGTCGCACGGCATGAAGATTGCCGTGATCGAGAACGAGTTCGGCGAGGAGAACATCGACACCGACATTCTCAAGACCGAGTCCAAAGAACAGATTCTGCAGATGAGCAATGGCTGCATTTGCTGCACCATCCGCGAAGACCTGCGCGAAGCCCTGCAACTGCTGGCCGCCAAGCGCCGCAAGGGCCTGGTGGACTTTGACCGCATCGTCATTGAGACCACCGGTCTGGCTGATCCCGGCCCCGTGGCTCAGACGTTCTTCATGGATGATGAGATTGCCGAGACCTATCTGATCGACTCCATCATCACGCTGGTCGATGCCAAGCACGCCAATCAGCAACTGGACACGCGCCAGGAAGCACGCCGTCAGGTGGGTTTTGCGGACCAGATGTTCATGTCCAAGACCGATCTGGTGACAGAAGCGGAAAAAGACGCGCTGACCCACCGCCTCAAGCACATGAACCCCCGCGCGCCGATTCGCGCCGTGCACTTTGGCGATGTGCCCCTGAGCGAAGTGTTCGACCTGCGCGGCTTCAATCTGAATGCCAAGCTGGACATCGACCCCGACTTCCTCAAGGAAGACGAGCATGAACATGGACATGACCACGGTGACCACAGCGCCTGCGATCACGACCATGGCCAATGCGAGCATGACGATCACGCCCATGAGCACAAGCATGAACATGTGCATGATGAGCATTGCGGACACGACCACCATGATCATGAGCATGGCGAGCACTGCAACCACCCGCATCACCACCACTATGACGATGATGTGAAGAGCTTTGTCTACCGCGCTGAGCGCCCGTTTGACCCCGCCAAGCTGGAAGACTTCCTGGGTGCCATTGTCAATATTTATGGTCCCAAGATGCTGCGCTACAAGGGCGTTCTGGACATGAAGGGCACCAGCCGCAAGGTGATCTTCCAGGGCGTGCATCAGCTCATGGGAAGCGATCTGGGTCCCGAGTGGGAAGAGGGCGAGAAGCATGTCAGCAAGATGGTCTTCATCGGCATCGACTTGCCTCAGGACATCCTGCGCCAAGGCCTGGATCAGTGCCTGGTGTAACTGCTTGAGAGCGAGGCGGGACCAGCGGTCCGGCATTGCTGACAATGACTGACGGCCTGCATTGCAGGCCGTTTTTTTGTTTGAAATTTCTCGCAAACTGCTCTGGATATAGGCGACGTCAGTTTTTGAAATTGTGGGGTATGTGCAACGGTTGGAGGATGAGTCGGCGGTCGTGGCTACAATGCCGCCCCTAAAGAGGGTGTTAGTGCAATCTTGCTCTGCAAGGACACTGGACTGTGAGGAGACAGGACATGAACACTGTGAAAACCAAGCAAACCAAGGCAGCGGCCAAAGCCGCAGCCATGGCTTTGCACTCTGGTGGTGCCGGGTCCTCTTTGGTGGGTATGGCTGCGGACAAAGCGCAGCTGGCACCCGGGGTACAGGGGATCTCTTCCAGCGCACCCAAACCCAAACGATCTGCAACGCTTCCTGCGCGGCAGCCTGAAACAGATGCTCCGCCCCTGGCTCCCATCAGCGCCGAGGCAGCGGTAACCCAAAGTGATAAGAAAGCTATGACCAACACAAAGCAAGCCGCGATCAAGAAGGATCCCAAGCTGGCCAATGCCTGGAAAACCAAGTCGGTGGAGGAATTGACCGATGCTGAGGTGCTGGCCATGTCTGACGACGACTACATGAACGATGCCCAGCTGGCTTACTTCCGCCGTAAGCTGGTCACGCTCAAGAATGACATGCATGTGAATGCGGGTGAAACCGCAGAAAACCTGCGTGAAGACACCGTGGTGGTCCCTGACCCAGCAGACCGTGCCACGATCGAAGAAGAGCATGCTCTGGAACTGCGTACCCGCGACCGCGAGCGCAAGCTGCTCAAGAAGATCGATCAGTCCATCGCCCGCATCGATGCAGGCGATTACGGATACTGCGATGAAACGGGTGAGCCTATCGGTGTAGGCCGTCTGCTGGCGCGCCCCACAGCTACACTGTCGCTGGAAGCCCAGCAACGCCGTGAACTCAAGCAGAAGATGTACGGCGATTGATTTGCATCAAATGTTAATGGGGTTGCAGGCATCAAAGTAGAGGACCATGGCTAAAGAAGAAAACAAATCGGGCGGATTGCTGTCCAAGGTGGCGCGCTTTGTGCGTCATCCGACCGTCAATTGGTCCGAATTGGAGAATCTGGACCAGGACAGCGACGAGAGCCAGTACAGCAAGCAAGCGCTCAAGGAAATGCTGGAGCGCAAGCGCCAAAATGACTTTGTGCGCAAGCGCGAATTTGAGCAGCTGCGCAAGATGCGTCAGGCGCAGCTGGTCAAAGCCTCGGTCACTGTCAGAGCTCCGCTGGAGACGCCTACCCCATTAGCCGCATCGGCTTTCTTGCAGACTGCGCAGAACTCCATTCTTGGAGAGCGTGCAGACACCATCAAGAAAATCGATGAAATCGAAGCGCAGATGGCTCAGCAATGGTGGCGCGGCAAACAGGTCGCAGACGCGGCCACTATGCCGCTGCAGCTGCCTGAGGGTGGCAACACCATGCCTTCGGTCTTCAGAACACAGCCTCCCGTGCCGGAAAGCGCACTGCCCATGCTCAGTGATGCCTTGCCCAGCGGGTTCACGCTGCCTCAGCCCGGTGCAGACATCAAGCCCTTGCAGGGCTACACAGATTTTTCCCCTGGCTTTGCATCGACCGAGGTTTCCGCTCCGGTTGAAGTCGGCATGGTTCCGCCTTCTTTTGTGCGTTTTGAGCACGATGCGGAGCTGGAAGATGCGGCCATTGTTTTTGCCAGTGGCGATAACGAAGGGGCCGAGGCCTGTCTCAAGGCCCTGATTGCCCAGCGGACCCAGAGCACGCCTTCGCAGCTGCCGGTATGGCTGGCGTTGCTGGACATGTACCGAGCGGCGGGCATGCAGGCACAGTTTGAAGACGCTGCCATGGACTTTGTGGCGCGCTTTGGACGTTCCGCGCCGCAATGGTTTGCCATGCCGCAGCAGGCCGGCAAGCTCAGTGAAACAACGCCAGAAACGCCTCAGGCAGGCTTTCACTGGTCTGCGTCTGTGCAATTGGGCGAATCCAGCCTCAGGGCTTTGCAGGTCAGCAAGGCGCGCAGTCCTGGTCCGTGGGTCATGGACTGGAGCGCCCTTGAGGTGATTGACCCGAACGTAATGGCTCCAATGCTGGAAGCCGCCGAGCAATGGTCGGCTCAAAAAGGGCAACTGGTGTTTGCCGGGCATGAGCGACTGCTTTCGGTGCTCAGCAAACATGCGCCTTCGGGTGACCGCGAGGTTGATCAGAACTGGTGGTATTTGCGACTGGCCATGCAGCGCCTGATGCATCTGCAAGATGATTTTGAATTGACAGCACTGGATTACTGCGTGACCTATGAGCTGTCGCCGCCATCCTGGGTTGACCCTGTCTGCGGCTATGCGAACGAAGGTCAGGATCAAAAGCGTGCCTATCAGGACAGCCTGTTGACGGGTCCTGAAACGATTCAGCCGAGCATGCTCTGGAAGGAGCACAAGCCACGCTTTGCGCTGCAGGGTGTGATTGACGGCGATGCGCTGCCATGGCTCAGCGAAGTGCAGGGCAAGGCCAAGCTGGGCGAAGCCCTTGCCATTGACTGCACAAGGCTGGTGCGCATGGACTTTGCGGCAGCGGGATCGGTGCTGAACTGGGCGGCGCAAATGCAGGAACTGGGTCATGTGCTGCAGTTCAGCCAGTTGCACCAGTTGCTGGCCGTGTTCTTCAATGTCGTGGGCATTCAAGAGCACGCTCAGGTAATTCCTCGAAAAGACTGATACCTCCTGGGGCGCTTTGCGCCTTCCCCTTTGTGGAGGGGGTGACGCCATCGCCGCGCGGCCGCTCTTGCCATCGCTTCTAGTGCTGCGCTGCGCCGGTTTCTGGATGGTATTTCTTCAAATTTAATTTTTTCGGGCTCTTGAGGTCGCTGTAGCTTGCCCCATCTGCAGCAGATGGAACAGTTTCACGGCACCACCATCATTAGCGTGCGCCGCCAGACTCCCGAGGGCGTACAAGTCGCCATCGGTGGTGATGGTCAGGTCACATTGGGTCACATCGTCATCAAGGGCACGGCGCGCAAGGTGCGCAAGCTCTATCACGGCAAGGTGCTGGCGGGTTTTGCGGGTGCGACCGCAGACGCTTTCACGCTATTTGAGCGCTTTGAAGCCAAGCTGGAAAAGCACCAGGGCAATCTGACGCGCGCGGCCATTGAGCTGACCAAGGAATGGCGTACCGACCGCGTGCTGCGCAAGCTCGAAGCCATGCTGGCCGTGGCCGATGCCACCACCTCCCTCATCATTACCGGCAATGGCGATGTGCTTGAGCCCGAGCAGGGCATTGTCTCCATCGGCTCAGGCGGTGCCTATGCACATTCCGCTGCCAAGGCGCTGCTCAATAACACCGAGCTGTCGGCCGAAGACATTGTGCGCAAATCGCTGGCGATTGCCGGTGAGCTGTGCATTTACACGAACATGAATCACACGATTGAGACGCTGTAAGCGCTTCACTGATCTAATTTGATAGCTGCTTGCGCTTGATTGATAAGCGCTAGCGGCCATTTGACTGAGAAAACCCCATGTCTTCTGCCATGACTCCCCAGGAGATCGTCTCCGAGCTGGACAAGCACATCGTCGGCCAGCACGGTGCCAAGCGTGCCGTGTCGATTGCGCTGCGTAACCGCTGGCGCCGTCAGCAAGTGCCTGATGGCCTGCGCCAGGAAATCACGCCCAAGAACATTCTGATGATCGGCCCCACTGGCGTGGGCAAGACCGAGATTGCGCGTCGCCTTGCAAAATTAGCCGATGCGCCTTTCATCAAGGTCGAGGCCACCAAGTTCACTGAAGTGGGTTATGTCGGCAAGGATGTGGACGCCATTATTCGCGATCTGGCCGAGGTCGCTGTCAAGCAGACCCGCGAGTCAGACATGAAGAAGATGCGTGCCCGTGCCGAAGATGCGGCTGAAGACCGCATTCTCGATGTGCTGGTGCCGCAGGCACGCACCGGAGAGGTGACGGCCGATAACACGGCACGCCAGGTTTTCCGCAAAAAGCTGCGTGAAGGCCAGCTCGATGACAAGGAAATCGAAATCGACATCGCGGAGCAGCTGCCTCAGGTGCAGATCATGGGTCAGCAGCCGGGTATGGAGGAAATGGCCGAGCAGTTGCGCGGCATGTTTAGCCATATGGGCCAGGAAAAGCGCAAGACCCGTAAGCTACCTATAAAAGAGGCGCTGAAGCTGCTGACCGACGAAGAAGCCGCGAAGATGGTGAACGAGGAAGATGCCAAGACACGCGCCATCGCCAATATGGAGCAGAACGGCATTGTCTTCATCGACGAAATCGACAAAGTCGCGACGCGCCAGGAAACCAGTGGCTCTGACGTGTCACGCCAAGGCGTGCAGCGTGATCTGCTGCCGTTGGTGGAGGGCACCTCGGTGTCTACCAAATACGGCGTGGTCAAGACCGATCACATCTTGTTTATTGCCTCGGGTGCGTTTCATCTGTCCAAGCCCAGTGATCTGATTCCTGAGCTGCAGGGGCGTTTCCCCATTCGCGTGGAGTTGGAATCGCTGTCGGTTCAGGACTTCGAGGCGATTCTCATGCAGACTCACGCCTCGCTGGTCAAGCAGTATCAGGCGCTTCTGGCGACTGAGGGTGTGACGCTGGAGTTCAAACCTGACGGTATCACCCGCCTGGCCACGATTGCCTTTGATGTCAATGAGCGCACTGAGAATATTGGTGCGCGCCGTCTGTCCACGGTGATGGAGCGTCTGCTGGATGAAGTCAGTTTCGATGCGGTCAAACTTTCGGGTCAGACCGTGATCATTGACGCGGCCTATGTGGACCAACGCCTGCAAATGCTGAGTCAGGATGAAGACCTGTCGCGCTTCATTCTTTGAAGTTCTGAGCGCTTGATTCGAGCTGCCCGCCTGTGCGGGCAGTTTGCATTTGTAGGAGAAGGGCCAGAGTTAAATCAGTTCTTTCCATTGAATTGCTTGGTTGCAATTGATGGACCGAATGAGAGTCCACATGCATTGAGTTTGCTAAGTGCTTGTAAAGGAAAGGTATTTTCAAAGTGGGCCTTTTGTTTTTTGCTCTAAGTGCTTGATTTCATTGCAAATAATTGTTCCTTTGCGTTTGGAATACCCTGAAATTGCTGATACAGTGCAAAAAAGTGCAATTAAGTGGTGAAAGTTGCCCTCGTGCCTGCTTTTTGAAGGAACGAGTGGCTCCAGATGACCGGAGCAATTAGCCGTGTTTCAAGGGGCGTCCTCGCTAAATCTCGATGGAAAAGGGCGGCTGTCTGTGCCGACCCGGCATCGTGACGCCCTTTTATCGATGGCTGAAGGTCAGGTCACCTTCACCAAGCATCCCGATGGTTGTCTGTTGCTCTTTCCGCGGCCGGAGTGGTTGCAGTTTCGCGAACGTGTCGCACAACTGCCGATTACCGCTCAGTGGTGGAAGCGCATTTTTCTGGGCAACGCGATGGATGTGGACATGGATGCGACCGGCCGACTGCTGATCTCGCCTGAGTTACGTGAGGCTACAGGTCTGACCAAAGAGGTCTTGATGCTGGGCATGGGGGCGCATTTCGAGGTCTGGGATAAGACCACGTATGAAATGCGCGAAGCGGAAGCGCGCCAGCAACCGATGCCGGCGGCTTTCCAGGATTTTGTTTTGTAGGAAGAGCTTGTGAATCAGCCGTTGCAACATATCACCGTCTTGCTTGACGAGGCCGTGGACGCCTTATTAGGTGGTGCTGCCCAGCCGCCTGCGGGCCAATGGGTGGATGCAACGTTCGGTCGGGGAGGTCATTCCCGGCTCATATTGCAGCGATTAGGGCCAGATGGCCGATTGGTTGCGTTCGACAAAGATCCGGACGCAATCGCTGAAGCGGCGCGCATCACCGATGCGCGTTTTTCGATTCGGCACGAAGGATTCAGTCATCTCAATGAACTGCCCGAAGGCAGCGTGCAAGGGGTGTTGATGGATCTGGGCGTGAGCTCGCCCC
Organism: Comamonas suwonensis; assembly: GCF_012844455.2. GTDB lineage: Bacteria > Pseudomonadota > Gammaproteobacteria > Burkholderiales > Burkholderiaceae_C > Comamonas > Comamonas suwonensis. The sequence continues at coordinate 170,528 of NZ_JABBCQ020000004.1, read as the reverse complement.
AGATTGACAACCCAGACCGGGGCTTCAGCTTCCGCTTTGATGGCCCTCTCGATATGCGCATGGATACCACCCGTGGGCAGAGTGTGGCCGAGTGGCTGGAAGATGCGGAAGTGCAGCAGATTGCGGAGGTGATACGTGATTACGGCGAAGAACGGTTTGCTGGCCCCATTGCAAAGGCGATTGTTGCGAGGCGCGAAAGCCAGGGCCCATTGCGCACCACCGGTGAGCTTGCCCAGCTCGTGGCTGGTCAAGTCAGGACCCGCGAAGCTGGGCAGAATCCGGCTACACGGACCTTCCAGGCTCTTCGGATTTTCATCAATGCCGAACTTCAGGAGCTTGAACAGGCGCTAGAAGCAAGCCTGCGCGTGCTGGCGCCCGGCGGGCGTCTGGCCGTGATCAGCTTCCACTCGCTGGAAGATCGCATCGTCAAGCAGTTCATCGCCAAGCACTCCAAGGAGGTCTATGACCGCCGTGCTCCGTTTGCACTGCCAACGCCCATGCGCTTGAAGGCGCTGGACCGCATCAAGCCCAGCGCTGCTGAAGTCGACGGCAACCCGCGTTCACGCTCTGCCGTGATGCGTGTGGCCGAGCGCACCGAGGTGCCTGCATGATGCACCGCCATGCCGCTCAGTGCATGGCTGCGGGAGGGCTGCCATGCTGCGCATAAACCTGCTGCTGCTGCTGGCGGTGATGATGAGTGCCATTTTTCTGGTGCATACCCAGTATGAGTCGCGTCGGCTGTTTACCGAGCTGGATCGCGCCGAGACTGAATCGCGTCGTCTGGCAACGGATCAGCTGCGACTGCAGGTGGAAAAACGTGCGCAGGCCACGCCTCAGCGTATCGAGACGCTGGCGCGTGACAAGCTGCAGATGAAGCAGGCTTCGCCAGCTATTACCCAGTACGTGCAGGAAGGTTCCGCAACCGGAGCCGCAGTGCAATGACGCGCAGTGTTCTCTACACCACCAGCCCTTTGCTGGCATCCAAGACCCCGCTGTGGCGTAGCAAGTTCATTGTGGCTGCGCTGGCGCTGGGCTTTGTGGGTCTGGGCGCGCGCGCGGCCTATGTGCAGGTGTATGCCAACGATTTCTTCAAGCGCCAGGGCCTGGTGCGTTTTGCACGCACGCTGGAATTGCCGGCCAACCGTGGCCGCCTGCTTGATCGCAATGGCCTGATTCTGGCGTCCAGCGTGCCTGCGGCCAGCATCTGGGCCATTCCTGAAGACGTGGATCTGAAGGATCCCGAAGTTCAGAATAAGCTCAAGGATGTGGCCAAGCTCATGGACATGCCCTTGAAGGCTTTGATGGAGAAGCTCGACGTTGAGGACAAGTCCTTTGTCTGGGTCAAGCGGCAGCTGGACTGGGATGTGGGCCAGAAGATTGTGGCGCTCAATATCAAGGGCATCTACAACCGCAAGGAATACAAGCGCCAGTACCCCGAAGGGGAGTCGGCTGCGCACATCGTCGGCTTCACCAATGTGGAAGATCATGGTCAGGAAGGCATGGAGCTGGCCTTTGACAAGGATTTGGCCGGCAAGCCCGGCTCGCGCCGCGTCATCAAGGATCGTCTGGGCCGGGTGGTCGAAGGCGTGGGCGATGAAGTACCGCCGCAGGACGGTCAGGACATTCAGCTGTCCATCGACAGCAAGGTTCAGTACTACGCCTACCAGAAGCTCAAACAGCAGGTCGAGTTGAGCAAGGCCAAGGCTGGCAGCGTGGTGGTGATGGATGCCCACACCGGCGAATTGCTGGCACTGGCCAACTACCCCAGCTATGACCCCGGCCACCGCAAGAATCTGACGGGCGAGCAGTTGCGCAACCGCGCGCTGACCGATACGTTTGAGCCCGGCTCGACCATGAAGCCCATTACCGTTGCGGCAGCGCTGGAGCTTAAGCGGGTCAAGCCTTCCACCATTATTGATACGGCACCCGGCCGCTATACGGTGACGGGCTCGACCATCACCGATACGCACAACTATGGCGCGCTGACGGTGGAGGGTGTGATCCAGAAGTCCAGTAACGTGGGCGCGACCAAGGTCGCTCAAAAGCTTTCGCCGCAGGAAATGTGGGAGTACTTCAGCGCTCTTGGCTTTGGTCAGAAGCCACAAATTCAGTTTCCCGGTGCGGTCTCTGGCCGCCTGCGTGCCTGGAAGACCTGGAAGCCGATTGAGCAAGCCACCATGTCTTACGGCTATGGCTTGTCGGCCTCGCTGTTCCAGATGGCACGCTCGTACACCGTGTTTTCCAATGACGGCAACGTCATTCCATCCACGATTCTGAAAACGACCGAACCGCCCGTGGGCGTGCGCGTGATCTCTAAAGAAAATGCGGCCGCCGTGCTGCACATGCTGCGCATGGCTGCAGGCCCCGGCGGTACAGGCCAGAAGGCTCAGGCCGAGGGCTACACCATTGGTGGCAAGTCCGGTACGGCCCGCAAGCAGGTCGGTAAAAACTATGCAGCCGGCAAGTACCGCGCCTGGTTCACCGGCATCGCCCCTATCGACAAGCCTCGCATCATCGTGGCCGTGATGGTGGATGAGCCCACCGCTGGCTCTTACTACGGCGGTACCGTGGCCGGCCCCGTTTTTGCCGATGTGGTGCAGCAGACGCTGCGCTTTATGGGCGTTCAGCCCGACAAGGAAGTCAAGCCTCTGATCGTGGCTGCGCCGCCTGAGGAGCCTGTGCTATGAGCACTCTGATTCAAACACTGAACAACGCAGCCGAGGCCGTGGCCTGGTTGCGTACCCGCGTGCAGGGCGACCTGCAGACAGATAGCCGCAAGGTCAAGGCGGGTGATGCCTTTATCGCCTGGCCGGGCGCTGCCGCCGATGGCCGAGCCTATGTGGCGAAGGCGCTGGAGCTGGGCGCGGCTGCCGTACTGGTAGAAGCCGATGGCCTTGACGCCTTTGCGCTGAACAGCGACAAGATTGCCGCACTCAAGGGCTTGAAGGCCGCCACCGGCCTGATCGCCGACGAATGGTTTGCGCACCCTAGCCGCGAATTCGACGTACTGGCTGTGACCGGCACCAATGGCAAGACTACCTCGGCCTGGTGGCTGGCTCATGCACTATCAAAAGTGAAGCTGAATGCGCGCACTGGCTGTGCGCTGGTAGGCACTTTGGGTGTTGGCGTGCCGCCTGCACTCGAATCGACTGGCATGACCACGCCCGACCCGGTGCTGCTGCAGCGCGTCTTCCGCAGCTGTGCCGATCAAGGCCTGGCTGCCTGCGCGATTGAAGCCTCGTCCATTGGCATCGTCGAGCACCGCCTGGACGGCAGCCAAGTTCGCGTGGCGCTGTTCACCAACTTCACGCAAGACCATCTGGACTACCACGGCAGCATGCAAGCCTACTGGCAAGCCAAGGCCCAGTTGTTTGAATGGCCGGGTCTGCAGGCCGCGGTGGTCAATATTGATGATGCCCATGGAGCCAAGCTGTGGGCCAAGTTGCAGGCCCGGCCGCTGGATGTGTGGAGTGTCTCCATTCAAGGTCCGGCCCGTCTGCAGGCCAAGGACATTGGTCTGGGCGATGAGGGTCTGAATTTCACCGTGATGGAAGCGGGTCACAGCCTGCGCATGAATACGCGTCTGGTTGGCCAATACAACGTCTCCAATCTGCTGGGCGTGCTGGCGACCTTGCGCAGTCTGGGTCTGTCGCTGGAAGAGGCGGTGGCCGCGTGCGCCGATCTGGAGCCTGTGCCCGGTCGCATGCAACAAATTGCCAAGCCTGAGCTGCCGCTGATTGCCGTGGATTACGCCCACACTCCCGACGCTCTTGAAAAAGCCTTGCGTGCTCTGCAGCCAGCGGCCCAGCAGCGCGGAGGCAAGCTCTGGTGCGTGTTTGGCTGTGGCGGTGACCGTGATAACAGCAAGCGCCCCTTGATGGGCCAGGCTGCGCAGGCGAATGCCGACTGCGTGCTCGTCACCAGCGATAACCCGCGCAGCGAGCGGCCTGAAACCATCATCGATCAGATTCTGGCCGGCATGCAGCAGGGCGAGACATTGCATGTTCAGGCCGACCGTGCGGTAGCCATTGCGCATGCCATTGCCCAGGCCGACGCGCGCGACGTGGTGCTGATTGCAGGCAAGGGACATGAAGATTACCAGGAGACGAAGGGCGTTCGCCAGCCGTTCTCCGATATGGCTGAAGCGCAAAAAGCGCTGACAGTCCGCGAAGGAAAGATACGGTCATGATGACCCTGGTAAAAGCGCTGGAGCTGATCCAGACGCATATCCCCCAAGCCCGCCTGATCGGCGACGGCAACACTGTGCTGGCGCGCGTGCACACCGATACGCGCACGCTGCAAGACGGGGATTTGTTCGTAGCCCTGAAGGGCGAGCGTTTTGACGCCCATGATTTTCTGCCGCAGGCTAAAGGCTCGGGTGCTGTGGCAGCGCTGGCCAGTCAGGGTCTGGCGCAAGCGGGTCTGTCCGGTATTGAAGTACCCGACACCTTGCTGGCGCTGGGCGCCCTGGCTCGCGCATGGCGCGCGCAGTTTGATCTGCCGCTGATTGCCGTGACCGGCAGCAATGGCAAGACCACCGTCACGCAGATGATTGCCTCCATTCTGCGCACGCATGTGGGTGGGTCGGGGGACTCCGCGCTGGCCACGCGTGGCAACTTCAACAATTCCATCGGCATGCCGCTGAATCTGCTGCGCATGTCGGGCGAGCACCGCATTGCCGTGCTGGAGATGGGCATGAACCATCCCGGCGAAATCGCCGAGCTGGCAGCCATTGGCCAGCCCACGGTGGCACTGGTCAATAACGCCCAGCGTGAGCACCAGGAGTTCATGCACACGGTGGAAGCCGTGGCGCGTGAAAACGGCTCGGTGCTGAGCTTTCTGCCCCAAGATGGCGTGGCCATCTTCCCCGCAGGCGATGAATACACGCCGCTCTGGACTGAACTGGCAGCAGGCCGCCCCTGCCTGCTTTTTGGCGACGCCGCCGATGGTGCACAGGTTTTTGCCACGGATGTGGCATGGGAAAACGGTGCCTGGAGCTTTGTGCTGAACACCCCGCAAGGCAGCGCCGCAGTGCAGCTGCACATTGCCGGTCGCCACAACGTGGGCAATGCGCTGGCCTCAGCCGCTTGCGCCCATGCCGCCGGTGTACCGCTGGCTGCTATTGCTCAGGGGCTCTCTGGCTTTGAGCCGGTGACGGGTCGCTCGCGTGCGCTGGCTGTGCAGATCAATGGCCAGAGCGTGACCGTGGTGGACGACACCTATAACGCCAACCCCGACTCTGTGGCGGCAGCGATTGCCGTGCTGGCTGAGCTGCCTGCGCCGCGCCTGCTGGCGCTGGGTGACATGGGCGAAGTGGGTGACAACGGCCCGCAGTTCCACACCGAAGCGGGTGTGCTGGCCAAGCAGGCGGGCATTGAATATTTGTACACGCTGGGCGCACAAAGCCCGTTTGCAGCTACTGCCTTTGGCAGCGGCGCTCAGCATTTTGAGAGCATGGCTGCCTTGCAAAAGGCGGCATGCGAGGTCTTGCCCAGTCTGGGCAGTGTGTTGGTCAAAGGTTCACGGTTCATGAAGATGGAGCAAGTAGTGCAGGCTGTGCAAGCCTGTGCAGACAAGGAGCAGGGCAACTGCGGGGAGAAAACTGCATGCTGCTGATGCTCGCTCAATGGTTGCAGGGCATCTCGCCCGAATTCGGATTCCTGCGCGTCTTCCAGTACCTGACGCTGCGCGCCGTGCTGGCCGCTGTCACGGCCTTGCTGATTGGTCTGATCGTCGGCCCCAAGGCGATTCGCATGCTGACCTCGCTCAAGATCGGTCAGCCCGTGCGTGGCTACGGCATGGAGACCCATCTGGTCAAAAGCGGCACTCCCACCATGGGGGGCGTGCTGATTTTGTTCTCTATCGCTGTGTCTACCCTGTTGTGGTTTGACCTGTCCAACCGCTTTGTCTGGATTGTGCTGCTGGTCACACTGGGCTTTGGCGCGATTGGCTGGGTGGATGACTGGCGCAAGGTCGTGAACAAGGACCCCGAGGGCATGCGCTCGGGTGAAAAGTACTTTTGGCAGTCCGTCATCGGTCTGCTGGCTGCGCTGTATCTGGTGTTCTGCATTTCCGAGAACAGCAACGCGGAAGTCTTCGGCCTGTTCATCTCCTGGGTGCAGTCCGGCTTCTCTATGGACTTGCCCCCCAAGGCGGGCCTCATGGTGCCGTTCTTCAAGGAAGTCAGCTACCCGCTGGGGGTGCTGGGCTTTATCGTCATGACCTATCTGGTCATCGTGGGTGCCAGCAATGCGGTCAATCTGACGGACGGTTTGGATGGCCTGGCCATCATGCCGGTCATCATGGTGGGCACGGCGCTGGGCATTTTTGCCTATGTGACGGGTAACGCCACCTATGCCAAGTACCTGCTGTTCCCCAGCATTCCCGGCACGGGAGAGCTGATGGTGTTCTGTGGTGCCATGGCAGGGGCCGGTCTGGCCTTCCTTTGGTTCAACGCCCACCCCGCTCAGGTTTTCATGGGTGACGTGGGTGCTTTGGCACTGGGCGCTGCCTTAGGCACCATTGCCGTGATCGTGCGCCAGGAAATCGTGCTGGCCATCATGGGCGGCATCTTTGTGGCTGAAGCCGTCTCGGTGATGCTGCAGGTGATGTACTTCAAATACACCAAGAAGCGCTATGGCGAAGGCCGCCGGCTCTTGAAGATGGCTCCTTTGCACCACCACTTTGAAAAGAGCGGCTGGAAGGAAACGCAGGTTGTGACCCGCTTCTGGATCATCACCATGCTGCTGTGCCTGCTGGGTCTGTCGACCCTGAAGCTGAGGTAATCGCCATGCAGGACGAAGACCTCAAGCACGGTGATCAGGCTCTGATGCAGGAGTCGGAAGACGCTATGCAAATGCAAGCGACTGACGCTCATCTGCAGGTGACTTCAGAACTAACTGCTGCTGAAGCACATGAATCTGAAGCGGTAGCTGCTACTGAAGTTGAAGCAGTACAAACGGCTACAGCCGTCGCCGAAGGTCTGGCCCCGGCTCTGGATGCCGAGCCGGTTCCTGATATCTCCACCTTGACGGCCGCCAGAGATGCGGCCGCCTTTGTGGCACAAATTTTTGCCGACCCCAGCATCTCGGATGCAGCCGACGGCGAGGTCACGCAAGCCCAGGAAGAGCCTGAAGAGGCTGAAGCTGAAGTGGTGGAGCTGCCGCCCGTGCCTGCTCTGTGGCCTCAGGGCGCAGCCCAGCATCTGCAGGGCCAGCGCGTGCTGATTCTGGGGCTGGGCATTTCGGGCATCGCCATGGCGCGCTGGTGCGCGCGCGCTGGTGCCGAGGTCATCGTGGCGGATACCCGCGAGACGCCGCCCTTCCTGTCTGCTCTGCAGGCCGAGTTGCCCGGCGTGCGTTTTGTCGCCGGTGAATTCACGGCCGCTCTGGTCGATGGCCGGAGCCTGAGCTCTGTCTACCGCTCGCCGGGCCTGAGCCCTGTCAGCGTGGCACCAGTCTTCAATGCCGCGCGCAGCATCGGTCTGCCCACGGGCGGTGAGCTGGATCTGTTTGCCTTTGCCCTCAAGGGACTGCGCGAAGCTCACGGTTACGCGCCCAAGGTGCTGGGTATCACCGGCACCAATGGCAAGACCACGGTCACCTCGCTGACCGGGCAATTGCTGGAAAACGCTGGCTTGTCTGTGGGCGTGGCTGGCAATATCGGCCCGACTCTGCTCGATACGTTGTCCCAGCGCATTGACGCCGAAACGCTGCCGCAGGCCTGGGTACTGGAGCTGTCCAGCTTCCAGCTTGATGATTGCCATGGGTTCGAGCCCACGGCCGCCACCGTGCTCAATATCACGCAAGACCATCTGGACTGGCATGGCGGTATGCCTGCCTATGCGGCAGCCAAGGCCCAGGTCTTTGGCGAGCAGGGCCTGATGGTGCTGAACCGTGAAGATCCCGTGGTCATGGCCATGCTGCCCGCCGCAGTGCCGGTTCCCGGTAAGCGTGGCAAGACTTTCCAGCGTGCGTATGTCACCTTTGGGGGCGACATGCCGCGCCGTCCCGGCGACTTTGGTCTGGAAACCGTCAACGGCATGACCTGGCTGGTACGCGCTCATGAGGCCGATGAAACCAGCAAGGGCAAGCACGCCGACGACCTGCACATTACCCGCCTGATGCCAGCGGATGCACTGCGAATTCGTGGTCGTCACAACGCCATCAATGCCTTGTCAGCACTGGCGCTGGCAACCGGCGCGGGCTGTAATCTGGCACCGCTGCTCTATGGTCTGCGTGAATATCGCGGCGAGCCGCATCGTGTGCAGCCCATTGGCCGCGTGAGCGATGTCGAATATTTTGACGACAGCAAGGGCACGAATGTGGGCGCCACTGTGGCGGCTCTCATGGGTTTGGGTCCTGATCACCGTATCGTGGTGATCCTGGGTGGTCTGGGCAAGGGTCAGGATTTTGCGCCGCTGGCTGCACCGGTGTCGCGCTATGTGCGCGCTGCGGTGCTGATTGGTCAGGATGCGCCTCTCATCCGTGAAGCCCTGGCCGATTGTGGCGTGACACTGGTGGATGCGACCACCATGCAGGATGCCGTGCAGCATGCCGCCCGCCTGGCCCATGCCAACGATGCCGTGCTGCTCTCGCCCGCCTGCGCAAGCATGGACATGTTCAAAGACTACGCAGACCGCGCCCACCAGTTTGTGGAAGCGGTACGTGAGCTGGCGCTGGATACCGGCCAGCAACTGGAGGATGGTGCATGACTGCCGCCTTCCTGACCAGCCTCTCCGGCCGCATGCGCTCTTGGTTTCGCAGCGCTGAGGACAAGCCCATTGATGTACTTCCCGTGCGCGTGGGCGGGCCTTTGTATGACCGTCCCACCCGCACGCCAGCCAGCGTGCTGGGCCTTGATCAGGCATTGATCTGGGTCGTCATCGCCTTGCTGGCCTGGAGTCTGGTCATGGTGTATTCGGCGTCGATTGCGATGCCGGATAACCCGCGTTTCGGCAAAATTCAGCCCTATCACTTCCTGCTGCGCCACACCATGTCCATCGGCATGGCGTTTGTAGGGGCGTTGCTGGCCTTCCAGGTTCCCATGAATGTCTGGGAGAAGGTGGCACGCAAGCTGTTCGTGGTCTCCATCTTGCTGCTGGTCGCGGTGCTGATTCCGCACGTAGGCACGGTGGTCAACGGCGCGCGGCGCTGGCTGTCGCTGGGCATCATGAACTTCCAGCCGTCCGAGCTGGCCAAGTTCTCCATCTTGATCTATGCCGCTGACTACATGGTGCGCAAGATGGAAGTCAAAGAGCGCTTCTTCCGCGCCGTGCTGCCCATGGGGTTGGCCGTGGTGGTGGTCGGCGTGCTGCTGCTGGCCGAGCCTGACATGGGCGCTTTCATGGTGATCGTCGTGATCTCCATGGGTATTCTGTTTCTGGGCGGCGTGAACGCACGCATGTTCTTCATCATCGCGCTGCTGGTGGTGGCCGCGTTTGCGATGATTATTGCGACCTCGGAATGGCGTCGCGAACGTATTTTTGCCTACCTCGATCCCTGGGATGAAAAGCACGCACTGGGCAAGGGCTACCAGCTCTCGCACGCGCTGATTGCTATTGGCCGGGGCGAAATATTCGGCGTGGGTCTGGGCCGCAGCGTGGAAAAACTGCACTGGCTGCCCGAAGCACATACCGACTTCTTGTTGGCCGTGATTGGCGAAGAGTTCGGCCTGATTGGTCTGCTGGTGATTGCCGCCGTCTTCTTCTGGCTGACCCGCCGCATCATGCTGATCGGTCGCCAGGCCATTGCCCTTGACCGGGTGTTTGCAGGGCTAGTGGCGGAGGGTGTGGCGATCTGGATGGGCTTTCAGGCCTTTATCAATATGGGTGTGAATTTGGGCGCGCTGCCAACCAAAGGCCTGACTCTTCCGTTAATGAGTTTTGGCGGTTCGGCCATTTTGATGAATTTGATTGCGATAGCTGTGGTGCTCAGAGTTGATTACGAAAACAAGCTGCTGATGAAGGGAGGCCACGCATGAGTCTCCCGGTTTCTAGAAACAAGCAACGCACCGCGCTGGTCATGGCTGGCGGTACCGGTGGTCATATCTTCCCTGGTCTGGCGGTGGCGCAAGAGTTGCGTGCGCGCGGCTGGAATGTGCACTGGCTGGGCACGCCCGGCTCCATGGAGTCGCGCATCGTGCCGCCGCAAGGCTTTGCACTGGAGCTGATCGAGTTTGGCGGCGTGCGCGGCAAGGGCATCAAGACCCTGCTGCAACTGCCCTTCAAGCTGCTCAAGGCTTTCTCTCAGGCGCGTGGCGTGATCAAGCGCGTGCAGCCCGATGTGGTTATCGGTCTGGGTGGCTATCTCACGGTGCCCGGTGGCCTGATGGCCGCGATGTCTGGTGTGCCGGTGGTGTTGCATGAGCAGAACTCTGTCGCCGGCATGGCCAACAAGGTGGTGGCCAAGGTTGCCAAGCGCGTGTTCACGGCTTTCCCCAAGGTGTTTGCCAAGGGCGAGTGGGTGGGCAACCCGTTGCGTCAGCCGTTTCTGGAGCAGGGCGCACCTGCCCAGCGCTTTGCAGGCCGCACTGGCGCGCTCAAGCTGTTGATTGTGGGTGGCAGTCTGGGCGCGAAGGCGCTCAACGAGATCGTACCCAAGGCGCTGGCCTTGATTTCTGCCGATCAACGCCCTCAGGTGACGCATCAGAGCGGTGCTGCGCAAATCGATGCACTGCGTGCTAACTATCAGGCGGCTGGTGTGCAGGCCGAGCTGATCCCGTTTATTGATGACACGGCCAAGGCCTTTGCCGAGGCGGATGTCATCGTCTGCCGCGCCGGTGCCAGCACCGTGACCGAGATTGCTGCCGTGGGCGCCGCAGCGGTTTATGTGCCCTTCCCGGCAGCGGTGGATGACCACCAGACAAGCAATGCCCGTTTTCTGGTCGATGCCGGAGCGGGGTGGTTGATGCCACAAAGTACTCTGAGCCCCCACGGGTTGGCTGAAATGCTACAAAATATGCAGCGCGCTACGCTGTTGGAGCGCGCTGAACTCGCGAAGAAAATGCAAAAGATTGATGCCACCGAGAAGGTGGTTGCCGCTTGTGAGGAACTGGCCGCATGAAACACGCCATTCAACACATTCACTTTGTCGGTATTGGTGGCTCCGGCATGAGCGGTATTGCAGAGGTTCTGCATAACCTGGGTTACGTTATTTCGGGCTCCGACCTGGCTGATAGCGCCACGCTGCGCCGCCTGTCGGGTCTTGGCATCAAGACTTTTGTGGGTCATGCGGCCGAGAATATTTCGGGCGCTGATGCCGTGGTCACATCGACCGCCGTGCAAGGGGACAACCCCGAGGTCGTGGCCGCTCGCGAGAAAAAAATCCCCGTCGTGCCTCGCGCGCTGATGCTGGCTGAGCTGATGCGCTTCAAGCAAGGTATCGCCATTGCTGGTGCGCATGGCAAGACCACGACCACCAGCCTGGTAACCAGCGTGCTGGCCGAAGCGGGTCTGGACCCAACCTTTGTGATCGGCGGCAAGCTCAATAGCGCTGGCGCCAATGCCAAGCTAGGCCATGGCGACTACATCGTGGTCGAGGCGGACGAGTCCGATGCCTCCTTTCTGAACCTGCTGCCCGTGATGGCTGTCGTCACCAATATCGACGCCGACCATATGGAAACCTACGGCCACGACTTTGGCCGTCTGAAGCAGGCGTTTGTTGATTTTCTGCACCGCATGCCGTTCTATGGCCGCGCCATCCTGTGTCTGGATAGCCCTGCGGTGCGCGAAATTCTGCCCAAGCTGGCCCGTCCGGTGACGACTTACGGCTTTGCCGAAGACGCTCAGGTGCGCGCCATCAATGTGCGAGCCGAAGCCGGCCGCATGTGCTTCACGGTCAAGCGCTGCCTGGGCGAGCAAACCTACCCGGATCTGGATGTGGTGCTGAGCCTGCCTGGCGAGCACAACGTTTTGAATGCGCTGTCTGCCGTGGTCGTGGCCATGGAGCTGGAAATTTCCGACGAGGCACTGCTGCGTGCACTCGAAGGCTTCAAGGGCGTGGGCCGCCGCTTCCAGCGTTACGGTGATCTGCCTGCGAGCAATGGCGGCGTGTTCACTGTCATCGACGACTATGGTCACCACCCGGTTGAAATGGCGGCCACGTTGGCTGCTGCGCGCGGAGCCTTCCCCGGTCAGCGGCTGGTGTTGGCCTTCCAGCCCCACCGCTACAGCCGCACGCGCGACTGCTTTGAGGACTTTGTGAAGGTCATCGGCAGCGCGGATTCCGTGCTGCTGGCCGAGGTCTATGCCGCTGGCGAGGCGCCCATCGTGGCGGCGGATGGTCGCTCTCTGGCCCGCGCGCTGCGCGTGGCTGGCAAGGTGGAGCCTATTTTTGTGGAAGACATTGCCGATATGCCGACGGCCATTGCGGCCAACGCGCAAGGCGGCGATGTGTTGCTGTGCATGGGTGCTGGCTCTATCGGTGCCGTGCCTGGGAAACTGGTTGAAATGCTTCAAAAACAAGAGCTGGCTGCGCCCGCTGGGAGCGAGCAATGAGCACATTTGGCACAAATATTGATGTGAAGGCACTGGGCAAGGTTGCCGTGCTGATGGGTGGCCGCTCGTCCGAGCGTGAAGTCTCGCTGATGTCGGGGTCGGGCGTGCTGGCCGCGCTGCAGTCCAAGGGTGTGGATGCCCACCAGTTTGACCCGGCAGAGCAGGGCCTGGACCAGCTCAAGGTCCAAGGCTTCGACCGCTGCTTTATCGCGCTGCACGGCCGCTTCGGTGAAGACGGCACGGTGCAGGGCGCGCTGGAGTTGCTGGGCATTCCTTACACCGGTTCGGGCGTGATGGCCTCGAGCATTGCCATGGACAAGGTCATGACCAAGCGCATCTGGCGCTTTGAAGGCCTGCCCACACCGGACTGGCGCATGGTGGCTTCGGCCGATGAAACCCGCGCGGCGTTTGAAGCGCTGGGTGCGCCCATGATCGTCAAGCCCGCACGTGATGGCTCCAGCATCGGTCTGACCAAGGTGATGAATGCCGAGGAATGTGCCAAGGCCTATGCGCTGGCCGCACAGTACGACGCAGAAGTGCTGTGCGAGGAATTCATCACCGGTGATGAAACGACCTGCCCCGTGCTGGGCACCGGTGCCAAGGCGGGCGCGCTGCCCGTGATTCGCATCGTGGCGCCCGAAGGCAACTACGACTATCAGAACAAGTACTTCACCGACACCACGCAGTACCACTGCCCCAGCGGTCTGCCGGCAGATGAAGAGACCGAGATCCAGCGCATTGTGGAAAAAGCCTTCCGCACGCTGGGCTGCCGGGGCTGGGCACGTGCCGACATCATGATTCGCGCCAGCGATCGCAAGCCTTTCTTGCTGGAAATCAATACGTCGCCGGGCATGACAGGGCATTCTCTCGTTCCCATGGCTGCGAGAGCCTCCGGTGTGAGTTATGAAAACCTGTGCTTGGGCATTCTGGCCATGAGCGCACTGGATGGAGACGCGGAGAAGCCATGAACCGCAGCCAGCCCACATCTGTCGTCCCGTTCGACGTCAAGCTCATGAACATCACCGCCACGGTCATGTTCATGGGGTGCTTGGCCGCGTGCGTGATGACTGTGGGGTGGTGGTTGATGCGAACTCCGGCCTTCAATATTGGCCGCATCGTGGTGGAAGGTGAGTTGGTGCACAACAACGCCGTGACGCTGCGCGCCAATGTGGCGCCCGTGCTCAAAGGCAACTTCTTTACCGTGGACCTGAAGGCGGCTCAGCATGCCTTTGAGCAAGTGCCCTGGGTTCGGGAGGCGCAGGTGCGCCGCGAATACCCGAATGGCCTGCGCGTGTCTTTGAAGGAGCATGTGGCGGAGGCCTTCTGGGGTCCGGAGACCAGCACCGGTCTGGTGAACAAGGCCGGTGAAGTGTTTGAAGCTAACCTGGGTGAGCTCGACCGCGAAGGTCTGCCGCGGCTGCAAGGGCCTGAGGGTTCGGCCCCGCGCGTGCTGCAGATGTACCACTCGCTGGCTCCAGCACTGAAGCCACTGCATGTGGGGCTGGACAGTCTGACGCTGAATGCCCGTGGCAGCTGGGATGCTGTGCTGGACAACGATGCTCAGATTGAACTGGGTGGCGGCACGACGGAAGACGTGCTGCAACGCGTGCAGCGCCTGGTGCGCACATTGCCTCAGATTACTTCTCAATACCAGCGCTCGGCTGCGGATCTTGCATCCGCTGATTTGCGCTACGAAGACGGCTATGCCTTGCGACTCAAGGGCGTAACAACTGGATCCTCCGCGCCGGCATCTGCCAGGCCCAGACGATGAACCGGAGCAGGAACGCAGGTATGCAAGGCGCACATAAAGACAAGACGGAACTTACCGAGGGCGGATGCTGATATGGCAAGAGAATACAAGGATGTGATCGTTGGGCTGGATATCGGCACAGCCAAAGTCATGGCTGTGGTGGCTGAGGTTCTGTCCAATGGAGAGCTCAAGCTGGCGGGTCTGGGTGTAGCGCCCAGCAACGGCCTCAAGCGCGGCGTGGTTGTCAATATCGACGCTACCGTGCAGAGCATTCAGCAGGCCCTGAAAGAGGCCGAGTTGATGGCCGACTGCAAAATTCAGCGGGTCTGTACCGGCATCACGGGCAGTCATATCCGTGGCCTCAATTCCAGCGGCATGGTGGCCATCAAGGACAAGGAAGTCTCGTCCACCGACATGGCCCGCGTGATGGAAACCGCCAAGGCCATCAATATTTCGTCCGATCAGCGACTGCTGTTGGTGGAAGCGCAGGAGTTCGTCATTGACGGTCACGAAGTGCGCGAGCCCATCGGCATGAGCGGCATTCGCCTCGAAGCCAAGATTCACATCGTGACCGGTGCGCAAAGTGCTGCCGAGAACATCATCAAGTGCGTGCGTCGCTGCGGCCTGGAAGTGGAGCAGTTGCTGCTCAACCCACTGGCATCCGCGCAAGCCGTGCTGACCGACGACGAGCGCGAGCTGGGCGTGGCGGTGGTCGATATCGGTGCGGGTGCGACCGATGTGGCTATCTTCACGGGTGGCGCTATTCGTCACACAGCCGTGATTCCGATTGCCGGTGACCTGATCACCAGCGACATCGCCATGGCGCTGCGCACGCCCACCAAGGATGCGGAAGATATCAAGGTTGAAAGCGGCTACGCCAAGCAGTTGCTGGCCGACCCCGACGCGCAAGTCGAAGTGCCGGGCCTTGGTGACCGCAGCCCCCGCATGATCAGCAAGCAGGCGCTGGCGGGTGTGATTGAGCCGCGTGTCGAAGAAATTTTCTCGTTGGTGCAGCAAGTCATCCGCGAGTCTGGGTACGAAGAAGTTCTGTCTTCGGGCATCGTGCTTACCGGCGGCAGTGCCGTCATGCCCGGAATGATCGAGCTGGGCGAGGACATCTTCCTCAAGCCCGTGCGCCGTGGTCTTCCTAAATATTCGGGTGCGCTGGCCGACATGGTTGCCCAGCCCCGTGCTGCCACCGTGATGGGCTTGCTTGATGAAGCACGCCTGGCACGCATGCGCGGCTACAAGGTGGCCCAGAAAAGCGGTTCCATGAAGACCGCTTTTGGCCGGTTCAAAGACTTTATCGTGGGGAACTTCTGACATGAACCCTCATCGCATGTTCATTACCGGCCCCCCTTCGATGGACTTTTTTCGGTATCGAAGGCGACGACAGCAAACGCCTCACGTTTCGACGATTTCTTTTCCACTGCAGCGACAAACCACCACTAGAGAACAGGAGCATCACCATGCCTATCGACATGATTGAAACTGAAGAATTCAACCAAGGCACGCAGATCAAGGTGATCGGCGTCGGCGGCGGCGGCGGTAATGCCGTTGACCACATGATTGAACGCAGCGTGCAAGGCGTTGAATTCATCACGGCCAATACCGATGCTCAAGCTCTGCTGCGCAGCCGCGCCCACCGCACCATCCATCTGGGGGGCAGCGGCCTGGGCGCAGGCAGCAAGCCTGAAAAGGGGCGTGAGTCTGCGGAGCTGGCGGTGGACGATATTCGCGCTGCGATTGAAGGCGCTCACATGCTCTTCATTACGGCGGGCATGGGTGGTGGTACTGGTACCGGTGCATCGCCTGTGATCGCACGAGTGGCCAAGGAAATGGGCATTCTGACGGTGGGTGTGGTGACCAAGCCTTTCGACTGGGAAGGTGGCCGCCGCATGCAAAACGCTGACAACGGCCTGGCCGAGCTGGAAGCGAATGTGGACTCGCTGATCGTGGTGCTCAATGAAAAGCTGCTCGATGTGCTGGGTGACGATATCTCCCAGGATGAGGCGTTTGCCCATGCCAACGATGTTCTGAAGAACGCCGTGGGCGGTATTGCCGAAATCATCAACGAGTACGGCCATGTGAACGTCGACTTTGAAGACGTGCGCACCGTGATGGGCGAGCCAGGCAAGGCCATGATGGGCACGGCCAAGGCCGCAGGCCCTGACCGTGCCCGCATCGCTGCCGAGCAAGCGGTGGCTTGCCCATTGCTCGAAGGCATTGATCTGTCTGGTGCCAAGGGTGTGCTGGTGCTGGTGACTGCGGCGAAGGGCAGCCTGAAGCTGTCCGAGTCGCGTCTGGCCATGTCCACCATCAATGCCTACGCTTCGCCTGATGCACACGTGATCTACGGCGCTGCCTACGACGACTCGCTGGGTGATGAAATCCGCGTGACCGTGGTCGCTACCGGCCTGTCGCGCCCCAACGTGCGCCGCCAGAACATTCAGGTGGTGCAGGGCGGTTTGCGCACTGGTACTGACAACGTCGCAGTGGGTCTGCCTCCCATTGGCGGTCTGGATTACGGCACGGCCAATACCAATGTGCCCAGCGTCTGGCGCACCAACCGCACCCAGGCTTCGGAGCGTGTGAGCGCACTGGCGTCTGGTGGCATGGATGATGTGGAAATCCCCGCATTCCTGCGCAAGCAGGCTGATTGAGGGAAACACCCCCTGAGGCGCTTTGCGCTTTCCCCCTCTCTCGCCTTGCGGGAGGGGGACGACAGCATCGCTGCGGGGCGTCCCTTGCTTGCTGTCTCTTTGATGGGGCGTGCCTATTCAAGCGGTTTGCGTCAGCCGTTAGCAGCTTTGGTTCGTTAAGAGTTGAGGCCCATCAGTTCGCTGTATCGCAGCGATTAAGACAACCCTGAGTTGGTATATGCCTTCTCGGGGTTGTCGCATTTAAAATAACGACATGCTTCAGCAACGCACCATCAAGACTATTTCCCGTGCCGTAGGCGTGGGCCTGCACAGCGGCCAGCGTGTCGAGTTGACACTGCGCCCTGCCCAGCCTGATACCGGCATCGTATTTCGTCGCGTGGATTTGCCTGAGCCTGTGGATATTCCTATTTCTGCCGAGGCCGTGACCGATACGCGCATGGCGTCTACCATCGGCACCGGTGGTGCCAAGGTGCATACGGTGGAGCACCTGATGTCGGCCATCGCCGGTCTGGGCATCGACAACATCTATGTGGACACTACGGCTGAAGAAGTGCCGATTCTGGATGGCTCGTCTTCGTCCTTCGTGTTTTTGCTGCAAAGCGCAGGCATTGAGCTGCAAAAAGCGCCCAAGCGCTTTATCCGCATCAAGAGCCCGGTTGAAGTGCGAGAAGGCGAGGGCCAGAGCCTGAAGTGGGCACGTTTTGACCCCTATCACGGCTTCAAGCTGCGCTTTGAGATCGACTTTGCCCACCCGGCAGTGGATTCCACGGGGCAGTGTGTGGAGTTTGATATGGGGGTCGACAACTACACCCGCGACATCGCGCGAGCCCGCACCTTTGGCTTTACCAAGGATGTGGAAATGCTGCGCAACAACGGTCTGGCGCTGGGCGGTGGGCTGGATAACGCCATCGTCATGGATGACTACAAGGTGCTCAATAGCGATGGCTTGCGCTATGACGACGAGTTCGCCAAGCACAAGATTCTGGATGCCATCGGCGACTTGTACCTGATCGGCAAACCCATCCTCGGTGCCTATAGCGCCTTTCGCTCGGGTCACGGCCTGAACAACAAGCTATTGCGTGCCATGCTGGCTCAGCCCGAGACCTGGGAAATTGTGACCTTCGAGAACGAGCGCCAGGCACCTCAAGGTTTTGCGCTGCCGGCGCAGGCCTGGTAAGCGAGGCAGCATGCTGATCTTTCGCTGGCTGGCCACGCTGCTGATTCTGGCTTCGGCATTGAGCTTTGCCTTCTATCTCGGGACTGGCAAGCAGTCGTACAAGCGCCTGGGCTTTTTGTTGTTCAAGTGGACGGTGATTGCGGGATTGGCCTTTTTTGCCGTGATGTTGGTGGGGCGCGTTATCTAGGCATTGTCGCCATGTTGATGTTGATGCATTTGAAATGCATAGCTGTCAGAGCTTGATACACAAGCGCTACAGCTGTATTTGCTTTGTAAAGCACAGGCAAAAAAGCGGTAAAAGACCTAGGTTCAGCTTGCCGCTGGGCGTGATTGGGCGAAGATGCATGCATGGCCTCGCAATCTGTTACGTGCCTTGCTTCAGAAAGGAAAAACTATGTCCCGTCTGACCTCTCGCATTCTTTCCGCCTCCGTCGCTGCCTGTCTGGGTTTGGGGAGTCTGGCCGTCCAGGCCCAGCCCGGCCCGCCTCCCGGCCATGGTTCGCAAGACATGCGCCATGGCGGCCGCCATGATGACCGTGGTCGCAGCCACGACAACCAGCGCCGTGACGATCGCCGTTTTGACGAGCGCCGGGCTGATAACCGCTATGACCGCCGCGATGATCGCCGTGGTGCCGGCCCAGACCACAACTGGCAGCGCGGCTACCGCGTGCCGCCCCAGTACCGCTCGCACCACTATGTCGTCAACGACTGGCGCGGCCACCACTTATCGGCTCCTCCGCGTGGCTATCAATGGGTGCAGAACGGTGCTGACTATTTGTTGATCGGCATTGCCACGGGCGTGATCGCCAATATGGTGCTGGGCGGCTATTAAGAGCCGCCCACACAGCCCTTGATACGTCGTTGCTTCGCCTAGTTGTACCTGTTGTACTGCCTTCGGCCTCGCGCTTCGTCTCAACCGTAAATCTTTGGTTTACTGGGTTGTGTTAACGGCGCTAAGAACCTGAGCGAACCCAAAAGAAAGCCGTGGCGTGCCACGGCTTTTTTGCGTCTGGACGCGCAGCGGCAATGAGCATGAGCCAGATCAGAGGCGCCCAGCAAAAGCCGCCTCGCGGCGACCGCGCCGTCTCCTGGGGGAAGCCGCAAAGCGGCACAGGGGGTTAATAGACTCTTCCGCCCTTGAACATGGCGTGCTGCTTGCGCTGCAGATCGGTGGATTTGGCCATCAAGCTCATGGCCGCGTGGGCGTGGGCATGGGTAATGGCCAGCCCCAGTGCATCGGCGGCATCGGTGCCGGGCAGGCCGGGCAGCTGCAGCAGGCGTTTGACCATTTCCTGAATCTGATTTTTGGCCGCACGGCCATGGCCGGTCACGGCTTTTTTCATCTGCAAGGCGGTGTACTCAGACACAGGAAGGTTGGCGTTGACCAGTGCTGTCAGCGCTGCGCCGCGTGCTTGTCCCAGCAGCAAGGTGGACTGGGGGTTGACGTTGACGAAGACGATTTCTACAGCAGAGCAATCAGGGCTGTAGCGTGAAGCGACTTCCGAGATACCGTCAAACAGCACTTTGAGGCGACCCGGCAAATCACCCAGCTCCATTTTGTTGGTGCGTATGGTGCCGCTGGCCACATAGCTCAGGCGCTGGCCTGCCATGTCGATAACGCCAAAGCCCGTGGTCTGCAGGCCGGGGTCGATTCCTAGAATTCGCATGGTTTGACTGTAGCGCTTCTCAAGGGGCGGTCACCATCGGTATGTATCTTGCAATAGTGCGCGTGCGCTGAGCCAGATAGCGCGACTGTGGCATTTTTTCAAAGCGCTTGGGTGCAGGCAGCATGGCGGCAAGCCGGGCTGCATCGCTGGCGCTGAGCTGGGCTGCGCTTTTGCGAAAGTAGTGCTGGGCAGCAGCTTCGGCACCAAATACGCCATGGCCCCATTCCACGTTGTTGAGATAAATCTCCAGAATGCGCTGCTTGCTCAACATCAACTCCAGCAACTGGGCGAGGAGCAGCTCTTGCCCCTTGCGCAGAAAATTGCGCTCGCCAGAGAGCAGCAGGTTCTTGGCCAGCTGCTGTGTGATGGTGGAGCCGCCATAGACCTTGGCCGGTTTTCCGCTATCGCTTTGCTCAGCTTTGGCTTCGGCCTTTGCGTTGCGTTGCCAGGCTTTCTGGATGGCATCCCACTGCACGCCGTGGTGATCCATAAAGCCAGCATCCTCAGACGCAATCACCGCACGTGTCAAATTGCTGGAGATTTTTCCGTAGTCCACCCATTGCTGGCGCCAGCGCAGACCGTCTTCACTATGGGCCAATTGCCACGCTTCAGAGCGCTGATAGGTCGTGGATTCCGGGTCAAGCCAAGCCATGACTGCGATGCGTGCTACAAAAAATAATTGCAGCAGCAAAGCTGCGCAAAGCACCAGCAGGAGCAGACGGGCAAAGGCTTTCATGGCGAGCAGGCCGTATTAACGCGCGGCTTCGGTTTGCAGCAGTTCGCGTAATTCCGCCAGGACTTGAGCCGAGGGCGGGCGCACGCCGCGCCACATGGCAAAGGACTCAGCGGCTTGCTCCACCAGCATGCCAAGGCCATCACGCGCTAGCGCGCCATGGCTGCTGGCCCAGTCCAGGAAATTTTGGGCGGCGGGACCATACATCATGTCGTAGGCCAGACTGCGTGCGTGCAGCACGCTGGCGGGCGCGGGCACATCAGCCCCGGACAAACTGCTGGCCGTGGCGTTGATGATGATGTCGAAACATTGCGTCAAATCGGCCTCTAGCGCCTGTCTTTCAAGCGCAATCAGCTCTACTTTATGTAGCGCGGCGATAGCGGCGTGCTGGGCGACCAGTACTTCGGCTCTGGCGTGGGTGCGGTTCACCACGGCAATACGGCGGGGCTTTTGCTCCAGCAATGAGCCTAAAGCGCCAGCCGCTGCGCCACCCGCACCCAGCAGCAGCACATCACACCCGGCAATCGCGATGCCCGCGTTGCGGGTGATATCGGCCACGATGCCCAGACCATCGGTATTGTCCGCATGAATGCCGCTGGCGCTGAAGACCAGGGTGTTGGCGGCACCGGCCAGACGCACGCGCTCGCTGGCGCTGGTAGCCAACTCGGCCGCCTGCAGCTTGAAGGGCACGGTGACGTTGCAGCCCTTGCCACCGGCGGCGGCGAAGTCCTGCACAAAGGTCGCAAAGCCGTCGAGCGGGACCCATGTGCGCTCATAGCTCAGTGGCTGGCCTGTCAGTTCGGCAAAACGGGCGTGAATCCAGGGGGAGCGGCTATGGGCAACGGGGTTGCCTGCAACGCAGTACGAGTCGGTGGTGGCGGTCATGAAAGTCGGGGCTGCTGCAGCAGCCGCTGGTGATGCGGTGGGGGCACAGCCGGGGCTTAGTGCACGCTGGTTTCCAGCGTCTGGTCGCGGGTGAAGAGAAAGCGCGAGACCACGGCGATCTGATCGGCCTTGGTGCGCATGGCCGGGCCAAAGTGGCCGTAGGGGCCGGCAGCGCGGGCAATGGCTTCGGCGCGGGTATCCAGCATGCGGTTGCCCGAGCCTTGCACCACTTCGGTGGACAGCACGTGGCCGTCGTGGTTCACAGTCAGCACAAGGACCAGCTCGCCGTAGAGCTTCTGGCCCTTGTTTTCGGGGAAGTTCTCTGTGCCCTTGTCTTCCACCTTGCGGCGCAGCGCGTCGTAATAGACGGCATACACGGCTTCCTTGGTTGAGGGACTGATGTAGCGCTTTTTGGGGCGAGCGTTCTCGGCGTTGATGCGCTTTTCAATCTCGGCCAGCATCTTGATGAGCTGCAGCCGCTTTTCTTCCTGCGATTCCTTGGCCGGATTCTCGGCGTTCAGGCGCGGGTCCATGGGAGGCAGCGCGGCGACTTGCTGGCGCAGTTGGGTCAGCAACTGATGCTGCTGCTCCTGCATGGCGTCGAGCTGGCGCTGCTTTTCCTCAAAATCATCGCCCACAGCGGTGAGGGCCGAGTAGGGCATGGGGCTGGTGGCCCGCCCCTTTTCCGCATCGCCGCCGCCGGCCAGCGAGGTCTGGGCAATGGCCGCAGCCTTGTCCGGTGTCTCGTTGGCGCGGGCGTTGACCAGAATCACTTCCAGAGGCGTGTCCTGAAACACGCGCTCGAAGCTCTCAGGGTCTACAAACCGGATGGTCAGCAATACGGCATGTACGGCAATCGATACGCCCAGCGCCAGCTGCAGCGTGCTCAGTCGTTGAAGAGAGGAGGGCAGTTTCACGGCGGCGTCAGGGCGATGGTGAGTAGAGGTCAGGACTGTGGCTTGTCGGCGGCAGGGGCTTCGGCGTCGTTCATGTCCACCGCAATGGCGATAGGACCGGCCACCGTGTCGTCATCGTCCTCGCCGCTGTCGTCACCTTCGGCCTGCGCATCGGCGCTGGCATCCAGACGCTCGATCAGCGTACCGGTGATGTCCAGTGAGATTTCGTCAATCTCGCCGAGCTTGATGCGGATATGTGCACCACGCGGCAGGTTTTGCGCGCCCAGCACAGGCAGCACCAGCGGCAGATTGTCGGCGCGCACCAGGAAAGAACCATTGGGGCCTTCCTTGAATACGCTGGCCGTCAGCTCGGTAATGCCGTTCTGCTCCAGATACTTGAGCGTCCAGAAACGTTCCATACCGGCCTGGTAGCTGTTGTAGGCGCTGTAAGCACCATCAAAGCTGCTGATGATGCCGAACAGCTCAGCATCCTTGGGCTTGAAGGGCGCAGCCAGGGCGGCAGTCTTACCGTGGCGGGCGCAAGCAATGATCTGCCACTGGTTGACCAAGTCCACATAGCGGCGCAGCGGGGAGGTGGCCCAGGAGTAGGCCTTCACGCCAATACCGGCGTGGGGCAGCGCCTTGGTGCTCATGCGCACCTTCATGCCAGGGGCCAGGCTGGCCTGGCTGCGGTAGATGCCGGGCACGCCGTGCTCGGCCAGCATCAGACCCCAGGTGCTGTTGGCCACAATCGCAGCTTCGGCCACGATCAGGTCCAGCGGCGCGCCACGCTTGCGCACGGAGATCTGCACCTGCTCGCTGCCATTGGGTTCGGCACCGTCGTTGCCGACGAGCCGGAAGTTGTAGTCCGGGCGGCTGAAGTTCTCGGGCTTGCCACGCACCACTTCGCGGTTGGCCTTGAGAAATTTGGACCAGCGCTGCAAAAATGTGAGCTCCTTGCGCTTGTTCAGCAAGGACTCTGGCGTGTTTTCGACCTCAATCGAGGTATCGCTCAGCCACTCTTCGGTCACGATATGGTCGAGCTTGTCGTAGCGGAAGTTGACATCCACGGGCACGCGCTCAAGACGGGTTTCGGTGGCCGTGGTCTCCAGCGTGTCCTCGTTGATGGTCACATACAGCGACACGGCGGGGTTGGCGCGGCCTTCATCCAGTGTGTAAATCTGCACCACCTCATCAGGCAGCATGGTGATCTTGTAGCCGGGCATGTAGACCGTGGACAGGCGGTTGCGGCCCAGCTTGTCCAGCTCGCTGCCGGGCGTGATGGCCAGGCCGGGGGCGGCAATGTGAATACCCACGGTAACCGTGCCAGTGCCCAGACCGGTGACGGACAGGGCATCATCGATTTCAGTGGTCGCCGAATCGTCGATGGAGAACGCCTTGACCTCGGCCAGAGGCAGGTCTGCAGGTGGCTGGGGTGCTTCCAGAGCCGGGAAGCCCGTGCCTTTGGGAAAGTTGTCGAACAGGAAGCGCTTCCAGTGGAACTGGTAGGCCGAGTCGATGGCGCCTGCGCGGTGTAGCAGGTCCAGTGGGGCCATGCGGGTGGCGCGGCTGGCCTCGACTACGGCCTTGTATTCAGGGGCGTTCTTGTCAGGCTTGAACAGAATTTTGTAGAGCTGCTCGCGAATGGCCTGCGGGCATTCGCCGCGGCCCAGCTCTTCGGCCCAGCCGTCAATCTGCGCCTGAATCAGCTTTTTCTTTTCAATGGCCGCCAGCGCCTGCTGCAGGATTTCAGCAGACGCTTTCTTGAAGCGGCCCTTGCCTGCGCGGCGGAAGTAGTGCGGTGCATCAAACAGGCAGAACAGCGCACCGGCCTGCTGTGCCAGCGTGGCCGACTCGGAAAAATAGTCGCGCGCCAAGTCGGCAAAGCCAAACTCTTCATCGGGCGCAAATTCCCAGGCCAGATCCAGATCGATCTCGCTGGCCAGTGCCTGGCCCTGGGCCATCAGCTCGGCGGGAGCCGGTTTCTCGAACTTGAGCAGGATATTGGCGGACTTGACCTTGACCCGTTTGCCCGAGTCCAGTTCGACTTGGGCAGAGGATTCGGCTTCAGAGAGGATGCGTCCGGCCAGAAATTTGCCGGCTTCTTCAAACAGTGCGTGCATAGCCGTGTATTTTCCCACGAGCGGACGACCTAGCGTGGTCTGAATTCCTGGTTGAGCTCAAGCCAGGGTCAGAAATTCTTCCACGCGGCCCAGGTATTCCTCAAAATTAGACAGGGCATGGTCGCCACCTTCCTGCACCAGTTGCAGGGCGTGGGGGTAGCGCGCGCTCATTTCGGTCCAGTCCAGCACCTCGTCACCCTGGGCAATCAAAACCATCTCCGGGGCTGCGGGCGTCATGCTGCGGGTGTCGAGCAGGCGCAATTCATCGATGTATTCAGGACGAAAGAAGAATTTTTCTTCCGGGTCATGCCAGCTGGCTTGCTCGCCAATGTATTTCTCCAGATCACGGGCCGGGTTTACGGCTGGGTTGATCAGCACGCTCTTGCAGCGGGCCAGTTGCGCCACCCAGCTGGCGTAATAACCGCCCAGCGATGAGCCCATGACGGACATGCTCTGGCGCGGCCAGCTGGCAATGCCTTCGACAATCAAAGATGCGGCATCGCGCGGGGACGGCGGCAGTTGCGGGCACCACCAACGAACCTTGGGGTGCTTGGCGCTGACGTAGTCCGCCATGATGCGGGCCTTGTTGGATTGAGGGGAGGAGCGAAAGCCGTGCAGATAAAGCAGGTGGGTGGTTGTCATGGCGGCAATCTCCTCTCGTTAATAAAGCAGCTTTTCAGTACCGATCATTGTGGCCTGTTTAGGCCTTAGCCTATCAGCGGGGAAGGCCTGTAGCGGGCTGAATGGGGTGCATCAGTATTGAGTCGTCAGCAAAGCTCAACCTTGCAATGCGCACGGAGGTCTGCTCCCCCGATAATTGCCGCCCATGTCCGCCATCGAATTCGATAAACCCTCGCTGTTGCAGCGCATTGTTCCGCTGTTTCGCGGCTTTGACTTTCTGCTGCTTTTGTTTATAGCCATGCTCGCGGGGGCCGGGTTGCTGGCCATGTACTCGGCGGGCTTCGATCACGGTACGCGCTTTGTGGATCACGGGCGCAACATGCTGATTGCGGCGGGCCTGCTGTTTTTGCTGGCGCAGATACCGCCGCAGCAGCTGATGAAGGTGGCCGTGCCGCTGTATGCCGTGGGTGTGGCGCTGCTGGTGGCCGTGGTGCTTTTTGGTATTACCAAGAAGGGGGCTACGCGCTGGGTGAATGTGGGCGTGGTGATTCAGCCCTCCGAGATTTTGAAAATTGCCACGCCGCTGATGCTGGCCTGGTGGTTTCAGCGCCGCGAAGGTAATTTGCGTGCTTCAGACTTTGCGATTGCCTTTGTGCTGCTCATGGTTCCCGTGGGGCTGATCATGAAGCAGCCTGACTTGGGCACTTCGCTGCTGGTGATGGCTGCGGGCCTGTCTGTCATCTTCTTTGCGGGCCTGCCCTGGAAACTCATCGTGCCGCCTGTGGTGCTGGCCGTGGTCGGCATCTTTCTCATCGTCTGGTTCGAGCCGCAGCTCTGCGCTGACGGCGTGAGCTGGTATCTGCTGCATGACTACCAGCGCACCAGAGTCTGCACGCTGCTGGACCCCACGCGTGACCCGTTGGGCAAGGGCTTTCACATTATTCAGGGCATGATCGCCATTGGCTCGGGCGGGATCTGGGGCAAGGGCTTCATGGCCGGCACGCAGACCCACCTTGAATTCATTCCCGAGCGCACCACCGACTTCATTTTTGCCGCCTATTCCGAAGAGTTCGGGCTGGTGGGTAATCTGTTCATCATCGTCGGTTTCTTGCTGCTGGTCTGGCGCGGCCTGGCGATTGCCATGCATGCCAACTCGTTGTTTGGCCGTCTCATGGCTGCCGCCGTGGCCATGATTTTCTTTACCTATGCCTTTGTGAACATGGGCATGGTCAGCGGCATTCTTCCCGTGGTAGGCGTGCCTTTGCCCTTTATCAGTTATGGCGGCACCGCCATGGTCACGCTGGGGCTGGCGCTAGGCGTGCTGATGTCGGTTTCGCGGGCGCAGCGTCAGTTGCCGGGCGGTGATGGGCATATTCCCCATGGGTAAAAATCCGGGGACAACTAACTGCTATCAAAAAAGAAGCTGCAAGCGCTTGTTCATAAAGCGGTAGCGCGTGATTTGACTCTGATTTCATGAGTCAGCGGGGCGTTTACAGCATTGAAAATAGCCAGTAGTTCCCTTTGACCTCTTGCCTGGAGTGTGAACAGCGTTTACAAACGACTCTGGAGGGGCCAGAAGACCGATCATGCGGGAGCGGCAAAGGCCCAAGGGGCTTCTGTGATGCAATGCGGGCAGCACAGAAACCTGCGCGAGTGAATAGAGCGGAATGTTGTCCAGCCTGGTGGGGGGACATTCCGCTCTTTTTTATGGTGCATCCACCAATGCGTCAGGACTTGTAGCTATCTCTACAATGTATCCATGATTTCCCGCGAACCCACCATCGAACGCTTGGCCACGGCCCGTCAGTTGCTGCTTGAGCCTTTCGGCCTGGACGAAACCCATCTTGCGCGCGCGCTTGCCGAAATTCGCTCGCACCAGGTGGATGACGCCGATCTCTATTTCCAGTACACCCGCGCCGAAGGCTGGAGCTTGGAAGAGGGCATCGTCAAGACTGGCTCCTTCTCCATTGATCAAGGCGTGGGCGTTCGCGCTGTCAGCGGCGAGAAGACGGCATTTGCCTATTCCGACGATATTTCCGAAGCCTCCTTGCTGGATGCCGCACGCACCGTGCGCTCCATCTCCAGCGCAACCCAGACCCGCCGTGTCAAGGTTGGTGTCCAGAAGATTGCGCAAAGCCGCTCTCTCTACCCTGAACTGGACCCCATCAGCACGATGGACAGCACGGCCAAGGTCGAACTGCTGGGCAAGGTGGAAAAGCTGGCGCGTGCCAAGGACCCTCGCGTGGTGCAAGTCATGGCCGGTCTGGCCAGCGAATACGATGTGGTGATGGTCGCCCGTGCCGATGGCACGCTGGCCGCTGACGTGCGACCGCTGGTGCGCCTGTCGGTGACCGTCATTGCTGAGCAAAAGGGCCGCCGTGAGGTGGGCTCTTCCGGTGGCGGCGGACGCTTCGGTCTGGCTTACTTCAGCGATGAGCAAATCACCCAGTACGTGGATGAAGCCGTGCACTCCGCACTGGTCAACCTCGAATCACGCCCCGCGCCTGCGGGCGTGATGACGGTGGTGCTGGGCTCGGGCTGGCCCGGCGTGCTGTTCCATGAAGCCGTCGGTCATGGTCTGGAAGGCGATTTCAACCGCAAAGGCTCCAGCGCCTTCAGTGGTCGCATCGGTCAGCGCGTAGCTGCCAAGGGCGTCACCGTGCTGGACGATGGCACGATCCCTGATCGCCGTGGTTCGCTCAATGTGGATGATGAAGGCCATGTCAGCCAGCGCAATGTGCTGATTGAGGATGGTATTTTGAAGGGCTACATTCAGGATTCGATGAATGCCCGCCTCATGGGCGTCAAGCCCACGGGTAATGGTCGTCGTGAAAGCTATGCGCACATCCCTATGCCGCGCATGACCAATACTTACATGCTGGGTGGCGATAAGGACCCGCAGGAAATCATCGGCTCCATCAAAAAGGGCCTGTACGCCAGCAACTTCGCCGGTGGGCAGGTGGACATTACCAGCGGCAAGTTTGTGTTCTCGGCCAGCGAAGCCTATTGGGTGGAAAACGGCAAGATCCAGTACCCCGTCAAGGGTGCGACCATCATCGGAAGCGGCCCAGAGTCGCTCAAGCACATCAGCATGATCGGCAACGATATGCGCCTGGACTCCGGTGTGGGCACCTGCGGCAAGGAAGGTCAGAGCGTGCCTGTGGGTGTGGGCCAGCCTACGCTGCGTATCGATGGCCTGACGGTCGGCGGAACGGCCTGATACGGCACTTTTCGGCGGCTTGCCCGCTGAAATGCTCAACCCCGCTCTGCATGGCAGGCCGGGGTTTTGTTATTTCTGGGTCTTGAAAAGGGTTGAAAAGATCGGTTTTTCAGGGGGGTGATGGCTAAGCGATAAATACGGCATTTTCGCTGAAAAATTGCATTGATTATGGGTGAAACCGTTTTCAATTCAATAAAATTCTAAAAAATTAAGAAAAACGCAAAATTACTGCGTTTAAAAATCATCAAAAGAATTCCTTTTTTCAGAGGGGAAGTGTTTTTTTGGCGAGACTTTTGCGCCTGCCGCTGATGTTGCATTGCAAAATAGCTGTGCTACATTGAAAGACATGCAAACCCAACGCGCTTATTTCTTTTACTTTTGGCTCTCGCCCCAGGCGGCTGAGAGGTAATAGCGCGCACCCCGCAAACACCTCCCAAAGAACCGCCGAAGCTGCAAAGCCCGGCGGTTTTTTTATGCCCACGTTCCAGCTCCCCCGGTTTTCAAAGATCAAAGACTTCACGAAAGATTGCCATGACTGCTCTGAACACTTCCGCCACTGACTCCTGGTATCGCACCGGTTCTCCCAAGACAGGCCAGACCGATGACGCACGTATCAAGGACATCACAGTGTTACCCCCTCCAGAGCACCTCATTCGTTTCTTCCCCATCTGCGGCACTGCCGTGGAGACGCTGATCAGCGACACCCGTCGCAGCATCCACAACATCATGCGTGCCGAGGATGATCGCCTGCTGGTCATCGTCGGCCCTTGCTCGATTCACGATCCGGCTGCGGCTTTGGAATACGCCCGCCGCCTGGCCGTGGTGCGTGAGCAGTACAAGGACACGCTGGAAGTAGTGATGCGCGTGTATTTCGAGAAGCCCCGTACCACGGTGGGCTGGAAGGGCTTGATTAACGACCCCTACCTAGACCAGAGCTACCGCATTGATGAAGGCCTGCGCATTGCACGTCAGCTGCTGATCGACATCAACCGCATGGGTGTGCCTGCTGCCAGCGAGTTCCTGGACGTGATCTCTCCCCAGTACATCGCCGACCTGATCAGCTGGGGTGCGATTGGTGCCCGTACGACGGAAAGCCAGGTGCACCGAGAACTGGCTTCGGGCATCTCGGCACCCATCGGTTTCAAGAATGGTACGGATGGCAATATTCGCATCGCAACCGATGCCATCCAGTCCGCTAGCCGTGGTCACCATTTCCTGTCTGTGCACAAGAATGGTCAGGTCGCAATTGTGCACACTGGTGGCAATCAAGATTGCCACGTCATTTTGCGCGGTGGTAAGACACCTAACTATGATGCGGATCATGTGGCCGCTGCTTGCAAGGATCTGGAGGCAGCAGGCCTGATGCCGACCTTGATGGTGGACTGCAGCCACGCGAACAGCAGCAAGCAGCACGAGCGCCAGAAGGATGTCGCACGCGACATTGCCGCTCAGATCGCTGGTGGCTCGAACAGAGTGTTCGGTGTGATGATTGAAGGCCACCTGGTCGGCGGAGCCCAGAAATTCACCCCCGGCAAGGACGAGGTCAGCAAACTGACTTATGGCCAGAGCATTACCGATGCCTGCCTGAACTGGGAAGACTCTGTCGCCACGATGGAAGAGCTGTCGCAAGCCGTGCTTCAGCGCCGTCAGGCGGCTGTGGCCAGCGTGAAAGAAGCTGAAGTGGCCGCCTGATCAGCGCGCCTTGCTTGAACGAAACAGGCCACAAGACAATTGCGTCTTGTGGCCTGTTTGTTGATCTATAGGGCTATATAGATCAGGTGAGGGCTTAGTGTTTGGCGTCTGGAATGGATTCTGGGGTCATTTCGCAGCCGTTGAGGGTTGAATCAATGCGGTTGATGAGACGCAGCAATTGGCCTTTGTCGAAGTGGGTGTGCTGCTCCCACTCATGGCTGGCCAGTGGGTAGACATGGCTTTGATGAGGCAGGGTGCCCTTGGCATCCATCAGGGCGCGCAGGCGCGGAATGTAGACCCACTGTAGCCATTCATGCAGCTTGAGGGTGTCATACATAAAGGGCGTTGTGGACTCCAGCGCCTTGGGGTCAGGAGCCACTGCTGACCAGAGTTTCTGGGCTTGCAACTCAACTTCCAGTTGCTGCAGGTTCTCGCGTAATTCTTGATAGATGTTTTCAGCGGTCATGTTCATGGGCTCCTGGGGGCGTTGCTGTGCAACTCACAAATAAGCTGCCAAGTATGTAAGTGCTCTCGTTGAAATTTCAAGCCTGCAGTGACGGGGCTCAATAACAATAGAGTTACGGTTTCTTAACAGGGGTTGAAAAAGACACTTTCGCCCTTATATTCATACTAAGTATGCGCTCGGTGCTATCAAATTAATTGGTTTTTCACTGCTGCATACACCATGTTTTTGTAACCGCTGTGATGCCCGATGGATCTTGCCAGGGCCTGCACTGGTTGCCACAGCTGTTTGCAAGCTGTCAGCTTGCAGCGTCTTCAGCCCCTCGGCCACTATTAAGCTGTGGCCACAACAACGAATGGTGCAACAGTCACCAGAAGTGAGAGGAGATATATGCGTAGTGAAGTAATCGTGGTTTTGGGTGATGACCTGGAATACCGGGTCGATACCCAGTCTCTGCCGACTGTGAGTTCGGATGAAGGTCGTCGCTGGCTGGATCAGCAATTTATCTCCCTCGAGTGCGAGCCTTTGCGTGCCACCGGCAAGGTGCTGCTGGCCGACAAGCTGGTCGTCGTCGCGCGTGAAGCGCGCAATCGTCCCGAGTTGTTTGAGAGCGCAGACTGGCGTAACACTTATGCCGTGGCCGCTCAGGCAGTGCTGTCCAAGCCGCTGATTCGGGTGGATGTGCCGGCAATGTCGATTAGTTATTGACATCCCCTGAGTCGCTGCGCGGCTTCCCCCAAAGGGGTGCCTTCGCCGCGAGGCGGCTCTTGCTTGGCATCTCTGGCATGGAGTAGCGCCAGTTTTAAAGTGTGCTCTTGAAAACAAAATGCCCGTTGATTTCTCAGTGGGCATTTTTGTTTCTGGCTTACTTCAGTGCTTCAAGCAGCTTGGCGTGGATGCCGCCAAAGCCGCCGTTGCTCATGCCGACAATATGGTCACCGGGCTTGGCTGCTGCGGTGATCTGGCCAATCAAGGTGCTGATATCGCCAGCGACTTGAGCACGTTTGCCGGGGCCTACGCCCATGGATTCCATGGCTTCTGCGGCATCCCAGTCCAGGCCGGCGGTGTGACAGAAGACGAGGTCAGCGCTTTCCAGCGACCAGGGCAGCTGGCTCTTCATGGTGCCCAGTTTCATGGTGTTGCTGCGGGGCTCGAAGACGGCGAGGATGCGTGCATCGGGGCCGAGCTTGCGACGGAGGCCGTCCAGAGTGGTGCGGATGGCTGTGGGGTGGTGGGCAAAATCGTCGTAGATTTCAATGCCGCTCACCGTGCCGCGCAGTTCCATGCGGCGCTTGACGCTCTGAAAGCGTGACAGGGCTTCGCAGGCGACTTCGGCGCTGACGCCCAGATGGTCTGCGGCAGCAATGGCGGCCAGAGCGTTGAGCTGGTTGTGCACGCCAGTCAGCGACCAGGTCAGCTGGCCCACTTTCTTGCCATGGCGCAGCACGGCAAAGTCGCTGGGGTCGCCTTCGGCGCTGAAATCGCTGACAGCAGTGCCGAAAGCGCGCACTTCGCTCCAGCAACCATGGCCCAACACGCGGGTCAGGCTTTCTTCCAGTCCGTTAGTCACCACGCGCCCGGTGGAGGGAACGGTGCGCACCAGATGGTGAAACTGGCGTTCAATCGCAGCCAGATCGTCAAAGATGTCTGCGTGATCGAATTCTAGGTTGTTCAGCACGGCCGTACGAGGGCGGTAGTGCACAAACTTGCTGCGCTTGTCAAAGAAGGCCGTGTCGTATTCATCGGCTTCAATCACAAACACGGGCTCGTCGCCCATAGGGCCGGGGCCGGTCGCGGGGCGCTTGGGCGCACCCAGACGGGCAGAGACGCCAAAGTCCAGCGGCACACCGCCCACCAGAAAGCCCGGTTGCAGACCTGCGCATTCGAGTACCCATGCCAGCATGGATGTGGTGGTGGTCTTGCCGTGCGTACCTGCGACGGCCAGCACATGGCGACCGCGCAGCACATGTTCCGCTAACCACTGGGGGCCGCTGGTGTACGCGGCACCGGTGTCCAGAATGGCTTCCATCAGCGGGAATTTGGGCGAGCCGTCGGGCAGGTGTTTGCGGCTGACGACATTGCCGATCACATACATATCGGGCTTGAGCGCAATCTGATCGGCGCCATAGCCCTCAATCAGCTCAATACCCAGCTGGCGCAGCTGATCGCTCATTGGCGGGTAGACACCCGCATCGCAGCCTGTCACTTTATGACCGGCTTCACGCGCCAAGGCGGCCAGACCTCCCATGAAGGTGCCGCAAATGCCCAGAATATGAATGTGCATGGCCGGGGATTCTACGTTTGTGCGTAGACCCTGAGGGCGATCTATCGGTTGCGCAAGCGCTGCCAGTAACCTTTCTTATCAAATTGATAGCTGGTTGCGCTTTATTTATATTAGCTTGAAAGTGTTTTTACCTTGAGGATGAGATCTATCAAGCGCTACCAGTTATCAAAACATCAGCCTTGTGCGGAATAGGCCAAAGTGTCCGCGCTTTCATGGGCCACAATGTCTGCAAATGACCTGCATTGCACACTGCTGCGGAAGCTACGGAAGAGCGCGCTATGAGTTTGGATAATTTGACAGCTGAAATCGCTCAGACAGCGGCACGCATCGTGGTCGAAGAAGGGTTGGAGTGGGGCCCGGCCAAGCAGCGCGCCGTGCGCCAGCTGGCCCTGCCCAGTCGTACGGCTCTGCCCGATAACGACCAGCTGGAAGAGGCGGTGCGTGAATATATCGAGCTGTTCTGTGGCGACACCCAGCCACAAGAGCTGCTGGCGCTGCGCGAGCTGGCGCTGCTCTGGATGGACCGGCTGCAGGAGTTTCGCCCGCATCTGGCCGGTGCGGTCTGGCGCGGTACGGCGACACGCTTGTCTGATATTTACCTGCAATTGTTTTGCGATGACTCCAAGTCCGCAGAAATCGCCCTGATCAACAACCAGGTGAACTACGAACCGAGCACGGTGACTGGCTTTCAGGGAAAACCGGTTGAGGCACTTTCCATCCACTCCCTGTGCAAACCGATCAATGAAACCGTGGGCGTGCATCTGATGGTGTATGACCATGACGATATGCGCGGCGCCATGAAGCCCGATAGCCGAGGACGCAGCCCGCGTGGCGATGCCAAGGCGTTGCGCAAGCTACTGGAGGAAAGTCGTGATGAGTGAGATGCCAAGTCCTGATTCCCAAGGCAAAGGTCGCAAGCGCCGCCTCTGGCTAACGGCCTCTGTCGCGGGCGTGGCTGCGGCGGCGGGCGCGGGCTTTGCATGGTTGCGCAGCCAGCCGCAGGCCATGGGCCCCAGCGCTGAAGCGCAGTTGTGGAGCCAGGTTTTTGAAACGCCAGACGGAAAACCGTTTGCCATGGCCGACTTCAAAGGTCGCCCGGTACTGCTCAACTTCTGGGCGACCTGGTGCCCGCCTTGCGTGAAAGAGCTGCCCATGCTCAGCGAATTTGCGGCCAAGCAAGGCGCCAAGGGCATTCAGGTCGTGGGTTTGGCTGTTGATAAGTCTGAAGCCGTGCAGCGGTTTTTGCAGCGTCAACCTGTGCAGTTCCCCGTTGGTATTGCCATGCAAGGCGGGTTAGGCCTTACTCGAACCCTGGGGAATTTGCAAGGCGGCCTGCCGTTTACGGTTTTCTTCGACAGCCAAGGTCAAGTCAGGCAGCGTAAAATAGGCGAACTTTCCAGCGAAGATCTGGCAAATTGGAGCAAATAGAGCGAATGAACATTGCTCTTGCCGTCAGAAAAGTGTAGGCGAGCAAAATTCCCTGGTGACGTTATTGAAAAATATCCGCCAATGCGCGCAGAAGGCAGAATTTGAGGTAAATTCGCGCCCTGTTTAGAATTAAGTCGCTGGAGCTCCCATGGATTTGCGAAAACTCAAGACCCTCATTGACCTGGTGTCCGAATCGAATGTGTCGGAACTGGAGATCACCGAAGCAGAGGGCAAGGTCCGTATCGTCAAGAGCGAAGGTGTTGTGCATCAACAGTACGTTGCCGCCCCCATGCAGGCAGCCCCCATCATGGCCGCCCCGGTTGCAGCCGCTGCCGCGCCCGTCGCCGCAGCACCTGCCGCAGCCGCTGTGGAAGGTCATGTCGTCAAGTCGCCCATGGTTGGCACTTTCTACCGCGCTTCCAGCCCTGGTGCCAAGGCTTTTGTGGATGTGGGCAGCCAGGTCAAGGAAGGCGACACGATCTGCATCGTTGAAGCCATGAAGATCCTCAACGAGATCGAAGCCGACAAGAGCGGCACCATTGTTCGCGTTCTGGGTGAAAACGGCCAGGCTGTGGAATACGGCCAGCCTCTGTTCGTGATCGAGTAATAGATCATGAGGCGTTGCATGCAGCTCGCATTGCAGCGCCGAGGTGCGCTAGCCACTGGCTGCGCGACTGGGTCATTGGCAGTGGTCTGCGCTGAGATGCAGGCAACAAGCTGCGAGGAACTTCATGTTTAAGAAAATTTTGGTTGCCAATCGGGGCGAAATTGCCCTGCGCATCCAGCGCGCTTGTCGTGAGCTGGGTATCAAGGCGGTGATGGTTTATTCCGAAGCCGACCGTGATGCCAAGTACGTCAAGCTCGCCGACGAAGCCGTGTGTATTGGCCCAGCTCCCTCGGGACTGAGCTACCTCAACATGCCGGCCCTCATCTCGGCTGCCGAAGTGACGGACGCCGAGGCGATTCACCCTGGCTACGGCTTCCTGGCCGAGAACGCTGACTTCGCCGAGCGCGTTGAAAAAAGCGGTTTCACCTTTATTGGCCCGACACCTGAAAACATCCGCATCATGGGTGACAAGGTTTCTGCCAAGCAAGCCATGATCAAGGCTGGCGTGCCTTGCGTGCCCGGTTCGGACGGCGAACTGCCTGACGATCCCGCACTCATCAAGCGCATTGCCAAGGCTGTGGGCTACCCAGTGATCATCAAAGCCTCCGGTGGTGGCGGTGGTCGCGGCATGCGCGTGGTGCATACCGAGGCAGCTCTGGTGAACGCTGTGCAAATGACCAAGGCGGAAGCTGCTGCAGCTTTCGGCAATCCTGCGGTTTACATGGAAAAGTACCTGCAAAACCCACGTCACGTGGAAATTCAGGTGATTGCCGATACCTTCAAGAACGCCGTCTATCTGGGCGAGCGCGACTGCTCCATGCAGCGCCGCCACCAGAAGGTGATCGAAGAGGCTCCGGCCCCAGGCATTCCCCGCAAGCTGATTGAGCGCATTGGTGAGCGCTGCGTGGCCGCCTGCAAGAAGATCGGTTACCGCGGTGCGGGTACGTTCGAGTTCCTGTACGAAAACGGCGAGTTCTACTTTATCGAGATGAACACCCGTATTCAGGTGGAGCACCCGATCTCCGAGCTGATCACCGGCGTGGACATTGTTCGCACCCAGATCATGGTGGCCGCTGGCGAAAAGCTGCCGTTCACCCAGCGCCAGATCGAATTCAAGGGCCATGCCATTGAATGCCGTGTGAACGCTGAAGATCCCTATAAGTTCACCCCCTCGCCTGGCCGCATCACCATGTGGCATGCCCCCGGTGGCCCTGGCGTGCGCGTGGACTCGCATGTGTACAACAACTACTTCGTGCCG
Organism: Comamonas suwonensis; assembly: GCF_012844455.2. Taxonomy (GTDB): domain Bacteria; phylum Pseudomonadota; class Gammaproteobacteria; order Burkholderiales; family Burkholderiaceae_C; genus Comamonas; species Comamonas suwonensis. Next base: position 134,565 of record NZ_JABBCQ020000004.1, on the reverse strand, counting down.
CCTAACTACGACTCGATGATCGGCAAGATCATCACGTATGGCGATACCCGCGAGCAGGCTATTTCCCGCATGCGCACCGCGCTGCTGGAGACGGTGGTTGAAGGCATCAACACGAATATTCCGCTGCACCAGGATTTGATGGTGGACGCGAAGTTCATTGAGGGTGGCACGAACATCCACTATCTGGAAGAGTGGCTGACACGCCGCAACCCTTCCAAGCGATGAGCGGGCATTTGCCGCTTTGACCTCTCATGCTGGCCTCTGGTGACGGAGACCAGCATTTTCGTTTTTCAGGAAACTACGGTTTACCCAGACAGATTGAGGCATGGCCTTGCATCTTGCTCTGTGTAGATCCATGAAAGGATTGGCCATGTACGAGCTAAGCCTGTTGTGCCCGGAGGACCGGGTTGAAACTATGAGCGACGCGCTGGATGCACTGGATGCATTGAGCGTCTCCGTTGAAGATGCGGATGCGCAAACAGATGCCGAGCAGGCGCTGTTTGGTGAGCCCGGCATGCCTGCGCCCAAGGATGGCTGGCAGCGCAGTCGTGTGATTGCATTGTTTCCAACCGAAGCGGCGGCCGTGGAAGCGCGCGAGCTGCTGCAACCGCAGGACTTTTTTGAAGGTTGCAAGATTCTGGCCGTCAAGTCTGTACCCGAGCAGGATTGGGTGCGCCTGACGCAATCGCAGTTCGAGCCCGTGGATATCACGCCCGAGTTCTGGATTGTGCCAACCTGGCATGAATTGCCCGAGCAGGCCAAGGTCAGCATTCGCCTTGACCCCGGTCTGGCCTTTGGTACCGGTACCCACCCCACGACCCGCATGTGCCTGCGCTGGATTGCACGCCAGCCCAAGGGGACGCTGGGCCGTACGCTGGACTATGGCTGTGGCTCCGGCATTCTGGCCATTGGTGCCGCCAAGTTTGGCGCGACCGAAATCGACGCAGTAGATATCGATCCAGCGGCGGTGGAGTCCACCAACTACAACAGCAGCGCCAACCATGTGCAGGTCACCGCCGGTTTGCCTGATGCGGCTGGCGGTGCATATCAGACCGTGCTGGCCAATATTCTGGCGACCCCGCTCAAGGTGCTGGCCCCTCTGCTGTGTGGCCGAGTGCAGGCGGGTGGCAATTTGGTGCTGGCCGGTATTCTGGAGCGTCAGGCTGACGAACTCAAAGAAGCCTATGCCCCCTATCTCAAGCTTGAGGTGGCCGACACCCAGGATGGCTGGATCTTGATGACCGCCCGGCGCGCCGCCTGATTCCGATACATGCCCGCACCCTTGCTGGGTGCGGTTTGCTGCTGCCTACCATTGCCATCCGATGAGCCAAGTTACTCGTTGCCCCTCCTGTGGAACCTGCTTCAAAGTAGTTGCAGACCAGTTGCGCATCTCGCAAGGCTGGGTGCGCTGCGGCAGGTGTCAAAGCGTATTTGATGCATCTCAGGACTTGCAGACCGTGCCCGATGAATTGCTGGAGCCTAAAGCTCAGCAGCCAGCGGTGCAGGCCCCTGTTGCGCAGCAAGAATCAGTGCAAAAGCAAGATATTGCTGAGACATCGAATGCTCCTTTTTTAGAAGCTGCTAACGCTTATGAAGAAAGGGCTGTAGCCCCATCTGATTCAAATCTTGCTTCTGAAGAAGCGCAAGATGTGGAGTCTGCAAAAGTGGATGCTGCACAGGAGCAGGCAGCGGAAATGGGTGATCAGGAGGCGGCTCAATCCCCACTTGAATCGCCAGCAGTGTCTGGACCGGAGTCCGAATCTCCGCCTGAAGGCGCAGAAGAGCAGGAGGCTGCAGAGCCTTCGTTTGTCGATCAGGCGCGGCCTCTGATCGCGGAGGATCAGTCGCCGGTTGAGTCGGTGCAGGCTGAACAGGACAAGTCACCGCTTGCCCCTGAATCAGAGCCCGACGCTCAGTTAGAAGCTGCGGTAGACGTCGAATCGGCGAATGCTCTGAGGTCTGCGCATGTGGACGAGTCAATGTCCGTTGCTGCGGTGTCTCAGCCTGTGGATGCAGATGCAGATGCGAACAAGGACGATGACAAAAATGAGGGTGAGGATGAAAAATCTTTGCCTGAAAGCGATGAGCCCGGCTTTGTGCGCGAAGCGCGACGCAAGGCCTTCTGGCAGTCCACTGGCATGCGTGCTGTGCTGGTCCTGGGTTCTCTGGCCGCTGTGGCGGGCGTTGCAGGCCAGTATGCATGGCAGCAGCGCGATGCTCTGGCGGCGCAGTACCCGGCGCTGACGCCTGTTTTGACCCATGCATGCCGCCTGGCTGGTTGCGAGCTGCAGGCGCGGCGCCAGATTGCCGATGTGGTGATCAGCGGCTCTGGCTTCACGCAACTGGCCGACGCACAGCAGTACCAGTGGAGTTTGACGCTGGAAAACCGCTCCGATTTTGCCGTGGCAACGCCCATGGCAGAGCTGACGTTGACCGATGCACAGGACAAACCGCTGCTCCGCCGGGTGATAGATCTCAAGCCTCTTGGTGCGCCAGAGCAGTTATGGGCCCACCAGGAGTGGAGCGTCAGCGTACCTGTTCAAGTGCAGGAGCTTGACGCCCCCGTAGCCGGCTACCGTGCACTGGTTTTTTACCCCTAATCAATTTCTGAAAGTGAAAGCGCCATGGCTGCTTTGATCTGTGGATCGCTGGCATTCGATAACATCATGACCTTTGAAGGTCGTTTTGCGGACCAGATTCTTCCTGACCAGCTGCACATTCTGAATGTGTCGTTTCTGGTGCCTACGCTGCGCCGCGATTTTGGTGGTTGCGCCGGCAATATTGCCTACAGCCTGAGGCTGCTGGGCGGCGATGCACGCCCCATGGCCATGGTGGGTAGTGATGGTGCTGACTATGTTCAGCGCTTCAAGGAGCTGGGCATTGAAACCTGCCATGTGGGCCAATTGCAGAGCACGCACACGGCTCAGTGCATGATCATGACGGACCGTGACAACAACCAGATCACGGCCTTCCACCCCGGCGCCATGATGCAGGCGCACGAGAATCAGATCACGGCCGATATGGCTGAGGAGGTCAAGGTCGGCATCGTCGCTCCTGATGGTCGCCAGGCCATGATTGATCACGCGACGCAGTTCAAGGCGGCGGGCATTCCGTTTGTGTTCGATCCCGGTCAGGGCTTGCCCATGTTCAACGGTGACGAGCTCAAGGCCTTTATCGAGCAGGCCGACTGGGTGGCCGTGAACGACTATGAAGGCAAGATGCTCAGCGAGCGTACCGGCCTGAATTTTGCGCAAATCTCGCAGCAAGTGCGAGGCCTGGTTGTGACTCTGGGTGCTGAAGGCTGCGAAGTCTGGCAGAACGGTGAGAAGACACTGGTTCCCCCTATAAAGCCTGCTGCGGTGGTGGACCCTACCGGTTGCGGCGATGCATGGCGCGGAGCCTTCCTGTTTGGCCTGGAGCGTAGTTGGGATTTGGTGCGCTGTGCTGAACTGGGCAACCGCATGGGCGCGCTGAAGATTGCAAGCCGTGGCCCGCAAAACTATCAGCTGGACTTTCAGCCTTGATGCCGTGGTCAGTGCACTCAGTGTGCTGACATCAGACATGTAAAAAAGCCCGACTCTCGTAAGCGAGATCGGGCTTTTTTATTACGTGCAGGTCAGGGAGCTGATTAGGGCTTGTTACCTGTGGGGAAGGGCCATGCCGCTTGAGGTGCAAGGCGAGTCTGAGCCACGGGTGCTGCGGTTTCTGCCACGGCATTTGCGGGAGCAGGTGCGGCAGTTGCCTTCTTGGTGGCAGTCTTTTTAGGAGCTGCAGCCTTCTTGGCGGGAGCAGCTTTGGCGACGGTTGCAGCCTTCTTGGGCGCAGCAGCCTTGACAGCAGTTGCAGCCTTCTTAGGAGCAGCAGCCTTGACAGCAGTTGCAGCCTTCTTGGGAGCAGCGGCCTTGACAGCAGTTGCAGCCTTCTTGGGAGCAGCAGCCTTGACAGCAGTTACAGCCTTCTTGGGAGCAGCAGCCTTGACAGCAGTTGCAGCCTTCTTGGGAGCAGCAGCCTTGACAGCAGTTGCCGCCTTCTTGGGAGCAGCAGCCTTGACAGCAGTTGCAGCCTTCTTGGGAGCAGCGGCCTTGGCAGTTGTTGCAGCCTTCTTGGGAGCAGCGGCCTTGACAGCAGTTGCAGCCTTCTTGGGAGCAGCAGCCTTGACAGCAGTTGCCGCCTTCTTGGGAGCAGCAGCCTTGACAGCTGTTGCCGCCTTCTTGGGAGCAGCGGCCTTGACAGCAGTTGCAGCCTTTTTGGGAGCAGCAGCCTTGACAGCAGTTGCAGCCTTTTTGGGAGCAGCAGCCTTGACAGCAGTTGCAGCCTTTTTGGGAGCAGCAGCCTTAGCAGTCGTTGCAGCCTTCTTGGCGGGAGCAGCAGCCTTAGCAGTCGTTGCAGCCTTCTTGGGAGCAGCGGCCTTGACAGCAGTTGCAGCCTTCTTGGCGGGAGCAGCAGCCTTGGGGGCAGCAGCGGTCTTGGTTGCTGTTGTCTTCTTTGCAGCTTCAGCCTTGGGCGCGGCCGCCTTCTTGGCAGTTATTTTTTTCTCGGGTGTGGCCTTGGCGGCCGTCTTCTTCGCAGTTGCCATCATTTTCTCCTTCGTTGATTTGCATAAGACGCCCGGCTTTTTTCATGGCCGGACGATTCAAAGCGATGTGGAGTTACGTATCGCTAGGAACACAAATTTGCTTCACGCCAAAACCTCAGTTTTTATAGCAATGAAGTGAAGCAAGTCATGACTCGCATTGTGCCTGCTTAGAAGCAATTAATCCCAAGAAAGTGCGCCTCCGGTTTGATACTCGATCACTCGTGTCTCAAAGAAGTTACGTTCTTTCTTCAAATCGATCATCTCGCTCATCCAGGGGAAAGGATTTTCTTCGCCGGGGAACAACTCTTCCAGACCAATTTGCGTGGCTCGGCGGTTGGCGATGTAGCGCAGATAGCCCTTGAACATCGACGCATTCATGCCCAGCACGCCGCGCGGCATGGTGTCTTCTGCGTATTGATATTCCAGCTCCACTGCTTGATGGAACAGGCCGACGATTTCTTGCTTGAACTCAGCGGTCCACAGGTGTGGATTCTCGAGCTTGAGCGTGTTGATCAAGTCGATGCCGAAGTTGCAGTGCATGGACTCATCACGCAGGATGTACTGGTACTGCTCTGCTGCGCCGGTCATCTTGTTCTGACGACCCAGTGCCAGAATTTGCGTGAAGCCCACGTAGAAGAACAGGCCTTCCATCAGGCAGGCAAAAACGATCAGCGACTTGAGCAAGGTCTGGTCGGTTTCGTGCGTGCCAGTCTTGAAGTTGGGGTCCATGATCGCTTCGATGAAGGGGATCAGGAACTCATCCTTGTCGCGGATGGATTTGACTTCGTTGTAGGCGTTGAAAATTTCCGATTCATCCAGACCCAGCGACTCCACGATGTACTGGTAGGCGTGTGTGTGAATGGCTTCTTCAAACGCTTGGCGCAGCAGGAACTGGCGGCACTCGGGGGCCGTGATGTGGCGGTAGGTGCCCAGCACGATGTTGTTAGCGGCCAGCGAGTCGGCAGTCACGAAGAAGCCGAGGTTGCGCTTGATGATGCGGCGCTCGTCTTCGGTCAGACCATTGGGGTCCTTCCACAAAGCGATGTCGCGGGTCATGTTCACTTCCTGCGGCATCCAGTGGTTGGCGCAGGTGGCCAGATACTTTTCCCAGGCCCACTTGTACTTGAAGGGAACCAGCTGGTTCACGTCGGTCTTAGCGTTGATGATGCGCTTGTCTGCGGCATTCACACGCTTGTGGGTGGTCGGTGCTTCGGCTTCTGCGCTAGCGGCGGAAGGGGCAAAGGTGTCGTCGTCAAAGCTCAGCATGAAGGTATTCCTTAATGGGAAAAAGCTGGGTGCAATGCAATCGACATCCAGCCTTTAGATTCATCTAGTTTTTTAAGCGTCAGTTCAAAACTGGCGCTATCCACCCCAGAGACACCAAGCAAGAGCCGCCTCGCGGCGAAGGTGTCATCCCCCTCCCATAGCGCGCAGCGCGTAGTGAGAGGGGGAAGGCGCAAAGCGCCTCAGGGGGTGTCGTTAATTACTGGCAGGCTTCGCAGCCTGGGTCGTCAATCGCGCAGAACTTCACATCCGTTGCAGGAGCCTGTGCACGGGCAGCAGCAGCGGCAGCTTCCAGCGCGCTCATCGCAGGCTTGGCAGCCGCAGGAGCAGCGGAAGACACCGCATTCAGCGTGCGGCTTTGGACCGTCGATTTTTCAATCTGGGTCGCGCTGGTGGTGCGCAGGTAGTAGGTGGTCTTGAGGCCACGAACCCATGCCAGCATGTAGGTGTCGTGCAGCTTCTTGCCCGATGCACCGGCCATGTAGATGTTCAGGCTCTGTGCCTGATCGATCCACTTCTGGCGACGCGAGGCGGCTTCCACCAGCCATTCGGGCGAGACTTCAAACGCGGTGGCGTAGAGGCTCTTGATCTCTTCTGGCACACGGTCAATGGCGCGCAGCGAGCCGTCGAAGTGCTTCAGGTCCATGACCATCACGTCATCCCACAGGCCCAGGCGCTTGAGGTCACGCACCAGGTACTGGTTGATGACGGTGAATTCGCCCGACAGGTTGGATTTCACGGACAGGTTGCCGAACGAAGGTTCAATCGATGCATCCACACCCACGATGTTGGAAATGGTGGCCGTAGGCGCAATGGCCACGCAGTTGCTGTTGCGCATGCCGTCCTTGGCAATCTTGGCGCGCAGAGCATCCCAGTCCATCTGAGCGGAGCGGTCCACTTCCACATAGCCGCCACGGGCCTTTTCCAGCAGCTTCAGGGTGTCTGGGGGCAGGATGCCCTGATCCCACAGCGAGCCCTTGAAGGTGGAGTAAGTGCCGCGTTCCTTGGACAGCTCGGTCGAGGCCCAGTAGGCGTAGTAGCAGATCGCTTCCATGGCCTGGTCGGCAAACTCGACAGCACCTTCGCTGGCGTAGGCGGTGCGCATTTCATACAGCGCATCCTGGAAGCCCATCAGGCCCATGCCCACAGGGCGGTGGCGCAGATTGGATTCCTTGGCCTTGGCCACGGCGTAGTAGTTGATGTCGATGACGTTGTCCAGCATGCGCATGGCGGTGGTCACCGTCTTGCGCAGCTTGTCGTGGTCTATCTTGCCGTCCTTGATGTGCTGAACCAGGTTCACGGAGCCGAGGTTGCACACTGCGGTTTCGGTGTCGCTGGTATTCAGTGTGATCTCGGTGCACAGGTTGGACGAGTGCACCACGCCCACGTGTTGCTGGGGCGAACGGATGTTGCAAGGATCCTTGAAGGTGATCCAAGGGTGGCCAGTCTCGAACAGCATCGAGAGCATCTTGCGCCACAGGTCGGTGGCAGGCAGTGTCTTGTGCAGTTTGAGTTCACCGGCAGCAGCCTTGGCTTCGTAAGCCAGATAAGCTTTTTCGAACTCGGCACCAAACAGGTCGTGCAGATCGGGCACATCGCAGGGTGAGAACAGAGTCCAGTTGCCCTTTTCCATCACGCGCTTCATGAACAGGTCTGGAATCCAGTTGGCCGTGTTCATATCGTGGGTGCGGCGGCGGTCATCGCCGGTGTTCTTGCGCAGCTCCAGGAACTCTTCGATGTCCAGGTGCCATGTTTCCAGATAGGTACAGACGGCGCCCTTGCGCTTGCCGCCTTGGTTAACGGCCACAGCCGTGTCGTTGACGACCTTGAGGAAAGGCACAACGCCTTGCGACTCGCCGTTCGTGCCCTTGATGCGCGAACCCAGAGCACGCACGCGTGTCCAGTCATTGCCCAGACCGCCCGCAAACTTGGACAGCAGGGCGTTTTCCTTGATGGACTCGTAGATGCCGTCCAGATCGTCGGGCACGGTGGTCAGGTAGCAGGACGACAGCTGCGAGCGCAGTGTGCCGCTGTTGAACAGCGTGGGGGTGGACGACATGAAGTCGAACGACGACAGCAGCTCGTAGAACTCGATGGCGCGCGCGTTGCGGTCATCTTCTTGCAGCGCCAGGCCCATGGCCACGCGCATGAAGAAGGACTGGGGCAGCTCGATGCGGGTCTTCTTGACGTGCAGGAAGTAGCGGTCGTACAGAGTCTGCAGACCCAGGTAGTCGAACTGTTCGTCGCGCTCGGCCTTCAGGGCCTTGGCCAGACGGGGCAGGTCGTAGTTCAGCAGCTCGGGGTTGAGCAGTTCGTTGTCCACACCCTTCTGGATGAAGCCTGGGAAGTACTCAGCGTAGGCGGTCTGCATGTCGGCAGGCTGCACATCGCGCAGCATGACTTCGCGCACGATGGTGTGCAGCAGCAGGCGGGCGGTGACGTAGGTGTAGTCGGGATCTTTTTCGATCAGCGTGCGGGCAGCCAGAATGGACGCCTTGTAGACCTCGGCCAGTGGCACGCCGTCGTACAGGTTGCGCAGGGTCTCAGCCATGATGGGCGCGGCCTGAATGTCGGCATTCAGGTTGCGGCAAGACGACTGGATCAATGCTTGCAGCAGTTCCTGGTTCATAGGCACGCGCTGGCCGTTTTCGGTCACATGCAGCACGGGCTTGGCGGAGACAGCGGCAGCGGCCACCTCGGCGGCCTTCTTATGCTCGGCGCGCTCCTGGTTGCGGCGCTCGCGGTACAGCACATAGGCGCGAGCCACATCCTGGTGACCACCGCGCATCAGGCCCAGCTCAACCTGGTCTTGCACGTCTTCAATGTGGAAGGTGCCGCCTTCAGGGCGCGAACGCAGCAGGGCGCGGACCACGCCTTCGGTCAGTTCGTTGACGGTATCGCGAACGCTGGCAGAAGCAGCGCCTTGTGCGCCGCGCACGGCCAGAAAGGCCTTGGTCAGGGCGATGGCAATCTTCTGGGGGGCGAACGCCACCACATCACCGCTGCGGCGAATGATCTGGTAGTTGTCGTTGGGGGAGGAAGAATCAGCTGCGCTGACAGGCGCGGCAGAAGGCAGTGAGTTCAACGCTTCTTGCATAAGTTCCTCGGAATCAGTTTGTGGATAGCAGACAAAGGCCTGCACTCTGGGCAGGCCGTCAAGAACAAGATTTGGCGCCAAGGTCTACACATGGTTTGCACAGGGTGTGCACAACTTGTAAACACTAGATGTGGGGTCTAAGGCGCTCTCAAACACTACCGGTAGTGTATCGCTCTTCAATCTTGCTGACCTGATGAAACTACTGAAATGGACATTTGAGCAGCCGCTTGACAGCTTGAAAAAAGCCTTCATACCGCATGAATCAAGGGCTGTGGCGTGGTTGCGGTGCAGCAGATTACGTGCCGTAAATTTGTAAAAAATTTAGGTGTTTGGTACAGGCGACAGATGTTGCGTGCGCGCCATTGACAGTGAGGGCTTGAATGTGAACCCAGAAGTCGAAGTGGTTACTCTTAAAAGATGAGCAGCTTGCGCAATTCAACAGGGCACTTCAGTCATGTATAGATCTGAAAACATTGAAAATCAGGCGCTACATGCTCCTGATATATGTGCGGTCTCTGAGGTTCAGGCTGGTCGCGAAGGGAATTCCCAGGCCTGTGTGCCGCTATCAGCGCTCAGCCGCTGCTGAAGTTGCGCCCAGTCAAAGCCAGGGCCGGGGTCTTGCTTGCGTCCCGGTGCAATGTGCTCGTGGCCGGCGATGTAGCGAATAGCGTATTGCGCGGCAATGGACTGGCAAAGCTGCTGCAAGGCCTGATATTGAGGGGCTTCAAAGCTCAGGCCTTCAAGGCCTTCGAGTTCAATGCCAATAGAGTCGTCGTTGCAGCGGTCACGGCCTCGCCACTGGCTGATGCCGGCGTGCCATGCACGGTCATCGCAGCTGACAAATTGCCAGATCTCGCCATCGCGGGTAATAAAGAAGTGAGATGACACTTCCAGTCCGCGAATGCCTTGGTAGTAAGGGTGGGCGTCCCAGTCCAGCTGATTGCTGAAAAGCTGCTGAACGGCCCCCGTTCCGTACTGACCCGGCGGCAGGCTGATGGAGTGAACAACGACAAGGTCGATCAGTGCGCCATCAGGGCGCGGACCATAGTTGGGAGAGGCAAGTTGCCGGGCAGGCTGGTACCAGCCGGAAGACCAGTCCAAAGACTTCTTTGGCGATTTTTCTGGCAATGGGGATGCGTCGTGCGGCACAGAATCAGGCATTGTCAGTTTGGTGCTTGCCGCCCTCGGCGGGCAGGTCTATACCCAGACGGTCAATCCGGTAGCGAATCTGGCGCAGGCTGATGCCGAGTCTTGCCGCAGTCGCGGTGCGGTTGAAACCATTGTCCTGCAGTGCCCTGACCAGAATGCTGCGTTCTTGCTCGTCCAGCCAGCCTTGCAGATTTTCGGGCAGGCCCGCAGGGCTTTCTGCAGGTGCTTCTTGAAGGGGGGGCGGCACAGCAGTCAATGCCCCGCTGGCTGCGTTTTCGTTGCCCTGCGGCTGGCCGCTTGGCGGAATGCGCAGCGGGCCATCATCGCCCAGCGCAATCGCGCGGTGCAGCACATTTTCCAGCTCGCGCACATTGCCGGGCAGGGGGAGCAAGGCGATCTGGGCGAGGCTTATTTCATCCAGTGCAGGCGTGACCAGCCCCGATTCTTTGGCCAGTTTCTTGAGCAGAGCCTGACACAGCAGGCTCAGGTCTTCGCGGCGCTCACGCAGGGCGGGTAGCTCGATTTCAATGACATTGAGGCGGTAGAACAAGTCCTGACGGAAGTTTCCGGTCTGAACTTCGGTGCCCAGATCACGGTGGGTAGCGCTGACGATGCGGACATCGACAGACTCTTCCTGCGTGCTGCCCAAAGGGCGAATCTTGCGCTCCTGAATGGCGCGCAGCAGCTTGGCCTGCATGGCCAGCGGCAGGTCGCCAATTTCATCGAGAAACAGCGTGCCGCCCTGTGCGGCCTGAAAGTAGCCGGGCCTGTCTTGTGTCGCACCGGTGTATGAGCCTTTGCGGGCGCCGAAGAATTCGGCCTCCAGCAGGTTTTCAGGAATGGCGCCGCAGTTCACAGCCACCATGGGACCATTGGCGCGCTGGCTGCAGGCGTGCAGGGCGCGGGCCACCAGTTCTTTACCCGTGCCGGACTCGCCATGAATTAGCACTGGGGCCATTCCCTTGGCGACCTTGGCAATACGCTGTTTGACCCGTTGCATGGCCTGAGAGTTACCGACCAGTGCCTGCAGGGCGCTGGCATTGAGATCCTGGTTGCCACTGGCTGCGGTTGCAGAAGCCTGGGGGGAGGCGGGGGCGGGCACGGCCCCAATGCCTTGGACGGCAGAGGCAACGACCTGGCGGAACTGACGCAGGTCTACAGGCTTGGTCAGATAGTCAAACGCGCCTGCGCGCAAGGCCTCGACCGCATTTTCGGCCGAGCCATAGGCGGTCATGACGATACAGCGCTCGGTGCGCGACTGCTCGCGTAGCAGCAGCAGCAGCTCCATGCCAACGCCGTCGGGCAGTCGCATGTCGGTGATCACCACATCAAAGTGCTGGCTTTGCAGCTGTGCTGAGCCTTCTTGTACCGATCCGGCTGTCTCTACGCGATAACCCTCCCTGAGCAAGGTCAACTCATACAGTGTGCGCAGATCGGGCTCATCATCGACCACCAAAATGGTGGCACTTGTGGATGCAGTAGGCAAAAAAGTCACTAGGCTTACACCATGATTGAGTCAAAAAGAGTGCGGCTTGCGAGGGTCGACGGGCCGCTGCGCAGGGTCACGATAAATGCATTGCCATCGATATCACCTTCTGGCGCGCTGCGGGCAAGGCGCAGGTAGCGAATGGTTGCATCGTAGCGCTGACAGAGCTCACGGCAGATATACAGACCCAGACCGCTGGAGCGGCTTTGCGAGGAGAAAAACGGCTCGAACAGGTGGCGCTCTACGCTGGCTTCCAGCGGTGCGCCGTTGCTCCAGACCATGAACCAGCAGATATCGTCTTCAGGCAGGCCAGGCATCTGGGTATTCAGCGGGCCGTGGCCGCTGACCAATTGCAGGCCGGCCTCATTGTCTGTATGACTGCGGTGGCGCTGGGCATTGTCCAGCAGATTGATCAGCACGCGGCGCAGATGCTCCTCATCAAACACGATATGCCGTGTGCTTGCATTGAGCTGAAGCAACAGCTGGCGAGATGGCGTGGACTGCCCGCGCCATTCGTTGCTGATCTGGGTGAGCAGGGTATCGAGCGGCAGGGACTGGCCCTGATGGGTTTCTACACCCTGCTGCACGCGTGTCAGATTGAGAATTTCTTCGGCAATGCGAGCCAGCCGCTCAGCGTTCTGGCCCACGATGCGGCAAAGCTGCTGGGGTCCGGGCTGGCTGACGAGGTCTTCGGCCAACAGCGCATTGGCTTGCGTAATGGCAGCCAGTGGGTTGCGTATCTCATGCGCCACGGCCGCAGACATACGGCCCATGGATGCCAGTTTTTCGGTGCGCAGCTGTGCTTCCATCTCGCGCAGGTCATGCAAAAACATGACGCAGAGTGAGTGGCCGGGCTCAGTTTGAGGTTCTTCATCCAGATAGGGTGCGGCAACTTCGGTGATGCGGGTGCGCACATTGATTCCGGTGGGGCCGCGATGCTCGGTGGCCTGCAGGTGAATCGTGGCCGACAAAGGGCGGGCGTGGGCAAAGCTGGCCTGCGCGGCATCCGCCAAAGGCGCCCATCCGCTATGTGCTTGCAGAGAGAAGGGCTGGGTGTGTTCAGGTGGCAGATTCAGCAATTGCAGAGCGGCGGGGTTGGCCTGCAGCACTTGCAGGCTGGAGTCGACCACCAGCACACCATCCGAGAAATGGTTGATGACCAGGCTGTTGACCTGCTCCTGTGTCTGGGTGCGCAGGCGGTTGAACAGTGCCTGAGAGCGCTCGCGCCTGACGCGTTTGGCCAGCTCGTGCGTGAGATAGGCTACGCAGAAATAGCCTGCCGAAGAAAATGCGGTCTGATAGTAGGCCTGAGCGGCATCGCTGAGCCCGCCTCGGTAGAGCCAGAAGGTGTGGGCCAGCGTTAGCAGCGTAATACAGGCCGTGGTCCCAAACGCGAGCATCAGGCCGCCCAGCGCTGCCGAAATCAGGATGGGAATGGCCAGCAGAGCGGTGTAGTTGAGCGATCCCACCTGGAAAATCTGCAGCAAAAAAATCACGGCAATGTCTACGCCGATCACCGGCAGCCATTGCAGGGCGGCACGCGGCGCGGGCAGATGCTTGCCTGCCAACAGTCGCAGCACCGTAGTCAGAATCAGATAGACAATGCAGACCAGCCAGACCAGTGGCGAGCTGATGTTTTGCAATTGCAGATTCAGCGCTTGCAGCAAGATTAAGGCCAGTGCCAGAAAAATACGGCCGCTTAAAAATGCCTGCCACAGGCGCACAAACGGGGCATTGAGGCTGGCATCGGCCCGGCGGCTAATGGCGGTATCCAGCGGAATGGCGGTGTGCTGCCAGGGCGAAGCGGAATTCACCATGGTTTCAGTGCCGGGATTGCTGCGCCAGGCTGCGGTGCTCTGCGCTGCAGTAGTAATGGTTTTCGCCATCGGTCACTGCATCTGCCTGAGGGAGGTGAAGGCCGCAGTGGGCGCAGGCCACCATGTTTTGCGGTTGCTTGAGGGCGGGTGCAGGCCTGGTGCCAGCCGTTTTGCGCTCAGCGACTTCGTCCCTGCGCTTGTTGCGCCAGATGCCGACGGCCACCACGATGACCAGCAAGACAAGCAGGTACTTCATGCGACGCGCTCCAGCAGAACTTCAGCGACAAAGCGCGAGCCCACATAGGCTAGCAGCAGAAAGATGGCACCGATATACAGCACGCGCACGGCGCTTTGCCCACGCCAGCCAAAGCGATTGCGGCCAAACAGCAGTACTGCAAAAGCGATCCAGGAGAGCAGGGAGAAAACGGATTTGTGATTCCACACCCAGCTCTTGCCATAAAGCTGCTCACCAAAAAACCAGCCAGCAGCCAGCGTGGCGGTCAGCAAGACAAAGCCTGCGCCCACAAAGCGGAACGTCAGGCGCTCCAGCGTGAGTAGAGGCAGGCCTCCATCATGGTCGGCGCCTTGGCGCATCTGCCGCTCGGCATGGCCCATCAGCGCGGCGTGGACAACGGCTGCGGCAAACAGTCCGTACGATGCAATGCCAAGGGCCAGATGCAGCGGTAGCCAGGGCGAGGCATCGACATGCAGGGGAGAGCCCGGAAACACCACGGCCAGCAACACCGCCAGGCTGCCCATGATGGAAAGCGGCCAGCGCGAGCTGAGCTGGGGGTAGAGCTGCTGCTCGACCACATAGACGGTCAGCACCAGCCAGGCCGTGATGGAGAGTGCGGGTGCGAAGCCAAAGCGCGGAAACTCGCCCAGCAGGCCCCAGCCCAGAAACAAGGCGTGCAAGGCCCAGGCCAGACGCAAGCAGCGGCGCGCGCCTGTTTCTTGCAGGTGTTGCGTGGTAAGTGCGGGGAGGGCGTAGGCAATGGCTGCCGCAATGGCCAGAATCCAGGCCATGGGGCTGGCTGCGGTGAGCGGTTGGGAAAGCATGTTTTCAATGATAGTGCGGCTGGCTGGCACTCATCTTTTGCAGGGGCGTGCGGGGGTGTCAATTTTTCGCATAAAGCGCGGACTGCACCTGATTGCGGCCTTGTGTTTTGGCTTTGTAGAGTAGTTCATCGACTTTTTGCAGCCATTTCTCAAAGGTTTCTGGTGTGGGCTGTGTGATGGTGAGTACTCCGCAACTGACTGTCAGGTGCTTTGCTACGTCAGATGCGGCATGGGCTATGCACAGCTGGGCCACGCTTTCGCGAAACTGCTCGACCAGCGTCTGTGGCTCGCTATTGCCGGGCAGGATGAGCGCAAATTCTTCGCCACCAAAGCGGGCTGCAATATCGAAAGAGCGCCGGGCATGGCGTGCCAGTGTTGATGCTACAGATTTAAGAGCTTCATCCCCTTGCAAATGGCCGTATTGGTCGTTGTATTGCTTGAAATGGTCAATATCGATCAGCGCCAGTCCCAGGACCTCGCCGGTGCGCATGCAGCGGCGGCTGGTGCGCTGCAGCATGTCATCAAAGTGGCGGCGGTTGGAGAGGCTGGTCAGCCCGTCCACATGGGCCAGGCGCTCCAGTGCTTGGCGCTGCTGGGCCATCTGAATCTGGTTGCGTACGCGCACACTCACCACGGCGGGGCGAATGGGTTTGGAGACATAGTCTGCTGCGCCAAGGCGCAGGCCGTACTCTTCGGCGGCGGCATCGCTTTGACCGGTGATGAAAATAATAGCGATTGCGGCCGTAGCATCATTGCTGCGTAACTGAGCCAGCACTTCATAGCCATCCATGCCGGGCATGCTGACGTCAAGCAAAATCAGCATCAGGCGGTGGGCCTCACGGCTGGCAATGGTCAGGGCGCTATGGCCATCCTTGGCCAGCAGAACCCGGTATTGCTGACCCAGAAGCTCTGCCAGCATGGTGCGGTTGACACGCTCGTCGTCAACGATGAGCAGTGTGGGCTGGTCTTGTTCCAGAACTTCCAACATAGGCCGTGCTTTACAGATAGAGGACAAAGGTGCGCAGAGTCAGATGGCCGTCTGATGCAGCTGTTGCTTGAGCAGGTCCAGGTCCTGCAAGGCCGCATCAGCCTCCAGATCTTCGATATTTTTGCGAATTCTCTGTAACTGCGCGCCATGCCGACGGTGATCCAGCTGGTGCTGCAGGCGCTCAAACCCTTCCACGGCGGCATAGTTGCCATCAGTAATGAGCTGGCGCAGCTCTTCAATAATGACGTCGACTTCTGCAAGAGAGCTGGCGGGCACGGCAGGAGCAGGGGACGTAGTCTCTGCCCCGGCTTCTGGCAGCTGCTTGAGCAGTTGCGCCAGTTGCTCGGCGAAGACCGGCACTTGCTGTTGCAGATGCTGGTGTGACTGCGGAGACAGACTCATGATGCCCTGAGGCGTGCGGCAGGCCGATTCAATCTGAGAGGCCTGTTCCATCAAGGCCGGTGCGCCCAGATAGCCCAGTGAGCCTTTGAGGGTATGGGCCAGCATGGCCAGGTCTTGCCAGCGGCTTTGCGACAGGTATTCCTGCAGGTGGGATGGTGCCTCAACGAAGTCACGTGCAAAGCCATTGAGCACGCGGCTGATCAGATTGGTGTTGCCGCGAAAGCGCTGCTGCATCTGAGACAGGTCAAAAGCGGGAGTGCTTGCCTGCTGGGGCTGAGCTGAAGAGGCATCAGGTGCCATCCACTGGCATAGCGTTTCATAGAGCAGCTTGTCATCAATGGGCTTGCTCAGGTGCGCATTCATGCCCGCAGCTTCAATGGCCTCGCGGTCTTCCGTGCGGGCCTGAGCGGTCAGTGCAATCACCGGCAGGTTGTGCAGGGCGGGCTGCTGGCGTATGGCGCGTGTGGCCTGCATGCCATCCATATTAGGCATGTGTACATCCATCAGCACCAGGTCAAAAGACTGCCTCTCCAGCACTTTTAGCGCCTGTTCACCATCGGTGGCCAGCTCGACCTGAATGCCGACCAGATCCAGAAAGTCTGCCGCCACTTCGCGGTTCAGGGCGTTGTCATCGACGACGAGTACGCGCTTGCCTTTGAGTTCTGGGTAGCGCTTGCTCGGCGATATGTCCGCCATGCTGGGCGCGGCAGCGGCTTGGTAGCCTGGGCTGTGTGCTTGCAAGATTTCGAGAATCGAGTTGAACAGCACGGACTCTGTGACCGGCTTGGTCAGCAAGCCTTGCAGGCCGAGTTGTTCGGCCTGTCTTTGCACCTCATCGCGGCCATAGGCGGTGACCATGAGTACGGCGGGAATGGTGGCCAAGTGTTCCACTTCGCGAATGCGCCGCGCGGCCTCAAGACCATCCATGCCGGGCATGCGCCAGTCCATCAGCACCAGGTCATAGGGCGAGCCGCTGTGCGATGCGAGGTGTAGTGCGGCCAGCGCCTTGTCGCCGCTGTCAACCGCATCGGTGCGCATGCCAAAGCCGCGCACCATGGTGCTGAGAATGTCGCGGGCGCTGGCGTTGTCGTCCACGATTAGCACTCTGTTGGCTGCGCCCACGCGGTAGATCTGCGGGCGCTTGGTCGGTTGGCTGGTCGCCATCATTTGCACTGCAAAGCGGAAAGTGCTGCCGCGCCCGGGCGCGCTGAACACATCAAAGCGACCACCCATCAACTGCACCAGACGGTTGCAGATGGCCAGTCCCAGCCCGGTGCCGCCATAGCGGCGCGTGGTCTGGCTGTCGGCCTGAGAGAAGGGGCGAAAAAGCTGCTGTATCTGCGCTTGATTCATACCGATGCCGGTGTCACGCACGGTAATCAAAAGGGTCTGAACCTCGTCCACCCCCGTGCTGGCACGCGCAATCGCGGGGCGCTCTTTCTCAATCGATACCACCACTTCGCCCTGATGGGTGAATTTGATGGCATTGCTCACCAGGTTGTTGAGTACCTGGCTCAGGCGCAGCGGGTCGCCGCACAGATGTCGCGGCACTTCTGGCGAGACCGAGTACACAATCTCCAGCCCTTTTTCTTCGGCTTTTAGGGTGGTGACGGCGGAAACTGTCTCCAGAATATCGTCCAGCGCGAACTCCACGCTCTCCAACTCCAGCATGCCGGCTTCAATCTTGGAGTAGTCAAGAATGTCATTGATGATGGACAGCAGCGCGTTGGCAGACAGCTCTACCTTGTCCAGATAGTTGCGCTGCTTGGGCGACAGCGGGGTTTGCTGCATCAGGCGCGTCATGCCAATGACTGTATTCATGGGCGTACGGATTTCATGGCTCATGGTGGCCAGAAATTCCGACTTGGTGCGCTCGGCCGTTTCTGCAGCTTCCTTGGCTTGCTGCAAGGCCAGCTCGGCCTCGCGTTCGCGGGAGATGTCTAGCAGGATGCCATCCCAGACCGTCCCTGTTTCGGTGTGGCGCGGAGCTGAGCGGCAGCGCAGCCAGCGCATGATGCCGTTGGGGCGGATGATGCGAAAGCTGTGGTCAAACAGCTTGTTTTGCTGCTTTGCCTCTTCCATCAAAAGTTTGTACAGGGCGATATCGCTGGGGTGAATGCGATCCAGATAGACCTGCTGGTTGGCAATGATGGCCGTTGCCTTGATGCCCATGAGCTTTTCCACACCTGCGCTGATGTAGCTGAGGCGCTGGGCGCCCTCGTTGTTCTCAAGGCGGAAGATGGCCCCGCTGGGCAGGTTGTCGGCCACGGCTTCAAGCCGTTGCTTGGCCGCTTCGCGCTCTGAAAGGTCTTGCACCACACCGCTGATGCCGATGATGTTGCCTTGGGCGTCCCGATCGGCCTGCCCCAGAATAGACGCCGGAAAGCTGCCGCGGTCCGGGGTGGTATGGGTGACGTCCAGTGCATAGGACTGCCCCGTCTGGGCACAGAGGTTGATGGCCGCTGCCACGCGGGCGTGATCTTCGGGCGGCATCAGGCGGCGCAGGTCGTCGGGTGTCAGCTGGGGTCCCTTGGGGTCGGCCCCATTTATCTCGTACATCATCTCTGATGCCCAGAATTCGCCGGTTTTCAGGTCCAGCCGCCAGCTGCCAATGCGCGACAGGCGCTCGGCCCGACGCAAAAAATGGTTGCTGGTGCGTAGCTCTTTCTCGGTGGCTCGCAAAGAGGTGATGTCGCGTGCGATACCCAGCAGACCAATCACGTTGCCGTTCTCGTCGTGGTAGGGGCTCTTGATGGACTGGAACAGGCATTTCCTCCCGTCCATCTTCACGTAGCCTTCGGAAATGATGGGCTTCTCGCTGTGTATGGCCCGGGAATCGTCGGTAGCAAAGTTGTTATTGCCACCCCAGATGTCTTGATCTGTCTTGCCTATCAGTGTCCCTTCCGCAAAGCCCGCCACTTTGTCGGCAGCAGGATTGGAGAACAGGTAGCGGCCGTCCAGGTCTTTGACAAAAACGATGTCGGGTGTGTCCCGCATGACGGAATTCAGCAGCCGACTGGAGTCTTTCCAGCGCTGCTCAAGCTCGATATTGAGCTGGCGGATTTCCTCTTCACGTCGAACGCGCTCAGAGATATCTCTGGCCATGGCGTAAAAGAGCTTGCGCCCCTCAACCAGCTGGCATGCAATTTTGACCTCGACGGGGTAAATCGTGCCGTTTTTGCGCTGGTGCTGGTTTTCCAGCACGGTGTTAAAGCCGGGCTCCATCGAGTTCCACAGGGCTATCAGCGCCCGCTCATCATGGTCATGCGAAAAATTCAGGACCTTGAGATTCAGCATTTCCTCACGGCTGTAGCCCAGACTTTCACAGGCTTGCATGTTGATATCCAGCAATTGGCCGCAATCGTCATGCAGAAAGAAGGCGTCAGCGAAGTGATCGAGGAAATGACGGTACAGCAGCTGGTCAGACATGAAGCGCCTTGGATTTAGGGAGCACCAGTGGTCTAGCGGCAGCCCCCGAAGCAGGGTGATGCGGCTGATGTTACCTGTGTAGCACTTAATAACAAGCTCGCCAGAACCCTGCGAAACGGTGCGCTGCTGGGCGGTTTTGCTGAATCGCCACAGACCGAGGGACCTCAGATCGGAGTCCGGGCGAGCGTAAACAGGCACCAACACCCTCTATAGAAGGGGGTGCGGGTAAAATGCCTTATTCGCACAGCTTTGCCTTGTCTCGGTGATGGACGGCCCGGCAATGTCTGCAGGCTGTGTGGCGACCGGCGCATGCTGGATCGCGCTCTGTTTCTTGTCTGTCCACAACTTTCGAATGCTTTTTGTCTATGGCCTCCGCACTGACCGATAAACTCTCGCGCCTCGTCAAGGAGATGCGTGGCCAGGCCCGCATTACCGAATCCAACGTGCAGGACATGCTGCGCGAAGTGCGCATGGCCCTGCTTGAGGCCGACGTGGCCCTGCCCGTGGTGCGCGACTTCATTGCCCGCGTCAAGGAAAAGGCGCTGGGTCAGGAAGTCATCAGCTCGCTGCAGCCCGGCCAGGTGCTGGTCTCCATCGTCAACAAAGAGCTGGCGGCCACCATGGGTGAGGGTGTTGCGGACATCAACCTCAATGCCCAGCCCCCCGCCATCATCCTGATGGCCGGTCTGCAAGGCGCTGGTAAGACGACCACTACCGCCAAACTGGCCAAGCACCTGATCGAAAAGCGCAAGAAAAAGGTGCTGACCGTCTCGGGTGACGTGTACCGCCCTGCTGCTATCGAACAGCTCAAGACCGTGACGGCACAGGCGGGTGCCGAGTGGTTCCCGTCCACGCCGGACCAGAAGCCCCGCGACATCGCTATCGCGGCGCTGGACTACGCCAAAAAGCATTACTTTGATGTGCTGCTGGTGGATACGGCCGGTCGCCTGGCTATTGACGAACTGTTGATGGCCGAAATCAAGGACTTGCACTCTATCCTGAAGCCCGTTGAAACCCTGTTCGTGGTGGATGCCATGCAGGGGCAGGATGCGATCAACACCGCCAAGGCCTTCAAGGAAGCGCTGCCGCTGACCGGTATCGTCCTGACCAAGCTCGATGGTGACTCGCGTGGTGGCGCGGCCCTGTCCGTGCGCCAGATCACGGGTGCTCCCATCAAGTTCGCCGGTGTCTCCGAAAAGCTCGATGGACTGGAAGTCTTCGATGCCGACCGCCACGCACAGCGCGTGCTGGGCATGGGCGACATCGTGGCCCTGGTCGAGCAGGTCACCAAGGGCGTGGACATGGAAGCCGCGCAGAAGATGGCCGAGAAGCTGAAGAGCGGCGACGGCTTTGATCTGAACGATTTTCTGGCGCAGCTGCAGCAGATGAAGTCCATGGGCGGCCTGTCCCAGTTGATGGATAAGCTGCCTGCCGAATTGGCCGGCAAGGCCGGTGCCGTGGACATGGACAAGGCCGAGCGCGAAATCAAGCGCAAGGAAGGCATCATCTGCTCCATGACCTTCAAAGAGCGCAAGCACCCCGCGCTCATCAAGGCCACGCGCAAAAAGCGCATTGCTGACGGCGCAGGCGTGCAGGTTCAGGAAGTGAACCGCTTGCTCAAAGAGTTTGAGCAAATGCAGACCATGATGAAGAAGTTCAAGGGCGGCGGCCTGATGAAGATGATGAAGAAGATGGGCGGCATGAAGGCCATGAAGGGCATGATGGGCGGCGGTGGCATGCCCAAGCTCCCCTTCTGATCAGCTCTACCCATCAAAAAAAGCGCTCCAATCGGGGCGCTTTTTTTGATGGGTTGCTCATGAAAAATGAGCTGCTTGCGCTCTATTAGATTGAGTTTTAGATGTTTTTGTTGGTGAATATGATATGAATTGGTCGCTGTCAGCTCATATTTTTGTAAAGCCGCAGACCTCACGCTGGAGCCGGGCTGCGCTTTCTGCGAACATGCCCATCCATGAAGCTACAAGTCTGGACTCCCATCCAGGGCGAGACCGCCCTCAGCGAAGCGCTGAACGTTGAACGCGATGCACCCAACCCCGGGCGGCGTGCCTGCACGCTGGCCCTGGTCGGTTCGCTGGCTGCGGTGCTGGCCGGATGCTCATCCGCCCCCAAGGAGAAGGCCAAACCCGCCGCACAGGCTGGCGGCCCGCGCTCGGCCCAGGTGCTCAATCTCTCCGAAGATCTGCGCGAATCCTTGCTGGCGCGCACCATGCTGGTGGTCAACACGCCCTATACCTATGGCGGCAATTCGCCCGAAGGTGGTTTTGACTGCAGCGGTTTGATTCAATGGGCCGTGGGAGGCATTACCGAGACCCGGCTGCCGCGCACCACATCGCAGTGGGCAAAGGTCAGCAATGCCGTGGACGGGCGTGATCTGATGCGCGGCGACTTTGTGTTCTTCAACACCTTGGGCGGGCGCTATTCGCACATGGGCATTTTTGTGGGCAATGGGCAGTTTGTGCATGCGCCATCCAGCGGCGGCACCGTGCAGCGCGCGCGCATGGATAACGTGTACTTTGCCAAACGCTTTACGGAAGCTCGCAGCATCTTTTCCTGAAGTTTTGCTGCACCCATGAAAAAGGGACTGCCTGGCAGGCCTTTTTTTGCAATCGTATTGATGGCGCTTTACGCTGATGCAGCAAGCGGCGTGGCAGTGTTTGAATCATCGACTGTCAGCGGCAAGCTCCAGCTCATCACATGCCATGGGTGCTTTTCTTCTGTCACCCACTGTGCGACTTCTTCGGGGCTGAAGGCCTTGCCCAGCACATCGCTGCGGCCAAGGGCCAGCCATTGGGTGCGTCCCTGTGCAAAGGCTTGGCCAAACTCCTGCCAGTTGCCAAAGCATTGTTGGGCGCGTTGGGCGTTGAGTAGCAGTACCTCCCAGTGCATGCTGTCTTCCAGCCAGTCCAGCAGCCGGGCGCTGCGCACAAAAAAGCTCACACGCGCGCAGGCAAAAGCCATGGCGGCGCGGCCGTCGTCGCTGCGCTGCAGGCGTTGCAAGTCCAGCATGAACCAGCGCTGGCGCAAAGCGTCGGGCAGTTGCTGGCGCACCTGCTCGTCGTTCAGGTCGGTGCGAAGACCCATGTGGTGCAAGATCATGGGGCGCAACTGTTTTGCCAGTGCCTCGTCAGCACCACCGAGATCGCTGGCAAAACCGCCCTGCATGGCGTGGTAGGCCATGGGGTGAGCCAGCGCCAAGGCCCAGTTGCGCTCATCGCTGCCGGCCTGGTAGCTGATGATGTCACCGCGTTTTTTGGCTTCGCCCAAGCGCTTGAAGCCACCGCGCAGCGTCCAGTAAATCAGGCCTCCGATGATGAAGAGAAGCGTCCAGCCGCTCAAGCCCTTCCAGTAAATCAGTCCCAAGATGATGAAAAAAAACGTCCAGCCGTTCATACCCGGCCTCCGGCGCGCAGGGGGCGTTTCTTGGCCATCTGCAGAGTGTGTTTCAGTGCGGCTGATTTGGGCATGCGATCTATCACTTCGCTGTCCAGTGAGTCCTTGCGCGCCGCCACCATCCACTGCATCAGCGGGGACTGCAGATTGAGCTGGGGAAGCAGGCTGGGGTACTGCTGCATCAGCCATAGCTGCTCGTTGTCGGTCTGCAACTCCTGCACCGAGCACCAGGGCGTCAGCTCGGGGTGGGCCTGCAGCACATCGGGCGGGCGCCGCACAATGCCCATGGCCACGGCATCTTCGGGTACTTCGTCATTGAGCGGCAGGTGGTTGAGCAGGGTCACCACATCAGGCACATAGCGCGCAATGGGGGGGCGGTTTTGCTTGCCTTTGATCTGCTCGATTTTCAGCTTGCCGTCTTTTTGCACAAAGGCGTTGACGGTGATGCGTGGCTGGGCTGCGCCCGTGCGATAGCTGAACAGGCGCATGCGACCCGACTCAAGGCCTTCCGCGTAATGCTCGCCATAGCCGCCGATAAAGGTCTTGCGGCTGGCAAACTGCCCCACGCAGTGGCCCATCATCTGGCTTTCATAGGCCATCTCTTGGCGGGCCTTGGGGCTCTCGCCAAGAAACTCTACAAAAGTGCCCAGCTGGCCGCGCAGAATGCCTTGCACGGCTTCTTGGCTGTGCTCTATCCAGCCGCTGTTTTGCTTTTGCTCGAAAGCCAGATGCTCCAGCATCCAGCGCGCCAGTGCCTGCGGGGCGTTCACGCGCTGCAGTTTTCCTTCCAGCGATGTGCCCTTGCGGGTGGAGAGAAACTCCACCAGCCGCGTCTCCAGCGTCAGCACGGCGGCGGAGTCGGGCAGCACCCACCACAGGTCGGGCAGGTCAAAGCCAGACTGCTTGCGCGCCAGTCGCTCGAGTGCCCAGGCGGGCGGCTCTTGCCTGCCCATCAGGGTCTGCAGTTGCTGGACATCGGCAATGCGCTGCACGCCGGGTTCATCGGCCTGCAGGTTGCCAACGACATGACGGTAGAAATGGTTGCCCAGCCAGGTCGCGACATCAGGCGCGTCGCCACGCCCGGTGCTGCGCTCCTTGATACGTTGCTTGATGGCCGGGGCGTTGACGACATCGCGGGCCTTGTAGGCACTGGCGGCGGCAGAGTGGTCGGGCGCTTGACTCACCAGAATTTCCACCATGGTTTGCGGCCAGAGGCTGGGGCGGCGTCGCGTTCGGCCAACTTGCGCTCGGCGCGCTCGATACCGGTGCGCGACATGCGCTGCTCGTCTGCGTCGTCGTCCTTGTCCAGATAGCTGTGGGCCTGTTTGTGCAGTTCCACGGATTCCTCCAGTAGCTCTGGATAGGCTTCAAGCGCGCAGGCGTGGCAGTACCAGCTCTGGGCGGGTGCTGGAGAAGAAATCCAGCATGGACATGAGAGAGGCCAGGTAGTCGCGGCGCTCGTTGCGTTGATCGTCTTCGTCCAGCTCGCTGAACCATTGGTCAAGACGCTCCATCCAGATGGTGATTTCGTCATCACGGTCGAGCTTGTAAAGCGACATGGCGACGGTGGAGAGGTAGCGCGTGGGGTCATGGCGGCTATAACCGTTATCCAGCGCAAAGTGCCACAGCCGCTCGGCTTCGATCACGGTCTGTGTGTCATCGTCTTTGCCTACCGCGCACCAGAACAGGCCGTTGTGGTGTTCTGCAAACGCGCTGCTGTTCAGACCCTTGTGGTGCAGTTCAGCGGCCTCGTCGTAGCGGTTCATGAAGCGGTACTTGATGGCCAGATTGTTGCAGAGCATGGAGTACACATGCAGATCTGCATCTTTGAACATGCCTTTGCCCGTGGCCCAGAAGTTCTCGAAGCGGCGCAGGCCTTCTTCGTAGTAGCGCACCACCAGGGGCTCGCGCACTTCTTGCGACGGCACTTTTTTCTTGCCGCCCATCAGGGGGGCGAGATCGTCGGGATCATCCAGCAACACGGCTGCCGCATAGCACCAGTGTCCGCCATGGGCTTCGGGGAAGGGGCGGGCCAATGCTTCTTCCAGAGGCAGGGCGGCAAAGCGGGCGGCCCACAGGGCCGAAAGTTTGTCGCCGTCGGCCAGTTCTGGATGCTGGCTTACACCCACTTCCAGCAGAGGCAAGGCCTGTTCAAACTGGCGCTTGCGGGCCAGTTTCATGCCATCAATCAGCGCCAGCGCCGGGTGACCCGGCTGGGCGGCGCGTGCCATGTTCAGGTAGAAGTCTGCCGGGTGGGGGGGGCGGCTTTCCTGCGCCAGCAACTGGCGCATGTCTTCATCTATCTGGGAGATGCCCAGAATCAGCGCCCAGGTAATGGAGTGAGCGGGATCGCTGTCAAAACGCTCGCGCGCCAGCTGGAAGGCTGCCACGGCAGAGACGGGGCGCGAGTGCAGCACGCTTTCAAGCGCCAGATCCGCAGCTTCGCTGATGCGATTGGCTTGCACCAGCCAGCCCAGATGCGTGGGGGTAAATGGGTCGCCTTCATCGTCGGTCAGGCCAAAGTGGCCTTGCGGTGCCAGTTGCAGCGCAGCCTCCAGCTGGCCAGCCTGTGCGCAGGCTTTGGCTTGCAGGCGCATGATTTTGACCTGTCGGTGGGCTTTGACGGCTTGCGATGGCGCAGGGCTTTCCGTGCGCGCTACCTGCTGTTCGCAGGCCATGAGCAACGCGGGCAGGCTTTGCGGTGCCAGCGGCAGGGCATGTTCTGCCAGCGTCATCCAGGAGTCAAAGTCCACGTTTTGCTCGTAGGTGGCATCGCGCAGGGTGTTGATGGCTGTCTGCACCATGCCGCTCATCTCGGCCGCAGGGTTGCTCTTTTGCAGCAGCGCGGCCTTGCGCACGCAGGCGATGGCGTCCAGATAGGCGGTGTCTGCGGCGAGATCGGGGTTGGTTCGTTCTCTGGCGCGGTGCAGGTCGATACCGGTGGCGGCAATGTCCCAGGCTTGGAGCTCATCGACCATCCACTGCCAGCCATGCCATAAATTGTCGGTGTCTATGTCTTCGGGCAGCCGGGCAATGGCCTGGGCAGCGGGCATGAGCAGGGCGGCGGCGGCGGACCTGTCAAAGACCATGCGACTTTGAATATCACTGAGCGCCAGCCGCACCGCTGAGTCGCTGGCAAGGTTGGCATCGGTGGTCAGCACCGCGGCTCTGTGCTGCTGCAGCAAGGTGTTGGCGGTTTCAGGTTGCTCCAGATAAAGCCAGAAGTCGTGAACTCGCTCCAGTTCTTGCACGGTGGCGGGGGCAAAGTTTTGCTGCCCCAGCAGTTCTACGGCAGCAGCAATGCGGTCTTGCCGGCTGATGGAGCTGGAGTGATTTTCGTGATAGTCATTGAGCAGTTCATGCGCTCGATCGATGAGAGCGAACAGGGCATCACCCTGAAGTGCAGCAGTTTGATTCATTGTGTACAGAGTTCGTGCCGGAGCAGTCGTTGCCCCAATGCCCTCCATCCTATCTGCTGAATGGGGTGGAAAGTGTCGGCAAAAGGGCGCAAAAAAAGCCTGCATGGTGAAGTGCAGGCTGATTTCTGAACGGATGATGCCGGATTTACTCTTTGACCAGCACTTCCGCACGCAAGGTGTAGGCCTTGGCTTCAGTGATCTTCACATCCACCATCTGGCCGATCAGGCGCTCGTGGCCAGGGAAGTTGACCACGCGATTGCACTCGGTGCGGCCCATCAGCTCGCTGCCGTCGCGCTTGCTCACGCCTTCGACCAGCAGGCGCTGCACGGTGCCCACGCGCTCTTCGCTGATCTCCTTGATGTTGTTGTTGATGACGGCTTGCAACTCCTGCAGGCGGCGCAGCTTCACTTCGTGCGGTGTGTCATCGTGCAGATTGGCCGCAGGCGTGCCGGGGCGGGGGCTGAAGATGAAACTAAAAGAATTGTCAAAACGCACATCGTGGATGAGCTTCATCATCTTCTGGAAGTCTTCTTCGGTCTCGCCGGGGAAGCCCACGATAAAGTCGCTGCTCATCGCCAGATCGGGGCGAATGGCGCGCAGCTTGCGGATCGTGCTCTTGTACTCCATAGCGGTGTAACCGCGCTTCATGGCCATCAGAATCTTGTCACTGCCGTGCTGAACGGGCAGGTGCAGGTGGCTGACCAGCTTGGGGATCTTGGCGTAAGCCTCGATCAGGCGGGGTGTGAACTCGTTGGGGTGGCTGGTGGTGTAGCGAATGCGCTCAATGCCGGGAATCTCGGACACATATTCCAGCAGCAGCGCAAAGTCGCAAACCTCGCTGGTGTCGCCCATCTTGCCCAGATAGGCGTTCACGTTCTGGCCCAGCAGCGTGATTTCTTTCACGCCTTGCTCGATCAGACCGGCCACTTCCACCAGTACATCTTCAAACGGGCGGCTGACTTCTTCGCCGCGGGTGTAAGGCACCACGCAGTAGCTGCAGTACTTGGAGCAGCCTTCCATGATCGACACAAAGGCCGACGCGCCTTCTACGCGGGCGGGCGGCAGGTGGTCGAACTTCTCGATCTCGGGGAAGGAGATATCCACCTGGGGCTTGGCCTTGGCGGCGCGGGCGTTCAGCAGCTCGGGCAGACGGTGCAGGGTCTGGGGGCCAAACACCACATCCACATAAGGCGCGCGCTTGATGATTTCTTCGCCTTCCTGGCTGGCCACGCAACCGCCCACGCCAATCAGCACGCCTTTTTCCTTCAGGTGCTTGAAGCGGCCCAGGTCGCTGAACACTTTCTCCTGCGCCTTTTCGCGCACCGAGCAGGTGTTGAACAGGATCAGATCGGCCTGCTCCGGGTCGTTGGTGGACTCATAGCCCTGGGCTGCGCCCAGCACGTCGGCCATCTTGTCCGAGTCGTACTCGTTCATCTGGCAGCCGAAGGTTTTGATAAAGACTTTTTTGCTCATGGGGCGCTCTTATAGGGTGTTGTCGGGTACAGCGCTTGCGGGGGTAAGCGCAAAGTCATAGCGGCTGGCGCGCGCCATAACTTGGTTTGAATCGATAAACGGTCTGAACTGCTAGCAGAAAAAGCGCAAGCAGCTTTTAAATCAATAGCAGTCAGCGGTGGCTGGTTCAGCTGCCAAGCACGCGTTGCAGCAAGCTGCGTGGCTGTATCGGCTTGTATTTTTCGATCTCGGCGGGCGTCAGAATCCAGGCTGTGTGCAGGCCTTGCGTATGGGGCTCGATCACATAGCCCACCAGCATCTTCTGCCCCGTGTAGTTGTGGGCAAAGACGACGGAGCGCTCCTGGCTGAACAGGCGAAAGCCCGGCGTGGTGCGGATGGCTGCGCCGTTGATGGCGACTTCGGGGAAGTTGGTGATCGTCAGCTCGCCAAACAGCGCCGTGGGCGGGAAGTTGCGTGTGTCATTCGACGGCAGGCCTTGGGCCTGAGCCAGCAGACTGGCGCTGGCAGCAGCGGCCAGAGCGATGGAGCCAAATAGACGACGATTGAGGAAAGCGGTGGTGCAGCGGTTCATGGTGTATATCCAGGGGCTGATCAAGGGCGGCGCAATGAAGTCTCAGAAGCGCAATGCCGCGATTCTAGAGGCTGGCGTGCAGCTACGCGCTTGCTCAAGCTTTGCCGCCGCAGGCATACAGCACGGCCTTGGGTGGGCGGCACAGGCCCCAGAAGCGCAGGCCTGTCAGCTCGGCCATGCGTACGCCCATGGCCGTGGGGGCAGAAATGGTGGCGAGCGCTGCAATGCCGACCTTGGCGCATTTGCGCACCAGTTCATGGCTGCCGCGGCTGGATAGCACGACAAAACCGGGCTCGCCCAGTCTGCCGGTGCGGGCGAGGCGGCCAATCAGTTTGTCCAGTGCGTTGTGGCGGCCCACGTCCTCCAGCACATCGGTGATCTCGCCATCCAGCGTGGCCCAGCCTGCGGCGTGAATGGCACCGGCTTCGGCATTGAGAATCTGAGACGGGGGCAGGGCGTCAATGGCTTTGAGTACGATGGCCGCATCCACGCGCGCCAGCCAGTCATGGGCGGGCAGGGCATCAAACGACAGATCGAGTGCCGCAAAGCTTTCCACACCGCAGACGCCGCAACCCGTGCGGCCCGTGATGCTCCGGCGCTTGTCTTTCAGGCGCGCAAAGCAGCGCGAGGCAATGTCTAGCTGCACCTCCAGGCCATCCATGCCTTCGGGCAGGCCTGCGGCAGCGGCGCTCACCGGTTGCGCTTCAATGCTGTAGCAGTCGGCAGCGCTGTCGATGATGCCTTCAGTCAGCGCAAAGCCCATTGCAAAGTCCTCCGCATCGCCGGGCGAGCCCATCATCACCGCGTGCGAGATGCCGTTGAACACCAGCGCAATCGGCACCTCGGCGGCCAGAACGCGCTCTTGCGCTTCAAGCTGCCCGGCATTGAAGAAGCTCACGGCCTGCTTTTGCAGTGGCTCAATGCAGGTGACAGCTGGTATGGGGCAGGCGGGATTGATCATGGGCCGATGATAGTCAGTGCACCGTTTCCATGTCCCGAAAAGGTGGAGATGGCTAGTCCAGCAACGCCATGCCTTTGATCTGTGCAAACAGCGGCAGGCCCGCCTGCAGCTGCAAGGCTCTGGCCGAATGCTGGGTAATGCGTGCCAGCAGGCGGGTATTGCCAGATTGCAGTGACACCATGACCTGCCCCGGCCCGTCTTCCCGCAGATTCAGCACTTGCGCGGGCAGGATGTTGAGAATGCTGCTGCTCTCGGGTCTGCCAAGGCTCAGGCTCACATCGCGGGCTTGCACGCGCAGCTGCACCTGAGTGCCTACGGCGCGCGGGTGGGCCATCACCAGTTGCAGCTGCCCGCCATCAAAGGCCAGGGTGCTCAGATGGTCAGTCGCATCATGGCTTTGCACTGTGGCGTGTACCACGCTGGATGCGATATCTCCATGGGCCAGCGGCAGATCAAGGCTGGACAGGAGATCGGTCACCGCGCCTTGCGCCACAACCCGGCCCGCATTCAGCAGCACCATGTGCTGGGCCAGGCGAGCTACTTCATCGAGCGAGTGGCTGACGTAGATGACGGGTATCTGCAGATGGCGCTGCAGCTGATCCAGATAGGGCAGCACCTCTGCCTTGCGCTGTGCGTCGAGGGCGGCCAGCGGTTCGTCCATCAGCAGCACTTCGGGGCTGGTGGCCAGTGCACGGGCAATGGCTACGCGCTGGCGCTCGCCCCCAGACAGTGTGGCGGGCATGCGGTCCATCAAATGAGCGATACCCAGCAATTCCACAGCGCGGTCACGCGAGACCTTGCGTCGCTCCACCGGCGTGCGCTTGAGTCCATAGTCAATGTTCTTTTGCACCGAGAGGTGGGGGAACAGGCTGGCTTCCTGAAACACATAGCCCAGTGCGCGCTGGTGGGTGGGTCGCCATTGTTTGCGGGCATCGTCCTGCCAGATATGGCCGTTGACGGCGACCCGGCCCTGCGCGCGCTCCAGCCCGGCCAGGCTGCGCAGGCAGGTGGTCTTGCCGCAGCCCGAAGGCCCGAACAAGGCGGTGACGCCGTGGCCGGGCAGTTGCAGATCGACGTCGAGCGAAAAGTCCGAGCGGCTCAGCTTGAGCTGGGCGGAGATGAAGTGGGGCGTATTCATGCGCGGCGCTCCGCCTTGGGTTGCAGCCAGTTGAGCGCCAGCAGCACGATGAAGGAGAACACCACCATGCCTGCAGCCAGCAGGTGGGCATGGCCGTACTCCATGGCTTCCACATGGTCGTAAATCTGTACCGAGACCACGCGGGTCACGCCGGGGATGTTGCCGCCCAGCATCAGCACCACGCCAAACTCGCCAACGGTATGGGCAAAGGTCAGTACGGCGGCGGTAATAAAGCCGGGGCGCGCCAGCGGAACGGCCACGGTCAGAAAACGATCAAGCGGGCTGGCACCCAGGCTGGCCGCAGCTTCCATGGGGCGCGTGCCCAGTGCTTCAAAGGCGCGCTGCAGTGGCTGTACGGTAAACGGCATGGAATAGATCAGCGAGCCTATGACCAGACCGGCAAAGGTGAATGGCAGATTGCCGATACCGATGGCCTGCGTGAACTGGCCGATGGGGCCGTTGGGGCCCATGGTGACCAGCAGGTAAAAGCCGATGACGGTGGGCGGCAGCACCAGCGGCAGCGCCACCACGGCTCCAATCGGCCCGCGCCAGCGCGAGCGGGTGTGGGCCAGCCACCAGGCCAGCGGTGTGCACAGCAGCATGAGCAGCACGGTGGTCACGCTGGCGAGCTTGAGCGTGAGCCAGATGGCTGCGTAGTCTTCGGCGTTCAGTTGCATGGACTTAAAAATAGGATTTACGCAAACAAGAATGCGCAACAGGCACCTCTATCGGCAAACACCAAGCCTGACCCGAATTTGCGTCAATCGTGAAAAAAACCCTTGGTGTGCTCAGCTTAGCCGAGCGGCACCAAGGGCAGAGCGGAGCGTATGAAGGTAAGGCTTGAAGGAAAATCGGCCTCAAGCCCTTGTGGATCAAGCGTCAGAAGCTATAACCGTAGGAGCGGATGATGTCGTGCGCCTTGGGACTGCGCAGGTATTTCATCAGCGCGGTGGCGGCTTCGTTGTCCTTGGCGTTGTTCAGGACGATGGCGTCCTGGCGAATCGGCTCATGCATATTGCTGGGGATTTGCCAGGCCGAGCCTTCGCGAATCTTGCCGTTTTCCATGACTTGCGACAGGGCCACAAAACCCAGTTGGGCATTGCCCGTGGCGGCGAACTGATAGGTCTGGGCAATGTTCTCGCCCATCACCACCTTGGGTTGCACTTGCGCGGTCAAGCCCAGTTTGTTCAGCACTTCCATGGCGGCGGTGCCATAAGGAGCCAGCTTGGGGTTGGCAATGGCGATGTGTTTGTAGTCGCCAGTCTTGAGCACTTCGCCCTTGTCATCGACATAGCCGGCCTTGGGGCTCCACAGCACCAGCGTGCCGATGGCGTAGGTAAAGCGCGATTCCGCAACGCCCTTGCCCTCTTTGGCGAGTTTCTCGGGCGTGGTGTCATCGGCGGCCAGCAAGATGCCAAAGGGCGCGCTGTTGTTGATCTGGGCGTAGAACTTGCCGGTGGCACCAAACGACAGCTCGGCCTTGTGGCCGGTGTCTTTTTCAAACTCCACCGCGATCTTCTTCATGGGCGCGGTGAAGTTGGCCGCCACGGCAACGGCCACCTCGGCGGCCTGGGCCTGCGCGGACCATAGGCCCAGCACGGCCGAACTGGTCACGGTCGCGATCACGGCCGCAGAGCGGGCCAGTTGAAAGGAAAAACGCGAGGAGCGGGCAGTGATCTGAGTCATTGAGGTATCGCTATTCATAAAAGGAATAGCGAAGTGTAGCCTTTTTGAAAAGGCAAGAGGCAGCCAGGAAAATCCAAGGCGGGCATGATGGCGGCTTATGTCAGAACCCGATCATTTCGAACAAGAACAATTTGATGCATTTGACGATGAGGGAGCGCAAGGCCGTTCGCTCTCGTCAGACTCTGTATCCCAGGCGCTGGGCTACGACATGGCGGATCGCCGCATCGCCATCCTGCGCGGCATTGCGCAAAGCGGCTCCATCTCTCAGGCGGCACGTGATGTGGGTGTGAGCTACAAGGCCGCGTGGCAGGCCATTGATACCTTGACCAACCTGGCCGGCGCGCCGCTGGTGGAGCGTAGCGTGGGCGGAGCCGGTGGTGGTGGTGCCCAGATGACGCCTGCTGGCGAGGAATTGCTGCATGCAGCCGAGGCCATGATGCGCTTGCGCACTGAGCTGATGCAGCGCATGCAGTCTGGGACGCCAGGCGGTACGCAGCCGAATCTGGGTCTGATGACCAGCATGCGCAACCAGTGGCCCTGCACCGTGCTCAAGGTGGAATCGATGGGGGGGCAGATCCGGGTTTGGTTGCGCGCGGCGATGGAGGCGGGCTCAGACTGGACGATTGCTGCTCGCATTACCCCTGAAAGCTATGAGCTGCTGGGCCTGGCCCCTGGCGTGAAGGTGCTGGCGCTGTGCAAGGCCACGGCCGTCAAGGTCTGGCTGGGCAATGAGCGTCCGGCGGCATCCATGCAGGGCATCAACCTCTGGCCCGCCGTGGTGCAGCGCGCTACCTATGGCGCAGCCACGGTGTCTGAGGAATTCATGGCCTCCGATGAAGCCATTTGCCGCCTGAGCTGGGGCGCGCAGATCGTCGGCTTCGCACCCGCCATGAGCGGGCTGGTGGCCAACGACAGTGTCTGGCTGGAAGTGCCTGAGTCTGCGGTGGTGGTGGCCGTTACGGCCAGCTAACCGCTTCCCCTTACTATAAAAGCGCTGCAGTGTTTTAGCACTTCAGCGCTTTATTCATGGGCGGTAGCAGCTATCTTTATTGAAGTGGCAGCCACTCTTTAGACAAGCTGGCCCGTCAGTCCACCTTCAGGCCAATGGCCTTGATCAGCGGCGCAAAGCGGACTCGCTCCTTGGCGTGGTGGTCTACAAACGCCTGGCGGCTCATATTGGACTCAGGCGTAGAGCCAAGGCCTTGCAGCACCTCGATCACGTTCTTTTGCTCCAGTGCCTTGAGCACGCTGGCGCGCACGGCCTCCACCACGGGTGCAGGCGTGCCTGCGGGGGCGTAGATGCCGAATAAGGTGTCGGCATCAAAACCGGGTAGGCCGCTTTCGGCCAGCGTGGGGACTTTGGGGTAGAGCGGAGAGCGCTGAGGGCTGCCAATGGCCAGCAGCTTGAGCTTGCCGGCTTCCACCTGTTTGAGGCCGGGACCCGGATCAAACCAGTACTGGAGCTGGCCGCTGAGCACATCGGTCAAAGCCGGGCCAGCGCCTTTGTAGGGGATGTGGCTGGCATCGACCTTGGCGGCGCGCTTGAACATTTCACCTGCCAGATGGGGAGAGCTGCCGGGGCCGGGGGAGCCGTAAGACAGCTTGCCGGGATTGGCCTGCAGGTGCTTGATGAAGTCCTGCACATTGCTCACAGGCAGGCTGGGGTTTGTTTCCAGAAACACATGCACACGGGCCACGGCCGCGACAGGTATCAAATCCTTCTCGGGATTGAAGGGCAGCTTGCTGTAAATCATCGGATTGATGCTGATGCCGCCGCCAGAGCTCAGCAGCAGCGTATAGCCATCCTTGGGCGCGCGCACGGTTTCACCAATGCCGATGTTGCCGTTGGCACCGGGCTTGTTGTCCACCACCACGGACTGGCCCAGCACCTGACTCATGGTGGGAGAGATGGCTCGGCCCATCACATCGGCAGCGCCGCCGGGGGCGAAGTTGACGACCAGGCGGATGGGGCGTTCCGGCCACTTGTCTGAAGCCATGGCGGGGGCAGCGAATGCACCGCAAAGCAGGGCCGGAACGGCCGCCAGACTCAGGCGGCGCAAGCGGTTGATGATGGTTTTTGAACTCATGTCTTGTCTCCTAGATAGTGTTTTTATCAATGCGCCTCGAACGTGCGCTCATTTTTGAGTCTCTTCAGACCACCTCGACTTCCACCACGATGGGGCGAGGATGGGCAATGGCTTGCTTGAGGACTCTGCCGAGCTGGCTGGCGTCTTCCACATGAATGCCATCGCAGCCGTGGCCCTTGGCCAGAGCCACGAAGTCGAGATCGGGCAGCTCCGTACCTTCGACCTTTTCACCTTCGCGGTAGCCAAAGACTTTGGAGAAGTCTTGCAGCGCGGCATAGCGGCGGTTTTTGAGAATCACAAAGGTGATGGGCAGGCGCAGATTGGCCGCAGACCACAGCGCTTGAATGGCATACATGGCGGAACCGTCACCAATCACGGCAATGACCTTTTGGCCTGGCTTGGCCAGAGCAATGCCGACAGCCGCAGGCATGCTGTGGCCCAGCCCGCCGCTGCACATGGTGAAAAAGGTCTCGCTGTGAAAGATGGGCAGATAGGTCTGAATCGTGGAGCGTGAGCTGGGAGCTTCTTCCACGATGATGCTGTGCGGGTCGCGCACGCTGGCCAGCGTGTGCATGGCAAACGCGACCGACATGCGCTCACCCGCCGCAGGGGCGGCTGGAGCGGGCGGTGCGGGCTTGCGCGCTGGCGCTGGGCGCTGGGCCAGTGGCGGGTGGCTCAGTAATTCCTCGACGCCCAGCTTGATATTGCCCACGGCAGCCGTGCCCACGGGTGCCCAGGCCGCAATGGCAGGGTCTTCAATCAGCTGGAACAGCTCGGAGTTAACGGGGATGAATGGACCTTCTCCTTCCACGTGGTAGGTGAAGGCGGCAGCGCCAATGGCAAAAATTTTGTCATAGGGGCTCAGCAGGTCCACGATGCGCTCGCGCATGGCGGGCAGAAATCCGGCGAACAGCGGGTGATCTTCGGGGAAGCTGCAGCGGCCGCTCATGGGCGCTACAAACACGCGGGCCTGATGGCGCTCGGCCAGTGCCACGACGACATCCCACGCGCCAGCGCGGTCTACGGCGGCACCCACGACAAAAGCGGGTGTCTTTGCGGCATCAAGCGCATGACCTATGGCCGCCAGCGTTTGCGGGTTGGGGCGAGTTTCAAAGCCAATGCTGCGCAGCGTGATGGGCTCACAGGGCTTGTCCCAGTCATCCGCAGGAATGGAGACAAACACCGGGCCGCGCGGCTCCTGCATGGCGATGTAGTAGGCGCGGGCCAGTGCCTGGGGAACATCTTCTGCGCGAGCGGGTTCGCAGCTCCACTTGACATAGGGCTTGGGCAGCTCTGAGGCGTCGCGCGAATGCAAAAACGGGTCGAATTGCAGCAAAGAGCGCGCTTGCTGGCCGGCCGTGATGACCATGGGCGTGCGGTTCTTGAAGGCCGTGAAGATATTGGCCATGGCATGGCCCACACCTGCAGCCGAGTGCAGGTTCACAAAACTGGCGTTGCGCGTGGCCTGGGCATAGCCATCGGCCATACCGACAACGACGGCTTCCTGCAGGCCCAGCTCGTACGAGAAGTCTTCGGGGTAGTCACGAAACAGCGGCAGCTCGGTTGAGCCTGGGTTGCCGAAGATGCGCGTCATGCCCAGCTCGC
This sequence comes from Comamonas suwonensis, assembly GCF_012844455.2. Taxonomy (GTDB): domain Bacteria; phylum Pseudomonadota; class Gammaproteobacteria; order Burkholderiales; family Burkholderiaceae_C; genus Comamonas; species Comamonas suwonensis. The sequence goes on along the minus strand of NZ_JABBCQ020000004.1, from coordinate 98,929 downwards.
GCAGCATGGCGATGACGGCATGGCGGACGGTGTGGGTGTCTTGCGGGAGTGTGGTTTGAGGCGTGACTTGCAAAGTGTGTTTCCTTGATCTGGCGGCTCTTCATGGGGTGGAGCGCTTCTGAGGGAATCTTGCATGGCCTCATAATTTCCAGCAATTGAATAAAACATCTAAGAGATATTCGTTTTATGGATATATCGGGCCTGGATCTGAATCTGTTGCGCGTCTTTGATGCGGTGTTCAGGCACGGCAGTGTCAGCCGTGCGGCGCTGGAGGTGGGGCTGTCGCAGCCTGCGGCCAGTCAGGCGGTGACGCGGCTGCGCCAGTTGCTGGGTGATCCTTTGTTCGAACGCATGCATGGCGGAGTTCGTCCCACGCCGCGTGCCGAGAGGCTGGCCCGGGCGGTGCGTACGGCCCTGGCGACGCTGGAGGTGGCGCTGGCCGAGGCGCATACCTTTGACCCGTTGCAGGCGAGTCAGTGCTTTCGCATGCATCTCAGCGATATTGGCGAGGCCCGTTTTTTGCCGCCGCTGATGCAGGCCTTGCGAGAGAAAGCGCCGAACGTGAAGCTGGAGACGCTGCCCATGCCCATGGCAGAGATTGCCGATGCATTGGACCGTGGCTCACTGGACATCGCCATCGGCTTTTTGCCCGGTGTGACGGGCACCAAGCAGCAGGTCTTGCTTTCGGACCACTATGCCGTGCTGCTGCGGCAGGCGCATCCTGTGCTAAAGGGCTTGAAGAGCAAGCGGCTTTGCCCTGAGCATTTGCAAGGGCTGGACTACGTGGCGGTGCGTTCGCACTCGGAAACTTTGCGTATTTTGCGCACACTGGAGTTGCAGAACCAGATTCGCCTCTCGGCGGCGCACTTCATGGCCGTGCCTTCCATCGTGCGCCAGAGTGATCTGGCCGTCATCATGCCGGCCGAGATTGCGGACACGTTTGAGCAAATGGGCGGCTATGCGGTGCTGCAGGCCGATCTGCCCGAAAGCGCGTTTGATGTCTCCTTGCACTGGAGCTGGCGCTTTGAGCGCGAACCCGCCAACCAGTGGCTGCGTGCGCTGGTCAGCGAGGTGTTTCAGCTGCACCCATCAACCAAATCAAAAGAGGGGCGGCCATGAAAAAGCGCCAGGCTTTTAAGGCTCTGGCGCTTTGCTGATCTGCGGTAGCAGCTATCTTTATTGAAGTTCCTTGCCCTTGAGCTCTGGAATCAGGAAAGCAGTGGCCAGCATATCCAGCACATAGATGGCGGCCAGCAGGGCAATGGCGACCTGGAAGGAATAGGCCATGGCCAGAGCGCCAATCACCACAGGGCCAAAGCCGCCGACTGCGCGGCCGATGTTGAACAGCACGTTCTGCGCCGTGGCACGGGCTTCGGTGGGATAGGCCTCGCTGATGACGGCGCCGTAGCCGCCCATCATGCCGTTGACGAACAGGCCCATGATGGCGCCCACCCACAGCATGGCGGTGGGGTCGCTGAGCTGGGAATAGGTCAGTACCGAGATGACTGAGCCGACCTGGAAGATCAGGAAGGTGGGCTTGCGGCCAATGCGGTCGGCCATCTGGCCAAACACCCAGATACCGACGGACATGCCGATGATGGTGGCGGCCGTCCACATGGAGGACTTGGTCAGGCTGAAGCCCATTTGCTTGGACAGGAAGCTGGGCATCCAGATCATGATGCCGTAATAGCCGAAGTTTTGAACCGAAGTCAGCACGATCACGCCCAGGCTGACTTTGCTTGTGGCCTTGTCCTTCATCAGCAGCTTCAGGCATTGCATGGCGGAGGGCTGGTCTTTGGGGTTGCGGGCCGTAAACACCTCGGGCTCATGCAGCTTGTTGCGGATGACCCAGGCCACGACCGCAGGAATCACACCCACCAGAAACATGCCGCGCCAACCGATGGAAGGCAGCAGCAGCGGGGTCAGCACGGCGGCGCCGAGCACGCCGAGCTGCCAGCCCAGTGCCACATAGGAGGAAACGCGGGCACGGTGGCGGGCAGGCCAGGCTTCGGCGGCCAGCGCCATGCCAATGCCGAACTCTCCGCCCAGACCAATGCCGGCAATGGTGCGGTAGATCAGCAAGTCCCAGTAGCCCTGCGCAAAAGCGCACAGGCCGGTAAAGACCGCGAACAGCACAATCGTCCAGGTCAGCACGCGGATGCGGCCGTACTTGTCGCTGAGAATGCCGAAAAAGATGCCGCCGAAGACGGCGCCGATCAGCGTCCATGTCACCAGAGAACCCGCCTGACCGGGCGTCAGATTCAGGTCCTTGGAGATGGCAGAGAGCATGAAGCCCAGAATCAACAGATCAAAGCCGTCCATGGCGTAGCCGACGGCCGAGCCCATGAGTGCTTTCCAGCTATATCCGTTGACTTCTGTGGGGGCGCTGGGCGCGGCTGAGCCAGCCACAGCGCTAGTGGTTTGAGTGGTCACGGGTGAGTCCTAGAGCAAAGGTGGATTCTCGTGAGCTGCGGCTGCTTTTTTCCGGGAAAAGCACAGCCCTCGCCGGGCGAATGACCGGCGCGTGGGCACGCGGCGTGCGTGCAGCATCCTTGGGGTGCAACGGGCACGAGAAAATCCTTGAGAGAGGGGTGAGCGGCTGGAGCATTGCAGCGCCATCTGCACGCATTTTTTGCAAGCTGCAAAAAAGGGCAGGGGCGCAATGAGGCCTCTGTAAAAAGCGAAAAGCCCCAAGAGCTTGCGCGCTTGGGGCTTGAATTTGGTGGTCGTAGCGGGACTCGAACCTGCGACATCAGCATTATGAATGCTGCGCTCTAACCAACTGAGCTATACGACCGACAGCCCGCAATTGTATAGGAAGAAATGGCCTTGGCAGCCAAGTTGGGAATTTTTGTGCGCAGGCTGCAGCGAGCGTTGCAGCAAAGAAAAAACCGCAGTGCTTTTGCAAACACTGCGGTTTTCTGTCTGGTGGTCGTAGCGGGACTCGAACCTGCGACATCAGCATTATGAATGCTGCGCTCTAACCAACTGAGCTATACGACCGAAGACCGCAATTATATGCAGAAAAATGACCGGCGGAAGTAAAAAGGTATTTTTGCTTCAAAAATCGGTCATCGGCTGCGCAGCGCTTACTGGTGGGTGAAGTTGGCAGGGCGCTTGTTCATGAAGGCATCCATGCCTTCCTTCTGGTCCTGTGTGGAGAACAGCGCCTGGAACAGACGGCGCTCAAACATCACGCCATCATTCAGGCTGCCTTCAAAGGCGCGGTTCACGGACTCCTTGGCGGCCATCACGGCCAGCTGCGAGAAGCCGCTGATGATGATGGCGGCGCCCAGCGTCTCTTCCATCATTTTTTCGTAGGGCACGACTCGGCTGACCAGACCTGCGCGCTCGGCCTCGGTGGCATCCATCATGCGGGCGGTCAGCGCCATGTCCATGGCTTTGCTCTTGCCCACGGCGCGGGGCAGGCGCTGCGTGCCGCCAGCGCCAGGGATTACTCCCAGCTTGATTTCGGGTTGACCGAACTTGGCCGTGTCTGCGGCAATGATGAAGTCGCACATCATGGCCAGCTCGCAGCCGCCACCCAGTGCAAAGCCGCTGACGGCGGCAATCACGGGCTTGCGGATGCTGCGAATGGTTTCCCAGTTGCGGGTGATGTAGTCGCCGCCGTAGGCGTCTGCAAAGTTGTACTTGGCCATGGCACCGATGTCGGCACCGGCGGCAAAGGCACGCTCGCTGCCGGTGATGACCATGCAGCCAATGCTTTTGTCGGCATCAAACTTCTTGAGCGCGTCGCCCAGCTCATCCATGAGCTGATCGTTCAGCGCGTTGAGCTGTTTGGGGCGGTTCAGGGTGATGATGCCGACTTTTTCCGCTTCGACGCGGACTTCGATGGTTTCGTAGGCCAAGTTTGTCTCCTGCTAAAGATGAATTGTTGTGCCAAGAATAACCGCTGAGGCTGGCTGCCAGCTACCCTGCTGCCGCCAGGCCTAGGCACTGGGTCTTATTCGGAAACGCCCGTCAGCCAGCGCTCTGCAGCGGTTTTGTCGCTGATCTCCAGTCCCAGATTGCTGATGGCTTTGGCGCTATCTGCATCCTCGCTGGCGGTTTTGGCCGGCAACGGGCCCAGGTTCAGAGGCAGCTCAAGCATCAACCGGTCGCGCGCGACCCAGGCTGTGACCTGATTGGAGCTGCCGGCGTACAGCAGCACATCGTCCAGTTTGCCGATACGCCAGCGCTGGCCTTCTGCCTCAAGCGCCAGCCATTCGTCGCCCGCCATCATGCCGGCCTGCTCGGCAGGGCTGCCACGCAGCACGGTCTTGATTTGCACGCTGTGGTTCTCCTGCACGCGCAGGCCCAGTCTTTGCGCCAGCTGGGCGGGTTCCACCTTGGTGTTAATGCCATGCTGGGCCAGCAGCTCTCGCAGCGGCAGGTCGTTGGTGGAGTGGACCCAGCTTTGCAGCTGCTGGGCGATGTCGGCATTTCCCAGTTCGGTCACCACGGCCAGCACATCGGCTTCGCTGATGGGGCCGCCTTCGCTTTTGCGCCACAGGCCGCGCATGACGTCATCCAGACTGCTGCCGCTGCCGCTGCGCAGGGCCAGATCAAGGCATAGCGCCACCAGCGAGCCCTTGGTGTAGTAGCTCACCGTGTGGTTGGCGGTGTTTTCGTCCTGGCGGTAGTACTTGACCCACGCGTCAAAGCTGGACTCGGCCACGGACTGCACATGGCGGCCCGGCGTCTGCAGCACCTGATTGATGGTGCGGGTGATGAGCTTGAGGTACAGGGCGCTGTCGATGAGTCCGGCGCGGCGCAGGAACAGGTCGTCGTAGTAGCTGGTGAAGCCTTCAAAGAACCACAGCAGCTCGGTGTAGTTTTCCTGCTCGTAGTCGTAGCGGGCAAATTCCGCCGGTCGCAGGCGCTTGACGTTCCAGGTGTGAAAGTACTCGTGGCTGATCAGGCCCAGCAGGGTGTTGTAGCCCTCGCCAGCCTTGGCCTCGCCCTTGCGCGGCAGGTCACGGCGGCCGCAAATCAGCGCGGTGCTGTTGCGGTGCTCCAGCCCGCCGTAGTTGTCGTCCACCACATTGAGCATGAAGACATAGCGATCCATGGGCGGCTGGCTGCCATCGGCATGCCAGAAGGCGATTTCGGCTTCGCAAATCTTTTGGGTGTCGGCCAACAGGCGCTGGCCATCAAAGCTGGGGGCTGCACCGGCCACCACAAACTCGTGCGGCACGCCGCCAGCCGTAAAGCTGCCGCGCCAGAACTGGCCCATTTCCACGGGGCAGTCCACCAGCGCGTCGTAATGGGCGGCGGTGTAGAGGCCAAAGCCGTTGGCGTCGATTTGGGCTGGCGTCAGGCCGGTGGCAACCTGCCAGCCTTGCGTGGCGGGGCTGCTCAGCAGCTCCAGGTCATGGGGCTGGCTTTCTTGGCCATGCACGCGCAGGCACAGGCTGGTGCCGTTGAAAAAGCCACGGCGGCGATCCAGCCAGGCGGTACGAACCGAGGTGTCGTAAGCGCAAACTTGATAGCTGATAACGCATTCTGCATCTGCGCTACAGGCAATTTTCCATTGATTCTTGCTGAGCTGTTCTGCTGGAACGGACTGGCCGTTTTGCGTGGCGCTCAGGCTTTGCAGGTTCTTGGCGAACTCGCGCACCAGATAGCTGCCGGGAATCCACACCGGCAGCGACAGAAGCTGGTCGGTTGCAGGTTTTGTGATGTGCAGCTGAACATCAAAAAGATGAGCATCTACCGCACTGGCCTGCACGGTGTAGCGAATGCCGGGGGCATGGGAAACGGTCGTCATGGCAGCTCCAGAAATGCGGCCGGAGCAAGCGAACCTATCGCAGCGCGGTGGCGTCACACAGACCTGACGCGCGCTGCTCCGGCAGAGATTGAGTTGTTATTGGGCGGAATTACTTGGCAGCCGCCAGGTGCTTTTCCACCTCGGCGGCAGAAATGGCACCGGGGACGCGCACATTGTTGGAGAACACGACGGTCGGGGTGCCGGTGATCTTGTACTTGCGGCCAAAGGCCAGATTGCGCTGGATGGCAGCGGTATCGCACTGCACGGCAGCGGCGTTCTTGCTGTTGAGCATCTGCTCATGCCAGGCCTTGGCCTGATCCTTGGCGCACCAGATATTACGCGACTTCTCGGCGGAGTCGGGGCTCAGGATGGGGTAGAGGAAAAGGTAGATGGTGACGTTATCCACGCTCTGCAGGTCTTTTTCAAAGCGCTTGCAGTAGCCGCAGTTCGGGTCTTCAAACACGGCCATCTTGCGCTCGCCCTTGCCATGCACGATGGTGATGGCGTCCTTGAGCGGCAACTGCTTGAAGTCCACAGCCGTCAGCTGAGTCATGCGGTCTTCAGTCAGGTTGCGGCGCGCCTTGGTGTCGATCAGCTCGCCCTGAATCAGGTAGTTGCCCTTGGCATCAGTATAGAAAATGTCCGTGCCCACGCGCACTTCATACAGGCCTGACATGGGAGTTGCGCGGACCTCGTCGATTTTTTCGAGCTGGGGAATGCGCTCGGTCAGCGTCTTTTTGAGGTTGGCATCCTGGGCGTGAACATTCAGGCCGAAGGTCAGGCTGGCAGCAGCCAGAAGGCAGGCAACAAGTTTCATGGGTGATCTGTCAGGCCGCGGAGGCGGCGGGTAGGGCTAACGGTTTCTGCCGTCCCGGGTGTGCCGGGAGGCAGGGCTGAGGGTTGGAGTCTGATCGGTCTCAGGGGTTCCCTTAAAGCAAACCCATGGCCTGCTTGGCCATCCAGGACTTGAGCGGGCCGCTGCGCTCAAAGCCCTTCATGCCCCAGTTGCGCAGCATCTGCACGGGCACTTCGGGGCGGGAAAACAGCTGCTGCAGGCCATCCATGGCCAAGCCCATGGGGGCCAGAGCCGCCTTGCGCTCGCGCTCGTATTGGCGCAGCAGCTTCAGATCAGAGGGGCTGCGCCAGTAGTCGCGCTCTTGTAGCACGCGGGCCAGTGCCTGCGCATCGGCAAGGCCCAGGTTCAGGCCCTGACCTGCCAATGGGTGCACGTTGTGGGCGGCATCACCGGCCAGTACCCAGCTCTGGTTGCTCTTTTGCGCAAACGGGCCGCACCAGCGGTCAGCCACCGCCTGCTGCAGCGGCCAGGTGGCGCGGTCCGCAATCACCTCCAGCTGGCCCAGGGCATCCTGGCTGATGGCCTGCAGGCGGGTGGTGAAGCTGGCTTCGTCGCTGTCCAGCCACTGGGGCACCAGCGCTTGCTCCAGCGACCAGACCACGGCCACTTCATGCCCTTCTGGGCCGCCCATGGGCAGCAGGGCCAGAATGCCTTCGGGCGTAAACCACTGGCGGGCGATGCCGCCGTGGGGCAGCTCGCAGCGCAGGCGCGTGGCAATCGCGTGCTGGGGATAGGGGGTGACTGTGAACTCCACGCCAAATTCGGCGCGCGTGCTGCTGGAGCGGCCTTCGCAGACGGCGGTGAGGGCCGCTTCTACCGGCTCTTTGACGATTTCGACCTGCGGCTGGTAGCGCACGGCCTCGGCCAGACGCTGCTCCAGTGCGGGCACATCGACAATCCAGGCCAGCGCGTCCACATCTTGCGATGCGGCATCAAATTGCACCTGGCCGTCCAGATCGCCAAAGACCTGCATGCCGACCACCGGTGTGGCATCTTCGTCGTCAGGCCAGCAGCGCAGAGACTGCAGCACGGCTCTGGAGCTGGCATTCAGCGCATAGGCCCGTACATCCTGCTGTTGTGATCTGGCCTGTGGCGGTGCCACGAGGGCGACACGCAGACGCTCACGCGCCAGTAAAAGGGCCAAGGTCCGGCCCACAATGCCGGCTCCACGAATACATACATCAAAGGTTTGCGCCATGCCCGTCATTGTAGAAGGCGCAGGCGAGGCCTGCGGGCATAGAGGGAACCCCAGCGCCCTACCAGTGTATCGGGCGCACAACTATATTGTTGATAGCGCCTTGCGTATGACTAGCAAGGGCTTGATTGCAAAATGCTGTGAAAGTTAGCAAAGGACATGCGATGACGGACTCCACCCACGACGTGCAAGGCCAGATTGCCGAGCTCTGGATTTACCCAGTCAAATCCTGTGCCGGCATTGCCGTGCAGCAGGCCCGCCTGTCGCGCCACGGGCTGGAATGGGACCGGCACTGGATGGTGGTGGAGCCCAATGGCGAGTTCTTGACCCAGCGCAGTCACCCGCGCATGGCGCTGATTCGCCCTGAAATCACGGCCGATTCATTGCTGCTGCACTTTGCCGGTCAGCCCAGCCTGCAAATACCGCTGCTGGCGCAAGGCGAAAAATGCCGGGCCCGGGTCTGGAGCGACACGGTGCAGGCTTGGGATTTGGGGGAATGGGCGGCCGCTGCCCGCGCATGGCTCAGTCAAGTGTTGGGAACGGACTGCCAGCTGGTGCGCTTTGACCCGGCCCAACCCCGCCAGGCCAGCGAGCGCTGGGTGAGCAGCGGTCAGGCACCGGTGCACTTCGCTGACGGCTACCCGTTGCTGGTGCTCAGCCAGTCGGCGGTTGATGAGCTGAACCAGCGGCTGGCGCAGGCGGGCGAGGCTGCGGTTGATGCCCGGCGCTTTCGCCCCAATATCGTGATTGCTGGCATCGAAGCCCACGACGAAGACCGGGTGGAAGAGCTGGAGGTGCTGGAGCTGCCTGGCTTGAGTCTGCAGCCCTGCAAGCCTTGCACGCGCTGCCCCATCCCCGATATCGACCCGGATACGGCGGTGCCGGGAACCTCGGTTGGGCAGTCAATTGGCAGTTATCGCCAAGATCCACGTGTGGATGGCGCTATTACTTTTGGCATGAACGCGATTGTGCTGGGTCTGCCTGAGGCAGCGGGCGCAAGCGTTCAACTGGTGTTGGGTCAGCAGCTGGCGGGCAATCTGCGCTTTGATTAGCCACCTCTTGGTAATGACGGTGGCAATCTACGGCAGATCAGCAGAGATTGCCGGGTCATTACAATCGAGGGCTTTCCGTGACAAAACCGGCACCAAACTCTGCAAGCCCAGAGTGCTCTGCCGTCACGCTCCCAAGAGAACCAGATTCGCCTCAATGCGGATCGGGCACTTCGGCCACGATGGTGTGGTGCCAGGTAGTGCATTGATACATAAGGAAAATTCCATGAGCCTCAAATGCGGCATCGTTGGCCTGCCCAACGTGGGCAAGTCCACTCTTTTCAACGCGCTGACCAAGGCTGGCATCGCTGCTGAAAACTACCCTTTCTGCACGATTGAGCCTAACACCGGTGTGGTGGAAGTGCCAGATCCGCGTCTGGATCAGCTGTCCGAGATCGTCAAGCCCGAGCGCGTGGTTCCCGCCATCGTGGAATTCGTGGACATCGCCGGCCTGGTGGCCGGTGCCTCCAAGGGCGAAGGTCTGGGCAACCAGTTCCTGGCCCACATCCGCGAAACCGACGCCATTGTGAACGTGGTGCGCTGCTTTGAAGATCCCAACGTGATCCACGTGGCCAACAAGGTGGACCCGATTGCCGACATCGAAGTCATTCAGACCGAGCTGTGCCTGGCCGACATGGCCACGGTGGAAAAGGCAATTCACCGCTATAACAAGGCCGCTCGCTCCGGCACTGACAAAGATGCCGCCAAGGTGGTTGCCATCCTCACCCAGATTCAGGATGCCCTCAACGAAGGCAAGCCAGCACGCACCGTGCCTGTCTCCAAGGAAGACGCGCCCCTGATCAAGCAGTTCTGCCTGATCACGGCCAAGCCCGCCATGTTTGTGGGCAATGTGTCGGAAGACGGTTTCGAGAACAACCCTCTGCTGGACCAGCTCAAGGCCTATGCCGAAGCCCAGGGCGCGCCTGTTGTGGCCATCTGCGCCAAGATCGAGGCCGAGATGTCCGAGATGGACGACGAAGACCGCGACATGTTCCTGGAAGAGCTGGGCCTGGAAGAGCCGGGCCTGAACCGCCTGATTCGCGCGGGCTTTAAGCTGCTGGGTCTGCAAACCTACTTCACCGCTGGTGTGAAGGAAGTGCGCGCCTGGACGGTGCCTATTGGTGCGACAGCCCCTCAGGCGGCTGGCGTGATTCACGGTGACTTTGAGCGCGGTTTCATCCGTGCCCAGACCATTGCGTTTGACGACTTCATCGCTTTCAAGGGCGAACAAGGTGCCAAGGATGCAGGCAAGATGCGTGCTGAAGGCAAGGAATACATCGTCAAGGATGGCGATGTGCTGAACTTCCTGTTCAACGTCTAACCACGTCAATCATCAAAAAAGCCTCGTCATTCATTTGGCGGGGCTTTTTTTGCGAGGGCTATGTCACACGGCCTGAGCTTGCGACTCCAGTACCTGCGCCACGGCTTCGCGAATGGCGTGCTCCACGTCGTTGCGACGGTAATTCAGGCGTTGCTGTGCATCGGCGGTGGGCTGATAGCTCACAGGGGTGGGACGGCCAGCGTAGATCACTTCGTCGGGCATCAGCGGGTGGTTCTGGTCTTTTTCGGGAACCACGGTGCTGCTGCCCACGGCCTTGAAGAACAGGCCGAAGAAGTCTGCGAACGAGATGTTTTCATCGCCTACCAGGTAGGCCTCACCGGACTGGCCGTTTTCCAGCGCGCCAGCAATGGCTTCAGACAGCGAGCGCACTGACATGAAGTTGGTACCCCCGGTTGGGCCAAAGACGGGCATATCACCCATCTGGCCCTTGGCGTAGGCGGTGTAGGCCTCAAAAATAGGGCTGGGCAGGCCCGGCACCGATCCGACCATAAAAGGCGCGTTCAGGCTGCAGACCTCAAAACCTGGTGCGGCCAGCGCGCGGGCGCCCACGCAGGCCATGTGGCGCGAGCGCACATAGGGGTCACTCTCGGTCAGCTTGATGTCGATCTGTGGGTAGAAGCTGCCAATCAGCACGGCTTTGCGAATGCCTGCGGTGCGGGCCAGCGCAAAGAATTTGGGCAGGGCTTCGCCGTTGGCATACAGCCAGTGGGCTGCCGCATCCGCCTCAGGCGGCACGTGGCGAATGTCATTGCCGGCTGCAAAAACCAGAGCGTCAAAACCCGTCAAATCATCCTGCGTGACGGTACCCGCTACGTAATCCATGGCGATAAAGGGCAGTTGCGCCATGGCCGTGGTGGCTGGTGCGGGCTTGCGTGCGGCAATGGTGACCTGATGACCCTGCGATTGCAGGTGCAGTGCGGCGTGACCGCCGAGAAGGCCTGTGCCTCCGACAACAAGAATTTTCATGGTGAATCTGTCAAAAAAGTGGAAGTGATCAGGAACGGTCGAGCAGGGCAGGCTTGGCCTGATCGCTGCTGGAGGCGTCGATAAAGCCATTGCCGGTGATGAGGGGAATGGTGGTCCAGGCACCGCCGGGGGCCTGCATCCAGCCGCCAGCGGCCAATGCGCCGCCGTCGACATTAAGGGTGGTGCCCGTCACCCAGGCGGCCAGCGGGCTGGCCAGGTAGAGCGCCGCGCCTGCACAGTCGCTGGGCTGGCCGAAGCGGCCGAGCGGGATCCAGCGTGGGATGTGGTGCTTGTTGGCATCAGGGATGGCCAGGCTGACGGGCACTTGCGCGGTTTCGGTGGTTTCAGGCGCGATGACGTTAACGCGAATGCCTTCAGGGGCCAGCTCCAGCGCCAAGGTGCGGGAGAAACCACCAATCGCTGCCTTGAACGCGGCATAGACAGCGCAGGTAGGCGCGCCGCGCAGGCCTTCGATGGAGGAGATGCTGACAATGCTGGAGCCTTGTCCGCGCTTGCGCAGCAGAGGCAGCATGGCACGGGTGACGCTGAAGATGTGGCGCAAATTCAGGTCATAGAGGCGGCTGATCTCGTCGTCGCTGAATTCTTCAAAGCGCTTGGAAAGCACAAAGTCGCCGACGTTGTTGACGAGAACGTCCAGGCCGCCAAATTCGCTGTCGATGCGCTGGGCCAGGGCTTGAACGTCGGCCTCGCGCGTCATGTCGCCCTCGATCACCAGTGCCTCAACGCCAGCGCGATCAAGCGATTTACGCATCTCGGCTACCAGTTCGGGCTTGATGTCCGCAATGACGATGCGCGCACCGGCATCACTGAATGCCTCGGCGATGCCGCGCCCTATGCCTGAGCCGCCGCCTGTCACCAGAACCGTCTTGCCTTTGAAGTCAATCATCTGTCTTCCCTTCCATGGATCTTTAATTCTTGAAAGATGGAGATGGCTAACCGATGTCTGTCAGCGAAATCCGCCGCAGCTATCCGTCGCCAACCTGGCAAGGCAAAACCGGAGGTCAATACCGGTCTTCAATCTTTGACCTCCGACCCGCAGGCAGGGCGCGGCCTTGTCTCGACACCGGCGGCTGCAAGCGGACAGAGGGTCTGATTTCGCCTTCCAGGCTGACGCCAGTATTGATGCCCGAATGCGGAAGTCGTTACTCAAAACGGACTATCGACCTGTGCAAAGAGGGTGATACGCGCGGGAAGTGCCGGGTGATCGGCGGAGTAAGGGAAAAGCCTGAGGAAAAAACGTAGTCCGTTAAAACTAGTTGTCGATGATCAGAAAGTGCGGCGGGATGCAGCAAGATTTGGGGGCGCAGGTCCGATGAAGTTCCGGCTCAGTGCCTGCGCACCGTAGAATTTGCTTTTCCCCTGATGGGGCTTTGCCCTCCAACGCTTTTGAGTGGTTTGAACAATTCCGAGCTGCATTCCGTGCAGGCCGATCTGGTGGCAGTGCTGGTTGCCGTCACGGATGGCCAGCCCCGTATCCTGACCACCGGGTCCGGGCGGGCGCTGCCTGCCGGGCCCTTTACCAGCAATCACAGCTCCCTGCAGGCCAGCTTGCGCGCGTGGGTGGAAAAGCAGACCCATCACCCGCTGGGTTTTGTGGAGCAGCTCTACACCTTCGCCGACCGTGAACGCTCGCAGCAATTGGGCATGCATGTCATCTCCATCAGCTATCTGGCGCTGACGCAGGAGCTGGACGAAACCGGTGCCGCACAGCCCGGCTGGCAGGACTGGTACCGCTACTTCCCGTGGGAAGACTGGCGCGACGGCATGCCCGCCGTGATTGCCGAGCGCATCGCACCTGCGCTGACGGACTGGAGTGAAAACGCTTCAGATAGCGTAGCTAGAAGTGCACGCTGGCAAAGAGCTGCGGTGACTTTTGGCTTGGATGAATACGAGTGGAACGAAGAGCTGGTGCTGCAGCGCTACGAGCTTCTGTTTGAAGCCTGTGTGGTGCCCGAAGCATGGGGTGAAGGCGATGGCGAAAGCTCGGCCTCTGCCGCCGCCAGCTTGCTGCCAGGCGCTGCCATGAGCAACGACCACCGCCGCATTTTGGCCACTGGCATGGCCCGCCTGCGCGCCAAAATCAAATACCGCCCCGTGGTTTTTGAGCTGATGCCCGAGGAATTCTCGCTGCTGCAACTGCAGCAGACGGTAGAGGCACTGGCAGGCCGCGGCTTGCACAAGCAGAATTTTCGCCGTCTGATTGAGCAGCAATCACTGGTCGAAGAAACCGGGCAGGTGACGGCTGTGGGTGCGGGCCGCCCGGCCAAGCTCTACCGTTTCAGGCGCAATGTGATGCTGGAGCGGGCGATTGCTGGCAACAAGCTGCCGCTGGCGCGCAGCCACTGATTCATCGCTTATTCATCCGGTCAATTGCACTCTAAAGGAGTGCTTGACTTGAATAATGCTCAGGTTTAGCATAAGTCCATCTGCGCGAGGCTTCAAGCCATTCGCGCTTTTTTCTCGACTATAAATACTCAAAATGAGCATTAATAAAATTGCCGCACTGCCCGTTCCATCTTTGCCCGATGTGATGCTGGAGCCGCTGGTGCGCATGGCCTTGCTGGAAGACCTGGGCCGTGCCGGAGATCTGACTACAGACACCATTGTCCCCGCTGATGCCACGGATGAGCTGCGCCTGATGGCCAGACAAGACGGCGTGCTGGCCGGGTTGGATCTCGCGCGTCTGGCCTTTACGCTCATGGATGGCCGCATGGCGTTCGACGTCAGCTGCGCTGATGGCACGCGGCTGGTGCCCGGCATGGAAATCGCCCGTATTCGCGGCAAAAGCCGCGCTATTTTGTCGGCGGAGCGCACAGCCCTCAACTACCTGTGCCACCTGAGCGGTGTGGCCAGTGCCACGCATTCGATTGCCGAGGCCATCAAGCCCTTTGGCACGCGTGTGACCTGCACTCGCAAGACCATGCCTGGTCTGCGCTCGCTACAAAAGTACGCTGTGCGTGTGGGCGGCGGCAGCAATCACCGCTTTGGGCTGGATGACGCCGTGCTCATCAAAGATAACCACATTGCACTGGCCGGTGATGTCGCTACTGCCGTGGGCCGCGCGCGCGCTGGCGTGGGCCATATGGTCAAGATCGAGCTGGAAGTGGATACGTTGGCGCAACTGGAAGTGGCGCTGCAACTGGGTGTGGATGTGGTGCTGCTGGACAACATGAGTCTGGACGACTTGCGCACTGCCGTGGGCATGTGCAAGGGGCGGGCGATTACCGAAGCCTCGGGTCGCATCACCCCCGAGACAGCACCTGCTGTGGCGGCCACGGGTGTGGATCAGATCGCCGTGGGCTGGCTGACGCACAGCGCCAAGGTGCTGGATATTGGTTTGGATGCATAAATGGCATACCCCCTGTGCCGCTTTGCGGCTTCCCCCAAAGGGGGCGACGCCATCGCCGCGAGGCGGCTCTTGCTTGGCGTCTCTGTCTTAGGCCCTGTTTTTGCATGCCTGCGGCAATATGGCGAACCGAGGAAGGTTAGCCAATGAAGATGGTTTTCAAGCGCCGCAGCAACTGGGCTGTTGCGTTGGCGGTCGCTGTTCTGGCAACGGCTGCGGCTGGTTTGTGGCAGGCCCGCACAGGGACAGCGGCCATGCGGTTTGAAAAGCCCATCACCATTGTGGTGACCTTTCCGCCCGGCGGCGGTACGGATTTGCTGGCCCGCAAGTTGGGCGCAGCGCTGCAAGAGCGCATAGGCCAGACCGTGGTGGTGGAAAACCGCCCCGGTGCCAGCGGCAATATCGGCGCGCGTGAAGTGGCGCAGGCCAAGGCAGACGGCAGCACGCTGCTGATGGCCAACAGCTCTTTTGCCATCAACCCCGGCGTGTACCCGCATCTGGACTTTGATCCGCGCAAAGACTTTAAGGCCATCTTCAATGCGGGAACGATTGCCTCGGTGCTGGTCGTTCCGCTGCACAGCAGTATTCACAGCCTCGCCGATGCGCTGGCTCAAACCTCTGTCGCCCAACCTCTGGCCTTTGCCAGCTGCGGCAACGGCACACCCCAGCACATGGCCGGTGAGATGCTGGCCCAGGCCACGCACAGGCCTTTGCAGCACATTCCTTTCAAGGGCTGTGGCCTGGCCGTGACCGCTGTGGCAGCCGAGCAGGTGCCGCTGGGCGTGGTCACCGCCAGCAGCGCTGCGCCCTTGATTGAAGCCGGTCGTGTGCGCGCCATTGCCATCACGGCACCGCAACGCGTGGCGCAGCTGGCGGAGGTTCCTACGGTGGCAGAGCAGGGCGTCAAAGCCTTTGCCGTAGAGCAGTGGCATGGACTGCTGGCCCCTGCCGCCACGCCGGATGCCGTGGTGGCCCACCTGAACGAGGTGCTGGGCCAGATACTGAGTGACCCTGTCATGCAGCAGGCGCTGATGCAGCAGGGCTACACATTGCTCAAGCAGACGCCTGTGCAATTTGCGCAGCAGATTGAGGCCGATATGGATCGCTATGCGGTGGTGGCCCAAAGTCTGGGCTTGAAGGTGGATTAAGCGTCGCGAGCACCCCTCTCGATACGTCGTTGTTTGGCTTTTTTGCATTCGCCAATCGGCGGTTTTCAGGGAGTGTCCACACCTTGGTGCACGGCTGAAGTTTTCCTGATGTGTCTGGGGCGGAGGTTTTGCAGCGTCTGCTTTTGCTCGCAAATCAATAGCTTTTAGCGCTTTTCCCACAAGGGCTGGCTGGCAAAAACATTCAAATTGCGGGATGCGCTGAGCTGTGTCACAGTGCTGCGCTAAATTGAAGCCAAGCGCTGCACCCCCTCCTTGATTCGCCATTTTGTGGCCTTGTCGTACGCTTCGCCTGCGACTTCATGCCTCGTCTCAACCGCGAATTTGCGATGGGCTGGGTGGTGTTGGCGCCTCTAAGACCGACTAAGTCCCTTATCGAACAACACATAACAGGGAGAGCCCATGCCATTCAAAAAACTGCTGATGGCGGCTGTCGCCGTGCTGGCGACAACGGCCCATGCCGCCCGACCCATGAATACGGACGATGCCCGCATCGTCGACGCCAAGTCTTGCCAGTTGGAAAGCTGGGTCAAACACCCCAGGGGTCATACCGAATTCTGGGCACAGCCCGCTTGCAACTTCACAGGCAATCTGGAGCTGACCATGGGCGGATCGCTGACCCGTCAAGACGGCAGCACGCGCGGCAGCGCCCAGATGTTGCAGGGCAAGACCTTGTTCAAGCCGCTTGAGACCAATGGCTGGGGCTGGGGGCTGGCCATGGGCATGGCCCGTGACCCGCGCCGCGATGCCGGTGGTGGCCACGATATGTATGCCTATGTGCCAGCCAGCTTTTCCCTGCTCAATGACAAGGTGGTGTTGCACACCAATGTGGGCTGGCTGCGCGAGCAAGGCACACGCAGCAACCATCTGACCTGGGGGCTGGGTAGCGAAACGCAGTTGCAGGAACGCACCTGGCTGATCGCTGAAACCTACGGACAGGGCTCAGGCAAGCCGCTGGTGCAGGTGGGCCTGCGTTACTGGCTGGTGCCCGATCGCGTGCAAATAGATGCGACGTATGGCAACCGCATTGGCGAGGGCAGCCAGCGCTGGTTCTCGGTGGGGCTGCGCTTGCTGTCGCTGCCTTTTCTGCCTTAGAAAAACCGCAAAATGAGCTGGTGCAAACCCGCTGTCATCAGCAGGTAGCGCATGAATTTCCCAATCGCCATATAGAACACGCAGGACCAGAAAGGCAGGCGCACCCAGCCAGCCACGGCACACAGCGGGTCGCCCACAATGGGCAGCCAGCTCAGCAAGCAGGCTTTGGCACCGTATTTGCGCAGCCAGTAGCGGGCAAGGCGGTTCCAGCGTGACTTCTGGTGCATGTTCTGGGGGGCTGGGTCGCCGGTTTTGCGCAGCTTTTTGGCCTTGTTCCAGGCCTTGTGAGCTGCCAGCCCCATGCCCCAGCTGATGGCTCCACCCATCGTGTTGCCTGCGGTTGCGACCACAATGGCGGGCCAGAACAGGGCCGGGTTGGCCGAGACCAGTGCAGCGACCACGGGTTCTGAGCCCAGTGGCAGCAAGGTGGCCGAAATCAGGGCGACGATAAAAACGGTGCTCAGGCCCAGCTCAGGCAGGGCCAGCCACTGTAATAACTGATGAATCCACGCTTCCATAGGGTAGCTAGTTTAGAGGGCGCGCTGAATTCCCTGAACTATGCTGATCGTGGCGGGATGAGGAATGGCGGGCTGATGTATGGTTTCTTTTCCAAATGTATACGCTGGTGTAATCAAGTAATACCAGATTAACGGGAGTAAAAATGGCGTTTAGCCCTCAGTCAAACACGGCGCTGCTGAACAAGTCGGCAGCTCTGGCTGTTGCTTTGCTTTTGATAGCTGGTTGCGCCCAGAAAGTGGGCACTGGCGCCTCATCCGATGCCAAACCCGCCGTGGCTAAAGTGGCTGCCGATCTGGTGCCGCTGGCAACGCTGGCACCGGGCGTGAAGCAGGATATGCGCTATGTCACCAAGCACAACTTCATGGGCCGTCCCATTGCGGGGTACGAAGCCGGGGTCTGCTGGCTCAGCCGCCCGGCGGCAGAGTCGCTGGCAGGGGTGCAAAAGGAATTGAGCAGCAATGGGCTGGCTCTCAAGGTTTTTGACTGCTACCGCCCGCAGGCTGCGGTGGATGACTTTGTGCGCTGGGGCCGCGATATGAGCGATCAGCTGAACAAGGACATGTACTACCCGCGCGTGCCCAAGAGCGAACTGTTCAAGCGCGGCTACATCGCTGAAAAATCCGGGCACAGCCGCGCCAGCACGGTGGATATGACGCTGCAGGTGATCGACGCCAAGCGTGCCAGCAAACTGGTGCGTGGTCCGCTGGCCGACGGTATTGAGGTGGACATGGGGACGCCCTTTGACATGTTTGACGAGCAGTCGCATACCGATAACCCCAAGCAGTCCCCGGATGTGCAGCACAACCGCCGCTGGCTGCGCACCCTGATGCAGCGCAATGGCTGGAAGAATCTCCCCGAAGAGTGGTGGCACTACACGCTGGTCAGCGAGCCCTATCCCGCGCAATACTTCAATGTGCCGGTGCGCAGCAACTGAGGCCGCAGACCGGTATTTTTGATAGTGATTCGCACCCGAGGGTGATGCATGGCGTTTAGTGCTGCTGAAAATTTGGGCAGGTATAATCCACCCCTCTTTTCCAGCGCCCAGTCTGCGCCGGGCCCCGCCAGAGTCTGGCTGCCCGCCGCAAAGCGAACCCCTTTCCATGCCCGCCCTGCACATTGGTCATATCCCATTGGCAAATCGTCTGTTTGTCGCACCCATGGCGGGCGTGACGGACAGGCCGTTTCGTCAGCTGTGCAAGGCATTGGGGGCAGGCTACGCCGTCAGCGAGATGGTGACCAGCCGCAAGGACTTGTGGAACAGCCTGAAAACCAGCCGCCGCGCCAACCATGAAGGCGAGCCGGGGCCGATTTCGGTCCAGATCGCCGGTACCGAAGCGCAGATGATGGCCGAGGCCGCTGTCTACAACATCGAGCGCGGCGCGCAGATCATTGATATCAACATGGGCTGCCCGGCCAAGAAGGTCTGCAACAAATGGGCGGGTTCCGCCCTGATGCAGAACGAGCCACTGGCCGTGGAAATTGCCCGTGCCGTGGTCGAAGCCGCGCGCCCCTTCAATGTGCCGGTCACACTGAAGATGCGCACCGGCTGGTGCGATGAGCACAAAAATGCCATCGCCCTGGCACGCCAGTTCGAGGATGTGGGCATTCAGATGCTCACCGTTCACGGCCGCACGCGCGAGCAGGGCTACAAAGGCTTTGCCGAGTACGACACGATTGCTGCCGTCAAACAGGCGGTAAACGTGCCCGTGGTGGCCAATGGCGATATCAACAGCCCCGAAAAAGCCCGCGATGTGCTGGCCTATACCGGGGCGGACGCCATCATGGTCGGCCGTGCAGCGCAGGGCAGGCCGTGGATTTTTCGCGAGATTGGTCATTTTCTGGCAACGGGCGAGCATTTGGCTCCACCGCTGGTGAGCGAGCTGCGAAGCCTGCTGCTTGAGCATCTGCAAGATCACTACCGTCTGTACGGAGAGGGGACCGGCGTGCGCAGCGCCCGCAAGCATATTGCGTGGTATCTGCGTGCTCTGCCGGGCGGGGAAGAGTTCAGAAAACATATCAACACTATTGAGGACTGCGCGGTGCAATGGCAGGCCGTTGCCGACTATCTGGAAGCCCTTGGGCAGCAGATGGACCGGATACCGGCTGCCACGGCCGCTGCTGAGGACAGCAGCGAGCTGGATGAACCGGCAGAAATGACTGCATGAGCAATCAGAATTTAGAACAAGTTGTTCGCGATAGCCTGGAAGGCTATTTCCGCGATCTCGAAGGTGAAACACCGGCCAATGTCTATGACATGGTGATCCGCCTCGTCGAAAAGCCCTTGCTGGAAGTGGTGATGGGGCAGGCCGAAAACAACCAGTCGCGTGCGGCTGAGTGGCTGGGCCTGAACCGTAACACCCTGCGCAAAAAGCTGGTCGATCACCAGCTGCTCTGAATCGATAAAACTACCAAATCCATAGCTGCAAGCGCTTTATAGATATGGGCTTGCGGCTTGTTTTTATCCAAACTTTGAATTGACGCCCATGAAAGCTCTGATCTCCGTCTCTGACAAGACCGGTATCGTCGAATTTGCGCAAGCCCTGCACGCTCTTGGCGTGCAACTGCTGTCCACTGGTGGCACCGCCAAGCTGCTGGCCGACAAGGGCCTGCCCGTGACCGAAGTGGCCGAAGTCACCCAATTCCCCGAAATGCTGGACGGCCGCGTCAAAACCCTGCACCCCATGGTGCACGGTGGCCTGCTGGCCCGCCGCGACTTCCCGGAGCACATGGCTGCGCTGAAGGAACACGGCATCGAGACCATTGATCTGCTGGTCGTGAATCTCTACCCCTTTGAAGCCACCGTGGCCAAGGCCGGTTGCACGCTGGCCGACGCGATCGAGAACATCGACATTGGCGGCCCCGCCATGGTTCGCTCTGCTGCCAAGAACTGGAAAGACGTGGGCGTGATCACCGCCGCTGACCAGTACGACGCTGTGCTGGCCGAGTTGAAGGCAGCTGGCAAGCTGAGCAACAAGCTGCGCTTTGAAATGTCGGTGGCTGCGTTCAACCGCATCAGCCAGTACGACGGCGCGATCAGCGACTACCTGTCGTCGGTGAAGTTTGAAGACGAAAAGCTCAGCGAAGAATACGTGCCCGAGCGCAATCTGTTTGCTGACCAAGCCAACAGCCAGTTCATCAAGATCCAGGATCTGCGCTACGGCGAAAATAGCCACCAGCAAGCCGCCTGGTACCGCGATCTGTACCCCGCCCCTGGCTCGCTGGCCACCGGCGTTCAGTTGCAAGGCAAGGAACTGAGCTACAACAACATTGCCGACGCCGATGCGGCCTGGGAATGTGTGAAGAGCTTTGACGTGCCTGCCTGCGTGATCGTCAAGCACGCCAACCCCTGCGGTGTGGCGATTGGCAAGGATGCGCACGAGTCGTATGCCAAGGCTTTCCAGACCGACCCCACCAGCGCGTTCGGCGGCATCATTGCCTTCAACCGCACGGTGGACAAGGCTGCTGCCGAAGCGGTGTCCAAGCAGTTCGTTGAAGTGCTGATGGCTCCTGCCTTCAGTCCCGAAGCCCTGGAAATTTTCAAGTCCAAGGTCAATGTGCGTCTGATGACGATTGCGCTGCCTGCCGGCGGTGCCACTGACTGGGATAACGGCCGCAACGCCATCGAATCCAAGCGCATTGGCTCGGGCTTGCTGCTGCAAACCTCTGACAACCATGAGCTGACACTGGCCGATCTGAAGGTCGTGACCGTCAAGCAACCGACCCCGGAAGAGCTGAACGATCTGCTGTTCGCCTGGAACGTGGCCAAGTTCGTCAAGTCCAACGCCATCGTCTTCTGCAAGAACGGCATGACCATGGGCGTGGGCGCAGGCCAGATGTCGCGCCTGGATTCGGCACGCATCGCCTCCATCAAGGCTGAAGCGGCCAAGCTTTCGCTGCAGAACACAGTCGTGGCGTCGGATGCCTTCTTCCCCTTCCGCGACGGTCTGGATGTGGTGGTCGATGCAGGCGCGACCTGTGTGGCACAGCCTGGCGGTTCCATGCGTGACCAGGAAGTGATTGACGCAGCGAACGAGCGTGGCGTGGCCATGGTGTTCACCGGCGTGCGCCATTTCCGTCACTGATCTTGGCTGCGGCGAACACAGACCTTCAGACTTCGTTGCACAGTCTCGCCGTAGCGCTGCTACTGTCTTCGACTATGACGCCTTGCCTGAACCGCGAATCTGAAGATTC
The DNA here is from genome assembly GCF_012844455.2 of Comamonas suwonensis. Lineage (GTDB taxonomy): Bacteria > Pseudomonadota > Gammaproteobacteria > Burkholderiales > Burkholderiaceae_C > Comamonas > Comamonas suwonensis. The sequence continues at coordinate 77,413 of NZ_JABBCQ020000004.1, read as the reverse complement.
GCTGGTCTGTTTTCACCGCTAAGACAGAATTGAATCGGCCCGCTTGCGGGCCGATCTACATTGAAGAGTGATGTTATGACTGATCCCATAGACGACGAAGAAAACTATCCGCCGCGTCCGCGCTGGATTGGCTGGCTGATCGGGCTGGTCATGCTGGCGGCAGCTTTGGGGGTGGCCAATATTGGCTGGCGCATCATGCGGGTCAGCTCGGCCGAGCAGGCCACGGATGTGCTGGTGCAGAAGCACCCTGAGCTCGCTGCAGGCAAGAAGTTGGTGGAGCAGTCCGACTGCATGCGCTGCCATGGCTGGGACCGCAAGTTTGTGGGGCCGTCTTTTGTCTCTATCGCGCAGAAGTACAGTGCGCAGAGTGATGCGCAAAGCTATATCGCAGGCAAGATTCGCGGCGGCAGTGTGGGAGTCTGGGGCAATGTCATCATGCCGCGCCATCCGCAGATTAACGATGAGCAGTCGTTGCAGATGGCTGGCTGGATACTGGCGGCGACCCCAGGTGCATCGTCAACGGCATCGCCAGCAGAAGAAGCGAAGTAGTCCGTTGAGACAAACCAGACATCAGAACGAAAAGGCCCTGGGCGTCATGCTCACGGCCTTTTTTTGTCTTTGCCGTCCTATGCCAGTGATGGCGCGCAATCTTTGATAATTCAGCGCATGACTCAGCCCGCGCATTCCTCTGGCAGCCCCCACCATGCTGCTCACCCGCCTCTGGCACGCAAGCAGCGAGGCTTTGTCTTCTGGGCCATCTGGGTGCTGATTGCGTCTTATGCGGTCTACCCCACGGCCAATTGGCTGGCGAGCCTGCGCGAGCAGCGTTTTGACTTCATCACGCCTTGGGATGGGCTGATTCCGCTGGTGCCGGAATTCATCTTTGTCTATTTCTCGTTCTTCCCGTTTCTGGTTCTGCCTTACTGGCTGGTGCAGCAACCGGCCATTTCGCTATTGGGCAAGCGTCAAGTCGCGGGTACGCTGATTTGCGGGCTGGTTTTTGTGCTGTTCCCGGCCAATCTGGCGTTCGACAGAGTGATTCCTGAAGTCGAGCCGTATCGCAGCATTTTTTCTGCGATGTTCTTTGTGGACAAGCCGCACAACCTGCTGCCATCGCTGCACATCGTCTACACAGCGCTCACGGGGCTGGCCATTTGTCAGGCGCAATGGCCCAAAGGCCGGGTCTGGCTGTGTGCGGCAATTGCGCTGTGGAGTGTGGCGATCTGTGCCTCCACCATGTTGGTGCACCAGCACCATATTCTGGATGTGGTCACGGCGCTGCTGCTGGTCGCCGTGCTTTATGGCGTGATCAGGCCAGCGCCCGCTGAGTTGAAGCATCCTGCTTGAGTGCTTGCTTACTTGCAGGAGATAAGCGTCATCCTCCTTCGGCTTGCAGGCTTCGTGAAGCAAGCGCTTGGCTAATCTTTTTCGAGACTGTTGTGCGGCTGATCGCGCATAAAACATGCGGATAAGGCGGTAATGCTGCAGGGAATCTGCATGCTCCTAGTGAAATCCCTAGTATGCATTTTTGACCAAATAAACTGGGCCACAGGTGCAGCTCCATAAGCGCTGCACAGAGCCCAAGGGATATGCATGCAGTGGCTGAAAACCAAAACCATTGAACAGGCTCTGGCCGATTCGGACGAGCCGGGCCGCCAGTTACAGCGCACGCTGGGTGTTTTTGATCTGATGATTCTAGGCCTGGCGGTCGCCGTTGGCGCCGGCATCTTCTCGGTGGGCGCACGGGCAGCGGGCAGCTTTGCCGGGCCTGCGGTGATCTTCTCCTTCATTCTGGCGGCCGCGACCTGCGCGCTGGCCATCATGTGCTATGCGGAGTTTGCCTCCACCGTGCCCGTCACGGGCAGCGCCTACACCTATACCTATCTCACGCTGGGCGAGGGACTGGCGTGGATCATTGGCTGGAATCTGCTGCTGGAGATGATCTCGGCCGCCGCCGTGCTGGCCAAGTACTGGGGTATTTACCTGTCGGCCGTGTTCTCCACGGCGGGTCTGGATATTGCGCAGACCATCCAGATTGGCGGCTTCTCGCTCAACTGGGGGCCGTTCTTCATCGTGGCCGTATTCACCGCCTTGCTGATTGCGGGCACGCAGGTGTCGGCCAAGGTGAACAACGTGTTCACCGTGATCAAACTGCTCATTACTGTGTTTGTGATCGTTGTCGGCTTCACTTATATGAATACCGATAACTTCGCCCCCTTTGTGCCGGCATCGCAGCCGCCTGTCTTGGCACATGGCGTGACGGGTGACCTGTGGGGTCAGCCCATGCTGGCCTGGCTGTTTGGCGCAGCACCCAGTCAGTACGGCTGGCTGGGCGTGGTCTCGGGCGCATCGCTGGTGTTTTTCGCCTTTCTGGGTTTTGACGTGGTCGCCACATCGGCCGAAGAAGTCAAAGACCCGCAGCGCACCCTGCCACGCGGCATTCTGGGCGGGCTGGCGCTGGTCACGGTGCTCTACATACTGGTCACGCTGGCGTTGACCGGCATGGTTCCCTATACCGAACTGGCCAAGGCCGAAAATCCATCGCTGGCCACCGCCTTCATCGCCGTGGGCGCAGGCTGGGCGGCACAGGTCATCTCGGTCGGCGTGCTGATTGGCATGACCACCGTGGTCATGGTGCTGCTCATGGGCAGCTCGCGTGTGCTGCTGGCGCTGTGCCGTGATGGCTTGCTGCCGCGCAGCTGGGGCGTGACATCGGCCACGCGCAAAACCCCTGTGCGCCTGCAGCTGATCGTGGGCGCCGTAGTGGCGGTGCTGGCGGGCTTTACCAAGGTGGAGCTGCTGGAGGAGATGATCAACATCGGCACGCTGTCTGCCTTTGTGATGGTCAGCATCGGCGTGCTGGTGCTGCGCAAAAAGCGTCCGCAAGCGACGGGTGGCTACCGGGTTCCCTTTGTTCCCGTACTGCCCGTGCTCTCAGCCCTGCTGTGCACCTACCTGATGCTGAACCTGACCACGCTGACCTGGGTGCGCTTTCTGGGCTGGATGGCGCTGGGAGTGGTCATCTATATGGTGTACGGCATGCGTTACTCACGCTTGGCACAAGCTAGTAAAAAGTGAGCTGGTAGCGCTCTATATTCATAGACTTCAATAAGTTTTATGCCTGAAGTCTATTGAAATAAAGCGCAAGCAGCTATCAAATGAAAAGCCCTGTAGTGAATGTGCTGCAGGGCTTTTGCATTGGGTAGAGTGCTAGGCATGAGCACTGAATCCACTGACATCGCCACTCCCCGAGTTCCCACCAGCCCTAGCGGAGACGGCCTGCACCGCTGCACCTGGTGCCTGGCTACGCCTGACTATGTGCACTATCACGATCATGAATGGGGCTTCCCGGTCGATAGCGACCAGCGCCTGTTTGAAAAGCTCTGTCTGGAAGGCTTTCAGTCCGGCTTGAGCTGGTACACGATCCTGAAAAAGCGCGAGCACTTCCGCGCTGCATTTGCGGGGTTTGACTTCTACCAAGTCGCCCAGTTTGGCGAGGCCGATGTGCAGCGCCTTCTGCAGGACGCAGGCATCGTGCGCCACCGCGGCAAGATCGAGGCAGCGATTAACAACGCCCAGCGCGCGATTGAAATGGTGGCGCAAGAAGGCTCGCTGGCTGCTTTCTTCTGGCGCTATGCACCGGCCAAGCCTTCTGCGGGCACGGATATTCAGGCTCAGACTGCGGAGTCACAAGCCATGTCGAAAGAGCTGAAAAAACGCGGCTGGAAGTTTGTCGGTCCCACCACCATGTACGCGCTGATGCAGGCCATGGGCCTGGTCAACGACCATGCTCCGGGTTGCGTGACCCGGGTAGAGGTGGAAAAGGCGCACAAGGCCTTCAAGCTGCCGCAATAAAAAACGCCCCGGCAAAGCGGGGCGCTCTCATCAATCGGGAGGTGCTGCTTGAAACTGGCGCACTCCAAGTCGGAGACATCCAGCAAGGGCAGCCCCGCAGCGAAGATGTTGTCCCCCTCCCGCAGAGAGGGGGAAGCCGCAAAGCGGCTCAGGGGGCGATATTCAAAGTGTCTTGAACACTTCCTTGGCGGCTTCAATCGTGCGGTCGATATCGTCTTCGGTATGGGCCGCGCTCACAAAGCCCGCTTCATACAGCGCAGGCGCGAAGTAGTGGCCGCGCTCCAGCATGCCGTGGAAGAATTGGTTGAAGACCTTGCCGTCGGTCTTCATGACCTGCGCGTAGTCCGTGGGCAGCTCGGGCAGGAAGTAGAAGCCGAACAGGCCGCCTTGCCAGTCCACGCTGAAGGGAATGCCGGCGGCATTCGCTTCGGACTTCAGACCTTGCATCAGGTGGCCGGTCTTGAGGTGCAGGTCGGCATGGAAGCCGGGGCGGCTGATGAGTTCCAGCGTCTTCAAGCCGCAAGCTGTAGCAATAGGGTTGCCCGACAGCGTGCCGGCCTGGTAGACGGGGCCGAGCGGCGAGAGCTTTTCCATGATCTCGCGGCGCGCGCCGAAAGCGGCCATGGGCATGCCGCCGCCGATGACCTTGCCCATCACGGTAATGTCGGGGGCAAAGCCGGGAATGTCTTTGGCGTACAGACTCTGGGCGCTGCCCAAGGCAACGCGGAAGCCGGTCATGACTTCGTCATAGACCATCAGCGCACCGTGTTCCTGGGTCAGCTCGCGGATGCGGCGGGTGAACTCCACGCTGGCGCGCACAAAGTTCATGTTGCCGGCAATGGGCTCCATGATCACGCAGGCGACTTCGTGGCCAATCTTGGCAAAGGCTTCTTCCAGCTGCGCCACATCGTTGTATTCCAGCACGATGGTGTCTTTGGCCACATCGGCGGGCACACCAGCAGAGGACGAGGCACCAAAGGTGGCCAGGCCCGAGCCAGCCTTGACCAGCAGCGAATCTGCATGACCGTGGTAGCAGCCGTTGAACTTGATGATCTTGTTGCGACCGGTGTAACCACGGGCCAGGCGCAGCGCGCTCATACCGGCTTCGGTGCCGGAGCTGACCATGCGCACCATGTCCATGCTGGGCATGAGTTCACGAATCTTCTCGGCCAGCACCACTTCGCGTTCGGTGGGGGCGCCAAAGCTGAAGCCTTCGAGCACGGCAGCTTGTACCGTCTCGATCACTTCGGGGTGGCCGTGGCCCAGGATCATGGGGCCCCAGCTGCCGATGTAGTCGGTGAATTGCTGCTCGTTCTGGTCCCAGAAGTAGGCGCCTTGGGCGCGCTTCACAAAGCGGGGTGTGCCACCCACGGCGGCAAAGGCGCGCACGGGCGAGTTGACGCCGCCGGGGATCACACCCTTGGCGCGTTCAAACAATGCAGTGTTCAAGTCAGTGTTTTGTGTCATGAGAGGGGATCACAAAGCCTTCGATCGGCTTTGTCTCTGGTTCGTCATCAGGGGTTTCTTCGTCTTCTGGCTCGTCTTCGGACTCTTCATCCTCGGTGGGCTGGGCCCAGAAAAGACGGTCAGGCAGGTAGTGGCCCATGCCGGGCCTAAAGCCTGCATCCAGGCTGTGGTCCAGGTACTCCAGCGCTTCCAGCGTTGCGACGCCCAAGTCGTTGCCGGTTGCCAGCAAGGCCGTAATGGCAGCTGAAAGCGTATCACCTGCACCTGTGAACGTAGCGTCAAACATCTCGTACTTGCTGTTGCCCAATACGGTCTGGGCAGTGGTCAGTACGTTGTCCACAAACTGGTCTGGCAAGGGTATACCCGTAACTAATACATAGGGTACTTCCAGCGCTTCGGCAGCCATGGCAATGTCGCGCGCCGTGGGCGAGCGGCTTTGCTCCCAGTCGGGCAGCAGCCAGCGCCACAGGGTATTGTGGTTTCCAACCAACACTGAGGTTTGAGGCAGGACAAGCTCCTTGAACGCGTCCAGGTACTGATCCTGCTTGTCGTCCTCCCACCAGGACAGGTCCGGCATGTAACTGATGATGGGGATGTTGGGGTAGTCAGACGAGATCGCGGCAATCGCAGCCAGGTTGGCGGGCGAGCCAGCAAAACCGACCTTGATGGCGGCGACAGCAATGTCTTCCAGCACCATGCGGGCCTGCTCGGTCACCGCCTCATCATCGAGCGAGAAGTGCTCATGAATGCGGGCGGTGTCTCTGACGTAGGCACCGCAGGCGACAGGCAGGGCGTGACCACCGACCGAGGAGATGGTGGCGATGTCAGCCGACAGTCCGCTGGCTCCACTGGGGTCGCTGCTGTTGAAAGACAGCACGCAAACGGGAGCGGATTCTGTCGCTTCTTCCTGGCTTGTGCGGCGAGGGGGAGTGGTGGAGATGGGGTTCAATGCCATGGCGCACCCCAGTTTGCACCCGGGAATGCAAGGGTGGGAGCCGGGGTTGTGACTAGATACAATCGTTGCATTCTATGTGAAGCCCCTATAAGCTGTGACTGACCCTAAAACTTGGATGTGTTTGACCTGTGGCTGGCTCTATGAGGAAGCTCTTGGCTGCCCGGAGCACGGAATTGCCCCCGAGACTCGCTGGGAGGATGTGCCCATGAACTGGACATGCCCGGAGTGCGGTGCACGAAAAGAAGATTTTGAAATGGTGGAAATCTGAGTGAGCAAAACACTCAATCCATCGACGACCGAATTGGGAGGAATTTCACTGTGACAGCATCTAGTGCGCCCTTGCGCGTTCTGGTGGTGGATGACAGCAACACCATCCGCCGCAGCGCTGAAATTTTCCTCAAGCAAGGCGGCTACGAAGTTCTTCTGGCTGATGATGGCTTTGATGCCCTCTCGAAGGTCAACGACTATCAGCCTCAGCTCATCTTTTGCGACATTCTGATGCCCAAGCTCGATGGCTATCAGACCTGCGCCATCATCAAGCGCAATGCGCGCTTTGCCAGCACACCCGTCGTCATGCTGTCTTCCAAAGACGGTGTCTTTGACAAGGCGCGTGGCCGCATGGTGGGTTGCCAAGACTATCTGACCAAACCGTTTACTAAAGATCAATTGCTGCAAGCCGTACAACAATTCGGGCTGCAGGCAGCAGATGTGGGAGCTGCGTAATGACAATTCAAAAAGTTCTGGTCATCGACGATTCAAAAACAGAGCTGATGGCTCTGACGGACATCCTGCAAAGACAGGGTATGCAAGTGCGTACGGCTGAAAATGGCGAAGACGCCATGAAGCGTCTGGCCGAAGACAAGCCTGATCTGATCCTGATGGATGTGGTCATGCCCGGTCAAAACGGCTTTCAGCTGACTCGCGCCATCTCGCGTGATCCGCTGTATGCCGACGTACCCATCATCATGTGCACCAGCAAGAATCAGGAAACTGACCGAGTCTGGGGTATGCGACAGGGCGCACGAGGCTACATCACCAAGCCGGTGGATGCTGCCGAGCTGCAGGCCAAGATCGCAGCTCTGTAAAGGTTGCGCTGCTTATGGCGAACCGCGAAGCCCTCCGAGACCTCCAATCCCGACTGGCCGGGCGCCTGCAAGCAGCGCGCAATGAAGGCGTCAGCGTCGCCGCTTGGCTGGCTGTACAAGTCGGCGGGCGGGACTATTTGCTACCGCTTAATCAAGCGGGCGAAATTTTCCCCTGGGCAGGCGTTCAGCCTGTTCCTTACACACAAACCTGGTTTCTCGGTATCGCCAATCTGCGCGGTGCCTTGATGGGCGTTGTGGATCTGGCCCAGCTACTGGGTCATGGAAGTGCCCGCAATGAGCAGGAATTGATGGACTGCAGCTTGCTGGCTTTCAACCCTGCGCTGGAAGTGAATGCGGCCTTGCTGGCCGATCGTCTGCTGGGGCTGCGCGCCGCAGATGCATTTTCCAAAACCGAGCCTGCACCTGAGCGCTCCCCGAGTTTCTTTGGTGCCGTGCATATTGATGCGAGCGGCCGCCGCTGGCAGGAGCTGAAATTGCAGCACCTGTCTCAAACTGCTAAATTTTTGAGCATTCGTGCTTGAGGTTTCTGGATACAGCTCTATGTCCTTCGCACAAAAATTAAATCAAATGTTTCGACGCAAGCCCGTTGCGGATGCTGTCCATGCCGATAGCAGCATGATGGCGGACACCGTTGTACAGGATATGTATGACGGCGCGCTCAATAGCGTGCAAGGCGCCCCTTCCATCATCGGAATGGACGAGATGGGGCGCGAAGATGAGCGGGTGAGCTTACCGATTCTTGGCACCGCGACGGTGGCCAAGCATCAGCGCACTTTGTTTACCTTGCTGGGCGGTTCGGTTCTGGTGCTGGTGGTGACTGCGGCATGGATGCTGCGTGATGCCAGTAACTCCAACCAGCAACTCGCAGCCACAGGCCAGGCCCTGATGCAGTCGCAGCGACTGGCCAAGTCGGTTTCCATGGCCATGACCGGTGCGGCGCCGGCTTTTGCGGACGTGAAGGACAGCGCTGGCGTTCTGGCTCGCAACGTGCGCGCTCTGGCGGCGGGCGACTCTGAACTGGGCGTGAATGCGCTGAGCAGCGGCCTGCAAGCTGAGGTCAGCGACATCAGCATGCTGATGGAGCGTGCAGAAAAAAGCGCCAGCCTGATTCTGGGCCAACAAAAAACACTGACTCAGGTGGGTGAGGCGCTGCGCACCATTAATCGCCAGTCTTCTGACTTGCTGGAAACGGCAGAAACCATCTCTTCGCTGAAGCTGCAGCAAGGTGCAGGTGCGGCGGAAATTTCTGCTGCGGGTCAGCTGGTGATGTTGACTCAGCGTATTGCCAAGTCGGCCAATGAATTTCAGACCTTGGAAGGCGTGAGCCCCGAGGCGGTGTTCTTGCTAGGCAAGGACTTGAACTCTTTCAAGGAAATCTCTGAAGGTCTGCTCAACGGTAGCACCGAGCTGGGTCTGAGCGCCTCGCGCGACCCGCAGGTGCGTGAGCAGCTGCAGACACTGATCAAGCAGTACGACGATACACGCACTCAGGCCAGCGCTATTCTGGGCAACCTGCAAGGCTTGGTATCTGCGCGTGAAGCGCAGACCAGCATCAACAATGACAGCGAGCCACTGCGTCAGCAGCTTGAGAAACTGCAGTCTGATTTGCAAGGGCTGGGAGGCTCAAGCATGCTGCAGCTGGTGGTGTTGGCTCTGGCTCTTTTGACGGCGGTGTTGAGTGGTGTCGGTATTTCTCGCGTGCAACTGCTGGACAGCCGCGCACGTCAGAAGGAAGCCGAAAGCCATCAAGTAGACGCCCGCTTGCAGGAGCAAGAGGCCAAGCGCATCAACGACGCCAATCAGGCGGCCATTTTGCGTTTGATGAATGAATTGCAATCCGTCGCTGAAGGTGACTTGACGCAGGAAGCGACCGTTACCGAAGACATCACCGGCGCGATTGCCGACTCGGTGAACTACACGGTAGAAGAGCTGCGTGCGCTGGTGGGCTCGGTACAGAATACCGTCACCCGAGTGGCACAGACGACCGAGCAGGTGGATATGACGTCGACCGAACTGCTGGCCGCATCCAACGAGCAATTGCACGAAATCCGCGAAACCGGTAAGTCCATTCTGGATATGGCCGGCCGTATTAACAATGTGTCAGCTCAGGCGCAGGAATCGGCACTGGTGGCTCGTCAATCGCTGCAAGCGGCTGATTCGGGTCTGAAGGCCGTGCAGAACGCCATCGGCGGTATGAACTCCATTCGTGACCAGATTCAGGACACCTCCAAGCGAATCAAACGTCTGGGTGAATCGTCGCAGGAGATTGGCGAAATCACAGAGCTGATTTCGGACATTACCGAGCAGACCAACGTGCTGGCGCTGAACGCCGCCATTCAGGCCGCATCTGCTGGTGAAGCCGGTCGTGGCTTCTCGGTGGTGGCGGAAGAAGTGCAGCGACTGGCGGAACGTTCTGCCGATGCGACACGTCAGATTGCTGCGCTGGTGAAAGCCATTCAGACCGACACGCAGGACGCGGTGGCCGCTATGGAGCGCTCCACACAGGGTGTGGTTGAAGGGGCTCGCCTGTCTGACTCTGCAGGTACAGCACTGTCTGAAATCGATAGCGTGTCGCGGCGACTGGCCGAGCTGATTGAGCATATTTCTAACTCCACATCGCGTGAAGCCAGCATGGCCAACGGCGTGGCGGAAAACATTCAGCACATTTTTGCGGTGACCGAGCAGACCGGTGAAGGTACTCGTACAACTGCCCAGCAGGTGCGCGAGCTCTCTCACATGGCTGAAGAACTGCGTCAGTCTGTTTCTCGATTCAAGATTGCCTAATTTGACTGGCTCTCCCTCTTATAAAAATGCACGACCCCCTGAGGGTTAAGGAACTAGAGCATGTCAGTGGTTGACGACTCGCCAATACGTGCAGCCATGCCTGCACCCGCGGAACAGGATCTGGGCCCGTTGGCCTGGGTGCTCGATGAGGTGCGAAAGTCTCTTGAGGCTGCGACCAAGGCTGTAGGTCGCTTCATGCGTGATGCTGATGCGGCCCGTTTGTCTGATCTGGAAGAGTTGGATACATCGGCGCTGCGCATTGCACGCCAGCAGTTGCACCAGGCTTGCGGTGCACTGGAGATGGTGGGCGTCACTGCCCCGGCGCAGGTGATGCGCAGCATGGAAGCGGTGGTCAACCGCTTCGTGCAGCGCCCCGAATATTGCACACAGGAAGCGGCCAACACGCTGGAACGCACGCATTTCGCGCTGATGGAGTTTCTGGAGGCGGTGCTTGCAGGTCAGCAAGTCTCTGCCGTGGCTTTGTTCCCTCAGTACCGTGAAACACAGGTTCTGGCGGGTAATGAAAAATCTCATCCTGCTGATTTGTGGCCTGCCGAGCGCCGAGCCCGCGAACCGCGCTGGACAGGCCCTGTGCCAGAGCCGCTGGCCTATGGCCCGCATGCCCGTGCCATGCTCGATGGTGTGGTGCTGCGCATGGTCAAGAGTGATGACCGTGAAGCCGCTGCCCAGATGCGCGAGTTGTGCCTGCGCTTTGCCTCAGGTCTGCCCGAGGATGTGGCAGCGCGCAGTTTCTGGAAGATTGCGGCAGCCTTCTTTGAAGGACTAGCGCGTGGCCTGATTACGGCTGATATCTACGTCAAGCGCATGGCTTCACGTGTGCTCATGCAGTACGCATCCATGGCCAAGGGCGACAGCCTGCCGCCAGCGCGTTTGCTGCAGGACTTGATGTTCTTCTGTGCGCAGGCCAAGCCGCGCGAGCAGGCCGGAGAGTCTTTGCAGGCTGTGCATGAAGCCTATGCCATGGAGTACATGCCGCTGGTGGATTACAACGTGGCCCGTTTCGGTCGCTTTGATCCGTCGGTTCTGGTGCAGGCCCGCAAGCGCATTGTGGCGGCGGCGGAAACCTGGTCAGCACTGGCTGGTGGGGACCGCAGCAAGATTAAATCCATGGCCGAGCAATTCGGCCATGTGTCTGAATCGCTGGTCAAGCTGCAGCCGGCCAGTCATGGCCTGGCGCGTGCACTGATTCGCGTGGCCGACACGGTGGACAGCGTTGGAGCGCCGCCACCTGCCGAGCTGGCCATGGAGGTGGCAACGGCTGTGCTGTATCTGCAGGCTAGCTTTATGACAGCTGGCCAAAACGAAGAAGTGCAGTCTGCCCAGTCCAGCGTTCTCGTGCATCGCCTTGATGCTGCGTTGAATGGCGCCGTGCCTGAGCCGCTTGAAGTTTGGATGGAAGAGCTGTATCGCCAGGCGAGCGACCAGCAAACCATGGGGTCTGTGGTGGGCGAGTTGCGCTTGACCTTGGGCGAGGCTGAAAAGCAGCTCGACATGTTCTTTCGTAATCCCGCAGACACCTCTGTGCTGGGTCCAGTGCCCGGTCAGATGTCGCAGATGCGTGGTGTGCTGTCGGTGCTGGGCTTTGACCAGGCCGCGACTGCCATGCAGCGCATGCGCGAGACCGTTGAGCACCTGATGCTTGGCGAGTTGAGCGTGGAAAGCTACCCCCAGGTTTTTGAGAAATTAGGTAGCAGTCTGGGTGCCATGGGCTTCCTTATCGATATGCTCAGCTACCAGCGCAATATGGCGCGCAAGCTGTTTGTCTACGACGAGGAAAAGGACGAGCTGCGTATCGTCATGGGCCATAGTCGCAGCCGTGGCCCCGAGGCTTTCCGCCCCACGGTGGACATCCCGACTGATATTGCTCAGGTTCCTGACTTCAAGCCAGCGCAGCCAGACGCTGCTGCGCCATGTGCCGCCTCTGTCAAACCTGCAGCTGTCGAGGTGGCTCAGGCCGCTTCGCTGCAGGCGGGCGCTCAGCCCTCCGTGGCTGCGCCGCCGCCACCGCCTGAGGTGACGCAGGCTCCAGTGTCTGCAGTGGTCGCACCTGAGTTGTTGCTTTCTCCTGAAGTTCATCTGCCAGCAGTGCATGAGGCAACTGCAGACCCGGAATCCGGTGCTGAGGATGAGCCTTCGCCGTGGGCCGTTACAGAACCGGGTGCTCTGCCCGAGTTCTCCATGACGACTGCGCCTGCTGAACTGGACATGGCTCCTGTGGGGTCTGATGCTCTGGCCGATGCCATGGCTCAGGTATTCAAGGGGATGCAGACCGTCAAGCCTTCTGAGGCCGCAGATGCTGAACTGGCCCGTGGCCTGAATTTCGTTGCTGATTTCAGTGCTTTGGCTGAACCTGCACCGGTGTCTGCTCCTCCCGGTCCTGCTCCTGTGCCCGCACCCGTGGCCCAGGCTGTAGAGCTGAGCGCAGAGGATCTGGATGGCGATGACGAGTTGCTGTCCATCTTCCTGGAAGAAGCCCGTGAAGTCGTCGACAACGGCCTGAATGCCTTGAAGGTTCTGGCCTATGAGCCAGAGAACCTGAGCGAGCAGACCACACTGCGCCGTGCTTTCCACACGCTCAAGGGTAGCTCCCGTATGGTCGGGCTTGATGAGTTTGGTGAAGCCGGCTGGTCGATGGAGCAGATGCTCAATGCCTGGCTGGCCGAGCAGCAGGCGATGCCCGCGCCCATGCAGCTTCTGGCGCAAGACTCGCTCAAGGCCTTTGCGGCCTGGGCGCAGGATATTGAAAACCACCAGGCCGAAAATTGGTCAGCCACGCCATTCCGCGCTGCGGCAGATGCCATGCGCCTGCAAGGCACACGTGTAGATAGCGCTCTGGTGCCGCGTCGTGGCAAGCGTGCCGAACTGGTCGATCCTGTGCAAGGCGCACCAGAGCTGGTGATGCCTGAGCTCGACTTCCCTGATGTCGACTTGACACCGGTTGTTCAAGCAGCGTTGTCGGCTGAGCCTGAAGAGGCCGCTGCTGACTTTGCCATGCCGGAGCTGGATATTCCTGATGACCTGCTGGAGTCGGTCGAGGCATCTGCCGTGGCCGCTGAAGCGCCGCATGCGACCCTAGCCGAAGACGTGCAGGAGCTGGACTTTGCCGCGTTTGAAGCGGCCATGCGCGAAAGTGAGCAGGCTGCAATGGAAGTGCAGGCCGTTGCCGAGCCCGAGCATCTCGTGGCTGAATTGCCTGAGGTGACTCAGCCAGAAGCGGCTGCAGCAGAGCTGGATGCAGTCGAAGCCTTGCTTGAGGCTGCACCTGAAGCTGCTGAGCCTGAGATCGCCAAGCCCGCTGAGTCAGAAACGGCGGAACCAGAAGTCGCCGCGGAAAAGCCTGTTGCGCAAGATGACTCTGACGCCGAAGAGGGCTATCGCAATATTGATGGCTTGCGCATCAGCGCGCCGCTCTATAGCGTCTACCTCAACGAGGCCGATGAATGGTCCGAGCGCCTGGGGGATGTGCTCCAGCAGTGGGCGCAAGCGCCTGCGGAGCCTGTCCCTGATGACGCGATTGCACTGGCGCATTCGCTGGCGGGTAGCTCCGGCACCGTGGGCTTCAAGGCCTTGTCAGAACTGGCGCGCCTGCTTGAGCATGCGCTGCTGCATCTGCAGTCTCAGGGCTTTGCCAGCAAGCTGCAGATTCAGCAATGTGTGACTGCTTCGGATGAAGTGCGCCGTTTGCTGCATCAGTTCGCCGCAGGGTTCCTCAAAGAGACTGTGCCTGGGGTTGAAGATGGGCTGCGTGAAGTTCTCAGCTCGACCATTGATTCCAATGCTGCGCCTGCTGCTGCATACGATGAGTTGCCCGATCTGGATGATGTCGAGTGGCCCGTTGCTGAAGTGCTGCAGCCAGCCGCAGACCCCAAGGATTTGCCGCTGGACTTTGCTGCCGAGCAAGTGCCGGATGCAGAGCCTCAGGCATTGCTCTCCAGCGACACGCTGGTGGATGCATTGATCGCTGAACAGGCAGTTGACAGTCCTGCTGTCGATGCCCCAGCCGCGGACCCGCTGCTGGATGCAGTGCCAGATGCCGCAGCTCAGGCCCCTTATTCCATGGTCCCCGCTGCGGGCAGCGTGGAGCATGAAGCTGAGCTGCAGCGCCGCATTGATGAAGCCATTGCACTGGCTGTGCATTCGGGCGACGATGAAGACGACATTGATGTGCTGGATCAGGTTGACCCCGATCTGTTCCCCATCTTTGAAGAAGAAGCCATCGACCTGCTGCCCAGACTGGGCGCTGCGCTGCGCCGCTGGCATGGCCGCCCCACGCAGGATGAGGCGCGCAACGAGGTCTTGCGTGCTCTGCACACCATCAAGGGCAGTGCCCGTCTGGCCGGTGCCATGCGCATGGGCGAGATGGCTCACCGTCTGGAGTCTGCCGTTGAACGCATTGACCAGGAGCGCCCCTCCGCTGAAGCCATTGAGCCTTTGCTGGGCAGCTTTGATGCCTTGCAAGCCAGCTTTGATGTGCTGCGCATGGCGGGTGAGCAAGAGCCCGAGCAGCCGCTGGATCCGCTGGAAGATAAGCTGGCCCAAGCACCACTGCACCTGAATGCTGTCGAGGCTGAAAGCGAAAAGAGTGAGGTCGCTGCGGCAGAGTCTGCTCAAGCGCTTGCTGCGATTCAGATGCCGGCACCCGTGGTGCCACGCGCTTCGTCGCAGCAGACCGTGCGTGTGCGTGCCCAGTTGTTGGACCGTCTGATTTCTCAGACCGGCGAAGTACTGATTGCCCGCTCGCGTGTTGATGCGCGCCTGATGCAGGCGCGCTCGGCGCTCAATGACCTGACAGGAAACCTGGAGCGTCTGCGTACCCAGCTGCGTGACATTGAAGTGCAGGCCGAGAGCCAGATGCAGTCGCGCCTGGCTTTGTCCAAGGACACGGCGGCTGGCTTTGACCCGCTGGAGTTTGACCGCTTTACCCGCGTGCAGGAATTGACCCGCATGATGGCCGAGTCGGTGAACGACGTGGCCACCGTGCAGCGCAATCTGCAGCGCGATCTGGCCGTAGCCGAAGATGATCTGGTCGCACAGGGCCGCCAGGCACGTGATCTGCAGCGCGATCTGCTGCGCACGCGCATGGTGGAGTTCGACTCGTTTGCCGAACGTCTGTACGCCGTGGTGCGCCAGACCTCCAAGGAGATGGGCAAGCAGGTCCGCCTGAACATTTTGGGCGGCACCATCGAAATGGACCGCGGCATGCTGGAACGCATGATGCCGGCCTTCGAGCACTTGCTGCGTAACTGCGTGGCGCATGGCATAGAGTCCCCCGAGCTGCGCCAGGAAATGGGCAAGCCCGCCATCGGCACCATCGAAATCGTGCTGAGCCATGAGCGCAATGACGTTGCGTTGTCCGTGGAGGACGATGGTGCTGGCTTGGATCTGGAGCGCATTCGTGCCAAGGCCATCAGCCTCAAACTGTGGACCGATGACCGTCACATGACGCTGGAGGATGCCGGCCGCCTGATCTTTGAGCCGGGCTTCAGCACGGCCACCGAAGTGACAGGCGTAGCCGGTCGCGGCATTGGTATGGACGTGGTGCGTTCTGAAGTGAATGCGCTGGGCGGCCGTATCGAAACCCATACCGAACCCGGTCGTGGCAGCGCCTTCCGTTTGGTGTTGCCGCTGACGACGGCGGTTACGCAGGTAGTCATGCTGCGCATGGGCTCTGTGTCCATGGGCGTGCCTGCCAACCTGATTGAAATCGTGCGCCGCGTGCCGGTCGATGCGCTGGAAGAAAGCTATCGCAAGAACGAGTTCCATGATGGCACCGAAGTCATGCCCTTCTACTGGGCTGGCGCGCTGTGGCAGACCTCGCTGCGCAGCGATGAAAACCTGGGCCGTACCCGCCCCGTGGTGATTGCCCGCAGCGCTTCGCAGCGCGTGGCTTTGCACGTGGATGAAGTGCTGGGCAACCAGGAAGTGGTGATCAAGAACCTGGGTCCACAGCTTTCGCGTCTGCCCGGCTTGACGGGGATGTCCGTGCTGCCCTCGGGCGCTGTGGTGCAAATCTACAACCCGGTGGCGCTGGCCAACGTGTACGGCGACAGCGTGCGCGCCATGCTGGCCAAGGCCGAGCTGGATGCCGCTGAAGGCGGACTGCTGGCCAAGGCCGCAGGTGCGGGTTTGCTGGGCACTGAAGCGGGCCAGACCACGGTGCCGCTGGTGCTGGTGGTGGATGACTCCATCACCGTGCGCCGCGTGACCCAGCGCCTGCTGCAGCGCGAAGGCTACCGCGTCACGTTGGCGGCTGATGGCTTGCAAGCCATTGAGCGTCTGCAAGAGGAGCGCCCGACGCTGGTGCTGTCTGACATCGAAATGCCGCGCATGGATGGCTTTGACTTGCTGCGCAATATTCGTGCGGACCAGAAGCTTGAAGGCATGCCCGTGGTCATGATCACTTCGCGTATTGCGCAGAAGCATCGCGAGATGGCCCGTGAGCTGGGTGCCAACCACTATCTGGGCAAGCCTTACTCGGATGAAGAGCTGCTGGGTCTGATTCAGCATTACGCCTTGAAGCTCAGCGGCCCGGCACCGGAGCGCAACCCGCTGAGCGGCCTTGGGCCTGATGCCTCGGGAGCTGTTGCCGAATAAGCACTGCTGCCAAAAGAAAAGCGGCTTGCGCCGGTCTTGATTGGGTTTCAGGTTGAAAATGACCTGAAACCTTTTAAAGACAAGCGCAAGCCGCTTCTTTTTTAGCTGTCTTTTTTCAAGATGCCGTAGCGTGCCAATGTCTTCTCGCGTGCCACTGCGTGATCGACGATGGGATAGGGGTAGCTGCTGCCTAGCGCGATGCCTGCTTTAAGCAGATCCAGCGGCTTGGCCAGCCAGGGCGCGTGGCGCAGTTTGGCGGGCAGTTGCGCGACCTCGGGCACATAGCGGGCAATGAATTTGCCGTCCGCATCAAATTTCTCGCTCTGCGTGATGGGGTTGAAGATGCGAAACCAGGGCTGGGCGTCGCAACCGGTGGAGGCAGCCCATTGCCAGCCGCCGTTGTTGGCTGCCAGATCAAAGTCGTTGAGCTTTTCGGCAAAATAAGCCTCGCCCCGGCGCCAGTCGATTCCCAGGTCTTTGACCAGAAAGCTCGCCACCACCATGCGCAGCCGGTTGTGCATATAGCCGCTGGTGTTGATCTGGCGCATGGCCGCATCGACCAGCGGGTAGCCGGTGCGGCCCTCGCACCATGCGGTGAAGAGCGCATCGGCTTCGGCCCCCGTGTCCCATTCGATCACGTCATAAGCAGGCTTGAAGCTGCGTTCAATGACATGCGGGTGGTGGGCCAGAATCTGAAAGTAGAAATCGCGCCAGATCAGCTCGCTGAGCCAGGTGGCTGCGCCTTCACGGCCTGCATCAGACCCGTCGCTGTGATGCGCGGCCTCATGGGCCAGACGAGCCAGTTCGCGAATCGACACGGTGCCAAAGCGCAGGTGCACGCTGAGATAGCTGGGGCCTTTGAGCGCCGGAAAGTCCCGCGCCGCCTTGTACTGCGGCAGGCGCGGCAGAAAGTCGGCCAGCAGCTGGCGCGCGCCGCTTTCCCCTGTGGGCAGGCGCAGGCCTTGCAGGGTGTCGGGTGCAAAGCCCAGTTCGACTGCGGTGGGCATGCGTTGGCGGTCGGCTTCAGGCCGGTCGGCCAGCTTGGCGGGCAGGTCACGCTCGCTGGGGTAGCTGGAAAGGTAAAACGGCGTCACTTTTTTGAGCCAGGCATTTTTGTAGGGCGTGAAGACCGAAAACGGCGACAGGCTCTGGGTCAGCACCTCGTCGCGCGCAAAAATGCGGTGGTCTTTGCTGCGCAGCAGTACGCGGCCTTCGGCCTTGAGGCTGCGGGCCACCTGCGCATCGCGCGCCAGAGCGGCAGGTTCGTCATCGTCATTGCAGAAGACGGCGCCCGCCCCCAGCTGGCTGGCCAGCGCCGGAATGATCTCCTGCGGCAGGCCGCGCCGGGTGATGAGGCCTGCTTGCGGGCGGTCTGCGGCGTGGCGAATGGCTTCGTCCAGCTCGGTCACGCTCTGGCAGATGAACTCTATCCGGCGGTCGGCGTGGGGCAGGGCGGTGAGGATACTGTCGTCGAAAACAAAGACGCAATACAGCGTTTTGCAGTGCTGCGCAGCATGGTAGAGGGCGGCGTTATCGGCCAGGCGCAGGTCGCGCCGGAACCATATCAAGCCCACAGGGTAAAAAGGAGTCATGGATCGCCATTAAAATCGCAGTTATGTCTGCAGAATCTGCGCCTATCAACTTGACGCACCACTTCCTGATTGCCATGCCGGGTCTGGAAGATGAGTCGTTTTCGCGCAGTGTTGTGTACCTGTGCGAGCATAGCGAGCGTGGCGCGCTCGGTCTCATTATCAACAAGCCTTCCAAGCTGAGCCTGCAAGGCCTGCTACAAAAAGTGGACTTGGGTCTCAAGCGTGAAGATTTGCGCGAAGAGCAGGTCTTTACCGGCGGCCCGGTGCAGACCGATCGTGGTTTTGTGCTGCACGAGCCTATGGTGATCGAAGGCGCACCCGAGAACGAATCGGCCTATGCCTCGACCATGACCATCCCCGGCGGTCTGGAGATGACCACCTCCAAGGATGTGCTCGAAGCCCTGTCCGACGGTGCCGGCCCCAAGCGCGTGCTGGTCACGCTGGGCTACTCGTCCTGGGATGAAGGCCAGCTCGAATCCGAAATTGGCGAAAACGCTTGGCTGACTGTGGAAGCCGACCCCGACGTGATCTTCAGCACCCCTGTGGATGAACGCTATGACCGCGCTCTGGGTCTGCTGGGCCTGCAGCGCTGGATGTTGTCTCCCGAATCGGGTCGCGCATGAACGATATTTCCTCTTCCAACAAGGCCGCCGATGCGGCCTTTTCCTCGGCCAGCGATCAGCCTGCCGTAGCCCCTGTGCCCCAAAAGCCCGAGGTGCCTGCGCATTTTCAGCAGTTTCTGTGTTTTGACTTCGGTACAAAGCGCACGGGCTGTGCATCGGGCAACCGCGTGCTGGGTGGCGCCAATCCGCTGCCCACCATCAAGGCTGAAGGTGCCGAGGCTCGATTGGTGTCCGTAGACAAGCTGGTCCGCGATTGGCAACCCCATGCGCTGGTGATTGGCGTGCCCTATCACCCCGATGGCGCGGCGCACGAGAACACGGCGCGTGCCCTGAAATTTGGACGCCAGCTCAGAAGCCGCTTCAAATTGCCGGTGTATGAGGTGGACGAACGCTACAGCACGACCGAAGCCCTGGCAGGAGGCGCACGCGACGCCGATGCCGCTTCGGCCTGCATCATTCTTGAACAGTTTTTGAGGAGTCTCCCATGAGTGAAACCATTGCAGGAAATCAACCGGGACAAGGTAGCCTGATTCTGGATGCCGAAGCCCTGTATAGCGAGCTGCTGCGCGGCGTGCAGCGCATCATGGGGCCCAACACCCGTCTGGCGGGCATCACCTCTGGCGGTGCCTGGCTGGTCGAGCGCCTGCACAAGGACCTGAACCTGGCAGGCAAGCCCAGCGTGCTGTCGTCTGCGCTGCACCGCGATGACTTTGCCCAGCGCGGCATGGCCTCCAGCGCGCAGACGCAGATTGATTTTGACGTCAACGGCGCTGATGTGCTGATTCTGGATGACGTGCTCTACACCGGCCGCACGGTGCGCGCAGTCATCAACGAACTCTATGACTACGGCCGACCCGCTTGCGTGCGTCTGGCCGTTCTGGTGGACCGTGGCGGGCGCGAATTGCCCTTCCAGGCCGACTTTGCCGCAGCCCGCGTGGTGCTGCCGGCGGACCGCTCTCTGGCGCTGGCGCGCGACGAGGCCGGTGTTTTCCACTTCCGCATTCAAGAGGCCTGATCGTGCTGTACAAGCGCAACCCCCAACTCAACAAGAACGGCGAGCTGATTCACTTGCTCTCCACCGAAGGCCTGTCCAAGGACATCCTGACCCAGATTCTCGACACGGCCGGCAACTTCGTCAGCGTCAATGACCGCGAAGTCAAGAAGGTGCCGCTGCTACGTGGCAAGAGCGTGTTCAACCTGTTCTTCGAAAACAGCACGCGCACCCGCACCACGTTTGAAATCGCGGCCAAGCGCCTGAGCGCTGACGTGTTCAATCTGGACATCGCCCGCAGCTCGGCCAGCAAGGGCGAGACCCTGCTGGACACCATCGACAACCTGAGCGCCATGGCCGCCGACATCTTTGTCGTGCGCCACAGCGAATCGGGCGCGCCTTACCTCATCGCCAAGCATGTGGCGCCTCATGTCCATGTGGTCAACGCCGGTGACGGCCGCCACGCTCACCCCACACAGGGTCTGCTGGACATGTACACCATCCGCCACTACAAGAAGGATTTCTCCAACCTTCGCGTGGCGATTGTGGGCGACGTGCTGCACTCGCGCGTGGCACGTTCTGACATTCATGCCCTGACCACGCTGGGCGCGGCTGAAGTGCGTGTGGTTGGCCCCCGTACCCTCGTTCCATCCGACATGGCCAGCATGGGTGTGCGCGTCTTCCACAACCTGGAAGAAGGCATCAAGGACTGTGACGTCATCATCATGCTGCGCCTGCAGAACGAGCGCATGAGCGGCGCGCTGCTGCCATCGAGCCAGGAATACTTCAAGAGCTTCGGCCTGACCGAAAAGCGCCTGGAGCTGGCCAAGCCCGATGCCATCGTCATGCACCCCGGCCCCATCAACCGTGGTGTGGAGATCGACTCCGCCGTGGTGGACGGCCCGCAGGCCGTGATTCTGTCGCAAGTCACCTTTGGTATTGCCGTCCGCATGGCCGTGATGTCCATCGTTGCTGGTAATGAGGCTTAAACACCCCCTGAGCCGCTGCGCGGCTTCCCCCTCTCTCTCGTTGCGGGAGGGGGACGACGCCTTCGCTGCGAGGCGGCTCTTGCTCGGCGTCCCTGGCTTGGGGCGCGCCGGTTTCTCGGTAAGTAATATTTTTGTAGCTGCTGGTGCTTGATTGATAAGCGCTGGCAGCCAATTTGGTGCCAAACCATGAAGATTCTGATTCGCAATGGCCGGGTGATGGACCCGGCAAGCGGTTTCGACCAGCAGGCCGATATCGCCATCGAGGGCAACAAAATTGCAGCCATCGGCTCCGTCCCCGATGGTTTTGTGGCCGAGCGTGAAATCGATGCCAAGGGCTGCTGGGTGCTGCCCGGCCTGGTGGACTTGGCCGTGCGCTTGCGCGAGCCCGGCCATGAGCACGAAGGCATGCTGCAGTCCGAAATGGCCGCTGCCGCTGCCGGTGGTGTGACCAGCCTGGTTTGCCTGCCCGATACCGACCCCGTGCTCGACGAGCAGGGCCTGGTCGAAATGCTCAAGTTCCGTGCCGAGAAGCAGCACAAGTCCCGCCTGTTCCCCATGGGTGCGCTGACGGTGGGCCTCAAGGGCGATACGCTGACCGAAATGGCCGAGCTGACCGAGTCCGGCTGCGTGGCCTTTGGTCAGGCGGATGTGCCCCTGCCCAATATTCAGACGCTGCAACGCGCCATGTCGTACGCCAACACCTTTGGCTACGCCGTGTGGCTGCGCCCGCAAGACAAGGATCTGGGCAAGGGCGTGGCGGCCAGTGGCGCTCTGGCGACCCGCATGGGTCTGTCCGGCGTGCCCGTGGCGGCCGAGACGATTGCTCTGCACACCATTTTTGAGCTGATTCGTGGCTCGCAAGCCCGCGTTCACCTGTGCCGTCTGGCCAGCGCCGCCGGTGTGGAACTGGTGCGCCGCGCCAAGGCCGAAGGCCTGAACGTGACGGCCGACGTGTCCATCAACTCGCTGCTGCTGACCGAAACCGATATCGGCTTCTTCGACAGCAACGCCCGCCTGACCCCACCGCTGCGCCAGCAGCGCGACCGCGACGCATTGAGCGCTGCGCTGGCCGACGGCACGATTGACGCGCTGGTGTCTGACCACACTCCTGTGGATGAGGACGCCAAGGTCCTGCCTTTTGCCGAAGCCGAACCCGGTGCCACCGGCGTGGAGCTGCTGCTGTCTATCGCCGTGAAGTGGAGCCGCGAGCACAACGTGCCTCTGAACCGCGCGCTGGCCGCCATCACTATCTCCCCCGTGGCTGTGCTGGGAAGTGCTCTGGGCGAGCAGCAATCGCAGCTGGGCCAGCTGCGCGTGGGCGGCGTTGCCGACCTGTGCATTGTGAATCCCGATGCCGAGTGGACGGTTGAGCCCAAGGCCTTGGCCAGCCAGGGTAAGAGCACACCGTTTACCGGCTACGAGCTGCCTGCGCGCGTGGTAACGACTATCGTTGATGGCGCTGTCGCTTATCAACGATAGGCTCCACCTGAGCGGCTTTGCCGCTTCCCCCTCTCTCGAGGCGTTGCATCGGGAGGGGGACGACACCCTCGGTGCGCGGCGGCGCTTCCAAGGTGTCTCTGACTTTGCATTGCGCCAGTCTTAGGCGCTTGCCGGTTTCAAGTTGGTGCAACTTGTACGGGGCGAGTCGCTAAACTCTTTGTGAATCATGGCAAACGGCTTGCACAAAATCAAAACCAGTCTGCGTGCTGTGTGGCGCGGCATGCGTCTGCTGGCCCATGTGGCCAAGGGGGCGTGGATTGTGGCTTTCCGCTTTCCGCAGCTGCATTACTGGCAGCAGCACGCGCTGGTGCAGGCCTGGGCTGCAACGTTGCTGGTCCGCGCAGGCGTGGAGCTGGAGGTCAAAGGCCAGCCGCCCGTTAAAGGGCCGGTGCTCATGGTCAGCAACCATATCTCCTGGCTTGATATTCCGCTGCTGCACGCAGCGCGCCATTGCCGCTTTATCTCCAAGTCTGATGTGAAGGGCTGGCCCATCATTGGCACGCTGGCCACGGCGGCCGGCACCCTTTATATCCAGCGCAGCTCGCGCCGTGATGCCATGCGCATGATCACTGCCATGGCGGATGCTTTCAAGCGCGGCGAGATTCTGGCCGTCTTTCCCGAAGGCACCACGGGCGATGGTCGCAGCCTGCTCTCGTTTCACTCCAACCTGCTTGAGGCCGCCGTGCAATGCGATGCGCCAGTGCAGCCGGTGGGTCTGCGCTTTGTGGATGGCAAGACGGGTGAAACCAGCTACGCCGCCACCTATGTGGGCGATGAAACTCTGCTCGGCTCTATCTGGCGCGTGCTCAGCGCAGACCATCTGCAAGCCGTGGTGCACTACGGTGAGTTACAAAGCGCAGACGGCCGTGATCGCCGCAGCTGGGCTAAGGATTTGCACACCGAGGTAGACCGGCTGCGCCAAGACTAGGCGGACTTCCCATTCTTTCGCGAGGTTCTCAAATCCGTGTAGGCTGCGCGCATGCACGCCAGAGTTCTGCGCTATCTCGACGAAGTGGTTCGCCGCGGCTCCATCCGCAAGGCGGCAGAATACCTGCACGTGGCTCCCACGGCCGTCAATCGGCAGATTCTCGACCTGGAGGCCGAGCTGGGCGCACCGTTGTTCGATCGCATCCATAACCGACTGCGCCTGACGCCTCTGGGCGAGATGGTGCTGACCCATGTGCGTAGCACGCTGCGTGAGCATGCAGCGCTGCGAGAGCGCATTGCCGACTTCAAGGGCATGCGACGTGGTGAGATCACGGTGGCTGCAACCTCCGGGCTGGCCGGTTCTTTGCTGCCTTCGCTGGTGCATGATTTTCGCAGCGCGCATCCGGGCATGGCCGTGCGTGTCATCGACCTGCCAACGGATGCGATCGTGGCTGCAGTGGAAGCGGCCGAGGTCGACCTGGGACTGGCCTATGACCTGCCGCAGCGGCCCGGTTTGCGCATGCTGGCGGCCAGCGAATGGCAGATTGGTGCCGTTTTGCCGATCAAGCACCCGCTGGCGCACCATTCATCGCTGTTGCTGAGCGAATGCGTGGGTCATCCGTTGATTCTGCCGGCATCGTCTCTGACCATACGCAGTCTGCTCAACGAAGCCTTCGCGCGCAGCGCCATCGAGGTGACGCAGGTGGCCGAGTCCACCTCCATGGCACTGATGTGGCGGCTGGTCATGCTGGGGGAAGGCATTGCTCTGCTCAATGCGCTGGATGTACTCGAAGAGCTGGATCGCGGAGCATTGAGCTTTGTGCCCTTGCGCGATGTGCATCTGCAGCGCCAGACTCTGATGCTGTTTGCCCGCAGAGGGGCGGAGCTGAGTACCGCCGCTGAGCTGATGGCGGCCAGTATTGAGACCGCACTGGCGCGGTTGTTTGCAATGAAACATTAATTTAACTGTCCACATTTTGTGGACATGCTTGGCTGAATTTGGCGCTATCGCGCGCCTGGGTCACTCTCTAGACTTGCGCTTCTTGTTTAGAGAGGAAGAGACCATGACCCTGATTGCCCTGAATGCCGACGTACTGGTGACCATGGATGCGCAGCGCCGCGAGATCAAAGACGGCGCCCTGGTTGCAGACGGCCCTGCCCTGCTGTGGGTGGGGGCAACGGCAGATCTGCCGGCGCAGTACCGTCGCATGGCCGACGAGGGACAGGCAAAGGTGCTGGACATGCGCGGCAAAGTGGTGACACCAGGCCTGATCAATACCCACCATCACATGTACCAGAGCCTGACACGCGCCGTGCCTGCGGCTCAGGACGCCGAGCTGTTCTCGTGGCTGCAGAACCTCTACATGCTGTGGTCGCATCTGACGCCCGAGATGATCCATGTCTCAACCCAGACTGCCATGGCCGAGCTGATGCTGTCTGGCTGTACCACGACCAGCGACCACCTGTACTTGTTTCCAAACGGCTCACGCCTCGATGACTCCATCGCCGCCGCGCAGCAGATGGGCATGCGCTTTCATGCGGCGCGTGGCTCCATGAGTCTGGGCCGCAGCAAGGGCGGTCTGCCTCCCGATGTGGTGGTCGAGGAGGAAGAGGCCATCCTGCGCGATAGCCTGCGCCTGATTCAGCAGTACCACGACGGCTCGCGCCACGCCATGCTGCGTGTGGTACTGGCGCCTTGTTCGCCCTTCTCGGTGACGCGCGACCTGATGCGCGAGTCGGCCGTGCTGGCGCGCGAGCACGGCGTATCACTGCACACCCATCTGGCCGAGAACGACAACGACGTGGCCTTTTCGCGGGAGAAGTTCGGCCTGACCCCGGCCCAATACGCCGAAGACCTGGGCTGGGTGGGCCGCGACGTCTGGCATGCGCATTGCGTCAAGCTCGATCCTGAAGGTATTGCGCTGTTCGCGCGTACCGGCACCGGAGTGTCGCATTGCCCTTGTTCCAATATGCGCCTGGCCTCGGGCATCGCGCCCATCCGCAGCATGCGCGATGCGGGCGTGCCCGTCTCCCTGGGCGTGGACGGCAGCGCCTCCAACGACGGAGCCCATATGTTGGGCGAAGTGCGCCAGGCCATGTTGCTGCAGCGCGTGGGCCATGGCCCGGCGGCCATGAGCGCCCGCGAGGCGCTGGAGATCGCCACGCTGGGCGGTGCGCGCGTACTCAACCGCGACGACATCGGTGCGTTGGCCCCTGGCATGTCCGCCGACTTTGTGGCCTTCGATATGCATGACGTCGGTTATGCGGGCGCCGGTCACGACCCTGTGGCGGCACTGGTGTTCTGCACACCGGCCAATGTATCCAGCAGTGTCATCAACGGCCGTGTGGTGGTCGAGGACGGCCGTCTGCTGACTGCCGACCTGCCCGTGGTTCTGGGCCAGCACCGCAAGCTCGCACGTAGCTTGTTCGAGCGGGCTGCGGGACAGTAATGCCCCTCAGCGGCTTTGCCGCTTCCCCTTCTCTGCTTCGCGGAGGAGGCAACAGCCTCGCTGCGGGGGCGGCCCTTGCTCGCTGTCCTTGAGTAAGGGGCATCAGTTTTCAACTTGCCCTCTGCAGCCGCTGATTCAACCAGGGAGATCTGCCACGACACAGCCAAGCACGCAGTGACAGCCCTCACGGGCACCCTCGACGACATAGCAACAAGTGCCTCAGAAGAGGCCATTCGCATAGGGAACAGGAGACAAAATCATGGAAAAACTGCTTTACGGGGTGGAAGATCGTCCGCCCAGCCTTATCACCACTACGCTGCTTTCACTGCAGCATCTGCTCGCCGCCCTGGGCGGCATCATCGCCGTGCCGCTGGTGTTTGGCGGCGCGCTCAAGCTGCCTGCCGATCAGATCGTGGCCCTAGTCAATGCTGCGCTGCTGGGCTCTGGCATTGTCACCATCATCCAGTGTCGCGGCGTGGGGCCTGTAGGCATACGCCTGCCCTGTGTGATGGGCACCAGCTTCGCCTTCGTCGGCGCTGGCATCAGTGTGGGGCTGGAGCATGGTGTGCCCGGCATTCTGGGCTCTTCGCTGGTGGGGTCACTGGTGATGATCGTCGGCAGCTTCTTCATGCCGGTGATCCGCCGTTTCTTCCCGCATACCGTCACCAGCGTGGTGGTGACCATGATCGGCCTGTCGCTGACACCCGTGGCCGTTGACTGGGCCGCAGGCGGTCTGGGCAGCGGCAGCTACGGTGCCGTGGGCAATCTGGCGATTGCCGGCTTTGTGCTGGCGTTGGTGATCGGCTTTGTGCAATGGGGCAAGGGCGTGGTTTCGGCATCGGCCGTGGTGCTGGGCATTGCCTGCGGTTATCTGCTGTGTCTGGCGCTGGGGCTGATCGATTTCACCCAGGTGCGCGAGGCAGCCGTGTTCGCGATTCCGCAGCCGCTGCATTTCGGCATGAGTTTTCCGGTATCGGGCATCGTCGCCATGTCCATTGCCTTTCTGGTGACCATCGTCGAGACGACCGGAACCTTTATGGCTCTGGGAGCAGCCACCCAGACTCCCATCCGGGGCAAGCGCCTGGCCAGCGGCATGCTTTGCGACGGCGTGGGATCGGCGTTTGCTGCCGTGATGTCCAGCCCCCCAGTCTCCACCTTCGCACAGAACGTGGGCGTGGTCTCGCTGACCGGCGTGGCCAGCCGCCATGTGGTGATGCTGACCGGCGTGATGCTGCTGCTGGCGGGTCTCTTTCCGGTGCTGGGGGCGCTGGTGGTGACGATTCCTTTGCCTGTGCTTGGCGGTGCCGGCCTGATGATGTTTGCCATGATCATTCTGGCGGGCATCCGCATGCTCAGCAGCAGCGAACAGTCGCGTCGCAGCGGTCTGATCATTGCGGTTTCGCTGGGCTGCGGTCTGGCCGTGACGGTACGCCCCGATCTGCTGTCCAAGATGCCGGCCTTTGTGCGCGAAGTCTTCGGTTCGGGCATCACCGTGGGTGCGCTGGTGGCCGTGGGGCTGAACCTGTTGCTGCCAGGGCGCGAGTTCGAGGCGCATGAGGAAGAGCTGGAGCCCGCGACGGCTCCGGTCGCGACCAGCTCGGCCGCCGCCTGAAGCGTAATTTCTGAGCGTTCAAAGCGTCATCTTGCTATCAACAATGACCTTGCGCCAGCGTGCCAGGTCCTTGTTGATCAGCTCGGCAAACACTTTCGGTGTGCTGGGCATGGGCTGCGCGCCTTCGTTGTGCAGGCGCTCCAGAATGGCCGGGCTTTTAAGCGAAGCATTGATCTGCTGATTGATCTTGGCCACCACATCGGCCGGCATGTTGGCGGGGCCGACGACGCCATACCACTGGTCTGCTTCAAAGCCGGGGAGACCCGCTTCCGCAACCGTGGGAACATTCGGCAGAGCCGCGACACGCTGTGGCGATGACACGGCAATCGCCTTGATCTGCCCGGCACGAATTTGCGCCAGCACTGCCGGTATGCCCGTGAACAAAGCCTGTACCTGGCCCGCAACCAGATCATTGACGGCAGGGGCTGTGCCTTTATAGGGCACATGCTGCATCTTGAGCCCTGCCTGCAGGCTCAGGTAGGCCATGGTCATGTGCGCGGCACTGCCGTTGCCACCCGAGCTGAAATTCACAGCATCGGGGTTGGCTTTGACGTAGCGGATGAACGATGCCAGATCAGTGACCGGCAGCGAGGGGTGAACCACCAGTACATTGGGTACGCGCGCCACCCAGGCCAGCGGCGTGAAGCTTTTGATGGGATCGTAGGGCAGCTTGGGGTACAGCGTGGGGGTGATGGCCAGCGTGCCCACATGCCCCATCAGCAGGGTGTAGCCATCTGCACTGGCCTTGGCGACGCGATCGGCACCAATGCTGCCGCCTGCGCCAGCCACATTTTCTGGCACCACGCTTTGACCCCATGCCGTGGTGAGCTCATGGCCGATGGCGCGCCCCAGAATGTCTGCCGAACCTCCGGGAGTGAACGGGATGACCATGCGTATGGCCTTGCCGGGGTATTTCGTTTCTTGCGCAAGCGCAGAGCCAGCGAATCCGCTCAATGCGGTGGCTGCGGCCCATTGACCCCATTGACGGCGGCCCAGAGTGAGTGGAATTGGCGGTTGAGCATCAGGCATGTTGTCTCCTTATTGTGTTTTCACGCATTTTTCAGTCAGTCTATGGGAATGGCTGCACGCATGGCTCTGGCTTGGGCCGCATAGCAGCTATGCAGTCTTTGTCGGAGCACAAGTCCACGCGCAGGCTCGCTAAACTGCAGCCATGACAATAAGCACTGATACCCCCGTGAATCGCCCCGATATCACCATCTTTCACAACAACCGCTGCAGCAATTCGCGCGGTGCGCTGGCGCTGTTGCGTGAGCATGGCATTGAGCCCAATGTCGTGGATTACATTGCCACACCGCTCACGGCGCCGGAACTGTCCGAGCTGGTGGCGCATCTGGGTGTGCCGGTGCGAGATTTGCTGCGCAGCAAAGAAGCGCAGTTCAAAGAGCTGGGGTTGGACAACGCGGCCGTCAGCGATGTGCAGCTGATTCAGGCCGTGGCTGCGCACCCGGTTTTGCTCAATCGTCCGATTGTGGTGACGCCCAAGGGCGCTAAGCTTTGCCGCCCGCCAGAGCTGGTGCTGGAACTGCTCTGAAATTGCGAGGGTTCAGTGAAAAAAGAGCTGAAGCCCTCTGCAGATAAGCGTGGACAGCTTCTGATTCAGTAGCGTTTTACAAAGATCAATGGCCTAAGTCTGGCCTAAGTCTTGACGTTCAAACTTCCCTTCAACAGGCACCGGTACGGTGTTGATTTGAAAGGATTGCCATGAACACAATTTTGTCTACTCCCCGTCGATTGGTCATGGCTCTGGTCGCTGCCGGTGCGATTGGTGCACTGGGCGCGACTGGAGCCGGTCTGGTGGGTACGCGCAGCGCAGCACAGGCGCAAGCGACTCATGCTGAAGTGTCTGCACAGCCTGCAGCGCTTAATTTGCCTGCGGTAAATGCTCCTAATTTTGCAGACATCACGGCACGCAATGGTGCGGCTGTGGTCAATATCAGCGTGGTCGGGTCTTCGCGTTCCATGCGTGAGGAAGAGGGCGACCAAACCAGCGAGCGCCAGCAACAGGGTCAGGGCATCAGCCCCGATGATCCCTTCTTTGAATTCTTCCGCCAATTTGGTATGCCCGGCGGCCCCGGCTCTCGCGGCATGGGACCCCGTGCGCAGCAGCCTGATACGCCCATGCGGGGCGAAGGCTCGGGCTTTATCGTCTCCAGCGATGGCGTGATTTTGACCAATGCCCATGTGGTGCACGGTGCCAAAGAGGTGACGGTCAAGCTCAACGATCGGCGCGAATTCAATGCCAAGGTGCTCGGTGCCGATCCCAAGACCGACGTGGCCGTGCTCAAGATTGATGCCAAGAACCTGCCCACGGTCAAACTGGGGCAGACCAGCCAGTTGCGCGTGGGGGACTGGGTGCTGGCCATCGGCTCGCCATTCGGCTTTGAAAACAGCGTGACCGCTGGCGTGGTCAGCGCCAAGGGCCGTTCGCTGCCTGATGATTCTTTTGTGCCTTTCCTGCAGACCGACGTGGCCATCAACCCTGGTAACTCGGGCGGCCCGCTGTTCAATGCGCAGGGCGAGGTGGTCGGTATCAACAGCCAGATCTACACCCGCTCGGGCGGCTATCAGGGTGTGTCGTTTGCGATACCGATCGAGGTGGCAACCCGCGTGCAGCAGCAGATTCAGGCCACGGGCAAGGCGCAGCATGCCAAGCTGGGTGTGAGCGTGCAGGAAGTCAATCAGGCCTTTGCCGATTCCTTCAAGCTGGACAAGCCCGAAGGTGCATTGGTCGCCAGTGTTGAAAAGAACGGCCCGGCCGCCAAAGCGGGGCTTGAGCCCGGCGATGTGGTCCGCAAGGTGGATGGCAAACCCATTGTGGGATCGGGCGATTTGCCTGCAGTGATTGGTCAGTCCATGCCCGGCCAGAAGGTGACGCTGGAGGTCTGGCGCAAGGGTGAAGCCAAAACCCTGAACGCCACCTTGGGCGATGCCAGCGAGAAGGCCGTCAAGACCGTCAAGGCCGCCTCGGATGAAGGCCAGGGAAAGCTGGGTCTGGCATTGCGCCCCTTGCAGCCTGAAGAGAAAAAGCAAATCGGTGTTGATGCCGGTTTGCTCGTAGCTCAGGCCAGCGGCCCGGCGGCAGCGGCAGGCATTACCGAAGGGGATGTGTTGCTGTCCATCAACGGCGTGGCGGCTGGTGATGTTGATGCCGTGCGTGCGGCAGTGGCCAAGGCCGACAAGACCGTGGCGGTGCTGATCTGGCGTGATGGCAACAAGATTTTTGTGCCGGTACGGCTGGGTTAATGCATCAGCTTGCGTAGACAAAACAGCACCTGTTTTCAGGTGCTGTTTTCTTTTTCGTGTTTTGTTGATTTAAAACAAAATCAATTTGAATTAGTGACGAATCGATGGATTTCCCCATCACATTGACTTGTTTTGAGAGATGTCGAATCTTCAAGCATGTAATGTCAGAGGCTGTCGGTCCGATGCATCTATTTGCCTGATGCAAGGCCTTTGATGACGATTCGTGACCGAAACCAATCATGACGGCCCTCGGTGCAGGCGCTGCGGGGGAGACTTCTTTGGAACAGCAATACAGCCTGCAGGTGCAAGGCCTGGGGGCCTCATATGGCCCGCGCGTCATTTTGGCGGAGGTCGATTTCGGGCTGCCAGCGCATGGCGTGACCGCGCTGCTGGGCCCTGCAGGCACGGGTAAATCCACACTGCTGCGCACACTGGCTGGGCTGAATACGGCCAACCCGCGTTTTCGCAGCTGGGGACAGGTGTCTTATGCCCAGCAGCCGCTGAACATGCCTTTGATGGCCGATGGGGCGCAAGCCCTGCCGCGATTGGTGCAGCAGCACGCCCGTCTGATGCGTGCCAACACGCTGGATGCGTTGATTGAAATGGCGCGTCACACCGAGCAGCGATCGCCGCTGGAGTGGCGCAACTGGGTCACCGCGCAGCTGCAAAACTACGGCTTTGCCGAGCTGGCACAGGCGCTGGACAACCCCACCATGCTGCTGAGCAGCGTGCAGCAACGGGTGGTGGCCATCTTGCGCGAGGCATGGGCCAAACCGGCGGTGCTGATGGTGGATGAACCCACGGCGGATCTGGAAGGCTACGAAGCCTTTTTGCTGCTCGATGTACTCAAGCAAATTGGCCAGCAAAGCAGTGTGCTTCTCGTCACCCATCAGCAGCAACACGCTCAGGCCGCAGCGCAACAGATGCTGCTGCTGGCGGGCGGCAGCATTCAAGAAGCGGCCCGCATGGCCGACTTTATGCACCGCCCCATCAGCGCTGCGGGCCAGCAATTTTTGCGCAGTGGCAGTTGCGCCGTGCCCATGCCCGGCACGCCGTTACAAGAGCTGGCCGACGATGTACTGCCCCCGCCCCCTTTGCCTGCGGCTGCGCTGTCCGCCATTGCTGAGTTTGCGCGGCAGCCGGTTGAGGCGGGTGAGTCTGTGACGGAGCTTGAGGCAGCGCCTGCGTCCGAGCCCGAACCTGTGTTGACTCAAGCTGAATTACCGGATGCGAAGAATGCCGTGGCTGCACAGGCTCCCGCCAATCAGCCGCGCCCGATCAACGCAGCCGTGCTGATGGAAATGCAGCCATTAGTGGCGGCTGAAAATGCCGTCGCTGCCAGTCGCGGTCCGAATGGCTTTTCCTGGCTGGTGCCGGGTCGCCTTGCGGGAACACCTTGGCCGGGCGTGGTGCATGACATGGATATGGACCTCAAGGCACTGAGTCGTTGTGGTGTGACCATGCTCATTACGCTGACGGAAAAAGACTTTCCGCAAGATGCGCTTGCCCGCCATGGGCTCAAGAATTTTCACCTGCCGGTCTACGACCATGAACCACCGACCGTCGCGCAGATACAGATGCTGCTGGCGCGTATGTCGGCGGCCATGCGCCGTGGCGAGGTACTGGCCGTGCACTGTCTGGCGGGGTTGGGTCGTACCGGTACCGTGCTGGCCGCATGGATGGTGCGTGAAGGCCTGACTGCCGAAGAGGCTCTGCGCCGTGTGCGTTTGATTGACGCGCAATACGTGCAGTCGCAAGCGCAGGAAGCCTTGCTTTATGAATACGAAAACGCGCTGCTGCTGAAAATGGGCTGATTGATGCCCGAAGTGCTGCGTGCCGCTGAATTGAAATTAAAGAAGTGAGAAAACAATGAGTTTGGACTCTGTATTGACACAGGCTGCGGCCTCTGTGCCTGAATGTCTGGCGGCTGGCTATGTGGATGCTGCCTCGGGCATGCTGCTGTCGATTCGTACCGTGGACTCGCATCCACGTGAAGTGATCGATCTGGTGGCGGCAGCCACGGCTGATCTGTTTAACGGCCCCAATGTGTCGATGATCGAGACGTTGTTCAAGCGCTCGCGCGGTATCAGCGATGACGGTCACCATTACTTTCAGGAAATCATTATCAACAGTGACAACCTGATTCACGTCTTTCTGCGCAGCAAGAACGTGACGGACTACGTGGCCGTCTTTGTCTGCCGCCGCACAGCCAACCTGGGCATGGCGCTGACCAAGGCGCGTATGGCGATGCCGGGCATTGAAGCGGCTGTTTAAATGACTCGCCCTGAGCGGCTAGGCCGCTTTCCCCAAGGGGCGCTATCCTTCCACCATGCGTTTACTGCTTGTTGAAGATGACACCATGATTGCTCAAGCCGTGCTCAGCTTGCTGTGCGGTGATGGCTATGTGGTGGACTGGGTGCAGGATGGCGCTCAGGCGGATACGGCCCTGCACGGCCATCAGTACGATCTGGTACTGCTCGATCTGGGTTTGCCCAAGCTCGATGGTTTGCAGGTGCTGCGCCAGTTGCGGGCCCGCAAGGATGCGACGCCGGTGCTGGTGGCGACGGCGCGTGATGCTGTGCGTGACCGCATCGCGGGGTTGGATGCAGGGGCGGATGATTACGTCATCAAGCCTTATGACATGGATGAGCTAAAGGCTCGCATTCGTGCGCTGACGAGGCGTGCTGCCGGGCATCTGGATGCGGTGTATGAACATGGCGGCATCATGCTCAACCCCAACACCCGCGAGGCCAGTGTGAACGGCCAGCCCGTCATGCTTTCTGGGCGTGAATGGGCGGTGCTGCAGGCGCTGCTTGCTAGGCCGGGCAGCACGCTGTCGCGCCAGCAACTGGAGGACAAACTCTACGGCTGGGGCGATGAAGTCAGTAGCAACGCGGTGGAGGTCTATATCCACGGCCTGCGTAAAAAGCTAGGTGCGGCAGCCGTACTCAACGTGCGCGGCCTTGGCTATATGGTGCCCAAACCATGAATACGCGCAGCATCCCATCCATGTTCAGATTGCCCGGCTCTTTGGGGGCTAGGCTGCTGCTGTTTATTGGCGCTGCCATTGTGCTGGTTGCGGTACTGCAGGGCGTACTGGCCTATCGCAATGCATTGGAGCAGACCGATAGGCTGTTTGACTATCAGATGCAGCAGACCGCCTTTGCCTTGCGCGCAGGTCTGCCGGTTGATGTCAGGGGGCGTTCTCAAGGCACACCCCCTGAAGATGAAAACAACGAATTCATTGTTCAAGTCTGGACCAATGAGGGCTTGAGAATTTTTGAGTCTGCGCTGGGGGATGCGCTACCGCAAATGGCAGTGCTGGGCTTTGCCGATGTGCCAGCGCGCGGCACCACTTATCGTGTGTTCTCGCTGCAGACCCGTTCGCAGGTGGTTCAGGTTGCGCAGGACATGCGCGTGCGTCAGTTGCTGGCGCGTGAGGCCGCCTGGCGAAGCTTGCTGCCCGTGGTGCTGCTCTTGCCGCTGCTGGCGCTGGCGGTGTGGTGGGTGATTCACCAGTCGCTTGTCCCTGTGCAACGCGTGCGCCATGAGCTGGCGGCGCGCAAGCCACAGGATCTGGCTCCCGTCTCCATGGATGGCCTGCCTGATGAAATACGCCCGCTGTTGCAAGAGCTCAACAGTCTGCTGCAGCGCGTACAGCAAGCGTTTGAAGCTCAGCAGCACTTTGTGGCCGATGCCGCGCACGAGTTGCGTTCGCCACTGGCAGCGTTGCATCTGCAATTACAGGCTTTGCGCAAAGCGCCTGATGACACTGCGCAAAAAGCGGCGCAAGAGCAGCTGGCTTCAGGCATTGAGCGCGCCAAGCGACTGGTGGAGCAATTGCTGGCGCTGGCAAGGCAGGAGGCTGCGCAGACCGCCATAGACGAGGGCCGGCAACAAGCGGATTTGCGAGCCCTGGTAGAGCAGGCGCTGGCTGATTCGGCGCAAGCGGCCCAGGCCAAGGGGCTGGATATGGGCTTGAGCGAAGACCCGCAGATGCAAACTGCATTCAGCGTACCTGCGGATCCACAGGCGCTGGCCGTGCTGCTGCGCAACCTGCTGGATAACGCCGTCAAATACGTACCCGCAGGCGGCAGGGTCGATGTGGGCTGGCAGCAAGACAATCACGGCCGCGCATTGGTGGTTGAAGACTCTGGTCCAGGCATTCCGGTGGCTGAGCGTCAGCGTGTGCTGCTGCGATTTGTGCGCGGAGCAGATGCCGGCGGCATGGCAGGCGGCAGTGGTCTGGGGCTGGCCATTGCTCAAAGTATTGCGCAGGGCTGCGGTGCGCAGCTCTTGCTCGATGAGTCCCCGACGCTGGGCGGGCTGCGTGTCAGAGTCTTGTGGCCTAAGGCGTAGTCCGACAGACGATTACATCAAAACGGGGCTGTTACATCTTGAGGCGCGTTGCATGATGGGTTGATGAACCCTCTGCGATGCTCGGCTTGTACATTACGTGCTTATTCCAATTTTTTGATTTCGCTTGTATTAGAGGTCGCACGATGATATCGATTGTTCAGCGTCTTTCCCAAACCGTGACAGCGGCACAGACGCTTTCTGCGTTCACGCGGCCTTTGCTGAAAATCATGATCGAAGTCACTGAGCTGGAATCCGCTTATCTCACCACCGTGGATGAAGCCCGCGGCGTGCAGAACGTTCTGTACTCCCTCAATACCAGTCAGATGAACATCCCCGAAGGGCTGGAAGTTCCCTGGTCTGACACCCTGTGCAAGCGCGCTCTCGAAGAAGGCCAGACGTTCACCAACAATGTGCAGGAATGCTGGGGCGACTCGGATGCAGCACGGGCTCTGGATATACAGACCTATGTCAGTACCCCCGTGCGCTTTGGCAGCGGACAGCTCTACGGAACGCTCTGTGCCACCAGCAGAACGTCCCAGTCCATCAGCGGCGAGGCCGAAGATGTGCTGCGCCTGTTCTCCAAAATCATTGCCGGCTTCGTCGAGCGCGAGCAATTGGTGCGATCGCTGCAGCGCGCCAATGAAGAGCTGGCCTCGCTGGCCATGCTCGACGCCTTGACAGGCCTGCCCAACCGGCGCTGCATTACGGAGGAGCTCAACCGCGTCATCGCCCACTGCAGTCGTTCGCGTGAATGGGTGCTGGTTGGCTTTATCGATCTGGACGACTTCAAACAGATCAACGACCAGTTTGGTCATGAAGCTGGTGACTCGCTGATGCGCATTTTGGCCGAACAGCTGAGGGTATCCATGCGCGGCTGCGACATGCTGGCCCGCTTTGGCGGCGATGAATTTGTCATGGTCGGCATCGGTCCGCAACTGCAAGAAGACGGTGATGCCGTGCTGGAAGATTTGCGGACTCGCCTGTTCAGCGCATCAATCGCCAGTGTGGAACTGTCCGACGGCAGCAAGATTGACTACGCTGGCGCTAGTGTCGGCATGGTCTGCCTGGTGCCCGACAACACCGATGTGGATGACGCCCTGCAAAAAGCCGATGCCGCCATGTACAAGGTCAAGGCCTCACGCAAACAGCTGGAAGTGGTAGCGACTTGAAATGGGTGGCTGTGAAGTGAGGCCTCATAGTTGAGATGAGCCTGGACGATGTGAATTGCCTGATTTTTTCCAGATAATAAAAAAGCACCTCGATGAGGTGCTTTTTTATTGGTATCCCGGAGTGGAATCGAACCACTATTTATTTCTTAGGAGGAAATTGTTCTATCCATTGAACTACCGGGACAACTGTTCGGGGTGCAAATAGCTTGCAATCTGGCTTGAATTCTACCCGCGTTGCAGCGCTCCCAAAGGCTTGGCTGGACTGAGCCTTGTCAAGTCACCAACCCAGCAGCCGCCGCAGGGGGCGGTACGCTGGGTTGATTATCAATTTTTATAGCTATGAGCGCTTATTAGATAAGCGCTGCAGGCCATTTTGAATGCTTAATCCTTGCGCACGGTATAGACGATATCCAGCGCACTGGTCATGCCGGTTTGGGCGCGCAGCGTGACGCTGCGGGACAGGTCGTAGAAGATGTAGATGATGCCCATGGCCCCCGACAGGCTCTGCTCATAGGTCAGATACAGCTTGTCCGACAGGCGCTTTCCCATGGTCAGCGCTGCGCCGGATGCATCGCTGCCATCACCGCCGCTTTTGAAGCCAACCTCATCCAGCCCCAGGCTGCCGGCAATCTTGCCGCTGCTGCTGTTGCCGCCCGCCAGCAAAGCCATGGCGGCCTGCTGCAGCAGGGCGCTGCTGGCACCGCCAGAGGCCGGGTCACGGCCCATGACGACCCAGGAGAGCTTTTCTGCATCGGGCAGGTCAGGGTCTGAATACAGCAACACGCGGGGCGCGCTGGCCGTGCCCAGCACCTGCACACCGGCCTTGACGGCAATGTTGGGGCGCAGGGCCAGAATGTCCAGCGATGGGTTGTTGTAGGGGCCGTTGAAGCGGATCAGGCCGGTTTCTACATTCAGCGACTGGCCCCATGCACGGTAGCGCCCTTGTTCGGTGCTGATTTCTCCGGTCACGCTGGGCGGGCCGCCCACATAGCTGGCACCTTTGATCTCCAACTGGCCGAGCAGACGGGTGGTGATGCCAAAACCTTGCAGCGCAAAGTCGCGGCCCATGTTGAGCTTGACAAGAATGTCCGGCACTTTGCGTGGCGTGGCGCGGGCCTGGTCTTTGCGGATCTCGCGCTCGGCGCGCAGGCGTTCTTCCTCTTCGGCCTTGCGTGATGCGGCGGAGCGCACGACCACGTCTTTGTCCAGCGAAGGCGCAGATTCCTCGGGCAGGATGATGGATGCACGGTCAACGGTGAGATCACCGCGCAGCGTGAACTGGCCTTGCTCAAGTTTGGCCTGTAGATCTCCGGAGACGCTGACTTGCCGGTCTGCGCGCACCAGCACCTGCAGCTTGCTGGCCTTGGCCTGCAGATTCATGCTCAGGCCAGACTCGGTGCCCTTACCGGGTGGTGTGAACTGGGCGTAGCCGGTGCCGGTCAGCAGGCCGCCATCTTCAGGGGCGCTGGTCAGGTTGCCGCTGTAGCCCAGAATGCGCGAGTTGCTGCCTTTGCCGCCCTTGAAGCGCAGCTCGGTAATGTCCAGTCGCGTGCCTTGCAGCTTGGCGTGCAGAATGCCGTCGCGCAGATCAACCCCGTCGAGCAGAGACAGAATATTCAGCGCATCAGCCTTGATATTGCCTTGCCACTGCGGGTCTTGCAGGTTGCCGCTGATGCTGGCATCAGCCGCCAGTGTTCCCTGAATGCGCCAGCCCGGCGGGGCAAACAAGGCCCAGATGCCCATGTCAGGCATATTGGCGCGCAACTGGCCTGAAAGAGGGGCGGTGGCGGGCAGCGTCCAGCCGCTTTGCTGGTAGCTGAGCTGGGTGCGCAGGTCGGCGTTGATGGTGCCTGCGCGCTCGCTGTCCCACAGCAGTTTGGCGTTGACCTGGCTGCCTTGTGCCTGAACGGTGAGGCGAATGTCTTTGATGCGCGCGCGCATGCCCGCGCCGCCAATCTTGCGGGTGCGTGTGCTGCTGGCACGGTTGGCTGTGGGCCCGGTGCTCTGAACGACGGTGGTGCTGGAGCCATCGTCCACCGCCAGTCGCAAATCGCCTGCCGCGCGCTCGACCGTCAGGTCGGCCTTGAGGTTTTTGCCCAGTGTGTCCAGGTTCCAGCTGCCGTTAAAGCTCAGGTCGCCAGACAGGCCTGCGGCCTCCAGTGGTGGGTCATCCTCGCCCAGGCTGAAGGCATCGACCCATGCCAATGGAATGCCCAGCGCTTTACCGGCACTGCGCACGCCCCAGGTGCCGCTGCCGGTACGGGTGACAGAGCTCTCGTCCCATGCCAGCTGCACGGGCGCCAATGGCTCGGAACTGGTGCGGCGCATGCTCAGCTTGGGGGGCGTGACTTGCAGCTTGCCCGCGCTGAGCTGGTAGACGGTGTTGAGTACCGTATTGCCGCTGGTGCGCTGCGTAATCTGCACGGGTGCACCGGGCTGCAGCTGCACGGCCCAGGGGCCAGGTTTGTCGTTGCCAGGTTTCAGCTGGGCTTGCAGCTTTTCAAGGCTGGCTTGCCAATCCAGCGGTGCCGTGCCTTTGCCGCCCGTCAGTCCGGCTTGCAGGGCGGTGTCGATCTGCACGCTTTTGCCAGCTTGTTGTGCCTGCGCGCTCAGGTCGACTTTGGTGCTTTCGGGGCTGCCGTTCAAGGTCAGTCGCAGGGCAGGGATGACGATGGCTTGATCGGCCGTCGTGCTCGCCGGCAGATAGCGAATCTTGTCGCCGCGCAGCTGGGCTTGAATTTGCAAACCGCTGGCGGGGATGGGTGCGCCATGGGCCGCACTCAGGCGTTTCAGCAGGTTTTGCCAGCCGCCTTGCACCGCCAGTTGTAGATCGGCAGAGCCATCGAGCTGCGCTCCGCCCAGCGGGTCTTTGATGCCAGGTAGCTTGCGCAGCCACTGCGTGAGGCTGGACATGGACGCCAGCTGCAACTGGCTTTGCACCTTGCCGCTGTCAGGGCTCATGTGTCCATCCAGATTGAGCTGCGCGCCGGGCACGGCGGCTTTGAGCTGGGCCTTGGCCTGCTGGGTTTCGGTGTTGAACTCCAAGGCCTTGGCGTCGATGCGGGCCTGCAGCGCTTCGACCTGCAGCTTTTCCAGCTGCAGCAGCGGAGCCTGCCACTGGCCGTTGGCGGCCAGTGTTTGAATGCGCAGCGCCTTGCCAGCAGGCTTGCCTGCGGCATGCAGGTCGACGGAGAAGGCGACGGCGGGTGCGGGTTGAGGCTCCTGTTGCTCAGCCGGGTTGACGGGGATCGGCGGCGTCAGTGTCTCGGCCTGCAATATGCCTTCCAGCGGCGCGGCTTCCAGGTTGCTGAGCAGGTCGGCGGGGTTGAGCTGCGAGACTTGCAGCTTGCCGTCAAACATCTGGCCCATGGGCACATAGCGGCCTGTCAGCTTGATCTGGCCTTTGCCAATATCGAGCTGACCGTCATCCACTCGCCACTGGCTACCGTCGAAGAGAATCTTGGCCTGCAGCTGTTGCAACGGCAGGCGTTGCTTGTCCCAGGGGCCGGGCAGTGTGTTGGTGAATGCGGTGCTCAGCGTCCAGATCTGCTGGGTGTCGCTAAGGGTCTGAGATGGCTGACCAACGGTCATGGCTGAGTCGATTGAGACTGGTGCCTGACCGGGACCAGCGCTTAGCTCGCCAGACAAGGCCGTGCGCGGGCCCTGAGGCCAGAAGGCCGCAACGTCCAGATTTTTGAGCAGCGCCTTGGCAGACAGCAGCGGCTGCGATTGCCATGGTGCGATGCTGGCTTCAATATCGGCCAGCATGGGCTGGGCATCCAGCGGTTTCTGCTCTGATTTTTCTAGCTTCTCGCGCTTGTTGTTGAGTGCTTTTGATGCATTTTTATCGTCAGATGCTTTTGTATCAAGCGCTTGCAGCTCCTGTTTTTGTATCTCCGCCTCAGCGTGAGCCGTGATCTTGAGTTGCGCTGCTTCAGTCGCCAGCGTGCCTTCAATCTGCGCATTGGCCAGCACATCGATCAGTGAGGGCGTGGCGTTGCCCTGCTTGGCCTCCAGTGGATTGGGGGTCTGGAGTTTGCCTTGCAGCTCGATGCGGGTCTGCATGGGCGCAGCGCCTTGAATGCGTGCCAGCATCTGGTAGTTGCCATCTGCGACCTGCAGGCTGCGAATCTGCAGATCGTGGTGGCTGCCGGTGTATTCATAGGTGCCGGTCAGGTTCTGCACCACGGCCTCTGGCGGGCCTTGCCAGATGATTTGATCGACCTTGAATGGCAGCTCGACCTTGATGGGCAGCGTCAGTGACTGCAGGGGCTCGCTGGGCTTTTTCTCAGGTTCGGGTGTGCTGGCAATGCGTACTTCGGCAATATGAATTTCACCCAGCTTGAGCGTGCGTGAAAAAATCAGCGGCCTGAATTGCCAGCCGATCTTGGCGTCCTTGACTTCGACCTTCATGGTCGGGCTTTGCCACTGCAGCCAGCCAATATGGCCGCCGTTCTTGACGCTGCCTGAAACCTCTTTGGCCACCAGCGTCTGGTTGGCGGGCAGCCAGCCTGCCACGCGTTGCAGGGTCTGGTTCAGAGAATCGTCTTTACCTATCCACCACAGCAGGCCGCCTACAGCCAGTACGACTGCCAAAAATGCTGCGGTCAAAGTCCAGCCCAGTGCGCGCAGCCAGCGGCGGCGCTTGGGCGGCACTGGCTTGGCAGGCGCTTGGGAAGGGGTTGAGTTGTCTTGTTCTGCCATGCTTAAAACGTGAAGCCAAGGCGCAGGTGCAGGCGCAGTTTTTGCTCCTGCGCACCCCAGGCGAGATCTGCTTGAATCGGGCCGACTGGGCTTTTCCAGCGCATGCCAGTACCTATGCCAACGCGGGTGTAGAGGTGGTTGATGT
This sequence comes from Comamonas suwonensis, assembly GCF_012844455.2. Classification (GTDB taxonomy): domain Bacteria; phylum Pseudomonadota; class Gammaproteobacteria; order Burkholderiales; family Burkholderiaceae_C; genus Comamonas; species Comamonas suwonensis. Next base: position 36,306 of record NZ_JABBCQ020000004.1, on the reverse strand, counting down.
CATCGCCCACGGTACCGGCATCGATGAACAGCGTATGTTCAAAATCCTGTGTGTTGCCCTTGATGGTGATGGGGCGCTGCCATTCCACACTGCCCATGGCCAGGTAGCGGCCTGCAATCACGCGGCCGTTGTCGGTGCGCGCGCCAATCGACTGATAGCCGTAGCCGCGCACCGTGTTATCGCCACCGGTCAGAAACATGACCGTGGTGGGCAGGTCCACATCTTTCTTGGCCAGCACGGCACCCAGGCCCACCTTGAGTTGCAGGCGGCTGCGGCGGCGGGTTTCCTCATCGCGATCGCCCACCGGTATCAGGCTGAGCCAGCGGCCCGTGATGCGGCCAAAAGGCGAGCGCTGCGGGGTCAGTGTGGTGCCGACCCCGGCTTCCGCCGCCAGTCCAAAACCGGATGTGGGCAGCAGGTTGTTGTCGAAGTAGCGGGCCGTCCAGCCATAGTTGGCCAGCAGCGATGAAGCGCCGGGCGGCGCACCGTCGCCCTGAGTCTTGGCATAGTCGTATTGCAGATAGAGATTGCGCTCGATGCGGTCTTCTGCCTTGCTGCGGCCAAAGCGCATTTGCGCGCTGTTGGTGTAGAAGTCGCCTGCAGGTGCACGCTCCAGCTTGCCACCGGCAAACCAGCGCCACAGGTCTTCACCCGGCAGTCCAACCAATTGGGTGGATATCAGTGGATTCTTCTTGTCGATCTGCAGCTTGCTCACGGCACGCCAGTCAAGACCTGGCACTTTGTTATAGGTGTGATCAATGGACAGGCGTGGCCCGGTGTCGGTGCTCAGACCCACACCGAACACCCATTTTTGCAGCTTGGCCTCGCGCACCTTGGCAATCACTGGCGAGGTGACGGCGGCACCTTGATTCTTGCGCTGCTCGTCGCGCTGCGCTTCGGTATCGGTCTGCAACGGAGAGTCGGCCAGTGAGAGAAACACCGAGTCATAGTAGCCGCTGCTGACCAGACGCTGCTGTGCATCGAGCATGCTTTGCTGGTCATACTCCTGTCCCTCAGGCAGACGCCCAATGCGGGCGATGCGAATGGGGTCGTAGCGCTCGGCACCTTCAATCTGCAGCGGGCCAAAGGTATAGGCCGGACCGGGGTCGTAGGTGACGTTGACCTGCGCCTTGTTGGTGTCTGCATCTACATCGGCCAGGCTGGTGTCTATGCGTGCCAGCGGGTAGCGGCGTTTTTGCAGCTCTTTGAGGCCGCCGCTCTTGGCACTGCTCCATGCCGATTGCGAGAATTGCTCGCCCACTTGCAGCGGCCAGTTTTCTTCAATCTGCAGGCGCTGCGAGGTGCCTAGCTCATCGCGGGCGTTGATGCCTGTAAAGCGCACTTCAGATTTTTCAATCACTGTGGGCGGGCCGGGATCAACCTTGACCACCACCTTGCGCGGCGTGTCTTCATCGGGTGTATCGGTCAGCTCTACGGTCACGTTGGGGCTGAAGTAGCCCATCGTTCCAATCAGCTCGCGCACATTGGCATCGGTTGCGCCCAGCAGGCGCGTTAGTTCGCGGCGCTGTAGATCAGGCTGGTGGCGAAAGCGCTTGAGTTCGAGGTGCTGCTCCAGCAGCGCACGCACTTCTTTCGGTGCATCAACCTCCAGAGTGAAAGCTGCCGGGCCGCTGGTGTCTATGCCCATGGCCTCTGCTTCTTTGTCTTTAGGGGACAGTAGGCTGCAACCGCTGAGAATCAAAGCGGCTCCCAAAAGCAAAGTCGGCTTCAAGGCCGACTTTTTTACAAGCAATGTCTGGAGCATTTCTTATTTTGACAGCATACGCATGGCATCTTCTAGACCCTTGAGTGTCAACGGGTACATACGGTCACCCATCAGTTGCTGAATGACGCTGATGCTCTGGCGGTATTGCCAGACACCTTGCGGCTCTGGGTTAATCCAGGCAAAGCGAGGGAAAGCATTGGTCAGGCGCTGCAGCCATTCGGCACCGGGCTCTTCGTTCATGTATTCAACCGAGCCACCGGGTTGCAAAATCTCGTACGGGCTCATGGTTGCATCACCTACAAAGATCAGCTTGTAGTCCTTGCTGTACTTGCGGATGATGTCCCACGTAGGGAACTTCTCCGCGAAGCGGCGGCGATTGTTCTTCCACATGAAGTCGTAGACGCAGTTGTGGAAGTAATAGAACTCCAGGTGCTTGAGCTCGCCTTTGACGGCAGAAAACAGCTCTTCCACTTTCTGCACATGCTCGTCCATGGTGCCGCCCACATCCATGAGCAGCAGCACTTTCACATTGTTGTGCCGCTCGGGAATCATCTTGATATCAAGATAGCCCGCATTGGCTGCTGTGGCGCGAATGGTGTCTGGCAGGTCCAGTTCCAGCGCGCTGCCTTGACGGGCAAACTTGCGCAAGCGGCGCAGTGCCACCTTGATGTTGCGCGTACCCAGTTCCTGCGTATCGTCATAGTCGCGGTAAGCGCGCTGTTCCCATACCTTGACGGCGCTTTTGTTGCGGCCTGGCCCGCCAATGCGGATGCCTGCGGGGTTGTCGCCGCCATGGCCAAACGGGCTGGTGCCGCCCGTGCCAATCCATTTGCTACCGCCTTCGTGCCGCTCTTTCTGCTCTTCAAGGCGCTTTTTGAGCGTCTCCATCAGCTCGTCCCAGCCCATGGCTTCAATCTTGGCCTTGTCCTCGGGACTGAGTTCGCGCTCCAGCAACTTTTGCAGCCAGTCTTGCGGAATCTCTTTGGTCAGATCGGCCAGCATTTCTACACCTTTGAAGTAGGCGGAGAAGGTACGGTCGTATTTGTCGAAATGCTTTTCATCTTTGACCAGAATGGTGCGGCCAAGGTGATAGAAATCATCGAGACTCCAGCAGTCTTCGCTCTTGGGGCCGATGATGCCTGCATCCAGCGCTTCGAGCAGAGCCAGAAATTCTTTGACCGAAACCGGCAGCTTGGCTGCACGCAGTGTGTAGAAAAAGTCGATCAGCATTAAATTGGGCTCCAGCGCTTATTTGGCGGGCACATGCTGCTCTAAAAGATAGAGCAGCTGGGCACGGGCCTCAGGCCACTCGCCGCTGCGCATGCTGTACATCACGGTGTCGCGAATCGTGCCGTCGCGGCGCAGCGCGTGGCCGCGAATCACGCCATCTTTTTTGGCTCCCAGCCGCTCAATAGCGCGCTGGCTGGCGAAGTTGAAATTGTCCGTGCGCCAGCCTACGACATGGCAGGCCAGCGTGCCGAAGGCGTGGGCCAGCAGCAGCAGCTTGGCCGAGGTGTTGACATGGGTGCGCTGCATGCTTTTGGCATACCAGGTGTAGCCAATTTCCACGCGGCGAATAGCGGGAACGATGTCATGATAACTGGTCGTTCCCAGCACCTTGTCCGTCTCATCATCGATCACCGCAAACGCAAAGCGGTGGCCTTGATCGCGCCCTAGCAGCGCGGTTTCGATATAGCTGCGCACCTCTTGCGGCGCAGGCACGGAGGTGACGCGGATCTTCCACAGTTCGCCGTCTGTTGCGGCGGCGATAAGGCCGGCTTCATGGCTCAACGCCAGTGGCTCCAGTCGTACGCCGCGGTCGCGCAGGGTAACGGGTTCTACAAAGGCCATGATGTGCTCACTCAAACGGTTTTGCGTTTGCGCCAGAGTCGGGCCAGCTTCAGGCCTAGCCCGCCACCCAGACCCACCAGTGCAATGGCTGCAATGCTGCCTGCACCGTAGCCCTGGGCAAACAGATCAAGGCCCAGCACATGTGAAACGCCCCAGCCCAGAAGAGCGCCACCGACAAAGCCGACGGCATCAGAGCTGCCTTCCAGTAGCAGTTGTTGGGCATTGCTCATGGTCTGTCTCCTTGGACTATTTTCTGGCTATTTTTAGGGTTTAACGGTTGCGCTGGTTCATGAAGACCAGCTTCTCGAACAGGCTCATGTCTTGTTCGTTCTTCAGCAGTGCACCCACCATAGGCGGCACGCTCACCTTACCGTCTTCTGCCTGCAAGGCGGAAGCGGGAATCTCCTCGGCCACCAGCAGCTTGAGCCAGTCAATCAGCTCGCTGGTCGAAGGCTTTTTCTTCAGTCCCGGCAGATTGCGCACGTCATAGAAGACCTTCATCGCGGCACTCAGCAATTCACCCTGCAGTTTGGGGAAGTGCACGGCCACGATCTGGCGCATGGTCTCGGCGTCGGGGAACTTGATGTAGTGGAAGAAGCAACGGCGCAAGAAGGCGTCGGGCAGCTCTTTTTCGTTGTTTGAGGTGATGAACACCAAGGGTCTGTGTTTGGCGCGAATCATCTCGCGCGTTTCGTAGCAGTAGAACTCCATGCGATCGATTTCGCGCAGCAAGTCGTTAGGGAACTCGATGTCGGCCTTGTCGATTTCGTCGATCAGCAGCACCACCGGCTCATTGGCTGTGAAGGCTTGCCAGAGCACGCCCTTGATGATGTAGTTGTGGATGTTTTTGACGCGTTCGCTGCCTTCGATATCAGCCAGCTGGCTGTCGCGCAGACGGCTCACGGCGTCGTATTCATACAGGCCTTGCTGGGCTTTGGTTGTTGACTTGATGTGCCACTGCAGCAGCGGCATCTTCAGTGCCTCGGCCACTTCTTCGGCCAGCATGGTCTTGCCCGTGCCGGGCTCGCCCTTGATGAGCAGCGGGCGCTGCAGAGTGGCAGCAGCGTTGACGGCCAGCATCAGATCTTGCGTGGCAACGTATTTGTCGGAACCTTGAAACTTCATAGGCGGTATCAGCGTAAGTATTGATAAGCGTGCCAAATTCTCACTGCCATAATCGTTTGCACTGCAGCAAGGCTTTTGAGCACCCGTCTGAACTCTTGAAGGATTGTGCGCGAAAAATGATAAAAACTTGGACCACGGTAATGGCCGTAGTTGTCGCCTCAGTGACTGGCGTGGCACATGCCCAGGCCGTCAAGGGCAACGCGAAAGCAGGCGAAGGCAAGATCGCCATGTGCATCGGCTGTCACGGTATCACCGGCTATCAGGCCAGTTTCCCTGAGGTGTACAAGGTGCCCATGATTGGTGGGCAGAACGAGGCCTATATCGTCTCGGCCCTGAACGCCTACAAAAAAGGCGAGCGCAAACACCCCACCATGCGTGGCATTGCAGATCCTCTGAGTGATCAGGATATGGCCGATGTGGCTGCTTTCTACGCTGGTCACGGCAAGGCCAAGGAAGGCAAGGCGAAGGAAGCCAATGCCGCAGTCACCGCGCTGCTGCAAAAAGGTGCCTGCTTCTCCTGCCACGGCGATGGCTTTGCCAAACCGATTGACCCCAGCTACCCCAAGGTGGCGGGCCAGTATTCGGACTATGTCTTCCGCGCCCTTCAGTCGTACAAGACCGAGAACAACCCGCTCATCGGCCGCAGCAATGGCGTGATGGCAGGCATTGCCAAGCAGTTCAAGAACGACGAGCTGCAGCAGCTGGCCAAATACATCGGCAGTCTGGACAGCGAGATGCAAGTGGTAGCCCAGCCGCACTTCCGTATGGGCCAGAAGTAATTTGTGCCTTTGCAAAAAAAGCCCGTGAAAACGGGCTTTTGTTTTGGGTGAAAGCGGTGGCTGCTTAACTGGCGCTTTTGAAGCTGCCGTCCGTGGTGGCCAGGCGCTGTACGCCAGCGACGTAGGCTTCACCATCCGGCGCGCGGCCCGAGCGCTGGCTTTCCCAGAGCATCTGGCCCAGACATTCCATGGCGGCATGGTGCGCGTCATGCAGATCGCGCTTGCGGGTTAGAAGCTCTACGGCCTGGCGAATGCCACGCGGAGAATCCACGCTGCACTGCTCGCTGATGGACAGGTGCATGGACAGGTGCAAGAACGGATTGGTGCGTTCGGTCTCGGCGTCATAGTTGCGCGCAAGTGCGGCATCTACGTCGGAGAGCTCGTCAAAATACTCGGGGTGCTCGGCGATCCACAGGCTGGCCAGCGTCTCGATGGCCTCCATGGGCCCGCCGCTGATCATCTTGGCGCGCACACCGCAAAAAAATCGCCGTACGTCGGCTTGACTGGGGTTGAACATGATGGCGCGCAGCGTATCACGGCTGCTTTGAGTCAGCTGGGCTGTGGTTTTGCTCGCTCGCGGCGGGGACATCGGGTCCATCAGGTATTTCTGTCCCGTTCTCCAGCAGGTCGGCGCGCTCTTTGGCCATTTGCTCCACCAGCTGCTGGCGGCCTTGTTTGGAGACGGCGATCAGCTTGTTCTTGTCCTTGTAATGCGGGTACATGCGCTCGGCCAGTGCCAGATTGTGTTCTCTGAAGCGATCGGTCATGTGCCGGGCATTTGCCGGGCTCTGGCCGATCAGCTCCAGCACCGACTGGGCAGACACAAGGCTGGATTCAAACACTTCACGCTGGGCGTGTTCCACACCCAGGTCACGCAGGCGGAACCAGTGATTCAGGTCGCGGCTGCGGGCCACAATTTGCAGGTTGGGAAAATGCTTGCGCACCTGGCTGGCAATCTTGATGGATTGCTCGGGCGAATCCACCGCAATCACCAGCACGCGGGCCTTGGCAGCGCCGGCAATGCGCAGCAGGTCCATGCGCGTGGCATCGCCAAAAAAGACGCTATGTCCGTAAATTTTGGCGGCCTCCAGCATTTCCACGTTGTGGTCGAGGATGGTGGGGCGTATGTCTTGTGCCAGCAGCACGCGGGCGATGATCTGCCCGTAGCGGCCAAAGCCGGCAATGATGATGGGCGCTTCTTGCTGCTCTGAGATTTCCTTGGCTTTGCTGGATTCTGCGTTGTCGTCCTTGATGGTGGAGAAGCGGCGCAGCAGCAACTTGTCCAGCGCGACCAGTAGCAGCGGTCCCAGCAGCATGGACAGGGCGACGGCCGCCACCAGCATGGATGAGACGTTGTGGTGAAACACCTTGTACTGGGCCGCAGTCTGGAACACCACAAAGGCAAATTCCCCCCTTGTGCCAGCATCAGCGTAAAGACAGGGCGCTCGCGCCAGGGGATTTGCATGAAGCGCGCCAGACCAAAAATCATCAGAGCCTTGAGGGCGATGAAGCCTGTCACCATGGCGGCCATGGCCCAGGGTGACTTGAGGATGACGCCAAAGTCAATGCTCATGCCCACGGCCATGAAGAACAGGCCCAGCAGCAGACCCTTGAAGGGTTCGATATTGGTTTCCAGTTCACTGCGGTACTCGCTGTCTGCCAGCAGCACACCAGCGAGAAACGCGCCCAGCGCCATGGACAGGCCGACTTGGGTCATTAGCATGGCAATGCCCACGACCAGAAGCAGGGAGGTGGCGGTAAAAATCTCGGGCGTCTTGCTGCGCGCAATCCATCGCAGCAGGGGTTGTAGCAACAGGCGGCCGCCAATGATGACGGCGGTAATTGTGCCCACGGTCTTGAAGATGGCCAGCCAGAGATGGCTGTCGGAGTGAGCGGCGTTGGCCGCCTTGTAGGCACCCAGAATGGGAATCAGCGCCAGAATGGGGATGGCGGCCACATCCTGAAACAGCAGAATGGAGAAGGCCGCTTGCCCGCTGGGTGTGCGCATGAGGTTGCGCTCGGCCATCACTTGCAGGCAGACGGCGGTGGATGACAGGGCCAGGCCCATGCCTGCAATCAGGCTGACACGCCAGGTAAAGCCAAAGCCCCAGGCTGCCAGAAACAGAATGCCGGTGCAGACCACCATCTGAGCCATACCCCAGCCAAAAATGGGCCGCCGCAGCTCCCACAGTCGCTTGGGCTGCAGCTCAAGGCCGATCACAAACAGCATGAGCACCACGCCAAACTCGGCAAAGTGCAGGATGTCGTCGACATTGCTCACCAGCCCAAAGCCCCAGGGGCCCATGGCAATGCCCGCGCCAAGGTAGCCAATGATGGAGCCTAGCCCCAGTGCCCTGGCAATAGGGACGGCGAGTACTGCCGCCGTCAGGTAGATGAAGCCGTAAGTCAGCCAGATGGGGGAGCCGTGTTCCATGGGGGAGTGTTGTTTGGTATTTACCCTAGATGGATTCCATTTTGGCACCCAGGATCAAGTTTCTGCTTTGGCCCGGGCGAAAAGTGGAATGAATCGCTGCCTGCTGCTTATATCGTCAGGTCAACTGCGCGTCTGCAAGTTGATGGCGCAACTTTTAAGATAGCGGTTTTGTGACTGGGTACTTGGGACTGGTATGGATTTGCACACATGGTTCGCGTTTTTTGTGGCTTCCTGGATTATTGCGGTGTCGCCGGGGTCGGGGGCGGTGCTGTCCATGAGCCATGGCCTGTCTTATGGTGTACGCAAGACCAGCGCCACGATCATGGGGCTGCAGCTAGGTTTGCTGCTCATTTTGTTGATAGCAGGGGCAGGCGTGGGTTCGCTGCTCATGGCGTCTGAATGGGCGTTCAACGCTGTGAAGATTGTGGGTGCTTGCTATCTGATTTATCTGGGCGTCAGCCAGTGGCGCTCGGGAGGATCGCCGCTGGCCACGCAAGAAGCCATGCCTGAAGTCAGCCTCAAAAAGCGGGTATTGACCGGTTTCTTGACCAATGCCACCAACCCCAAAGGCATCATCTTCATGGTGGCCGTGTTGCCCCAGTTCATGACCACCAGCCGCCCGCTGGCGCCGCAGCTGGCCATTCTGGCGGTGACGATGCTGGCGGTGGATACCACAGTCATGCACAGCTATGCCGCCGGTGCCAGCGCCTTGCGCGGCCTGATGCGCAGCGCGCGGGCCATGCGCAATCAGAATCGTATCTTTGGCGGCTTGCTGATGGCGGTGGGAGCCGGCCTTTTCTTCGTGCAGCGCGGTACCGAAGCTTGAGATGCTTTTAAAAGCATAGCTTTCTGCGCTTGATTGCATTGGGTTTGAGGCATATTTTTCTTGAAATTCAGGGTAAGCCCCTTGTCCCGCGTCAGACATGGCGCAGGGCAGGGGGCTTCTACATTGAGGGCATGAAAACCTTTCGCTCCTACTCCGAAGTGCTGGCCTGTATTGGGCAGGAAGTCGCCGTCAGCGACTGGATCACCATTAGCCAGGCACAGATTCAAATGTTTGCCGATGCTACGGGTGATCAACAATGGATTCACACCGACCCGGAGCGTGCGGCCAAGGGCCCGTTTGGCGTACCGATTGCCCATGGCTTTCTTACCCTGTCCCTGCTGCCGCAGTTTTTCGAGAGCACCTTCGAGATCGAAGGCTCCAAGATGGGCGTGAACTACGGTTTGAACCGCGTGCGCTTCATGGCACCGGTTCCGGTCAACAGCCGCTTGCGAGCCCGCATGACCTTGCAGGCGGCAGAGCGTATCGAGCCAAACGGCATTCAGATGACCTGGCTGGTCACCGTGGAGCGCGAAGGCGGTGACAAGCCAGTATGCGTGGCCGAGTCTCTGGCGCGTAGCTTCGGTGCGCCAGCTTGATTCAGACGCTGTAAAAGCATTACACCCGGCATGAAAAAGCCCCAGTGCACTGCCCTGGGGCTTGGTTTTTACCTGCTGATGGCAGCAGGTGCATCGTCCGTCACTCTCCGTAGCTGTCCAGCAAACCGGCCTTGCCTGCGGCAATGGTTTCCTGACGTACTTGTTCACGGCTTAGGCCCGAAGACTGTTGCGGTGCCGACAGGGGCAGGTAGGCGTCGCCGACGGATTGCAGCTGGCCCTTGGCCATGGCGTCTTGCACCTGGGCTTTGACTTGGGCGCGAGTCAGCGTGGATTGGCTTGCCACTTCAGGAGGATAGTGGCCGTCGGTGAAGTCATAACCTGCGGCTTGGGCGGCGGCTGCCGACATGGCTAAAGCTGCAACGATGGCGAAACGGTTAGCGTGTTTCATGGGGTTTCCTTGAGTACATCGGGCTTGCAGTCCTGACGGGAATCGTCGGTTGGCCGGAAGTCCATGACTCGTACTTTAGGACGATGCAATCCCAAGACAAACCCCCTGGATCGAAACTTAATGTCTCGAAATTAGCGCTAATCGGTGGGAACTTATGGTGCGGGCACAGGCTCGGCCATCGCCGCACCGTCAAAGCCTTGCTGCCGCCAGGCTTCAAAGACTGTCACCGCGACGGCGTTGGACAGGTTCAGGCTGCGCTGTGATGCCAGCATGGGCAGGCGCAGGCGCTGCTCGTTGGGGAACTGGGCGCGTACACCGGCAGGCAGGCCTTTGCTTTCAGAGCCAAAGACCAGCCAGTCGCCTGCTTTGAAATTGATAGCATGAGCCGGACTGCTGCTGTGCGTGGTCATGGCAAACATGCGATCGCGCTGGGGCTGGCAGGTTGCGATGAAGGCCTCCCAGCTGGCGTGGCGGGCCACGTTGGCGTACTCGTGGTAGTCCAGGCCGGCACGGCGCATGTGGCGGTCTTCCATGGAAAAGCCCAGCGGCTCAATCAAATGCAGGCTACAGCCCGTATTGGCAGCCAGGCGGATGACGTTGCCCGTATTGGGTGGGATCTCGGGCGCCACAAGAACGATATGAAACATGGGGCGCTATTGTGCAGGCGGGCCTTTACCCGTGCTGCCAGCCCAGGCAGTTTTTGGGTCTGGTGAATATGCTTCAAGCCGTGCGTGCCAGAACCACGGCACAGACGGATGCGGCCCCCGCCGTCAGCAGGCAACTGGCCAGAGCGTCCAGCGTGGCACCCGTGGTCATCACATCGTCAATCAACAAAATGTGGCGGTCCGCAACCTGCTTTGTTTGCGCTGGTGCAAGGCTGAAAACACCGCGTAGCTGGCGCAAGCGCTGCTCGCGCGTCGATGAATGCTGGGCAAGCTCCATGTGCTTGCGCTGCACCACCTGCGTGAGCACGGGACGCTTGATGCCTGATTGTCTTGCCAGCGCGCGCGCCAGCAGCAAGCTGTGGTCAAAGCCGCGCTCTCGTATGCGCTGACTGGTGGTAGGGACGGGCAGCAGCACATCACAGGCCTGCAACTGCTCCTTGACTTCAGGGTGGCTGGCCATCAGGCGGCCCAGACTGCGCGCCAGCCCCAGGTCGGCCTGAAACTTGTAGCGGGTGATGAGGTCTTGCCAAGGGTAGGCGTAGCTCAGTGCGGCGGTGCAGCGCTGGAGTTTAGGTGCCTGCATCAGGCAGGCGCCGCAGGTACAGACCAGTGCCGGCAGCGGTATGGCGCAGGTCTGGCAGCGATGAAAGCGACTAACCCAGCGCGCACGGCAGTCATGGCAGATGCGCGGCCCCGGCCAGCGGCCGCAGACGGCACACTGGCTGGGCAAGGCGTTCAGCCAGTTTTGCTGCTGACGGCGAAAGCGCAGGCCAAGCTGCGAAAGCCATGTCGCATGAAGGTCGGGCATGGAATCAATATACTCGCGCCGCATTGATTCCCTTTCAGGCAGGGGGTGAGCGGCCCGCTCCCTCAGCCTCTTGCTCGCCTTGTTTGCCCATGTCTCACGCTCTTCCTCCTACTATTGATTCTGTAGCTGCTAACCATTGGCATACGGCCGCTCCGGCTGAATCGCCTTGGTTGCATGAGGAGGTGGCCAGCCGCATGCAGCAGCGGCTGGACTGGATTGTGAAACCGCCCGAGCAATGGTGTCACTGGGAGCCGGTGCGCGGGGGCATGGCATCGCACAATCTGCTGCGCGAGCGCTATCCGCAGGCGGAATGCACGATTTACGAACCCGTGGCCCAGCGCCAAGCCCTTGCGCAGGAGAAACTGACCAGCCGCTGGTGGCAGCTGTCTCGTTGGAAGGGCGCTGCTGCGCAAGTGGGCGAACCTGCGGACGGCAGCCTGGACATGCTCTGGGCCAATATGCTGCTGCATACGGCGGCAGACCCACAGACGCTGATTGAGCGCTGGCACAAGGCGCTCAAGGTGGATGGCTATGTGATGTTCTCGGGCCTGGGGCCTGACACCGTGCAGCAGTTGCACCGTCTGTATGCCGAGCTGGGTCTGGGTCCTGCAGGTCACGCCTTCACCGACATGCATGACTGGGGCGACATGCTGGTGCATTCAGGCTTTGCCGAGCCGGTGATGGACATGGAGCGCATCACGCTGACTTTTGCCACGCCAGAGCGTTTGCTGCAAGAGCTGCGCGAGTTGGGACGCAATTTTCACCCGGCCCGTTTTGCGGGTCTGCGCGGCAAGCGCTGGAAGGCCGATCTGCTGCAAAAAATGGCCGAGCGCTGGCCCGACAAGCAGGCCGATGGTCAGCTGTCACTGACTTTTGAAATCGTCTATGGTCACGCCTATAAACCGCAGCCCAAGGTGCGCCTTGAAGCCAATAGTGCCGTCTCGCTGGAAGACATGAAGGCCATGCTCAAGCAGCCGCGCAACACGGGTTTGCGATAGTTCAAGTGTCGTTTTCCGGTCATTGATTTAGCGCAAAGCTGCCTACAATTTCCCCAAGTTATTTCATAGATAGCAGCCATCTTTCGGGCATCTCTCCTGCCTGAAAGAGACAAGACAGTGCGGCTTGAGCCGCCGGGGGGAGATTCGGGTGTTTCGCTTTGCCAAGGGGACTGGCCAGCGGGTTTTTGAGCGGCCAGCTCACGCAGTTCATCATCACCAAAAGCCAGCCTCGCGCTGCGCTGACGCATTCATGTGCACGGCTGTCGCCGCAGTACATGCGCGTCCTCATCTCTTTACCTCTGTCACGGCTGCGATGCCAGTTTTCGCCATGCCCGGCTTTTGCCGCGGCATGCGCTTGTCGTTGTTGGTTTCGAGGTCGATCGGTGCTGCCAAGGCATGGCTGATTGGCATGGGTTCCCGGTACATGCATTAGTGAATGCGCGCAGACAGTGCTATCAAATTTTGGGGCATGCTGCGGTGTAGTTCGCAAGGGTAGTGTGAGTGCACAGCCTTCTGGCGCAAGCGGCGCGCAAGCAGTCTGAGCGAGTGGACAAACTAAGGCTTAGAGGTAAGTGAAAACGATGAAAAACATTTCCACCAAGCTGGTTCCCTGGAGTTTGGCCTTGGCAGCGTGGGGTAGTTCCATGGCTTACGCCGCGCAGGATTTGCCGGGAGGCCCTGCCGTCAACCAGCTGAACCTGCATCCGCCTGTGACGCGCATTGCCGTGGAGCAGCACTGGCTGCACTGGATGATGCTCATCATCTGCACGGTGATCTTCCTCGGTGTGTTCGGGGTGATGTTCTATTCCATCTGGAAGCATCGCAAATCCCAAGGTGCCAAGGCTGCGAATTTTCATGAATCCGTCAAGGTAGAAATCGCCTGGACGGTCGCCCCCTTCATCATCGTCATCTTGATTGCGCTGCCCGCGACCAAGGTGCTGGTGGCGCAAAAAGACACGACCAATGCCGATCTCACGATCAAGGCCACGGGCTACCAGTGGAAATGGGGTTATGACTACCTTAACGGCGAAGGCGAGGGCGTGGCCTTTATCTCCACGCTGGATACGGCTCACCGCCAGATGTCCAACAGCGGTGATGTCAGCAATGCTCCCAGCGACTACCTGCTCAAAGTGGACAACCCGCTGGTAGTTCCCGTCAACAAGAAGGTGCGCATCATCACAACCGCCAATGACGTGATTCACTCCTTCATGGTGCCTGCCTTTGGTATCAAGCAGGATGCGATTCCCGGCTTTGTGCGTGACACCTGGTTCAAGGCCGAGAAAATCGGCGACTATTACGGCCAATGCGCCGAGCTGTGCGGCAAAGAGCATGCGTACATGCCCATTCATGTGAAGGTGCTCTCTGCCGAGAATTACACAGCATGGGTGGCTGGCGAGATGAAAAAGCTGGCCGCCAAGGCCGATGACCCGAACAAGGTCTGGGCTCTGGCCGATCTGGTGACGCGCGGCGAGAAGGTCTATGCCGCTAACTGTGCAGCCTGCCACCAGCCCAACGGCAAGGGTGCAGGTCCCATCAAGGCGCTGGATGGCAGCCCGGTGGTGTTGGGCCCCACGGGCGACATGATGCATGCCGTGCTGGAAGGGCGTGCCAACGGTGCCATGCCAGCCTGGAAGCAGCTGAGCGACACCGATTTGGCTGCCGTGGTGACCTTTGCCAAGAACCATTGGAGCAACAAGACCGGCCAGCTGGTGCAGCCCGCGCAGTTTGTGGCGGCACGTGGCGGAAAGTTCCCTGAAGGTGGCGCTGCCGCCCCTGCAGCACCCGCGGCTGAACCTGCTGCACCGGCACCCGCTCCGGCAGAAAATGCCCCCGCAGCAGACAGCGATTCTGGTCCTCACCAGGTCTTTTTTGAAACCGGTAAGAGCACCCTGGACGACAAGGCTCAGGCTGCTGTGAAGAAGGCCGCCGAGTACTGGTCGGCACACAAGGACGGCAAGATTGCATTGTCCGGCTTTGTGGATTCCACCGGTAATGCTGAGAAGAATGCCGAGCTGGCCAAGGAGCGTGCCAAGGCCGTCTCCAAGTTGCTGACCGATAGCGGCATTGCCGCTGATCGCATTGAAATGCGCAAGCCCGAGACCATCACGGCCGCAGCGGGCACTGACCAGCAGGCACGCCGTGTTGACATCACGGCCGCCCAGTAAGCCCCGGGTATAGAGACAGATTGGAGAAAAGAATATGAGCGCCGTAGTTCCTCCCGTCCACACCCATGAGGGCCATGGTCACGATGACCATGGGCATGACGACCACCATCACGCCACGCCCACGGGCTGGCGTCGCTGGCTGTTTGCCACCAATCACAAAGACATCGGCACGATGTACCTGCTGTTCTCCTTCACCATGCTGATGGTGGGGGGCGTGCTGGCCATGCTGATTCGCGCCGAGCTGTTTGAGCCCGGTCTGCAGATCGTCAATCCCGAGCTGTTCAATCAACTCACCACCATGCATGGTCTGATCATGGTGTTCGGCGCCATCATGCCGGCCTTTGTGGGCTTCGCTAACTGGATGTTGCCGCTGCAGATTGGCGCATCCGACATGGCTTTTGCGCGCATGAATAACTTCAGCTTCTGGCTGCTGATTCCTGCGGGCATCATGTTGGTGGGGTCGTTCTTCATGCCCGGCGGCGCACCCGCTGCAGGCTGGACGCTGTATGCGCCGCTGACGCTGCAAATGGGCCCCTCCATGGACACCAGCATCTTTGCGATGCACGTCATGGGTGCCAGCTCCATCATGGGCGCGATCAACATCATCGTGACCATTCTGAACATGCGCGCACCTGGCATGACGCTGATGAAGATGCCACTGTTTTCCTGGACCTGGCTGATTACGGCGTATCTGCTGATTGCCGTGATGCCCGTGCTGGCTGGTGCCATCACCATGACGCTGACTGACCGCCATTTCGGCACCAGCTTCTTCAACCCCGCGGGCGGTGGCGACCCGGTGATGTACCAGCACATTTTCTGGTTCTTCGGTCACCCCGAGGTCTACATCATGATCTTGCCGGCCTTCGGCATCGTCAGCCAGATCGTGCCCGCCTTCAGCCGCAAAAAGCTGTTTGGCTACACCTCCATGGTCTATGCCGTGGCGGCCATTGCCATCCTGTCTTTTATCGTGTGGGCGCATCACATGTTCACCACCGGCATGCCGGTTACAGGTCAGCTGTTCTTCATGTACGCGACCATGCTGATCTCCGTGCCTACGGCGGTGAAGGTGTTCAACTGGACCGCCACCATGTGGCGCGGCTCCATGACGTTCGAGACCCCCATGCTGTTTGCCGTGGGCTTCATCTTCGTGTTCACCATGGGTGGCTTTACCGGACTGATCCTGTCCATGGCTCCCATCGACATTCAGCTGCAAGACACTTACTACGTGGTGGCGCACTTCCACTACGTGCTGGTGGCCGGTTCGCTGTTCTCCATGTTTGCTGGCTACTACTACTGGTCGCCCAAATGGACGGGCGTGATGTACTCCGAAACGCGCGGCCGCCTCCACTTCTGGGGCTCGCTGATTTTCTTCAACATCACCTTCTTCCCCATGCACTTCCTGGGGCTGGCCGGCATGCCCCGTCGCTATGCCGACTACCCCATGCAGTTTGCCGACTTCAACATGATTGCCTCCATTGGCGGCTTCGGTTTTGGTCTGATGCAGGTTTATTTCTTTGTCTTCGTGGTGTGGCCTGCCATGCGCGGCCGTGGTGAAAAAGCGCCGCAAAAGCCTTGGGAAGCCGCAGAAGGTCTGGAGTGGGAAGTACCTTCTCCCGCGCCGTTCCACACTTTTGAGAACCCGCCCAAGCTCGATGAAACTGCCACCAAGGTGATTGGCTGAACAGGAGCTTTGAGATGACAACGCAAACCAGAATGCAAGAGCAACGCAAGGCGAATCTGAAACTGGGGCTGATTCTGGCCTCTACAGCCGCCGTGTTCTTTATTGGCTTTGTCGTGAAGATGGCTTGGCTGCACTGAGACGGCCGGTTGATGCAGTGAATGCAAGGAGGGTGATGTGAGCGTAGCCAAGGAAAACGCAAAGATGGTGGGCAAGCTGGCGATTGTCGCGCTGGGCATGTTTGCGTTTGGCTACGTGCTCATCCCCATCTACAAGCACATCTGCGAGCTGACGGGCATCAACATCTTGTCGCTGTCCGAAAAGCAGGTGCCCGGTGCGGGCGTGGCCGGGCGCGATGTGAAGCTGCCCAGCAATAGCCAGATCGACACCAGTCGCACCATCACCGTAGAGTTTGACGCCAATGCGCGCGGCCCTTGGGACTTCAAGCCCGCCAAGCGTTCGGTACAGGTTCACCCTGGTGAGCTGGCGACGGTGATGTATGAGTTTCAGAATGTGCAAAACCGCCGTATGGCTGCGCAGGCCATTCCCAGTTATGCACCGCGCCAGGCCACGGCCTACTTCAACAAGATGGAGTGCTTCTGCTTTTCGCAATACACGCTGGAGCCCGGCGAAAAGCGCGAATGGCCGGTGGCTTTTGTGATTGATCCACGCATCTCCAAAGATGTGAAGACCATCACCCTGTCGTACACGTTTTTTGAAGTGGGTGGCAAGACCCCCCCTGCACCTGTCACGCCTGCTGACAGCACGGCTGCCGTGGCTGCGCCGGGGAGCCATTTATGACGCAGGACCGCAAAAAGACCAATTTCTGGCGCAGCATCGTCGCAGTGGCATGGGCCATGCTGGGTGTGCGCAAGGGCAAGGAATACGAGAAAGACTTCGCCAGCATCACGCCGCTGCACGTCATTGGGGTGGGTCTGGTGGCGATTGTGATCTTGGTATTAGCGTTGATATGGATCGTCAACCTGGTCGTTTAGCCTAGGCTGAAGACGGGTGGGGCGAAGTGCCAGTGATAGTGGAGCGTCGGTAAAAACAACGATCAACAGCGTCAGGAGCCGAGTGATGAGTGCAACCCATAAGGGCGCGACCCCTTACTACTATGTGCCAGCCGAATCCAGCCATCCCGTGATGGCGGCCATCGGTCTGTTTTTCATGATTCTCGGTGCGGGCACCTGGATCAACGGCCATGAATGGGGAATGTATTCCCTGTACTTTGGCCTGATCTGGTGGCTGTCGATACTGTTTGTCTGGTTCCGCGATGCTGCGCGCGAAAGCGAAGCCGGGCTTTACAGTCGCAAGATTGATCTGTCGTACCGCTGGAGCATGAGCTGGTTCATCTTCTCTGAGGTGATGTTCTTCGGCGCTTTCTTCACAGCTCTGTGGTGGGCGCGCGCGCACTCTGTGCCCGCACTCGGCAGCCTGGCAAACGAGCTGCTGTGGCCCAATTTTCAGGCCGTCTGGCCCAGTGTGGCCGCTGGTGCCACGGCATCGCCCGGCAATATTGTTGAGCCCTTCAAGACCGTGGGCCCGTTCTGGCTGCCCACCATCAACACGGCACTGCTGCTGACATCAGGGGTGACGCTAACCATCGCCCACCATGCGCTGCAGGTCAACAACCGCGCGCGCTGCATCAGCTTCATGTGGATGACGGTGATTCTGGGCTGCATCTTCCTGTTCGTGCAGGGTTACGAATACCACCACCTCTACAACGACTACAACCTCAAGCTCAACTCGGGCGTGTTCGGCTCCACCTTTTACATGCTGACCGGCTTTCACGGCTTCCACGTTCTGGTGGGCATGCTGATGCTGTTCTTCATCACCATTCGCTTGATGAAGGGCGACTTCACTGACAAGCACCACTTCGGCTTTGAAGGCGCTGCCTGGTACTGGCACTTTGTGGACGTGGTCTGGGTCTTCCTCTACATCCTCGTTTACTGGATGTGAGAGAGCCGTAGTCACTACTTTTTTCAGAGCGCCTTGCGCTTGTCATCTAAAGGTTCCAACATTGTTTAATGCTGAAACCAAAGACAGACAGGCGCAAGGCGCTTGCTTTTGTATAGCGCGGTAAATGGCGAGCAGCTGTTTGCAAAGGATCAGCTGCCTGGAACCCAGCCTGTAGGCTGGATCCAGCCCATCTTGGCGGCCATCAAAATGCACAGAAACAGCCCTATGGACAATGCCACGCGCAAGGCAAGGGCGTGGAACATCTTGCGGCTGCGCTCTGCGTCTTCGGCGGCTGTGCTGGCGCTGCCATCGCCCTTGCGCATCATGAAGAACAGCGCACTGCCAAGGCTCGCCAAAATGGCGAGAAAAGCGAGAATGATCACGAATTTCATGAATGGATTATCTGGTGCGAACTTCCCGAATTCCAGACCTCTGGCGGTTTCTACTGATCACATTCGCAGCCCTTGTCTGCGCAGGCATAACGGCATCGCTGGGTTTCTGGCAACTGGGCCGCGCCGCGCAAAAGCAGGAAATCTTTGACACCATGGCACGCCAGCAGGCGCTGGCGCCTTGGGGTAACGCAGAGCTTGCGAGCCAGGTTCCTGCAGTCAGCCAAATCCTGAGCGATTCGAAGCGCAAAGAGCTGCTGCACAGACCTGCGCAACTGCAAGGCCAGTGGCTGCCCGAGCAGACGGTGTTTCTGGAAAATCGCCAAATGCAGGGCAAGGTGGGTTTCTATGTGCTCACACCGTTTCGCCTTGCTGCGCCTCATGAAGGCACCGTCATCATCGTGCAGCGCGGCTGGGCACCGCGCAATTTCATGGATCGCATGGTGCTGCCGCCGGTGCATACGCCTGCTGGACTGCTCACGATTGAGGGCCGGCTTGAGGCTCCGCCCTCCAAGCTGATGGAGCTGGAAGGTGAGAATGGCGGGGCAGACCCTGATGGGAAAAAGTCGCGCATCCGACAGAATGCAGACATTGCCCAGTGGGCGCAGCAAAGCAGTCTGCCGTTGCTGGCGCTGAGCTTGGTGGAGACCAGTGATGGTGCCGCCAGCCAAGGCTTGCTGCGCGACTGGCCACAAATCAATGCCGGTGTGCAAAAGCACTACGGCTATGCCTTTCAGTGGTTCGGACTCAGTGTTTTGGTGGTGTTGCTTTATGTCTGGTTTCAACTCGTCCGACGCTTTTACCTCCCCCGCCGCGCGGCCCATCCCGCAGCGCCGCGATAGTGAGGGTCATGAAGGCGATGAGCCGCTGAGCTTTTCAATTCACAGCCTGCCAGACCCCGCACAAACCCAGATGCAGCAAGCGCGCAGTGGACGCTGGAAGATGCTGGCTGTGCTGCTGGTCTGCGCTGCGCCTGTGGTGGCTTCGTACTTCACCTATTACGTGCTGCGCCCTACGCAGCAGCGCAGCTATGGCGAGCTGATCAGCAGCCAGCCCAGTCTGCCTGATGTGAAGGTGCAAAAGCTCGATGGCTCCAGCATGGATTTGCGCAGTCTTCAGGGCCAGTGGCTGCTGGTCAGCACCAGCAATGCCAGCTGCGAAGCGCGCTGCCAGGACCACTTGTATCTGCAGCGCCAGTTGCGTGAAACGCTGGGCCGTGAAAAAGATCGGCTGGACTGGGTCTGGCTCATTAACGATCAGCAAGCCGTAAGCGAAAAAATCCTGCCCGCCGCCGAGCAGGCGACGGCGCTGCGCATGCCAGCTGCCGCTATTCAAGACTGGTTGAAACCTGAAGTCGGCCATACGCTGGATGAACACCTGTATGTGGTGGACCCGCAAGGCCACTGGATGATGCGCTTCCCGGCCCATATGGACAAAGCCACGGCAGGCAAGGCCAAGCGAGATCTGGAGCGACTGCTGCGTGCCTCTTCCTCATGGGATGAGGCCGGGCGTGCGGCTGCTGACGCCGCAGGGAATAAGCATTGAAATGCCCTATAGCGTATGCAGATAAACCGCTGCTAGCTATCTAAATCATAGTTATTGAGGAGGGTGACATGCAGGCAGAGGTCATGAATGTGGAGAGCATCCCTCAACCCGCTGCAGAGGCCGAGCAGCAGACATCGCGCTGGGCACAGTATTACGCGCTGACCAAACCGCGCGTGGTGCAGCTCATTGTGTTTTGTGCCTTCATCGGCATGGTGCTTGCCGTGCCTGGCGCGCCCACCTGGCAAGACTGGGGCCGCATGCTGGCGGCCTGCACAGGTATCTGGCTGGTGGCCGCGGCCGCGGCGGCTTTTAACTGCCTGGTAGAGCGCACGATTGATGCCCGAATGAAGCGCACCGCCTGGCGCCCCACGGCGCGTGGCGAGTTGTCGCACCGGCAGGCGCTGGTGTTTTCTGCCCTGCTGTGCGCAGCGGGTGCCGCCATCTTGCTGCTGGCCGTCAACGCGTTGACGCTATGGCTGACGCTGGCCACCTTTATCGGCTATGCGGTCGTCTACACACTGGTGCTCAAGCCACTCACACCTCAGAACATTGTGATTGGCGGTGCATCGGGAGCCATGCCGCCGGTGCTGGGCTGGGCCGCGATGACGGGGCAGGTCGGGCATGAGGCGCTGCTGCTGTTTCTCATCATCTTTCTGTGGACACCGCCACACTTCTGGGCGCTGGCGCTATACCGGGTTGAGGACTACCGCCGCGCGGGCCTGCCCATGCTGCCCGTGACGCATGGCAATGCCTTCACGCGGCTGCAAGTGTTTCTCTACACTGTGGTGCTGTTTGCGGGCTGCCTGCTGCCGTTCGTGGTGGGGATGAGCGGCTATCTGTACCTCTTTGCCGCAGTGGTCCTGGGGTTGGGGTTTTGCGGTTATGGTTGGGCACTGCTGCGCAACTACTCGGATGCGCTGGCACGCAAAACCTTCCGCTTTTCCCTGATTCACCTGAGTTTGCTGTTTGCAGCCCTGCTGGTGGATCACTACCTGACCTGAACCATCATGGATAAACGAGGTGCATTGCGCGCATTCGGCGCCGCAACACTGGCCTGCACAGCCGCATTCACTCTGACCGCCTGCAAGGACGATAAAAAGCCCGCGTTTCAAGGCGTGGATGTGACAGGTGCTGATTACGCCAAAGACATTCCGCTGACCGACGTGAATGGCCAAAAGCGCAGCCTCAAGGATTTCTCCGGCAAGGTCGTCGCCGTGTTCTTTGGCTACACCCAATGCCCCGATGTCTGTCCGACCACGCTGCAAGAGCTGCTGGAAGTCAAACAGGCGCTGGGCGCTGATGGCGACAAGCTGCAGGCGGTGTTTGTCTCGCTAGACCCTGAGCGCGACACGCCCGAAGTGCTCAAGGCCTATCTGGCGAACTTCGACCAGAGCTTTGTCGGCTTGAGCGGGACGCCTGAAGAGCTCGCCGCTGTGGTCAAGGACTTCAAGATTTACTTCAAGAAAGTTCCAGGCAAGGCCGAGGGGACCTACACCGTCGATCACTCTGCCGGCACTTATCTGTACGACCCTCAAGGCCGCTTGCGCATCTATGAGCGCTATGGCGCAGGCCCGCAAGTCCTGGTGCAGGATGTGAGAGCACTGCTGGGCTGATAGCGCGGCTGCTTGGAACATTTGTGCAGATGAGAGTAACCCATTGAAATTTCTTGTTACACATTTGTGTTTGATGTAGCGCAAGCAGATTGCGCTTGCTGCCGCGCATAGTGGGTGCTTTCAAACACTTGGCAAGGCTTCTCGCCGCGAGCCAGCAGATACCTATCCTCTGATGTTGCATGAGGCGGTTCTGCACGCAGGACGCCAGAGTGAATGTCTGGAGCGCTTGTATGGCTGAATGCCCTTTTTCTTCAATGCTTGAGCCTGTGTCCGAGGCCGCACTGGCGGACCGTCAGCGACGAATGGGTCTGGCGCTTTCTGCGGGGCACGATGAGGTGAGCCTGCCTTCCATGCTGCTGACTCAGCGTGAGCGTTATGCGCTGGACTCTGCTCCTGATGGAATCTTGCTGGTGGGGCGGGATGGGCGCATCGTGGCGGCCAACGCAGCCATGCAAGCCATATCGGGTTATGAATGCAGGGAGCTGGAAGGTCAGGGTCTCGACATCCTGCTGCCATCCGATGTTCAGGCGGTGCATGGTCACTACCTGCGCAGTTATTTCTCTCAGCCCTCGCGCCGCCCCATGGGGCTGGGTCGCGTTTTATGGCTGCAGCGAAAGCAAGGTAGTGCAATGCCTGTCGACATTGCTCTGGGTTTTTTGGGCGAAGATGGCGAAGGCTTGGCTGTCGCCTTTGTCCGGGATGTGACGGAGCTGCATCAGATGCAGCAACGTCTGAAGTTTCAGGCCACCAAGGACACTTTGACCGGCCTTAACAACCGCTGGCAGTTTGGTCAGGAACTGCAGGAGCAGCTCAAGATTGCTCAGGCTGGCGATGATCCCATGGCCCTGTTGCAGCTGGATCTGGATAATTTCAAGGCTATCAACGACGGTTACGGGCATGCTGCTGGCGACCATCTGCTCAGAGAAGTCGCCCGACGCCTGAAATCTCAGCTGCGCAGCGAAGGCATTCTGGCGCGGCTTGGAGGCGATGAATTCATCGTGCTCCTGGCGGGGGAGAACGCCGCCCGTGCGAGATTCTGGAGCGATCAGATTCTGGCTGCGCTGTCCATCCCTTTCAAACATGATGGGCTGGCGCTGGATTTCGGGGCCAGCATTGGCATCGCGTTGTATCCCGATGATGCCCAGACTGGCGATGATCTGATGCGGTTTGCCGATATGGCCATGTACAGCGCCAAGGCGCGGGGTCGTGGCAATGCCGTGTTTTTCGAGCCTTGCATGGGTAAGGAAATGGCCGAGCGTGTGCAGCTGGCCGAGCGCTTGCGCATGGCGCTCAGCTACGGCGGGCTGCAGTTGCATTACCAGCCGCAGGTCAGGATAGAGAGTGCCGCAGTGGTGGGGGTGGAGGCGTTGCTGCGCTGGAATGATCCGGTGCTGGGGAATGTCAGCCCCGTGCGTTTTATTCCGGTGGCGGAGGCTTCCGGGCAGATCGTGGCCTTGGGCAACTATGTGCTTGATGCCGCCTGCAAGCAGATTTCCGTGTGGCTGAAGGCCGGCACGCCGTTGCGCGTCGCGGTCAACCTCTCGGCCCATCAGTTGCGACAGGTGAATCTGGTCGAGCAGGTCAGCAGCTGTTTGACGCGGTATGAAGTGCCGCCGCAATGGCTGGAGCTGGAGGTGACGGAGTCGCAGGCCATGTTGAACCTCGAACAGGGACGCGAAGTGTTGCAAGGGCTGGCACGGCTGGGGGTGACGATTGCGCTTGATGATTTTGGCACCGGCCATTCATCGCTGGCCTATCTGCAATATCTGCCGCTGCAGCGCATCAAGCTGGGGCGGGAATTTTTGTCTCCATCTCCCTGCCGGGACCGCCTGATGGGCGGCATTGTGCACATGGCCCATGCACTCGATCTGGAGGTCGTGGCCGAAGGCGTGGAAGAGGTCGAACAGCTGGACCTGCTGCGCGACATTGGCTGCGAATTCTTTCAAGGCTGGCTGCATTCCCGCGCCATGCCTGCCGAACAGTTAGACGCTTGGTTAGTCATGGTCTGAAGAATTGATGACGGGTGATGGTTCATTGCTTGGCTTCGGCCGCCTTGTGCATCTTGGCCAACTCACGCGCTGGAATCGGCAGCTCACCGCTGGCCATGCGCGCAAGCAGCGAGTGCAGCATTTCGGTGGACAGCCCGTGCAGCACCAGACGGTAAGCCGCATAAAGCGTTGAATCCGGAACCATAGGATGCTTGTTGTTGAGCAACACCAGATGCTCGGGCGAGGCCAAAATCTTGGCGCAGTAAATGCCCAGGGTTTCATCCAGCTGCAGCGAGTTGCTGGCGCGCCAGAAATCGTTGTCGGTCAGTAGCAGCTGATAAATGGGCGTGTAAAGCTCAATGGCGCTTTGCAGATCGATGACGTTGAAGCGCCCGCGTGGCATGTCTTCGAGCTTGAGCTGGGGCTCGTGAATCATCGAAAAATCGGGCTCTGCGACAGGGACCAGCTCTTGCTTGTTTTCACGCAGCGCCTTGTTCAGGCGAATCACAAAGTTGAAGAGGTTGAGGTCGTGCTTGAGGAAGAGTTCCTCTTTCACATCGTCAATCTCCATGGGCATCAAAGGCGTGGTACTGACCTTGGTGGGCGAGTTGGCGGCCACAAACTGCAGCACCTGAGAGCCCAGGTGAAAGTGCCGCATGATGAGCCAGTTGGCCTCTGGCGAAAGAAACCTCTTCATGCCAAACGCCAGCATGCGGTGCAGCAAGATGGAGTGTGACCAGCGTTTTGGCAGAAAGATTTTCAGCGCCTGAATGAGGATCATCGACAGGCGCGCCATGGGCCGCATGGCGGGCAGAAAAAACTGGCGCGAGCTGCTGCTGCAGTCGCGCAGCCAGGCGGCTTTGACGTCATCGGGCAATGGCGTGCTCTGGTCCAGATACAGGGCCAGCCAAGGACTAGGGTCGCGTTCGTCCCAGATATGGTCGTTGAATTCGTTCTTCATCAGGCTGTCCTGCTCGTCTTGTTTTTATTCGGCCAGCACATGCTGGAACTGCATCAGATACATGGCCGCCGTGTGGCGGGCGGTCTGCAGTATGGCTTGCTGGGCCGTGCCTTCGGTGTCCAGGTCCAGCGCCATCTGCACGGCGATCAGCCAGCGCTCCAAATGGTTCTCGTCATTGGCACCGTGATACTCCAGAAAGCGAAAGGCATCGGGGGGCAAGGGCAGGGCGGCGCGCAGCAGCGGCAGCAAGCTGGGCACGATGCGCTGGCCCGTCCCTTCAATGATGTAGATGGCGCCCAGCAGGCCAATGGGGTTGGACGTAGCAGCAAGGCCGTGCAGATAGGCGTTGAGTGCCTCGCCACCGGGGTTGCGACGCAATTTGCCAATATCGGTTTCGGTGCCGCCGGCCTTCAGGTAGTCGCTGTGCAAAATTTTGAAGTCGTTTTGCTCTTCACCGGCATGCAGGTCGATGAGCGAGGCCAGCGTGGCGTAGTCGCCCGTGAGCGATGCTGCGCCTTCCCGCATCCACAGGCTGCCTTCGCGCACTTGGGGAATCCAGTGGCTCATCCAGCGCACATAGTCGCTGCTTTGCAGCTCGCGGGTGCGAATGCGGCGCAGCAGCGGCGAGCGCCAGACATTGCTGCGGTAGTCCTGCCAGATGCTGGCCAGCTCGGTCAGCAGTGGGGCCAGTTGCTGCGGTGCAGTAGCCGGGTCGTGCGGCGCAGCGATGGTGGACACATCGGGCAGGGCATCGTTGGCAATCGTTTCAGAGGCGGCGGTTTTATGAGGGAAATGGGCCTGTGGCGCTTGCTGAACGGGCGTATCCAGCTCTACTTCCCATAGCATGTAGCCGGCAGTGAAGCGGCCCGATTCGGGGATGAAGCAGAGCACGGTGTCGCCCGCTTTCAGGCGCTTGCCTTCTTTCTGCAAAAACTCCGACATCATGATGAAGATGGAGGCCGCGCCCGTGTTGCCACGCCAGGCCAGATTGCTCCACCAGCGCTCACGCGGGATGCTGAGCTGTGCTTTGCCCAGCAGATCATCGACGACGGGGATGAAACGCTCTGACGAGTAGTGGCACAGAAAGTGGTCAATACCGCGCTCGGGCACCCAGCCTTTGTGGGCGAGGTCGGCGTATTCGTGAATGCAGACGTCAAACAGGTGCGGCAGCAGGCGAATGTCCTGGCGCAGCGACAGCGCACCGGCTGCCTCGGCATCGCCCCAGGCGGGGAAGTCCAGGTGGCTTTTGCTGCGATCTGCCGTCAGGCCCAGTTGCATGCAGACGGGGTAGTCTCCGGCAAAACTGCGCTGGTGCGTCCACTTGAGCTTGAGGCGCAGGCCATTGGCTTGCGGCAGGGCCTTGGGTCCGCCCAGCAACACCGCACCTGCGCCATCCGACAGCATCCAGCGCAGAAAGTGGGCGTCAAAGTCGGTGTTGTAATCCTGCGCGGCGAAGCGCGAGCGCTTGAACAGGCGCGATGGCATCTCGCTGGCCACAGACAGCGCCAGTGAGTGCGCGCCGCTTTCCACCGCTATGGCCGCTGCCTGCATGGCTCCCACGCTGGCGGCGCAGACGCCGTGCACCGATAAGGTCTCCATGGGGGGCGCAGCCATCTCGCCCTGAATCATGCTGGCAAAGCCGGGCATCAGCGCATCGCCACCTGATGAACCGCTGGAGAGGTAGCCTACATCAGCGAGCGTCTTGCCAGCCAGTGCCAGTGTTTCTGTAATTGCACCTGCGGCCATCTGCGTGTTGCTGAAGACGGTCTGGCCAGCGCCATCGATGGCGTAGTAGCGCTGCTGAATGCCGTTTTCCGCCAGGATGCGTTGCTTGATGCGCCCGGAGATGCGGTTCAGCGGTGCGACATATGCATCCATGCCAGCGTTATCCACCGGAGAGCCAGGCAGGAACATACCGGCAGATTGAAGATAGACGTTTGAATAGGCAACAGGCATAGATCCTCGACAGGTTTTACTTCACAGCGTCTGGCGGCATTTGCGGCTGGGTTCTTGCCGCGGGCCAGATCAGACCCAATACAAACACGCGTCCCATGTAGGGCAGCAGGCCCCCCTCGTTCAATGCGGGCGTAACTCGCTGGCGGTAAATACGCTCATGCAGCGTGGTCAGATCAGACCAGTGGGCATGCGGGCATTCATGGTGCGCGGTGTGCAGGCCAATATTAAAAAGCAGGGGGTTGACCAGCCCCTCAAAGTTGCGGGCGTAGTTCAGCTCGATACCTGGAGTATTGCGCTGCGCTCTGGACAGCGGCCTGCCATCGGCATGGGCGTGCTGCAGGTAGTTGGTGGCCAGCAGCCAGTGCAGCCCATGCAACTGGGGGACGATGATAAAGATCAGCGCCTTTTGCCAGTCCAGCCACAGAAAGAATCCCCAGCTACCCAGCCACAGCGCGTACTGCCCCATGCAATAGCGGAATGCTCCGGGCCAGCGAAGGCGCAGATTGTTCAGCCAGCGAAAAAACAGCGGGTAGAGCACCACGGCGGCCTGCAGCGGATGAATCAGATAACCCCAGAGATGGTTGGTGTCGCCGCCAAAGTCTGGCCGGTAGGTGCGCGCTAGATCGCGCGGCCCGTGGCGAAAGCGGTGGTGGTTGGCCACATGGGCGGGCCAGAACACAAAGGTGGGGTGGCCTTGCAGCAGGGTCAGCCAGTAGTCGGTGGCGCGGTTCGTCCAGCGGCCCCACCACATGCGCACATGGGTGTGGTTGTGGTGAATGACGCCCACGCCCAGCGTTAAAAACAGCTCAATGCCGTAGAGGATGAGGTTGAAGCCATGCGACCACTGCCACCAGACGATCAGCGGGAGGATGAGCATGTAGAACACGGACTGCCAGTCGCGCCAATGGCGCAGAGTGGGAGGCAGGCGCTGGCCGGGGTGTTGGCTCATTCAGCGGCTGGTGCGCGGGTGTAGGCGGTCTTGACCTTGGTGCCCATGATCTGATCCATAAAGGGCAGCGCAAAGCCATAGTTGCCTGCTGGCCGTGAGTGGTGCAGATGGTGGCGACGGCTGGCCGCCAGAGGGTGCGAGTCAAGCACGTTGGGGAAAAAGTCGTAGTTGGAGTGGCCGATGAGATTGAGGATCAGGCTCAGCACCGGCACTGACGCCAGTGACCAGAAGTTGAAGTCATGCACAACCATGGGTAGCAAAATGATGTTGCCCAGCATCAGTGCCTCAATCGGGTGAAAGCTGTAGGTGGACCAGGGCGTTGTCACCACGGAGCGATGGTGGTCGCCGTGATAGCGCACCAGCTTGCGGGTATGCAGCAGACGGTGGTTGATCCAGAAGTGCACATCGTTCCAGATCAGCAGCACGGCAATCTCCAGCGCAATGCGACCTGCACTGGCATCGGGTGTCAAGTGTGCCCAGCCCAGTTGCAAAAAGCCCCAGGGCACGATCATGCCGAGGCCGAAAACCAGAATCGAATGAAACGACTGACGCCATTCGCGGCCTAACTGATCGGGCTTGAGCGGGCGCGTGTCGAGTACCTGACCGATGCCAAGTCGAGAAAGCACAGCAGTCAGCGTGCTCATGAGCAGGCCGCCCAGCAGATAAATACCACCGAAAAAAACCAGCCCCAACAGCATGACTTGCCAAGCGTTGAGTTGCGTGAACCAGGTACCAGCGTCCATGAAGGCTCCGTAAACAGCGGGACAGCCTGATAAAAAATGCGCCCGATGGCATAGCGTAAACGCATGCCTGTCGAGCGCATGATATCTGACGAGGTAGTCGCTTTATGGGATACCGAACGGAGTTTCAGCAGAGACGCTTAGCAAACACCAAACGTTTAAAACGGGCGCGCCAACGCCTCTCGGTGAGCTTATTGCGACGTGATGTGCTGATCGCGAATGATGGCACCCAGCGCCTTCACATCCTGCTGAATGCGGTTCTGCAGACCTTCAGGGGAGCTGCCCACCGCTTGCCAGCCTTGCATGGAAAGCTTCTGGCGCATTTCAGGCGTGCGCACAATTTCGCTGACGGCTGCGGCCAGCTTTTCTACGTGGGCCTTGGGCATGGACTTAGGCGCAGCTACGGCGTTCCAGATTTCCAGATCAAAGTTGTTGACGCCCAGATCCTTCAGACTGGGCAGGCCGGGAGCCAGTGGGCTTCGGGCGGCAGAAGTCACAGCAATGCCGTGCAGCTTGCCTGCCTGAATCTGCGCCATGGCCAGAGCCGGGGGCAGCATGGACAGTTTCAGATCGCCGCCCTGAATGGCATTGAAGACCTGTGGGTAGCCGGTATAGGGAACATGCACGGCCTTGATGGCAGAGCGGCTCTTGAGCAACTCCATGCCCAGATGGCCGACGGTGCCCACACCGGGGGAGCCGTAGCTCCACTTGTCGCCCGCTTGGGCTGCGGCTTCCATGAAGGCTTTGCCTTGTGGTGCCGATGCGGGAGCCACCAGCACCAGTGGTGCCACGCCAATCAGGCTTACGGGCTGCAGGTCTTTGATGGGGTCGTAGCGCACGGCGGGGTTGAGCATCTTGGCGATGGTCATATTGCCGTTGATCATCACGCTGAAGGTGTAGCCGTCAGCCTTGGCTACGTATTCGCCTGCAATATTGCCGCCAGCACCCACGCGGTTTTCCACGATAACCGTCTGGCCCAGTTTCTTTTCCAGTGGTTCGGCCAGTGCGCGGGCTGTGAGGTCAGGGGAAGAGCCGGCTGGGAAGCCCACAATCAGGTGCAGGGGCTTGTCGGGCCAGTTGTCAGCGGCCATGGCTGCGGGTGCCAGCGTTGCGGCCATCAGGGCGGCACCGGCGGCGACCAGGCTGCGGCGAGACAGATTCTTCAAAGTGCGTGCGTGCATGGCAGGTCTCTTATGTCTTGTTGGTATGAAGATCGACGCAGATGCCTGTGACACCGACGCCAGAAATGAAAAACCCGGAAATTATCCGGGTTTAGGGTTCAGCATTTCAGCCTTTTTAAGGGCTTTGGCGCAAGTTGGTGTTTACGCAAACTCGGCCAGCGCTTTTTTCATCTTTTTCATGGCGGCTACTTCAATCTGGCGAATGCGCTCGGCGCTCACACCATATTCGGCAGCCAGTTCATGCAGCGTCATGCCGCCAGATCCATCGTCGTTCACCTGCAACCAGCGCTGCTCAACGATACGGCGGC
Source organism: Comamonas suwonensis (assembly GCF_012844455.2). Classification (GTDB taxonomy): domain Bacteria; phylum Pseudomonadota; class Gammaproteobacteria; order Burkholderiales; family Burkholderiaceae_C; genus Comamonas; species Comamonas suwonensis. Next base: position 6,654 of record NZ_JABBCQ020000004.1, on the reverse strand, counting down.
TGCGGTCATCCAGACCTTCCAGTGCCAGAGCCAGGCCATCGGTTGCCAGATGGTCACGCTGGCGCGACTCGATCATGGCCGTAGGCTCATGGTTGGCGTCGGCCAGATAGGCGATGGGGCCATAAGCCTGTTCGCCATCATCGCTGGGCGAAGGGTCCAGAAGTACGTCGCCGCCCGAAAGACGGGTTTCCATCTCCATGACTTCTTCGCGCTTCACGTTGAGTTTGGCCGCGACCGTGTCAATCTCATGCGAAGTCAGCGTGTCGCGCATCATGGGCTCGTCATCTGCCATGGCGGCGTCAGACTTGAGACCGTTCTTCATCGAGCGCAGATTGAAGAACAGCTTGCGCTGAGCCTTGGTCGTCGCAACCTTGACCATGCGCCAGTTCTTCAGGATGTACTCGTGGATCTCAGCCTTGATCCAGTGCATGGCGTAGCTAACCAGACGCACGCCTTGATCGGGATCGAAGCGTTTGACAGCCTTCATCAGGCCCACATTGCCCTCCTGAATCAGGTCGCCGTGAGGCAGGCCATAACCCAGATACTGGCGCGAAATAGACACGACCAGACGCAGGTGAGACATCACCAGACGCCCGGCGGCGTCCAGGTCGTTGTTTTCTTTGAGCTTGCGTGCGTATGCCTGCTCTTCCTCAAGGGTGAGCATGGGCAGACGATTGGCGGCCGAGATATAGGCATCGAGGTTGCCCAGCGAAGGAACCATCGCCCAAGGGTTAGCGGGTGCCAAGGCTGTAGCAATGGAGCCGGAGGCAGTTGTCATTGCGGGTTTCCTTTCTTCCATAATCTTCATATTAGCACTCTGTTAGAGGGAGTGCTAAAGACAAAGTTCCCGCAAATTTCGTAGGGGGAGTTAAACCCGTGAGGTGTCGTTGTCGATTGTCGGTTCTCGCTCAGTTTTGTACTTTTCTCACTGAGTTTTGTACTCCTGTTTATCCAAAATAACGATGCAACTGATTGATTTAATTAATGAATTTTTGAGATTTCATTTTTTTGAAGACGCGAATTTGCCCGTTTTTTAGGCAAATTGCTCAAAAAAGCCGTAAATCCTTAGCGCGTGAATTTGTTTTATCCGCACTCCACTTATTTGTCTTCATGAAGAAGCGCCTGTGCCAGGTTCAAGCGGGCAACAGCTGGATACCCGTACCCCCTAGCAAATTGCGAGTCTCAGGTTGAACATGCGAGTTCTATAGGACATGCTGCTAGAGGCATCCGATGGTTTTTGAGGCGGGCCTAGAGTGCCGTTCTTGAGCAAGTCGATTGCCCATGTGTGCGCAACAATGTTTGTTCTGCATACCCAGCTAGATCTGAGTCACTTTGTGCTGTTGGAGCCTCGGGCCAGATGTCGGCAACGGCCCAATGCGTGTACTGGCAACATTGAGCATCTGTACCAAATGCTCGCTATCAGTGCGACGACAGCTTCAGCCTGCGATTGACTGAGAAGATGATCGTCCTTGGCTTCCGAGGCAATTTTCCGGCCTACTGCTTTTGGCCAGTAACAGTCGGTCAGAGCTAGAGCTTGAGCGACTGCTTCAGTTTGAACCCGGTCGGTCGCGTTTAGTTGTCCGAGTGCCGGAAAGGACAAATAGTGATCGCCCTGCAATTGCAGTCGATATTGACAGCTACAGGGTCACCCGCAAGCAGTGAAATTGACTGTCATGACACGGGCCCGTCCGGGCATGAGGTATGCTGCATGATGAATTTGGTAACAAAATGAAACAAGGAAAAGTTGTCATGAAGCAGCAATGGGAAAGGCTAGAAGCATGGCTCAAAGCCAACAACCCTGCACTACTTGCCGACCTCAATCCCCCAGCAAGCGATGCCAAGATACAAACACTGGAACAGACGCTCGGTGTGACGTTGCCGGTTGATTTTGTCGAATGCCTCAGGGTACACGATGGGCAACGTGGCGGGGTTGAGTGGTTGTTCCCGAGTGCTGAATTTCTGTCATCGGAGCGAATTCTGGATGAATGGGCAATCTGGAAAGACCTGCTGGATGGCGGCGATTTCGATGGTGCTAAAGCCCGCCCGGGAGCTGGCATCCAGCCAGCCTGGTGGAGCCCGAAGTGGATCCCGTTCACTTACAACGGAGCGGGGGACCACCTGTGCCTCGACCTTGATCCAGCCTGCGGTGGTCGGGTTGGTCAGATCATCACGCTTTGGCACGATGACGGCGCACGCAATAAGAAAGCCGACAGCTTTTTCCAATGGTTTACTGAGTTTGTAGATCTGACAGTGTGATTTAGCGAGGCCAAGACCGGCTGATAACAGAAAGAAGATAAGTGAACCAGAGCATTGCAGAGCTGAAGCAGCAGCGCCTCAACAAACTCTTTGATGACTGCCAGCAGCAAGTCATATCCCAGATCATCGGTCCTTTTGGCCTGTCGACGGCCATGTTCGAAGACCGTAATGGTGGGAACGTCACCACGCTACATAACTTCAAACGCGAAGATAGCGACTATGTAGCAACCAACTCAGACAAGAAGCTCCATGCGCAGTCCAAGAAAAAATACGACGAAGCAGTCCGTTCGGGGTACGAGGTAAAAAAAAAGGAGCAAGCCAAAGGTGCAGGCGAAAAGGTTTGGGAAGATTTACGGCAGGACAAAATCAAACAAGGCCAGGATGAATATACCGGGCGCAATGTTTCTGCTGATGGAAAGGTCGAACTGAAGGATGGACGCATCGTCGGTGTCGACTTGGATCATGTCGTTTCCGTCAAGGAAATTCATGGCGATCCAAAGATTCACCTTGCATTGGGGCAGGACAAAGGTGAGGCCACGGCAGATGTCACGCGTATTCGTGAGGTCGCCAATAGTGATGAAAATCTGGCCCTTACCAATATGTCGGCAAATCGTTCCAAGGGAGAAAAAGATCTCAAGGAATGGTCTGAAGAAAAGCGCAAGGATGGCTCGACCAATGCCGAGAAGTTTGATCTCGACGAACAGCTAGTGGAGCAGAAATACCAGGAAGCCAAGAAGCACATCAATGACACGGCCAACAAAGCATTGCTCAAGAAGCAGACTACCGAGCTGCTGCAGTCCGGAGGAGCTCAGGCTGTGAAGCAGGGGATGTGCCAGGCCTTGGGCCTACTGCTGACCGAATTGGTCAACGGCCTGTTCAATGAGTTCAAGGTGTTGATCAAGCATGGGGTCGAAGCCGGAAAGACCTTGTTCGGGGAAATCCGCGAGCGTCTAGCGCGAGTCATCGACTTGGTTGTCAAGAAAATTCCCGACGCGGTGAGTCAGATGTTTCAGGGTGGCGTCAGCGGTTTCATGAGCAATCTGCTGACATTCCTGATCAATAGCTTTCTCTCCACCGCAAAGCGCTTCGTCACCGTAATTCGCGAGGGCCTGCTGGGCTTGTTTCGTGCGTTCAAGATGATCTTTTTTCCGCCCACGCATATGACCAGCGACCAAGCTCTGCAGGAAGGGTTAAAGATTCTGACTGCAGTGGTGATCACTTCGGTCGGCCTGCTGCTCACCGAGACGATGGGCGGCTTCATGGCAACGGTGCCTTTCCTCAAGCCCTTTGCGGATTTGATTACACCGGTGCTGATTGGCATCATGACAGGCCTGCTCTCGGCCTTTCTCGCCTATCAGATCGATTGTTTGTTCGACCGCTACCGGAACTCGCAGAGTGAAAAATTCATAGACGAGCTGCTGACTGATGCAAAACGTCGCGATGAGTTCGCCACGGAATTGGTCGCTCTTTCCGAGACCTCATTGGGCAACATTGAAAATTACTCGAAATCCATCAGCCTCTACCAAAGCATCGGCGTAACGCTGGGAGCTGCCGGGACAGCTGCGGCTGCCACCCTGGCCAGTTTGGAGCAGACCGTTGTCGAAACCGGTGAACAGGTGGCCAAGAGCTTCGCGATGATCGACTTCATCAATGAAAGCCAGTCGGAAATCGACGATTTTCTGAAAACCCTTTGAAAGCTCAATGGATATGAACGCGTTGAACAAGCAAGAACTCCAGATCATCGAGGTATTCTCCTCGGTGAACATCCCAGAAAAAATCATCCGTGACAGCAATATCAAAGAGCTGATCAATGGCATGCTTTCTGCGCAGGATGCGGTTGCGACGAATGCCGAGCAATTAGCGCAGCTGCGTCGGGAGAAAAAGGAGGGAAACTTCTTGGGTAACTGGTGGGATGATCGCGGCGAAAAAATTCAGGATGCCCAGCTAGATCTGAACCAGACCATTGGCCGTCTGACCGCGAAATCCTCGCAACTGCTGATTGTCAACACGGCGATCTCCAAGGTGCTGACCGACCAGCAGCGTATTCTTCTGGAGCAGCAGAACATACTCAAGCAACAGACCAACACTCTGGAGCAGCAAAATCGGAAAATTCTCGAGCAGCAGAATCTGTTGGAGAAGCAACAGCAAGACATTAACAAGGCCAATCAGGGCTTGTTGGAGGCCAAGGGCATTACCCAAGAGCAGGCGCAGCAGTTGGTCGGCTGCGTGAAGCTGGTCAAGGAAGCAGAAAGCCGTATCAGCGTGGAAAGCCAGGCTTTGAAATCGGATGTCAAGAAATCCTTGCTCGATTCAGTCGAGCAGTGCCTGGGGCGTCTGAACAGTGGCTTTGCTGAGCAGCAACAACGGGCGGGCGCTTTCGAACAACAGGTCATCGATGGTTTTTCGACTCAAGCCCTGCGGGCCCAGGAGACGCTGGAACAGATCACGGCCGAGAATACCCAGCGCAAAGCAGCCATCCAGGAGCAGTTGGCCACGACCGTCACTGCACTGGAACAACATCGCGAAGTTCTTGAGCAACAACTGACCACTGCCTTCTCTAACCAATCGCAACACACCCAAGCTGAATTGGCGCATTTTGCTAGCGATACCGCTGATTTCAAAGTCGACATCGGGCAGCAGCTACAGCTGCACATTCAATCCGTCTTAGAGAAAGTGTCTGTACAGGACGTTACTGCCAAGCTACTGCACGAGGCGGTTAAGGGCGTCGAACAGAAGCAGGAAGCTAGCCTAAATGAGCAGACCAAGATGCTCAAGGCCACCGAAACTCAACTGACAGCCCTGCAAGCTGAACAACAGAGAGGTGCCCGAAGCAATCATCTGGCCGTTGCTGTGACTGCTACCCTGGCACTGGTATCGCTGGGCTGGCAGGTAGCTCAGCACTTTGCGCTAGTGTGATCCGGCGAAGGATTGCCGGAGCTCGTTAGCGTGCTTCGGCAATCAGTTGCTGTAGCGTTGCCTAAACTGCAGTGTTCAAGTTTGTTCGGTCAAGCAGGGGGCGCCCAGATTTTGTCGGATGCATAAGGGCTGCAAACGTCATGCGACCGAACGCGCCAGACCTTTGGCTTACTGATTGCCAAGTTTGTCGAGGGATAACATTTGCGACTTCTGCTATGCGCTGCACAGCAGTCATTCACAGAATTAGATTGACCGGCTGGTATGGGTCGTCAGCACCTGTTCGTAGCTTGCGAGAGCTGCCGCTCAGGTTGTCTGGGGTACTGAGACCCAGCAAGCTTCCGGTTTGAGGCTCGTAGCGGTCGTCTGATCAGATAGCGGGTCAACGTCTGGTCTCGGCAGCAGCGGTCACAAGCTTGCCAAAGCTCAGCGGCTGCAACCAGCCTAAAGCTGTCCTTGAAGAAGGGCTACGGCCTTTTCCCATTCGGGCGATGGCATAAAACCTAAGCTTAAAGTGTGCGCGTACAGGCTGTTGACCATATCCAAAGATGCGTTGACCTCGCGCGCGCAACGCAAGATCAAACTAGGCTCAATTTCGTTAAAAAAAGGAGCTAAAACTCCATTCACCCATTCATTTTTTCCACTTAAGCGACCATTGCAAAACGATGCAATCACATCCGACGAACTTACGATGGGTCCGTATGGAACATTCATATGGTTTGCGATGAGGTAAGCGCCTGACATGCATCTGATTGTCTAGTATTGCTAGCTGACTTGGTAATTTCGTTGCTCGAGTGGTGGTGCTCTACGAGGACTAAGCGTCTCGTTTTATCAATGCCGTCTTGGCGCTGTTTGAGCAAGGATTGATTGAGTGACCAAGTTCGAAGGCTGCTGCTTGTAAACGATGAGTATCCGGAGCCAAGACCTCACTAGGGGTAGAAATTGGCGCTTACGCGTGATCAACCTCCGGAAGCTCCATTCCATCCGTTAATTGTTCCTCATACCGACCTGCGGAACGCTGACGTATCGCCGCGGCTAATTGTTGCAGTGTCATCATGATCAGTGTCCTTTCCCGCAAGCTTCGATTGCACGCTTCGCGTGCCTGAAGCCAAGCACCCCAGTGCCTTTGGAAATGCGCTTGCAGTTTGATCAGCGTGCCTGTTCGCAGCTGTTTATAAACTTGGGATCTTGTAACTAGCAGGCGAGGCTGTCGCTCGGCCGCCATGCTATGACCGGATTCCAGGTCCTCAGCTATACCTGCCTGAAGCAACTCAGTTGCAGACTCCTCTATGCCCGAAAGGATGACTACGGGTGGAGGGGAATGGCCCAGCAACTTGCGCAGGTTGTCATCCCCTAGACGCCTGGGGCCGTCAGTATCTCCAAGCTCTCCAGACCAGTGACGCAGTGCGATGCTCAGCACATCACCCACTGGTTCGATCGAACGCCAATTGGCACCGCCAAGACCCACGCTTACCAATAGCAACA
>NZ_JABBCQ020000049.1 GCF_012844455.2 Comamonas suwonensis | reverse complement strand
TGGAGTGCTTCCCGTATTTGAGGACAGGAACCCTCACGTAATTTAACGGGTTGCCATGGCCTTTCGGCGGAACTCGCGTGGCGAGTGATACCGCAGGGCGCTATGGGGGTGGTGCTCGTTGTAGTGCTCGAAGGCGATGGCCAGGTTGCCAATGGCTGTGCGGGCATCGGGCTTAGGCATGAAGTTCACGTAGTCACGCTTCATGGTCCTGACGAACGACTCTGCCATGCCATTGCTCTGGGGACTACTCACTGGTGTATTCACCGGCTCCAGGCCCACATCGCGGGCGAAGCTGCGGGTCAACGCGGCCGTGTAGGCGGAACCATTGTCCGAGAGCCATTGGATGGGCCTGTCTGGCAGTGCATTGCCGAAGCGCCGCTCCACGGCAGCCAGCATCACGTCGCGCACATCGTCACCCGTGTAGCCTTCTGTGGAGGCCACCCAGCTCATCGCCTCGCGGTCGCAGCAGTCCAGCGCAAACGTCGTGCGCACGGCCTCGCCGTTGTCGCAGCGGAACTCGAAGCCGTCCGAACACCAGCGCTGGTTGCTCGCACCCACCGAGACCTGCCCATCATGGCGGCGCTGTGGTCGCACTGCAGGAGCTCTGCGTTGCAGCAGTAGGCCGTGTGTGCGCATGACCCGGTAGACCCGCTTGACGTTGACCGCAGGCAACCCTTGGCAGGCCCGCTCACGCCGCAGCAACGCCCAGGCCCGGCGGTAGCCGTAACTGGGCAGGTTCTCGATGGCCGAGCGCAGTTGCTCCACCAGATCCTGATCATCGCTGTGGCGGCGCTGGCGGCCATCTGTCCAATCACTGCTGCGCAGCTGTCGCTTGACAGCCGCCGAGCGCGCCACGCCGAGAACATCACAGACCCGTTTCATTGGGTGTCCCCCGGCAGCAAGGGCGAGCGCGCAATCCAGTTTTTTGAGCGGCCATATTCCGCGGCTTCCTTGAGGATCTCGGCCTCCATGGTCTTCTTGCCCAGCAGGCGCTGGAGTTCCCGAATCTGGCGCATGGCATCGGCCAACTGCGCCGCAGGCACCGTGCTCTCGCCCACGGCCACCGGCGTCAGCTCTCCTTGCTGGTGCTGCTTGCGCCACAGGAACAACTGGTTCGCGTTGACGCCGTGCTGACGGGCCACCAGCGACACGCTGTAGCCGGGTTCGTAGCTCTGCTGGACCATGGCCAGCTTTTCCTGCGGCGACCAGCGGCGGCGCTTCTGCGGCCCCAGCACCTCTACGTTCGTTAGATTTTTAGGACTAGGCATAAATACAGTCACAAGACTACCTCTTAGGTTAAGAGGGTTTGCCTGTCCTCAGATCAATGGGGCCGCTCCA
>NZ_JABBCQ020000048.1 GCF_012844455.2 Comamonas suwonensis | reverse complement strand
GGGGATGCGGATGAAATCTTGGACTACTGAGAGGTAGTTCATGTATTCATACGAAGATCGAATCCGCGCGGTGACGCTCTACATCCAGCTAGGCAAACGAGTCGCGGCAACCATTCAGCAGTTGGGCTATCCCACCAAGAATTCGCTCAAGAGCTGGCACCGCGAGTACGAGCAGGGTCGAGCCTTGAAGACAGCGGTTGTTCGCCCGCCGAAGTTCACCGCTGAGCAAAAGGCTCGGGCCGTGGAACACTATCTGACGCACGGGCGCTGCGTGGCTTTCACAATCAAGGCTCTTGGCTATCCCGGGAGGGCCTCACTTCACGCTTGGGTTCAAGAGCTCAATCCCCGGGCTCGGCCACGCCTGCTTGGAGCATCGTCGAACGAGCAAAAGCACGCTGCGGTGCTCGCACTGTGCACACGTCAAGGAAGCATCCAAGCCATTGCTGACGACGTTGGCGTGTGTCGAGAGACGCTGTACAACTGGCGCAATCAACTATTGGGGCCAGAGGCTCTCGCATCGATGAAGCGCTTCAATGATTCTTCAACGGGTTCGGAGCTGTCCCAGTTGGAGCAGCAACTCCAGACGCTACGTCGTCAAGTGAGACGGTTGCAGTTGGAACAGGAGTTATTGAAGAAGGCGAACGAGCTCCTAAAAAAGGACCACGGCATCGACCTTCATCTCGTGAGCAATCGTGAGAAGACACTTCTGGTTGATGCCCTGCGCCATGAATACTCGCTTGCCGAGTTGCTCACCTCGCTAGTCCTGGCTCGCAGCTCGTACTTCTACCATCGAGCGCGGCTCAACGCTGACGAAAAGTATTTCGCGGTGCGCCGAACGATCACGGACATCTTCGAGCGCAACCATGGCTGCTATGGCTACCGTCGCATCCAGGCCTCACTGGTCAGACAATGCGTGTGGATCTCGGAGAAGGTGGTCCGGCGCCTGATGAAGCAGGAAGGGCTGGTGGCCGCTGCGCCCAAACGACGCCGCTACGGCTCCTACTTGGGAGAGATTAGCCCTGCACCTGAGAACTTGCTGAACCGTAACTTCAATGCCACTGCGCCTAACCAGAAGTGGCTGACCGACATCTCGGAGTTCCAACTGCCCGTCGGCAAAGTCTACCTCTCGCCCATGATCGATTGCTTCGATGGAATGGTGGTGAGCTGGTCTATCGGAACACGCCCCGACGCTGAACTGGTCAACACGATGCTGGATGCCGCGATCGCCAAGCTCAATGACAGCGAAGTGCAACCTATGGTTCACTCCGACCGTGGTGCTCACTATCGCTGGCCAGGATGGTTGTCACGCATCGCTGATGCCAAGTTAGTGCGCTCGATGTCACGCAAGGGGTACTCACCGGACAATGCGGCCTGTGAAGGCTTCTTCGGGCGGCTCAAAAACGAATTGTTCTATGCCCGCGACTGGCAAACCACGAGCATTGAGCAGTTCACGCAAGCTCTGGACGCGTACATCCGTTGGTACAACGAGCAACGGATCAAGATCTCGTTAGGGGCACGGAGCCCTGTTGAGTACCGCAGGGCCCTCGGGATCGCTGCATAACCAGTCCAAGATTTATGCCGCATCCCC
>NZ_JABBCQ020000047.1 GCF_012844455.2 Comamonas suwonensis | reverse complement strand
GGCCAAGCGCCAGATCCTGAACATCAACACCAGCACGGCTGCGCAGATTGAAGCCTTGCTTCCCAAAATGCGCGAGCTGGCAGAAATCACGGGCAACCCGGCCGCCATCGACCGCGTCAAGGACTTGGAGGTGCGGATTCAAGGCCTGCGCACCAAGGCCAATGAAGTCAGCCAGGCTTTCAGCAACGCTTTTGGAAACAGCCTTTCAAATTCGCTCAAAAGCCTGGCCGATGGCACTGCTACGCTGGGTGAGGCTGTCCGTGGCCTGCTGAGCAATCTGGCGGCGGGCATGGGCGAGTGGGCGGCCCAGCAGCTGGCCATGCGCACCCAAGAGGGGGTGATGGGCCTGATCAATGGCGCGAGCAAGACGGCAGCCGGTGCAGGCGCTGTGACTTCTGCGGCCGCTGGTGTGGGGGCCGTTGTGGATACCGCTGGTGCTGCCGCAGAGGCCGCGACCACAGCTGCATCAACGGCCGCAACCATTGCCGATACTGCTGCCACCACTGCGGCCGCTGCAGCCACAACAGCCATGGCCACCGCCGCTGCGTTGGCTGCTACAGCTTTGCAGGCCGTGGCTGCATCTTCGGCCAGCTCGGGTGCTAGCAGTGCGTTGGGCGCTCTGAGCGCAGGCTTCTCCAGTGGCGGCTGGACAGGGCCTGGTACCAAGTTCCAGTACGCAGGCGTAGTCCATGCTGATGAATTCGTCCACCGCCAGGAGGTCGTGCGTCAGCCTGGCGCGCTGGCTTTCCTGACCCGCTTCAACCAGGTGGGCATGGCCGCGCTCAATGACTGGCTGCCCTATGCCGAAGGCGGCCTGGTCGTGGGCGGTGCATCGCTGGGCCTGCCGTCCGTGGGCAATTTCAAGCCCGCTGCGCCGGTATCAGGCGGCAGCACCACGGTGGACAACCAGCAGGCCTTCTACCTGGTCGATGACCCAGACCGCATTGCCTCCATGATGGGCAGCAAGCAGGGAGAAAAGGCCCTGACTGTCATGATCAGTCGTAATCCCGGCAAATTCCGCCAGATCCTGGGGGTGAGCTGATGGCCTTGCCTCTGTGGATCTTTCCGCCCAATTGGGGCAGCTCGGTCAAGGAAACCTTGGAATGGCTGACCGATGTGCTGCAAAGCCCCAGTGGAGCCGAGCAGCGCCGCGCATTGCGCTTGGCCCCTCGCCGCAGCTTCTCCTTTGAGGTGCTCGTGCACCGGGCACAGCGCACCCGCTTTGACCTTTGGGCGCATGTGCTGGGTGCGCAGCCCTTTGCCTTGCCGATCTGGGCCGATGCCCAATATCTCGGCGGCCCAGTGGCGGCAGAAAACAGCGCAATTGCGGCCAGCACAGCCGGATATGAATTTGCTGCAGGTGGCATGGCCGTGCTGGCCAGCGAAGACTGGAGCATCTCTGAGCTGGTCATGGTGGACCAGGTCTCTGCAGGCGGCTTGACCCTTGCCGCACCCGCCTTGCACGCCTGGCCAGTGGGCAGCCGCCTGCTTCCTGCTCGCAAAGCACTGCTGCAGTCACTGCCTGAGCCAGTGCGAATGACAGACGAGCTGGCACGCGCTAGCGTGAGCTTTGAGCTGCTGGAGCCTTGCGCCTGGCCAGCCGAGCTGCCTGCCACGCTGTACCGTGGCAAGCCAGTGCTGGAGACACGCCCAGACGAGTCCAACGACCTAACGCTGGGCTATGAGCGCTTGACCCAGCGCCTGGACAACCAGGTGGGCATCCCTCGCATCACAGATACCTCGGGCTATGGCTTTGTGCTGCAGCAGCACGCGTGGGCACTCTGGGGCCGCGATGAGCACACGGCATTCCGCAGCCTGCTGTATGGGCTGCGCGGCCGTCAGGCTGCGATCTGGGTGCCGACCCATGCGGCCGATCTGGTTGCTACTGGCCAGGTGCAGGGGCAGACCCTGCAGGTGCAGCCCTGCGGCTATGCCGATCTGGTGACCACCGGCAAAGCGCGCATGGGCCGCCAGGACGTCCGCATTGAGCTGGCCACGGGCGAGGCCCTGCACCGCCGTATCACGGCCGCCGCAGCGGGTGCCGCGCTGGAGACT
>NZ_JABBCQ020000046.1 GCF_012844455.2 Comamonas suwonensis | reverse complement strand
GGTCTCCAGCGTGCCCCCTGCAGCAGCGGCCGTAATGCGGCGGTGCAGAGCCTCGCCAGTGACCAGCTCAATGCGCAAGTCCTGGCGGCCCATGCGCGCCTTGCCAGTGGTGATGAGGTCGGCATAGCCGCATGGCTGCACTTGCAGAGTCTGCCCCTGCACCTGGCCAGCTGCGACCAGGTCGGCCGCATGGGTCGGAACCCAGATTGAGGCCTGACGGCCGCGCAGCCCATACAGCAGGCTACGAAAGGCCGTGTGCTCCTCACGGCCCCATATTGCCCAGGCATGCTGCTGCAGCACAAAGCCATAGCCCGAGGTGTCGGTGATGCGAGGAATGCCCACCTGGTTGTCCAGGCGCTGCGTCAGGCGCTCATAACCCAGCGTCAAGTCGTTGGACTCATCGGGGCGTGACTCCAGCACCGGCTTGCCTCGGTAGAGCGTGGCTGGCAGCTGAACTGGCCAGGAGCTGGGCTCAATCAGCTCAAAGCTCACGCTGGCGCGCGCCAGCTCGTCGGTCAGACGTACCGGCTCAGGCAGTGACTGGAGCAGAGCTTTGCGAACAGGCAGCAAACGGCTGCCCTTTGGCCAGGAGTGCGATGTGGGGGTGGCCAGGGCCAGACCACCTGCAGTGACCTGGTCAACGTCCACCAGCTCCCAGCTGTCCAGCTCATCGCTGGCCAGCGCGGCCAGGCCGCCCGCCCCAAAGTCATAGCCTGCGGTGCTGGCCACAATAGAACTACTGCCTGCGGCCACCGGCGTGCCAAGGTACTGAGCATCAGTCCAGATTGGCAAAGCCAGCGGCTGAGCGCCCAGCACATGCGCCCACAAGTCAAAGCGCGTGCGGTCTGCCTGGTGCACCAGTACCTCAAACGAAAAGCTGCGGCGCGGTGCCAAGCGCAGGGCCCGGCGCTGCTCGGCACCGCTGGGGCTTTGCAGCACATCGGTCAGCCACTCCAAGGTTTCCTTGAAGGAGTTGCTCCAGTTGGGCGGGAAGGTCCACAGAGGCGGCGCCATCAGCTCACCCCCAACAACTGGCGAAACTTGCCGGGGTTACGGCTGATCATGATGCCGATCGCCTTCTCGCCTTCCTTGCTACCCATCATGGAAGCGATGCGTTCCGGGTCGTCGACAAGGTAGAAGGCCTGCTTGTTGTCCACCGTGGTACTGCCGCCCGACACCGGCGCAGCGGGCTTGAAATTGCCCGCGGACGGCAGGCCCAGCGATGCACCGCCCATGACCAGGCCGCCATCGGCATAGCCCTGCCAGCCCTTGAGCGCGGCCATGCCGACCTGGTTGAACCGGGTCAGGAAGGCCAGCGCGCCTGGCTGGCGCACGACCTCTTGCCGGTGGACGAACTCATCGGCGTGAACAATGCCGGCTGGCTGAAACTTGGTGCCGGGGCCGGTCCAGCCACCGCTGGAGAAGCCCGCTCCCAGGGCTCCAATCACGCTGCTGGCACCGGAGCCCGCTGACGATGCAGCTACTGTCTGCAAGGCCAAAGCGGCGGCAGTAGCGGCCGTGGCCATGGCGGTGGTGGCCGCAGTCGCGGCGGTGGTAGCAACCGTATCAGCCACCGTTGCGGCGGTGGATGCTGCTGTGGTTGCAGCCTCGGCCGCAGCGCCAGCGGTGTCCACCACGGTGCCTACGCCTGCGGCCGCAGTGCTGGCCACAGAGGCTGCCCCGGCACCCGCTGCCGTCTTGCTCGCCCCATTGATCAGGCCCATTACGCCCTCTTGGGCGCGCAGGGCCAGTTGCTGGGCGGCCCACTCGCCCATGCCAGCAGCCAGGTTACTCAGCAGGCCTCGGACGGCCTCACCCAGCGTAGCAGTGCCATCGGCAAGGCTCTTGAGGGAATTTGAAAGGCTGTTTCCAAAAGCGTTGCCAAATGCCTGGCTGAGTTCATTGGCCTTGGTGCGCAGGCCCTGAATCCGCACCTCCAGGTCCTTGACGCGATCGATGGCGGCCGGGTTGCCGGTGATCTCGGCCAGCTCGCGCATCTTGGGCAGCAAGGCCTCAATCTGCGCGGCCGTGCTGGTGTTGATGTTGAGGATCTGGCGCTTGGCT
>NZ_JABBCQ020000045.1 GCF_012844455.2 Comamonas suwonensis | reverse complement strand
CATCATGATTGCAGCTTCCATCAGCTCCATAGTGCGAGGGCCAATGCGTAAAGCATGCTTAGCATTGATACCTTCGGTCTGTGGGTACATCATCTGCTCGAAAAGATGAAAGCGGGCGTCTGGATCCTTGTTTAGCTCGGCTTGCCAGATCTTCCACTTTTCCGCCATGGCAACCAATAGATCATGATCGTTGATGTCGTTTATCTTCTGCCCGACGCAAACCTGAAGCTGCTGCCATACGGCATCGTTCATCGCGTAATGAAGATCATCAGATTCGGCCAGGGTGTCGACTGGCGAGGAGAGCTCGCGCCCCATTGCACACAAAAGCGGCTCGGTATTATCGAACCAAGGGAGATTATCAAGATCCCGTTCAGTATCCCCAAGCGTACCTCGCAGCTCATTGCGTATGCCCTGGCGCCACGCAGCCTCCCCAAGAAGCATAGACTCACTTCCATGCTTGAGATGTAACGCCAGCCGAAGGATGGCGGATGGGAGGGTGAGTGCCTTGTTGGGGCGGACGTACTCTGCATGTAGCCGAAGCCTTCTGTTCGGAATGCTCTCCCTCCAGTGATGGCTGACGATTTGTGCGGCTGGATTTGGAGGAAGAACGGTCGGTGTACCTACTAGGTCGTGCGTGCCGGCGACTGTCCAGCTTTGCCCGGGTATCGCGCCTACTAGGTACTGCGTCCAAGTTTGAGCATCTGGTCGAAGCAGCTTCTGAAGGTGCTTGGCCGCACTATGACAACTCACCGCGTTAGTGTCAGTCGTGCTATCTCCGATGTAGTCCAGCAGCACACTTAATGCTATGACAGAGTCGCTGAAATGCCTGTTGAGCGACTCAAGTGCTCTAGTTTCCAATGTACTTTCATCACCTATGCAGTGGATTTCAAGCATCCGCATCTTTTCGACGACATGAGCCCAGTCTTTGAACCCGCACCACGTTGTGAGCCACGTGTAGACATTCTGGGTGGGCTTATCGTCGCGCTTGGAAAGACTGATGATATCTACTCCGTCCTTACGACATAGATCCCAGACCTCACGCAGATGGGTGATCTTGATAATCTCTTTATCTTTGCCCTTGATCACAATCTCAGGCCCGGGTGAAGCCTCCTCGAATCTTCGCACCACTCAAAAGTAGAGAGTCCACCCCACGGAGGTCTCTGCATGAAGAAGTCCAGATTCAGTGAAGCGCAAATCGTCGGCATCCTCAAAGAGGCCGAGCTCGGTGCCAAAGTCGGTGACACCTGCCGCAAGCACGGCATCAGCGATGCCACGTACTACAAGTGGAAGAGCCAGTATTCAGGGATGTCCGTATCCCATCTGGCCCAGATGCGGCAGCTGCAGGAAGAGAATGCCAAGCTCAAGCGCATGTATGCCGACTTGGCACTTATGCACCATGCGCTGAAGGATGTCGTTGAACGAAAGCTCTGACCCCGGAGCGTTGGCAGTCCATCGTGCATGCGCTCATGAGCGAGCATCGCCTAAGTCAGCGCAGAGCTTGCCAAGCTGCGGGCCTGGCTCGCTCCACGCAGCGATATGCACGTGTGGTCTGCGACGACTCCGGGGTAATCGACTTCATCCAAAGATACGTGGCATTGAATCCTCGCCACGGGTTTGGGCTGCTTTACGACAGTGCCCGCTATCAAGCGCAGCCCTGGGGAAAGACTGTGCTTTGGCGTGTGTATTGCCAGCTCAAACTGAACCTGCCCAGGCGAGGCAAGAAGCGTATGCCGCAGCGCATCAAGCAGCCCTTAGAGGCAGCCCCAACACCGAACCAGGGCTGGAGTTGTGACTTCATGTCCGATGCCCTGTGGTCAGGGCGGCGCTTCAGAACATTCAATGTCATTGACGAATTCAACCGGGAATGCCTGCGTATCGAGATTGACACCAGCTTGCCCGTCGCTCGGGTGGTACGTGCCTTGGAGGAACTCGTTGAGGTCCGCGGGACGCCGCAGTCCATTCGCCTGGACAACGGACCCGAGTTCATCGCCCAGGCTTTAAAGCAATGGGCACAGCGCAAAGGCGTAGAGCTGCGCCACATTCAGCCGGGTAAACCGACGCAGAACGCTTATGTCGAACGCTTCAACAGAACTTACAGAGCGGAGGTGCTCGACTGCTATGTCTTTGAATCGTTGCAGGAGGTGCGCTCGATGACCGAGGACTGGCTGCATCGCTATAACCACCATCGTCCACATGAATCGCTGGGCCGGATTCCGCCGGTCGCGTATCGTGTCAAACGTTTCCCCAACCTCTACTTTTAGGTGGCGCAGGAAAACGAGGAGGCTTCACAGGCATCCCCGCTCAAGGAGTGCAGAGGCATCTCAGAGAAGGTGGTTCGTCGGCTGATGAAGCAGGAGGGGTTGATCGTGGCCAAGCCCAAACGCCGCAGATATAACTCATACCTTGGAGAGATAGGTGCTGCCCCACAAAACCTCATCAATCGAGACTTCCATGCCGCTGCGCCCAATGAGAAGTGGCTCACCGACATTACTGAATTCCAGATTCCTGCTGGCAAGGTTTACCTGTCGCCAGTCATTGATTGCTTTGACGGGCTGGTGGTGAGCTGGTCGATTGGGACTCATACCAACGCAAATCTGCTGGATGCGGCCATTGATGCTGTTCAAGGCAGCGAGAGCCGCCCTGTGATTCATTCTGATCGTGGAGCTCACTACCGCTGGCCAGGCTGGCTCTCGAGGGTCCATGATGCAAAGTTGGTTCGCTCGATGTCTCGCAAAGGGTGCTCGCCAGACAATGCTGCATGCGAAGGTTTCTTTGGAAGGCTAAAGATGGAGCTGTTCTATCCCAGCAACTGGCAATCAACAACAATTGAGCAGTTCATTGAAGCTGTCGATA
>NZ_JABBCQ020000044.1 GCF_012844455.2 Comamonas suwonensis | reverse complement strand
TGGTAAGAACACCTTTCCTGCCCGCTTTATGACACTCAGGTCATTCCTTCCAAGATGAGTTGCCGAGCCTCGGCCACGATGGCCGGGTCGTACTCATAAACTCCGTCTCTGCATCCATCGAGGAATGCTAAAAATTTCTGGACTGCTGGCCATCCGGAAAATGTGGCCAGCTCAAGGACAGTGGCACGGGCCTTGACCTTCAACACATCGCGCCACTGATCGGCCAGGATTTGGCCAAGCAGCTCCGCGCTGTCCTCGATCTCAGCAGCCAATTCCTGGTCTTCTTTTTCAACCTGGTTGAAACGGGCCTTCAGACCGTTTGACCAGGACAACTGCCGCTTGCCTTTGAAGCACCTTGCGAACTCAGCAAAAAGCGCAAAGGCTTGCTTGTCTTCTTTGTCGGCCAAGACAGAGCGCAGAAGATCAAAAGGCGTTTCTCCCCCAGCCTTGCCCTTCTTGATGTGGGCCTTGGTCATTTCATCCTCTAGACCCCACTTGCTCACGTAATTGCTGGCCTGCTGGCCGTCCTGCAGGTCAATGCCATGGGCAAAACTCGGAGAGCCGAGGCCGGCCTTCTGGCAGTAGGCATCCCAACGCAGATAGAGCCTTGTTTTCCAGTCCATAAGCTGGGCCGCGTCTGCCTTGACAAGGACGAATTGCAGGAAGTGGAAGTGCGGGTGCCAACCGTTGTTGGTTGCCTTCCGGCCGTGCGTACCTTCCCAAGCGCGAATCTGCCCCTGATAGCCCATTTCGGTGAAGACCTGTTTCACCTTTCGATCACGCAGGAAAGCCTGCAATGCCTTCGTCTGGCGGGCCAAAAGCTCCTCCAGCGCGTCAAAACGGGTGTGGGGTGTGGTCAGGGTCAACAGATGGACTTCGCCGCCCTGGGCGCGATGCTGGGCCATTGCATCCTGTATTTCCAACCGACGACGCTCTGCGATCTTGGCCGCGCATACAGGGCATGTCCAAACACTGCCGCATGTCTGCAAGCCGCCATAGCTGGCCGTTCCATGTTCCTTGGATTTCCAGACTTCCACATCCTTGTCATAGGCGCGGATACGCAGGCATTTAGCTGTTCTGGAGTCAGGGAGGATGTCTCGAGCAACCGACTGGAGCGCGAAACGTTCCACACGTCGTGCCATGGCTGTATCGCCTGTGGCTCGTAATTTCGCATTAATACCAAGGGCCCCTGCTCGCCCCCCCTGCCGAGCCGTACGAGGCTCCCGCTCGACCGACCCAGCATGCGCGGCTGCGCTTGGGCCTGTTGTCTTATGGGAAATTGCGCAATTCCGCGCGGTTTTAGGGCGTGTCCGTGATACGCTTTGCATGTCGGTTGTGTTGTCCATCAATGCTGTAGAAACCGGCCACCGCCCCGGAACACGCCAATGTTCGCGGGGCATTTCTTTTTCAAGAAGCCGAGATGGGTTGCGCTTCATTTCTGAGCGCGTAAAACATGATAGCGCCCTTAGCTACAAAGGCACCTACGGGAATACGGACCTTTTGTCCGACCAGCTTTTTGAATGCCTCGGTGTGCACCTTCAGCGTGACCATTTCGAGCTTCTTCTCTCCGCTCTCCATGATGTTTTCACAGAGGATCTGCGCACGCAGAGACTCTGGCCTCACTTCACCGGTTTCACGGTCAGTGCTCGCAGGTTGCGTGTAGACGTTCTGGACCAAACCGTTAAGCGTGAGCATGGCCATCAGTCATCCCCCTCAGGCAAAGCATCAAACTCATTCACCACGGACTTGGCTTTTTCCAAAAAGTCATGCAAAGCCATTGTGATGATTTCGCGTTTATTCAGGTCCAACATGGAGCCAACAGACTCCATTTCGTTTGCCAATTCAAGAGGAATTCGAGCGCAGACATTTTTCGTAATCTGATCTGCCTGATCTGGATTGTCTGCAAACAGCTTGTCCAAAATACCGGCAGAAATGCTGGAGCTATTGGTATGAATAGCCTTGAATTGCAGAGCCTTGAGGATGAGTGTTTCGCGTGTATTCATGATTTCCAATTTGATAGTGATGATGTTTGCGCGCATTATCATCATATCAATGGTTTTTGGGTTTTGAAAGCCTTGGAACAGCCGTTTGTCTTCCAGGCGCGCAGGAAAGCGATCGGGAGAGCATGAAAAAGGCCCCGCGACGGGGGCCATTGGTTTGCGAGAGCTGCGGCAATCAGTGCGCGTCTTGCGCTGGGCCTTGCCTGTTCAAAGGGTGAACATCAGAGGGCTTTGCCCTCCGATACCTCCCTCAGTTGTCTATTGCAGGATAGGCAAAGCACCGGTGAAATACGCGCCTATTGCGATAACTGTTCTTATCGCAATAGGTTCATTTAGAGAGCATCCAAATACTGACCAAGAACCGGCATTTTTTGGCGAGAGCTTTTGCCTGTAATCAGGCGCTTAGCTGTAGAAGCGTGGACACCAAAAAGCTTTGCAACCGACGGATAGGTGTGCTCACCTGTAGCGTACAAAGCGCGCATTTTCTCGATAGTTTCAGGAGGCGTTGCATGCTTCTTGCGGCCAAGTTGCACGCCACGACGATAAGCAGCCAACTGACCTGCAACAGACCGCTCACGGATGATCGATCTCTCCAACTGAGCTACAGCGCCAAGAACCTGAACCATAAAGATGCCAACCGGCACTGAGGTATCCAGAGGCTCTGTCAGAGAACGAATATTCGCCCCAACAGCCTGAACTCGCTCCAAAATCGCCATCAAATCCTTCAACGATCGTGCGATCCGATCCATCTTGTAGACAACAAGGCAGTCACCTTTCGTCAAAGAATCCAGAAGCTTTTGGAGCTCTGGTCGAGCACCAACAGAGCTTGTTTTTTCTTGATAGATAACGGAGACACCCGCCTTCTCCAACGCATCGATCTGCAAATTTGTCTCTTGACCAACTGTAGAAACGCGTGCGTATCCAACCAAACGAATAGACTCAGACTTAGCCATTTTTACCTCTCCTATAGGTGATAGTGGTTAGGGCTGGTCAGG
>NZ_JABBCQ020000043.1 GCF_012844455.2 Comamonas suwonensis | reverse complement strand
ACATCTGAAGCCGCAGCATGGATGGCAGCAATGAGTCGTTCGCAGGCCCTCGCCAACGACCGCTACCGGCATGTAAACTTGCGGCCAATCTTCGTCCAGATTGCCCGGTGTCGAGTGACCGCTCCCGCCTAGAGCAGACGCTGGCTAGCGTTCGTGCCAGCGACCGCAATGGGTCGAACGGCGACAGACGCAACCGGCCAGAAGCAGTCTTTGGAGATGTTCCCGCAAGGGACTGCTTCTGGCTGTATGAGCGGTCCGTCGCCGGATGGCAGACTTGATGGGGCAGCGCGATACACCGAGGGTACCCATCAGCAGTCCTTCGTGTCCGCCAGCGATCGACCCCTCTCGGTCGTTCGGAGGCGGGACTGTGCAGTCGGAAAGAGGACGCTCAACCTTCGACACGATCGACAGTGTCGTAACCAACCCTCCCGACCGTGGATAGCTCCATTTGAACAGGGGAGGCAAGATCGACGCGCTAAGATCATGACATGATGCAGCCGCGAGGTGACGGCCCTCCAGTGGTTGCCACCTCGCCCGAACGAAAGAAGCAGGAGGGAGTAGTCATGTCGGAGATCGATGCGGAGCAGGCCCTCGAGCGCCTGATGGCGGACGACCGCCTTGTGCAGTTGTGCGAGCTGCAGAAGACCGGCGACGAGGTGCTGGACGTTATCTCCCTCTCCGAGAACCAGCACTCGGACATCCTCGCGTGGCTGCTCGACCCACGTGAAGGGCATGGCCAGGGCGACCAGATACTGCGCGATCTTCTAGTGGCCGCATCTGTGCGGTGCGCGTCGGGGGAGAGCGGCCTCGACGGTCGTGGAACGACCGCCCGCTTCTTCGGCAACTGGCCGCCATCGCGCTTGCGGACCACTGGCTTCAACGCCGCGTTCACAGCCCGTGAACTCGGGCTGAAGGCGTCCGAGCGCGTAGATCTATTCGTTATCGATCCCCAGAACAAGTTCATCCTCCTGCTCGAGAACAAGGCAGGGGCCACCCACAACGACAGACAGCTGACCGACTACCGCGACAAGTACCTGGAGTTGGTTGCCGGGAACCCGCACCTCAAGGAGTACGCCCCGATCTACCTTGCCCTCGATCGCGAATACGACGTCGACGACGACGGTGGTCGCCCCCGCGAGGATGCGTGGCTCCACCTGGGGTACGACTGGCTCAAGACATCCGCCGCCCGGGCGTTGCAGCACGTAGGCCGTGGCAATGCTTCGGCCCGACTCGTAGTGAGCTATTGCAACCGCCAGACCGACTGGTCGAGCCCCGAGAGCGAACAATGCACTGAACTGGCAGTGGCTCTGCACCACGCCTATCCCCAGGCAGTGAAGCGCCTGCTGGAGTTCTCGCATGGCCGTATTGAGCGGGAGTGGCTGACCAGCCGCCACCCCACGGCAGCTCATCTCTTCCTGCTGCAGAACAAGAGCGTTGCTTCATTGCTGCGGGAGACGAAGGGCATGGCGTCGGTGAAGGCGGCGCTTCATGGCAGTTTACCCGACTTGCCTGACGACAACATTCGTCACGCGAGGGCCTGGCTCAACATCTGCCTCGCAGGGTGGGAGCAGTACGAAGGCGAAGACTGGTGGCCGGTGTACGTAAGCGTTTGCTTCAGCGATGAGGGGAAGACACGTTACGACGCCTGGCTGGTGTGGAGCTCTCGATGGGCCCGGAGCGAAGATGAGGCGGAACGCCTGCGGATCCGGCTCATAGGCTTTGACCGCAAGTTCGGGCAGCGCAGCGGCAGCCTATGGCGTCGCGTCAGCCTTGGGAAGAACATGACCTTACCCGAGCTCGCCAGCGCCGTAAGCGACGTCAGCAGGAGATTGGACCAGACAGCCCCAAGGTGACTCTCAAGTCCTCCTCTCCACCTGCTCTTCACGGTTGCACTCCCCCATGGCACCCGCTGCGGTCCGGAGCGGGTGCTGGGCCCAAGGCCCACTGGGCTAATTAAGGCCGCTTGGCTCGGTCAGCCCTCTGAAGAACGCCGACCGGACCGGAGCCGGGGCAACTGACTGCCGACGGGCTACACGGCCTGCTGCAACTTATCGGGCACATAGCTCCTCGGTGTGGATGCGCCTGCTCTTAAAGCGGGCGTTCCCGTTCGTCCGCTCCTGCCCGAAGGCTGGCCTAGCTACTGGGGAGTACCGCGCCGCAAAGCTGACCTTCGCGGCAGCCCCTTGAGCGTCCGGTTTTGAATGGGCATTCAATGGATGCAGGCCGTCGCCAGTCGGCCAGAAACAGTCTTAAAGGCATTCGGTCAGGTGGCTGCTTCAGGCTGGTTGTAGTCGCTCGACTCAGAAATGCCAATGACTGTTGATACTCAGAGCAGTCATTGATCGCAGGCTTCTGCCGAAATCTGCGCATGGGCAAAGCAGTCCAATGTCTGTTTAGGATGGATTTGCAGTGATCCCCTGCCGCGATATCGGCCACGATAGCATTAGGTGATGAACGAGCACTACTACGACACATTGTTCTCAGCAGGCCGCGAAAAAAAGTGGACGATCTCAGCAGCAGCGGACGAAGCAGCGATGGCATTTCTTGACGGAAAGCCGATGGGGCAGGGTAGGAAAAAGTGGAGTGGCAGAGATCGACACGCAGCCTTCTGGAGCTCCGAGTTTCTGAAAGATCTACCCGCTGATGTTTGGAACCAAGAGCCCATTCGCTTAGCTCTAGCGCAGTACTTGGGACAGGATCGGGTTGCGTGTCCGGCCCTCGTGGCGCGGGTTGCCGCCATCGCTCCCGATACGCTTTTGTGGGCTGCCCGCCATTCTGGCCTCGTGATGCGACAGGATTCTTCGCGTTGGTTGGAGATCAACGAGTTGGCAGCAGATCAGCATGAGGAGCTCGCTGAGTTGAAGCGCGTGTTTCTCATACTCCGCGAAGCCCATCAGGCACGGCTTGATGAAGTGGTGCGTCTGCGCAGCCTCTTGCATGAGCTCGCTCCTGTTGATTTGCTGATCTATGCCAGCCTTTTCGCCTTTGAGCACCAAATACCAAATATGCTTGATGGCAGAGTGCCCTCGAAACCTCCTGATACTGAGGAAGCATGGGAGGCAATCGACGACATATTGGCCTGGAAACTCGCCAACTGCGATGAGGTGGACCTGCAGTTGACCGAAACATCAATCGCTTCATCATTGAGGCAGCATCTGATTCCATTTCTATTCCCGTCTGCGGAAAGGCCGCGACACGATTGTTATCAGGCGTTTCTTGCATTGCTTGGCGCACAGGTCGAGTTGAACGCATTTGCGCATAGATCTGCTGATGCCTTCAGCTACGATGACTCCATTCGGTTTGAACGATGTGGAGATCACCTTGAGATCGTCGAGGTGGATGCCGATGCCATAGCGGCGTGGCGTCGAGATGGCAAGAAGTTCGACCTTTTGCAACAGTACTGGTTGTACCGGGGCATGGATGCCCTCCTGGACGCTCCTGATCTGCTAGCCCGTGTAAACCCTGCAAACCTTGAAGCCAATCTTCAGGCTCTGGCCAAGGCGATGGGCACATGGCTTCGCTTGCAAGAAGTCTATGGCATGGCCGAGCAGCTCCGAACAGACACTGGCTCATCTGCGGTGATCTTTCATGTGCTGATAGCAACTGAACTGATGACAGCCTTTTTCATTGAAGACTACCTCCTGCCATATCAGCAGTCCCTTTCCGAGACCGGAGATTCTTTTCTCGCTTTGGGGCGGCTGGCATTTGGTGGTTTGCTTCAGCTAGACATGCAAAATCGCTTTCCTCTCACATGGTCGGATAGAGCAGCCAAAGTTGAGCGTATTAAGCCTTGGACGGCTACGGCAGAGCATCCGAGCGGCACTTCACGATCTGCAGAGGCAGTCTTGGACTTCATGACATGTGACTGGG
>NZ_JABBCQ020000042.1 GCF_012844455.2 Comamonas suwonensis | reverse complement strand
GATGAAAGGGAGTGAGATAAAGATAGAGGGTGTGGCGTGATAAATCGAAACGTTGGGGGATTTACCGCGACGTAGCGCAATGCTGATCTGAAATTAAGTTGCAGCTATTGAAACGGCTACGCTCGTGGTTTTAGCCTCACCTGAAGTGGCCCTCTTTAGAATCTGTGGAATCAGATAAGAGAGGGATAGAAGACATGGCAATTAGGCTTCTGGTTGATACCTGCGTATGGCTCGACTTGGCGAAGGACTATCGTGAAAGGCCGGTCATCAGTGCGCTTGAGGACCTTGTCGAGAGCGGAGAAATCGAACTGATCGTGCCGCAGCAGGTTTTGGACGAATTTGATCGCAACAAGACTCGGATCATTGACGACGCACGACGTGGCCTGCAGTCCCACTTTCGTTTGGTCAGGCAGGCCGTAAACCAGTTCGGCGATGATGAGCGCAAAGCTGAAGTGCTCGCTGGGCTCAACGAAGTTGATCACCAGATTGCTGTTGAAGGCGATGCAGTTGGCGGCTCAATCGAACGAATTGACAAGCTTTTGCGCCGCAGGCCAGCGTTAGCGACAACCGACGCGATTAAACAGCGCGTCACAGATCGCGCCCTAGCAAGTTTGGCACCATATCACCGACCGAAAAATAGCGTGGGGGACGCCATACTCGTTGAGATTTATATCGACTTGGTATCGAACGCCACCGACGATGAGCCATGTGCATTCATCACCCACAACACAAAAGACTTCAGCGAAACACACGGTGACCTCAGGAGACCTCACCAAGACCTCGCATATCTGTTTGAAGTGCCGCAATCCTCCTATAGGACCTCTATGGTTGAGTTTCTAAAAGAGCGGAACCCCGATGTCCTCGGAGAGCACGACTTTGAGTTCAACTATTCGCAAGAGGCCCGACGACTAGCGGAAATTCTTGATAACGAAAATCTGCTGTTCAGACAGGTTTGGTACAACCGGCATTGGAATTTGCGCAGCAGAATTGAGGATGGTTCAGTCAAGGTGGTACCGGAAGCGGAGTACAGCAGAGGCCCGTACCGCTCAGACCAGATACTCGATAGTATCTGGGCCGGAGCGCTTGCTGCCGCGAAGCGAACCGAGGACGAAGTCGGTATCGACAAACTCGGCCCATGGACCGACTTCGAGTGGGGCATGATCAACGGCAAGCTATCGGCGTTGCGGTGGGTTCTTGGGGATGAATGGGACATGCTGGACACATAGGCTTCTCAATCCACCGAGAGCATCAAAAAAGGCCCCTGATTTGGGGCCTTAGTCGTTAAAGAGGTCTTTGGTGCGCCGGTCGGCCGCTGCCGCCATCCGCTTCTTGACTCGATCCAGCAGCTTGCGCAGGCTGCGTTCATGCATGTCGTGCTTTTTTGCCAGTTCGGCGTAGTTGTAGCCGTTGAACTCTGAGTAGATCTCAGCATCGCGCTGGCTGAGCTTCCAGTGGTAATCCTTGGGGATGTTGATCAGCTGGCCGCCCCAGTAATCGGCCAGATGGTCCGTCAGAGAGCTGGCCACCATGTCAGCGGCAGGTCCCGAGACGTGCTCCTGCAGGTGCTTCTTGGCCACATCCATTAGGTCCGCCAGGAACTGATTCCTGCGGCTTGCCATGTTGGAGTCTCGGTCGACGAAAGTGGCCATGAAATGGGTATTCAAACTGGGTATTGACGCCCTGCAGCGGTGCGCAGATTTTCCCAGACTTCCCAGTAAAGATCAAACGAGTAGCCGTTCAACTGACGATCAAAACCGCGAGCAGCACAATCAAGCTGCTCGGGGCTGAGAAGCCCGTTTTCATATCGCTCCCGCACCTCTGTTTTGAGTATCGCCACGGCATTGGGCAAGAAGCGCATAGCCCACTTTTTGAGGGTTTCAATCACCAGATCCTGGCGTGCTTTGAATTCAGGCCCAGACGGCGTTTTGACCCCACGCTCTCCACGCATCCACTGCACGTCATCCACCTTGGCAATGCGCTTCACATACGCCGTCAACGCCGCTTCTGACGGGTCACGCACGGCGCCCAGCTCATGCAGGAACAGCCAGAGGGCGCGCACCTTGCTGGCGTCCTTGCCCGTGGCCTGTTTGCGATCGGTTTTGGTCGATCGCACCTTGAAGCCTTGGGCCTTGAGATAGTCAAGCACCTTCTGCATGCCGTCGATGGGCATGGCAGCGAGGGATTCATTGCCACCCTGGGCGAATAGGATGCCGCGATAGTTGGGCTCGTCCAGGCCCAGGTCGCGGCGGGCCACCTGAATCAGTTTGATGAGCCGGTTGCGGTGTGTGGTTTGTGTTGTCGTTGCCATTTTTGGCTCCTTTGGGCAAAGAAAAGGCCCCCAGCTGGCTGTGCGCCTGCATGGGGGCCGTCATCACTGCGGGTCAGTGGACTTGCTGGATCTCTTCGGCCATCTTGCGGGCTGCCGCACGCCAGGCCTCGCGCGTCGCCTCGGTCAGCCCATCCCAGGGAAGGGCCCAGTCTTGCTCTGGAAGCGAGGACCGAAATGCTGTGTAGGCCTCCTGGGCTATGGCTTCAAAACTCTTCATCGTCTTCGTCCTCCGGTTCGGTGGATACGGTGAACGGCAGCTTTTCAAAATGGGCAATTCCCGCCTCCATTCCCATAGAAAAGATCATTGCTTCGCGCTGTGTGAGCTGCACTGTCACGTCTTTGCCAGAGCCATCAATGACTTTGACGGATGTGCCTTCTTTTGCGTTGGCTTGAATGTCATGCGCGGCCGATAGACGGGCACCATGCCACTCCTGGATTCGCTCCACAAATTCGAGTAATTGGGATTTATCGCTCATACCTTCACCTCCTCCAAAACTTGAACCGTGACCAGACGCAGCTTTTCGCCCTTGTAGGTACGGCGAAAATCATCGCCAATGGTGGGAACGCCAAAGCCATCAGAGCCAGCACCACGGCCTGTTGCTGTCCAGCGGGCATCGACCTCGTTATCGAAGACAACGCCCTGACCGCAAGGGGCGAGAACCGCAAAATATTGCTTCTCGTTGCTCATACCGCCGCCAGATCCAACGGAACTGCCTCGTACTGCCCAGACGCCCCCACGCGCCGATAGACGCGCACATAGGTGGCCGTGCCAACGGCCTGGATGCTGCCGCGAATGGCCTCCATGGCGCGCTTCCACTCGCCGTCATCGATCTGCACACGCATCAGGTCGAGCACGGCGGCGGTCTTGAGCTGGCCCTTGCTGTCGGCGGCAAAGGCGCGATCCACGATCACGCGGATATTGGCATCGGCGCCCTCGCTCCAGCGGGCGATGCAGCCGTGGATCAGGGCCTTGGCGGCCTCGATTTCCTCGGTGAACTCGATGCGGTCGGCCACCACGCGCTGCACCCTGAACTCACCGTCGTAGGTTGTCACAGACACATTGCCCTTCTCGCCGCCCAGCGTCACGTCGTAGCGCTCGCCGGCAATCTTCACCAGGTCGGCGATATCGGCTAGCGACTCATCCTTGAAGGCCTTGAGTGCGGCATTCAGCGCGATGGCCTTGGCGGTCAGGCGGCGGGCCGTCTCGTCGCGCAGCAGATCCTGCTCGCGCACCTTGTCGCGCGGCACCAGGTGGCCGCGTGCGTTTTTCATGTAGCCGGGAGGAATTTCGGGAATATTTTGTTGAGTCATTTGTCGTAGCTCCTTCAGTGCAAATTGGTCGATTGGGTTGGGCTAGGTATGGGCGCTGGCGGCAGCCCTTGCATCAGCTCGCCCGCATAGGCCGCCATTGCCATGGAGAGTTGCCCTTGGGCCTCCACTGGCAGCTGGCTGGCAACGCAGCGGTGCACGTTCATCACCGCTTGCATGACTACGCCGGTAGGCAGAGTGCGGCCAGTCAGGACCGCCAGGAACTGAATGGCCAGGGATGTGGACTCCAGCTCGAATTGCTCTAGCGTCATCTGCGGCATTTCTTGTGATGTATTCATGGTTTTCTCCTCTCAGCAGCGCACGCCACGGCTGGCGATAGCGCTGAAATCCAGTGAACCCTTGCGGGGCGGTGCGAATGGCGTGGGCTCGTATTTGCCCTCCATCACGTTGATCTGGCGACGCTCAGGCATCTCGCCCATAGGCTTTGGCGCGTCCTTGCCATTTCTTCTCGGTGCCAGGCCCAGGTCAAAGAGCGGTGCGGCCACGCTGCAGATGTTCCAGCGTAGCTCCGGTGCACCTTCCTCAACCTCCAGCCAGCCGCCCGTGCGCAGATTGCGCAGGCGTTTGACCAGGTCACTTTCCACTTCCCCTGTCAACGGTCGCAGCTGCGCTAGGTTTTGTGGGCCATTAGCCTTGATATGGGCCAGCAGACGCTTGCTGTCCTCACTCAGACGGTTTTTCTTCAGCTTCATCGGATCACCCCCATACCCAGCTCAAACTGCACATAACCAGTCAAGGCACCCAAGCAGGCCGCGACTGCCACCACCATTGCGGCCAGCATCAAGAACTGGCCGATGGAATCGGATAGATGCCCACCCAGAACCAGCTGCAGCAGCCCCTTGCAGGCTTGCAGCCCACGCGTCAGGCGGGCTTTGATGCCGCGCTTGCGGTGGCACACAATCGCGCCAGGCTCAAAGAAATAGCGCTTCATGCCAGGGCCTCCTGTTCTTGCACACGGCGGGTCACGCGGTTGGGCAAGGTCTTGCCGTTGAAGCG
>NZ_JABBCQ020000041.1 GCF_012844455.2 Comamonas suwonensis | reverse complement strand
AAAATGCACGACGCTGGCATTTGGCGCAGTGCCGAGCTGGAACAGTTCGAGCAGCAGGAAGCACAGGCCCGGCAGAAGCTGGAAAGCCTTAATCCTCAGGTACTGCGGGCGCAGCATCAGGAAAAAGTTGCCAGAGAAATTGCGCGTGGCAATGTGCGATGGGAGCAAGCCCCAGCGCTGGACAAAGTGGCCGAGCTGGAGCACATCGAGCAGAAAAAAATGGCGCAGGAGCGTGCTGCACGGGCCAAAGATCAGGCCATCGGCAAAGTGCTTGCGGACTTCAAAACGAACGCGATCCAGCGGGAAACCAAGTCATTGGGGTTTGGAGACGCTGGCCAGCGCTGGAACGCCTTGCCAGAGCCGATACGTCAGTCCATCGAGGGCTACAACGCGCTGGGCAAAGAGGCTAGACAGCTGGCCTTAGAGAAGATAGGTGCGAGCCTGAAGGGCAATCCAAAGGCGTTGGAGAGGCTTGAGCAGGGGCTTGCGCAAGGCAAATCAAATGACCGCGATCGTGGCTTTGAGCGCTAGAGCCTCGCGGGGGCGGGCGCCCTCAATTTGATCCTCAAATTGAGGGCGCCTAATTTCTTCAAGGAGAGAGACGATTTTAAGAAACCTTCTTTCGCTCCTAATTCCCGCTGAGGATGTCCACCCATGAAAGTGAGATCGCGATTGCGCAGCAAATCCAAGCGGCTCGTGGACTTTTCCACTTTAGGAAAATCCAAGAAATTAGCATTACCCCGATTCCAATACCAATAGCAGAAAAAATGTTCGAACCTGGAGTTCGATAGACCGTACCTTTGTAAGTCTCCACTGCCATTCCATGGATGAGGCCAACTATGAAGATAAGCAACAGTGTTTTTTTTGAGTCGTTAAGTTTCATAGTCCGGAGCAATTTTCATAAATTTTCACAGTGAATTATTCTTTAGGCTGTGATGGGGCGGGAGTGATCATAGCTCCCGATAAAACTGACGCTTATCGAGCCTAGAAAAAAGCGCCTCAAAAGTCGCTTTCTAGTCCCTGCATTAAGGCGCTAGCTGGCCGTGTTTGCTGGTATGTCTAGCACGCTCTATGCTTAAACAACACTCACTGAACACACGATAGAGCAACCTATGAACGACTTTTGGAACAAAGCAAATCTAAGTTTTTCGGGGCAAGATAGAAGTGATTACAACAGTTGGCGAAATGATCTTTACGAACTAGCAGAGAAGCTCAGGGATGCTACTCATGGTCTTCCTGAGGATGATCCTCGCTTCAGCAATGTCTGCAAGAAAGCGGAGCATATGTTCAGCACCATCTCTCAGATGCCGACCTTGGAACGCTAAAAGCTTCCCGCTACTGATCGATCCTAGAAAAAAGCGCCTTAAAAGGCGCTTTTTTACTTGCCAACTCGTTTCCTGGCGGGCGCTTTGCTTGCCGGCTTAGTCGCCACTGCTTTGGCTGCTGACAGAAGCGCTTTCTTGGGCGTTGCCTTGGGCTTTGGAGCGGCTACTTTTGGGACGACCTTGGTCGCAGAGGGTGCGGTCCTTTTCCGTGGTGCAGCCTTCGGAGTCGGCGCGGCCAACAGCCTGGACTGCTGCTCGATGAGGGTCAGCAGCCGGTTTTTTTCCTCAACGACCTGGTGCTCACGCGACTTCAGCTCAGAGATTCGTTCCTTGGCCATGGCCAGTTCAGCAGCCTTCAGCTCAAGCTGTGCCCGAAGTTTTTCTAGCTCGATCTGGTATGCAACGCTTGGAACTGTCTCACTTTTGTGAGTCAGTCTCGTTCTGTCGCTGACTGTCTTGGGTTCCGCGACAGGTGACTGTAGCTCTCCAAAAACTCTAAGCAATTCCGCAACGTCGATCTGCTTCTGGCCGTCACGGTCAACGGTGGCGCTTACCCGGCCATCCTTGATGTGTCGGAACATTGTTTGCCGGCTGACGCCGGCTCGTTCTGCAGCCTGTCTCACAGTTAAGTACGTCATTGTCTCAACCTGTCGCGTAAAGTAAAGCCGAGACTGTATCGCGTCAGCTCGCAGGAAACATGGACGCTGAAATTATGGCTTTGATCCCATCTGCTCTATTGAGCCAAAAAAGGCACTTTGGAGGTAAGGCTCCTTGTAGGATGACTTCTTAACGAAAAATCGTGGTGGCTCGATTGCAAGGAAAGACTTGCTCAATGGCATTGCAATGGAATCGGGTATTCCATGTAAAGCCAAACTTTACGTAAAATTGATCAAAAATGATTAGAAGTTTTGTCCACAAAGGGCTTGAACGGTTCTTCAAAACAGGTTCAAAAGCGGGGATACAAGCAGCCCATGAGAGTCGCTTGAGGAGGCAGCTAGCCGCCTTGAACAGCGCAAAAAAGCCAAGCGACATGGGTGTACCTGGATGGGGTCTTCACCCTCTTGGCGGGGACAAAGAGGGCTTCTGGTCTGTAACGGTCAATGGAAATTGGCGAGTGACATTCAAATTTGATGGCCAAGACGCTGAGGTCGTTGGCTATGAGGACTACCACTAAGAAAGAAAGGTTGAGAGATGACTCAAATGTTCAACCCCCCCCATCCTGGAGAGATCTTGAGTGACTGGATCGAGGGCATCAGGATCATGGATTTTGCAGAAGCGATTGGTGTGACCCGTGTCACCTTGTCTCGCATTCTCAATGGACACGCGTCGGTAACCCCCGACATCGCTATTCGTCTAGAGGAAGCTCTTGGAACGAGTAGAGAAATGTGGACCGGGCTACAGAGCAGCTTTGATCTTTGGAAAGAAGCTCAAAAGCCGAACCGCGTTCATGTTGTGCCTGTTCGTAGACCTGAAATCGGTGTTTTGGAGCTGGTCGGCGCATGATGTAGCGTGCTACGATACGCAGCAATGGCATCGGATCGTGATGCAGAGGGGTCAGAACAGACCCCAGAAAGCGAAAACCCCCGGAGGTGCAATTCCGAGGGTTCTCTAGCAAGACGATCCACACACGGGAATGGATGCTGCGTTAGGGCAATTCTATCCAAACATTGAGTGACCGGCACAAGCCAATGTCACTCGTGTTGTCGGAATCCTCACAAACCCCATTCCGCACCCTTTGGACTTATGCGTCCCGAGGTCACGCGCGCTTCACGACTTGCTTCGCGTGACCATGGCTCGGTTCGGTTCAAAGGCGCCAGCGATGCGATGAATGGGAACCCCGGAAAACATCGACCCAAAGCGAAAGCAGGACGGGCCGGGGGTGGAGGCAAATCCATGAACCTGTGACTGTGCAGCTTTGTCGCTTGCACAGGCCCTTAAGTGACCGACCGACCGACCGACGGCGAAAGGCTCAGGGCAAAGCTCCAAACTCGTTTGCAACGGGTTGGGGATAGCTTTGCCCATCGCTCCCTCCCTCCCTCCCTCCAGCGAAGCTGTCAGGGGCCTTTAAGAAGTGAAGTCGGGGCTTTGGGCCATGAGGAAAAAGAAAAAATGGGATTTCAAAAAAGCCCAGCTGCCTGAGGCTTGCCGGAGGCAAACGCAAGGTAGCCCGCCCCTGCGAGGCTCAGGGGTTGGTTTGTGCGCTGTCTTGCTTGAGTTGAGGGAGTTCAAACAGGGCACGGTCATCGTCACGTGTTAGCGCGGCGTCGAGCATGGCCAAGAGCTTGTCTTTGGGCCATGTGCCGCTTTCAACTTTAGCCAAGATCACAGCACCGACAAGCACCTTGCGCCGGGTGTCTGCTGCACGCTTGGCTTTGGTCTCTATGGCTCTTTTACGGGCCTCGATCTGCTGCTTTTTCGCTTTGGCTTGTTTGAGCTTTTGCTCCAGTGTTGTGATGGTGTCGTCGATGCCTGCCATTGTTGCTCCGTCTAGTGTTAGCTCTGTGTATTCTAGGCCGTCGTTTTGAGGCGTGAGATCAGCTATTCCTACAGCGTAGAATGCATAGCAACACTCACCCGGAACTTCAGTGAAGGGCGCACTTAGGAGTTACTGCGTAACTCGTGCGCCACTGCGTGGGGCCAAATCCAAAATTCAGCGCCATGGCGATCTACCACCTCAGCGTTAAAGCCGTTTCCCGTTCCGCTGGTCGCAGTGCGACAGCGGCGGCGGCTTATCGTGCTGGGTGCAAGATCACCGACGAGCGCACAGGAGAAATGCACGACTACACCCGTAAAGGTGGTGTCGAAAGCGCTGACATCGTTTTGCCAGACGGTGCGGCCTCATGGGCCACCGACCGATCCAAGCTATGGAATGCGGCGGAGCTGGCCGAAAAGCGCAAGGACGCTTGTGTCGCCCGTGAGTTTGAAGTGGCCTTGCCCGAGGAGCTTTCTTCGGTAGAACGGCGGCGCTTGGCCCTGGACTTCGCCAAGGACATGGCGAACCGCGAGGGATGCGCTGTCGATGTGGCCATCCACGCACCGGGCAAAGAGGGCGACAGCCGCAACCACCACGCCCACATCCTGCGCACGACGCGCAAGGTGGAAACGGATGGACTGGGGGCAAAGCTGGACACAGAAAAGGCCGGACGCAAACGTGCAGATGACCTTGAAGCTGTGCGCTCCCGGTGGGCGCAAATGACGAATGAGCGGCTGCGTGAAAACGGCATTGATGCCGTGGTGGACCATCGCAGTCTGGAAGCGCAAGGCATCGACCGGGCGCCGACCAAGCACCTGGGGCCAACGGCCACGGCCATCGAGCGGCGAACCCAGGAGCCAAGCCGCAAGCGGCTGGATCACATGCAGGAGGTCAGCGACCGGCTGCAGCGTGCCCATGAGGCTGGGGAGTTGGCACGCCAGAGTGCCCAGCTCGATGGCTTCATTCTCGATTTGTCTGGCAACTTGGCTGCGGCCAAAGCCGCCCGGGCCAAAGCATTGGGACGACCCCAAATCGACCCGCGCAGCTACTACCACCCTGACCGTGTTGCCGCCAGGAAAGCCGCGGAGCAGGAGGCCGAGCAAGCAGCTGCATTGGAGGCTCAAAAAGCCGCAGCAAGGGCCGCAAAGCCAGAGCCTGCCAGTTCCCCTGTGCTAGTGCCTATTCGCCCGCCACAGGCCCTAAAAAGCCCCTCTGTGGCCGAAAAAGAGCGACTCGAAGGCTTGTCTCTTGCGGATCTGCGTGCAGAGATTGCCAGGCTGCGGCCGCCGAGTGTGGATCTGGCAGTCGAGAGCCGCCAGGCGGTGCGCCAGGTGCGGCAGCAAACGCGCGACCTGGTAGCGCTCCAAGACGCGGCCAAAGCCGAAGAAAAACGAGCCGACCAGGCACAGCAGCGCTGGCGTGATGAGCACCCCACAAAAGCCAAAA
>NZ_JABBCQ020000040.1 GCF_012844455.2 Comamonas suwonensis | reverse complement strand
TGAAGCGCGGCGCGATAACTGGGCGCACTGATGCGTGATAAATGCGCCAGTTATCGGTTTCAGCAGGCGTAAGAGAATTTCAGAATTAGAACAGACCAGCGGGCTCAGCTTCTCTGTTCCAGCTGTAGATCACCAGTTCCCCACGCTCCACCCGGTTTGCACCGCCGCCCACGGTGTAGTCCAACTTCAGAGCCTCCATCTCAAAGTCCTTGAAGCAATCTCTGATCGCCGGGTGGTCGTTGATGCTGATGACGGCCTTGCCCTTGAGGGTCTTGAGCTTCTTGGCCATCAGCTCGTACTGCTCCCAGGGGAATGGCACGCCGTAGCCCTCGGTCTCCCAGTACGGGGGATCCATATAGAAGAGCGTATGGGCTCGGTCGTAGCGGTCCATACAGGAGGCCCAGTCGAGCTGCTCTATATATGTACCGCCCGCCATGCGCAGGTGAGCGGCCGAGAGGTTTTCTTCAATGCGCAGCAAGTTGATCGCCGGGGCCGTGGTCGCAGTGCCGAAAGTCTGACCAGACACCTTGCCACCGAATGACTGCTGCTGCAGGTAGAAGAACCGAGCGGCACGCTGGATGTCCGTCAGAGTCTCGGGGCGGGTGTCCTGCAGCCATTTGAAGACCTGCCGCGACGTCAGCGCCCATTTGAACTGGCGCACGAACTCTTCAAGGTGATGGGTGACCACTCTATATAGATTGACCAGGTCGCCATTGACGTCGTTAAGCACTTCGACGTCGGCTGGGTGGCGCGCAAAGTACACGGCCGCGCCGCCTGCGAAGACTTCTACGTAGCAGTCATGCGCCGGAAAGCGCTTGAGCAGCATGTCGACCAGGCGGCGCTTGCCGCCAATCCAAGGAATGATGGGATTCGTCATTTATCTCAGCAACTGGCCCTCGTGGGGCTCTTTTGGGGCGCTCTGGGCGCTCAGCTGATTGAATGCTCCACAACGGGGGCACTTGATGGCCAGGCGGATGTACTCACCCTCGGCCAGTTTCTTGCGGCAGTTGCCGCACCTTATTTCATTCATTGCAAGCCAGTTTCAACTGTTGAAAGACGATAGACTTGCCGGGCTCTCGAGAGCGGCGGGTCTTCGCCTGACTTGCAGGTCATCTCTGCGGGTCGGGGGCTTGGCCAGGTGCTCCAACACTTGACCAGGTCGCCCGTCTTTTTTAAGGCCTTATGAGGCTTTTTCGAGTCTCTTGCTCTCGCCAGCCGACCAGGTCAGCCCAGCCTCAAACCAAACTGGCCGCCAGTTGACGCCGTCCTCGCTGGCTTCGATCTCCACACTGGAAGGCATGCGGCTGTTGTCCCCAGAGGGGGCCTGCAGTTCCACGGCCGTCACATCCTGGGCGCTGCCGAAGTCATAAGCCACCCAAGCGCTGCCAGCTGCCAGCTCAGTCGCAGTGGCTCCCCAGAAGGTCGCGGCATCGGCGTTGTCCACGTTGGCCAGGCCTGTGCCTGCCCCCTGGCTCTTGGTGTAGCCCATAAGCTTGGAAGCGCCACTGAAGAATGCCAGGTGAGCAAAAGTCACGTCACCAGCAGCCTTGATCGCCCGCAGACGCCAGTGCCGGTGCAGCCCGCTGTTGTAGCGGCGAACAGTGGACTTGGTCCAAGTCTGGCCATCAACTGTGTGCCAACCCTCGGCTGCACCGTTGGCCCCTGTAGATCGTGTACCGACAACAACCCGCCCATCAGAACGCAGCGCGGTGGGCGCTGGGGCCATTGCTGTGCGTGACCAAGTTAATCCGTCGTCTGAACTGACCAGCAAGCCACCGGCCCCCGTGGCCACAAAGCCGCTGGCACCCACCGGCTTGACCTCGGTAAAGTCGTTGTAGCCTTGCATGTTGTATGAGCTGGCTTCGCGCACGAGCGCAAAGTTCAATCCGCCCGTACTGCGCAGGATCAACTCACGCGTTGCAGAGCCTGCGGGAGTTGAGCGTCTGCCGCTGGCTGTGATGATCATCGTTGTTCCACGCACGGCCACCGCAGTGAGCATGAAGAAGTCCCATGCCGCTACCCCATCTGGAGGGGAGTAAAAGCCCGTACCAGGACAAACTGCCCAAGGCCCCAGCAGATCGACAGAGCGCATCAATAAAGTGCTGTCTGCCTGGAATCTGGAGCCGAGCGCGCTGTGCAATGCGTACCAGTAGCCGCCGCTGCGAAACAGCTCCATGCGCATGCCTGTGTACCAAGTCCACCCTATGGGAAGCTCGGGCAGGACCATGGCGCCAAGAATGGACCAGTCCAGGCCATCGGCAGACCAAGTCACGGTATTGTCGGCCATGATGCGTACAAAGCGGCTGTTGTCGGGGTCCCAGGCAATGCACAACGGCAGGGTCCCTGTAATCGGTGCTGAAGCCCAGGGCTGCGGCGGGCCGGAGCGGGTAAAGTCCGGGATAGTCGCTGAGTACCAGCTCACAGTGTTGCTGGTGGCCGCAAGGTACTTCGGAAACGACGCATAGCAATTGGCCCCTTTGGCTAGCCCCGCTTCAAGCTGGCTGAACATATTGGCGCCCGCCATGCCGCCTAGATACTCAAAGACCTGCCCATCTTGTGAGCTGTAAAAACGGGTGTAACCGTCGTCCACCCGTGCAGCGATAAAGCGCTCGCCATCAAAGATGTGGTTGTCTAAAGGCGTGCTTTTCTCACTAGTCACTCCCCAGCCCTTGTTAAATCCTTCTAGGATTCCTCCAACATCGAATGCTGCATCCGGAACAGCACTAAACGGTGATAGGCCTGCATTGAGCGTGTGCGTTGCAGTGGGCATTGGTGAGATGCCATCTTGCACTGTGACCGCAGGGTACATCGTCATGCCGCCTGCAAATGTGAAGCGCCCCGAGGGCGTGCTTAAAGGATTTGCGCCTGCGGTCCATGCTCCGTTGATGACGCACCAAGCTTTACCCGCATCAAGGTCCACTGCAATGCCAAGCACCCCAGGGGTTCGTTCAATGGAGCCCACCCAGTCTGCCACGCCTGACCTGAGCTCTTGAACGCCATTAGAGCCCCCGCCGTAACGTCGATAGCAGTGGCCATAGCTCACCGGAGCAAATCCGATGTATACCGAATTGTCCGCCGTGTTTACAAAGTCAAATGCTTCAGAGCAAAGGCCAGCGCTTTCCCACGCGTTACCCGGGTAATACGGTCTTGCCGTGGAAATTTCAAAGTACCACTTGCCCGATGAAAGGCCCAGATTTGCTCTGATTGAAGCGACCGGATAGCCATTGACCGCACTGGCACCGGACCGGTATGCACCCAGCCGGTCCGCGGTGAGTTCGATGAGCGGGCTTTTGAAAACAGACGACCATGTCACGGCCTGATCAGGCACGTCCGAGTTACGGCTTGCGATCATCAGACGGCGCAGCATTACGCAGACTCCTGCATTGCGTACTCCACCGACTCCCCGTCGTTGACGGTCTTGAAAGACAAGACCGTGACACGTCCTGCAGCAGATGCCACAGCGGTATCGCTGCCTCCCAGTGCCTTGAAGTTAGCAGGCAGGGTGAGTGTTCTACTGCCAGTGCCATCTTGCGCGATGCGGATCTCCCCCTCTGTTGCATAGCTTGCAGGCGCCAGGTTGCCGAGCACCAGCGTTGCATTTCCTGTCAGCGTCAGCACATGGTTTCGCGTCAGGCCATAGCCGCAGTCCACTGTGGCCACACCACCCGCGATGGTGACTGTATTGACACGCAAGCCCATCAGATCCAGCAGCTTGATGCTGATATCGTCCCCGGCTGCAACCTCCGCACCAGACGTATCTGTGCCGCCATTGGGTGCCTGTGCGGGGATGATTTCGGTGCCCTTCAGGGCCTTCAACTGTGGGTTATCGCCAAAGCGTTTTGTCATGTATCAGCCCTCGTAAGTGTTGCCGTGCTGATCCGCGTAGGCATTTCCTGCCTGATCAACATAAGAGACCCAAGGCGTGGGTCGATAAGTAAAAGTGGCATTAGCCGCCTGCCAGCTCTCCAAGCCGTCCCGCACTGCCCAGACTTCCACCAGGCAAGCACCGGCAGCCGCAAGCGATATCGTTGCCGTAGATGCGTTGAGATTCGATTGCTCGTCCACCAGCACGTCGTTGATATATGACCGGATGGTGTAGGTCGTGCCGGGCTCCGGCGAGATGCTCGCCATTGAGGCGTCCACCAGGCTGTCAGCCTGTATGACGCGATTTCTCGTTGACCAGCGAATGTCCATGCTGCCGATAACCAGGCCTGGCTGCAGCTGTTCATTGATGCGAAGCCCTGCGGGGGGATAAGGGCGGGCAGCGCGGCTGGCAAATGTGATGGACTGGACAGGAGCCACAGAGATGTCCAGTACGCCCGAGCCAGTGCGGGTCAGCAGCTTGGCCTCTGCCGTGACCCCGGCCGTGTATTCCTTGGTCTCGTCCGCGCCGCAGCCGTCGTAGCACAGCACAGCCGTGCCCATGCCATGAGCTGCTGGCACAGTATCAGCACAGCCCCGAGCGATAGTCAGCAGTGCGTTGCTGACGTCGACCGCATCAATACGGACGATTTCAGCGCCGATGAGTGCAGCAGTGCCCACATCAATCTGGTCCAGATCTACCGCGCTGGTCAATTCAATGGCCGTGTCCGTTGGTCCAATAGCTGCCGTCAACTTGCCGCCTGGGCACCAGGCCGCCATATCGACCGCCGCTGTATATCCAGCGGGACTCACCCGTGACTGCAGCTGAAATGCCTCAGCCATCCCGGCTGGACGTACAGCCATCGCATGCAGATAGCCGGATGACGAGTCCAAAGCAGCGAGGTCCGCAGAACCCATAGCCTGAACCAGCTCCCGGTACGGCGCCTCCATCACAGCTTGAAATGCAGGAATCCTCGGCTGGGTATCTGGAGGAACATAGGCATTTTCTTCAGGCTCTCGGTAGACCGTAGCGGGCAACCCAAAGACATCCTGCAGCGCAACCACCGTGATGGTCCCGTCCGTGACGGTGCCGAACTCCACACGACCAGCGCGTAAAACGATGTTGTCGATCCCACGCAAGGGATCGGAGATGCGAAAAACATGGCCAGGCATGATGTTCTTGCCCCTGCGGTCCAAGCGCACTGACAAGCGTTTGATGAAGCCGCTTTTAGCTTGCAAATCACGCCTGGCCACACGACGTGCCAGTGCTTCTGTCGGTATCCCTGGGTAGTTGACCTCTTCACACACTGCTATGCCCCGTGCGGCGAGGATGGCCCCCAGATTCTTCTCGCGCACTGCGGAGTCTGATTTCGCAATAGGGTCAACCCATTTCACAACGATCTCATTGATCCCGCCAGATTGCGCAGAGGACGCATCATCATCAATGCCGAGCAGGCCTGTATCCGGCGTGAACAACGGCAG
>NZ_JABBCQ020000003.1 GCF_012844455.2 Comamonas suwonensis | reverse complement strand
AGGAAGCCGGTGCGATTCACTCCAAAGAGCCGAGCACCTCTTCATATCGACCAGCGCCCAGTGACGCCTTTTCCGCCAAGGTGTACTCAACACTCAGTTGCTCAAAGCACTTAGTGACCAACGCCCAGAACCCTGGAAGCATCGGTGCACTGATACCAGCGCCGCATAGAAATACGACTTTCCCGTCTAGCATGGCATCGACGAGTGCAAAGGGAAAAGCAGGTCCTGATTCGGAGAGTCGTAGTTCCATAGAGAAGATTTGCCTTTTAGCGGTCCTGGACTACCACACTGATGAAGTCAGTCGTTTAGTCGGATGCTGAGAGTGTCTTAGAGAAATTGGCGCCGGGCTCAGCTTGGCAAGTGCGACTATGGGTAGAAACGCATCTAAAAACTGTTGCCAATTGTAATTTATTAGCACAGTTTTCCGAGCATTTCAAGCGAAAAGCCTCTGGTCATCACCGCAGGGTTTCGCGCTGACAGCTGAGGGCGCACTAGGTACGGTTGCGCCCCATGGACGACCTCGCCCGCGCACCGCACCTACATAGTCAGCACATCCAGCAGAGAGCCAACAGTGATCCACCATTTCTAGGCCGAGATCCGCTCGATCGTGGCTGCTCGATATTCGCTATCGCAGACAGCCTGCAGCTGCTGGGCCTTGCCAGCAAAACCAATCCGCTCATGCGCTGGTTAGGTCGCTTCGAGGGGCTGGAGCAGTATCTGGAAGAGGAGCTTGATCCAATCTTCTGCGTGCGCTCAATCCTGCTGCAGCTGGTTGCTGACCATCCCAAGATGCCGCATGTGCCCAAACCTCAGCAAGAGAAGAACTGGCACGGCTTCGTCATGCGAGTCGTGGCGCAGTCGTTCGTGCATACATGCGGCGATTGGGGCCGCGACGGCATCGCCTCACGCATCAAATGGAACCCGCTGCAGCAGAGTTTCATGGACTTCCTCGCGCTGGGCCAGCCTGGGGAGGAGCTGTCTATCTGGACACCCACCGATGGCAAGTCAGCGCGTGCCCAGCACTTCGCTCGAATGCTGCTCCAAGAGGAGTGCGCGTGAAGAGTATTGCTTCAAAGTTGCTTGCCATGGTGCCCTGGAGCAAGGCCACGCCCGTGAAGTCTGCGCCTGCAGGCCCGCTGCCGCTGCCGGACGCGCCAGTATCAACGCGGCCTCAAGACCAGCCACTCAAGCCAGACGAGATCCACATCGCGGGCAGTGAGCCCGGATGGTTGCGCGTGCTCAATGCCCAACAGCTGCTGGCCACCGTCCGCGCTGAGCGGGCTATCACCCAGATCTGGAGCCAGTCGCACCAGTCCCAGGCCATTTGGGAGCGGGACCTGCTGCCGGCGATTCGGCGGTACGCCGAGTTCGTGCAGCTCATGCCAGCATCGGAAGCGCACCACCACGCCCACGCAGGGGGCCTGCTGTCGCACACCATCGAAATGCTGCTCGCGGCCATGACCTGGCGCAATGCCCATCTGCTGCCAGGCGGAAGCCAGATCGAGATCGTTGACGCCCAGCGCGATCAATGGACCTATGTGGTGTTCTTCTGCGCTTTGCTGCATGACATCGCCAAGCCCATGACCGACCTGCGTATCGCATGGCGTCCTGTGGGCGAGGCCGATCCAATCCGTTGGGCACCTGCAGGCGGAAGCCTGTCGCAGATCGCTGGCCAACGCACTGCCGAGTACCTGGTGGACTTCGCGCCCAAGGGGCAGCGCGATTACAGCGCCCATGCCAAGCTGGCCCAGCTGCTGCTGCCCCGCATTGCGCCAGAAAGTGCGCTTCGATTCCTGGCGCACACGCCCACCGCCTTGGATGCCCTGGAGCAATACCTCACCGGCCAGGACAAGGACAGTCTCGTCGCCAAGATCGTCAAGCGCGCCGACCAGCTTTCCACGCAGCGTGCCTTGCAAAAAGGCTCCAAGGCCCGCTTCGCCACGGCCAAGGCCGTGCCTCTCATCGAGCTGCTGATGCAGTCTATGAGGACCATGCTCCAAGCTGGCACACAGCTCCCCCTGAATCGCAACGGTGCGGCAGGTTGGGTGTTCGAGGGGGCGATCTGGTTCGTGGCCAAGCGCCTCGCCGATACCGTGCGAGAGCACATCCAAGCAAACGAGCCCGATGAAAGCGTGCCTGGCAACGCAAAGAACGACCGGCTGTTCGACACCTGGCAGGACTACGGCGCGATCGAGCTCAACCCTGCCAGCGGCCAGGCCGCCTGGCATGTCACAGTGCACGGTTACGCCGAGGATGGGTCAGAGCAGGGGGCCTACATGCATGACTTTGCCATGCTCAAGTTCCCTCTGGCCAAGCTGTTCAACCACGAGAGCAAGTACCCGGCCGCCATGCGTGGGCGGCTGGAGATCCGCGACCGTCGCAAGGATGGAGCAGGGCAGGACGAACATCAAGCTGCTGCAACTCTCACTGCATCGGAATCTGCGGCAGCAATCGATGCCAATGCACCACAAGCTGCGGCATCCTCAGCCCAACCATCCCAGGTTGCGGCAAAGCCTGCGAAGCAACGGCCCCAGGATGCGGCAGAAGCTAAAAAGCATGCCGCCATCATGCGGGAGCCTACTTTCACCAAGCCGCCGAATGCTGCGGCAAAGCCCAGGCCTGCGGCAACCACTGCGGCAGCAGCAAAGACACCTGCACCAGAAACTCCATCCCAAACTGCGGCAGTCTTGGCAGTTAGGGCGCCTACGGCGCCAGTGCAGCAGACCCAAGCTGATACAGCCTACGACGAGTTTGAAGCTGGGGCAGCATCGAGATCCCGCGTGCCCACACCATTGAAGATGGACTACGACAGCCTCGACAACGGCGAAGCCGCGTATTTGCTGGGCGACAGCGAGGGCAGCTACTTCCTCGATCCATCCGAATCTGCAACAGCATCGGACAAGCCTGGCAAAAAGAACAAGCCGGCCAAGAACCCACAGCCGGCAGAGAAGGGCGCACCGCCCTTGGAGCAACGATTCCAAGATGCCGCAGCGGTGCCACCACCACCACCAGCTGCGCCTCCTCAGCCCGCCACCTTGCACCAGCCGCCCCAAGCTGCCGCAACTACGGCCGCAAGGCCGCCTTCTGTCAAACCTGCGGCAGCTGCGCCGCCGCCAGCGCCAAGCGCACCTAAGAATCCCGCCCAAGAGCTACGTCATGACCAAGTGCCTCGCTCTCAAAGCGTGAGTGCCGAGTTCAAGCGCATGGCCGCTGATCTGGACGAGCTCGACGACCTGCCCGTACTCAAGGGACGCACCATCACTGCAAGTCCGCCGCCGGCTGCAGCAGCAACACCGGGGCCGGTTCTTCTGCTGCAGCCGCTGCCCGACATCGACGCAAACCCCGACAAGCCGCCACCCGAGCCAAGCCCCTTGGCATTGGCTTTCATGCAGTGGGTGCAAATGGGGTTGGTCAATCGCGAGCTCAAATTCAACGAGACCGGCGCGGCGATTCACTTCGTGGAGGAGGGCATGGCCCTGGTATCGCCCAAGATCTTCAAGGAGTACGCACGCCATGGCGACCGTGAGGACGGCCACGAGGATCTCACCGTCGACGAGCTCAGCACCAAGACCCAGAGGGAGGTCATCAAGTGTGGCTGGCACCTGCCAGCCGCGAACCGCACAAACATCGTCCGCTATGAGATCCACAGCCGCGGCACGGTTGTGGCCCATCTGTCCTGTGTTGTCCTCACCAGCCCAGGCCGGTGGGTCCAGCCCATCCCCCCCAGCAATCCCGCATTGAAGATGGTTTGATATGAAATCCACCTGCTCAACTGATTACGAGATTGGCGACAACACCGCGCCAGACAAGCGCCTAGAGCTATGGAAATCGCGTAGCTTCTGGTTTCGGCTGCGGCACCGATGGAACGTGCTCAGTGCTTTTGCCGAGGGCAGCTTGACCTGGCACCACGCCAAGCTCGGCCTCAAATACCCGGATCAGGTCATGTGGCTGCAGCGCTGGCCACCTGGCAATGGATTGATGCCGGTCTGCCCAGCCGTCATTGCCGAGCTTGAGCACATCGATCGCACCATGATGGACTCCGACCAGCCCGCGCCACGGGCCGCTATTTTCTCACTCCACAGCATCGGCCACGATCGCACCCAGTGCAGGAACTGCGGCGGATCTAGCGGGGCCTTGCCCACGCAATGCCCAGGTCGCCCCATGACCGATGACGAGCGGCAGGCCGTCCTGGAGGGGCTACCCGATTACGTCGATGGCCAATGGCTTGGCCAAGTCATCAAGCAAGCCCCGAAACCACTTGCCGAAACCTGCAAACTGGAGCCTAAACTGGCTGCCGAAACCTGCAAACTTGAGCCAAAAACGTCTGCCGAAACCTGCAAACTGGATTTGCCGTTTCCTGCACTCTATATACAAGGGTCTTCTATACAAAGAACTACTACTACGTCTCCAAGTGTCGTCGCGCTCGAAGTGGCACCAGCGAGCGAGGCGCAAGTCTTCTCGGAAAACGACTGGGCAGCGAAGTGCGCAGCCTTGTCGGACGCTGCCAACCAAGGCTGTGGCCAGGTGTACGAGACCTACGAGCTACGCGTGGGGGCCAGCATTGACCTGGCGCTGCTGCAGGTGCCCGAGCTGCACCTCGATCGCGCCATCGAGATCGCTGTTCAACACGGCTACACAACGCCTGCTCAACGTGCGAAGACCGTGCAGATGCTGCGTGACGATGGTTCTTGCAACCATGGGTTTGATCCACACACGTGTCCAGTTGGATGTGGAGACGTCGACAATGTGAACGATTCAATGGTGGACTCAGACGGGATGCCGTGCGGCTCCTGCGGGGGCTCGGAACAGGTCCAGTGCTTGCGATTTTGTAGCAGCGGACGCAGCGCCGATGCTGGAAAAAGATGACGAGTCAATCAAAAATGTTTGACAGTTGGGAACGAAGTCCTTAGAGTGCGAACCGTGCGTCAACGAGGTGAGTTGTTCTTCTCGCTGAATTTGGGTAAGAGGTAGTAGTAGCGATGCTGGCCGTGAGGTCCGCCAAAAGCCTTAGAAATCAGAGCCTTAGCGCTCTCTTTTTTAAAGCTTTTCTACTAGAGACGATGTATATTATGTTAAATCGTATAGGAGTCAGAATCAGGGCAAAGCTGCTGCAACGGGTATTGATCCAATTTTCATAATGGCCATCCGAACGTCATGTGATGTTTCGTACTCCATACCCAGCTCACCTCCCTCACTTCTCTTCCATCCTCGATAACGTGCCCGGCAGCATTGAGCAAAAAGCCAAGCTGCTGGACATTTCTCCTGCAACGCTGCGCAAATACCGCGCCGCAGGCCAAGCCCCAAGGCCCGTCCACATTGCACTGTTCTGGGAATCGACCTGGGGCATTGGCTATATAGAGTCCATTGCAGGACTACGCACCGCAACTTACTTCGCGCACGCCCAATCTCTTGAGCGCCAAAACAAGCGCCTCAAAGAGCAGATCAGCAAGCTAGAAGCCGATTTGCTCAAGACAGAGACTGGCGCAGCCAATCTGCCGATTTTCCGCATCGGCTAAAAGCGTGGCGGTATCTCGCCGTAAATTTCCATGAACCTTTTATGCGCAGCGGCATGTGCATTGGCACATGACAGAGTTATCTGCTCGGCCTGACACGCAGCAGAAGGCTTGTAGATCTGGCTCCATGCCGCACGCATATCAGCCTCATGTCGCAGCTTTTGACTTGCCTGCATCTCCAAATCAGCCGCCTGCTGACGCTGTTGGCTTGCTTTCACACTTGCCGCAGCATCACGCTGACGACGCTCTGCCTCAGCTTGAATTCTTGATCGCTCAGCTTGCTTCTGAATTTCCACAGATGCTTGCCGTAGCGAATGCTCAACCTCCCAAGCCATGTATTTGGTGTATGCCAATGCGGCTAGAAGTCCACCAATAAATACGCCCAAAGCGATCTTGAAAACATCGGTCAAGAAATCGCCATCTGATTGCTCAGACCTATAACGAGACATGTCTACACCCTCCTGTAAGAGAGTGTATCCACGCGCTGCTGCGGCTTCGCCGGTTTGTCTTTCAGGCGGGTGATTCAGCCGCATTGGTTTGCAACCTAATTGCGTTCCGTCCAGCAGCATGCCGTGCGGGAGGTGCCGCATGCAG
Organism: Comamonas suwonensis; assembly: GCF_012844455.2. Taxonomy (GTDB): domain Bacteria; phylum Pseudomonadota; class Gammaproteobacteria; order Burkholderiales; family Burkholderiaceae_C; genus Comamonas; species Comamonas suwonensis. Next base: position 340,289 of record NZ_JABBCQ020000003.1, on the reverse strand, counting down.
CCAGGTCGATGTAACTGGCAATGCCTGATCAAAGGTTGACATCAGGGGCGCGGCCCCCGATACCCCCTCAGCGCTCTATCAGCCACTGAATTGGCAATTTTTTGAACGGTAAATTTTCTAGCTCAGGCGGCCCAACCCGGACCGGGGTGACCAATGCCGACATATCGCCACCCTCAAACGTCATGACCGTGACCGGGGCAAACTTTGCTTCGCAGATGCCTTTATCAACTTCTACCGGACGGCCGGATGGGCTGTAGCAGGTGCATGCCTTGGCAGTCTTGGTGCAGCCGACCACCCTACCCGGTTCAGCTGCATTGGCGAGCATGGCCACGCTCACAGCGGACGCAGCCAGCAGGAGTTTCAGCGCTTTTCCCATGGCTTGTCCATTTCCCCACCAGCATCGCCCAAAAGCTCACTGACGGCCCAGAGGCAGACACCTACGCCGATCAACCAAGAGAAGATAAGCCACCACATCACACGCCCCCTTGGACATAGCGCCGTGCGAGTTTCCACGCTTCATCCGGCGGCAGTTTTGAACACAAGGCCACAGCGGCCAGACGTGGCTTAGGAGCAGGCTTTACCTGAGGTTGGCTGAATAGGCGCTGCAACAGGCTTTGGCGAGCCTTTGGCGCTTCAAAACGGCCCTTGAGGTGCCATGCAGTCAACATGCTGTATGGGCCGCCGTAGAGCTCTGTTTTAAACCGAGGGTCTACGGGATTGCGCACCCAATCACGGAAGATCTGCAAAGTGTCATAGCCCTTGTACAGATAGCCTGCCTTGAAGAATTCACGGTCAATGGTTAGACCTGGCACATCCGTCAAACTGATATTGGCGATATGAAACTTTGGCAGACGGCCACGCTTGCCCAAGAACGTGCCGACGACCGGTATCTTGATTTTGTCGCCGCGGATCATGCGCACCTGATACTCGGCCAGACCGACGCGCACCTGCTTATCAATCATGTCGATGCTCTGCACCACCAAGTAAACGTCCCAGCCCTTTTTACGGGCGTGAATGAGCCAGTCGAGCAAGGCCGCGCGCTCAGGCGAATTGAAGCCGCGCGAGTTAAGCCAGCTACCCAACTCATCTAGCACCAAGATGCCGTTTCGCTCTTCATCAAATGGCGAATCAGGGTTGCCCGGGCCGATATCGTCCAAATCTTGCGCCGTTGGCTTATCAGGCACACGGATGGCCGAAACCTTGCTATTGGCCGGCATCAAATGTTCTAGGAAGAGATCAAAGTTTGTCGCCACCCGGCGCCCATCGCGCAAGGCATCGTCCATCTTCATCATGCAGTACAGGCCTTTGCCGGTACCCAATTTGCCTTGCACAACATAGACCGGCATGGCTTACCCCGCTTTCGCAAAGAGGTGGATCAGATCGCGCTGCCATGTGTACGCAGTAGCGGCGGTCCAAACAACTACGTAGGTACTCAAGCAAGCCGGAGCGACAGGTGGAATGACCATTTGCATAGCCTCCATGAACCTGCCTGCAGTGCCGTCAAGCTGGGCTATCAGAGGGCCAACGATGCCGCGCATAAAAACGAAGAGCGCCGCAGTCAAAGCCGTCATTGCCGCAACCGTAGCCGCACCGAATGCGACCTTGCGCCCGAAGTACTGAGCGAACCAGTTAACGAGTCCGACCAATAGATTTGAAAGTAATCCACCGATTAATGGCATTAGTCCACCTTTGCACCCATGACGCTAGCAACCCTTGAGAACGTCATAAATATAGTTGCGAGAATCCAGAGAAAATTCATCACCGGTATTACATAAGGCTCTATGACACAGATATTCAGTTCAATCTTGAATGTCTCTGTCAATATTTTTAAATCACCGAGATTCCAAGGTGAACAAGCTTTATGCGTGAGCCAAGCAAATCCAGTAAACCCCATTGAGGTATCTTTATCGGCAGTGCTTTTAATTCCTCCTAATGTATCCATGCGGTGCTGATGATCTTGCGCTTGCTTATCGAGCGCTGGATCAAATTTGCCTTCACCAGTCGGCGTACCGGTTTCATCAATTTTGCAGGGCGGCTGACCCTTTGCCCCACATCGACCGCCCTTTTCTTCGCCGTCGCCATCGCCGTTTTGGGCTTCAGTACCTGAAGAATCCGTTCCCTGACCAGCGTATGGAGGCTTGCCGTTAGCCGCGCATTTGTCTTTATTTTCTGATTTATTGCACCAGTCCCGGTCAACTTCTGTGGTGACGTTCTCGGTTGTCGTTGTCTGACCTGTAGCCTTGTCAGTAACTTTTACGGTCTCTGTGGTCTTGCATTTTCCAGAAGAACATTCTGTTTTTGTAGTCGTATCCGTCTTGGTTGTCGCTGTCTCAGAGGACTTTGTTTTAGGCGCGAAATCTACGCCGTTATAGCCAAAACTGGGGATGCACTTAGTCTCCCCTCCTATATCACCGGGGTACCCATTGGGACAAGCGTTATCCTGCTTTTTCGGAAGTTCTGGCGGCTTCGCAGGATCGGGAGGATTGTTGTCGCCATCGATACCCGGCACGCAAGGCTGAAAGTTTCCGCCAATCATGCGAGGCTGGAGAACACCCCGAGAATGCCACTGCCCATCATCAGTTTTCCAGCCAATATCTTTCTCAAAAGTCATTGCGCAAGCAAGACCCGGCTTTACGTCATCACCTTGAGGCTGACAGTAAACTCCATCAGCAATATTCCCATCTAATGTGACAGGCGACCTTGTAGCAGAACCGCTGTTATATAAAGCAACGCCACATGCTTTTTCAGAAGACATCTCAGCAACACACTGCCCACCCTCCTCAAAGAATGAGGCATTACACGAGCAAGAAGCACCAGATTCAGAGCTATTTTCAGGACATACATCATTAATCTTATTAATAGCTAGACGATGATTGTCACCATACCGACGAATAACACAGATCATGCCCTCAAGTGAATATGAATCAGCGCCCGGATATGCCTCACGCGTTCTTTTGCATAGATTCTCAGGGCTGGTATCTGTTAACTCAAAAAACTGAATTCCATACAAAGGCTGTTTTGCAATGACAGCCATAGCGCCGCCTGCATAGACCATCAGATTGACTAGCAGGAAGATTCGCAGGAAGCGCAAAATTTTCATAAAAATAATCTGAGCAAAAAGAGTTACGGCGCTCTGCCACCCCCGCTACGCAGGGGCAGCAGAGCGCCGCCACCATTAGCCAGCTCGACCCAGCTTCTTGACGAAACGGGCACCCACAACCCAGCCCACGCCAAGCAGGGCCAGAGTCACCAATGAACCGCCACCGGCCACAATGATCAAGCTGATATCAGTCTTTGCCTGACCAATAGCTGCCACAGGGTCAGTGGGGTCAGCAGCCATAGCCAGAGCCGGGCCAGCAGACAGCGCCAGAACCATTGCGCGTGCACGCAGAGTCTTCAGTTTTTCCTTCATTGAACACCTCAAAAAACGCCGGTAATGCGACCGGCAAACGCTTAGGCACTATTGCCCAATTGGTTGATGAACTTGACGACGTAGCCCACCTTGTAGCCACCGAAATAGGCCAGGACTAGCAGCCCGAGATATGCAGAAATCAGCATTAGCCGACCCTCCCCTGCCTATAGCCAAGCACGAACGCAAAGAAGGTCGTCCCAGCTACAAAAAGCTCTATAAGGTTTTGATCCATTACCAGAACTTCCCTGTTACGGCCTGCACCCATTCAGGTTCAGGCGCAATGGACGCGCAGCCAGTCACGACGACGCAAAGCAAAAGCCAGAGCAGCAAATCACGCATGCGCTACCCCCGGCTTGTCCGATAGCCAGCTAAAGGGGCCACCTGTGTTTTCAATGCTTCTGGGGGTGGTGCGCACCCGCACAAATCGCGTAAAACCGCCGCCCGTTGGCACGAACTCAGACCGTAGGAGTTCCCCGGTTTCAGCATTGAGATAGCCGCCGCCCGGCGCAGGTCTGAACCTGTCTTTGATGGAAGCATTGCCCTGCACATACGCAGGCCACAGAACCCAGCGACGGCAACCACGGCCAATTTCATCAAGCCCACCAACACCACTGATGCGAGCGCCATGCGGAAACTTCCCTTCTGATGTGCCTTTGCTGGCGTACTTCATGAGGTAGGCAACGGGATGCGTTGCGCGTACCCGGTTTGACATGCCATGCGTCCACATGGGTGCCTGAAATGCGCCCTTCTTTTTCCATGCGCTATCGGGCTTTGGAGGGGTCAGGCCATGGTTGAGCCACACGCACACGTGGTAGTGGATGACGCCGCGTTTTTGCAGCTCTGCCACCCAGACATAGCGAACCTTCTTGGAGCCTGTACGGCTGTAATGCCACTTGCGCAGACCATCGAGATAACGGCTGATGTGTTCGGGCCTCCAATCGCGGTTTGTGCCGCGATAGGTCAGCGTGAGCATCCAGACGCGCTGGTTTTTTTCGCCCAGGTGGTGCAAGGCTTTGGCCGAGATACCGACGCTTTTTTGCATGCGGGTAATGCGGGCCTTTTGGTGGTCAATTTCGATGGTGTTTTCAGCCACGAAATCAACCACCGAAAGACCAGAACCATCAGCCTTGCAAGTTGTTGATAGTGAGACAAGCCCGCGCGCTTCGCGCGCTGCCTGCGCCTCGCCCAGCAACGAGAGCATGCGTGCATGAGACACGCGCGCATTGGCCTCAGAACGGGCTACGTAGCGGGCACGAGCGGCCTTCATGCGCGGGGTTACATGCTGGTTTGCGATCGTTGCCCAAGGCTTGTGCTTTTCTGGGTCAAAACGGAACTCAGGCTGGGGAGCAGCCGCAATCTTTTCCAGCCGATCCAAGAAGCCTTGACCGAATACGGGCTTCATCCGCGCACCCCCGCTTCGATCAGGTATTCAGCGTGACTACGCAGCGAGCACTGCACCTGATAGCACTGGCGGTCATAGTCAGGAGGGAGCTTTTTCCAGGATGGAGGTGCATCGAGCTCAGCAGCGAGAAAGCGCAGGTATTCGAGGTGAAGCGCCCCATTGCTGGGGGCGAATTTGAACCTGTCAGGCACTGGGGCAAGACGGCCAATGTCCAGCGTCATGCCGGTACCGGGATTTGCTTGAATGAGCGTGAGAGCCATCACGCACCACCAATCAGGCCGGAAATCGTCAAGAACACGTGGCAGAGACTAATCACCCCCACCCAAATCAAGATGCCAAGCGGAACCCAGAAAAAAGGAATCAACCACCACTTAGGGGCATCGCCCGGATCGACTTCGCGGTCCATCAGAAGCCCTCCCCACCGATCGCATGATCACCGGCCCAGTAAGTCACCTCGCTGTAGGTCACGCTGTCGTCAATGTTGAGAGTGACCGTCACGCGGTCAGCTTTGATGCCCGGGGGCTGGTGTTCATTCCATGCAAAAAGGAGCGCCAGAAGCGCCCCCTGTGCCATGGCTTCGCGTGCTGCGTTTTCCATGGTGCACCTCGCTTACTGAGCTGCAGACTTCGGCTTGATCGGAACGACTCGCGAAGCGTCAAACGAGGCACGACCATCGCGCACAGTGATCGCGCTCGGACGAAACGTGTATTCGCCCGCTGCCAATGGCTGCCCATTGTCGCGAACGAAGAGCTCAACCTTTTCAGGGTAAGGAAGGGGCTGATCATCCTGATCAACCGTATGCAGATACGCGACCTGGAGGCGCAGTTGCTGGGCGGAGCCGTCTTTTTTGCTGGAGTACGACTGGATGCGGATAGGAAGATTCGGGACGGTGACTCTGATCATTTGTTGCTCCAAGTAATGACTGCAACATGCAGTCACGGAGCGAACGATAACCATGACTGCACATTGCAGTCAACGTTATTTGCATAATGACTGCACTTTGTAGTCAACAAAGCAACAGGGGCACACATGCAAACAACGCTTGATTTATTGGAAAAGGCACTGGCGCAGCAACCAGCGCCTTACTGGACTGAGCGTTTGAACCTTGCAAGAACCACCCTAGCCACCGCAAAAGTGCGAGCGCACCTAAGCCCAGCGATTGCCGGCGCACTAGCCGAAGAAATGGGTGAGGATCCTCAAAAATGGATGGTGATTGCAGCTCTGGAGGGCGAGCGAGATAGCGCGTGCAAATCGCGCATGGTGCGCAAGTTTCTAACCGGCGCTGCCATCGCCGGAACGCTGATGGGCGCTAGTGGTGCTGCTACTGCTGCCGTAGCAAACATGACTCAGGCCGCCGACGGTTTGTATATTATGTTAAATCAAATGCGCTATTAATAATGAAGCTGCAACCTCTTACGGGACGTGTGTTCTAGCTGGTTTCATGGTGGATATTTAGGCCATGTTCAGAGCACCATACCCCGCCCATCTACCCCATTTCAGCTACGTGCTGGATAACGTTCCCGGCTCCATCGAGCAAAAGGCCAGACTGCTCGATATTGCGCCGTCCACGCTGCGCAAATACCGAAAGCAAGGACAGGCTCCAAGGCCTATCCATCTGGCCTTGTTTTGGGAATCCGTCTGGGGCATTCGCACCATCGAAATCACCTCCGCTAATCAAGCCTCGACATACTTTGCCAGCTATCAAGCAGCCAAGCGCGAAAATGCCCGCCTTGTCAAGCAAATGTTGAGCCTCGAAGAAGAGATTAACGCCCATAAAAATGGGGCTGCGAACAGCCCCGTTTTCCAAATCGGTTGAATCAGCGCATCTATTCACCCGGCCCCAGCGGGTTCGGAGTCCCGGCCCACTGTTTCTTGATCCAGTCGCGCAGCGCAGGCACTTGCCCAATGACTGCCGCCGCGATGATGGCCCCGCCCACCACAATCAATGCCTCTCGGGCCAGATCGACCGGCCCCGGTATGAATCCTGGCACTCTCATTTGCGCTTCTTAAAGCGGCCCTTGCTGTCACGCTTGGGCGTGCTTCGTTTCTTTGCCATGGTTGCTTCCTCCTTTGGTTAAGTCATCAATGCGGCTATGAGCCTTGTCCACCTTGGCATGCAGCCGGGCCAGATCAGCCCGTATGCCTGCATAGACGGCTAAGGCTGGCCCCACAATTGCCAGCAGCGGGCGCAGCTCATCACCCGTCATTTGCGCTCGGCCAGCACGATTGCACCCAAAGCGGCCACGCCGCCCACGATCTGGCCCACGGCACCCACTGCGGCTTCTGGCACGCCGAACAAGATGCCCAGCGCAGACAAACCCGCCCATGTGGACGGCTCACGTAAACGATTCCAAATCTTGCCCATAGCTCCCCCCCTTTAGTCCCACAGATATTTGATGAAATCCCCGGCCGGGCAGTCGAAAGACGCGTCCCAAGTCCGGCCCTCTGCTTTTGCTCTCTCACACTTGGTCATGTTGGTACCCGGTATGCCGAAAATCTCCCCAACGCCCACCACAGCACCGCCAATCACGCCGTCCGCCATGTCCACCACGGCCCCGCCGATGTACTGGCCTGCGTTGCTGGCACTGGTGCTGCTGGCTCGCGTGACGGCCCAGACCAGCGCCGCCGCGACGACGCCGCCCGCCAGTAGGTACAGGTGCTGGGTCTTCATGGCTTACCAGCTCCCAGACGCACCGCCGCCGAACAGGCTCCAGCCGTTGGACTCAACGCCGCCGTAGGTCATGCCTAAGCCGCTGTTGTCCAGCGAGAGGCCCAAGCCGGTGCCGGTGCCTTTATTGCCGCCTACGGTCACGTTGTCAGCGCCGAAGCCCAAGCTATCCATAGCGCCATCAAACAGGCCGTAGCCGATCTGGCCGCCGTTGAAGTTGAACCATGGGCTGTAATAGTTGGTGCCCGGAGTCTTGCCCACGGGCAGGACGCCGCCGCCAGCGCCGCCTACGGCCTTTTTGACGGCACCGCCGATGTTGATGCCCTGGCTTTTGACGATCATGTAGACGGCCACGCCCGCAAGGCCCAGCACTAGCAATTCATCTTTTTTCATTGCCATGCCTGCCCCTTAGTAGCTGCTGCCGCCTGCTTCAACGTAGACGGCCCGCGCCGTGTCCATGCTGATGACGGGTTGACCGTAGGGACTGCCGGGCATGCTTGCCCATTCCCATGCGATTTTTTTAACGGCCACTTCAAAGCGGCCTGCCTTGATGTCTTCAAGCGCGTTTCGGGCTGCAATGCGGCCCACTGCGCCTAAGTCTTGATTCGCTGGCGAAAAGCCGCGAAGGCCCATGATTCGGGCGGTTTCATCCCATGTGCTACTCAGGAACTGATAAGCGCCTGCTGCCGTGCTGGTGATTCGTTTGCCATTGCGCATGGTCTTGGTAACGGCAATGCGCGGATGGTCGGCAAAGCCTTCAAAAAGCTGCCCGCCAAAAATCCGGCGATATCCCGCCTCGTCTACGGTGCCCTCCCCGCGCCGAATGACGCGCAGCAAGGCGCGCACATTGGGATGATTCAGGTCTGCCGCCGTGACGCGGCTCATGTTGGATAGTTTCATGCTGCCCCCCGTCAGGCTATCTATGACTTCCGCCGCGCCCTGCGTGACGGTGTTGGACGCGCTTTCAACGTCCGTCCATGTGTCGCTCTCCCAATCGCTGCCGCCCTCTTCTGCATCGACGGCCTCTTGCTGCCTGCGGTACATGACCCAAGCACCAGCGGCCAGCAGGCCAGCGGCTGCGATCAGGTAGGCATTACGCATCGACTAGCGTCCATGCGCCGTCTTTGAAAACCAGCGCCTTGCCCGGTACGAACTCTGGCAGGTCGATATCAGTGGCAAAGGCTGGAATCAGAAAAACGCCGGGTTCAAGCGGGCTCTCAAAGCCATCGCTTGTGCCGAGGTACTCGCCGGTTTCTTCGCTGTAGTGGTGGATTAGCTTCATGTGACCGCCTTAGCTGTACTTAATGACCGGCACCAAGGCCACGTTGCGTGGGCGGTTTTCTGCTGCTGTTGGGACTTGGCGGGATGCATCAAGTGAAACGCCAAACCCCCTGTCCTGTGCGCTTGTCGGGCCTGCCACCGTGTATCCATAACTACTAGCAGGAGCAAGTGCCCCACTCCCCCCATCCGCAAATGTTGCGGCGTACTCACCCGCCAGCGCTCCCGATATATTTCGGATTGCATCACCCTGTGCGCTGCCAATGGCACGCCCAGCGTCCACACCGCGCCCACGGTCAGCGCCGCGCAGGAATTCGCCGCGCAGGTCTGGCAGGTTGAACGTGGTTGCGCCATCGCCTGCCCCATAGTTGGTGCCGATGGATGCAAACAAGGTGCCATAGGTTGCACGGCTGATGGCTGCTCCGTTGCACTCCAGCCAGCCGGAAGGAATCACACCCGCCGCGCTGTATGCGATTTGACCCGCCATAAATTCATCGCTTTCGTTGTAGATGCCGTCTGTACCGGCGTTGTAGATGAAGCTCATCCCATTAGCTCCTGCACCTTGACAATCCCCGCGCCGCCTTCGCTCACGCCGTACCATGCGGCGCTTGGTGCTTCGCTTTCCAGCAGCATTTCGCCGGGCTTGATCTTCAAGCAGCCATTAACCAGATCCACACCCATGCCGCCCAAATAGACGATGGTCGTGCCACTGTTCAAAAAGCGAATGCCCCGGCGCTTGGCGTTGGCCGGCACAAGCAGCGTGGATGCCACGCTAATCGGCACAGGCCCGGTGTTTGCAATGGCCGTGGCCGTGGCCAGATTCACGGTGCCGGTATAGCGGTCATAGCCGCCATCACCATCAGAAATGGCGACCTTCACCAACTGTGGCCCGCCCAGCGTCATGACCTCTACCGCGTCAAAACCGCCGTCTGGCATGGTGTAAAAACCGGCCTCCACGGCCTGAGCGTCATAGACGACGCGGCCCTGGCGAATCACGCGCAGATTCACAGGCTCCACGCATTCCATCAGGCGGATATATCGCCCTGTGCCGTTCAGCCAAAAGCTTTGATCTGGGTAGACGATTTGAGATAGCGTGCGCATTACTTGGCCTTATTCACGAACGCCAGCCCGGCGACTGCCGCCACGGCAATCACCATGATGGTTTTGTTATCAATGGTTCCCTTGGCTTCGGTCTGCGCTTGTGCGTAGGCATCAGCCACGCTTTTTTGCGTCTGGCCTATCAGGCCTTGCGACTTATTGAACCAGTCGCCCGCCGTGTCAAGCAGCTTGGTAAAGCTGTCTGCATTCGTGGCGTTATTGATGTTGATGCTGTCGAGCGCAGCCCCTACGGTCTTGTTTACCGAAGACAAGGCACCGTCATAGGTGCTTGATGTGGCGCCCAGCATTCCCTTGAATGCCGCGTCCACGGTATCCAGACCACGACCAATCAGGCCACCATCCATCACCGTCACATTGCTGGTGGTGTTGCTGGTGTAGTTGGTCGTTGCCTCATAGTTATTGGTGCGGCTGGCGTTAATCCAGTTGTTATCTGACGAAGACAGACCCACGCCGTCCTGCACCGCCACCCGGTTGTCGTAGCTGTTGGATTGCTGGGTGCTGTCGGAATCGCCACCGCCGCCGCAGACATAGCCGCCGCCCAGCTTGGTGCGGGTTGCACCAGCGCCCAGAGGCAAGCCGAATTCATAGAGTTTTTGCCGCGAAGTCATGCCGCGATTTCCTTCACACAGATCAGCTCTTGCGGCCCGTAGCCCATGCGGGCCATTTTTCGGGCAACTGCCGGTTTTGCGGTATGAAACCGAATAGAGCTCACGCCGCAGAAGCTGGCTTCAATGGCAGGCATGCAGGTTTGAATCATGTCCACGCCCCGCAGCTCTGCCGCCGCCGCCACAATCACGCCCTGTTGCCCCCTGGCCGTGCTGTCAACGCGCAGCAGGTAGGCTCCGACGCACTCACCCTCATGCATGATTCGGTACAGCTTTGCGCCGTGCAGCCATTGCTTGTGCAGGTCCTGCAGGGTTGCCGATGCCAGCGCACGCCCCAGCCAATGCGCGGCATCGTCCCCCCACTCCCCCAGCACTAAACTCAGCTTTTGCGGGTCATGCGCCATACGACCATTACCCCCACAAAAAGCACCGCATAAGGCAGGTACGCATCAAAAGCGCTTGCTTGCGCCTCAGACCGCGCACTGTCGATATTTCCCGGCCCGAAATTCACATTCCAGCCGGAGTTATCGTATTTATTGGCCTGCGTGCCGGTTGCCATACCGGGCGTGCCGTTGACGGCACTACCCAGACCCATAGCGAACATGCCCGCAAAATTGGCCCAAGGACTGACCGCCGATGCTGCCGCCCCTGCTCCCGCCGCTGCTGACATTGGCTAGTCCCTTGTCATGATGACGATCATTGCCACAGCGCCGATCAACAGCAGCGTTGGCGAGATCGTCAGGCCTTGACGGCCAGCCGTCACGCTGGCTTGACCCTCTTGATACATGCCCAACTGGCCCAGCGCCTGCAATTGCATCTTCTGGATTTCGTAGGGCTGCACCCACTTGTTATCAGAAGCCTTGTTGATGAGGCTCCCGGCTACTTGTTGCGTCCAATCGCCCCAATCCATAGCGCCCCCTTACAGGTTGCCCAGCGGGTCGAGGTATTCCACCAGCACCACGCCGTTATCAGCCGCCGAGAAGTCGAACAGCCATTCCAGCGAACGCGCTTGGCGAGTGTCCAGAGCTTTGCCCACAGCGCCGTCCACGCAGAAATCCAGCGTATAGACATTGGCCTGAGGCACGCGGCCTTGGCTCTTTTGTTCGTATTCGTTTTCCGCCTTGACCGATTCATGGATGACGAGGCCGTCCTCTTTCACGGTTGCGCCGGTCATGTTGCCGGTGTGGAAAATGTGCAGGCGCTTGATGATGGAGCCAGACTGCGCACCAAAGGGCACGTTGACCGGCAGACGCCCGCCCGTGGCCTGGCTGAATGGGTAGCGCAGCAGCTTTGAGATCAGCGGCGCATAAGGCGCGTAATCACCGCCACGGGCTTTTTGCTGCGCCGATTCGATCAGGATGGGCTGCAGCGTAGGAGCCGTGGCACCCGCAATCTGCACCTCAGTGGTGATATTGCTGATACCCATGGACGTATCGAATGCGCCCACCATGCGGTCAAACTCGTTATTGAGTCGGTAGTCCGCAAAGGGAATGTCCAGAAAACCGGCATCCAGCGTCGTGCCACGGTAGGCATTGATTTTGTCCAGCTCTGCACCGGACGCTTCCAGAATTACCTTGCCATTGGCCTTGATTTTGATCAGCGGCAGCATGGCCTTGGTGAAGCTCGTGCCGCCCAGACGCAAGCGCAGAGTTTCCAAGGTACGACCTGGCGTAACTTGGTTGGTTGCGGTGCCAGTGGGCACCACGTTGGAGAAAGGCAGGCCGTAGCGGTTGAGTTTTCCGACGCTCATGACTTCCCCTTTACATCACGTCTTTGACATAGGGAACGCGCTTGGCGATCACGCCAGCGGCCACGGCGACAGCACCGGCCTTAATCAGGCCGTTGCCGTATTTGTAAGCTGCAAACAAGATGCCGCCCGCAATGGCGATCTTGGTCATTTCCGCAGAAGTCATTTTGTTGTCCCGTGTTGAACAGTTGCACATAAGGTCAGCCGCAGCGGCATAGCCCCGTGCTGGCATGGCTCCATTGCACAAAAGAAAACAGCGCCCGCATAGGCGCTGTATCCGTTCCCGTTCCCGTACCCAAAATGCCCGTTAAAACCGCAATTTCCCCCGCAAAATCTCGCCATTTAGCGCATTCATGTGTACGTACTGCAACGGCACGAGGCCATTGATTTCACCCTGCTCTACCCGCGTTTTGCGCGCCAGATAGGTGACATCATCCCCCGACGACTGCCGAAAAATCACGAAGTCCGACGCATTGCCGAACGCGGTCTTATCGGCCTCCGACCATCGCTGACTGATGCAGTACAGGGAAATCCCCCGCTTCAAACCCCGGCGCACCAGAATTCCCCAGTTCCCCGGCGCTTTGCTGGGCGTGGTTACGTCCGCCAGCTCCTCTGCCACAGCGTCCAGCGGCTCCACGTAGCGGCCCGCGTACATCACGGCACCGGCCCAGAAATCAAAGTCTTCCTTGAGCTGCCCCCCGGCCACAAACGCCACCTTCTGCGCCCCCGGCTTTTGCGCGCAGGCCAGCAGCTCGGCACGCGTGCTGACCTTTCGCCAGCCGGGCAGCTCGCACCACTGCGCCTCAGGATCCCAAGCCCAGATGCGCTTAGCCTTGGCGATGCGCTTTCGTGTCCAGGCGGTCTTACCGGAGCGCGAAGCCCCGGCGATCACATAAAGCTGACCGTCATTGGTTTTCATGCAGCTACGGCCTCCGATGCGGGTACCGGAGCTCCAAAAGTCACCGCCTTGGACGGTACCGGCCCCGCTACGGGAACAGGTGCCGATAGATCAGGCCCACCGATGCGCTCCACGGGCTGACGGGCTGCGATATCGGTCTTGACGCCCTGATACGTGGCAAAGGCCAGCGGCCCCACGATGGCAACGCAGGCAATTTCTTCACCCCAGCGGCCCATGACCCCGCCTTGCATCCAGCCGTGCTTGTGGCAGACCCCGGCCACCGCCGCCGCCGCCGATTGCGTGGCCTCTGGCGTATAGATACCGGGCAGACTTGGAAACATGGGAGCCAGCATGCTAACAGCGGCCTGCACCAGACCCGCAATTTCTGTCGCCAGTTCAGGCCTGCCCTGCTCTTGCTGCTCTTCTGCCGCCACCTCTTCCGGCCCCGGCCCTGCTGCCGCCTGCAGCGCGGCAAAGTCTGCCGCCTGTTCGCTGCTTTGCTCTTGTACTTCTTCGTTCATGCTGGCTCTTTCTTCAAAAAGATATCAAACGGATTCGCTACCGGCTGGCGTTTCGGTTTCGGTTTCGGTTCCGGCTTCACTACCTGTACCGGAGCCATTACGGGCTGTACCGCTTCGGGTTCCGGTTCCCGTACCGGTACGGATACGGGCTTTGCGGCATTCAATGGAGCTGCCCACGGATATTTCTCGACAAATCGCGCAACACGATGAGCGTCCCCGCCAACTTTCATCTGCCCATGGCATCCACCATCGCAATATCCAAACGGCTGACCGTTCTTGTCATGCGTTACACGCACGCCCTGACTCAAATGACAAAACGGGCAGTCAACACGCCCCAAAATTTCTTTAGCCATGGGTGTTCCTTTCCACCGCCGAACGTTTGAACCACAGTTGCTTGCTGACCGGCACGCCCTCGCGCACGCCCTGAATGTCCAGGTGCACGCCGGTCTGCTGGCCGTCGTCTTCTACGGTTTCCGTTACCGTACCGACAAGGCCCGCGTATTTCCCGGTACGGATACGGGCAGGCTCATGCACTTTGAACACGTCATTCATGACTTTCCCCCGGAAACGGCCACTTTGCCTGCTGGCTGCCAAGGCCCATGCATGTGCCGCTGTTTCCACTGCTGCAGCTCGAACCCTTGCAGGTAATCGGGATGGTTTTCGCGCCACCCTCCGTAGGGGAGAGCTGGCAAAGCGACTCGAGCACGGTCAACACCGGCTCCATGTACTTCCCAGCCATCAATTTGATGTGCGCCGGCGCCTTCTCCCAGGCCGTCCGCGCTTCCTTCATCTGCTCGCTCAATTCCATCTTCATCAACCCCCGTACAGTTATTGACACAAGTCCAAGTCCAAGGCGCGCAAGGCGCGCTCAAAACAGCCGGACGCGGGCGCCCGACGATCTCCCACACATGGCGGGACGATTCAACAAACCATTCCACCCGGCGCGGAATGAGCGCAGGCGGGTGCATGTGGGCCATCCACGGGGGCGTCCATGTCTCCATGCCGCTTGTGTAGATGCCTACCGGACGCTTGCCCTTTTCTTCGCCGTAACGGTTCAAGCCTTCCTGCTCTTGCATGTCCAGGCGAATCGAATACAGACGGCCACAGAAAACGCCGCCCTGCGCTTCGCAGTAACGGTCCCAAGCCACTGAGGCGTTTTCCTTGCCTTCGATCAACTCCACCTTGTTTACCGCGTTGAATGCCATCACCAGATGCGCCGGGGCACCCTTGGGCAGCTCTTCAATCCGGCGCAGTTCGCGCCATACCGTTACGGGAGGCCCGCCGACCTGCTGAAACTGGCGAATACCCCATGTGCGCGCCCATGCTTCGACGCGGCCCGATGTTTCCATTGCAGGGTTGCCGAACAGGTCTTCGCCCACCTTGTAGCCGTCGATATTTTTGGCAACGTACTTTGCGATGTAGCCCGCTGCAGAGCCTTTGGCCGAGTCCATTTCTTCAAAGTCAACGCGGTGCTCTTTGGCACCCGGCTCAGCGTTCTGGTTGCGGCGATCAGCAATGCGCCACGCCGTTTCAGCTTCAGCAGCAGCAGCCCTTGCGGCTTTTTTGGTGCGGTAAGGCACCACGCGCTCAGTGAACATTTTTTTGAAAGCAGGCATCTTGGCCTCACCCTTGCCCAGCGCATAGCGCCTGCAGATGGCTTTAATGCGCGGCAAAGCAGCACGCTTGGCCTCACCCGGCCATTTCAGATCAAAGAAAACCAAGAAATGCCAATGCGGCGTGCCGTCATGGTTCGGCTCAGCAATGCGAAAGCCGTAAAGCGTCACGCCATAGCGCAACAGCGCCGATCTGGTGCGCGCCCATACATCAGCCAAATGCTCTTGGGCCTGTCTCGGCTCGGTGCCGTCATAACGTGGGTTTTCAACGACCTTGGTCGAGTACTTCGGCCCCACCGTGCGCCATTTATGCATGCGACTGGGGCATGTGGTGGTCATGAACAAACCACCATGACCAGCAGCCACGGCCACGCGCTCAAATCCGCTGATTCGGGTCATCAGCTCGGCTCGTTTAATGCTGCGCTCGGCCACGCTGACCTTGCGCAACTCTTCAAGGCTCAACTCTTGGCCGTGCTCATTCCGCGCAAACGTGGTTGCCAGCATTTCAGCCGCGGCCTTGTCCCGCTGCCGTATCCGATACACGGTTTCATTGCTGCAATAAATCTCTTCGCTACGGTTCACGTAGCCAATACCGATAGCCGCCGATTCAATGCAGCGGCCATGGTGTGAGCGCAGCTTGCGCCGCCACCACACCGGGCAGGCCATGCGAGAAATGGCCGGACCATCCTCTCTGTATTTCTTGAGCTTGCGCGATGGCGGCTCCACGCCCTGCCCCACAACCACCCTATCCATGGCGCTGCGCAGCGTGGCGGCATCGTGGTACAGCATGGCGAGCTGGGTGCAGCGCAGCGCAAGGCCCATAGCCTTTTCGCAGACCTCCCAGTCCGACGCATCCAAGTTAATGCGAGTCTTGCCAAGGTCTGCCACGTACTGGCGCAAGAACTGCTCACTTGCAGGGCGGTCAGTACGATGGATTCGCGCCCAATTGCGCATCAGGCGGGCTTGCCAACGCTTCGGCAAACCTAGGCGATCAAGACGATCAGCAACACGGCCACCGGCCCATTGCTCATAGGTGACGGGCTTTTCGTCCGAATGCTGAACTCTCATGCGAAAGCGTCCGGCTCAAAGTACCGCAGAGAGCGGCGCGGCTGAAGCGAAGCGCTGATAAGGCGGGCCTGCTCCAAGCGCTGGCGGGCTTTCTGCTCGGCATTCAGGCGGATTGCTTCGCGCCTGCAGGACTCATAGCAGGCTGACTCTTGTACCGCTATCCACTCGCCGTTTCCACGGCTACGGGCGACCACATACCCGCCCGCATGGGCTGCGACGGTGTATTGCATGGTCAGAACTCCCCGCCGATCAGCAGCAGGCCACCCATATTCCGGACATGCTCCGCAGCAGGCAAAAGAGACGACCTGAGCGCTAGAGCTGCCTCAAAGCAATGCTCCCAATTCTCCGACAACGGCTTTTGTAGAGCCGCCTCGAAGAACTCACACGAGTTAAGAACATTTCTGTATCGCGATACAGCAATGCGGACATGCGCACACTCACCAGTGGTTTCAGCCATTGTTTTCCCCGAAACGCCGTGTCCCCTACCACTTGCACAGTGGTGCCAGCCGGGTGTGCATAACGGGCAGTACCGGGGAACGGCTTAGAAAACACCACCAGTTCCCGGCTGGCAGCGCAAATGTAGTTAACGTCCCGTAGTCGGTCAACGTACCGTTGTCATGTTTATTTTCAGTGCGTTGACGTACACGGCAAAAAAACTACATTTATTCCATCCAATCACCGAAGGAGCCGCCATGAAGGCATATGAATGGATTCAGCAATTGAAGCTAAAAAACGGCTGGGACAGCGATTACAAAGCAGCCCAAGAACTTGGCCTCACTCGCGCCGCTTTAAGCAATTACAAGGTTGGGAGACGCACCAGCCTTGATGAGTCTGCGGCTGTAAAAGTCGCCAAATTGCTTGGCGTAAAGCCTGAAGGAATCCTGCTTGACCAATATGCGGAGTCGGTTAAAGAGCCGCTCGCACGCGCCGCCCTTTTGGCCGAAGCGCGTCGCCTTTGTGTATATTATGTGTAATCACAAACGCTAGGCTAGTTGTAGTAGTACGCCCTTTTGCTGCTGGGCTCTCAAGGTTGTGCGTGCCGAAACCCAGGTGATGTTTAGAGCACCTTACCCTGCACATTTGCCGCATCTGCACTACATCCTTGATGATCTGCGCTACAGCTCGCTAGTCTTCTAGTCTTCTAGACTTCTAGACCTCAAGCCAGCTACCATCAAAAAATATCGACGCGAGGGGCAAGCTCCTCGCGCCGTTCATTTGGCGCTGTTCTGGGAATCACGATGGGGAATTTCTACCATCGACGCGGTTGCGTTCAATCATGCAGCGGGCAACTACGCACTAGCCGAATCACTCAAACGCAAAAACGATAGGCTTGTCAAGCAAATCTTGACCATGGAAAAGGAGCTTGCGAGGCATAAAACCGCGCCCGCGAATGCTCCATTTTTCCAAATTGGCTAACAACCGATCCTGAATTGTCGATCGCGCGCTTTACGTCGCTCCTCACGAATCCAATCCATGGTGTAGCCGCTCCCGCCAATTCGCCCCAAGTTGTCGAGCCAATTCACGCGTTCATTCAGTTCCCGGCATTCAGACGCATTGGCTTTGCTACCAGCAGGACGAGTTGCAACCGGAACAACTTGCTCAGCAGCATTTGCATGTGCTCGATGTCGCTGCTGTCGCGCCATGGCGACCTGTTCATCCCAAGAAATATTGGTCGGAACACGCGCAATCCGCTCAATAAAGCGACCATTAGCCGAACAGGCCGCGCTCTACCATGTCAGGTTGCCATGGAAATCTTTGCAGAGGTAGATTTCCTTTGTCGTCGATTCTCTTACCGACAGGCTGCTTTGCTGTGCTATCTGTCTACCCCCCTCGCAAGGGGTGTTGCTGTAGGTATTTCCGCATCGATAAATCTGACCTGTGGGAGCTGAACTTGGCCTCTCCGGTACCAGGACTCGTGGTGCAACGATTGTCGGTTCTGGCTGCGGCCGTACCACAGGCTGTTGAGTAGTTGCAGCCGGAGGCGCAACGAAGAACCGCAAGATTTCAGCCTGATACCTATAGGCGAGCAACCCAATCAAGAGCAGCGCAATCGTAACATTGCGTCCACCAGTAAACGGTTTTTCGCGTTGCCAGTCAACAGGATCAAAATGCCCATAGCTCACGCCCCCTATTTCTGGGTTGAATCATAGGATAGAGCGCCTGTGGCAGTTGGTCTTTCGGCTTCAGTAAGGAGCAGCACCACAAGGCGTCAATGATCAGAATTTTCTGTGTGTAGTGCCGTGAACGACGCATCCCTTGAGGCGATACGCCCGGTACCAAGTCTTTCCACATTTCAGAGAAGTTCCCGGCTTATGCTAGATGGTGCCCGTTTCAAGCGTCTGGCAATTCAGCGGGTGGATTCGCCAGTCGGCAACGCGCTGAATATTTCTTCTCGCTCAGACAGTATCAATACCCTAGCACCGAGCGGGCAATGATGGTGCGCTGGATCTCGGATGAACCCTCGTAAATGCGCAGAATGCGGGCGTCGCGCACATAGCGCTCCAGAGGCATCTCGCGGGTATAGCCGTAGCCGCCGTGGATCTGCAGCGCTTCATCAGTCACGAAGCCCGCCATCTCGGATGCATAGAGCTTGGCCATGGCCGACTGCTGGCTGAACGACTGCTTGGCCTGGCGCAGTGCCAGAGCCTGCATAGTCAGCCCCCAGGCAGCCTCCAGGCGCAGCTTCATATCGGCCAGCTTGAACTGAATCGCCTGCTTGGTGGCCAGGGGCTCGCCGCCGACCAGACGCTGATTGGCCCAGTCCGCCGCCGCCTGCAAAGCGGCCTCGGCAATCCCCAGCGAGGTTGCGGCCACATCCAGACGGCTGTTGTCCAGCACCTTCATGGCGATCTTGAAGCCATGACCTTCTTCACCCAGACGGTTGGCAGCCGGCACTCGCACGCCTTCCAGCGAGACCTCAAAAGCATGACCGCCGCGTATGCCCATGAGCTTTTCGGGCGAGGAGATCTGAATACCCGGCAGATCGCGCGGCACGATGAAGGCGCTGACGCCGCGCGCACCGGCTTCCATATCGGTCTTGGCAAACACGATCATGAAGCGGGACTCGGCAGCATTCGAGATGAAGTGCTTGATGCCGGTGAGCACGTATTCGTCGCCCTCACGCACGGCCTTGGTACGCATGTCGGCGGGGTGAGAGCCGCCACGCGGCTCGGTCAACGCAAACGCCGCCAGCCACTCACCCGTGGCGCAACGCGGCAGCCATTGCTCGTGCTGCTCGGCGCTGCCGCCAATCAGCAAGGCATCGGTGCCCAGGTAATGGGCGCCAATCATCGAAGAAGTTGCAGCACAGGCGCGGGAAATGGTAACCAGCGACATCAGCATGGCCGTGGGCGTGACGCCGGGGCCGCCCAGATGCTCGGGCAGGTTCATGCCCATCACGCCCAGCTCGGACAAGCCCGGCACGTGGCGGGTGGCAGAGAAGGCTTCTTCATCCATGGCCTGGGCCACAGGCGCCAGATTTTCCTGGGCAAAGCGCGCCACGGCATCGGCAATGGTCTGGTCTTCTTCAGTGGATCCAAGTCGCAGGAAAGTCATATTCGTCTCTATTCTTTATCGAGGATAAGCAGGGCCAGCTCAGTGCACCGCGGGGGAAGTGGAGGAACCGAAAACGCCGGCCTCGCGCAACGCGGCAATGGCTTCGCCGCTGCGGCCCAGCCAACTGGTCAGCAGCAGATCGGTGTGTTCACCCAGCGCTGGCGCACGCTCGGCACGGTTAGGGGCCGCGCCGCCGAAATGCACGGGCTGGGTCGGCAAGCGCAGATCGGGCAGTTGATCGTCAGCCACAGGGCGCAGCAGACCGCGCGCCTGGATTTGTGGCGACTCCAGCGCCTGCTCGATATTCCAGATGGGTGCCACCGGCACGCCTGCAGCGTCCAGCACGGCGACCACTTCGGCCACATCATGCTGCTGCGTCCAAGCTTCAATGGCGGCACGCAGGCTGGGTTCGTTGGCCGAGCGGGTTTCGTCGCTGGCATAGCGTGGGTCATCCACCAGCTGCGGCAGATTCATGGCCAGCACCGTGGCATCAAACAGCTTCTTGTTGAGCACGGCCAAAGCGAAATGCCCGTCACGCGCCTTGTAGACGCCAAACGGCGCCGACAGCGGATGGCGGTTGCCCACGCGACGCGAGGGTTGCCCCGTGAAAAGATAGCGCGACACCGAGGTGGCCAGAAAGGTCAGGGTGGTGTCAAACATGGCGACATCCACATGCTGCCCCACTCCCGTGCGCTGTGCCTGCAGCAAGGCTGCCAGCGTGGCCCAGGAGGCAAACAACCCTGCGACAACATCGCTGACCGCTTCGCCGACCAGCGTCGGAGCGCCATCGGGCTCGCCCGTAGCTTCCATCAAGCCGCTCATGGCTTGCACAATGATGTCGTAGGCGGGGCGATGGGCAAGCGGTCCGGTCTGCCCAAAACCCGAAACGCTGACGTACACCAGCTTGCGATTGAGGGCGCGCAGCTTTTCGGGGCCAATACCCAGACGCTCGGCCACGCCAGGGCGGAAATTCTCGACCACCACATCCACTTTTTGCGCCAGCTCCTGGACGATCTCGGCCGCCTGAGGGCTTTTCAGATCCAGCACCAGACTTTGCTTGTTGCGGTTCATCACCGTGAACAAGGCACTCTGACCGTTCTTCATGGGCCCGATGGCGCGGTAATCGTCGCCCTGAGGCGGCTCCACCTTCACCACCTCGGCCCCCAGATCAGCCAGCAGCGCCGTGGACATGGGGCCTGCTAGGACTCGTGTGAAATCCAGGATGCGAATGCCATCGAGAGGACGGGATGCGGTATTTTCAGCAGAGATGGACATGGGATTTGGGTTGCTCACCTGACAAGATGCACGGATGTTGAGGGAAGCTTGAATTAATAGAAAATATTCATTTCACATCTTCTGAATTCAAAAAATTGATTCACATTAACCTGCGTCAACTGGAATATTTCGTCGCCGCTGCGCGCCATGGCAGCACAGCCAAGGCAGCCCATGCCATCAACGTCTCGCAACCTTCGGTCTCCAAGGCGGTCGCCGATCTTGAGACCCATTGGGGTGAGACGCTCTTCATCAGGCGTCATGGAAAAGGCCTGGATCTGACGGCCGCCGGTTTGGCCAGAAGCAGCGAAGCGTTGGCCTTGCTGGAGGCTGCCGAGAAACTGCAGGAACGCCGCAGCCTGGGCATGTCCGGTGTTTTGCGTCTGGGCTTTCTCAGCACCCTCGGCCCGCTATGGATTCCTCAGATCCTGTCGCAGATGCAGAAGCGCTACCCGGAAATCATGCTGGAGCTCATAGAGGGCGATATCGAATCGCTGACCCGGCAAGTGGAACGCGGGGAAATTCATGCCGCACTGCAATACGAGTTGGGCCTGTCCAGACCCCGGATCAGCACGCACCCGGTGGCCGCCCTAGCGCCCTATGTGCTTTTGCCGACTAGGCATGCGCTCGCAACAGCCACTAGCATCAGCCTGGCGCAACTGGCCCAGTCGCCCCTGCTGCTGATCAAGCTGCCGCAAAGCCGGGAGTACTTTCTTTCCCTGTTCCGCGAGGCCGGCGTCACGCCCACCGTGGCCCATGAGTTCTCGTCCATAGAGCTACTGCGCTCCATGGTGGCCAACGGCCATGGCGTCAGCATCTTGACTACGCGCCCCGCTGTGGACAGAACGCACGACGGCAAACGTCTGGTTTGTAAGCGCATCAAGGACAAAGTCGCCAAGCAGTCGATTGTGCTGTCCGTACCCAGCAGCAATGCCTCATCTTTGATTGCACCATTTTTGAGCGTCGCCAAAAGCGTGATTGCACCGTCGTAGCGCCTGAATTTCCAGTTTTTTCACATCCTCCTCGTGCATTCAATCTGGCACGCGACTTGCTAAAACTCAGGGGTTAGTCCTGTTTCGGGTAAGCCTGTATATACAAGCCTGATCAACAAAAACACACTTTGCCGTCCGCGCTGACGTCCCGGCTGCAAAGCCGCAACTACGAACCTTGCTGAACTCGCATTGACCGAGGAGGGTCATATGACATCGACACACACCACCCGTCGCTTCCCCATCTGGCAATGGGCTCTGGCCGCCGCCTGCCTGGCAACCGGCGCTCAGCAAGCCACAGCGCAGGAAACCAAGATCGTTCTTGGTATGTCTGGCTGGACTGGATTTGCACCTTTGACCCTGGCTGACAAGGCAGGCATTTTCAAGAAGAACGGTCTCAATGTCGAACTGAAGATGATCCCGCAAAAGGACAGACATCTGGCACTGGCATCGGGCGCCGTGCAATGTGCGGCCACCACCATCGAGACGCATGTGGCATGGAATACCAATGGCGTGCCCATTGTGCAGATCTTCCAGATGGACAAATCCTACGGTGCCGACGGCATTGCCGTGCGTAACGATGTGAAGAGCTTCGCCGACCTCAAAGGCAAGACGGTGGCCGTCAGCGCACCTGGCACCGCCCCCTACTTCGGTCTGGCCTGGATGCTGAACAAGAACGGCATGACCATGAAGGACGTGAAAACCGTGTCGCTGGAGCCTCAGCCCGCGGCCCAGTCGTTTGTCTCCGGCCAGAACGATGCGGCCATGACTTACGAGCCCTATCTGTCCACGGTTCGCGCCAACCCCGCCGCCGGCAAGATTCTGGCAACCACCATCGACTACCCCATGGTGATGGATACCGTGGGCTGCGACCCCAAATGGCTCAAGGCCAACACGGCGGCGGCCAAGGCACTGACCCAGTCGTACTTTGACGCCGTAGCCATGATCCAGGCCGAAAAGGATAAAAGCTACGAAATCATGGGCACGGCCGTCAAGCAAAGCGGCGAGCAATTTGGCAAGTCTGCCGCCTTCCTGAAATGGTCGGACAAGGAAGCCAATCAGAAGTTCTTTGCCAACGATCTGCTGCCCTTCATGAAGGAAGCGGCCGTGATTCTCAAGGAAGCCGGCGTGATTCGCAGCATGCCTGAGAACTACAACGTCATGTACGACAACAGCTTCATCAAGTAAGCGAGTAAGAGGTTGCACATGAACGCGGTATCTTCTTCTGTCCCCTCTGCACCGGCCACACCTCAGGGCGTGTCGACTTCGCTGCAGTCTCCTGTGCAGCCCTCCTTCAAGCCGGTGCGCAGACGTTATATGGCTCCGTTGGAGCCTGTCAGCCATAGCGCCAAATGGCTGCTGGGCATAGGCTTTTTCGTCTTTTTCGTCATGGTCTGGTCTGCCGTGACCTTTGGCGGCCTGGTCTCTCCGACCTTTCTCGCCAGCCCACTGACCATGGTGCGCGAAGGCATTTTGCTGTTCACGGAGTTCAACTTCCTGCACGACATAGGCATGACAGTCTGGCGCGTCATGGCCGGCTTTATTCTGGCGTCTGCCGTCGCAGTGCCTCTGGGCATTGCCATGGGCGCATGGAAGCCGGTGGAAGCATTTTTTGAGCCCTTCGTCTCTTTTTGCCGCTACTTGCCCGCCTCGGCCTTCATTCCCCTGCTGATTCTCTGGGCCGGCGTGGGCGAGACCCAAAAGCTGCTGGTGATCTTCATCGGCTCGGTCTTCCAGCTCACGCTCATGGTCGCCGTCACCGTGGGCGGCGCACGCAAGGACCTAGTGGAAGCCGCCTACACCCTGGGCGCCAGCAATACCGGCATTGTTCGCCGCGTGCTCATTCCGGGCGCTGCGCCCGGTATCGCCGAAACGCTGAGACTGGTGCTGGGCTGGGCATGGACCTATGTCATCGTGGCCGAGCTGATTGGCTCCTCCTCCGGCATCGGTCACATGATTACCGACAGCCAGGCGCTGCTCAATACCGGTCAGATCATCTTCGGCATCATCGTGATCGGCCTGATCGGCTTGGCCTCCGATTTCATCTTCAAGACCATCAACCGTCGCATGTTCGAATGGAGCGCCCTGTAATGAATCTACTGTCCATTCAAGGTGTTTCGCGCACATTCACCAGTCATAAAGGCACGAGCACCCAGGCCTTGCTGCCTGTGGATTTCGACGTCAAGGAAAACGACTTCGTCACCATCCTCGGCCCGTCGGGATGCGGAAAATCAACCATGCTGCGCATTGCTGCTGGGCTGGATTTCCCAACCACCGGTCAGGTGCTGCTGGACGGCAATGTGGTGGACGGCCCCGGTGCCGACCGCGGCATGGTGTTTCAAAGCTACACGCTTTTTCCCTGGCTCACCGTGGCCCAGAACATACGCTTCGGTTTGCGCGAAAAAGGCGTCAGCGAAGCCTTGCAAAAAGAGCGCAGCGACTACTTCATCGCCAAGGTAGGGCTGAGAGGATTTGAGAACCACTTTCCCAAGCAATTGTCGGGCGGCATGCAGCAGCGCACGGCCATTGCGCGGGCACTGGCCAACGATCCGAAAATCTTGCTGATGGACGAGCCTTTTGGCGCGCTGGACAACCAGACCCGCGTGCTGATGCAGGAATTGCTGCTGGGCATCTGGGAAGCAGAGCGCAAAACCGTGATGTTCGTGACCCACGATATCGACGAAGCCATTTTTATGGCCAACCGGGTGGCCGTTTTCAGCGCCCGCCCCGGTCGCATCAAGGCCGATATTCCCGTCAATCTGCCCCACCCCCGGCATTACACCGTCAAGACTTCGCCCGAGTTCATGGAGCTCAAGGCCAGGCTGACCGAAGAAATTCGGGCCGAGGCTCTGGCCGCTGCTGCACACTGAGGGCTGTCGCAGAATTTGCTATCGCCATGAACTCCCAAGCCGCCCTCTCCCGCCCCCCCGCCAAATCGGCTCGCGATGTGCCTCTCGCTCTGTACCAGCAGGTCAAAGAGCATGTGCTGCGCAAGATCAGCGACGGCTCGTGGGCGGCTGGCGTGCGCATTCCGTCGGAGCAGGAGCTGGTGCAAGAGTTTGGCGTGGCGCGCATGACGGCTAACCGCGCCCTGCGCGAGCTGGCCGAACAAGGCGTGATCGTGCGCGTGGCCGGCGTGGGCTCGTTCGTGGCCGAGGAAAAGCAACAATCCACGCTGCTGCGCATTGCCAATATCGGCGAAGAGATTGCACAACGCGGCCACGACCACCGCTTCGAGCTGATCAGCATGAACCGCGAATCGGCCTCTCTGGAAGTGGCCGCCGCCCTGGACTTGAGCGTGGGCGCCTCGGTGTTTCATCTGCAGGGCGTGCATTTCGAGAACGAGGTGCCGGTGCAGCTGGAAGATCGTTATGTCAATCCGCGCCTGGTGCCGGACTTCATGCAGCAGGATTTTTCGGTAGTACAGCCCTCGGTCTATCTGGTGCGCAATGTGCAGTACGACCAGATTGAACATGTGGTCGATGCCATGCTGCCCACGACCGAGCAGGCGCAGTGGTTGCAGATGGCGGCCGACCAGCCCTGTCTGATGCTGACACGCCGCACCTGGCTGCGCGGCACGCCCATTACCTGGGTGCACTGCGTGCATCCAGGCATGCGCTACCGACTCGGTAGCCGGTTCCGCACAGATTCCGTTCACGGCGGCTAAGGTCGCCCGATATTTGGTTCTCGCGGATTTTTTGCTTGTTTTCAACTGTACATACAGGTATAGCCATGAACACCACTACTGAAAATGTCTCCCCCTTGCTGGCGCTGCAACCCGGCGAAGTCACGCTGGCCCAGTTGCGCGCCATTCAAGGCGGTGGTCTGCAGCTGAGCATGGCCGCCTCCGCCTATGCAGACATGCGGGCGGCGCAGGCACATGTGCAGCACATCGTGGATGAAGACCAGGTGGTCTATGGCATCAACACCGGATTTGGCAAGCTGGCTTCGACCAAGATCGCGCACGAGCGCCTGGCCGACCTGCAGCGCAATCTG
Organism: Comamonas suwonensis; assembly: GCF_012844455.2. Lineage (GTDB taxonomy): Bacteria > Pseudomonadota > Gammaproteobacteria > Burkholderiales > Burkholderiaceae_C > Comamonas > Comamonas suwonensis. The sequence goes on along the minus strand of NZ_JABBCQ020000003.1, from coordinate 314,146 downwards.
GTGCTCTCACACAGCGTGGGCACCGGCGAGCCTCTGCCAGACCATGTCGTGCGCCTGGTGCTGGCTACCAAGGCTGTGAGCCTGGCCCGCGGACATTCAGGCGTGCGCCCAGAGCTGGTGGACGCCTTGCTGGCTCTGGCCAATGCCGATGTGCTGCCCGTGATTCCCTCCAAGGGCTCGGTAGGCGCCTCCGGCGATCTGGCACCGCTATCACATCTGGCCTGCGTGCTGATCGGCGAAGGCCAGGCCAAGCTCAACGGCCAAGTGGTCTCTGGCCGTGACGCCATGCAGCATGTGGGCTTCAAGCCTTTTGTACTGGGTCCCAAGGAAGGTCTGGCCCTGCTCAATGGCACCCAGGTCTCCACAGCCCTGGCCTTGTCCGGTCTGTTGCAGGCCGAAAGCCTGCTGGCCGCCGGCCTGATCGCCGGTTGCCTGACGCTGGAAGCGATTCAGGGCTCGGTCAAGCCTTTCGATGCGCGCATTCACGCCGCACGCGGGCAATTGGGTCAAATCGCTGTCGCTGCAGCCGTGCGAGAGCTGCTTGACGGCAGCGCCATCGACCCCTCCCACCCCAACTGCGGACGCGTGCAGGACCCCTATTCCATACGCTGCGTGCCGCAGGTCATGGGCGCCTGCCTAGACAATCTCAGCCATGCGGCGCGCGTGCTTGTCATAGAGGCCAATGCCGCTTCGGACAACCCTTTGGTCTTTGACAACGGCGATGTGATTTCGGGCGGCAACTTCCACGCCGAACCCGTGGCTTTTGCGGCCGACATCATGGCCTTGGCGCTGGCCGAGATCGGTGCGATTTCCGAACGCCGCATGGCCTTGCTGCTCGATACCGGACTGTCACGCCTGCCCGCCTTCCTGATCGAGGACAGCGGCGTCAACTCCGGCTTCATGATCGCTCAGGTCACGGCAGCTGCACTGGCAGCGGAAAACCAATGCCTGGCCCACCCCAGCAGCGTGACCAGCCTACCCACTTCTGCCAATCAGGAAGACCATGTGTCCATGGCCACTTATGGCGCGCGCCGCCTGGGCGAGATGGCCAGGAACACGGCCGTCATCGTCGGCGTGGAAGCCATGGCCGCAGCCCAGGGCATGGACTTTGATCGCCGCCTCAAAAGCTCGCCGCTGATCGAGGAGCAATATGCGCTGATCCGCAGCCAGGTGGCATATCTGGACAAAGACCGTTTTCTGGCTCCCGACATCGAAACCATGCGGCTGTGGGCATTGAATACGGCCTGGCCGCAGACGCTGCAGCGCATTCTCCCCAGCACAGCGCTGTAAACGCCAAGGTTCCAAAGCCAGCATGCCCTAGAGCCAGAGACATCCAGCAAGAGCCGCCTCACAGCGAGGGTGTCGTCCCTGCGGCACAGCCGCTCAGGGGGTGATTAGAAACTTCCGGTGAATTGATAGCGCGATGCCGGGTGCCACAGGGCCGACACCGAGGCCACCTGACCTTGCGAACGCGTGCAACGGCGCAGCACCAGGCAGGGTTCGGTGATTTCCATGCGCAGCAGCTCGGCCACTTCGGGGCTGGGCATGCTGGCCTCTATCGCGTACTGCACTCCCTGCAGCGGGGCCACGCGCGTCAGATAGGCATTGGGCGTCTGGCTGCCGAAATCCTGGGCCATGTAATCGGGTGCCACCGCCGGGTTCACATAGCGGTCCTCCACCTGTATAGGCACATCGTTTTCAAAGTGCACCACCACCGAGTGAAACAGCTGCTGCTGCGCCGCCGTCAGCTCGAACTGGCGCAGCAGCGCCGCATCGGCCTTGTAGCGCTCCAGCCGCTGCAGCTGGCCCCGATGCTGGTGGCCGCGCGCAGAAATCTCATCGGCAATATTGCGCAACTGCACCAAGGTGGACTGGTATTTTTGCTGCGCCACAAAGGTGCCCGAGCCCTGCACGCGAACCAGCGTCTGCTCGTCGCTGAGTTCGCGCAGGGCGCGGTTCACCGTCATGCGTGCCACATTGAATTGCCTGGCCAATACCGCCTCGCTGGGGATGGCCTGGCCCTGCTGCCACTGGCCGCTCTGAATTTGTTGCAGCACATGGTCTTTGATGCGCTGAAAAGCCGGTGTTGCCGTGACCACGGCGGTCGTATTTGGGGTGCGAGACATAGGGTTTGTTCTGAGAAAAACGCCCGTAAAGATGATTGACGTAGAACTGAGTAAACCATGAAAATTGGTATAGACAACTTCAAAGCGTTTGGCAAAAGTTGTATGGATATTTAGCGAAAGCATACCGAGATTGGAGACTATCCAAATGAGCAATCAATCAACCGCTACGGGGCTGGCAAGCCATGTGGAGACCCGGACCATAGACATGGTTCCGGAGTCGGAACGCCACGGCACGTCGCACAGCCAGATGACGCTCTGGTTTGGTGCCAATCTGCAGATCACCGCCGTGGTCGACGGCGCACTGGCCGTGGTGTTTGGTGCCGAAGCCATGACGGCCATCATCGGTCTGCTGATAGGCAATATCCTGGGCGGCATCGTCATGGCTCTGCACTCCGCCCAAGGCCCCCGCCTGGGCCTGCCGCAGATGATTTCCAGCCGGGTGCAGTTCGGCGTCAAAGGTGCAGCCCTGCCGCTGCTGCTGGTCATCCTGATGTACCTGGGTTTTGCCGCTACGGGCACTGTGCTATCGGGTCAAGCCATCAACCGCATGCTGGGCGTGGACACGCCATATGTCGGCATTCTGATCTTCGGCGGCCTGACAGCTTTCGTCGCCGTCGTGGGCTACAAGCTAATCCACACCGTGGGCCGCATCGCCACCGTGATCGGCATCCTGGGCTTTGGCTACCTGGCCTGGCAGCTGTTCCACCAATACGACGTGGCCACCGCCTTTGGTCAAAAACCTTTCACCTGGGCCACCTTGTTGCTGAGCATGGCCTTGTCAGCCGGCTGGCAGATGACGTTCGCGCCCTATGTGGCCGACTATTCGCGCTATCTGCCTTCCAATACCTTGGTGTCCTCTTCGTTCTGGAACACCTTTCTGGGCAGCACCATCGGTGCCCAGCTGGCCATGACGTTTGGCGTGCTGGTGGCCGCTCTGGGCGGCAACTTCCTGAAGAACCAGGTCGGTTTCATGGGTGAATTGGCCGGCCCGCTGGCGGTGCTCATCTACCTGGTCATCGTTAGCGGCAAGCTGACGGTGAACTGCCTGAACGCCTATGGCGGTTTCATGAGCATTCTGACCACAGCCAGCGGTTTCAACGCCAAGAAACAGTTCTCGCCCACCACCCGCGTGGTCTACATCGTTGGCTTTGTGATGCTGTCCATGCTGGTCGCCTTGATGGCCAGCGCAGACTTCCTGAACAACTTCAAAAACTTCGTGCTGCTGCTGCTGGCCGTGTTCGTGCCATGGAGCGCGGTCAATCTGGTGGACTACTACCTGGTCTCCAAGGAAAAAGTGGACATCCCTGCGCTGTACTCCGCCGAAGGCCGCTACGGCGCCTACAACTGGGTCGCCCTGGGCTGCTATGTGATGGGTGTCGTAATTCAGATTCCCTTTCTGAACCAGGCCATGTACAAAGGTCCCATCGCCGTGGCACTGCATGGCGCAGACATCTCCTGGATCGTGAGCCTGGTGGTGACCTCGCTGGTGTACTACCCCCTGGCCAAGCGCAGCATGAAAGTGCCAGCACAGATGATTTACCCAACGCCGGCAGCCGCGCCTGCCGCCGCTTCCCGCGCATCCGAACTCCGAACCTCTCTGGCCTGATCCTCAGGCCGACTGCTCCCCCTATTCCAACCTGAAGGACATGAACATGAACGCCAACGACGCCATCCTCAGCGCCTCCAAGCAAGATCCCCGTTACGATGCCAGCCGCGAAATCCGCGCGCCCCGCGGCACCACGCTGCACTGCAAGAACTGGCTGGCCGAAGCCGCCTACCGCATGATCCAGAACAATCTGGACCCCGATGTGGCCGAGAACCCCAAGGCTCTGGTGGTTTACGGCGGTATCGGTCGCGCGGCCCGCAACTGGGAGTGCTATGACGAGATCCTCGAACAACTCAAAAAGCTGGAAGCCGACGAATCGCTGCTGATCCAGTCGGGCAAGCCCGTGGGCGTGTTCAAGACCCACCCCGATGCACCGCGCGTGCTGCTGGCCAACTCCAACCTGGTGCCCAAGTGGGCCAACTGGGAAAAGTTCAACGAACTGGACCAGAAGGGCCTGTTCATGTACGGCCAGATGACGGCCGGCAGCTGGATTTACATCGGCGCCCAAGGCATTGTCCAAGGCACGTTCGAGACCTTTGTCGAAGCCGGCCGCCAGCACTACAACAACGACCTGACCGGCAAGTGGATCCTGACCGCCGGCCTGGGCGGCATGGGCGGCGCACAGCCTCTGGCAGGCGTGCTGGCCGGTGCCTGCGTGCTGGCCATTGAATGCAAGCAGTCCAGCATCGACTTCCGTCTGCGCACCCGCTATGTGGACAAGCAAGCCAAGGACATAGACGACGCTCTGGCCCTGATCAAGCACCACACCGAAAAGGGCGAAGCCGTGTCCATTGCCCTGCTGGGCAATGCCGCTGAAATCCTGCCTGAGCTGGTCAAGCGCGCCAAGGCCGGGGGCCCCAAGCCAGACATCGTGACCGACCAGACCTCGGCCCACGACCTGGTCAACGGCTACCTGCCCGTGGGCTGGACCGTGGAGCAATGGAATGCCGCTGCGGCCGACCCCGGCCAGCACCCTACCCTGACCAAGGCTGCTGCCAAGGGCTGCGCCGTGCACGTGCAAGCCATGCTGGACTTCCAGGCCATGGGCGTGCCCACGGTGGACTACGGCAACAACATTCGCCAGGTGGCGCTGGACGAAGGCGTGAAGAACGCTTTCGACTTTCCCGGCTTTGTACCCGCCTACATCCGTCCGCTGTTCTGCGAAGGCAAGGGTCCGTTCCGCTGGGTGGCCCTGTCCGGCGACCCGGAGGACATCTACAAGACCGACGCCAAGATCAAGGAACTGTTCCCCGACAACAAGCACACCCACCGCTGGCTGGACATGGCCCGCGAACGCATCGCCTTCCAGGGCCTGCCATCGCGCATCTGCTGGCTGGGTCTGGGAGAGCGCCACAAGGCGGCTCTGGCCTTCAATGAAATGGTCAAGAACGGCGAGCTGAAAGCCCCCGTCGTGATCGGCCGCGATCACCTGGACTGCGGCTCCGTCGCCAGCCCCAACCGCGAAACCGAAGCCATGAAGGACGGCACCGATGCCGTGTCCGACTGGCCGCTGCTCAACGCCCTGCTGAACACTGCCGGCGGCGCTACCTGGGTCAGCCTGCACCACGGCGGTGGCGTGGGCATGGGCTACTCGCAACACGCTGGCGTGGTCATCGTGGCCGACGGCACCGATGAAGCCGCTGCCCGCCTGAACCGCGTGCTGTGGAACGACCCCGCCACCGGCGTGATGCGCCATGCCGACGCAGGTTATGAGATTGCCGTGGAAGCCTCCAAGCGCCACGGCCTGAACCTGCCGATGGTGAAGTAAGTATCACCCCCTGAGCGGCTACGCCGCTTCCCCCTCTCTCGCTACGCGGGAGGGGGACGATACCTTCGCTGCGAGGCGGCTCTTGCTCGGTGTCTCTGAGCTAGGCCGCGCCAGTTTTAGGTGGATTGATCTATAGCTCACCTCTACAAACTGCTTTCCATGCAACGTTTTGATCTGAACCAGATTCCCCACAGCCCCTGGAAGAACGGGGGCGGCAGCACGCGCGAGATCGTGTGTTTTCCGCCGGGGGCGGACATGGACAGCTTTGCCTGGCGCATCAGCGTGGCAACGATTGCCCAGCCGGGGCCGTTTTCGGCGTTTGCCGGCATCGACCGGCAGATCATGCTGCTCGATGGCGACGGGGTACAACTCGTCAGCGCGGCGGCAGGCATCGACCACACGCTCCAGCCACGCTGGCAGCCGTTTGCGTTTTCTGGCGATGTGGCGCTGGACTGCACGCTGCTGGGCGGCACCTCCACCGACTTCAATGTCATGACGCGGCGCGGAGAGTGGAGTGCGCAAGTGGAAGTCATCAAGGCGGAACCGGGCAGCAGCTTGAGCGCTGACAGCCCGGCCGGCCTGTGCATGGTGCTGGACGGCCGCTGCAAGACGGCAGATGGCACACTGTTGGAGCCCGGTCAGGGCCTGTGGTGGTCGCCCTCCCAGCCGCTGCAGCAGGCGCTGGTTCTGACGCCCCAGCTCACGGGTGCCCACCTGGTACGGGTCAGCCTGCATCCCTCGCTCTAAAAATAAAAGCGCATGACACCAGTCAGTATTCAGAATACGAATGAAACCTCATTGAAACTGAACAGAGTCATGAGCAAGCCGCTATGAAATTGATAAATTCAAAGCGCACCCACCCATCGATTGACCCTCAGCACCGGAGTGCTCCATGACGCAAGCCACACCAGCCACCCATCCCATTCCTGAACGGGCGGTCGCGCCTTCTGCCGATGGTTGCTGGCACAACCTGTGTCTGGCTCCGGGCCTGTTCGAGATGACTGAAAGCGATGAAGGCGATGAGAGCCAGGCTTCGGTCACCGAAGGCACGCTGGCCTGCATCGTGGTGCAGCAAGGTCGCGTGGTCTGGGTGGGCGCGCAAGAGGTGCTGCCCGAGCAGTATCTGAATCTGGTCACCCACGATGGCCTCGGCCAACTGGCCACGCCGGGCCTGATCGACTGCCACACCCATCTGGTCTATGGCGGCGAACGCGCCAACGAATTTGCCATGCGTCTGGCCGGTGCCACTTACGAAGAAGTCGCCAAGGCCGGTGGCGGCATTGTCTCCAGCGTCAAGGCCACGCGCGAGGCCAGCGAGGACGAGTTGGTGGCGCTGGCCCTGCCGCGCCTGGAGCAGTTACTGGCCGAAGGTGTGACGGCGATTGAAATCAAATCCGGCTACGGCCTGGCGCTGGAGCATGAACGCAAGCAGCTGCGCGTAGCGCGCCGCCTGGGCCAGTTGTGTGGCGTGACTGTGCGCACCACCTTCTTGGGGGCTCATGCCTTGCCGCCTGAATATGCGGGCCGCAGTCAGGAGTACACCGATCTGGTCAGCCAGGTGATGCTGCCGGCACTGGCCGCCGAAGGCCTGGTCGATGCGGTGGACGTTTTCTGCGAGCGCATTGCGTTTTCGCTGGCCGAGACCGAACAGGTCTTCCAGGCCGCCAAGGCTCTGGGCCTGCCCGTCAAGCTGCATGCCGAGCAGCTGTCCAACATGGAAGGCGCGGCGCTAGCGGCGCAGTACGGCGCCCTGTCTTGCGACCATATCGAGCATCTGTCCGAAAACGGCATTGCCGAAATGAAGCAAGCCGGCACCGTGGCCGTGCTGCTGCCCGGCGCTTTTTACACGCTGCGCGACACCCAAGTGCCGCCGATTGACGCTTTGAGGGTCGCCAAGGTTCCGATGGCCGTTTCTACGGATCACAATCCCGGAACGTCTCCGTGTTTGAGTCTGCTGCTGATGGCCAACATGGCCTGCACGCTGTTTCGCCTGACCGTGCCCGAGGCACTGGCCGGCATCACCACCCATGCGGCACGCGCCCTGGGTCTGCAGCATGAGCAAGGACTGATCGCCGCTGGCCGCCCCGCCAACTTCGTGCTGTGGCCCGTGCAGCATGCGGCCGAGCTGGCCTACTGGTTTGGCAGCAAACCCCAGTGCACTATCGTGCGCCAAGGCAAGGTATTTGCTCCGGCAAAGGCTTGAGCAGGGAGACAGCTCTGAAAGACTTTGAGGTCCCGCGAACGATTTGTGGCGCAACAGATTCATCCTTTCGACGCCGATGTGTCCCAGCGCGGCAGCGGAATGTCCAAGCGCTGCTCGCTTACGAACGGGAACGACCACACATACGCTCCTGCAGGGCCGTGCTCATCCCCAGGAAAGCGCCGGGCTTAGAGCATTTTTCGCGCGTGTCCATCGCTAACGAAAAAGACAATGCGCATTTTGTTCAGGCCTGGCTCACTGCCATGGCACACACTGAGTCTGCGACGGCATGAACTGCGTGGCCTGACTTTTACCAGCCTCTCATAGAGACCCATTACCATGACTGCTTCATCCTCCATTTCGCGCACCTTGTTCGCTGCCGATGCCTTATTGCCTACGGGGTGGGCGCGCAATGTCCTGTTGAGCTGGAACCAGAGCGGTCAGCTGATCGAAGTGCTGGCGGGCGTGGATCCGCAAAGCGGCGAGGCCGGCGAGGCGGAGGACGCCGCCAGGGCCGCCGGTCCCGTGATTCCCGGCATGCCCAATCTGCATTCGCATGCCTTTCAGCGGGCGTTTGGCGGGTTGACGGAATTTCGCGGCCAGGCGCAAGACAGCTTCTGGAGCTGGCGCAATCTCATGTACGGCTTTGCCAACCGCATGTCGCCCGAGGCACTAGAGGCTATTGCCACCTGGCTCTATCTGGAGATGCTGGAAGCGGGCTATACCTCGGTCTGCGAGTTCCACTATGTGCACCATGACATAGGCGGCAAGCCCTATACCGATGTCACCACGCTGTCGCGGGCCTTGCTGCGTGCGGCGCAAAAGACCGGCATGGGCATGACGCTGCTGCCTGTGCTTTACCAGACCAGCGGTTTTGGCGGCAAGCCACCGCGCGAAGACCAGGCACGCTTTATTCGCAGCACCGATAACATGCTATCGCTATTGCAGCAGCTGGCGCCCGTCTGTAAAGCGCAAGAGGCCAATCTGGGCCTTGCACCGCATTCGTTGCGGGCTGTGCCGCCAGACAGCTTGCAAGCCGCAGTCGCGGGTCTGCACGCCATGCTGCCCAAAGCACCAGTGCATATCCATATTGCCGAACAAACCCAGGAAGTGGACGACTGCCTGGCCTGGAGCGGCCAGCGCCCCGTGCAATGGCTGATGAACCATGCGGCCGTCGATCCGCGCTGGTGCCTGATTCATGCCACGCATATGACGGCCGACGAATACGCCAGCGCCGCGAAAAGCGGTGCTGTGGCCGGCATCTGCCCGACCACCGAGGCCAACCTGGGCGACGGTATTTTCGACATGCCTTTGTGGCTACAACATGGTGGCCGCTGGGGCGTGGGCTCCGACAGCCACGCCACGGTGAATGCGGCCGAGGAGCTGCTGATGCTGGAATACAGCCAGCGCCTGGCGCTGCGCCAGCGCAATGTGCTGGGCGGCGGTGCTCAGCCCCAGGTGGCAACCGCCATGACCTTGCAGGCCGTGGCCGGTGGTGCCCAGGCTGCTGGCCGCGCCATTGCAGGCTTGGCCGTGGGTCAGCAAGCCGACTTTGTGGTGCTGGATGGCGAGCATGTCGCGCTAGCTGGTCTGCCCGCCGACAGCGGCCATGCCGGCCATGTGTTTGCCAGCCATCGTACTTCGGCCGTGGCCGAGGTGTGGGTCGCGGGCAAGCAGCAGGTGCAATCGGGTCGTCACCTGTTGCACGAAACCGCACAACAGGCTTTTGTTCGGGTCCGCAGCCAGTTGCTGCGCAGTGCCTGATCTCCGTATTTGATAGCAAGGAAAATCGCTCCATGAGCCCATCCATCCCACCTTTTGTTTTTCACCAGGGCACCGCCCCCCTGCTGATTTCCATGCCCCACACCGGCACCCATGTGCCGGCCGACATTGCCGCCAAGCTCACGGCTGAAAGCCGCGAGGTGCACGACACGGACTGGCATATGCCTACGCTGTATGAGTTTGCCAAGCAGATGGGAGCCTCCATCCTGGTGGCCACGCATTCGCGCTATGTGATCGACCTGAACCGCGACCCCAGTGGTGCCAGCCTCTATCCCGGCCAAAGCGTGACCAGTCTGTGCCCGGTGGACAGCTTTGACGACACACCGCTGTACATCAGCAAGGACGCCGAGCCCGACGACGCCGAGATTGCCCGCCGCCGCGAACTCTACTGGCAGCCCTATCACGGCCAGCTGCGCGCAGAGCTGGACCGCATGCATGACGAGTATGGCGTGGCCATGCTCTGGGATGCGCACAGCATCCGCTCGGTGCTGCCGCGCTTCTTCGAAGGCAAACTGCCCGATCTGAACCTCGGTACTGGCAACGGCAGCGCCTGTGCACCCGAGCTGGCTGAAAGCTTGCTATCGATTGCCAAACAGTCCCCCCATCATTCCAGCGTGCTGAATGGTCGCTTTACGGGCGGCTACATTACGCGCAACTATGGTCAGCCCGACAAGGGCTACCACGCGGTGCAGATGGAGATGACCCAGTCCAGCTATATGCAGGAGCAGATGCCGTTTGAATACTTGCCTGATCTGGCACAGCTTGTGCAACCTACATTGCGCAATATGCTAGAGGCGATGCTGGAATTTTCGAAAATGGACTCTGGCAGTTCACTTTGACCGATCTGTCTGCCAAGGCGATCAAGGTGCGCTTACCGCGCACCATCAGACTCCAGTGGAACGGCGTACCGCCGCGAAGTACCAAGCGTCGGGAAGGCAGCGCAGCAAACGCATCCAGCGCGTGAAGCGTCGCGGGAAGTTCATCTCGAAACGTCCCTGTGCCCAGCCGTGCAGCATGTGCTGTGCGGCTTCATCAGCGCTGATCAGTGAGGGCATCCTGAAGTCGTTTTGCGCTGTCAGCGGTGTTTCGACAAAGCCAGGATTGATGATGGACACGCCAAGGCCCTTCCCATGAAGGTCCAGATAAAGGTTTTCCGCCAGGTTATTGAGGGCGGCCTTGGTGGGTCCATAGGCCAGTGACATGGGAAGCCCCCGGTATCCGGCCACGCTGCCGACCAAGGCCAGGTGGCCCTTGCCAGCGGCCAATAGCATGGGAAGCACGGCATCGAGCAGATGCAGTGCCCCCCCATAGTTCACGGCCAGATGGTGTTTCATTTCAGCCAGGTCAAATTCTGTGGCGAGCTGTGGCTTGTAGTGGCCTGCGCAGTAGAGGATGAGGTCTGGAGCCCTGCCTGCATGGGCCCGCACAACCTGGGCTGCTGCAGCCACTGCCTCGGCATCGGTCACGTCCAGAGGCAGAGCCAAGCAATCGGGGTGCTCGCGTACAAAATCCTGCAGCGCAGCGCTCTGCCGCGCCGAAACGATTACACGGGCCCCTTGTTTGTGCAATGCTTCGGCCGTAGCGCGACCTATGCCCGAAGAGGCACCTAGAATCCATGCCAATCGTCCGTGCCAGTCGGTGAGCGGTGGATTCAGCTGACTGGAGAAAAGCGACATGACCATCACTCCTTGACAAAGGCCAGCGTTACATCGCCCAGATGCACACCGAACTTGCTCATGGCCGTACGGTTGAGCAAGGTGCGCTCGTCCATCAGGTACATCCAGTCATCCATGTTGACGTTCCAGACTTTTCCGTCCACGGGCAGTGCCAGCACGTAGCTCCAGCGAATGGCATTGCCCGCGCTCTGGCCCTGGGCCTCTCCCACCACGTCGTCTGCCCTGCCGCTGTAGCGTCCATCGCCCAGGTGCTGGATATGCCAGACACGCTGCTGCGTGCTGCCGTCGCTGTAGACGAAGTGCTCGTCCAAGCTGCCTTGCTCGCCATCCCATCGCCCTGTCATGCGCACGGTAAAGCGCTTAACCACCTTGCCTGAACGGTCTGTGAAAATTCCATGTGCCGTCAGCGGCCCGTTGAAATACTGGCGCAAATCCAGCTGCGGCTGCTCCTTGGCGTAGTCCTGTACCGAAGGCCCGGCGCAGCCCGTCAGGGCCAGTGCCAATGCCGCCCCCAGGCAGGCGCGCCGCAACGGCGAAAAAGAAGCGGAGTAGGTGATGTGGCTCATGTGTGACTCCAGGAAGAATGCAATCGCTCGGCGCGCCAAAGAAGCAGCGCAGCCGCCAGCTTGAGCAGACATGGCAGGCCGCCATAGGCCCAGGCCAGTGCCTGCAGCCCGGCCGGGTCGGTACCGCCGCTGCGGTAGCCCGCGGCGGATAGCAGAGGCAATGCCAGGCCCGCAGCCAGGGCCAGGTTGAGCTTGGTTGCGCAGGTCCACCAGCCCAGGTAGCGGCCCTCGCCCCGGCCGCCCTCTCCTGCCTCGTGGATCACGCCCGTCAACAAGGCACCTGGCAAAGCCAGATCAGCGCCCAGTGCCAACCCGCTGGCCAGGCAAATCACGGCGAAAGCCATGCCGTCACCTGCACCCAGCCAGGGCGTAAATCCGAAAGCCAGCACGCTGACCAGCATGCCCATGCGCCAGCAGGGTGCCAGGCCCCAGCGGGAGACGGCTTTCACCCACAGCGGCAAGCCCAGAGCCGCCGCACCGAAATAACACAACAGCAGCAAGGGCTGCAGCTCGGGAGCCTGCAACCTGTCCGCCACGAAAAAAGGCAGCAGGGTCGCGGGAATGGCGGCTGCTACCCCATTGAACATAAAGATGGCCAGCAAACGCCGAAAGCCAGAATCTGACCACGGCGAAGCCTGATGAGTCACTGCGGGCTGAGGCGGCAGTATTACTGGGGCTTTAAGACGATACAAACCGATCAGGCCCAGCGCCAGGCCCATAGCCAGCACGGCGCTGATCGCGTCATAGCCCAGCCAGACCGGCAGGACACTGGCAAGAAGCACGCCTGCTAGTGTGGCGCCTTCGCGCCAAGCGGTCACACGGGCGCGCCAGCAGGGGTCGCCTCCCCAGCGGGTTCCCCAAGCCTGATGAAGAATGGTGACGAAGCTGTAGGCCAGCGTACACGCGAGCAGGCTCAATGCCAGCCAGCCCAGCATGGCTGCCTCGGTACCCCGCGGCGAGTGCCAGAGTGCCCAAAATCCCAGCACCATCAGCAGGCTACCCAGCATCGCTGCACACCAAGCCGGCCATGCTCCACGGCGCAGCAGCCAGTCAGCTTTGCGACCAATGGCGGGATCCACCAGGGCATCGAATGCGCGCGTTGCAAGCAATACAGCCCCCAGTCCCGCCAAGGGGGCCCCCTCCACGCTGGCGTAATGGTGCGGCAGGTTCACATACAAAGGCAGGGATACAAAGGCCAGTGGAGTGGCCAGCCCACCATAGGCCAACCCCGTTCGCCAGGGCAGCATGTGGGCGGTGGCAGGATGCGAGGCCATGAACGTCTTCCGGTGGCGGTGTTCAGCCCAAGCCGAGCAGCGAGCTGCGCATGGCGGGTGCCGAGGTCTGGGGCGACAGCCAGATACCAAAGAACAGGCGTGCGAACTCGGCGTCGCGTATCTGGGCAGTCTGCCGACCGTTGTGGAAAAAACGCACCTCGCCTTGGCCGTCATTCAGGCCCAGCAGCCTGTCCTGGGCTACCACATCGGGAAACGCCTGCTTCATCAAGCTCAGCCACTGGCGAGCCTGCTCATCGGTGAAGCGGCCGACCCTGCGCATTTCGGCGATGGAGCGCTCGGCAATCGCCGCTCCTTCCAGCTTGCGGTCATAGACCAACTCCAGCCCAAACGGATGGTGGTTGTAGTCTTCCGGCGTGAATCCGTTGATGGCCCATAGTCGAGCTTCGTAGACGCGTAGACCAAAGAAACGCAGCACGGCTGTACCCACCTGGCGCGCGGCCGGCAGGGTGCTGCGCAGTTCGGCCGGAAGTTCGGTGCTCGGAGTCATGGCGTGCAAGGCGTTGGGCATAGTGATCAATGAAGAGGCAAGGACGCAGGCGGTGCCCCAGGCCAGGGCCTGGCGACGTGGTGAGCCTGATGCGCTCGGGACGCGGGGTTGCGGGGCGGTCATGACAATGGCCTGCGCAGCGTGAACTGGACCACATCGGTGTTGCCAGTGTCGAAGGCCGCCTCGCAGTAAGCGAGGTAAAAACGCCAGATGCGCACAAACCGTTCGTCAAAGCCCTGGGCGCGCACGGTGTCAATCTGGTGTTCAAAGGACTGGTGCCAGCGCCGGAGCGTCTCCGCGTAGTCGCGGCCAAAGGCCATGTGGCTTTCCACCACCAGGCCGGCGCGCTGCGCTTCCTGCTCGAAGGCAGGAATGCTGGGCAGCAGGCCACCCGGAAAAATATATTGCTGGATGAAATCGGTGGAGCGCAGATAACGGGTGAACAGGTCTTCGCGCAGCGTGATGGTCTGTATGCAGGCTAGGCCGCCGGGCTTGAGGCAGTCGCGCAGCACCTGGAAGTAGCCGCTCCAGTATTCGCGGCCGACTGCTTCAAACATTTCGATGGATACGATGGCATCGAAAGGCTGGTCTGCATGCTGTGCAGGCAAATCGCGATAGTCCTGGTATCGCAGGTCCACTTTGTCGACCAGACCGGCCTGAAGCATGCGCCGCTGACCCCAAACCAGTTGTTCGCGCGACAGCGTCACGCCCGTGACCTGGGCATCAAACTCATGGGCAGCTGTTTCTGCCAGGCCACCCCAGCCGCAGCCGATTTCAAGCAAGCGCTGGCCGGGCTGCAGTCTTACCTCGTTCAGCGTGCGCTTGAGTTTGGCCTGCTGTGCCTCTTGCAGATCCGCCTGGTGCAGCGATTCTCCGGTTCGATTCTCAAACCATGCCGCGCTGTAGCTCATGCCGGGGTCCAGCCAGAGGCGGTAGAAATCATTGCCCAGGTCGTAATGGGCATGGATGTTTCTGGCGCTTCCGGCCCGCGTATTGCGTTGCAGCAGATGACGCAGCCGGTAGCCCAGCCTGCCCCACCAGCTACCGTAGACCAGGCTTTGCACATGGTCGCGGTTAGTCATGCAAAGCCGCAGCAAAGCGGCGAGGTCCGGGCTGTCCCACTCGCCTGCGATATAGCCCTCGGCCAGCCCGATATCCCCCGATTTCAGCGTACGGTGCAGCGCCTGCCAACTGTGCAGCACGCAATGCGCGTCTGCAATGCCCGACGGCATCCTGGGCAAGTGCAGCAAGCGTCCATCGGGTTGCTCCAGGTTCAGCTGCCCGTGCGGCAGGCGTTCGAGCAGGTTCAGCACACGGCGTACCCTCGCAGGAATGCGATGCGGCGCTGCGGTGGTGGTGCTCAGCAGAGAGGCGGCGGTAGTGTTCATCGTGTGACGAAGCGCTTGGGCTCGGAGGGTTTGCCATGGAACGGCACGCGTTTTGCCCAAAGGCGCAGCGCCTGCCAGTGGATTCGGACGATGACGCCCAGTGTCATCAAGGGAGTGCCGAAGAAGGCGCGGCGCACGGTGGCTGCATCCAGCTGTTGCAGCACGCCGCCCACGCTGGTCTGCAGCAGCGGGCCGTCCTCGTCGTGCAGGTCCACCCGCGCCAGAGTGCGGTCTTCGCCGCGCTCGAATCGGAAGCGATACTCGCCGCTCACCTCGCAGAACGGCGAGACATGAAATTGCTTGTGCGCCACCTGCTCTGAGCCCCAGGCAAGGTCCGACCCTGCTAGCAGATAGGCATGGCGCTCGCCAAAAGTGTTGTTGACTTCGGCCAGCACTGCGGCCAGCGAGCCATCGGCGCGGTGGGCATACCAGAAGCTCACGGGCTTGAATGCATAGCCCAGCACGCGCGGGAAAGTGTGCAGCCAGACTTCGCCATCGGCATCTTCAATGCCTTCGCTGTGCAGCAGCTGCTCAAACCAGGCCAACGCATCGGTGCCGCCATCCCCGTGGTCGCAGTCATGAAAGCTCAACCAGCCGCGCCGATTGCGCCTGAGAATGGCGTCCGGCTGCGAGCGCAGGCTGCGCATGGGGAGCATCAGGAAGTAGCTCGGATAGCGAAAGGCATGCTCCACAGGCCGCAGGCGGCGGTGCCAGACATGGCCAAAGCCGATGAGTGAACGGGTAGTCATGCGGCCCCCTCAAAGGTGGAGCTGAGAGCTAGCGCCGGCAAGGCATTCAGCAGCTTGTCGGCAACTTCCAGACCGGAGCGCAGGCCGTCCTCATGGAATCCGTAGCCGCACCATGCACCGCAAAACCAGGTCCGTCGCTGTCCTTGCAGAGCACCCACTGGGCTCTGCGCTTCGATCGCCGCGAGATCGAACACCGGGTGGCTGTACTCCATGCGCGCGTGAACCTGGCTGTCGTCAATGGGACGCACCGGGTTCAGTGAAACCATTACGGGCTTCGTCCATGGCAAGGGCTGTAGTCGGTTGAGCAGGTAGTGCAGGCAGACACCGGCCTGTTCCCGCCCCGAGTCGGCAGCGCGTTCGTAGTTCCAGGCAGCCCAGGCCACTTCACGACGCGGCAGCACGCTGGCATCGGTATGCAGCACGGCTTGGTTGGGCTGGTAGCGGATTGCGCCAAGTACGCTGCGCTCCTGCGGTGTCGCATCGCTGCCCAGCAGGCGCAGGGCCTGGTCGCTGTGGCACGCCAGCACCACGGCGTCGAACTGCTCCGTGCCATGAGCCATCTGCAGCAGCACCCCATGAGCCAAGCGGCGCAGGCCAAGCACCGGCGTGTTCAGTCGCGCGTCGTGCCTGCCGTCCTGCTGCAGCGCGGCCACCATTCGCTGCACGTACTGGCGCGAGCCTCCGCGCACCGTGTGCCACTGCGGCCGGTCTGTGACCTGGATCAGGCCATGGTTGTGGCAAAAGCGGATCAGCGTGGCCACGGGAAAACGAAGCATCTGGTCCGTGGGGCAGGACCAGATGCAGCCCATCATGGGCAGCAGATAATCCTGCCGGAAGGCGGCTCCAAAGTGGTGCTCGTCCAGAAAAACTTCGATGGAACTGCGCAACTGCGTTTCGTCGCCTTCTTTGGCAATGCGCGTGGCCAAGCGGTTGAAGCGCAGGATCTCTGCCAGCATCTTCAGAAAACGAGGCCTGAGCAGATTGCCGCGCTGGGCAAAAACACCACCCAGCGAGCTACCGCTCCACTCCAGGCCTGCCTGACCATTGGCATTTGGCACCTGCACCGAGAATGACATCTCGGCCGCAGCAGTTGGCACCTGCAACTCTTCAAACAAGCGGGTCAGCAACGGATAGGTTCGGTGATTGAACACCAGAAAGCCCGTGTCCACGCCCTGGCTCACGCCGCCGAGCGTCATGTCTACGGTGTTGGCATGACCACCGAAATGGCTGCCCGCCTCCAGCAGAGTCACGCCATGTTGGCCTGGCGCGCCAGCCAACCGCCGTGCTGCGGCCAGACCTGAAATCCCCGACCCGATGACTGCAATGCGATGCATGGGAGCGTCTTTCTTGGTTGAATCAATCAATAATACCACAAAGATCAAACTGTGAACTAATGAGTTCAAACTATAAACTAAACACATCCACTTTGCACTATTTGGTATCAGAGATGACCCATGCGGTCTAAAATAGGGCCATGACAAGCCGCACTTCCATCAAAGAACAGATTCAGCGCGTGCGCGAGCAGGCCATCGTGGCGGCCGTGAACCGGCTGCTGGCTACCAAGGGTTACGACGCCATGACGGTGGACGAGGTTGCTGCCGAAGCTGGCATGGCCAAGGCCAGCCTGTACAAGCTATTCACCTCCAAAGAAGAACTGGCAGGGGCCGCCATGGTCGGCGTGCTGGACCGGGCACTGGCCTTCGTGGATGGCTTGCGCGACGAGGCCACACAAGCGGCTGAGACCGCCACACCCGTGCGTCCGCTGGACCAGTTAAAGGCCGTGACTCGCTGGGCCATGCAGACCCAGCTGGAAGGCCAAATGCCTTCCCTGCCCGCACAAAACTCCAACCTCAGCGCCTCGCTGCAATCCAACGACGCTTATATGGATCGGTTGATTTCGCTGAGTAACCGCCTCAGCATCTGGATCACCGAGGCCCAGACCAGCGGTCAGTTGCAGCCCACGCTGCCAGCCGAGCTGGTGCTCTACACGCTGTTTGCGCGCGCCTGCGATCCCGTAGTGGCCCTGCTCAAGGAATCAGGCCAGTACACGCACGCGCAAATCATCGACTGGGTGTCCAGCACGACCTTTGGTGGATTGGCTGTTCCTGGGCAAGCAAGCTAATCACCTTAGCTTGGCTAAGACTTGACAGCGGGAAACGTAGGCCAAGCTAAGGAGGTTGTCGCTTGCGCACGTTCATTCATGCCAGGCCTTCGCTCACAGGTTTCAGGACTGCATTACTACCGGTCCGCCCTTGCTCAAGGCTCGCTGGTATGCAGTGCGTGCGCGCATGCGTTCGCGATAGGCGATCAGGTGAGGCCAAGCGGCTTCGTTGTCGGCACGTGCCAAGGCAGCTTCAACAGCAAAGCTCATCTGGAAGTCGGCCATGCTCAGATGCTCACCGGCAAACCAGCGATGGCTTGCCAAGTGATCCTCCATAAAGGCTAAAGCGGTCTGCACATTGGGCGAAATGAGTTTTTGCTGCACCTTGCCGCACAGCGCGCGAGCGACCGGACGAACGAAAAATGGCATGGGCTGCTTCGGGATGGTGTCAAAAACCAGCTTCATCACTAGCCAATTCATGAGTGAGCCCTCGGCGTAGTGCATCCAAAAACGGCACTGGCGGTGCTCAGCTGTTCCACGCAACGGCTCCAAGTGTGACAGCTCCATGGGCGCCTGATTGCCATAGCACTCGACGAGGTACTCGATGATGGCGCCAGATTCGGCAACCACAATGTCGCCATTGCTGATAACCGGCGATTTCCCCAGTGGATGGACGCGCTTGAGTTCAGGTGGCGCCAAGCGGGTCTGGGGATCGCGTTTGTAATGCCGCAGTTCATAGGGAACGCCAAGCTCTTCAAGCAACCAGAGGACGCGCTGAGAGCGCGAAGTTTCAAGGTGATGAACGATCAACATGGTCACTCTTCCTAGAGGCGGATCCCGCTTTGCGCAGCCAGCGCATCAGGGATCCAAGCAGGGGTAATTTTTCATACAGCTCTTCAGCCGTATCCCAGTAATCACGGTGCTGGATAACGCGGCCTTGCGCATCAAAGCACAGCAGTGTGGCCCCGTTAATGCATTGATCAATACCAGGTCGCCAGCGTTGCAATCGAAAGTGAAATTCCCATACCAAGAAAGCCTGTTGACCCTGCACCAGCTTCTGCGTGACGATGAAATGCGGACCCTGCAAGGTATCAAACATGTGATCAAAGATCCCGGCAATAGCCGGAACCCCACGAACATCGTTGAATGGATCCTTGAAGTGCGCGTCTGCTGCATAAAACGCATCAAGTTGCCTGATGAGATCCGGTGTGAGTTGCTCATATAGCTGAACAAGTCGGTCCACGGCAGCATTCATATCAGTTGGGATAGATGAAAAATCTGCGGTCATTGGGCCCGGTAACTCCGCTTGATGGGAACATCTGAAGGTCTAAAATTTAACAATCGATACCGCCCATTTTGAATACTGGGAACAGCTAATACAACGAAAAGAAGCTCTTGGTTTCTCTGATCAGATCACACAAGAGCCTGCTTCTTGGCTAGCTCCCACAGGGCTTCAGCCTTGTCCGACATCTCTGAGCGCTGTCTGTACATCCGTATCTCGACAGGAATATTCCAGGCCTTGGGGCCGGCACCGACCAAGGATCCATTGGCCAGCTCTGCCGCGATCAGCGATTGGGGCAGCCATGCAATACCACGCCCCTCCAAAGCCATCGTCTTCAAGAGCACTGCATGGTGCGCCGTAAAGACCTCCTGAAGATCGGATTCCGACGTGTTCCTGCCCGTCTTGGGCAAATTAGGCCGCAGCAGCGATCTCATGATCCGCCCCAGCCCTGAGTCCTCGCTATAAGCCAGCACCGGCACCGGCGGTGTGTTGCCAATAGCATGCAGCGCTTTGCCCATGGTTCCGTCTGGGTGCGGCACACACACCGGCAGCAGCATGTCCCGGCCCAACAAAAGCATGGGGTACTCTTGCTCGTCAAGCCTTCCCGGCACGCTCGCGTGCCCATGGCAAAGCACGAATTGCACCCGCCTTTGGAACATCAGGAATTCACAGCTGCGAGAGCTGTCCGACATCGTCTGCAAAGCGCCTATGTGCAGCCGTGACTCGATTTCAGCCAGCCAGCGCGGAAAAAAAGTCAACGACAGCACATGCGTTGCCGCAAACCGCAACGTGGACTCTTCCTGGTTATGTGCAGCGAGCGCCTTGATTCTGGCTGCCTCCAGGTCGCTCAGCACGGCTTCAAGCAAGGGCAGAAAACGCCGGCCGGCAGCCGTCAGTACTGCCGGATGGGCGCTTCGGTCAAACAGATCGACGCCAACCCACTCTTCAAGCCCACGGATATGACGACTGAAAGCAGGTTGAGCAATCGCTCTGACTTCGGCAGCACGGGAAAAATTTCCGCTTTCGGCTAGCGCGATGAAGTCTTCAAGCCACTCCAAATCCAGGTTGCGATTACTAGGTCCCATGCTCTGCGCTCTTTGAGTTCTATGAACTAGATAGTTGTATGCATTTCTAGTATTGGTGCTGAATTGCGCTCTGAGAAATGATGGCATCTCAGATCAACAAAGCCAACGTCCGGAGACTATACATGCCATCAATTGCCAACTACAAAGGGATCATCCCCGCGATTTCCTGCCCATTCACCCCCGATCACAAGATCGATGAACCGGCGCTGCGCAAACTCGCATCCTGGCTCGCCGGCCACGACGGTGTGGTCGCCATCATGACCAACGGGCACACCGGCGAAGTGTTTTCCCTCACCCCTGCCGAACGCGCCGAAGTCACCCGCATCGTGGCAGACGAACTCAAGGGCCGTCTGCCTGTCATTTCGTCCATCGTGTGTGAAGGTCTGGCCGAAGCTGCGCAACATGCCCGGGCCGCCAAGGAAGCCGGTGCCGTGGCCCTGGATGTGATGCCTCCACACCACTGGCTGCGGTTTGGCTTCACCGCGGAACATGCGTTGCAGTATTTCGATGCCATTCACAAAGCGGCCCCCGACCTGGATCTGGTGTGCCATGTATACCCAGCATGGACACGTGCTTCGTACTCTTCGCAGCTGCTCGCACAACTGGCCAAGTTGCCTTACCTGCAAGCCTTTAAGGTCGGTCAGCGCGACATGAACAAATATGCCCGCGACATTCAGGCTATCCGTGAAGCGGATGCCAGCAAGGCCATTCTGACTTGCCACGACGAATATCTGCTGGCTTCCATGGTGCAAGGCGTTGATGGTGCGCTCGTCGGGTTTGCTACCTTCATTCCCCAGTTGATCATCGATCTGTGGGATGCCGTCAAGGCTGGCGACCTGAAGAAGGCCATGGAAGTGCAAGCCATCATTACCCCCCTCAAGGATGCCGTGTACGGCGGTGGCGAACCTACCGGTGAAGCCCATGCCCGTATGAAGGGCGGTATGTACCTGGCTGGCGTGATCGATGACGCCACGGTGCGCCCCCCGACCGAAGCTCCCAACGAAAGCGAGATGGCAGCCCTGCGCGCCGCCGTCGCACAAGCCGGTTTGCTCAAGCGCTGATAGCGATTTCGCTTGCCGTGGCTCACAAAGACGCCACGGCCATGGACTTTCCTAAAAAAACGACAGGAGACAAAGAACATGCAACGCAAGAGTTTCATCAAACTGGCCATGGGTACCCTGGCCATGACCATCGCCGGCATGGCTTCGGCACAAGCCTACCCGAACAAGACGGTAAAGGTCGTGATCCCGTTTCCACCGGGCGGCACATTGGACACAGTAGGGCGACAACTGGCACAAAAGCTCAGCGAGCAAATGGGACAGTCATTCATTATCGAAAACCGTCCCGGCGGTAACGGAGTGATAGGTGGTGACGTGGTGGCAAAGGCGCCAGCTGACGGCTACACCCTGCTTTTCAATGCCTCAACCTTCACCACGGCGCCCATGACGATGAAGACCGTCCCCTATTCAGTGGACAAAGACTTCACCCCTGTGGCCCTGGTTGCCAAAGCGCCTTTGTCGGTTGCGGTCAACAAGAGATTGCCCATCACGGACATCAAGTCGTTGATCTCCTATGCGAAGGCCAACCCAGGAAAAATGTCGTTTGCGGTGGGCTCGATAGGCTCTGCTGGTCACCTGTCCACCGAGCTGCTCAAGCGAGCAGGCAAGCTCGACTATCTGATCGTTCCCTACAAAGGAACCGCACCGGCCTTCCAGGACTTGATTGGCGGCCAGATCGACGGATTTATCGACCCCATTCTTGGCTCATTGCAGTATCACAAGAGCGGAATGCTGCGCGTAGTGGCCGTTACCTCTGCAGAACGTGCAGCTAGCCTGCCAGACGTGCCCACTGTCGGCGAAACCATTCCAGGCTACGAGTTTTACAGCTGGTACGGCCTATGGGGACCAGCCAAGCTGCCTGCTGACATCAGCAAAAAGCTCAATACCGAGGTCAACAAAGCGTTGTCTGGTGACATGAAGGAGAAACTCAAGGAGCAAGGCATTCTGGCCACCACCGGTACGTCTGAGGATTTCGCCAAATTTCAAAAGGCGGACATGGAACGCTCCCAGAAGATCGTGACCGAAGGGAAAATCCGTGTCGAATGATGCCAAACAACTGCACGCCGTGGTCACAGGCAGCAGTGGCGGCATAGGCAAAGCCATCTGTGAAGAGCTGCTGACTGCAGGCTGGCGCATCACCGGTGTCGACTTGTCACCGGCAACGATAGAGCAAAGCGCATTCACTCATCAAGCGCTGGATTTGAGCCATCAGCAACAGACCAGCACCGTGGCGGCGGGTCTTGTCCACGTCGATGCTCTGGTCCATGCCGCAGGGGTACTTCGAGTCGCTCCAATCGGAAAACTGGATGCCAAGGCCGGTGAGTTGATGTGGAAACTCCATGTCGATGCGGCATCCCTGTTGGCTGACGCCCTGGTCCCCTCAATGGTCGAGCGCGGCTTCGGTCGCGTGGTCTTCATTGGCAGCAGGGTCGCTCAAGGCCTGCCAGGGCGCGGCCAGTACGCAGCCACCAAAGCGGCTGTTATCGCCATGGCACGCAGCTGGGCCGTGGAAGTGGCGCCAAACGGCGTCACGGTCAACGTGGTCTCGCCGGGTGCGACAGCCACGCCCATGCTCAAAGACCCCGCTCGGGCAGGTAGCGCTCCCCGTATGCCTCCCATGGGCCGCCTTGTCGAGCCCCACGAGATCGCCTCGCTGGTCACCTATCTGTTGTCACCCGCAGCAGCGGCAATCACCGGTCAGAACCTGAATATCTGCGGCGGATCGTCCCTGTCGCAATAAACATCAACGCGCACTGAGAAAAGCAACCATGAAAATCGTCAACATCATCGAGTCAACACGTCCTATCAAGTCCGACATTCGTAACGCCTACATTGACTTCTCCAAGATGACCCTCAGTCTTGTGGCGGTGGTAACGGACGTGATCCGCGATGGCAAGCCGGTCATTGGCTACGGATTCAACTCCAATGGTCGTTATGGGCAAGGTGCCTTGATGCGCGATCGTTTCATCCCCCGCGTTCTCGAAGCTGATCCGGCCACACTGATTGACGCGAGCGGCGAGAACCTGGATCCCCACAAAATCTGGGCCTGCATAATGACCAATGAAAAGCCCGGCGGTCACGGTGAGCGATCGGTTGCGGTCGGCACCATAGACATGGCCGTCTGGGATGCAGTCGCAAAGATCGAAGGCAAACCGCTGTTCCAGCTGCTGGCTGAGCGCTATGGCAACGGCACACCCAATCCTCGCGTTTTTGTATATGCCGCTGGCGGCTACTACTACCCCGGCAAGGGCTTGGACAAACTCAAGCAGGAAATGGAGAGCTATCTTGAGCGAGGGTACTCGGTCGTCAAAATGAAAATCGGCGGGGCCAGCATCGCCGAGGATTGCGAACGTATCGAATCGGTACTGAAAATCTTGGGCCCTGGGCAACAGTTGGCCGTTGATGCCAATGGTCGTTTTGACCTCCATACCGCAATCGACTACGGCAAGGCCCTGTCGCAGTATCCTCTGTTCTGGTACGAGGAAGCCGGCGACCCCCTCGACTATGAACTGCAAGCCAAGCTGGGCGAGGTTTACAAAGGCCCGATGGCCACTGGCGAGAACCTGTTCTCCATGCAGGATGCCCGCAACCTGATCCGCCACGGCGGCATGAACCCCGAGCGTGACTATCTGCAGTTTGACTGTGCATTGAGCTATGGCTTGGTGGAGTACCTGCGCACGCTGGACATGCTCAAGGAAAACGGCTGGTCCCCAAGCCGCTGCATTCCCCATGGCGGGCACCAGATGTCACTGGCCATCGCGGCCGGCCTGGGCCTGGGTGGCAATGAAAGCTATCCAGACCTCTTCCAACCTTATGGCGGCTTCCCCGATGGTGTGAAGGTGGAGAACGGTTATGTGACGCTTCCCCCACTCCCTGGCATTGGATTCGAAGGGAAGTCTGATCTGATCAAGGAAATGCTGGCGCTGACCCACTGAATCAATACGGCATGATTAGGTGGACTGCTTCCTAAACAACAAACATTGTTTGTTGATTCAAGAGTAGTCCTACTGCTTGATGTTGACTTCAGCAATCCCCAATTTGTCAGGTCATCGTTAAACGACTTGGTTTTTCAATAGCGCTGCACGAGCAGTTGCGTTCAAGACGCGGTATCAATATGGTTCAGCCAGAAATTGCACAAGTCCTAAGAGCCGCTGGTTTCCTGGCATAACTGCCACGTCAGCAATGCTGCGAGCTGGCTGGCACAATAAAGGAATGAGATTTCTCCACACCATGCTGCGCGTTGGCAATCTCCAGCGCTCTATTGATTTTTATACCAATGTCATCGGTATGCAGTTGCTGCGTACCTCTGAAAATACAGAGTACAAGTACTCGCTGGCTTTTCTAGGCTTTGCTGGCGGCAACCCCGACCAGGCAGAGATTGAGCTGACCTTTAACTGGGGCACAGAGAGCTATGAAATGGGCACAGCCTATGGGCATATCGCTCTGGGTGTGCCGGATGCTTATGCTGCTTGCGACAAGATCAAGGCGGCTGGCGGCAATGTGACGCGTGAAGCAGGCCCCGTCAAAGGCGGCAGCACGGTGATTGCTTTTGTGACAGACCCCGATGGCTACAAGATTGAACTCATACAAATGAATTCAAGGGCTTACATGGCCGACCGCCAGAGTGCCACCGCTGACGAAGAATTTGATCCGCTACGCAACGCATAAACTAGAAAAGAGCCCCGACACCGCAAGGAACCGGGCTCTTTCTTTTTGAGTTCTGATGTTAGCTGCCACCATACTCTTCCTTGTTGTACGGCGATACGCTTACTGCCCGATGCGGCGAACCTGGGCAATAAGAACAGCTTAAGGTGAAACTACAAGGCATTGATGCCTCGGCCTGTGACTGCAATGCGTGTGATCGTCAGACGTGCTTGGCGGCGGCGTAAATGAAAAGCCGCAAGGCGAGCCCTGGGCGACATGGGCTGGTAATTAGCTGGCAAGGAGAAAATTTACTGGCGAGGGATGAGATCGAACACTCTTCCACCACCATTGCGGATCATCACCAAGCCTTCAATAATTCCCAAAACAGTGCTCCCACCACTCGCACGTGACCTGAGTTCGTTGTCCGTGATGTCTCCATCATGAAAAGGCGGGCTCTTCACTGCATTGAAAAAGCGTCCATTGTGGAAGTGGCCCACTTCCATTGTTGGATGCTGACGATCAACAACATCGTAAATAACGCCTAATTGCATTCCCCTCTCCTTTTTGACAAGACGGAGCGTAAAAGCAGACGCCAAGAAGAATATTTCATGATTGTCAAAAATCTTGAATGGCGAGCATTAGACGCATAGCCAAAAACTAAAGCCCGTAGGTGAACCTTGAGGGCTTTTCTTTGGACATACGCATTCATAACAAGCTACGCGCACCGCTACGGGCTCAGTGCGAATCGCGCCATGGTTTCAGAGATCCGCCCGCTGTGCACTGTGGCGTGATCGTCGGACGTGCTCGGCGACAGCAGAAACAAAAAACCGCCAAGGCGAACCAAGGCGGCAAGTGTCAGCTTTTGGCTGACAGGAGACAAAGGGAAAAGCCCCAGCGGTTGAGGCCAGGGCTTTGGAATTCGCGCCAGGGGTTAAGCCATCTTTCAGTGCTACAACCAGACCCAGCGATGCGTATCTTGCCTCTGCAGTATGACAGCCAGATGGCAAAAAGCCCCGACCGTTTCCGATCAGGGCTTTATTGGTTGCGAGGGCCGGATTTGAACCAACGACCTTCGGGTTATGAGCCCGACGAGCTACCAGACTGCTCCACCTCGCGATATTTCGCGTCGGGGGCCGGCCACCATTCCTAGGCGCCAGCTTCTTTCCCCGACCAGCTGATTGTAGCACACATGAACAAATTCACAGCATGTACGGAAACCCAGCACTCGACCGACGCGCACAAAAAGAAATTAACAAAGCCCGCAGGCGAACCTGACGGGCTTTGCTGAATACGCTGGGGGCGAATTACTTTTTGGACGCGTCGTGAATCGCTTCTTTCAAGTCACCGACTTTCTTCTGAGCAGTGCCTTCGACCTGCTTGGCAATACCCTTGGCTTCCTGTTCCGGGCTGTCAATCAGTTCACCGAACTTCTCCTGCACCTTGCCGGCTGCATCCTTGAGAGTACCTTTGACTTGATCAGTGTTCATCTTCAACTCCTTGTGTGAGAAGCCGCGAAATGCGGCTACCTCTAAAAGATAAGTCATGAACCCAAGCAAGACCGTCAGTTTAGGCGGCTGCTCTTTGTGGTGCGCTCTCTTACACGTTATCAATTACTAACACTCAATAACTGTGGGAGGCTGGATACAAGAGATAGCCCAAATTCAGCAATCTCTCGCAACACACGAAAAAGCGCTGAACGTTCCGATCAGGGCTTGGTTACCAGAGCTGGATTTCAACCTACATCCTACTGGTGATAGGCCAGACTACTTTGCTTATGGAGCAACTATTTATTGCTTGGCGTATTCAAATTTCGGTAGCGCCTTTAGAGCATCCTTGGTTGCGCCAGGAAGTGTGATCTTCTTTGCATTGACCTTGAATTGGCTGACTGGGATTGCTACTTCATGTTTCCCCATACCCAAAAAGCCACCCACACCAACGATTGCATAGGAAATCGCGTTGTCTGGAGCAACGATCACATCATCAATCTTGCCGACTGCTTGGTTTTCGTCGTTATAGACAGACTTGCCCAGAACCGACTTCTTCAAGCTCCAGCCTGTGGCGACTGCTTGAACTTCACTGACTGTCACCCCAAGGACGGCCGTACCGGCGACGGGCTGCGCCATGGCAGGTGTCAACCCTAGGGTAGAAATCAACACACCCGCAAAACCAACGGCCACAATTGCTTTAATGGACATCTAGGCTCCTAAGCTACTTTTTAAGAAACCCCAATCTAAGCCCATCAGCCAGCTCTCTTTGTAGGATATTCTGAAGCTAGCCTGTAAGCAGGTTGTTCGCTTCAGATCAGTTTGATCTGATGTGGATTTTCGTGAAATTGAGCATTTCTTGAAAAATCACCGTTCACAAAACCAATGGGAGACAAGTAATGAGCGATTTGGTTCTGGTGCAGATACAGCAGCGCTTGCAGCACCTTGAAGACCTGCAAGCCATACAGGCGCTTAAAGCTCAGTATTTGCGTGCCTGCGACCGCAAGCACGCTGATGTGATGCGCGAATGCTTCGTGGAACATGGCGCAGTGATTGAGGCAGATGGCTTTCCGGCTTTCACCAGCCGCGACGGCTGGGTGGAGACCTTTACCAAGCTGGCCGTGAAGAACCCCTCCATCCAGGACATGCACCACGGGCACAACCCGCAAATCCGCTTTACGGGGGCAGATCAGGCCGTAGGCCTGTGGGACCTGGATTTCTGCCAGGTCAATGTGAAGGAGCGCACCATCGTCAATCTCTCGGGCCAGTACACCGACGAGTACGAGCGTGTGAATGGGCGCTGGCAGATTCGCAGCATGCGCTTTCAAAGAGGCTCTTTCGTGATGCGTCAGGTTGACGGGGATGGAGCGGAGAAGGTTCTGGCGCTGGGTGAGCCGCCTGCTGCGGGGTTTATTGAGAACAGCTGAGGCCCGGGTAAGTGCCCATATCAAAGAATTACGCCCGATGCAGCGCAAGCCGTATCGGGCCATTTATTGAACAGCTAGCGATACAGGCGCAACAAAGACGTTGCTTTTACGCTCTGAACCTGTGCTTTGACCCATAGCAAGTGCACCGTCAGCGATGTGGCGCGTTATACATGAGGTTCATTCAGCATTAAAGCCAGTTTGGGGAGTTTTCATGTCCACCCTGCCCTTGTTCAACACATCCATGCGCAACGCAGATCAGATGCTGGAGCAAACTCTGGCGCAATGGGGTGGAGACGGGGATTTATGGGTCTTTGGCTATGGCTCATTGATCTGGCGGCCTGATTTTGAGTTTAGTGAGCGCCACGCAGGCCATGTCCACGGCTGGCACCGTGCTCTCAAAATGTGGAGCACCATCAACCGCGGAACGCCTCAGACTCCGGGGCTGGTATTTGGCATGCTCTCGGGCGGGAGTTGCCAGGGCATGGTGTTTCGCATTCCTCGTGCGGAGGCAGATGCGGTGATGCGCAAGCTCTGGCAGCGCGAGATGCCCAATGCCGTCTATGACCCACGCTGGCTGCCTTGCAAAACGAGCAACGGGCCGGTGAAGGCTTTGGCGTTTACGCTGTCGCGCCAAAGCCCGCACCACACGGGTGAGCTGGCGCCGGAAGACTATCGCCGTATTTTTTCGCAGGCGCAGGGCATTTATGGAACGACGCTGGACTATGCGCAGGCCACCTTTGATGAGCTGCAGCGGCTGGGCATTGATGACAAGGCCTTGAAGCGGCTGCTGGCTTATGCGGAGTGCCGCCATGCTCAGAACCTGCAGAAAGCACAGTCGCTTGCTATTTGAAACATAGCTGCTTGCACTTACTCTGACTGGGCTACAAGGCAAAATGGCTTGAAACTTTGGGCCACTTCGGCACAATAAGTCTTTTGATTGCTGGAGAGATTGCCATGTTCCCGAACCGTGTTGCCGCCCTCTGTTCTCGCCCTGTCTGGACAGGCCTGACGCTCGCAGCCACCTTGGTCCTGACGGCTTGTTCAACTGCCAGCAACACCGCCGCACCCACGTCTACAGCTTCTTCCGCTGAACCGGCGGCGGCCAGGAGCAAGGGCGTGCAGTCCATCGCGCGCTTGGCATCAACCAAGGGAAGCCAGGTCACGGGAACGCTGCAGTTCTTTCCGCTGGCTGAAGGCGGTATTCGCGTGCAGGGGCGCGTGGAAGGGCTGGCACCAAACTCCGAACACGGTTTTCACATTCATGAAAAAGGCGATTGCTCCAGCGGCGACGGTCTGAGCGCTGGCGGCCATTTCAACCCTGCGCAGCAGGCGCATGGCAAATTTGGTGACAGCAAGGCCCATCACCTGGGTGATCTACCCAGTCTGGATGCGGATACACAAGGCGTTGCCACTATCGATTTTGTGAGCAAGAACCTCACGCTGGACCGAGGCAGCAACGGTATTCTGGGCCGCTCTTTGATCGTGCACAACGACCCCGATGACTACACCACTCAGCCCACAGGCAACTCTGGCGCTCGCTTGGCTTGTGCGGTGATTGAACGCGGCGCGTAAGCTGGTCTTAGCCTCAATGTCTTGATCCCAGCCCCTGTTTCAGGGGCTTTTTCATGACTGCGACTGGAGCTTTTTACTGGCGTTCTTGCCAGATTTTGCGGGCCTGAGCCAGGGCCTGGACCGTATCCACATCCAGCACGCAACCGATGTCATCACACGCCCAGCGCTTCAATTGCTGGTTTTCTGCCGCTTTGCGCACGACGGTGGATGCGCCTTGATCGCCCCTCAACTGCATCAGCGCCTGTGCAGCTGCGCGGCTGAAGGCCACGGGGTGACCCTTCAGACCCTCTTGGGCTTGGTTGATCGCTTGATCCTCGGCTTGATAGAAAGGCTGTATGACTTGCAAGACAGCATCGCCCGCATCAGCGCTCAAAAGCTGTAAAGCCAGTGTTTTGAGCGTCTGGGGCTGCACCAGCGGCAGATCAGCCGGCAAGATCAGCCAGCCATTGGCACAGGCTGTGGCTTTGACGGCAGCGGCAATGCTGTCGCCCATGCCGGGGTGTGGGCCGTATTCCACATGCCAGGGCAGGCCTGAGGCCTGAACAGCGGCCAGAGTTGTCTGCAAAACAGTTTGCGGACCCAGCATGGCCTGCAGTTTGTGCGTGGTGCCGCCCGAGGCGAGAAAGCGCTCTCCCCTGCCTGCGGCGAGAACCAGCACACAGGGCTGCTCCAGGTTGATGGGAGGGCTGACAAAAACTTCTTGCTGCATATTGCGGTTGAGCATAACGCTGGCGTTGGCTGCGCGGCAGAATATGGGGCATGAGCCGACTATCTTCTTCCATTGCCGATCTGCGCAAAAGCTACGAGCGCGCAGAGTTGAGCGAATCCGCCTCCAACGCCAATCCACTGAAGCAGTTTGACCAATGGCTGCAGGAAGCTGTGAGCGCCGAGGTCCCTGAACCCAATGCCATGACGGTGGCCACTGTGGGCGGCGACATGCGCCCCAGCACGCGGATTGTGCTGATCAAAGGCTATGACGAGCGCGGCATCGTCTGGTACACCAATTACGACAGCCGCAAGGGCCAGCAACTGGCAGGCAACCCGTTTGCAGCGCTGCAATTTCACTGGGTGGAGCTGGAGCGGGTGGTGCGCATCGAAGGCCGCGTGGAAAAAGTCAGCGATCAGGAAAGCGACGCCTACTTTGCCAGCCGCCCTTTGGATTCACGCATTGGCGCCTGGGCCAGTCCTCAGAGCCAGATCATCAGCGGCCGCGGCGTACTGGTGGCCAATGCGGCCAAATACAGCGCCCAGTTCTTGCTGAATCCTCCCCGCCCCCCGCACTGGGGCGGTTTCCGACTGGTGCCGGACCGCTGGGAGTTCTGGCAAGGCCGCAAGAGCCGTCTGCACGATCGTCTGAGCTACCGTGAAGACGGCCAGAGCTGGATCCGGGAGCGTCTGGCACCCTGAGATCGTTAGGCAGGCATACATCTCTAGATTGATGCAGAGAGGGCTGGTTTCGTGGCGAAATTCGCCCTCTTTACTGATTAACGTTTCGTGGTTGGTTCTTTATCTTTTTTAAGAACTGAATTTAAATTCATGTAAGTTACATTAGATGCATTGCTAGGAAATGGAATCGCATAATGACGGATGCTCAGGCAACGCTCTTACCCAATGGACAGGCAGTTTTTAGAGACTGGCTGGAGCATGAAGGCAGCAAAGGCTGGGATGCGCTGGATACCTCACCCGACGGCAACTATGAAAAGGTTTGGCAGGCCTGGCTCTGGCATCTGAGTGGCGCGGCTTTTACCGAAGACAAGGCACGCAGGCCCTCTTTCGCCCATGAGTCCAAGGACTGGCACCAGGCCACTGCGGTGGATGTGCAGCATTTTCTGCAGATTCGAGATGGGCAGCGGGCGCATCACCACCCCGAGCGCAAGATCAGCCCGGTGACCCGCAGGCGTTACTGGCGGCTGCTGGAGCGTATCTACGATCACGCCATGGAGCACGGCTGGATTCATGCCAACCCAGCCACAGGGCTGGAGCCCATAGATCGCCCACCCTCAGAAGATGGCAAGGGCCACTGCCTGCCTCCCCTGCTCTGGCAATCTCTGCCGCGCCACTTTCCGCTGGCCGATGGGTATCAGAATGCGCGTGACCGGGCGATTGTGCTGCTGCTGTATGAAATGGCGCTGGCCCCTGAAGAAGTACGTGCGCTGCTCTGGAAGGATTTGCGCTCCAGCGCAGAGCTGGCTTGGGAGAGCTTATCTAAAGAGATAGCAGATACCTCGCCTGCACTGCCCCGCTTCTTGCGGATTGAGGGCGGCCGTGCCGCGCAGCAACGACTGCTTGAGTTGCCTGAATCCGTCGCCCGAGCACTGCTGGACTGGCGCAGATTCAGCGCTGCACAGCGCGGCCCGACGGTGGTGGATGGCGATCACATCGTGTTTTATTCACGCAGGGGCGGTGAATTGTCGGTACGCATGCTGTTTCATGTCGCCTCACAAATCATTCAGCGCGCGCACGAAGCGCAGGCCGAGGGCAGCCAGAAGTCTCCCCTGCAGCGCGTGGGCCCACAGGTGCTGCGCAATACCGCCATTGTTCAGTGGCTGCGCGCAGGGCAGCCTGAGCTGGAAGTCATCGCCCGCATTGGCGTGAACAGCACACGAGCCCTGCGTCATTTGCAGCATTATCTATAGCAGGTAGCCCATGCTGCGTATGGGCTACCTGCCAATCAGACACTGAAGTGCTTATTGAGAAGGCTTAAAAATCCATTCTTAGCCCCACCACCAGATTACGGCCCGTCAACGGCGCTGCAGTCTTGATGAATGAGGTGGCGGCGTAGGCCAGGCGGTTGGTCAGGTTCTGGCCCTTGACATAGAACTGCCACTGATTGCCGCCACTTTGCCACTGGTAGCTGGCGCCCAGGTTCAGCATGCCGTAGCCAGCGGTCTGAGTTTCGTATTGAGCCGTACGGTTCTGGCGCAGCACCTGTGTCCATTCCGCGAAGGTATCCCACTTGGCGACCCGCGCATTGACACGCAAACCGGCTCGCAGTGCAGGAATGCGCGGCAAGGCCGAGCCATCTTCCAGTCGAGCGCGCACGCCATCGCCAAACACCGTCACGCTCAGATCACGGTTGAGACGCTGGGTGAGTTTCGCTTCCCAGCCGGTAAAGCGCGCATCGCCCTGCGTGTATTGCAGCAGTTGCAGGCCTTCATGCGCATCCAGCGTGGCTCCGTAGATATAGCCTTTGATGCGGTAGTGATAGGCGTTGAGCTTCCAGCTCGTATCACCTGCCGTTTTGGCAAGGCCCAGGTCAAGTGCCTGCGAACGCTCACGTGACAGGTTGGGGTTACCGATTTCATAAGTCGCCGTCGCCATGTGCAAGCCGTTGGCAAACATTTCTTCAGCCGTCGGCATGCGGCTGCCGCTGGTGAACGAGGCCGTGGCGCTGTAGCCGGGCTGGAACTTCCATACCGTGCCCAGCGATGCCGATGTGGCGCTGTGGCTGCGGCGTTCGTTGCTCAGTTCGGCCTCCACACGCTGGCGGTCGTGGCGCAGAGCGCCTTGAAAGCTCCAGTCCTGCCAGCGATATTCTTCGAGCAGGTACAGGCTGTTGCGCTGCGTGTCGGTGGGCTGCACATAGGCTTCCTCGCCAGTGGCGCTGAAGCGGCGCTTGAGCGTCTGCAGTCCCAGCGTGCCACGCCAGCCAGCAATCGGCTCGTGCTCCATTTCCAGGCGCAGATCATGGGCCTTGTTTCTGAACTGAGTGGCCACGCTGCCGTCTTCAATCTCATCGTGGCGATAGTTGGTCAAGCCACCACGAACGCGCACTGCCGCAATACCGGCAGTCGGCTTGCGCCATTCGCCGCGCAGATCCCAGCGCTCGCTGGTCAGATCAACCACCGGCACGCTGCTGCTTTCAGCGTGATCGTGGTCATGGCCCTCACCTTCATGCCCATGATCGCCGCAATGCAGATGATCGCCATGGGCGTGGCAGCCTTCAAAGCTGTGCTGATGACCGGGCAAGCCATAAGTCGCCTGCTGGCGCGTATAGGCCAGACCCAGATAGCCCTGACTACCCACCCAGGACAGGCCCACGCTACCGGTGTTGCCCCGGCTGAAGCTGCCCGGTACCTTGTTCTGACCCCAGCCGCTGCCCACACGATAGTCACCCGCGTTGCGGGCCACCCCTTCGGCATGCAGCACCAATTGGCCGTTATCGTTTTTGAGCGGAGTGGCTGTGGTCAGAGAGAACGCACCGGCCGACATGCCTGCGGCCGTGCCCGCTTGCACTTCGGCCGAGCCTTCTACGCCCTTCTCGGGCACGCGGGTAGGAATCTTTCCATCCAGCACATTGACCACGCCGCCCATGGCGCCTGGGCTGTAAAGCAAGGCGGACGGGCCGCGCAGCACCTCGATCTGGCTGGCCAGCAAAGGCTCGGTCGTCACGGCATGGTCAGGGCTGATCGTTGATGCATCGAGAAGCTCGGATCCATCGCTGAGGATGGAGACCCGCGCACCATCCATGCCGCGAATCACGGGGCGGCTCGCACCTGCGCCAAAGTGACTCGCATTGATACCGGGCTCAGCCGCCAAGGTTTCACCCAGAGTGGCAGCGCGGCGCAAGCGCAGCTCTTCTTCACCCAGCACCTGCACGGGCGTGGCCATATCGCCTGCGGCCATGCCGGTGGCGGAGACCGTGACCTCGCCCAGACTGGTCTCTTGCTGCGCAAAAACCAAGGGAGAGCAGGCCAGCAGACCCAGGCCGGTGCTCATGAGCATCGCCGCTTGGGTCGCCTTATGAAAACGACGCGGAGAGAATTTAGAAAAACGTTGAGACATCTCAGTTCCACCAACAACCGTGCGCACGCGGGCCATCATCGGCCACGTGAAACGCGCACGGAAATTTCAATCAAAACTGGCTCTAGCGCTTATGAATCAAGCGCTATCAGCTATCAGTTTGGGAGTTGTGGGCGTCAATACTTCTTCATGCCAAAGCATGAAGCGATCTACGCCATGGAGCGGAGAAGTGAGGGAGGTCCGCGCGCATCAAACGGCGCGGCGAAGAAGATGGTTCGCGGCTCAGGCGCATACGGCTGGGGCAGCGCAGTCGCCGGAACGGGGGCCACAAAGGCCACCACGGCTGGCGGCCCGGCATAGCCATGATTGGCTTGATCAAGCAGCTGACACTCGGCCGGGCCGTGGCCCGCGAACAGCGCATGAACCCATGACAGGTCGGAGGCACAGCCACTGCGATCACTGCTGGAGCTGACGCAATCCGCCGCAGAACGGACGACCGTGGCTTGCGTCAGCAGCGCTGTAGTTGCCGCTGCATGACCCCAATGCTGGCCGTGAGCCGCGTTGTGCGTCGCCCCCGCATGGACTGCACGGTGCATCTGCCCCAGCGCGGGGCTCAGCACCATGGCCAGAGCCAGCAGGGTCGTGAGCCAACCCATACTCCAGCGCATCATCCAGATTTCACGCAGGCTTACGCGAACGTCAGCACGGGCTGAGCGGCGGTGAGTACGCTGGCGAATGGGGAAGGACAAGGTCTAAAGGGCTGGAAAAGGCCGGAGTCTGCGAGTTGGAACAAAACCCAACGCAAGGTTGCAGAGTGTAGCAATGTCCTCGCTCAATCCTTGAGCCAGCGCGTGAAAGCCTTTTGAAATTTCTGCACCTTGGGGCCGACGACAAAGGAGCAGTAGCCCTGATTGGGGTTCTGCAAAAAGTAGTCCTGGTGGTAGTCCTCGGCTGGCCAGTACTTTTGAATGGGCTGCAGCTCGGTGACGACCGGGGCATCAAATGCCTTTTCAGCCTGCATTTCATCGAGCAGTGCACGCGCTGTAGCCGCCTGTGCGTCCGTCGTGGTGTAGATGGCGCTGCGGTACTGCGTGCCCACGTCGTTGCCCTGCCGGTTCAAGGTGGTTGGGTCGTGCGTGCCGAAAAAGACCAGCAGCACATCGCGCAGGCTGATCACGGCCGGGTCGAACTCCAGCTTCACCACCTCAGCATGCCCGGTCTGGCCCGTGCAAATATCCTCGTAGCTGGGATGATCTAGGTGGCCGTTGGCGTAACCGCTTTCCACATCAAGCACGCCGCGCACGCGATCGAAGACAGCTTCAGTGCACCAAAAACAACCACCGCCAAGAACAATAGTTTCTGTCATTTTTCTCTCCTAAGCCATTGTTTTACAAGGATTCACAGCCTTTTCAGCACAAAAACACCCCCTGGCAATCATTGGTTGTTCACTGTAAAATTCACCTATCAAACAACCAAATTTTAGAGGTCAACTGTGGCAAGTTCACCAGTCAGAGGCATACAAGAAATCCAATGGACTCGCAAAGACGGAACTGTCGGAACTGCCTACCGTGTAAGGATAACCCGTAAAGACTTTAAGGGACAGAGATCAAAAGTTTTTGATAATTTCAATGAAGCAAAAGAGTACTTAACCCTTTCCAAAACAGTCAGAGGAAAAAGGTTAATTTATTCAGTCGAACAAACAGAAGAGGAAAAATATAAGTTAGATAACGAAAATAGAAATAATTTCACTTTTGAACATTTCACGAGGTTATACATTCGTGATTACATTGAAACAAAACCTTCAACAACTGAACTACAAAGAAGGTCAAAAGCGAACATTATTTCTTTCTTCAATACCATTTTGAGAACTTCTATTCTTGATAGGACTAGCACCTATCAAGAAAAAGAAGAACTAGGCATTGGTGATCCAGAAAATCCAATTTATAAATTTTTTGGGACTTATGACATTAGGAAGATCAATCCTATTGACATAAATAACTACATTAGAACAAGAAAACGAATGGGCATGAAGCCCATTAGCATTCAAAGAGAAATCACTCAAATTTCCAATGTATTCAACAAGGTTAAATACTTCTCTGAATTTCTGGAAGGTTTAAAAAATCCTTGTCGTGATTACGATAGAGATTTGATTAAAAATAACTCTCTCAAAAGAGAACGATTTTTGTCAGACGAAGAAATAAAATTTATATTTGACGACTTCAAAAATTATAGCAATCCAGAGCTTTACCAGATATGTAATTTATCTTTAATAACCTCAATGCGAAGAAGTGAAGTTATCACTTTAAAGCAAGAGCAAGTTAAAGAAAATTACATTCAGCTTATTCATACGAAATCAGGCAAACCTAGAAAAGTTTATCTAACAAAAGAAGCTCAGGAATTTTTAGCTACTCTAAAACCGAAAACCAAAGACGGTCGATTCTTCACCTATACGATCACAGGTTTTGATCGAATTTTTAGGGCTCAGGTTTTAAGATTAAAACTTGATTTAAAGTTTCACGATTTTAGAAAAACCTCTATTTCAAGAACACTTTCAAAAGCTGATGGCAATAGCCTGCTTGTTGCGAATATTTTAGGATTTTCGTCAGTTAGGAAATTTGACGAACTGCATGTTAGAAGTCGTTTAATGACTACTGATACACAATTAGGAGCATTGCGAACTTTTGGACATGACAATCCAGACATTACAAACAAGCACTATCTAACCCCAATTTTGGACGATGTAAATAAATTGAAACGACTTAATCACTTGAAGGAAAAACAGAAATCAAACCACATTAGCGAATCAGAAAAAAATGAACTGCTAGCTCTTTTAATTGAACTCACAAACTAGGAAAAACCATGGGAATTTTCGATTTTTTAAAATCATTTACCAAAAAAGAAGAGCCTGTCAAGACAAGTTCTACTCCACCTCAATACAGCAATTTAATGCCAACAATAAAACCAGAGAAGGAGATTTTTGAATGCTATGACGAGGTTTTCAAAACAATGATTTCCGACATATCTGGCTTATCAGAAAGTGAAGCTAAAGAAATTCAATCCATTATAAAAAAATGCGATGGTGGATTTCTAAACATGGGAGGTTATCACTCTATCGTCTGGGATAAATATTTCAAAGGCAGAGATTGGAAATGGAATGAATACGAGGAATGGAATAGCAGATTTTTAAAATTTGGAAGATTTCCAACAAACTTCCCACAAAAGAAAGTATTTACACCAGCAACAAGCGAAGAGGCGCTTAGTCAATTAAAAGTTAGCGAACTTAAATCACTATGCACTGAATACCAACTGACAATTCCAGCAAAGGCAAAGAAAAGTGATTTGGTCGATTTTCTAAAGTCAATTCCAAACATAAATAGCAACTCATTGATCGCACAAAAAATTGAAGAAATAGACAATCAATTTAATTATGGCCTCTATTCATTACTGATGAGAACCATAAATTTTAGGGGAAAAAACTTATATGAACTGAGAAGGTCTGAAAAAATTGGATTAAAAAAATTCAAAATACTTTACGTGATTGAGGAAGATAAAGAATTTGTAGAAATGGCATTGAAAATTAAGCCTAATGCACTTCACCCTGTTTTTCCTTCAGATGCAAGTATGAAGCAACCTATAATAGATTTTTAATATTTATGGACAACACAACCATATTAAGTGGAGCAGCGATATTCATAAGTGCATGCTCTTTTTCAGTGTCATTTTTACAAATGAAAATTTCAAGTGCCAAGACAAAATTGGACTTGTATAACAAGCGATTTTCTATCTATCTGGCTGCACTTGAATATTTTCAAGCGACTTGGCATGAGCCACATGATAAGGCACAGGAAGAATCAAGACGGTTCACCAAGGCATACAGAGAATCACAATTTCTTTTTGAGAAAAATAGTGGGATTTATGAAATTCTTGGAAAAATTCAGCAAAACGGTGCAAAAATATTATTTCATAAGAAATACAAATATGAGAGTGAAAACAATCTCACAAAGGATCGACTTGATTTGTCGTCATTGCACGAATCAAGTATGAAAGCTCAATTTGAATTTGAAGAAAATCTAAAACTGCTAGAAAATCAGATAGGAAAATACATAAGTTTTAGAAGCATAGAAGGGTGGCATATTTTCAAATGAATGAACAAGCCAAATAAAATAAGCCCCATTACTGGGGCTTGATTTTTTTGGATAACCTGTTTTAATGAATTCTACGACAAAAACAAAAATAAGGAATCCTATGTCATTAAATATAAATAATAAATCCAGCCTTGTCAATAACTCAAATGAAGAATTTAACTACTTCACATTAAATAAAAAAGTTTTCAATGAACTAATCTTGATACCAAGACAAAAAAATACTTTATTTCAAATAATGGTTCACCTTGCTTGCAAGGTCACTTATAAAAATGGTCTTGTTGGTGTTCATAGTGAAATTAATAAAACAGGTTTAGCAAAAGAACTAGGCATAAACGACGGTCATATAACAAGATACCTAAAACAACTCGAAGATTTAAACTTCATTAAATTATTCAACACTACCCCACTTGTCTTGCAGGTGTTAGAAGTTCCACAGGCACCCGTTTTTAACGACATTAAAGGGTTATTGCTCTATGTTCATATGAACCCACAGCAATTTAATTTTCATAGAAATTTGAGCCGTAAAACAGCATTTTTTGAAACATTCAAAGAATACAACAGCCAAATTCTCGTTGATAAAATTAAAAATGCAGAAGTTCCAGAAGATCACCCAAGCAATCCAACAATTGAAGAAATAGAAGATATTTTTGGCTTCAAAAAATAATCCCCGAAAGGGGATTTTTTACGACCTCATAGAAATGAAGCAATCACAAGTCAAGCTCCAAAAAACTCAGGGAAGCCCTTCAAGGAAGCCCCAACGATATTGATTTAAAAGACTTCACGAATGATCGGTGAAGCCCCTCATGGAAGCCCCTATAAATTTCACGGAAGCCCCACAGGCATTGATTTAAAAGACTTCACGATTGGTCATGGAAGCCCTTTTTGTATGTTTGATAAAGAATGTTTGACAGATGCAGGATAAATACAATCATTCTTCCATTAAATACATACCAATCAATGAAGATATATTAAACACTATCAACCTAGAATTAAAAATAATTTCCCTGCGACGAAAATTTTTCACAGTCCAAATACAAAAGCCACTCAATGAGTGGCTTTTTTGTTTTAGAAGGACCTGGGCGAGCCAGTCCAATTCACTACCGTGATCAAACTGTTGAAACTTACTTCCATTGATCGTCAATCACTTCTTCTTGTTTTGCTTCTGGCTGGCAGTTTAATTCAACTAGGTCAATCATAGTTGCTTCAATCTCTTTTCCATAATTATTAGAAAGTCGAAGCAATTTTTCATAAACCTCTTCACCGAGCACTTTTTTTAAAATGGTCAGTTTCTGCTTCTTTTCTTTTTCAATAAAAATATCAACGGCATTTCTTACTACCAAAGACATATTTGAACCATTAGGCTCTACATGTTCTCTGTTCAAATATTCAATCTGATCAAATCTCAAAAATACTGAAATCTTTGTGTGCTCTTTTTCAAATTTACTTTTAACCTTGCTAATTTTCTCTTGTTCTAAATTTTCCATAAATTCTCCTTTATATAAATTTATGGTAGCAACTCAAAATAAGTAGGCAAGAGGTCAAGGCT
This sequence comes from Comamonas suwonensis, assembly GCF_012844455.2. Lineage (GTDB taxonomy): Bacteria > Pseudomonadota > Gammaproteobacteria > Burkholderiales > Burkholderiaceae_C > Comamonas > Comamonas suwonensis. The sequence continues at coordinate 274,415 of NZ_JABBCQ020000003.1, read as the reverse complement.
ATCGAATCGGATTTAATCGGACGGGTCTTGTGTCTTCGACACCTTTCAACTTATCTAAAAATCAATCGGATTAAATAAGACAGACAATTCAAAAACAAATCGGATTCAATCAGACTGGTCTTTTGTCTTCGACTATAAAAACGGATTAAATCAGACCACTCTAAAAACCTGTCTTCCTCAATCGGATTAACAACCATTTTTTTAAATTAAACCCTCTTTGTTTTTGAATTGTCTGTCTTCTCAAATCAGCTATCGACTTTTTTAAGGGCTATTTACAATCAAAAATAAAACCCTATGATTAAACCAAGGATAAAAATTTAATTCAAGCAAGGCTACTAGCTGATACGGGCTAAAATAATTTTCAATTATTTTTCCCTTTCAGTTAGACTTTTCTGGGGTTCCCCCAGTCCCCTTTTAAGGAATTAATAAAAGAAGAAGAGATTAAATCGGAGGCAAATTATGGAAGTTAAAAATAAGAACAAGGTTCAGCCAAAAATAAAGTCAGGTAGAACTAACGACGATCACACTTACAAAAGAACTTACAGTTTAGATATTAAATTAAGTCCATACGAGAAGGAATTAATTGAAAATAAATATGGTCAAGCTGGCTTCAATTCAATGTCTTCTTATGTCAGACATTGTATTTTTGACGGGACAGAAGAAAGAATTGATAATTTTTTGAGTGAACGATTTAACTTCAAAATCTTACAGCAACCATTTTTGACCGAGCTAAATAGAATCGGCACCAATGCCAACCAGTTAGCCAAAAAAATAAATTCAAATAAATTTATCACCAAAGAAGACAAAGTTTTTATCTCCAATCAACTGGATCTATTTATTGGCGACATGAAAGCGATTAAAGGTTTAATTGAATCTCAAACAGAAAGTCATAAAAAATAAGAAGGTGTTTTTTATGGCTGTAATGAGTTTCAACAACAAATCTAAATCAATAATGAGTGCTGTAAATTATTTTGAATCTGATAAGGATCACACCAACACCATTAGAAAATTTAAACCTATCCCAGTCTTTGGGGATAGAGATCGCATTGAGAAACTCGAAAAATTAGCCAAAGAATCAGGAATAGAGAACACCCATTCTTCTTTAACAATTTCTTTTCGTGATAATGAATTCTCTGAATTTAAGAATCCAGACGGTTCCTATGATCAAGAAAAATTGATCCCAGCAATGAAAGAAATTATTAAAGATTTTCGTGAAACTTGGTTCCCTGGAATGAAGAACGATGAAAATTTTTCCGACTTCTGGAATATTCACACTGACAAAGGAAACATTGAATTAAATTGCGCCTTCTTAAAAATGGAATTAACAACAGGTAAGGCATTTAATCCGTTTCCACCTGGTGAGCTTAACAAGGATATGAGAGATTGCTATGTTGATCTACTGAATGACAAATTTGGTTTTGACAGAGTAGTTAGAAATCCATTTTCAATTTCTCATACTGATATGGAATTGAAAGGCATACAGAATCCAAGCGAAACAGCCAAAAGATTTAAAGAGGTTGTTAAGCCCAAAAAGAATGAAATTCAAAAATTTCTAACCAGTCAAATTCTTGATAATAAAATCAATTCAAGAGAAGAATTAATTGAAATTTTACAGCAACATGGTGAAGTCAAATTTCTGGACAAAGAAGAAGATAAAACAAGATATAACTATATTTCATTTATCCCAGAAGGATCAGAAAAAGCTATTCGCCTTGATGGTCCTATGTTTAAGAAAAATGTAGATTTTAATGAATTAAGAACAGAGCACAAGAATAATGTAGCAATGGAGAAAAATGATTCATTGAAGCAGTTATCAAATGAGGAAAGAACTTCAAAGATTGAGAAGTTGAACAAGCACAAAGAAATTCAGAAGGGTTTCAATGAAAAATTAAAAGGTTCAGGTGTCAAAAAAATCAAGAAGAATACTGGTAGAAAATATTTACCCAAGAGTAAACAGTCCAAGACTGTAAAAAATATTAAGAATAAAAATTCTAATGATAGTCAGGTTAAGCAACAACCTAAACAGCCACAATCAGCAGAAGAACAACCTGACTATGTAAAAATTAACACAGAGAAAAGAATCAAAGAAGAAAAGGTTTCCTTAAAAAATGATGAAGCTCAGGTTAAACAGGATAATAAAGAACAGGTTAAAAACAAACCTACTGATCCTATAATAATTAAAAATAGCGACAACAAAGAATCCAAGTCTGAAAGTTCCAAACCTTCAATATCTGCTTTTAGCCAAGTAGCTACAAACTCAAATGCTTCATTGTTGACGGTTCAGATCAATCAAGTCTTATTTTCAAAATTAAGTCTCGAATTACAAATCGGCAGTTTGAGTATTTACAAAGAATCCGATATTAAGAAAATTTTTGAACTTAAACAAAAAATTGCTGAACTAGAACAGCAGATCGAAACTTTAAAAGCGAAACAAGAGCAAGCAATTGAAGCAGAGCTTATAAACCAAAATGCCAATAGGTTTAAAAATAGCAATAGCTCTATGAAATTGAGAGTTTGATTCCTACTTCATTTCTATGAATGGATCATTCACAGAAATAAAGCAGGCCCATTTAAAACCACCCCATAGAAGCGATTTAAACGGTCATAGAGCCGTTTTTCCCGATAGGGTGAGGGATCTATCTGGTTGTTCTGGACCAGCTCGTCTGGGTCCTTCCAACTCGTGGGGTCCTTGGGGACCGGCACCAGCCACGGGGACATGCATAGTGAAAAATTCACCAATTAAACAACCAATAAAAAAGAGCCAATAAATTGGCTCCTTATAGATCAATGACTTATCTTTGTTTTGTTGCAATAAAACTACATAACTAGGTTTATAGGCACCAGAAGCAGCCACCGCCCAGGTAAATGGTTTCCGCAGCCATCACACTTTCCTTTTTGCTAAGACCCGGCAAGCGTAGCTCAAATCAACTACCCATTTTTACCAATGACAGCGATTGCAGCACCGTTATGCTTCATAGCGCCAACTGCACTGCTTGCTGCTCTGCAATAAAAGGGCTGCGTCCCGATCATAGGATGCAACTGACAGTTCTCCCCCACCTCAAATCACAACAAAATTTTGCCTCTGAGGGAAGCACACCATGAAGCGTTCAGGGCGCTGGGCCGTGAGCCTGGTCGTTATTGGCCTGCTGGCCGTCTCTGGCTGGCGCGTTGCCGTCAATCAACAGCACAAAAAACAGGCGCTTCAGACCAGCGCGACTCCGCAGGAGCTGCCGATTCAGATCGCCGCTCAGGAAGTGCTGAGGGTAAAGCCCCGCCAGCTTGCACTGACCGTGCCCATCAACGGCGCGGTGCAGGCCGTGAATTCTGCGGTGGTGAAGGCTTATGTGGCTGGCGAACTGCGCGGTTTGACCGTGCGTGAGGGTGATACCGTCAAGAAAGGCCAGCCACTGGCCCGCATTGATGCCACCGAGGCCGAGGCCCGCCTGCGCCAGGCGCAGCAGCAGGCTGATGCCTCCAGGGCGCAACTGTCCATTGCCCAGCGCAACCATGACAACAATGTAGCTCTGGTGCAAAAAGGCTTTATTTCCACCACGGCGCTGGTGACGTCTCAAGCCAATCTCGATTCGGCCCGCGCCAACTTGGCTGCGGCCCAGGCCGCTGCCGATGCAGCCCGCAAGGCAGTCACTGATGCCGTCATCACCAGCCCCATAAACGGCCAGATTGCCCAGCGTTTTGTGCAAAATGGCGAGCGTGTGGGCATTGAAGCCCGCATTGTGGAGGTTGTAGATACCGAGCAGCTGGAAATCGTGACCCAGTTGGCCCCAGCAGATTCAATACAGGTGCAGGTCGGCCAGAGCGCCGAACTGCAAGTGCCCGGCGCGGCTCAGGACATGGCGCCCATCAGTGCACAGATTGCGCGCATCAGCCCCAGTGCCCAGACCGGCTCGCGCACCGTGGCGGTGTACCTGAAGGTGCTAGGTGCTGACAATAAAAAAGATAGCGACTTGCGTTCACCACATTTGCGCCCCGGCCTGTTTTTGCAAGGCCACATCATCACCGGCAATGCCAGCCAGCTGGCCGTGCCTTTGAACGCTGTGCGCACCGACAAACCCCTGCCCTATGTGCAGGTGCTGCAAAGCAGCAAGCCTGCGGTGGCCTCCGTATCACCAGACCAAGCAGCATCACAAGAGGGGCGCACCGATCTGCGTGTGATTCACAAAACCGTAGAACTGGGCCGCCGTACTTCTTTTGAAGGAGCGACCTGGGTGCAGGTGCTCAAGGGCTTGAATGCGGACGAGCAGATTCTGGCTGGCACAGCCGGTGGACTGCGCGAAGGCACGCTGGTAGAGGTCCAGTCGGCCAAGTCCGACGCAGCCCCCTCAACCGACGCCACCGCCCCCAAAGCCGAGGGCCTGTAAATGTGGTTCACGCGTATCAGTCTCAAAAACCCGGTGCTGGCCACCATGCTCATGCTGGCCTTTGTGGTGCTGGGCGTGTTCTCTTACCAGCGGCTCAAGGTTGACCAGTTCCCGAATATTGAGTTTCCGGTAGTCGTGGTGACGGTGGCGTACCCCGGTGCCTCGCCTGAGATTGTGGAGAGCGAAGTCACCAAGAAAATTGAGGAAAGCGTCAACTCGGTTGCCGGCATCAACACCCTCACGTCGCGCAGTTACGAGGGCACCAGTGTCGTCATCATCGAATTTCAGCTGCATATCGACGGCCGCCGCGCGGCCGATGATGTTCGCGAGAAGGTGGCGGCCGTGCGCCCCACGCTACGCGATGAGGTGAAAGAGCCCCGCGTCATTCGCTTTGACCCGGCCAGCACCGCCGTATGGTCACTGGCCGTGCTGCCAGACCCCCATGCGCTGAATGGCGCAACTGCGCCGGGCGGCCAGAGCGTGACACCGCCCGATGCCATTGCCCTGACCAGCTGGGCCGATCAGGTGCTGAAAAAGCGTCTTGAAAACGTGCGCGGCGTGGGTGCCGTGAACATGGTGGGTGCCACCCAGCGCGAGATCAATATCTATCTGGACCCCCAGGCGCTGGAGGCCTACTCCATCACGCCCGATCAGGTCGCGCAGGCCGTGAGGGCCGGAAATCAAGACCTGCCCGTGGGCGCCATCCGCTCTCAAACGCAGGAGCGCGTGGTGCAGATCGACGCCCGCATACAGCGGCCTGAGGATTTTGCCCGCATCATCGTCGCCCAGCGTAACGGCGCGCCGATTCGCGTAGAGCAACTGGCACGTGTGCAAGACGATGCGCAAGAGCTGCAGACGCTGGCGCTTTACAACGGCAGCCGCACCCTGCTGATGTCTGTGCAAAAAGCCCAGGACGAAAACACCATTGAAGTGGTGGACGGCCTGAACGCCGCCATCAAGGCCATGGGCCCCGAGCTGCCGCCAGGCGTGCGTCTGCAGGCCATTGCCGATAACTCACGCGCCATACGCGTGGGGGTGGACAACGTGCGCCAGACGCTGATCGAAGGCGCCGGGCTCACGGTGCTGATCGTGTTCCTCTTCCTGAATTCGTGGCGCTCCACCGTGATTACGGGGCTGACGCTGCCGATTGCGCTGATCGGCACTTTTTTGTTCATGTACTGGTTTGGTTTCTCCATCAACATGGTCACGCTGATGGCGCTGTCGCTGTGCGTGGGTCTGCTGATTGACGATGCCATCGTGGTGCGAGAGAACATCGTGCGCCATGTGCAAATGGGCAAAAGCGCCTATCAGGCCGCGCTGGAGGGCACACAGGAGATCGGCCTGGCCGTGCTGGCAACCACCCTGTCCATCGTGGCCGTGTTCTTGCCCATCGGCTTCATGGGCGGCATCATCGGCCAGTTTTTCCATGAGTTCGGCATCACCATCGTGGCTGCCGTGCTGATCTCCATGTTTGTGAGCTTCACGCTGGACCCCATGCTTTCCAGCGTTTGGCATGATCCGGCCATACACGCCCATGGTGAGCATGGCAAAAAAGGCCTGTACGACAAAACCCTGGGGCGGGTAACCGCATGGGTGGAGCGCAGCAGCGACAAACTCTCGGACTTTTACCAATCCATCCTGCGCTGGGCGTTGCACCGCAAGCTGCTGACGCTGTTTCTGGCACTCATCATTTTTATAGCAAGCATCGCGCTGGTACCGTTGCTGGGTACCGAATTTGTGCCCAAGGCTGACTTCTCGGAAACCTCGGTCAGTTTCAACACGCCCGAAGGCTCGTCGATTGAAGCCACGGAAGCCAAGGCCCAACAGGTCAACGACGTGCTGCGCGCCCTGCCCGAGGTGCGCTACACACTGACCAGCATCAACACCGGCAATGCCAATGGCAAGAACTACGCCAGCATTTATGTGCGCTTGGTGGACCGCAATCAGCGCAACCGCAGCGTGGATGAACTCTCGGCCCAGCTGCGCACGCAGTTGCAGGCGATTGCAGGCATCAAGGTCACCCATGTGGGCCTGCGCGAATCCGTGGGTGGGCAAAAGCAGGTGGAGTTCTCGCTCATGGGGCCTGATCTGGATGAGCTGGCGCGCCTGAACCGCATCGTGCAAGAGCGTATTCAGAGCATTCCGGGTCTGGTTGATCTGGACTCCAGCCTCAAGCCCAACAAGCCCATGGTCAACATCGAGGTTCACCGCGATCAGGCGGCAGACCTGGGCCTGTCGATCGGCAGCATGGCAGGTGCCCTGCGAATCTGGGTCGCAGGCCAGACCGTGGGCAACTGGCGCGCCAGCGATGACCAGACCTACGACGTCAACGTGCGGCTGACGCCCGAGGCCCGCACCACGCCGCAAGATCTGGAGCGCCTGCCCTTTGCCCTGTCCGCCAGCGATGGCAGCACACGCATCGTCCGCCTGAACCAGGTCGCCAGCGTGGTGGGCAGCACCGGCCCCAGCCAGATCAACCGCCGCAACCTGAACCGCGAAGTCGCCATCAACGCCAACGTCTATCAGCGCAGCACAGGCGAGGTCAGCAGCGATATCAAAAAGGTGCTGGCCACCATCCCCATGCCGCCCGGCTATAGCTACCAGTTCAGCGGCGCGGCCAAGAACATGGAGGAATCCTTCAGCTACGCCATCTCGGCGCTGGTGCTGGCCATCATCTTTATCTACATGATTCTGGCCAGCCAGTTCAAGAGCTTTCTCCAGCCTCTGGCGCTGATGACCTCGCTGCCGCTGACGCTGATTGGCGTGGTGCTGGCTTTGATGATGTTTGGCTCGGCCTTGTCCATGTTCTCCATCATTGGCGTTGTGATGCTGATGGGCCTGGTCACCAAAAACGCCATTTTGCTGGTGGACTTTGCCATTCGCGCCCGCGAGCCACACATCGACCAGGCCACAGGCCAGCGCACGCCCGGTCTGCCTCGCAGCGAAGCCCTGCTGCTGGCTGCGCAAGTACGCCTGCGCCCTATTCTGATGACCACGCTGGCCATGATCTTTGGCATGGTGCCGCTGGCCTTTGCCGTGACCGAAGGCTCCGAGCAGCGCGCGCCCATGGGGCAGGCCGTGATTGGCGGGGTCATTACCTCATCGCTGCTGACGCTGGTGGTGGTGCCGGTTGTGTACTGCTATCTGGACGATTTTTCGCAGTGGCTGCGCCGTAAATGGTCTGGCACCCCCTCAAAAACCGATGAGCCGTCGCACGAAGCCTCTGAGGCTCGTAGAATCGATGGTTTGTCTTGATAAGTCTTTCCCCGGAGATACCATGGCCCTGCCAATGAATGCCCAAGTGAACCCGAGCGACGTGCACGCGCAGGCTCGTTTCAACATGATCGAACAGCAAGTACGCCCCTGGAACGTGCTGGACGAGGCTGTGCTGGAGTTGATGGGCAAGATCCACCGCGAAGACTTTGTTCCGCCCGAGTACGCCAATCTGGCCTATATGGACATTGAAGTGCCTCTCAAGAGCAACGCTGAAGAATGCGCTGCCAAGGGCTGGCACATGCTGGCCCCCAAAATCGAGGCCCGCATGCTGCAGGACGTCAAGATCCAGCCAACGGATCGCGTGCTTGAAATCGGCACCGGCTCTGGCTACATGGCGGCCCTGCTGGCCGCCCAGGCCCAGGAAGTCGTGACGCTGGAAATCGACCCCGAGCTGGCTGAAATGGCCCGCGAAAACCTGCTGAGCGCTGGCGTCAAGAACGTGGAAGTCAAGCTGGCTGACGGTGCAACCAACTCTCTGGCCCAAGGCATGTTTGACGTCATCATGCTCAGCGGCTCGGTCGCGCAGGTGCCAGAAGCCCTCTTCGCCCAGCTCAACGCAGGTGGCCGAATTGCCGCCATCGTCGGCCACATGCCCGTGATGCGCTTCACGCTGGTGACCAAGAACGGTGACAACTACGAAGTCAAACAGCCCTGGGATACCGCTGCATCGCGCCTGGTGAGCTTTGAAGAGCCTTCGCGCTTTTCGTTCTAAAACGCTCATGGCGTACGCCCTTCCCGATCTCTTTCGGGCAGGGCCTGTATTCAGATCAAGGCTGAGCATCACAGAAAGCGCTCAGCCAGCAGGAGTTTTTGTATGTTGACTCAGGTTTTGCCCGCACAGTTTCAGCAATGGCTGGCGACTCATGCCGAAAACGGCGTCAAGCCCGTGGTGCTGGATGTTCGCGAGCCCTGGGAAATTTCTCTGTCCAGCATCCAGCCCGGCACGGGCTTTGAGCTGGTGTGCATTCCCATGCACGAAATTCCCGGCCGACTGCAGGAGCTGAACCCCGACCACCCCATCGCCTGCCTGTGCCACCACGGTGCCCGCAGCATGAGCGTGGCTGCTTTTCTGGTCAACAACGGCTTCGATGATGTCTACAACATCACCGGCGGCATTGATGCCTGGTCGCTCAACGCCGACCCCAGCGTTCCCCGCTATTGATGCCGTGAGCTGAAGCCGCACCGGCCCTCAGCTCCAGCCCTGGTGAGTTCCGTTTTTTGATAGAGACCGTCCCAACCCTGACATCTATGACCAAGCTGCTCCGGCCCCTGCAAGCCCCCTCCGCCCACGCACTGCGTGCTATTTCTTTGGGAGTTTTGCTGGGATGGATCGGCGCACAGGCTCAGGCGCAGACTCTGTCAGAGCTGGTGATGCAAGCCCGGGGCTATGACGCATCATGGCAAGCTCAGCAAGCTGATGCACGCGCAGCCGCTAGCCGTGCCGACCAGGCCTTGTCTGGCCTCTTGCCCAGCGTGGGACTTTCTGCTGGCGTGAACCGCACGCATACCGAGATCAACCTGCCGCAGGTCAGCACCAGCGTCAACAACTCGGTGCAGAACCTGCAGCTCAGCGCTCAGCAGCCGCTTTACCGCCCGGCCAACAAGATCGCCTACGAGCAAGGCCAGCGCGGTATGGATGTGGCTCAGGCCCAGATCGACAGCGCTTCGCAAAACCTGATCGTGCGCGTGGCGCAGGCCTACTTCGACGTACTGGCTGCGCAGGACAACGTACAGGTGGCCCAGTCCCAAAAGCAGGCCATCAACACCCAGCTGGAAATGGCCCAGCGCAATTTCGAGGTCGGTACCGCCACCATCACCGATTCGCGCGAAGCACAGGCACGCTTTGATCTGGTCACGGCGCAGGAGATCGCCGCGCAGAATGACCTGCAGGTCAAGCGCGTGGTGCTGGACCAGTTGATAGGCCGCATTGGCACCAGCCCCACCCGCCTTGCCGCGCCACTGACGCTGCCAAAGGTAACACCCGACAATATGCAAAGCTGGGTCGATACCGCCTTGGCCAGCCAACCCCAGCTGCGCCAGGCCCAGCTGGCTCTGGACATTGCCCAGCTCGATACGAAAAAAGCCGAAACCGGCCACAAGCCAACCGTAGACCTGCAGGCCGGCTATGCCGTCAATCGCTACCCCAATGGCTTTATGACCCCCAGCCTACCCGCAGGCACACGCACCAACGCCGCCCAGATCGGCGTGGTGATGAACATGCCGCTGTTTGCAGGCTTTGCCGTACAAAACCGCATCAAGGAAACCCTGGCGCTGGAAGACAAGGCCCGCGCCCAGCTGGATGATGCGCGCCGCAATGTGGAGCAAGGCACACGCACGGCATTCCTTGGCGTGCAATCGGGTCAGGCACAGGTCAAGGCGCTGGAAGCAGCTCTGGCCTCTAGCCAGAGCGCACTCGAAGCCAACCGCATGGGCTATGACGTCGGCGTGCGCATCAATATCGACGTACTCAACGCCCAGAGTCAGGTCTATCAGACCGAGCGCGATCTGGCCACGGCCCGCTATCAGGTGCTGCTGGGTCAGTTGAAGCTGCGGCAGGCTGCAGGCGTGCTGACGGACGATGACCTGCGCATGATTGATGCGCTGACGCGAGTGCCTGACATTGCGCCCACTGCCGCCAAGCCTGTGGCTGCTGCAGCGCCTAAGACTCAAGCGAAAAGCATCGCAAAAACGGCCAAGCGCTAAATCGATTCAGCACTCCATACAAACAGGGGCTTGAAGTCATATTGACATCAAGCCCTTTATACATATGCGCTAGAGGCTCCTTATTTAGGAGCATTCATCAGATCGATAACCGCCCGTGCCGTGGCCGCAGCTGCTCCGCGATTGCGTTGCATCATCTGCTTGCCGTTTTGTCTGGCGGCAGTCAGATGCTCAGGATCAGCCACCAAGGCCAGCGCCTCACTCAAAGCGCTGCTCATATTGGCCACACGCAATGCAGCGCCTGCTTGAACTGCTTCTTCAGAGGCCTGGCTGAAGTTGAAGGTATGCGGCCCCACAAGCACCGGGCAACCACAGGCAAGGGCCTCAATCAGATTTTGCCCACCCAGCGGCGCAAAGCTGCCGCCCATGAGCGCGGCCGATGACAGGCCGTAATACAGCGTCATCTCGCCCAGCGAATCGCCCAGCCAGATAGCGCCATCAGACACAGGCGGCAATTCTTGCCACTGACTGCGACGTGACACGGCAAAGCCTTTTTCGCTCAGCAACTGCGCGACCTCATCAAAGCGCTGCGGATGGCGCGGCACGATCAGCCACTGCACGGCCTCCGCCTTATCCCCCAGCGCCTTAAGCGCATCTATGAACAGGACTTCTTCACCCTCTCGGCTGCTGGCGAACAGCAGCACGGGCTTTGGCAATGCCGCACGCCATTGCGCGGCGCGGGCCATTTGCACGGCATCGGGTTGCACATCAAATTTGAGATTACCCAGTACCGCGTTCACCTGCGCCCCCACATTGCGCAGACGCCGTGCATCATCTTCGGTTTGCGCCCAGACTGCGGCCAGCGCGCCGTAGGTGGGGCGCGAGATGGGCTTCATCTTCAAAGCCCCGGCCTCAGACTTTGCATTGAGCCGCGCATTGGCCAGTGCCAGGGGAATACCTGCATTGGCGCAAGCTGCAATGAGGTTGGGCCAGATTTCAGTTTCCATCAGCACGCCGACAGCAGGCCTGAACTGCTCGATAAAACGGCTCGTAGCGCTCAGGGTATCCCAAGGCAGCCACACCTGTACATCGCCTACACGCAGCAGCTTTTGGCCTTCGGCACGACCTGTGGCCGTGCTCTGGGTCAGCAGCAGACGCATCTCCGGCAGCTGCTCACGCAAGGCGTTGACCAGAATCCCGGCAGCCCGCGCTTCCCCCAGAGAAACCGCATGAATCCACACCCACTGACCGCGCCCATCTTGCCCCAGCGTCGGAGGCTGATAGTGGCCAAAGCGCTCAGGCATGGCTTCGGCATAACCCGGTTCAACCACCGCACGGCGGCGCAGCTTGCGCCGCAGCAAAGGCTGGGCGGCCCAGGCCAGTGCGCTGAACAGCGCACGGGCAAGCGTCATCGGAGCCGGTTTGGCCATGTTTGGGGACAGCAGGCTCAATCAGTGAGCCGCGCTACCCACTTCAGCGTCTGGCTTGACACGCTTGAGCAGGGCCAGCATCTTCGCTTCGATGCGGTGCAACGCTTCTTGCGTCTGGCCTTCAAAGCGCAACACCAGCACGGGCGTAGTGTTGCTCGCACGAATCAGGCCAAAGCCGTCTGCCCAATCCACGCGCAGGCCATCAATGGTGCTGACCTGTGCGGGGGCTTCAAATTCCGTCGCCGCCAATGCCTGCAACTCTGCTGCCAGACGGTGGGGTTCGCCTTCGGCGCAGGCGACGTTCAGCTCGGGTGTGGAGAAGCTGGTGGGCAAAGCGTTCAGCAAGGCGCTGGGGTCGGTTTCGCGGCTGACAATTTCCAGCAAACGAGCACCTGCGTAGGTGCCGTCGTCAAAACCGAACCAACGCTCCTTGAAGAAGATATGGCCACTCATCTCTCCACCCAGTGGCGCGCCCAGCTCCTTCATGCGCGCCTTGACCAGCGAGTGACCGGTCTTGAACATCACGGGTTTGCCGCCAGCGGCTTCAATTTCAGGGGCCAGACGCTGGGTGCACTTGACGTCAAAGACGATGGAGCCGCCGGGCACGCGCGAGAGCACGTCTTTGGCGAACAGCATCATCTGGCGGTCAGGGTAAATGTTCTGGCCATCCTTGGTCACAATGCCCAGACGGTCACCGTCGCCATCAAAGGCCAGACCCAGCTCAGCATCGGTGGTCTGCAAGGCATTGATCACATCGCGCAGGTTCTCGGGCTTGCTGGGGTCGGGGTGGTGGTTGGGGAAGTTGCCATCCACCTCAGAGAACAGCTCGACGACCTCGCAGCCCAGTTGGCGGAAGATTTCGGGAGCCGAAGCACCAGCCACGCCGTTGCCGCAGTCCACCACGATCTTCATGGGGCGGGCCAGCTTCACGTCGCCCACGATACGCGCCGTGTAGTCAGCCAGCACATTGGCCTGAGTGATCTGGCCTGCACCAGTAATCGTCCAGTCTTCAGCTTCCATGCGCACGCGCAGCGCCTGAATTTCGTCGCCATAGATGGCACGGCCGCCCAGAACCATCTTGAAGCCGTTGTAATCCTTGGGGTTGTGGCTACCTGTCACCTGAATGCCGCTGGTGCACAAGGTCGCGGCTGCGTAGTACAGCATGGGGGTGGTGGCCAGACCAATATTGATCACGTTCACGCCCACATCGGTCAGGCCTTGCATCAGGGCCGCCGACAGCGATGGGCCAGACAAACGACCGTCGCGGCCCACGGCCACCGTTTTTTCACCTGCGACCAGCGCAGCCATACCGAACGCACGGCCAATGCCGCGCGCGACTTCTTCAGTCAGCGTGGACGGCACGATGCCGCGAATGTCATAAGCCTTGAAGATGGAAGATGCAACTTGCACGATAGGACTTTCTTGAAGTTTTCTAATTCCATAGCGCCCAGCACAAGTCTGTACGGCGTAACCCGTCGATTTTAGGCCGCAAACAACAAGGCCCGAGCGTGATGGCATCGGGCCTGTTGCTAAAGGTCTCTTCCGAGTCGCTTCGCGCCTTCCCCTGGAAAGGGAGCGTGGCCTTTGTTGGCCGACCCTTTCTTTGGGGCTTCAGAGGAGCGCAGAAGTTACAGGCGTTGTTGCACCTGCGACAGAACTGCCGGGTCTTCCATGGTGCTCAGATCGCCAGGATCGCGCCCTTCCGCCACGGCCTGAAGAGCGCGGCGCAGCAGTTTGCCGCTGCGGGTCTTGGGTAGTGCCGTCACAAAAATCACGCGTGATGGGCGGGCCACGGCACCCAATCGTGAGTCGACCAGCTTCATCACATCGGCTTCCATCGCCTTGCTGCTTGCTTCATCAGCCACCACGCTGGCATCCCGCACTACACAAAAGGCCAGAGCAGCCTGCCCCTTGAGGGTATCGGCCACGCCCACCACAGCCACTTCTGCAACCTGGGCGTGGGCAGAAATGCTTTCCTCAATTTCACGCGTTCCCAGTCTGTGGCCGGCCACGTTGATCACATCGTCGGTTCGCCCCAGGATGAAGTAGTAACCCTCTTCATCGCGAATGCCCCAGTCAAAGGTGTTGTAGATCTGCCGGCCCGGAATGCTGCTCCAGTAGGTACTGACAAAACGTTTGTCATCGCGCCAGACGGTTTGCATGCAGCCGGGCGGCAGCGGGCCTTCAATGGCCAACACGCCTTTCTGGTTCGCGTCTGTCAACTCCTCACCCGTTGCGTCGTCAATCAGCTTGACGTTATAGCCATAGACGGCCTTGCCGGGGCTGCCAAAGCGCGTAGCTTGCTTTTCCACGCCATTGCACAGCGTCATGATGGGCCAGCCAGTTTCGGTCTGCCAATAGTTGTCGATGATGGGTTTTTTGATGGCCTCGCTGATCCATGTGGCCGTGGGTTCATCCAGCGGCTCGCCCGCCAGCCACAAGGCTTTCAAGCTAGAGATGTCATAGCGCGTCAGATATTCAGCGTCATGCTTTTTCAGCACCCGGATTGCCGTGGGTGCCGAGAACATGTGGGTGACTTTGTACTTCTCGACAATGCTCCACCAGATGCCTGCGTCCGGACGAATCGGCAGGCCCTCATATAGAACCGTCGCCATGCCCGCAATCAGCGGCGCATAAATGATGTAGCTGTGTCCTACCACCCAACCAATATCGCTGGTGCAGAAAAAGGTCTGACCCGCTTGACCATCAAAAATACTGGGCATGCTGGACGCCAGCGCCACGGTGTAGCCGCCCGTATCGCGCTGCACGCCTTTGGGTTTGCCGGTGGTGCCGCTGGTGTAGAGCGTGTAGCTGGGGTGAGTCGATTCGACCCAGATGCAATCGACCTTGGCATTCAGGTGCTGCGCACGCAAGGTGGTCCAGTCATGGTCGCGCCCGGCCTGCATGGGCATATCGGCCAGACCCCTATTAACCATCAGCACACCCGCGGGCTGGTGCGTGGATTGCTTGAGGGCCTCGTCCAGCAGCGGCTTGTAAGCCACCACTCGACCGCCACGCGAGCCGGCATCGGCACTGATGATGACCTTAGGCTCTGCATCATCAATGCGCGAAGCCAGCGCACCCGAGGCAAAGCCGCCAAACACCACGGAATGAATAGCCCCCAGGCGTACGCAGGCCAGCATGGCAAAGCAGGCCTCGGCAATCATGGGCATGTAAATCTGCACACGGTCGCCCTTTTGCACGCCCAGCGCCTGCAGCACTGCGGCCATGTGGTTGACCTCGGCATGCAATTCGCCGTAGCTGTAAACCTTTTCGGTATTTGTCTCGGTAGAAATCGCAATCAGCGCGTTCTGATCGGCACGTGCGGCCAGATGGCGGTCGATGGCGTTGTGGCAAAGGTTTGTCGTGCCACCCACAAACCATTTGGCAAACGGCGGATTGCTGTAGTCGCAGATCTGCTGCGGCTTTTGCTGCCAGTCGATCAGCTCTGCCTGCTCGGCCCAGAATAGGTCTCTGTTCTCAATGGAGCGACGATAGAAATCTTCGAAACGGGTACTCATGGATAGGTCTCCTTGGCTTTCCATCCATTGCAGAAAGCCTTCTGAATTCATAATTATTCATAACGCGCTTGCCTAAGACTGACAACCCATCACAAGCGCCACCCATCTCCATTGAACGTCTATCGCCTCAAAACCGCCAGCCGGTATTTCCTTTATTCCTGTCTCATCCAGTCTGGCAACTCTTGGTGACATCAGCACCGCCCTTGAGTCGTCATTGTTTCAGCTTGACGCTGGCTTCGCTTGGACTGCCTATGCTTAGTGCCTCGCATCAGTCGCAAGTCTGCGATTGGCTGGGTGGTGTTAACGCCTCTTGGCGTAATCCGCCCAGAAACGACAAAGCGCCCTGAAGGCGCTTTTTTATTTTGATAGCTAGAGCCGCTTATTTGACAAGGGCCAGCATATCCTTGAAGGCTGGATCTTCACAGGTACGCAACCACTCAAACAGCACCATCTCAGTCGTCACCAGCTCCGCACCGGCACCGGCCAGGCGGTCAAACGCGGCATCGCGGTTGCGCTCGGTGCGCGAGCTGCTGGCATCGGTCACCACCCAGACGTCGAACTCTTCTTCCAGCAGCTCTAGTGCCGTCTGCAGCAGGCAGACATGGGTTTCACAGCCGGCAATCACCACCATATTGCGCTCAGGCGCTTGCTCCTGGGGCTTTTGCAGATGCTTGGGCAAGCTGCGCGCATTGCCGCCCTGTGGCTTTGCAGGGGGACGAAGCCATTCACCCAGACCTTCAGCCACCGCGCTGAAATACATCTTCTCAAGGGTCTTCTTGCACAACGACTTGAGTTCCGCATCATTGGCGCCCAGACGCGAAGGGTTTTGCTCTGTGCCCCAGACAGGCACATCCAGCAACTGGGCCATCTTGGCCAGCTTGACGGCATTGGACAGCACTTGCTGACCTTCATGAATGACGGGCATGAGCTTGTCCTGGTAGTCCACCAGAACCAGTTGCGACTCGGAAGCTTCTAACAACATGGCAAATCTTTCTCAAAAATAATATGGCTGCCGCACGGCAATGCGCCTGGACACAGGCTGCGGTAGCGTGGAGCAGAGAGCAGGCACTTTCAGCACACCCGCCACCTGCCAGCAATGAATGCCGCTATTGTCGCCGCAAGCCGCCGCCAAGGCGCTGAAACAGGCATTACAGTGAAGATTTCAAGGCGCATCACGAAACCATCAACGCCTACTCCGCACTGACCAGAACAGGGAAAATACCAAGCCTATTTCGCTATAAATTTAAGAGCAAACTACGCAATAAGCTTATGCGTAAAGTTCATTTGCTGAGGGATATCAAAAACCAGATCAAAAACTTGGAATTAAAGTGCCTATCCTGTAAATGAACGTGTTACTCTCAGCCCCCATGTCCAGATGGCTTATTGCACTTCTTTTTGTCGGCGTTACCTCCGCGCATGCTGCGCCCAGTGAACAGCGTGACGACGACATGACCCAGTTGCTAGTCAACCGCGGTCTCATCACCCAGTTACGTGAAGCTCGCCACACCGTGGCCGAGAAGACGACTGACTTCGTGCGTGAAGCACGCCAGAACGTGGCCGAAAAAACCTCCGATTTGGTGGTGACGGCCATGGGCTTCCTTGGCGTGCCCTATCGCCTTGGCGGCACCAGCGCTGAAACCGGCTTCGATTGCAGCGGCTTTGTTCGCGCAATCTACTCCCAGACCATGGGCAAGATGCTGCCACGCGTCTCGGCTGAACAAGCCCACGCCACACAGCAAATTGACCGCAGCGACCTCAAGCCCGGTGACTTGGTGTTCTTCAACACCATGCGCCGCACGTTCAGCCATGTCGGCATTTATGTGGGTGATGGCAAATTCATCCACGCTCCGCGTACCGGTGCCAGCGTACGTGTGGAAAGCATGCAGACCTCTTACTGGGCACGCCGCTTTGATGGTGCCCGTCGGGTTGAAGGTGCCGACGCATCGGCCACCACGGCTGCGGCATACAGCGCCATGTCGCCCATTCAGCCCTGATTGATTAGCTCTGTTTTTCAGCGCTCTCTACACAAAACGCCTGCTCCTGCAGGCGTTTTTACTTTGTAACGCATCTTGTGCGCGCAGGCCTTGCACCAAAAATTTGTGAAAGAATCAATCCCGCGTAGACATTCAATGTGATCCGACAAGATCGCTGTGCGCAACCGCGTAGAGTGATTTCTTATTGAAATAATCCAAAGGAATCCAGCATGGAGATTATCGGCACCATCATCGTAGGTCTTATCGTGGGTCTGATCGCCCGGGCCATCAAGCCCGGCAATGACAGCATGGGCTGGATCATGACCATTTTGCTGGGTATCGTGGGCTCATTTGTGGCCACTTATCTGGGATCCGCCATGGGCTGGTACAAGGCGGGCGAAGCCGCTGGCTGGATTGCCTCGGTCATTGGCGCAGTGATTCTTTTGTTTATTTATGGCATGGTGCGCAGCAAGGCCCAATAATCACGTTGAAAAATCCAAGGGGGCTGACAAGCCCCTTTTTTCATTTCCATCATCTCTTTATCGATTATGTGGAAAAAAGATCCAAGCTTCAGAAATCTGTCTGCAACGAGAACCGCACGCAAGGATGTCGCACTGGCCGCAGACCGTGCACGCAAACTGCTGAGAAAACGCGCGCTCATCAGCGCTGCGGCCAGCAGCCTGCCTGTGCCCGGGCTGGACTGGGCGACCGATGCAGCTTTGCTCTCGCGCCTTTACCCGCGCATCAATGCAGAGTTTGGCCTGACCCCTGAACAACTGGACCAGCTCACCCCCGGCAAGCGCGAGCAGGTGCAAAAAGCGATTGCCATGGTTGGCTCCGTTTTGATCGGCAAGTTCATTACCCGCGACATGGTGCTGCGCCTGACCAAGGTCATTGGCCTGAGACTGAGCACCAAGCAAGCCGCCAAATATGTACCGCTGGTGGGCCAGCTCGCTGCAGCCTCCATTGGCTATGCCACGCTGCGCTATCTGGGCGAGCGGCATATTCAGGACTGCATTCGCGTGGTGGAGCAGGCTGAGCTGGATATACCCGAACGCTGGCTGGACACCAAAAACCTGCTGCAACGCAATAGTGATCTGGTTCGCAGCTGGCAGCAAAATGACAGAGGCCCCTGGCAACGCCAGTCCCGGGATTGAGAGTCTTCTGCTGTCTTTACCCGACAATATCTCCATGAACGACAGCAGCTCCCCCCCTCGCAGCCCGCGTTACTGGCTCATGAAAAACGAGCCTGACGAATACTCGATTGATCACGCTCTGGCTGCGCCCGCGCAGACCATTGCCTGGAATGGCGTGCGCAACTATCAGGCCCGCAACTTCATGCGCGACGATATGCAGGTGGGCGATGGCGTTCTGTACTGGCACTCGAGCTGCGCCGAGCCCGGCATCTATGGCATCGCCCGTATTGCGGGAAATCTGCGCGTGGATCCCTCGCAGTTTGACCCCGCCGACCCGTATTACGACCCCAAGTCCCCGCGAGACAAGCCGCGCTGGCTGATGCTGGATGTGCAAGCCCTGCGCAAAACCCGTCCTTTGTTGATTGCCGAGCTGCGCGAGCATCCTGAACTGGCCGAGATGCGCGTGCTGCAAAAAGGCAACCGCCTCTCCATCACACCCGTGAGCGAAGCAGAATGGCAGTGCATTCTCGGCCTGCTTGAGGGGCGCTGACCCATAGCAGCTTGCCGGACTCCATTCAAGCTCTTTAATTCATAGCAGATAGCGCTTATTTCGCCTTAACTTGAAGGCGATTTCACTGCATATTCACATCCTGCAATTCAAAGGCCGATAATGTCGCGTTTTTCGCGCGCTCGGTACTCGCAGAGTCTGGCTCGGCGCGAAAGCCAAGAACGGCGCCCCACTTCGGGGTGCGCCAAACCATAGACAACAATGTGATCGCCGCCCTGGTGCAGCGCTCATGCGCAGGCCGGGGTGGAAACAGCCCGGCACTCTTGTTCTTGAGAAGGAAGACTGCCTTGACTGATCGCCCGCCGTCAGCGCCCCGAACTTCGGCCCCGGCCTCATCCCATCCCCGTCTGCAAAAGACCCTGCTGCTCTGGCATGTGGTCATCATCGGCCTGGCCTATATCCAGCCCATGACGCTGCTGGACACCTTCGGCATGGTCTCGCGCGATTCGCTGCAGCATGTACCCGCCTCTTACTTTGTCGCCCTGCTGGCGGTGCTGCTCACCTCGCTGAGCTACGGACACATGATCCGGCGCTACCCCTCCTCGGGCTCGGCCTATACCTATGCGCAAAAGGCCATTCACCCCAATGTGGGCTTCATGGTGGGCTGGTCGTCGCTGCTGGACTATCTGCTCTCGCCCATGGTCAATATCCTGCTGGCCAAGATCTACCTGACGGCCATCTTCCCCGAGGTCAACCACTGGTTCTGGATTGTCGGCCTCACCGCCGTGATGGTGCTGGTCAACCTGCGTGGGATTCGCTTTGTGGCCCATTTCAACGGGCTGATCGTCTTCTTTCAGTTGCTCATCATCGCCATCTTCACCTTCATGGTCTGGCGCGATCTGCATGCCGGCCATAACGCACTGGGCGCGATTGCCGAGCATGGCGGCAACCGCTTGTGGAATCTGTCGCCGTTCTGGTCAGCCCAGGCCGAGGTTGGCGCGCTGATTACCGGGGCAACAATTCTGTGCTTTTCCTTCACCGGGTTTGACTCGCTGAGCTCGCTGGCCGAGGAAACGCGCGACACCGAAAATACGCTGCCCAAGGCGATTTTTCTGACGGCGCTGATCTCGGGCCTGATCTTTATTGCCGCCACCTACTTTCTGCAGCTGTACTTTCCGGGCGACCCCAAGCAGTACTTTGAAGCCGTGGATGAGACCCAACCTGAAATCCTCTTTCTGGTGGGCGGTGCGCTGTTCAAGTCGGTGGTATTGGCCTTTGCCATCATCACCGTCATGGCTTCGGGCATTGCAGCGCACGCTGGTGTTTCCCGCCTGATGTATGTGATGGGGCGTGATGGCGTGATTCACAAGCGTTTTTTCGGCCACATCAGCCCCAAGTCCTTCACGCCTTCCTACAACATTGTGCTGGTCGGTGCGGTGGCGCTGACGGCCGGCTTTCTGAATCTGGAATACGTGGTGGCGCTCATCAGCTTTGGCGCGCTCACGGCCTTCAGCTTTGTGAACCTGTCGGTACTGGCCGAATATGTCTGGCGCCAGCAGCGCTGGCACACCGTGGGTGATGTGCTGCGCTACATTGTCACGCCGGTGCTGGGCTTCATGAGCGTGGGTGCCATGTGGCTCAAGGTGGAGATGACTTCACTCACCTCGGGCCTGATCTGGGGCAGCATTGGCCTGCTGTATCTGGGCATCATCACCGGTGGCTTTCGCAGCGCTGCGCCGCAATACCGCGAGGATATTGAGTAAACAGACAAGCGGATCTTGAAAACCCGTCAGCCCAGATTGAATGGGGTGGTCATACCGCCTTGAAAGCACCGGAGTGGACATTCATTCACACCCGGCAGCTTTCAGGTAAAAACAGCCTCTAGTCCTTTTACAGAAAGCGCTATTAGCTACTTTTTCAGGAGTTATTGACGCCTGTAAACGCTGCGCCCTTCCTTGATGGTCTCCAGCACCTGCAAGGAGGCCAGCTGGTGCGGCGCAATGGTCAACGGGTTGTCTGAAAGAATCACCAGATCGGCCAGTTTGCCGACTTCGATGGAGCCCTTTCGGTCATCTTCAAAGTGCTGATAGGCCGACCAGATGGTCTGAGCCTTGAGCGCCACCCAGGGCGAGACTCGGTGCTCTGGCCCCAGCACCTGGCCCGTTCGCGTGGTGCGGTTGACCGTGGCATCGAGCACGCGCATGGATGAGGGCAGCGCCACGGGGGCATCGTGGTGAGAGGTGAACACCATGCCCTGCTCCAGCACCCAGCCTGTGGGCGAAATGTTCTGAGCGCGCGGATTGCCCAGCACCGAATCGCGGTGCCAGTCACCCCAGTAAAAGGTGTGCATGGGGAATAGCGAAGGGAAGATGCCCAGCTCCTTGAGCTGAGGAACCTGATCGCGGCGCAGCGTCTGCCCATGAATCAGCACCGGGCGCACGGCACGCGCTTTTTCGACCGGGCCGCTAGCCCGCACTGCAGCAATGAACTGGTCGATGGCTGCGTCTCCATTGCCATGCACCAGAATTTGCCAGCCGTTGTTGATGGCCTTGGCCACTTGTTCGTTGGCCTTGGCGTCACTCACCGCGCCATAGCCTCGATAGCCTTGCTTCTGCCCGTCGGGCGGCACCAGATAAGGCTCGGTCAGCCAGGCTGTCTTGCCCTGGGGCGAGCCATCCAGCGTGAGTTTGACGCCACCGATGCGAAAACGATTGGTATAGCTGCGACTGAAGTTCAGATTGTTCATGAGCGCGCTGTCGCCCAACTGCAGGATGTCGGGGTAAGACACCACATCAATCACCAGGCGGCGCGACTCGGCAGCGGCCATGGCCGTGGCGATGGAGCCTGCGTCTGAGCGCCCATCCTGGGCCGTGGTGTAACCAAACTCCAGGTAGAGCTTCTGGGCTTTTTCCAGCCAGTCCATGGACTGCTCCAGCGTGAGCTTGGGCATGATCTTGCCCAGCGTATGGAAGAAAGCGTTTTCCTCCAGCACGCCATTGGGCTGCTGGCTGCCCGCACGGCGGCGAATCACTCCGCCTTCAGGGTTGGACGTACCCGCCCCAATGCCAGCGCGGGCCAGAGCCGCAGAATTGAGCGCGCCAAAATGTCCGGACTGGTGAATCAGGGCAATCGGCAGATCGCGCGATACCGCATCCAGATCGTCTCTGGTGGGATGGCGTCTTTCTTTCAGTTGAGAGTCGTCATAGCCAAAACCCAGCACGATGCCCAGCTGTTTGACCTCGGGCGAGACCTTGATGTACTCGCGCAGCGTCTGCTGCAGATCGGCGATGGACGCATTGCCCGCATCAGGGGGAGGAAGCAGATTGGCCGCAATCGCCTGCAGCCCCACGCCGCCAATATGGCTGTGCGGATCCACAAACCCGGGAAGCAGCGTGCGCCCCTGCAAATCCACCATGCGCGTGACCGGGCCGCGCAGCGGCTCCAACTCTTGCAGAGCGCCGATGGCCGTGATCAGCCCAGCCGTGACGGCCACCGCCTCCACCTGAGGCTGGGCGTCATTCATGGTGAGAATCGGGCCGCCAAAGTAAATGGCATCGGCTGGCTTGACCGCCGCAGACTTGCGCGAAGCACAGCCCGTGAGCCACGGTGTTGATGACAATGCCGTCAGCGAAGCTGCGGTGGCGAGAAACTGGCGCTTTTGCATGATGAACCTCCACAAGACTTCAGCGTAACCTCAGCCGCCGCAGAAAGCATGCGCGCTTGTCTTGAAAAATTATCTGAGTCAGCGCAAAAATACCATCAAATCAGGCTAGTTCCCTTTTTTATCAACCACAGACAGCTACTAAATACAGAGCATCAACACCCGCGTCAACCTCAGGCTTTGAGGCGCCCCCAGCAGCGGTTCACGCCCAGCGCCAGCAACCAGCCCAGCACACACATGCTGCCCGTCACCAACCAGGTGAACTGCCACCCGCCCATCCGCATGGCGACGGCAGCCACCAGTGGCGGGCCGGCAAACTGGCCAACACAAGACCATTGCTGCATAAAGCCCACAGTGGTCGAAACCGTGGATGGGCTGGGGGCCAGATGCATGGCCGTGGTGAACAGGGTGGCCGGAATCAGCCCGCCCGTGGCCGAGAACAAAAACACCGCCACAAAGCGCAGCCACAACGGCGCAAGCGGCTCGCCGCCCACCTGTACATAGGCCAGCAGCGCACACAGTCCCATCAGCATAAAACCGGTTTGCAGACAGCGCGCGGGGCTCCAGCCGCGCTTTTGCAGCTTGCCAGAAGCCACATTGCCCAGCAAATTGGCCGCCGCCACCGCCGCCGTGAGCACGCCTGCCAGCTTGGCGCTGAGCCCCGCCTGCCCGTAAAGCGTGGGCAAAAAGCCAATCACACCCATCCACTGACCCGAATACAGCATGAAGCCCAGCGACACCAGCCATGGCCCGGGGCTGCGCAGCGTGAGTGCCAGGCGCGGCCGCCAGCCATCATTGCCAGGCGTTGTTGTTGCTACTAAAGCATGAGCTGCATCCGCAGGTACCATGCGCCATACCGCCAGAAAGGCCAGCATGGAGGTGCAACCCAGTGCAATCCACCAAATCTGCCAGCTGGTTGCCTGCAGCACCCAGGGGCCGAGAAACAGGCCAATGGCACTGCCAATAGGCATATAAGAGCCCCACCAACCCATGCGCGCGCCCAGCTCAGACGGTTGGACGCTGCGGCGAATCAGGCCAGGCGCGGGCATGGCGACCAGCAAAAAACCCATGCCTTCGAGCACACGCAGCGCCAGTAGCCAGACAAAGCCCGTGGCCGCTGCCCCCACTATGCTGGACAAGGCAATCAGCGCCAGCCCCGCCAGCATGCTGCGCCTCAGCCCCCATTTATCGGCCCCCAGCCCCACCACCAGCCCAAGCGCCATGCCTGCGACCTGCACGGTCGAGAGCAAAAAACCCGCCTGCACCAGCGAAATGCCCAGTTCTTGCTGCAGCACGGGCACGGCCGGCGGCAGCTTGCCCACATGCAGCGAAGCACTGACGCCTGCGGCAACGATAATCCATGAGGGGTTCAGGCCCCGCTTCGCCATTGTCTCGATAGTCTCCACCGTGTTGTCTCTTTTTCTCAGGTAGCTGATATGTCAACTATCTAGCATAGGGCATCGCAGGTACGGATTTGGACTATCCCTCTTTGTTTGATGCCTGTTTACGCTCTTCAAGGCGATCTAAAGAATATCCAGCGGTTGCTTGTGAAGCGGCGCGGGGGATGCTTTGTCAATCTGGTCCAGCGGTTGCTTGTGAAGCGGCGCGGGGGATGCTTTGTCAATCTGGGCCAGATCTTGCGCATCGAGTTTGAGCTGCAGCGCCCGGGCGTTGTCTCTCACATGCTCGCTAGAGCCGCTTTCGGGAATCGCGACCACATGACCGCTGCGCAAGGCCCAGGCCAGGGCCACCACACTGGCGTTGACGCCATGTCGCTCGCCAATCTCCGCCAGCAACGATTCACCGACCAGTTCGCCATGTCCCAGCGGGCAATAAGCCATGACGGTCACTCCATGCTGCACGCACCAGGGCAGCAAGTCATATTCAATGCCGCGGCTAAAGACGTTGTAGAGCACCTGGTTGACCACGCAATTGCGCCCTCCGGGCACCTCCCACAGTTCCTGCATATCGTCGGTATCGAAGTTAGAAACGCCCCAGTGCCGAATTTTGCCCTGCACCTTCAGCGCCTCCAGCGCGGCTACGGTCTCGGCAAGCGGAGTGTTCCCGCGCCAGTGCAGCAGGTATAGATCGATGCAGTCCACCCCCAACTTATAAGCGCTGGCTTCAAACGCTCGCATCACCCCATTGCGACTGGCATTCATGGGCAGCACCTTGCTGACCAGAAAAGGCTGCGGCTGACTCGCGGGCCAGTCGCGCAGCACATCACCAATCAGCTCTTCCGACAGGCCGTCGCCATACATCTCGGCCGTATCGATCAGCGTCAACCCCAGTTGCAGGCCGGTCAGCAAGGCCCGCTTTTCCTCATCCCAGCTACGGCGACCTTGACCCAGATGCCAGCTGCCCATACCCAGATGCGCGTGCGGGGCCAAAAAGGATGAAAAGTGGGGCATCTGGGTAGAGGTATCAGTCACAGCCATGAAAAATTCCTTGGAGATAAAGCAGTTTCCCCTGATGCTACAAGCGCCCGGCGCTATCAATCTCGCTGCTTTGGTCAGCTCAGTTTCCGCCCGCTTGGCGCTGCGGCGCATTGACATCAGTTTCAGAAACTGCTGTTTGCATGACGCTATCAACATCTGATAGAAATAATTTCCTCAATACATTCATAACACGGGAGTTCTTTGCATGATCAAAAACATTGCCGCCGCCCTGCTCGGCCTTTCACTGTCTCTGGGGGCTTGGTCCAAGACCGAATCTGCGCCAGAGCTGCCTGCTGAAATCAAGGCCTTGCACTGGCAAGAAAGCGGCAAAGGCGAAATCGCCGGTAAGGCCAGCGTTCAGATTCCATCGGGCTATGCCTTCCTGGGTCAGGCCGATACTTCCAAGCTGCTGCAAGCCTTTGGCAACCCGCCCAGCAGCGATCACTTCCTGATAGCACCCAAGTCGCTGGACTGGTTTGCCGTCTTCTCCTATGACGACACCGGCTATGTGAAGGACGACGAGAAAATCGATGCAGACGATTTGCTCAAGTCCATGAAGTCTGGCGACAAGGCCGGCAATGAGGAACGCAAGAAACTGGGTCTGGCCGCCCTCTACACCGACGGCTGGCAGGTGGCTCCCCACTACGACACGGCCACCAAGCGCCTGGAATGGGGTCTGCGTCTGCGCGATGAATCGGGCGAGAAAAATGTGAACTACACCTCGCGCATTCTGGGTCGTGGTGGCGTGATGACGGCCACTCTGGTGTCTGACACCGAGACCTTGAGCCAGAACACCGCAGCGTTTCAGAAAGTGCTGACCGGCTTCGACTACAACAGCGGCCAAACCTATACCGAGTTCAAAAATGGCGACAAGGTGGCGGCCATCGGCTTGGGCGCGCTGGTGCTCGGCGGGGCAGCAGCCGTCGCCACCAAAAAGGGCCTGTGGGGCATTATTGGCGGCTTTCTGGCAGCGACCTGGAAGTTCCTCATCGCTGGAGCTGTCGCACTGTTCGCCGGTGTTGGCAAGCTGTTTGGCCGCAAAAAATCTGCCGAATAAAAAAAGCCGGCTGATTCAGCGCCCTACCTCACAACCCCGCGTATCGCTAAGATCGCGGGGTTTGTTTTTAGAAAGCCACTGCGCCTTGTATTTCACGATCACCACGCAGATGCAGATTGTTCTGATCATCTGCCTGTTCTATCTGTACGACGCCGCCCTGCTGCTCAAGCCCGAAGAAGGCCTGCTGCGCAAAAGCCGCCGTGGCTGGCTGGCACAGCTGGCAAGCCGGGGCTTTGAATTGCGCCAGAACTGGCTGCTGTGGCCATCTATTTTTGCCATTCATCAGCCCGTGTACCGTCTGCGCTGGGATGCCACGCACATCACGCTGCCCGGCGATGCCATGCCTGCAACTGCGCTAGCCAAGCACGCCAGCAGCTTCAGGGCGTTCATACTGCCGCTCTACCTGCTTGGCGCTTTGCTGTTTTTGGCCCTGCCTGTCGCGCTGCTGGTGCTGCATTCAGAACTGGCCCAGCTCATCACACTGGCGCTGATCTATCTGTGCACGGCCTGCATCAGCGTGCTGACTTGGCGTCATGGCAAGCATGATCCCGGAAAACATTACCGTGACAGGGCCACCACACGCTCCATCGCGGTGCAGATTTTGCTGTGCCCGCCTTTTGCGCTGAATGTGGTGCGCAAGCTGTCTCTGGCCTATGGCGCTCAGCCTGATTTGCTGCAAACCACCCATGCGCTGATGGATACGCCCCACTGGTCTGAGTTTGCCCAGCTAGTACAAAGCGCCATGCAGCGCGAGATGCATGAGCTGGCAGATCTGCCCGAGTACGCCCAGCACCTTGAGCAAATGCAGCAAGCCCTGCGCGCTTTAAAGGCCAGTGCAGAGGCCAATCCAGAGACGGATGCACCTGTCGCTCACGCAATGACCCAACTGGACTGAGGCTGAACCGAAAAGACCTGTGCATGGCCCACAATCCATGGTTTCGACGAAAACTCACGCGAGCACACCATGGCCTTTGCCGACAACCTCAAGCAACTCCCCTCTATCGCTCATATTGCCGAGCTGCAACTGATCGACGCCGATGGCAATCTGTCCGCCAGCATTCCCAATGCGCCGGGCAAAACCGGTTCGGTCACCGTCTATAACGCGCTGTTTGCCCAACATGGCAGCATTAATGTCGCCGCAGCTGAAGAAGGTTTGCAGCTGTTTGCCGAGCACACCGAAGATGCCAAGGCCCGCCCCGGAGCACACCCCAATATCGACCGCCTGCTGGACGTGATTGCCAGCGGCAAGGGTTACACCGTCAAGGTCGTGCCGGCCTGATCGCCTGGCTTGTCACCAGAAGCATCTTCCGGGCCAGCCCATTGCACACAGTTGCGCCCGGATTTCTTACCCCGATACAGAGCGGCATCGGCCAGCGCCAGCTGATGATCAAACGCCTGCACCCCCATAAATGCCGCTGAAACACCCAGGGTGGCGGTGCAGCGAATCGGACCGTACATGCTGACGCCGGGGATTTCGATCTGCGCAATCGCAGCACGTATGCGCTCGGCCAGCCCCATGGCTTCCGCCGCCTCCAGCCCCAGGCTGACAATCAAGAATTCCTCGCCGCCCAGCCTGCATTTCAGATCGTTCTTGCGGGTGCTTTTCTGAATCGCCTCGGCCACATGGCACAGCACCATGTCGCCAAACTTGTGGCCGTAGTTGTCGTTGATGCGCTTGAAATGGTCAATGTCCACGATCAAGATATGGGCGGGCGCGGCATTTCTGGCGGCAAAGTGCTGCTCCAGCCTATTGAGCAGACCACGGCGATTGAGCAGCTGTGTCAGCGGATCATGCGCGGCCATGGCGCTGAGTTCATCCGTCAGACGGCGTAGAACCAGCCAGACGGCGGCTGGCGGAATGACAGTCCCCAGAAAAGACATATAAAGGTAGAACAGCGTCTGAAAGCGGCTGTTCATGTTCAGCGCCTCCAGGCCGCCCTGCAAGATGAATGCGAGCTTCACGGCGTTCAGCACGCCAATACCCGCAATCAACAGGGCCAGCACGATCGTCTCTACCGGCATGTCTTTGGCAAAGCTGCGTATGCCGCTGATCAACGCACTGGCCATGCCCAGAAACAGCAAGGCACAAGATGCAGCCAGCAGGGTCTGGCGCGCTTCCGGGCCCAGCGTCCATTGCACCAGCGCCTGAACGCTGGTATAGATCACCGCCACCGCCAGCAGTGGCCGCAGCACCGGCACCGGGCGATTGAAAAAATGCAGTGCCCCCAGCAGGTAGGTGACGGGCGCGCACAGCGTCAGTGTGTGATTAAGCGCACTGATCAGGCTCCACCCCGGCTGGCCGCCCAACAATTGCATGATGTAGGCGCAGCCCAGCAGAAGATTGCCCAGCGCAAAGACTTCCATGCCCATTTTTTTGCCATGCAGCCGACGGCTGATCAGCATGAACATGACGCAAAAACACAGCAGATGCACGCAGAGCATGCCAAGAATGACGGTAGCAACCATGAATTCGTTCATCTCGAATAATGGCAGGCACTGCTTGTGAGATGCGATGAGACAAACAAGACCTGAAGTAGAAAAGCAATTCAGGCCTTCTTACCCCGCAATCGTAAAGATTTGCAACTTCGCACGTCAAGTACATTTCGCCCGGCTTATCGATTCACGCTTGACCTCCATCCATCATCCCGTCTCACCCCCGTCCGCTGAACCTGAGCGAGGCTTGCCGCACCACCTCAGGCAGTTGCTGCACTTTGGCATAACGCTCACGCAGCCAGCAGGCATCGTTGCCCTGCGGCCCCAGCACCTGCTTCAAATCTTGTAGCGCATTGCTACCATTGGCCGGGGCGTAGCTGCTGATTTTCTGCAGCGTCAGCGCGATATGCTCACGCAGTGAATGCTGCTCGCTGCTCACCGGGTCCACATAGGTCCCGTCCAGGCCAAAGCGGCATGCCTGAAAACGGTTGTAGGTGTAGACCAGATAGTCATCTTCGCTGGGCTCAAACGGCTGCTCGCTCAGAAACCAGGCGCCCAGCGCCTGGACATACGCCGCCAGCTGGGCCGCACGGTCAATCGACAGCGGCGTATCGAACACACGCACCTCCACCGTCCCAAACTCGGGCTTGGGCCTGATATCCCAGTAAAAGTCCTTCATGCTGTGAATGACGCCCGTGGCCGCCATTTTGTCAAAGTAGCGCTCAAAGTCTTCCCAGTGCAACGCAAACGGCGCGCGGCCCGAAAGCGGGAACGCGAAAACGGAGTTGAGCCGGGCTGAATCAAACGCCGTGTCCTGCCCCTGGACAAACGGGCTGGAGGCAGACAGCGCAATGAAATGCGGAATGTAGCGCGACAGGCGGTGCAGCATCATCAGCGCATCGTCCGCGCTGGGGCAGCCCACATGCACATGCTGACCGAAGATGGTGAATTGCTTGGTCAGGTAACCATACAGCGCCGTCATCTCCTTGAAGCGCGGCTTGTCATAAATACGCTGCTGGTGCCATTGCTGAAACGGGTGTGTGCCGCCACCGGCCAGTGTGATGTTGAGACGATCTGCGGCCTTGACCAGTGCATCGCGCGTCACGCTGAGCTGCTCATAGGCATCCTGCGCATCCTGGCAGATGCCGGTGGATATTTCGATCATGCTGGCCGTCACCTCGGGCACGATGGATCCCGGCACCTTGGCATTTTTCAGCAGCGCCAGCATGTCGGGCGCATAAGGCGCCATATCGTAGTGATGGGTGCTGAGCAGTTGCAGCTCAAGCTCTACGCCCAGCGACAGGGCTTGCGATGCGGCGAACTCACCCAGCTTCTCTTTAGCTGCTTCATGTGTCATGGCGCTTCTCCCCTCTTTGCAATGCGACGCGGCCTACACCCCGGTGCGCATCGCCGCTGCGCCACAGGGCGCTGGCAGCCAGCAGCACGCCCAGCACCTCGCACAAGGCAATCATGGGCAGGGCAATCGCCGCCAGTTGCTGGGCCACGCCCAGATTGAACACCGACCATTGCTGCACCAGCGCAGACACCATGAGCAAGGCCACGCCCGACAGCGCGATCTGCCCACACGCCACAGGCCACTGCCTGCGCCAGCCAATGGCCGTGCCGTTGCCCAGTAGCAAAATTGCAGAAAATTTGGCCACAAGTCTTGCCAGTACGGCGCTTGCCACGACTGAAATCAGAGCAAGCGACAACCCGACCTGCGCCGCCATGCTGGCCACCAGCACAAACATCAGCAAATTGAGCATGGCGTTGCCGGCCTGAAAAGCCTGAGGCCAGACCAGCGGCCGAGGGCTGAGATTGCGCAGCAGCAGCCCCGCCACCATAAAGGCCAGCGCGGCAGAACCGCCCCATTGCTGGGCCAGCAGACACACTGCGACCATGGCAGCCAGCAGGTACAAGGCCGTGGTGTCGCTGCGCGAAGACTGCCAGCGCAGCACGGGCCAGAAAGCGGCTGTCAGCAACGCAGCCCAGAGCAAGGTGAACAGAACACTGAGCAGCAAACGCCCCAGACCGGCGCTTGAAAACTGCAGCCCGCCACCGGCAGCGGCGGCCACAGGCAGAAACACCACGGTCAACACCAGCGCGCCCAGCAGCGCCAGCAAGGTGCTGATCGTGGCCAGCAGCAGGCTTCTGTCGGTAACCGCACCGCTGGCACGCAGATCATCGGCAATGCGCAGCAAGACAGCAGGTGACGCAGCCATGGACACTACGCCCACCGCCAGAGCCACAGACCAATCCCAGCCCAGCACCCGCAGCACCCCGCCAACCAGCGCCAGCGTCAGCAGCGACTCACCCAGACTTTGCAAGATCAGCCACGGCTGGCGCAGCAGCCAGGGCAAGGACAACTGTGAGGCAGCCAGCAGCAGGCTCACGCCCACCGCGACCTCCAGCAGCAGCAAAGTACTGCCTTGCAGCGGCCATAGCAAATCACCAAACCCCAGCCAGCCGCCTACCAGCCCGACCAGCGTGTAACCCAGCATGCGCGGGTAACCAGTAAAGCGATGAACCAGATGACCGAGCAAAGCTGCGGCGATAACCAAGACACACCAGTTCAGA
Source organism: Comamonas suwonensis (assembly GCF_012844455.2). GTDB lineage: Bacteria > Pseudomonadota > Gammaproteobacteria > Burkholderiales > Burkholderiaceae_C > Comamonas > Comamonas suwonensis. The sequence continues at coordinate 243,365 of NZ_JABBCQ020000003.1, read as the reverse complement.
ATCGTTTGCGATGCGGACAACATCGGCGCCCTCCTGTCTCAATGTCGGACACAAAGCCAAGCCTTGAATCCGACTTGCTGCAGGCAGCGTTGCGTGAAGGACAGCGAAACCGCTATCAGAAATGGCTGAAAAGCCGGGTGCAACAACTGCGGGAGATGGCTGGCAACCTGCGTGACGCAGACACAGCCACCGCGCACGCCTTGCTCAGCCGCACTGGCAAGGCACTGAAGTCATGATACGTGCATGTTGCGCAGCAACAAAACACGCTGTCAGCAAAGCAGACGGGCGAAAACCAGAGTCCCTGCGCAAGCGGACGCGCGGCGCGATCCCTTGTCTTGTCTTTGTCTTGGCTCAGGTTTGCAGCATGCGCTGGGTACGACCACGGGCCCCCGCCACCAGCTCGCTGATCAGCACTGCTTCAGGCAGGTTTTTCCAGTATTTTCGCGGCATCTCGCGCTGCATGGCCTGCTCCTTGAGACGTGCCGGGTTGAAGGTGGAGCGGTAATAGGTCAGCCACAGTTGCTCGCCCGCGTCCGGCCCGGGAGCCTGATCCGCCGTGCTGCCAGGGGCAAGCAGCAACTGTTCCAAGTCCCAGTAAACACTGCATTGCGGCGTGAGAATCGCCCAGCGCATATTGGGAAAGCGCCGGCGAAAAAAGCCCGAAGCCGCGCGCAGCACATGGTGCTCGGGCTCGAACCATGCGATTTGCATGGCCTGCCCTTCGGCCTCCGTCCCGGGAACAGGCCTGAAGCGCACAAACGCATGCATTTTGTGAATCTCCCGGCCTGCCGCTTTGGCCAGACGTTCAATCTCGCGCCAGTCACTGTCCAGAGCATCCAGGCGGAGCCTGTGGTCTGACTGCAAGCGATGCAGCCAGCGATAGCACAGCGCAAAGCGGCCGGCCAGATTGTGGCAGCAGGCCAGCCTCAGGGTGGACAGCTGGCTCTTACCCAGACGCAACGGCTGGGTCGGTGGCAGCGGCAACTGGTCCAGCGCACCGGGTGTCAGCGCCCTGCCCACCACGCTGCCCGCTTCATCGGCGGCAAACAAATCCTGCGTTGGCATCTGTCGCGCCAGCGGCTGGCAAAAACGCCAGCGCACGGCATGCGGCTCGGCGTTCAGGGCCAGCAGCACACGGGCAGCCTGACGAAAGCCGTCAAAGTCATCCGGCTGGGCCAGCTCGATCACCAGAAAATCACGGGATACTGCGCTGGATGATTCAGGGTTTGTGTCCATCTGAATCAGTCAAACAGCGAAAGCTGAGATGTATTTGCACTCAAGCCCATATCTGGCAAGCGCATACCGCTATGCTTTTGTTGAACCATACCGTGGCTCATGCGCTGCAGCAATTGCTGGCGCAGCAGCGGGCTTTCCAGATCAGCACGGCGCGGGTGGTAATCCGCCAGCTCCACAAAGGCCAGCACCTTGGCCGTGGCAATGCGCAGCTGCTGCAGATCGGCCAGCCGCAAGCTGCGCCCCCGCCGCGCCATCAACAGACGCTGCACGCTGCGCACACCCAGACCGGGCACGCGCAGCAGCCACTCCTTAGGCGCACGGTTGAGGTTGATGGGAAAGTGCTGCCTATGCGCCAGCGCCCAGGCCAGTTTGGGATCCAGCTCCAGGTCCAGCATGCCGCCGCTACCGGGCAGCACGATTTCTTGATGGGCGAAGCCATAAAAGCGCATCAGCCAGTCCGCCTGGTACAGCCGGTGCTCACGCAGCAGCGGTGGTGCCTGCAACGGCAAATCAGCCGAGGCATCGGGAATGGGGCTGAAGGCCGAGTAATACACGCGCCGCAGCCCGTGGCCGCCGTACAGGCCGCTGCTGGTGAGCAAAATGGCGGCATCGCTGGCATCGTCGGCCCCCACAATCATCTGCGTGCTCTGCCCGCCCGGGGCATAGCGCGGCGGCCTGGCGCGGCGCACGCGCTGGCTGCCGGGCAGCGAGATGATGCCGCTCGCCGCCTGAGAACGGCCTTCTTGCTTGGCAAGCTGGATATGCCGGGCCACATCGCCCATGGCCGACTGAATCTGCTTGGCGTTTTTTTCAGGGGCCAGCTGCTGCAGACCCTCTGGGGTGGGCAGTTCAATATTGATGCTGAGCCGGTCGGCATAGCGGCCCGCCAGCGCCAGCAGCTCGGGCGCTGCATCGGGAATGGTCTTGAGATGGATATAGCCACGAAAGTCGTGGTCTTCACGCAAGCTGCGCGCCACCTCTACCAGTTGCTCCATGGTGTAGTCGCTGGATTGAATGATGCCGCTCGATAGAAACAGCCCCTCAATGCAGTTGCGGCGGTAGAAGTCCAGCGTCAGCGCCACCACCTCAGCGGCCGTAAAGCGCGCCCGCTGCACATTGGAGCTTTTACGGTTGATGCAGTAGCGGCAGTCGTAAATGCAGAAATTGGTCAGCAAGATCTTGAGCAGCGAGATGCAGCGACCATCTGGCGCGTAGCTGTGACAAATGCCCATACCTTCGGACGAGCCCATGCCCTTGCCGCCCAGCGAATTGCGTCCCTTGACGCCGCTGGAGGCACAGCTGGCGTCGTATTTGGCGGCATCAGCCAGGATGCTGAGTTTGGCAATGGTTTCCATGATGGAGACCGGAATCGTTGGACGATTACCGGAATACTGTTTATTTATACAGCACTCTATCGAAACGACTAATGATTGAAATCCCAGGGGTTATAGACTCCACCCAAAATTCAGCATCAAACAAGCCGCTAGCGCTTATTCTGAAAGCGCTAGCAGCTATCAATTTTCAAACCTTGCGAACTTTTGCGGGCACAAAAAAGCCGGGTCAGAGCCCGGCTTTTCATGGATGCCAATGCTGGCTTATTGAAGCTTATGCAGGCAGCTTGCCATCGCGCAGCAGCGCGCCCACCAGCTCTACCCAGTAACGCATGCCCAGCGGCAGGTTGGCGTCATTGAAGTCGTACTTGGGGTTGTGCAGCGATGCGCTGTCTTCACCATTGCCCAGCCAGATATAGACACCGGGGCATTCTTGCGCCATGAAGGCGAAGTCTTCCGACGCCATGCTGGGCACCATGTCGCGGCGCACTTGGCCTTCGCCCAGCACCGTCGTCAGCACATCGGCACAAACTTCGGCATGCGTGGCATTGTTGATGGTGGCTGGGTAGCTGACGCGGTAGTCCAGTTGGGCCTCTAGCCCGTGCAGGGCGCAGGTGGCGGCGATGGCGTCGCGAAAGCGCTGCTCAATGCGCGCGCGCTGGGGCATGTCAAAACAGCGCACCGTGCCGCGCAGCTTGATGGCCTCGGGCATGACGTTGTAGGTGTCGCCGGCGTTAAAGCTGGTGACGCTCAGCACGGCGGGCTTGTGCACTTCTTGCTCACGGGCGATGAGTGCAGGCAGGTGCGTGACCAGTTGGCAGGCGGCCAGCAGTGCGTCTTTGCCCAGGTGCGGCATGGCAGCGTGACAGCCTTTGCCGATCAAGGTCAGGTCAAAAATATCAAATGCGGCCATCACCGGACCGGGGTGGACCGCAGCCGTGCCCACGGGCAAGCCGGGCCAGTTGTGCATGCTGTACACCGCATCCATGGGGAAGCGTTTGAACAGGCCATCTTCAATCATGGCGCGCGCGCCGCCTTCATTTTCTTCCGCAGGCTGAAAGATGAAGTGCACGGTGCCCGCAAAGTCGGGGTGCGATGCCAGCGCTTGCGCGGCGCCCAGCAGCATACTGGTGTGACCGTCGTGTCCACAGGCGTGCATGCGGCCGGTGTGGGTGGAGGCGTGCTCGCACTGGTTCAGCTCCGTCACGTTGAGCGCATCCATATCGGCGCGCAGGCCAATGGACGGGCCAGCGCCACGCAGCCCCTTCAGCACGGCCACCACGCCGGTACCAGCCAGACCGGTGTGCACTTCCAGCCCAAAGCTGGTCAGCAGCTCGATCACACGGGCGCTGGTACGGTGTTCCTGAAACGCGGTTTCGGGGTGGCGGTGAAAGTCATGGCGCCAGGCTTGCATGGCTTGCTGGCCGGGCCATTGAATAGTGTTCAACATAGGGCGTTGCTTCGCTTACATCGTGTGCACAAAGGTCTGAGCGATCATGGTGGCCGCCAGAAACACGCCGGCATTGGCCAGCAGCGAGACGACGACAATGCGCCAGCCCAGGCGGCGGAAGGCAGGAATGTCTTTGGCCAGCGACAGACCCGCAAAGGTCAGCATGGGCGTAATCATGGCCAGGAAGCTGACCTTGGCCGTCATGGCCGCAATTTCAGCCGCAAAAGGAGTGTGCGGGAAGGTCATGGCCATGGCGATAAAGGAAATCCAGCACACGGCAGGCAGCTTGCGGCGCGTGCCCACGTAGATCAGATCGCCCATCAGCACGGCGGCAATAATGATCAGCACACCGGGCAGTGCATCCATCACCGGAATGCCATAACCAATGCGGTTGCCAATCAGCACCATCACACCCACCCAGACCCAGCTCAGCAGACGCATGCCCAGGCTCAGAGCCGGTACATCCACTTTTTCTTCGTCTGCAGCGCCAGCGGCCACGGTCTTTTCCACCGCAGCAGCCTTGCGCTTGCGGCCCAGAATAGGCTCCAGCCATTGGTAGGCACGCACGGCCAGCGGCAGCGAGATGAACAGCGTCAAATAGGTACCGACGGTTGTGGCGATCAGGTTGGCCGCAGCAGCAAAGGTGGCGATCTGGTCGCCCATTTCGGGGTGCTGGGCGGCAATAGCGCCCACGGCGGCGGCTGTCATGCTGCCCGAACCCACGCCCGCGCCCATGCCCAGAGCGATGGGGTGGAAGATGTTCAGGCTGGAGACAAAGCCCGCCAGCAGCGAAATAAAGATCGCGCCGATCAGCGTGCCGGTAATGTATTCGGCCAGTACGCCGCGGCCTTCGGGCGAATCCATGCCAAAGCGCTCGCCGATGATGGCCAGGCCGGGTTCACGACCGATGGAAAAGGTCGCGCCAATCGCCTCGCGCTTGATGCCCAGCATCAGCGCCACGGGCATGCCCAGTGCGACGCAGCCAATCAGGTTGCCCAGCTCCTGCAGCACCAGGCCCCAGCCCACTTGCGCCAGCTGCGGCAGCGAGCCGCCCACCAGCAAGCCCAGCTTGGCAATAAACAGAAACAGCGCGCAAGACAGCACGGCGGCGGCCAGATTCTGGCTATACAGCCCCAGCTGCAGCGGCCCGGGCAGACGTTTGCGCAGCAGGCCCAGTACCAGACCGATCAGCAGCGCCCAGATCATGGGCAGCAACACCACCTTGCCCACGCCCAGAGCGATAGGCAGCGGCCCCAGCCATTCGGACAATGCCGCAATCCCCAGCGCCAGTGCAAACACTTGCACCACACTGCTCATCTTCAACGCTGCCTTGGCTGGCTGCACCTCTGTACGCATCAAACTTCCTTGCGCACGACGGCGGCTGCCGACGCACTGAAATAGCTATGAACCCTGAAAAATGGGCACAGCCAGCCCAAGCTGGCACTCACCCATGCGGGCGTCGAATATAACAATGCATATATTGCATAGACTTCACATTTCTGTTCTAAAAAAGTGAACGTACGTAGGTTTACAGACTTTATCTAGCGACGACAATCAGCCATGCCTGCATTCCAAGACTCCCGCGCCCGCTATCTTTTTGAAGCCGTGTACTGCGGCTCGGTGCGCGCTGCAGCCGAAAAGCTGGGCATCGTACCTTCGGCCGTCAGCCGCCAGATCAGCCTGCTGGAAGAAGAACTGGGCCTTGCCTTGCTGGAGCGCCACCGCCACGGCGTAGTGCCGACCGAAGCCGGTCAGCTGATTCTGGACTACCACCGCGAGCACACCGCCCACCAGCATGACATGCTGGCCAAGGTCGATGCCATGCGCGGCCTGCACAGCGGCAGCGTCAGCGTGGTCAGCGGCGAAGGCTTTGCGCAAGAGCTGATTGACGGACCGATTCGCCAGTTTCGCCAGCAGTACCCCGGCGTCAGCATCTCGCTGGAGATTTACGGCACCACCGAGATCATGCGCCGCATCCGCGAGGACGCGGCAGAGATCGGGCTGGTGTACTACCCGCCCGCCGACAGCCACATCACCGCCCGCGGCACGGCGCGCCAGCCCATGCACGCCATCGTGCACGCCCAGCACCCACTGGCCAGCGCACCGCACACATCGCTGCAAGAGCTGAACCAGTGGCCCATCGCCATGCTGCAAGGCGTGTACGGCATTCGCCAGTTGATTGAATATGCCGAGCACGCCGACAAAATTCACCTCAGCCCGGCGCTCACCAGCAATTTGATCAGCGTGCTGCTGGCCTTTGTCAGCAGCGGCCAGGGCGTGACCCTGCTGCCGCCCTGCTCCGTCACCGCCGCTCTGGCCAGCGGCCGCCTGCGCGCAATACCCATTCACAACCCGGCGTTTCAGGATGCGGAGATGCAGCTCATCACCCGCACCGGCAGGCATCTCTCGCCCGCTGCCAACCGCTTTTTGCTGTACTGCATGCAGGGCATTCAGGCGTTTCAGACCGACCAGCCGATCGGGTAGTCAATCCCGATTCATCGCGCTACTGCCTTTTTTACAGTCCCTCGTTCAATGGAGACCCACCGCAGTGCCTGAGCACAACCGCCGCGTTTGAGGCAGATCAGCACAGGCCAGTCTTCAGAGCCCTATCATCGGCAACCCCTTGAATGCTCTGCGAAGCCTGCTATGTTTTTTGGAATCAGCCATCTTGTTGTCCCCACCGCCGATCTGGAGCGCGCCGCCCAGCTGTGGCGCGATGTGATCGGCTTTGCCGAGGTACACCGGGGCGATGGCTTTGTGGACATCGATACCGGCAGTGCCACGCTGCGGCTGGCGCAGGTGAGCCGGGTCGAATCCAGCCTGTCGCTACGCCTGCAGGTCAGCCAGGTGCAGACCACTTATGACACTTTGCTGGCCGCAGGCTGCAGCACCCGCTACGCGCCCATGAAAACGCCTGAGCTGGAAGAAATGGCCTGCGTCAGCGATGGCGACCAGCACTCCATCGTGCTGTGGCGGCCGCTGAGCGAAGACGAATGGGGCTTTGTGCCCGAGCTGCCCAAGCAAGGCGAATGGCTGCCCGAGGCCGAAGCCCTGCTAAAACGCCTGCTGGCCCATGTGCCGGCCCTCTTTCGCATGCTGGCGCGGCGCAAGACCACGCGGGTGATTGAGCAACTGGCGGCAGAGGCCAAAAGCCCCGTGACCTGCGACTGCGTGATCAAGGGCTATATCACCGCATCGGCCAAGATCACTCGTTTCAGGCTGGTGGAGCCGCTGCGCGCCGAAGGCATCAACCCCGATGATTACCGGGCTGAGTTTGACTACGAATAGGCGTCAAAATATCTCTTAAAAACCGGCTGTAGCGCTTATGTATATTGCGCTAGCAGCTATTAAAAGCATAGAAAACAGAGCACAGGCACCCAGGGCGCAGCACCCACAATCCGCACCGCGGCCTGCCACTACTTCGCAAGAGCTAAGCTCTGCCTTCTTCCTTGCTTTTTCCTTTTTTCTTCTTGATTGAAAGCGATTCCTTGAGCACTACCTCTTTGCCCACTTGCCCCCAATGCGGCCTGGACAACACCTACCCTGACGGCGATCTGCTGATCTGCCCCGACTGCAGCCATGAATGGTCAGCAGGCGCTGCGGCTGACGACGAAGACAGCGGCCCGCGTATCATCAAAGACGCCAACGGCACGCCTTTGGCGGATGGCGACAGCGTGCTGCTGGTCAAGGACCTGAAGGTCAAGGGCTCGTCCACCGTGATCAAGAAAGGCACCAAGATCAAAGGCATTCGCCTCGTCTATGACAACGGCGACCACGATGTGGACTGCAAGACGGATCAGGGGCCGTTCATTCTCAAGTCCGAATTCCTGAAAAAGGCTTGATCGTTAAATAGCACCCAGTCCTTACGAATCAGGCGCTGGGTGCTATCAAAACAGTGATTCAGCGGATGCCAGTTCCTGCTGAATCACTCAAAACGGGTGTGAGTGCCCGAGCAGGCTCGCGCACAATTCGCCAATTCCAAAAAATTGGGACTAAGCCCCTGCAATGGGGGCAGGCAAGCGTTGTACTCGCCGCTGCGCCTGATCAGTGAAAACCCGGATCGCCAGCATCCGATTCACGCCCGTATTCCAGTGACGAAATACCGGCGCTCCCCCTCGACAGCACGTCGGTTCTGGCCCCCAAAAACCACCCGTTTTCAGCCCTGCCAAGCGCACCCAAGGTTTACCCTTGTTGTCGCAATATGACAATCACCTTGCATAAAGCGTTAAGTCTGCTGCAACGCCTGAACCTACATTGAGCCAGAACCTTGTCGCTCTGCCTTGCAGGCCGCCGGGGTTCGGAGACAAATGGCGAAGGTACGCAATGAATCAAAAACGAGAAGACAAACGCGCGCAGGTCCACGCAGACTGCCGCGATGCAGGCAAGGCGATTGCCTCTGAAGCGGCGCATCAAGACGCCAGCACGGTGCGATCCGCACACAGGTTCAAGCCCTGTTTATCCAGTCAGTCCTAGAAAAAACCGGCACGACCTGCGCCGTCAGCCCCGGTTTCTGGACCTGGCCCAGTGCGCAAGCTGTGCAGGAGCTACGCCAAGCGATGCTCCGCACACACCCGATCTCGCCGTCATACACCCACTTCAAGAAGACCAAGATGAATCCAAGCGCAACCACTGTTCAGGGCATCCGACCCCGAACCCAGGCGGCCAGCCCCGACATCGCTGCAGACAACGCGCTGTACTCCAAGGTCAGCTGGCGTCTGCTGCCCCTGCTGCTGCTGTGCTACATGGTCGCCTACCTCGACCGCATCAACATTGGATACGCGCAAATCCAGATGAAGCAGACGCTGGATTTTGGTGACGCCGCCTACGGCTTTGGCGCGGGCCTGTTCTTCATTGGCTACTTTCTGTTTGAAGTGCCCAGCAACCTGCTGCTGGAGAAAATCGGCACCCGCAAGACATTGATGCGCATCATGGTGGTCTGGGGCGTCATCGCCACCGCCATGGCCTGGGTCTCCACGCCCATGCAGTTCTACGTCGCCCGCTTTCTGCTAGGCGCGTTCGAGGCGGGCTTTTTCCCCGGCGTCATCCTCTACTTCACCTACTGGTACCCCTCGGCCCGCCGCGGCCGGGTGATCTCCATCTTTCTGTCCGCCGTCATGGGCATGGCTGTCGTCGCCGGCCCTCTGTGCGGCGCCATCCTCAAGTACATGAACGGCATCGACGGCCTGCACGGCTGGCAGTGGCTGTTCCTCATCCAGGGCCCACCCGCCTGTATCCTGGGCGTCATCCTCTACTACTACCTGCAAGACAGGCCTGCAGACGCCAAGTGGCTGACCGCCGAGGAAAAAGCCCGCCTGCAACACAATCTGGCCAACGACAGCCAAGACGGCGGCAAGCCCGGAGCGCACGGTCACCATGGCCACCAGAGCGGTCACGGCCACAATGCCACCCTGAGCCAGCTGCTGCGCGACCCCAAGGTCTACGCCCTGTCTCTGGCCTATTTCATGATGCACGGCGCCACTTATCTGTTTGTCTTCTGGATGCCCACCGTCATTCAGGGTCTGGGTGTGCAGGACGTGCTGCATGTCGGCATCTACTCGGCCATTCCGTTTATCGCTGGCCTGATCGGCATGATTGCCTTTGGTGCCAGCTCGGACAGATTCCGTGAACGCCGCTGGCATTTCTTCATCGCCACCGGCCTGGCCATTGTCGGCCTCGTCATCACGCTGCAAATGCACGGCCACCTGGAAGGCTCGCTGATCTCCCTGGCCTTCACGCTGATCGGCCTGGCGGCCCTGCCCCCGCTGTTCTTTGCCCTGGTCAGTGACTACCTCTCACCCGCCGTGGCCGCTGGCGGCATCGCCCTCATCAGCAGCCTGGGCAACCTCGGCTCTGCCGCCAGCCCCATGCTGGCCGGTGTGATGACCCAGTACACGGGCAACAAGCAGTACAGCATCTACCTGGTGCTGATCATGCTGGTCCTCTCCGTCATCGTGCTGATGCTGACCACCATGCGCAAAGCCAAAGCCTAAAAAGAGAAGACCCACCAGGCCTGAAAAGACTCAGCGCGCTTGAAGCGCCTGAGCCCAAAATCAGCGCCCTCAAAAAGACCCACGCCAGGTGCAGCCCATGCACTTGGCGTGGGTCTTTTTTGTCTGGATGTCTTCTGGATTTCTGTCTGAAATTCACCGCTGAGAGATGCTGCGGCAGGCACAGCCAGCGCAACAATGCTTTGACCTAAAACGGGCTAAAGCGCCCGCCCAATCATCGCTTTCAGCTATCAAAATCATAAGGTCCCGGATCACTCGGAGAGCGCAGCTTTGCCGCGCCTTCGCGCACCTGCGCCCTTTGCGCCCATGCGCCGCGATATGTGACCTGAACCACAGGCGTGGCTCTGCGCCTGCAACCACCTGCAGGAACGCCAAGTAAACCTGTCAACCGCAGTACCCCACGCGAGAAACCATTTAACAAGGAAAGACGATGACCTGCGATCACCTCAAAGTGCTGGAGCTGGCGAAAGCCGGCCACTGGGAAGAATCCCACGCCATGGTGCAAAAACACGGGGACGAGCTGTCTTGCCAGATCCACGGCTACCTGCACCGGGTTGAGGGCGATCTGAGCAACGCCAGATACTGGTATGGCCGTGGCAACAGCAAACTGCCGAGCAATTCGCTGGACCAGGAGTGGGAGCGCTTGAACGCGCGCATCTGGATTTCTGAGGCCTGAACACGCTGCCGGGCGCATGGCAGATGTGCAGATGGCTTGATTCGGACCATTTGATGCCCGTAGCGCCCATCCATCAAGCGCTGTCTGCTATCAAAAAAATTCCGCCAATGTTTATTTGAGCTGCGCCTCGGCCTCAGGATTGGCTTCATACCGCACTCAGCCCGCCACCACCGGCTTGCCCGCCGCAGTGCCACTTTGACGGTCGCTGAGGTGCAAGCGCCCCTCGTTCACCGCCACCTCGGCAAAGTCAAACGGGCTCATGCCTGCTATGCAAGCCACATTCACGCCGTACTGATGCGGCGACGAGCGTCGCTGATGAAAGGTATAGATACCGCAATGCTTGCAGAAGAAATGCTTAGCCTGGCCGGTGTTGAACTGGTAGAGCGTCAGCGCATCCTGGCCCTGCTGCACCTGAATTCCACTCAGCTCTGCCGACACCGCCACGGCACCGCGCATGCGGCAAAACGAACAATTGCAGCGCCGCGCGGTGCTCAGCCCATCGCTGAGCAACACGGTAAAACGCACTGCGCCGCAATGGCAGGCGGCGTTGAGCGGCTTGGAAAAGTCGGAGGGTGGGTTAGACATGGGCCGTCTCCATCATCGGTTCTGTTTTGATAGCTATACGTGCTTTATTTCCACGCGGTTTGGGCTGATTCTGCCCCATGCCTGATGGACGGACAGATGCCGGGTTTCGCCCCGGCGGGCGCCCTACTTTCTGTGGCCAGAAAGTAGGCAAAGAGCCTGACCCTACTGCCGCGTCCCCTTCGCTGCGCTACGGGGCAAACCTGCGCCACCTGCCTCTTGTTGCTGTGCGGCAAAACTCACTGCGTGCCTTTGGCACTCCGTTCAAACAGGTTGCCGCAGAACTGATAACGATGCGGCTGCACTCTTCGGTGCAGCCGCCCGCAACAAGAGGCCGCCGTCGCAGGCCCGGGCAAAAGGGCAAAAGAGCAAAAACCAGAGATAGCTTCTCTATAAAAATAGATAGCTGCTACCGCTTGATAAATAAGCACTAGAGGCTTATTGTCCTCATTTCGTCACAACTCTGGCAGGCCGTCCGCTCCCGGCTTTCCGCCCTTTTGTCTGCGCCTGCGGCACGCGGTTCAGGCTGCGGGCAACGCTGCCGCAGGACAGCGTTGCTTCGTGATCTGACTTGCCGCCGTTTGTCTGAGCGTAGCGGCAAAGCCGTGCAGCGAGTTGGGCGGCACCGCAGGCTGAATCGCGTGACGCAGGTTTGCCCGTAGCGAAGCGCAGGGACGCAGACAGCAGGGTCGCCTTTTCTTTGGGTACTTATCTTTTGGCGAAGCAAAAGAAAGTACCTCGCCTGCCGGGGCGAGACCCGGCCTCTGTCGCTGGCGGCGATATAACGCTAGAAAACTCCCTTGAGGCTTGCACCATCCAAAAATAAAAAAATTCAGCTTTAGCCTTTATGCAGAATGCGTTTACAGCTATCAATTTTGATAAATATTTCATTCCTATCAAAAAAACAAAAAATTTATCACACTTGATTTATAGACAAATTGTTTCAGAAAACAGAGCCTTGCTTTTAGACTCAATGTAGGAGATATCTTGCAAAGCGCTTAAAACAATATGGCCAAATTTTTAAATACGTCAGCGACCAATTACTTTCTTGAAGAACTGATCAACGGCACCAAGGAAAGGCTGGTACTCATCAGCCCTTTTCTCAAGCTCAATGACCGTATCAAGGAACTGCTGGAAGACAAAAACCGGCTGAAGATCGATGTGCGCATCGTCTACGGCAAAAGCGATTTACAGCCACAGGAAATCGAATGGCTCAAGGCGCAGAGCTATATCCGCACCAGCTTTTGCAAAAACCTGCATGCCAAGTGCTATCTGAACGAGGAAAACGCCATCCTCACCAGTCTGAACCTCTACGAGTTCAGCCAGATCAATAAAAACGAAATGGGCATCCTTATCCGTCGCGATGACAATGCGGAACTCTATAAAGACACCTACGAAGAAGCGAAGCGCAGCGCATCATCCGAATCAGCGATGAAGTGCGCATCAGCATGGAGCGTGTAAACGCCGTCGAACAGGAATCAGCCACCGCCAATGGAAATGCAGATGGCAGCGATGAGGAAGTCAGTAGCAATGGTGTTCAGAAACTTTCCACCTCCAAGATCGCGGCCAAGCAGGCGGGGATTGAATTTGTGGCTAAGTCTAGGTTTGGGCCCTATTTTTTATGGCCTGAACAATTTCAGCCAATGGTTTATTAAATTAAAACCAAAATTCACTAGGAGAAGCAATGATAATTAATGGTTGGCAAAAATGTGCCATGTTTAATACAATATTACTCAAGGTAGAAAAAGAAAAATCAAATAATATCGGCACCGGATTTTTGTTTGTTTACGAATTCGAAAACAATATTATCCCATTCATAGTAACCAATAGACATGTCATAGAAGACTACAAATTCATTAAAGCCGTATTTCACAAACGCGCCACAGATTTGAACGATTGTTTTACAGTGAACTCGCCATCTGGCTCACTAAATATAGACAAGTATAATTATGCCAGCATTGACATGAGTTCTAACGAAGTATTTTTTCATAAAAATAAAGCGATAGACTTAGCATTCATCTCATGCAATAGCATAATAAAGAGGAATGACCTAGCTTTAGTTCCATTCAGTCAAAAAATGATTCTTGACTGGGAAAATTCATCCATTCCACCTGGGGCTAGCCTACTCTTTTTCGGGTACCCGAAAGAGTTGATGGAGAAGACCCATCACTTACCAATTGTAAGGACTGCCAACATGGCTTCCTTATCCGAAGTGGACTTCGATGGGAAGCCTGAATTCCTTCTAGATGGAGTTGTTTGGCCAGGATCCAGTGGAAGTCCTGTATTTATTGAAGATAAAAATAAAGATTCTTTTTCAATGGTTGGGGTTATTTATGAATATAAATATTTTCCAGAAAATGGAAACCTGAGAACCAACTTATCATTAGGCACAGCAATTAAATCATCCGAAATAATTAGTTGCATTGAAGACGTTTTATTTTCATAAATCATTATGGATAGGCGTGTAGTCCTGCATGCTACGGCCTGGATAAGACACAGCAATCAACGCCAAAAAACAAAGGCAGCCCGAAGGCTGCCTTTGTTTTGATCAGATCCTGAGACTTGATCTCTGCACTTACTTGCGCACAGGTGGCACATCCGTGCAGGAACCATGTGCCACTTCCGCCGCCATGCCGATGGACTCTCCAAGGGTTGGGTGGGGGTGAATGGTCTTGCCGATGTCCACGGTGTCTGCGCCCATTTCGATGGCCAGAGCCACTTCGCCGATCATGTCGCCGGCGTGTGTGCCGACCATGCCGCCGCCCAGGATACGGCCATGGCCGTGGGCTTCGGGGGAGTCGTCAAACAGCAGCTTGGTCACGCCTTCGTCGCGGCCGTTGGCAATGGCGCGGCCGGAGGCTGCCCAGGGGAACAGGCCCTTCTTGACCTTGATGCCTTGTGCCTTGGCCTGGTCTTCGGTCAGACCCACCCATGCCACTTCGGGGTCGGTGTAAGCCACCGAAGGAATCACGCGGGCATTGAAAGCGGCAGCAGCCAGCTCCTTGTTGCCTTGCAGCTCGCCAGCGATGACTTCCGCGGCCACGTGGGCTTCGTGCACGGCCTTGTGTGCCAGCATGGGCTGACCCACGATGTCGCCGATTGCGAAGATGTTGGGCACGTTGGTGCGCATCTGGATGTCGACGTCGATGAAGCCGCGATCGGTCACAGCCACGCCAGCCTTTTCGGCGCTGATCTTCTTGCCGTTGGGCGTGCGGCCCACGGCTTGCAGAACCAGGTCGTAGGTCTGGGGTTCAGGCACGGTGATGCCGTCCTTGGCAGGAGCGAACGAGACCTTGATGCCTTCGGGCGTGGCTTCGGCACCCACGGTCTTGGTGTTGACCATGATGTTGTCGAAACGCGGCGCGTTCATCTTCTGCCAGATCTTGACCAGATCGCGGTCAGCGCCTTGCATCAGGCCATCCATCATTTCCACCACGTCCAGGCGTGCGCCCAGTGTGGAATAGACGGTGCCCATTTCCAGACCGATGATGCCGCCGCCCAGGATCAGCATGCGCTTGGGCACTTCCTTCAGGTCCAGCGCGCCGGTGGAATCGACCACGCGGGGGTCCTTGGGCATGAAGGGCAGGTGCACGGCTTGCGAGCCCGCAGCGATGATGGCGTTCTTGAACTGAACGATCTTCTTGCTGCCGGTCTTCTCTTGGCCTTCGCCCGTGGTTTCTTCCACTTCGAGGTGGTTGGCAGACACGAAGTTGCCATAGCCGCGCACGACGGTGACCTTGCGCATCTTGGCCATCTGGCCCAGACCGCCGGTCAGCTTGCCGATGACCTTTTCCTTGTGGCCGCGCAACTGGTCAATGTTGACTTCAGGAGCCGCGAACTTGACGCCCGCCACTTCCAGGTGCTTGACTTCGTCCATCACGGCAGCCACGTGCAGCAGTGCCTTGGAGGGAATGCAACCCACGTTCAGGCAGACGCCGCCCAGGGTGGCGTAACGCTCGACCAGGATGACCTTGAGGCCCAGATCGGCTGCGCGGAAGGCTGCGGAGTAGCCGCCGGGGCCACCACCGATGACAACAACGTCGCAGTCCATGTCCACGGTGCCGGCAAAGTTGCTGGCCACGGGGGCAGGAGCTGCTGCGACGGGTGTGGCGACTGGCGCTGCAACCGGTGCAGCCACGGGAGCGGGAGCAGCTGCTGCGGGTGCAGGAGCTGCAGCACCGGCAGTGGCTTCCAGCGAGATGATGACGGAGCCTTCGGCAACCTTGTCACCGACCTTGACCAGAATGGCCTTGACCACGCCAGCATGGCTGGAGGGGATCTCCATGGAGGCTTTGTCGCTCTCCACAGTCAGCAGCGATTGGTCCACAGCCACGGTGTCACCGGGCTGAACCAGCAGTTCGATCACGCCAACTTCGGCGAAGTCGCCAATGTTAGGTACCTTGATATCGATGAGGCTCATATGCGCTCCTATCTTGGTTTTTGTCTCTGGGCTGCCTGACGCTACAGGCAGCTCAAACGGGTTGTCTCGGGTCTGTCTCGGTCTGAAGACGGGGCTTGCGCCTCAGCTCCAGTCAAACGTCAGCAGTACGGTGCGGCTTTCGGGCTCGAAGAACAGCAGAATTTCGCAGTCGCTGCCGGTGAACTCGTTGGCATAGGTGCTGGTGATGAACTCGAATGCAGCGTCCGTTTCCGGGTGGATGGGGTGAATGCCGTCATCCGTACCAATGTCACTGAGCAGCGGGTTGGTCAGATTGCTCCAGTTACCGCCCCACGCAGGCCCGCCCAGCACGCCGAGCAGATAGCGACCCGAAGTGGAGTCATAACAATCCGTGCCTAGCTCATACAAGGGCAGCTTGGCAACTTCAGCAGCGTCACCCCAGGGCTTGGCAGCATTCCAGCCGTTGGCCAGAAAGTCCTGCCTGGCCTGCTCATAGATCGCATGCTGAAGCGCGTAGTGCAGCTCCATGATGTCGTTCCACGAATACCGGGCTTCGTGATCGAGCGCAAACGGTGGCTCTACGCCGCGTTTGACCAGGTCACGGTGCATGTCCCGCACTTCGCGCCAGCTGTGCTTTTTTTCAGCCCAGTCGGCACGCTCCTGCTCCAGCATGAAGTAGCGCCAGTCACCCAGCAGCTCGTACTTGCCGTCGTCGTTCAGCTTGAAAGCCAGCCAGTCAGGCTTGAGCAGCGCATTACCAAACTCCTCACCACCCCACTCCCCCACGCGCCCGTCATAGGGCTCGCAGGGGGCGATGAGATGAATCGGCCCGCTCCAGGCGTCATCCAGCAGCGCGAGGTCAATCGTTACCAGCGGCAGAAAATGCCGCGCGTACTTGTTGACCGGCTCGGCAAACACCTCCGCCACATCCGGAAAAGGCCGGATGCCGGGGATGACGCCGCGCACATGCTCGATGGGGTGCTGTCTCAGGTTCTTCATCTCACTCACAAGGCAGTAAGGTGAAGCGCAAGCGCATCAGTTTTGATAGCAGCTTGCGCATGATTTATATGCGCTACAGGCCGATTTCTTTCAAAACCGGCCTGCTCTTGCTCTGACTTACAGCAGGATGCGGCGGTAATCCGCCAGCACGGCGCCCAGATAGGCGTTGAAGCGTGCAGCCAGCGCGCCGTCGATGACGCGGTGGTCGTACGACAGGCTCAGCGGCAGCATCAGGCGGGGCACAAATTGCTTGCCATCCCACACGGGAGTCATCTGGCCCTTGGACAGACCCAGAATCGCCACTTCAGGGGCGTTCACGATAGGTGTGAAGTGGGTGCCACCAATGCCGCCCAGCGACGAGATGGACATGCAACCGCCTTGCATATCGGCTGCACCGAGCTTGCCGTCGCGGGCCTTCTTGGCCAGCTCGCCCATTTCCTGGCTGATCTGCATGATGCCCTTCTTGTCGGCATCCTTGAGCACGGGCACAACGAGACCGTTGGGCGTGTCAGCGGCAAAACCGATGTTGAAGTACTGCTTGTAGACCAGGGTGTCGCCGTCGAGGCTGGTGTTGAACTCAGGGAACTTCTTGAGTGCAGCAACCAGTGCCTTGATGACGAAAGCCAGCATGGTGACCTTGACATCGCTCTTGGCCTTTGCGCTTTCGGCATTGGTCGAGACGCGGAAGGCTTCCAGCTCGGTGATGTCGGCCAGGTCATTGTTGGTGACGTGGGGAATCATCACCCAGTTGCGGTGCAGGTTGGCGCCCGAGATCTTCTTGATGCGCGACAGATCCTTGCGTTCCACCGGACCGAACTTGGCGAAGTCGACCTTGGGCCAGGCCAGCACTTCCAGGCCACCGACGTTGCCGCCGGAAGACTTGGGCGCTGTGGCTTGCTGAGCCAGGGTCTGCACGGCACCGGCCATCACCGACTTGGTGAAGGCTTGAATGTCGTCAGCCGTGATACGGCCCTTTTGGCCCGAACCCTTGACTTCCGCCAGAGGCACGCCCAGTTCACGAGCGAACTTGCGCACCGAAGGCGATGCGTGGGGCAGCTTGCCCGAAGGCGCAACCGTGGGGTTGTGCGCTGGAGCAGCCACTGGAGCGGCGGCCACGGGGGCTGCAGCAACTGGAGCAGCCACAGGGGCGGCAACCGCAGCAGCGGCAGGAGCCGCTGCCTGCACAGGAGCTGCTGCAGGAGCCGCGCCTTGCACCGTGATCTGACCCACAACGTCACCGATATTGACGGTGTCGCCCAGCTTGATGCTCAGCGCCGTGATGGTGCCGGCCGAAGGCGATGGGATCTCCATCGAAGCCTTGTCGGACTCCACGGTGAACAGTGATTGCTCAACGGCCACGGTGTCGCCCACCTTGACCAGCATTTCAATCACAGCCACGTCCTTGAAATCACCGATATCGGGAATCTTCAGGTCCACGGTGGACGAGGCGGCAGGCGCTGCAGCGACCGGAGCAGCTGCTACAGGAGCGGCGGCCACGGGTGCAGGTGCAGCAGCCACGGGGGCCGCAGCAGCAGCTGCTGGAGCAGGAGCCGCTTCCGCGGTTTCCAGCACCACGATCACGGAGCCTTCCTTGACCTTGTCGCCCAGAGCGACCTTGATCTCCTTGACCACGCCAGCGTGGCTCGAAGGGATCTCCATGGAAGCCTTGTCGGATTCCACGGTCAACAGGGACTGCTCGACCTTGATGGTGTCACCCACCTTGACCAGCACTTCGATCACGCCAACTTCGGAGAAGTCGCCAATGTCGGGGACTTTGATGTCTGTCAATGCCATGTTCGATATCTCCCGTTCTTAGGCGTGCAGCGGGTTGATCTTGTCGGTGTTGATACCGTACTTCTTGATCGCTTCGGCCACAGTCGTCGCGTTGATCTTGCCTTCATCAGCCAGGCCGCGCAGTGCAGCGATGACGATGTAGTGACGGTTGATTTCGAAGTGCTCGCGCAGCTTCGAACGGAAGTCGGAACGACCGAAACCATCGGTACCCAGCACCTTGTAGGTGCGGCCCTTGGGCATGTAAGGACGGATCTGCTCGGCGTAAGCCTTCATGTAGTCGGTCGAAGCAACGACTGGACCGGGGTGAGCCGCCAGTTGCTGTGCCACGAATGGAACCTTGGCGGCTTCCAGTGGGTGCAACATGTTGAAGCGATCGACGTCCTGACCTTCGCGGGTCAGTTCGTTGAAGGATGGGCAGCTCCAGACGTCGGCCGCAACGCCCCAGTCCTTTTCCAGCAGTTCTTGTGCGAAGAACGATTCGCGCAGGATGGTGCCGGAGCCCAGCAGTTGAACGCGCAGACCGCTGTCAGGCACCTTCTGGCCAGGCTTGACCATGTACATGCCCTTGAGGATCTGCTCTTCCGTGCCGGCTTCGAGGCCAGGCATGGGATAGTTTTCGTTCAGCAGGGTGATGTAGTAGAAGATGTTTTCCTGGTTCTGCACCATGCGGCGCAGACCGTCTTGCATGATCACGGCCACTTCGTGAGCGAAGGTGGGGTCGTAAGTCACGCAGTTAGGAATGGTGTTGGCCAGAATGTGGCTGTGACCATCTTCGTGCTGCAGGCCTTCGCCGTTCAGTGTGGTACGGCCCGATGTGCCGCCCAGCAGGAAGCCGCGCGCTTGCAGGTCGCCCGCTGCCCAGGCCAGATCGCCAATGCGCTGGAAGCCGAACATCGAGTAGTACACATAGAACGGGATCATGACCCGGTTGCTATGGCTGTAGCTGGTGGCCGCAGCGATCCAGCTGGACATGCCGCCGGCTTCGTTGATGCCTTCTTGCAGAATCTGACCAGCCTTGTCCTCGCGGTAGTACATGACCTGGTCCTTGTCGACCGGGGTGTACTGCTGACCAGCGGGGTTGTAGATACCGATCTGACGGAACAGGCCTTCCATACCAAAGGTACGGGCTTCGTCCACCAGGATTGGCACCACGCGGGGGCCGATGTTCTTGTCGCGCAGCAGCTGCGTCAGGAAACGCACATAAGCCTGGGTCGTGGAGATTTCACGGCCTTCGGGTGTGGGTTCCAGAATCGCCTTGAAGGTGTCCAGCGCAGGAGCGGTGAACTTCTCGTCGGCTTCCTGACGGCGGTGTGGCAGGTAGCCACCCAGAGCCTTGCGGCGCTCGTGCAGGTACTTCATTTCCGGCGTGTCGTCGGCCGGCTTGTAGAAGGGGATATCCGCGATCTGGCTGTCGGGGATTGGGATGTTGAAACGGTCGCGGAAGGCCTTGATATCCTCGTCGCTCAGCTTCTTGGTCTGGTGAACGTTGTTCTTGCCTTCGCCAATCTTGCCCATGCCAAAGCCCTTGACGGTCTTGACCAGCAGCACGGTAGGCTGACCTTGTGCAGTGTTGGCTTCCTTGAAAGCAGCGTAGACCTTCTGCGAATCGTGACCACCACGGCGCAGGTTCCAGATTTCGTCGTCGGACATATGCTCGACCATCTTCAGAGCGCGAGGATCGCGGCCAAAGAAATGCTGGCGAACGTAAGCACCATCGTTGGCCTTCATGGCCTGATAGTCACCGTCGTTGCACTCCATCATGATCTTCTTGAGCACGCCGTCCTTGTCCTTGGCCAGCAGCTCGTCCCAGCCCTTGCCCCAGATCAGCTTGATCACGTTCCAGCCGGAACCGCGGAATTCACCTTCCAGCTCCTGAATGATCTTGCCGTTGCCGCGCACAGGGCCATCCAGGCGCTGCAGGTTGCAGTTGATCACGAAGACCAGGTTGTCCAGCTTTTCACGAGCGGCCAGGCCGATCGCACCCAGGGATTCCACTTCGTCCATTTCACCGTCGCCGCAGAACACCCAGACCTTGCGGTTTTCAGTGTTGGCAATGCCGCGTGCGTGCAGGTACTTCAGGAAGCGCGCCTGGTAGATGGCCATCAGTGGGCCCAGGCCCATGGACACCGTGGGGAACTGCCAGAAGTCGGGCATCAGCTTGGGGTGGGGGTAGCTCGACAGACCCTTACCGTCCACTTCCTGGCGGAAGTTCAGCAACTGCTCTTCGGAGATGCGGCCTTCCAGGTAGGCGCGGGCATAAATGCCGGGCGACACGTGGCCCTGGATGTACAGACAGTCGCCACCGTGGTTTTCGTTCTCGGCGTGCCAGAAGTGGTTGAAGCCGGCCGCAAACATATTGGCCAGCGAAGCAAAGGAGCCGATGTGACCACCCAGGTCACCACCGTCAGCGGGGTGCAGGCGGTTGGCCTTGACCACCATGGCCATGGCGTTCCAGCGCATGTAGGCGCGCAGGCGGCCTTCGATCTCGAGGTTGCCAGGGCACTTGGCTTCCTGGTCGACTTCGATGGTGTTCACGTAGCCTGTGTTCGCCGAGAAAGGCATGTCCACGCTGTTCTGACGAGCGTGTTCAAGCAAATCTTCGATCAGCTTGTGAGCGTAGTCTGCACCTTCGCGGTCGATCACCGCAGAGAGGGCATCCATCCACTCGCGCGATTCTTGTTGGTCCAGGCCGGCGGGCAAGCCAGCGCCTTTGGGATCAGTCTGAGCTGTCATTGTGAGTGTCTCCTTCGAGAGGGGGTAGCTTTTGTCACCGAATCAGTGAGTGCGGCATCACGCGGGTGTAGTTGGCACCACACCGCATAACGCGTGGCACAGCACCTTCGGGTGCTCCCCGGATTAAACCGATTCACTGTGTCGATCGCCGCAGAGTTTCGCACATTTTTTTTAAATTTCAAATCGTGCTTTGTGATTTCACTATATAAAAAAATGTTGCAAATGCACATACAGGGAAGGCCTAGGAAATTGTCTTTTCAGCGACAGGAATACTCGCAAAACCCACTGGGTCTCTCCCCTACACTGGCAGCATGCAAACAAGCAATCAAGAGCTAGAAAAAAAGGACGCAAAGAGCGCGCAATCCATTGCTGCCCCTGTTCGCTGGTGGCGCAGCTGGTGGCGCAGCCTGTCGCCCACCCGGCAAGATCGCTACGCGGCTCTGGCGCCGCTGGCATCGGTGCTGATGTTCATGGCTGCAATCATTGCCTCGTTCTGGTACTTGCGCACGGAAGAGGTGGACCGCGAACACGAAGCGCTGCGCCGCGACGTGGAATATGCCCAGCAACGCGTGCGCCTGCGCCTGCTTGAGCGCCAGGAGCAGCTGATGCGCATGGCCCGCGACATCGGCACCCGCGATGTACGCAAGGCAGATTTTGATGGCCGCAGCGAAGCGCTGATCAGCCAGTTCCCCGAGCTGCAGTCCATCACCTGGATCAACGACAAGCGCCAGATACTGCACAGCCAGTCCGCCCCCACGGTCAGCACTGACCAGCTGCGCGTGGTTGGCGAAACCTTGCATCCTGGCCAGACCCTGCAAGCCTACGAACAGGCGCGCGAGATGCTGCAGCCCATTTATGTGCAGGAAAAGGTGCAGCCCAATGAATTGCCGCCGCTGCTGCAGCTGCATGTGCCCATTAGCAATAACAGCCGCTATCAGGGGGAGCTGCTGGCCGAGTTTTCGGTGGATAGCCTGCTGCGCTACGGCACACCCACCGAAGTGCTGGCCCGCTATGCCATCACCATGCTGGATGGCGACAGACATGTGCTGGCCGGCACGCCACTATCGCCGCGCAAGACGCCTACGGAGCTGCTGCACTGGCGCGCCCTGGCCAATGAATACGAAGTTCCCGTCTCCCCCGTCGGCAACTCCTTGATGATGCGTGCGCAGGCCTATCAAACCTCGCTGGGCGTGGTCGGCAGCGGCCTGTTCTGGCTGGTGGGCACGCTTTCGACCATGACGGCGTGGCTGCTGTTGGCCACCTGGCGCCACACCCGTCGCCGCCAGCGCGCGCAAGAGGCCTTGGTGGCCGAGACCAACTTCCGCCGCGCCATGGAAAACTCGGTACTGACCGGCATGCGTGCACTGGACCTGCAAGGCCGCATCACCTATGTGAATGCCGCGTTCTGCCAGATGACGGGCTGGACAGAGAAAGACCTGGTCGGCCAGGTCCCGCCCTACTCTTACTGGCCTGATAACGACTACGACAATCTGCACTCGCAGTTGCGCGAAGAACTGTCGGGCAAAACCATCGTGGGCGGCTTTCAGGTGCGCGTCAAACGCAAGAACGGCAGCCTGTTTGATGCGCGCCTGTATGTCTCCCCCCTGATTGATGCGCACGGCCAGCACACGGGCTGGATGTCGTCCATGACGGACATTACCGAGCCCAACCGCATCCGCGAACAGCTTTCCGCATCGTATGAGCGTTTTACCATTGTGTTGGAAGCGCTGGATGCTTCTGTTTCTGTAGCACCCCTGGGCAGTGCCGAGCTACTTTTTGCCAACAAGCTCTATCGCCAGTGGTTTGGTTCGCACACCGAAGGTCATCTGCAACTGGTGGCACAGGCCGGCAAACTGCCGCTTCGCCAACAACCTGCAGCCGAAAACGAAGATGGGCTGATGGGCCTGCCCACAGGCACCCTCACAGAAACGCGCAGCGAAAACGCCGAGATTTTTGTGCCCAGCCTGGGCAAATGGCTGGAAGTGCGCTCGCGCTACCTGAGCTGGGTGGACGGCCGCCTGGCCCAGATGGTGATTGCCACCGACATCACCCAGCGCCGCAACGCCGAAGATCAAGCCGCCCAGCAGGCCGAAAAAGCCCAGACCGCCAGTCGGCTCATCACCATGGGCGAGATGGCCTCCAGCGTGGCACACGAGCTGAACCAGCCGCTGACCGCCATCAGCAACTACAGCTCCGGCATGCTGACCCGCCTTGAAAACGGCACGCTGACGCCCGATCAAATGCGGTTTGCGCTCGAGAAAACCTCTCACCAGGCGCAGCGCGCCGGGCAGATCATTCAGCGCATTCGCTCCTTTGTGAAAAAGAGCGAACCCAACCGCATGCTGGCAGATGTCTCGCAGATGATCAGCGAAGCGCTGGAGCTGGCTGGCATTGAGCTGCGCCGCCGCAATGTGCAGCTCACCTCCCATATCGCCGAGCGCATGCCGCCCCTGATGGTGGATGCCATCCTGATCGAGCAGGTTCTCATCAATTTGATGAAAAACAGTGCTGAGTCTATTGATATGTCTGACCGCCCGCTGGGTCAGCGCAATGTGGAACTGCGTGTTCGCCCCCAGCTTTTTGAGAACCATCAGGGCGTTGAATTCACTGTGGAAGACACAGGCAAGGGCCTGCCGCCCGAAGTGCTTGAACACTTGTTTGAAGCCTTCTTCTCCACCAAGAGCGAAGGCATGGGCATTGGCCTGAATCTGTGCCGCTCGATTGTCGAGTCCCATCACGGCCGAATGCGCGCAGAGAACCTCTACAATGGTTCTGAGGTCACTGGTTGCCGGTTTTCTTTCTGGTTACCACTGGCAACGGGGGTGGAGACGACAACACTCACCACGACAAGCGAACCCATAAAGAGGACCATTGCATGAGTTTGATACCCAAAAAAGGCACTGTTTACGTAGTTGACGATGACGAAGCGGTTCGTGATTCCCTGCAGTGGCTGCTGGAAGGCAAGGATTACCGTGTGCGTTGCTTTGACTCCGCCGAGACCTTTTTGTCGCGCTATGACCCGCGCGAAGTTGCCTGCTTGATCGTGGACATCCGCATGGGTGGCATGAGCGGTCTGGAGCTGCAAGATCGCCTGATTGAGCGCAAGTCCCCCCTGCCTATCGTCTTCATCACCGGT
Source organism: Comamonas suwonensis (assembly GCF_012844455.2). Lineage (GTDB taxonomy): Bacteria > Pseudomonadota > Gammaproteobacteria > Burkholderiales > Burkholderiaceae_C > Comamonas > Comamonas suwonensis. The sequence goes on along the minus strand of NZ_JABBCQ020000003.1, from coordinate 219,021 downwards.
CACGGCGATGTGCCCATGGCCGTGGACACCATGAAAAAGGGCGCACTGGACTTTATCCAGAAGCCTTTCAACGAAGAAGAGCTGCTGGGTCTGGTCGAGCGCATGCTCAACCACGCCCGTGAAGCCTTTACAGGCCATCAGCAAGCCGCCAGCCGCGACGCGCTGCTGGCCAAGCTCACCGGCCGTGAAGCGCAGGTGCTGGAGCGCATCGTCGCCGGCCGCCTGAACAAGCAGATCGCCGATGATCTGGGCATCTCCATCAAGACCGTTGAAGCGCACCGCGCCAACATCATGGAAAAGCTCAACGCCAACACCGTGGCCGATCTGCTCAAGATCGCCCTGGGTCAAGGCCAGACCAGCGCCGCCGCCAAGGCTGCAGCTGCCGCAGCGGCCGCTGTGAATTAAGTGCTACCCGCGAAATTGGAGGCCACTCCAATCGCGAGATAATCCAAGGAGCACTGGCCAGGCCCAACCGCTTTAGCCAACTCCTATTCTGATAGCTGCTAGTGCTTGTAAATCAAGGGCTAGCAGCATTTTTTATTGGTAATCTAGCAATGACAGCCCAAATCATCGACGGCAAGCTTCTCTCCGAACAACTGCGCAAGGAAGTCGCCACCCGCGCGGCCGCACTCAAGACCAAGGGCAGCACGCCCGGTCTGGCAGTGATTCTGTTGGGCGACAACCAGGCCTCTCAGGTCTATGTGCGCAACAAGGTCAAGGCCTGCGAAGACGTGGGCTTTCATTCCGTGCTGGAAAAGTACGATGCATCCATGACCGAAGCCGAGCTGCTGGCCCGCGTGGAAGCGCTGAATAACGACCCCAGCATTCACGGCATTCTGGTGCAGCTGCCCTTGCCCAAGCACATCGACGATCACAAGGTCATCGAAACCATCTCCCCCGCCAAGGATGTGGACGGTTTCCACGTGGCCAGCGCCGGCGCGTTGATGGTAGGCGAAGTCGGCTTCAAGGCCTGCACCCCCTACGGCTGCATGAAGATGCTGGAATCCATCGGCATGAAGGACCTGCGCGGCAAGCACGCTGTGGTCATTGGCCGCTCCAACATCGTGGGCAAGCCCATGGCCATGATGCTGCTGGCCGCCAACGCCACCGTCACCATCACCCACAGCGGCACTGCTGATCTGGCCGCTATGACCCGCCAGGCCGACGTCATCGTGGCCGCCGTCGGCAAGGTGGACGTGCTGACCGCCAACATGGTCAAGCCCGGCGCCGTGGTGATCGATGTGGGCATGAACCGCAATGCCGAAGGCAAGCTCTGCGGCGACGTGGACTTCAATGGTGTCAAGGAAGTTGCCGGCTATATCACCCCCGTCCCCGGTGGTGTTGGCCCCATGACGATTACCATGTTGCTGGTCAACACCATGGAGTCTGCGGAACGCGCTGCGCGCTGACACCCACTGAGCGGCTTTGCCACCTCTCTGTCGCTTCGCGGGAGGGGAGGACAACTCGGTGCGGGGGCAGCCCTTCTTCGTTGTCTCTGGCTGAAAGCCAGCGGAGCGCGCTACTGACCGCAGGCTGACGCTATCACTGCCATAGCAAATATTGCCATGGCAGCGCTTGATTTTCCCGACCTTGCCGGCACCTAATACAGCATGAGCAATCCACTTCTCGAATCCTCCTCCCTGCCCTTGTTTGACCGCATTCAACCTGCGGATGTGACGCCCGCCATCGACACCTTGCTGGCACGCGCCAGCGAGGCTCTGGAGAGCGTTGTCGCACCGGATTTCCCGGCACAGTGGGAAGCCATCTCGGCCGTGCTGGATGTAGCGACCGAGAAGCTGGGCACGGCCTGGTCTGCCGTGAACCACCTCAACAGCGTGGCCGATACCCCCGAGCTGCGCGCCGCCTACAACGAGGCCCTGCCCAAGGTCACAGAGTTCTGGACCAATCTGGGTGCCGACGAACGCCTGTACGCCAAGTACAAAGCCATTGACGCCAACAACCTGAACAAAGAGCAGCGCGCGGCCTGGGATCACGCCATGCGCGGCTTTGTGCTTTCAGGCGCGGAGTTGCAAGGCGCGGACAAGGAGCGCTTCGCAGCCATTCAGGCACGCTCTGCCGAACTGGCGCAAAAATTCAGCGAAAACGCGCTGGATGCGACCGATGCCTTTGCCTACTACGCCGCAGCCGACGAGCTGGACGGCGTGCCTGCCGACGTGATTGCAGCCGCCAAGGCCGCCGCTGAAGCGGATGGCAAAGAGGGCTACAAGCTCACGCTGAAGATGCCAAGCTATCTGCCCGTGATGCAGTTCGCCAAGAGCAGCGCATTGCGCGAGAAGCTCTATCACGCCTATGTGACCCGTGCCTCCGATCAGGCCGAAGGCGATGGCAAGCGCTTCGACAACACAGCCGTCATGCAAGAAATTCTGGCGCTGCGCCTCGAAGAATCGCAGCTGCTGGGCTACCAGAATTTCGGTGAAGTCTCTGTGGTTACCAAGATGGCCGACTCACCCAAGCAAGTCATAGACTTTCTGCGCGACCTGGGCCAGCGCGCCCGCCCCTACGCCGAAAAAGACGTGGCGGACCTGCGTGCCTTTGCCAAAGCCGAGCTGGGCATTACGGATCCTCAGCCCTGGGACTGGGCCTTTATTGGTGAAAAGCTCAAGGAAGCGCGCTATTCCTTCAGCGAGCAGGAACTCAAGCAGTACTTCCCCGCACCCAAGGTGCTGGCGGGCCTGTTCAAGATTGTGGAGACGCTGTTTGAAGTCTCCATTCGACCAGACACCGCCCCTGTGTGGCACCCCTGCGTAGAGTTCTACCGCATCGAACGCAGCACGCCCCAAGGCCCACAACTGGTTGGCCAGTTCTACCTGGACCCACAAGCCCGCAAGGGCAAGCGTGGCGGCGCGTGGATGGACGATGTGCGCACTCGCTGGTTGCGCCCCGACAACCACCAGCTGCAAACGCCTGTGGCCCATCTGGTCTGCAATTTTGCGGCCGGTGTGGATGGCAAGCCCGCCCTGCTCACGCACGACGACGTGATCACCCTCTTCCATGAAACCGGCCACGGCCTGCACCACATGCTCACGCAAGTGAACGAGCGCGATGTCTCCGGTATTGCCGGTGTGGAGTGGGATGCCGTCGAGCTACCCAGCCAGTTCATGGAAAACTTCTGCTGGGAATGGGATGTGCTCAAGCACATGACGGCCCATGTCGATACCGGTGAGGCCCTGCCCCGCACGCTGTACGACAAGATGATTGCGGCCAAGAACTTCCAGTCCGGCATGCAGACCCTGCGCCAGATCGAGTTCTCACTGTTCGACATGCTGCTGCACACCGAGCACAACCCTGCGGACGACTTCATGGCGCTGCTGAACCAAGTTCGCGCTGAAATTGCGGTGCTGCCGTCCCCTGCCTACAACCGCATGGCTAATACCTTCAGCCATATCTTTGCGGGCGGCTACGCTGCGGGCTACTACAGCTACAAATGGGCCGAAGTGCTGAGCGCCGATGCCTACGCGGCGTTTGAAGAAACTGCACTGGCCGATGGCACGCCCAACCCCGAAACCGGCCGCAAATACCGCGAGTCGATTCTGGAAGCCGGCGGCAGCCGCCCTGCCATGGAATCATTCAAAGCCTTCCGCGGCCGCGAGCCACAGATTGATGCGCTGCTGCGCCATCAAGGCATGAGCCAGACCGCCTGAGTCTCAGCGCATTTCAGACGAGCGCCCCGCCGGGGCGCTTTTTTATGCCCGATTCATGGACAATGCTGACAAACACTGACTCAGGCAAGGGATCCGCCACCCAACGCACGCCCTCTTGCGCTGCTTTCGCTGCCGGTCCACGCTATGCTCCGTTTACTGGTGCTTGCGCCGCTCCCACACTCTATTTTTCAGGACTGAAATGTCACGTCCCTTGATTGCATTGCCCTTGCTCAAAAAATTTTCATCGCAAAGTCCAGCACTGCTGCCAGTTTTGTTTCTCACTGCATGCGCCGCAATGGCCAGTAGCGTCAGCCATGCACAAAACCTGTATCGCTCTGTAGGCCCCGATGGCCGAGTCACCTACTCTGATCGCGCCGTCAATAGCAACGCCAAAGCCAGCGCAGAAACCACAGGTAGCGCGGAAAGCAGCGCCCCGGCCAACGCCCAATTGCCCTATGAACTGCGCCAGACCGCCAGTCGCTACCCGGTCATGATCTATACCGGCAAGGACTGCTTGCCTTGCGACGAAGCACGCAGCTTTCTGCAAAGCCGTGGCGTTCCTTATGGTGAACGCACGATTGACACCAGCAGCGATGTCACCGCTCTCAAAAAGCTCAGCGGCCAGGACAGTCTGCCCTTTGCCACCATCGGCAACCAGCACCTCAAAGGCTTTGGCCCTGATAGCTGGACCCAGTACCTGAATGCTGCAGGTTACCCTGCCCAGTCACAACTGCCGAAAACCTATAAAGCTGCCGCAGCCAAACCCTTGACAGTCCCCACCGTTGCTGCCGAGCCGCAAAAAACTGCCGAACGCCCAGCTGTACGCGAACCTGCCGCTGCAGCACCGGGTGTCTCCACGCAGAACAACCCTGCAGGCCTGCGCTTCTGATACACCCAACACTTTCATTTCAATGAAATAAGCCTGCAGCGCTTGTCTATCAAGCGCAAGCAGCTATCCATTTCATATAAAAAAGAGCCTTCCGCATGATGTAGGTGGCTCTTTTTCATGTGCGAAGAAACTTCGCTAAAGCTTAATACTCCAGTGTCTGCACGCCTTGGGCCGTACCCAGCAGACAAACCGCCGCTTTCTGGTGCGCAAACACACCCACGGTGATCACGCCGGGCCACTGATTGACTTCAGACTCGAACGCCAGCGGGTCAGCCACCTTCAAACCGCGCACATCCAGAACGTGCTGGCCGTTATCAGTCACTAGCGCTGCGCCATCTTTCATGCGAATTTGCGCGGTCACGCCTGCGCCCATGGCTTCAAAACGGCGTGCAATCTGCGCAGCAGCCATGGGAATCACTTCTACGGGCAAAGGAAAGTCGCCCAGCACATCGACGCGTTTGGACTCATCGGCAATGCAGACAAAGCGATCAGCCAACGCGGCCACAATCTTCTCGCGCGTCAGCGCAGCGCCGCCGCCCTTGACCATATAGCCCTTGCCGTCGATCTCGTCAGCGCCATCGATATACACGGCCAGACGCGTCACTTCATTGGCATCGAACACGGTGATGCCCAGTGCCTTCAGTCGCTCGGTGCTCGCCACCGAGCTGGAGACCGCGCCAGGAATTTGGTCTTTGATCGTCGCCAGAGCATCGATGAACTTGTTGACCGTGGAGCCTGTGCCCACGCCCACAATTTCACCAGTTACCACATATTTCAGGGCGGCTTGTCCAACCAAAGTTTTCAGTTCATCTTGAGAAAGGGGTGCAGCAGGTGTCGTCATGAGGGAAAATCCAGATAATCCTGCGATTATCTCCATGTCTCTTATTCCTTACTCACTGACCCGTCCACTTCTTTTCGGCATGGACCCCGAAGCCGCTCACGACTTCACCATGAATTTCATGGCCAAGGGTCAGAACACGCTGCTGCAAAAAGCCTGGGCACGCCCTCTGGTTCATGACCCGATTGAGCTGGCCGGACTCAAGTTCCCCAACCGCGTCGGCATGGCCGCCGGCCTGGACAAGAACGCGCGCTGCATCGATGCGCTGGCCGCCATGGGCTTTGGCTTTGTGGAAGTGGGTACGGTCACGCCCCGCCCCCAGCCCGGCAACCCCAAGCCGCGCATGTTCCGCATCCCCGAGAAGAATGCGCTGATCAACCGGCTGGGTTTCAACAACGAAGGCCTGGACGCGTTTCTGGCCAACGTGCGCCGCTCGCAAGTGCGCGCCAACGGCGGCTCCATGCTGCTGGGCTTGAATATCGGCAAGAACGCCACCACACCGATTGAAGAAGCCACCAGCGACTACATCAAGGCGCTGGATGGCGTCTATCCCCACGCAGACTACGTGACGGTGAACATCAGCTCGCCCAACACCAAGAACCTGCGCGCGCTGCAAAGCGATGACGCGCTGGATGCCTTGCTGGGCGCCATTGCCAACCGCCGCGAGCAACTCTCCAGCCAGCACGGCAAGCGCACGCCAGTGTTCGTCAAAATCGCCCCTGATCTGGATGAAGAGCAGGTCGGCGTCATTGCCGCCACGCTGCAGCGCCACAACATGGATGGCGTCATTGCCACCAACACCACCATTAGCCGCGAAGCCGTCAAAGGTCTGCAGCATGCGGAAGAGGCTGGCGGCCTGTCTGGCGCACCCGTGCTGGAAGCCAGCAACCAGATCATTCGCCAGCTGCGCTCTGCCCTGGGCAGCCGCTACCCCATCATCGGCGTGGGCGGCATCTTGAGCGGCGCAGATGCCGTGAGCAAAATCCGCGCAGGTGCTGACGTGGTGCAGATCTACAGCGGCTTGATCTATCGCGGCCCGGACCTGGTGAAAGAAGCCGCCGAAGCCATTGCGCACATGCCTTGAGCCGGAAGCAGCGGCCTAGACTGCTGCCAAAGCACAAAAAAATAGCCCGCCAAGCATGAGCCTGACGGGCTATTTTGATAGGAGGAAGTGTATCAGCTGCGGCTTCGCTGCTGCAACTTCATCACCCAAGGCAGGGCCACACTGCCCCAGCGAATCAATTTGCGCGGCCCCACCATCATCAACAGTGCACCGGCTGCAGCCGTGGCGATTGGGTGCAGGCGCACAAAGCTCACCAAACGTTCTGGCAGCGAAGCCTCACCGTCAACCTGCGCAGGCTGCGTATGGCGCAAGGCTGCAGCCTGCGCCTTGGCAGAAGCACGGGCCTTGATGCGAGCACGCTGGCGCGAGATACGAGTCAGCACCAGTTTTTGCTCTGGCGATGCGTCATCCCACAGTGCCGCATCCAGCCCCACAGGCTTGACGGGGCTCTCTGCAGGCTTCAGTTCAGGAGAAGGATTCATGGTCAGATCTTCTCCTTCAACGCTTTCCAGTCAGACTTGAGCTCATGCCTGGTCAGTCTGAATGGGCTGGACAGCTGCTTGACTGCAGCCATCAATCGCCACAAACCCAAAGCCCAGATAACGACCCAACCGCCCGCCAGCAGCCATGCCACCAGAGTGCGATGTTCGCCATCCCAGAACTGAACCAGAACAGCCAGCGTCAGGACCATGAGCACAACCACCGTCAAAGCACCGAGAACGATGGCGAGCACAGTCAGCGTCTGGAGACTCTGCTTGTGCTGACGCCATTCCAGATGGGCAAGATCGACGCGATCTTCAGCGGCCATGGCCGCCTCAGTCAGATTCAATCGGCAGCGCTCAACCAGAGAGTCCAGACCCAGCAGCGAAGTCAAATTCACAGGCACTTGAAATCAGCGCCTTTTAACGTCGGCCCAGCATAAAGCCCAGCAGAGCACCTACAGCCAGAGCTGCACCGGCAACACGCCAAGGTTCATCATGCGCATAGCGATCAGCCGTATCGGCGGCTTCGCGGGCCTGGCGAGCGGCGTCCTGGGCTGCACGAACAGCGGAATCGCGCACTGTGTTCATGCTGTCATCGATACGTTGACGCAGTGCACTGATCTCAGGCATTTTGTCCAGTTCACGGGCAGACAGCAGACCTCGCAAATCGCTGACAAGCTTTTCCAGATCGTCTTGAGCATGGGAAACGGCGTCGGAAACAGAGCGTGACATATCGAACCTTTCTATATGACGAATTGGGATATCACATGCACGTATCAGTACACAGATAGCTGACGAGCGAAGAAAAAACCGTCGCTTGCAAACACAGCATGTGACCATCTTACATAAAAGCAACAGCTTCAAAGCATCCCACGCGCGAAGTCTGGTGTCGGACAGTTACGGGCGCAGTTGCTGCACTACAGGGATGCCCCGTACATGCAAGCAGTGATGGGTGTTTTTTGAATCCCTTTTCTGTAAAAGCGATCATGCTGCTTGAGCCAAGGAAAAGACTACCCGTCTGCAGACAGGTTTGAGCGCATGCCTGCGACCCCAGAGGCAAATCGCTGAGTAGCGCCTTCATTCAAACCGCGGGAGGTTATGCCACTCGCAATACAACTGAGGAGATGGAACCAAGGTTGTGCTTTTCCATGAAAGCGGCTGCTTTCGTCCCCTGAACCAGCCATGAGCGCAAATAGCGATCACCTAGTTTCGGAACGGCAGCAAGGCTGGATTGACATCTCCTGGAATTTGCCCACGTGTTAATTCCAGCCAGACAGCAGGCTGCGGCAGCATTTCCACTTTAAAACACATCATTTCTTAACTATTCATTAATTAATCAATTGCATGCTTGAAACCGTTATTGCTTGATTGCGAGCGCTTCCCTCTCAAGAAGTCTTCTTTCACAGCGAGTTTGATACATATCAAGCGCTCAACCGCTCTTCATTCATATAGTCATTAATGCATAAAAAGTATTAACTTAATACTTATTAATGCATAAGCACCAGAGTGTTCTGGTGCTAGTGAGACGATGAAAGGAAGGGCCATGCCACTTCAACCCCAAGAATCTTCCGGCTGCTCCAGCAACGGCACAGGCTGTGCCTGCAACACGAGCGCCACACCCAGCAGCCTGGGTGTAACTGCAAGCGCCGTGACAGCACCCAGCAAGCGTGGTTTTTTGCAGGATTTGATTGCTGTGGCCACCAGCTTTGGCATTGCCAGCACCGCCCGCGCCGCCTTGCCGGGTGATCCCACATTCCAGCCGCCACGCCGCCCCGGCATGGAGGGCAAGCGCTTTGGCATGCTGGTCGATATGCGCAAATGCATTGGCTGCCAGGCTTGCACCGTGAGTTGCTCGGTCGAAAACCAGCCGCCCATCGGCCAATTCCGCACCAGCGTTCTGCAATACGAAGTGGACCAGCCCGGCGAAGTGATGCCTGCCATGGTCAGCCTACCGCGCCTGTGCAACCACTGCGACGAGCCGCCTTGCGTGCCCGTATGCCCCGTGCAAGCCACGTTCCAGCGTACCGACGGCATTGTTCTCGTCGATAACGAGCGCTGCGTGGGCTGCGGCTACTGCGTACAGGCCTGCCCGTACGACGCGCGCTTCATCAACCACGAGACGCAGACCGCCGACAAGTGCACCTTCTGCGAGCACCGGCTTGAAGCCGGTCTGCTGCCCGCCTGTGTGGAAAGCTGTGTGGGCGGAGCACGGGTCATCGGTGACCTCAACGATGCGCACAGCGAGATCAACCAGCGCATCCATGCCCACAAAGCTGACATCAAGGTCCTCAAACCCGGGATGAAGACCAAGCCCCATGTCTTCTACATCGGCCTGCCCGATGAGTTCGTCAACGGTGTCGATGGCCAAGCCACTGTGCGTTTGGTTGCCGACCATCTGTGAAAGGAGTCCTCTCATGCAAATCATTGAACTCCTGACCCCCGCCTATGAAGCCGCTTGGCTGCCCTGGGCCGTGCAGTATTTCTTTCTGGTCGGCATCGCCACGGGTGCGGCTCTGCTCACATCCGTCTGCGTGTTTGGCCCGGCCAACGGATTGCGCCAGCGCCTGCTGCCCACCGCCGTGCTGGTACTGACCATGAGCGCGATTGCCGCGCCCGTGGCCCTGTTGGCCGACTTGCACCAGCCGGCGCGCTTCTGGCATTTCTACGCTCACCTCACACCGTGGTCGTGGATGAGTCTGGGCGCGATTTTGATGCCCACCTTTGTCGGCCTGTGCGTGCTGATGTGCGCGCTGTGGTGGCTGGGCAAGCACAAGCTCATGCGCGCCCTGGTGCCGCTGCTGGTGCTGTCCACGCTCAGCATCGTGCTTTATAGCGGTGCCGAAGTGATGGTGGTGCGCTCGCGCCCTCTATGGAGCACGCTGTGGGTGCCTATCAACCTGGCGCTCAGCGGCTGGCTGGCCACCGTGGGCATGGCATTTGTGCTCTACCGCTTTCTGCCCATCAAGCTGCAGCCTGACTTTGCGGCGCTGCACGGCCTGCGCAACCTCGGTCTGGTGCTGGCCACGGCGTTGGTGGTTTCTGCACTGACTTGGGCTATTTACGGCATGGCTGGCCACAGCCCTTCGTTTGATCTGGCTGTGCGCTTGTTCCAGGAATTCCCGGTCTGGCGCATCTCCATGCTGGGATCTGCCGTGTTTGGTGCCGCTGTGCTGGTGGCGCTGCTGCGCGGCCAGCGCCGCCTGTCTGCCAAGGGCTACACGCTGGTGCTGGGCACCGGGCTGGCCGCATCGGCCTGGGCCTTCCGCTGGGCGCTTTTCATGGGTGTGCAAGGCGTGCCCAAATTCGGCGCGGGGCTTTACCTCTATAGCATGCCGCTGGGCGGCGATGGCCTGCTGGGCATGGTCGGCGTCGCCGGCCTGTGCGTGGCACTGGTCGCCATCGCGACCTGGGCGCTGGAGCTATTCCCCCAGCGCCAGGCCACAGCTTAAAGCAATTATTCGAGCCAAATTGGCCTGTACCGCAAAACAGAAGCGCGGTAGCAGCTATCAAATTAAAAGCATCGCTACCGCACACCAGCCCAGAAGAGGCACACCATGACTGACAAAAAACTCCCCCCCGAACAATCTCACGATGAAGCGGTATCCGACGCCAAGGTGGCTCGCCGCCGTTTACTGCTGCGCGGCGGCGCTGTGGCCGGTGGCCTGGCCGCTTTTGCCGCGGGCTATGGCGAAACCGTGGCCAAGGGCGCCAAGGGCTTGATCACCGGCACATCGGGCAAGACCACGAAAAGCGCCACGCGCGGCAATTCGCTGACGCCCGAGTTCCGCATCGACCCCGTCACCGGCCAATTGACGACCCAGCCCGGCCAGGTGGTCAGCCCTTCGTCGTGCCTGGGCTGCTGGACCCAGTGCGGCGTGCGCCTGCGCGTCGATACCGCCGACAACCAGATCATCCGCATCGCCGGCAACCCCTACCACCCGCTGGCCACCACCAACCCCGCGCCCATGGAAACGCCGGTGCGCGAGGTCTACGCCATGCTGGGCGGCGACAACGGTCTGGAAGGCCGCGCCACCAGTTGCGCGCGCGGCTCGGCCATGCTCGAACATCAAAAAGCCCCGCACCGCGTGCTCAATCCTTTGAAGCGCGTGGGCCCGCGCGGCTCCGGCCAGTGGAAGACCATCACGCTCGAAGAGCTGGTGCAAGAAATCTGCGAAGGCGGCGACCTGTTTGGCGAAGGCCATGTGGAGGGCCTCGCCGCCATCCGCGATGTGAAGACGCTGATTGACGAAGCCAACCCCGAATACGGTCCCAAGTCCAACCAGTTGCTGGTGACCGAGGCCGCCAACGAAGGCCGCACGCCTCTGGTCAACCGCTTTGCCAAGCAGTCGTTCGGCACCCTCAATGTGTCCAACCACGGCTCGTACTGCGGCCAGACCTACCGCGTGGGCACGGGCGCGGCTCTGGGCGATATGGCGGGCATGCCCCACGGCAAGCCCGACTGGAAAAACTCGCGTTTTGGCCTGTTTATCGGCACCTCTCCCGCGCAGTCGGGCAACCCCTTCCAGCGCGTGGGCCGCGAGCTGGCCGAGGCGCGTTCGCGCGGCGAGAACACCTACAAATACGTCGTGGTCTCGCCCATGCTGCCCACCTCGTCCAGCCATGCCGCCGGCGACAACAACCGCTGGCTGCCCGTCAAGCCCGGCAGCGACCTGGCGCTGGCAATGGGCCTGATCCGCTGGATCATCGACAACGAGCGTTACGACAAGCAGTTTCTGACCCAGCCTGGCCCCGCCGCCATGGCGGCCGTGGGCGAGGCATCGTGGAGCAACGCCACACACTTGCTCATCAACGAGCCCCAGCACCCCCGCTTTGGTCAGTTCTTGCGCGGTGCGGACATTGGTCTGCCCATGCCTGAGCCGGTCGATGACAAAACGCCTGCCGACGATGTGTATGTGGTGCAACTGGCCGATGGAACGCTGGCCGCTCACACCGTCGCCACACCGGCCGAGCTGATCGTTGAGCGCAGCTTCACGCCCATCAAGGCCGCTGACACCACTGAAGACCCCGCACCGCTGGCCGTCTGCAGCGCCTTTGTCAAACTGCGCGCCGAGGCGCACAAGAAAACGCTGGCCGAATACGCCGCCCTGTGCGATGTGCCCGTCAAGGAAATCGAAGACCTGGCGCGCGAATTCACCAGCCATGGCAAGCAGGCCGTGGCCAACTCGCACGGCGGCACCATGAATGGCTCGGGCTTCTACACCGCCTACGCCATTGCCATGCTCAACAACCTCATCGGCAACCTCAATGTGCGCGGCGGCTGGGTGATGGACGCAGGCCCATTCGGCCCTTTTGGCCCCGGCCCACGCTACAACTTTGCGCAGTTTGAAGGCGCGGTAAAACCCAAGGGCGTGGCCCTGTCACGCACCAAGTTCCCCTACGAAAAGACCAGCGAGTTCAAGCGCAAGAAGGAAGCGGGCCAGAACCCCTACCCCGCCAAAGCGCCCTGGTATCCCGTACCCGGTGGATTGAGCAGCGAAATGCTGGCCGCCGGCATGCTGGGCTACCCCTATGCCGTCAAGGCCTGGATCAACCACATCAGCAACCCCATCTACGCTATGTGCGGCTTCGAGAACGCGCTGGCCGATGCCGTCAAGGACGTGAAAAAGCTGCCGCTGTTTGTCTCGGTCGACCCCTTCATCAACGAGACCTCGGCCCTGGCCGACTACATCGTGCCCGACACCGTCACCTACGAAAGCTGGGGCATTGGCGCGCCCTGGGCCGACGTGGTGGCCAAGAGCAGCACCGTGCGCTGGCCCACCGTGGAAGCGGCGACGGCCAAGACAGCCGACGGCCAGCCCATCAGCTTTGAAACCTTTATCTTTGCCGTGGCCGAACAGCTGCAGCTGCCCGGCTTTGGCAAGAACGCCATGAGCACCAAAGACGGCGAGCCGCTGGACTTGGAAAACGCCGAAGACTTCTATCTGCGCGGCATGTGCAACATCGCCTACCAGGCCGGCAAGCCCTTGCCCGAAGCCAGCGATGACGACATAGCAATCACCGGCCTCACCAAGTGGATGCCCTCGGTAGAAAGATGCGTCAAACCCGAAGAAGTGCGCCGCGTCGCCATGGTCATGAGCCGTGGCGGCCGCTTTGATAAGGTCGAAGACGCTTGGAAGGGCGATCACCTCAAGCTGCAAGCCAAGTTCCCCGTCACCTTCTGGAACGAGGGTCTGAGCAAAATGCGCCACTCCATGACCGGCGAGCGCTACAGCGGCTGCGCCACCTGGTACCCCACGCGATTGGCCGACGGCAGCGATATGCGCGCCGTCTTCACCGAGCAGGACTGGCCGCTGACCATGACCAGCTACAAATCCAACCTGATGAGCAGCATGTCCATCGCCGCCTCACGCCTGCGCCAGGTGCACCCGCACAACCCCGTCAGCATCAACAAGGCCGACGCGGCCAAACTGGGCATTGCCAATGGCGACGCCATTGAACTCTGCACCCCCGGCGGCCAACTGCGCGGTGTGGCCCTGGTGCGCGCCGGTGTTGCGCCCGGTGCTATCGCTATTGAACATGGCTACGGCCACAAGCAACTGGGCGCTATAGCGCATGTGGTCGATGGCAAGGCGACGCATGCCAATTCGCAACATGGCAATGGCGTGAACTTGAACACGCTGGGCTTTGCCGACCCTACGCGGCCTGAAAAGGACAATGTCTGGATTGATTGGGTTTCGGGGGCTGTGGTGCGGCAGGGGTTGCCTGTTCGCGTCAAGAAAGTTTGATGACTGGTTGACTGTTTTGCCTGCTTGATGCGGGTGATGAAAATGAAAAAAGCCCATCGCGGAAGCGGTGGGCTTTTTTACTATTCAAAGAAACGTAGACGATCCAAGTCATTCAGTCATCAAAAATAGTCAATCATCCCGCTTAGCAGATCCAAGAGATTACAACTATTTAATTGAAATTATTTTCACGCAAACTGTTCCAAAATTCCATACAAGCCAAGAAATTCAATTTTCAAATCATCATTATTTCTTAAAACAGTTTCCAATGATTTTCTTTCGTACATCACAGATTTTGCTTTAATTGAACCAGTCCATGTAGGCATAAGAAAATTAGCAGATTCCTCCACATCAATGCCCCACCATTTGTTAACATAGATATTTAAAAATCTAACGAGTACCTTTACCGCTATAAGTGCATCTTCTTCTGTATATCTATCTGGATCAAGAGAAATATTTGACAATTTACTTTTTGAAGTTCCTGATTCATCAATAGACTCATGTATATATGAATAATTTACATCACCTGATTTTGTTTTAATATTCAATTTTATTGAATTGATTTTTGGATGCACAAGTGCGTTCCTCTGGCTAATTAATTCCTTTATTGCCTGAGTTTGAATTACCCCGCGAGGAAGAGATTTTTTATTATGCCATTGGAGAATAAAATCAAATTTATCAATCGTTGATAATCTATCAATTTCATCCTTCAATTTTTTCGTTATATCAACCGAAGACAAAAATGAATTCGCCGCAGCCTCTAAAGCATAATTCGTCGAAAGAATACTCGCCTTGGCAATTGTTGTCTTAATATGTTCACTACTCTCTGCCGCAGATATCTCATAAAGAGTAATGGCATCTGAAAAAATTTTGAAAAAACCATTTTGTCTCATTTCCACAGTTCTATTCATCAACTATCCTTTAGGATTATTTATATAAATCACAAAAATTATCTATATTTTGCTTCGTAATCTACAACAGTGGCCGGGTCTCGCCCCGGCAGGCGACCTTCTTTTCTTGCTCGTGCAAGCAAAGAAGGCAAAAGAACACGACCCGACTGTCCCCGTCCCTACGCTGCGTTTCACTTCGCTCCGGGCAAACCTGCGTCACGCCATTCAGTCTGCGGTGCGGCAAAACTCACTGCGCAGCAAGCTGCTCCGTTCAAACACGTTGCCGCAAGTCAGAGCACGAAGCAACACTGTCCTTCGGCAGCGTTGCCCGCAGCCTGAACAGCGTGCCACAGGCGCGGACACACGGGTGGATGCGGGTACAGGCGGCCTGCGAGAGTTGTAATGAAATCAGGCTCTAGCGCTTATCCAGATTGCGGTAGCAGCTATGAAGTCTGCAAGAAGCTATCTGGCTGTTGGTATCCGGTATTGCCCCTTTTTGCCCACGCCTGCGACGGCAAGTTCTTGGGGCTGGCAGTTGCACCGCAGAGTGCAACTGCATCGTCATCACTTTAACGGCAACGTGTTTGAACGGAGCGTCAAAGACGCGCAGTGAGTTTTGCCGTACAGCCCCAAGAACTTGACGGCGCAGGTTTGCCCGCAGCGAAGCGGAGGGTCGGGGGCAGCAGGGGGCGCCTTCTTTTGCCTCCTTTTCTTGGCGACGCAAGAAAAGGAGGTCGGCTGGCGGGCCGAGACCCGCCCTCTGCCAGCACCGCAGGCATGCTGCAAAAAAATTTGCAAAAAATCCGCCGCTAGCGCGCACCCTGAGCACGCCAGTAGCTATCAATTTGCTACTGCGTTGTCGCACGCGACAGAGGACGGGTCTCGGCCCGTCAGCCGAGGTACTTTCTTTTGCTTCGCCAAAAGATAAGTACCCAAAGAAAAGGCGACCCGACTGTCTGCGTCCCTGCGCTTCGCTCCGGGCAAACCTGCGTCACACCATTCAGACTGCGGTGCCGCCCAACTCACTGCGCGGCTTTGCCGCTTCGCTCAGACAACCGGCGGCAAGTCAGAGCACGAAGCAACGCTGTCCTACGGCAGCGTTGCCCGCAGCCTGGACAGCGTGCCGCAGGCGCTGACAAACGGGTGGGTGCAGGTACGGACGGCCTGCAAGAGTTATGACGAAATTGACTTCTAGTGCTTATTCGCCAAGCGGTAGCAGCTATGAAATCTGAGCTGAGCTATCCGGCTCCCGGTATTGCCCCTTTTGCCCACGCCTGCGACGGCAAGTTCTTGGGGCTTGCAGTTGCACCGCAGAGTGCAACTGCATCGCCATCATTTCTACGGCAACGTGTTTGAAAGGAGCATCGAAGACGCGCAGTGAGTTTTGCCGTACAGCCCCAAGAGCTTGACGGCGCAGGTTTGCCCGCAGCGAAGCGGAGGGTCGTGGGCAGCAGGGACCTTGTTCTTTGGCTACTTTCTGGCAGCAGAAAGTAGCTCGGCATGGCGGGCCGAGACCCGCCCTCTGTACTTGGCAAAGGCATGCAGTTCAAACAAGAAATTCAAGTCAAATCAACCTCTAGCCCAATCACAGAAAGCGCAAGCAGCTATCAAAAAAGTCTCCGCATAAACACCGTAAAAACAGCATTCATGCAGAGACCCCGGCTACCGGTCTAGGTCAACCGCCTCAGCGACCAGTCTTGTAAACCGTCTCCCCTTCCACAATGGTTTCCAGCACCTGAATGTCTTTGATCTTCATGGGGTCGACAGACACAGGGTCGCCTGACAGCACCACCAGATCGGCAAACTTGCCAGCTTCGATGGAGCCGCGCTCTTTTTCCTCGAAGTTCTGGTGGGCGGCGTTGATGGTGATGCCGCGCAACGCGTCCAGCACGGGAACGCGCTGCTCCGCACCGATGACGGCACCGCTGGTGGAGACTCGGTTGACGGCTGCCCACAGCATGAGCATGGGGTCCATGGGCACTACGGGCGTGTCGGCATGCAAGGTGAAGGGAATGCCGCGGTTGAGCGCAGACTTCACGGGGCTGATACGCGTGCCGCGCTCGGGTCCCAGGAAGATGTCGCGATGGCGGTCGCCCCAGTAGTAGGTGTGCAACTCAAAGAATGAGGGAACCACACTCAGCTCTTTCATCTCGTCAAGCTGGTCCTCACGCGTCATCTGCGAATGGATGACAACATTGCGTGCATCAGTGCGCGGATGGGCTTCCTGGGCTTTTCGGTAGGCATAAAGCACATCGGAAATGGCTTGGTCACCGTTGGCGTGGATGAACATCTGAACACCGGCCTTTTGTGCCGCAATGGCGCGGGTCACCAGAGCCTCGCGACTGGATCGGGGGTAGCCGGCATAGTCGGCGTCGTCGTCATGCGGGGTGTGATAAGGGTGGCTCAGGTAGCCGGTATAGCCCTGGATGGAGCCGTCATGAAAGTCTTTGATGCCACCGACTTGACCATGCCGCTGCTCAGCTTAATGGCTTTGGAGCCCGCCAGTGCATCCAGCCCCATGGGCTAGGCCACAACGCGTACCGGCAGCTTGCCGCTTTGCGCCGCTTTTTCCAGCGCTTCTACGCCGCTTGGGCCGGTGGCACCGTCGTTGGCGGTGGTCACGCCTTTGGAGGCGTACATTTTTGCGGCCTCTGCCAACCCTTCCTGCACCTGGGCTGCGGTCAATGCCGGTTTGAATTTGCTGACCAGCTGAGCCGCAGTTTCGGCCAGATAGCCAGTGGGTTCACCCTTGCCGTCCTTGCCGATGACACCACCTTCGGGATTGCTCGTGGCGGCAGTGATACCAGCCAGCTTCAGCGCAGCGGTATTCGCCACGGACATATGGCCGGAAATATGGGTGACAAAGACTGGCTGCGTGGTGGAGACCTTGTCCAGATCTTCACGCGTGGGATGGCGCTTTTCGGCAAGCAGCGTGTCGTCGTACCCAAAACCGGTGAGCCATGCATCGCTACCCAGCTCTGTCTGCTTGGCTTTTAAAAGCACAATGATTTCTTCGATAGATTGGATTTTCCCAATCGGCGGGCTATTTAAATCTGCCTCAAATTTCAGATTCATACCCGTCATTGAAAAATGACTATGGGCATCGTAAATACCGGGAATCATGGTTTTTCCACCTAGGTCGATAACCTTGGTATCTTTTCCGATGTATTGATTGACGGATTTATCTGTGCCAACAGAAATAATTTTTTTGTCTTTAATCGCGACAGACTGAACCACCTGACCTTGATGATCGACTGTCAATATCTTTCCATTTTTATATACGACCTGGGCATATCCACCTGCAGGGGGATCGTCGCCACTGCAAGCCGCCACGCTAATGACGGCAGTAACGGTACAGACACAAGATAGCAAAGCATTTTTAGATATTAATCTTTTCACACCAACCTCCTCCATGAATGCGTTATGAAATGCCCAAGGGGGCCTATTTTTTTAACATTCACACAGAAATGGCTATAGAGCCAAATGGGAACTATTGATAATTCCAACCTCAACTCACAAAAAACAAATAGATACATCACCCGTGGTTAATACCAATAAAATAATAGAAAAATCCTGCAAAGGATAATTTCCAAACTATTCTTTTCATCCATCAAAAATATTGATTTTCAAGCGAAGAGCATTCTTTTTCTTCGCAAGAAATAGGCGACCAAAGAAAAGCGCGCAACGGCCTGCGCAGGCACAAAGTCAAATGCAGGTTCCGGCATACCGACAAGCATCCAGACTGCCCTCACCCTCCATCTGGCGGCATTCTGAATCCCTCTGTCACCCGCCGCTCAGCCCGTTCCAGCCAAGCACATACCACCTGTTTGCTGCGTTGCCACAAACTGTCAGCTGCGAGCCGAGTGTCTGCATCGCACTCGTCGGATGACGTGTTTAAGGTATTTGGTAGATGGAGTTCGGCACTTTTGCCATCGGTTGTTTGGTTTTTCATAATCCATCAATGCTCTCCATTGGCTTAATATCCGTAAAGTTGAATGTTCTGAATAGTCAATTCAGAAAATCTGATTGAAAGCGGATTGATCCTCCATGCGAAACCTCAACCTCGACCAGTTGCAGACACTGATTGCCATTGCCGACCTGGGCACATTTGCCGCTGCTGCGCAAGCGCTGCACCTGGCAGCGCCCACGGTGAGCCTGCATATCAAGGAGCTGGAGTCGCGCATGGATGCACAGTTGCTGGTGCGCGGGCGCAAGCAAACCACGTTGACGGCGGCGGGCCAGGTCCTGATGGAGCACGGCCGCAAGCTGTTGCAGGCCAGCGACGATGTGGTGGAGCGTGTACAGCGCCGTGCCAGTGGGCGCGAGGGACTGGTGCGTGTGGGCGTGTCTGCCGGAGTGAGTACCTGGCTGCTACCACTGATGCTGAATGCGCTGCAGCAGCGCAGCCCGGGCGTGGAGGTGCGGCTGGAGGCCGTGGGATCGGCCGAGTCCATGCAACTGCTGACGGCGGGCGCGCTGGATGTATGCATTGTGGCCAGCCCGCAACCAGCGCAGGCGGGCATTGTGATCATGCCCTGGCGGCTGGATAGCATCGTCGCCCTGCTGCCCGCTGACTGGGGTGCACCCGAGCGTGTAAGTGCCGAGTGGCTATCGCAGCGGCGCTGGTCGGGGTTTTCCGCGCCCACGCACATGCAGCAGCAAATTGCCAACTGGTTTGGGCAGGCAGGCTACACGCCCCGCCCCTTTATGGCGTTTACCAATACCGGAGCGCTTAAAAGCCTGGCACTGGCCGGTCAGAGTGCGGTGCTGCTGCCTCGCGAGGAAGTGCAAGATTTAGCGCCGCTGCCGCAGGTTCAGATTCGCCCGCTGCAGCCCACGCTGCTGCGCCCCTTGGCCGTGGCACACCGTCAGGATCTGGCACTCAACCCCGCCATTTCCCCTGTTCTGGCGGTACTGAGTGAATTTGCCAACCTGAACCTGCAGAAACAGCAGCCCAATGACGTCAAGCCCTACTGCTGATTGCCGTAGCCGCTATCAAAATTCCCCTGTTTCGCCCTGCCTAAGAGGCCAAACGCCTCAACTGCGATGTGAACCGTACTCACCTTTTTGACAGTCCTTGCAGCGTGCCGAACTGCTCAAAACACCCATGCAAAAACTGCTTGCCGCGCTGACTCGGCCCTTGATCGTGATGACCGCCCCGCTCTCCAGCTGGGCCGGCAATGACGACCACGACCACCCTGAGGGCAAGCCAGAGTTCTAGGAAGCCCCTGCAAGGTCGAGAGCGAGTGGAAGAATGGCGGCGGATACAAGGACAAGCGCGCGCAAGGGCACGCTAAACGTCACCAGCCCGGCTCGAAGACTCCGCCCTGATTCGCCTGCCAGCGCCCATCCATCAAGCACTGGCGATTTTGTTTTGATAGCAACGCGCGATGCGGCTGGGCCGACTTAAACCGGCCCCGCCACAAAGCCTGGGCTGCGCTGCAGGCGCAGCATCACAGCCTGGGCATTAGGCAGTTGTTGCAGGGGAATGAAGAAGACTGCGTCGGGCATGGGGTGTGCAGCGGGCCTGATCTGCAGCATGCCCTGGCGCTCGAAGATGACGCCAATGCGGCTGGCATCGTCATAGGCGGCGGCCAGATGCAGATCGCCCTGCTGCAGCTGCAGCCCGTGTTCATCGAATGTGGCCGCACAAGCCAGTTGCGGCTGGCCTTTGAAGATGTGCTGCTGCACCATCTGGATCACGGACTGGCGCGAGACCGTGCGGCGGACTCCCATTTCATACATGCGTTGCTTGATATTCCAGTGACTGGCATAAAAAAGCACGCCCAGTAGCAGCATGAGCCCAAAACAGATTTGCGCGCCGAGGCCGTTCTGGAGCGTGGCGGCGACCAGCGCCAGCAGGGGCACAGCCGCGATGGAGGCGAGCCGGATCTTGCGCCACATACCTGTTTTGCTTTGCAGCACGGCGTCCGAGGCGTCGCGCTGCGCCAGCATGGTGCGCTGCAGCGTAAAACGGGTCTGGCTGATCACATTCACGGGCATGGGCTTTACGGCAAAAGTCTGAGATTTTAGGGCCGCAATGCCGAACGCTTACTCGCCTAAAAAGTAAGAGAGCTGCGCGTTTCAGGCTGCGATGGCGGGTACTTCAGCCACAAGGGTGGGCAAAGCAGTCGCCTTGAATGCATTGATGCCCCGATCACGCCTGAACGCACAGACCGACGGGTTTGCTGCCGCGCTCAAAAGCCTGGCTGCGGCTTGCCAGAGCGCCGCAAACCGCCTGTCAGCGCAGCTTGATCCACTTGCGCCCATCCCGCGATTGATAGGTTCCGCCCGTGGCGCAGCAGCCACCCGCGCCAAATGCCATGCGGCCCAGCACCACGGTCAGCTCGCCAGCTTTGAAGTCAATGGACTGGCGATCACAGGACGTCCAGAAGGGGTAGGGATCGGGCGCCAGCACGCTCTCCCAGTGAACGTCGCCCTGCCCACGCGGCTCGACCCGGTACACCTCGCAGTCGTGCACCAGCAGCACGGTGGTCTGCCCAGCCAGGTCGCCGCGAAAAATGTGCTCTGGCAGAGCATCGCGCGTAGCTTTCGCCTGCTCGCTGAGGGGAAGCTTGGCAGGCTGGCCGCTGTCCCCACCCAGGTCGCAACCCGACAGGCCCGTCAGTACAAACAAGCAAACAAAGGTCAGTGAGGGTTGAAGGCGCATGCCCCTCAGTATGCCCTGCCGCCCAGGTTCAGGCTCTAGCGCGCGGCGGGCGTGGTGGGTTGGCGTCAGCGGCCAGCTTTCCCGGAAGGTAGTATCTGCATGCAAGGTGCGATTCGTCGTATCAAAGATCGCCACGCTTGGCCTGCAACAGGCCTGCATACCCGTCACCGTTGTTCTCGAAAAGGAAGATTGGATGAAAGCTCACATGCCGCGTATCCGCCCCCAACTGGCCGCCCTGCTGCTGGCTGCCTCTGGCATTGCCGCCACCACCAGCGCCTGGGCCTGCACCCGGCTGGTCTTTCACGGCGCAGAGGGCCAGGTCATGACGGCCCGCTCCATGGACTGGAAAAGCGACATCGTCAGCAATCTCTGGGTGCTGCCTCGCGGTATGGAGCGCAGTGGGCAGACGGGGCCCAACACGCTGCGCTGGAAGTCCAAGTACGGCAGCGTCATCACTTCGGGCTATGACATTTCGACCACGGACGGCGTCAACGAAGCCGGTCTGAACGCCAATCTGCTGTGGCTGGTGGAATCGCAATACCCCCGCTTTGACGACAAGAGCAAGCCGGGGCTGACGATTGCGGCCTGGGCGCAATATGTGCTGGACAACTTTGCCAGCGTGAAGGAGGCGGTGGCCGCGCTGGAGAAGGAGCCCTTCACCATCGTCTCGGACAATGTGCCCGGCGAGGATCGCCTGACCACGCTGCACCTGTCCATGTCGGATGCCAGCGGGGACAGTGCCATCGTCGAGTACATCAAGGGCAAGCAGGTCATTCACCATGGCCGCGAGTATCAGGTGATGACCAATTCACCCACCTTCGATCAACAGCTGGCGCTCAACAGTTACTGGCAGCAGATCGGCGGCACGACCATGCTGCCCGGCACCAACCGCGCGGCCGACCGCTTTGCGCGGGCCTCGTTCTATGTGAATGCCATTCCCAAAGAGCCGAACCCCAACAAGGCACTCGCCAGCGTGTTCAGCGTGATCCGCAATGTCTCGGTGCCCTACGGCATCAGCACGCCGGGCCAGCCCAATATCTCGTCCACCCGCTGGCGCACCGTGTTCGACCACCAGCGCCAGCTGTATTTCTTTGAATCAGCCCTGACGCCCAATACCTTCTGGGTAGACCTCAAGGCACTGGACTTCAGCGCGCAAACCGGCAAGGTCATGAAGCTGGATCTGGGCCAGGACCAGAGCCACACCTATTCGGGCAATGCCACAGCGCAGTTCAAGCCCTCAGCGCCTTTTCAGTTTCTGGGCATCTGAGATCTGAACGCCTTTCGATAGAAAATAGCGGCTAGCGCTTGATACAGCAGCGCAGGCCGCTATGATTTTTAAAGAATAGGCGCTAAACCGCCTTGGCACCTACTCGCTCGCGCAGTGAGGCCAGCAGCTCGGCCGGCAAAAATTGAAAAGCCAGTTGCAGCAGCAAGAAGCCGATCATGCCGTCGTCCAGCCAGCCCAGAATGGGAATGGTGTCTGGAATGAAGTCGACGGGACTGATCACATACAGCGCGGCGAGCACGGTAACAAGCTTGGCCGCCTTGGGCGAGCGCGGATCGCGCAGCACGGCCCAGGCGAGCCGCAGCTCTTTGCGAAAGATTGTCAGCAGGCGACCCAGTCTCCACATGGCAGTCACTCCTTCAAAAGTGAAAAACACCACGCTTTAACGTGCGGCCAGCGCTGGGGATGACAAGAGAGGCACCTCATTTTGCGGTCGCAGAATGTATCTGTGCTCTGAAGCCAAATAAGCTATAGCGCTTGATAGACATGCGGTTGCAGCTCTTGATTCAATAGCAAATCAGTGGTTTTAGCCGTCGATGGGGTTCAGCGGGGTCTGCAGCGTGAGCTGGTAAAAGGCCAGATCCAGCCAGCGGCCAAACTTGAAGCCCACTTGGGGCATATTGCCCACATGCTGAAAGCCCAGTCGCTGGTGCAGTGCAATGCTTGCGGCATTGGCCGCGTCAATCGCGCCGACCAGCACATGCACATCGCCTCTGCGCTTGGCCTCGGCAATCAAAAGCTCCATCAGTTGCAGGCCCAGCCCCTTGCCGCGATGCGCGGGGTGAACGTAGACGGAATGCTCGACCGTGTATTTGTACGCCGGGTAGGCGCGAAAGCTGCCCCAGCTGCAAAAGCCCATTAGCTCGCCCGCAGCGTTTTCAATACCGATGACGGGAAAGTCGCCTGCGCGCTTGGCATCAAACCAGCTGACCATGTTTTGGGCCGTGCGCGGCTGGTAGTCGTAGAGCGCGGTGGAGTTGACGATGGCGTCGTTAAAAATGTCCAGAATGGTGGCAGCGTGGCGCGGGTGCGTGCATTGCACTGTTTGCAGGTCGTTCATTGTTTCTCCGGCAGCGTAGCCCTGCCTCAATGCTCATGGGAGGCAGGCTTGCTGACTGCCTATTATCAGCAGCAACGCGGGGGCAGATGGACAGTTGCGTGGATTAAGGCCCGTTAGCTACACGTGGCCTGCTACTGCCCTCATTCAAACCCAACAAGCCTCTACCGCTTATTCATCAAGCGCAAGCAGCTATCAAATCTGATGATTTATTGCTCTACGTAAGCCCCAGTGACCTTGCCGTGATCGTCGGTGATCATGCTGGTTTTGACCTGCCAGACCAGACCAGCCAGCCCGGGTACGGTGTATTCGCCGTCGCGGCCTTTGACGACTTGCTTCCACGCCTGCATTTGCGCGGGGGTCAGGCTGAGCTTGAGTTCATGGTCGCTATGCCAGTCAAGCAGACCACCTTCGCTGTCGCCTGCGGGCACCAGCTCCAGCGTGGAGCCATCGCCCGCCAGTATCAAGGGACGGCCATGCGGTAGGCGCGCGGGCAGCATGGCTTTGAGGTCGCGCACGCCCAGACTGCCGAGTTTGATCACGGTCTGAGGGCTACGCAGCAGGCGCTTGCGCTGGGTAAAGCCCAGCACATCGTTGTAGAGCACGCCGGTCTTGGAGCCATCACGGGCAGCGCCAGCATCAATGGCGGCCTGCACATCGGGCAGCTCGTGCAGGCTGGGACGAGCCAGGTTGGTAATCCACAGCGGCATATAGGGCTGCATGGCCTGCAAGGCGCCCTGCACATTCCAGCGGCGCACTTCGCGCAGCTCGTCGCTGGTCAGCGCCACCAGTTGCAAAAACATCAGGTCGCCGTAGGGGGTGTGGACGGGGGCCAGTTCGGGGTCTGGCACAAAGCCCATCTCGGTCAGCAGCGTGTCGGCACCGGCCTTGATGGGACCGTTGGCCGTCATCCAGTGACCGGGGGCAAAAACATTGCCGGTGCGAAACACATAACGCGCCATGTTTTGCAGAAAGTTCAGAGGCCAGACGGGGGGCTCTTGCTCGTCCACATCACGCGCCAGCCTGAAGGTCATCTCAAAACCGTAGCCGCTAGGCTTTTCGGGGGCGATGTCATAGCTGTCGTCCAGATCGCCATACAGATCGCTGAAGCCGTAGGTGACGTAATACCAGTGCGGCCCGCCTTGCTCACTGCGATAGACGCTGATGCCGTCCAGCGGGTCAGCCCCGCCCAGGCGGAACTTGATGGCCGTGCCGTAATGCGCCGGCTGCTGGTCGCCATAAACCGCCTGCAATGCGGCGTCGATTGCACCCCAGCCAAGACAGCCTTCTTCCTCAGGGTTCTGAGAGGCAGAGTCGTGGGTGTTGCGGGAATTCATGGCTTTTTCTCCTTTGTACTGAGTATCCATGCAGGAGAAAGCCGCTTGAGCGGGGTTACAAACGGAAATGTGAGCGAGCGTTTCGCGCCTGCATGGCTTTCAAGCCTGCTCAGCCCTCACCGCATGGCGCTTGAACGCCCTATAGCTAAGGCACACAATCAACACTTTCTTCACAAGGAGCAACATATGCTGGACTGGAACGAATACCGCAAGGAACTGGCTGGCCGATTGGGTGAATTTGCTGAACTGAGCCCCGGCACCATGGAGGGCTACAAGGCGCTTTCTAGCGCTGGCAAGAAGACCGGCCACCTGGACGCCAAGACCCGTGAGCTGATCGCCATTGCCGTGGGCGTGACCACGCGCTGCGACGGTTGCATTGCTGTGCATGCCAAGGCCGCCAGGGCTGCCGGTGCCAGCAAGGAAGAAATTGCCGAAGCGCTGGGCGTCGCCGTGGCGCTGAATGCCGGCGCGGCTATGGTGTACTCGGCCCGCGCACTGGACGCACTGGGTGAATAATCCCTGAAAACAATAGCAGCCAGCGCTTGATCTGCTTGGGCCTGCGCTGCTATAGGCAAATTTATTGATTGATTTAAAGCACAACCTGCGTACCCAGCTCCACCACCTGGTTCGCAGGCAGCTTGAAATACGTGGTCGCACTGGCGGACTGCCGCGTCATCCAGCCAAACAAGGCACAGCGCCAACTGGGCAGACCGCCAGGCCCGTTCATCACCTGCACTCGGGCCACAAAGAAGCTGGTGGTCATGGGGTTGAGGTTGGGGGTTTCGCCTTCCGCATCCGGTGTGATCAGCTTCAGAGCGCTGGGAATGTCGGGCTGCTCGCGAAAGCCAAAATGCATGTCCAGCGTCCACACGCCACTGCACAAGCGCTTGAGCTGCAGGCGCTGCGCGGTGTGCACATACGGCGTGTTCTCGTTGACCACGTGCAAAAACACCGTTTGCTCATGCATGACCTTGAAGTGTTTGAGGTTGTGGAACAGTGCGTTAGGCACCAGCTTGGGGTCTGAAGTCAGGTACACAGCCGTGCCAGACACCACGGGCACGCCTTTCATGGGCGTGCTCAGAAAATCGGCCATGGGTATATCAAGACGCCGCCGATGCTCGGCCACTCGCTGCGTGCCGTCGCGCCAGGTCGTCAGCGCAATAAAGATCAGTGCACCCAGCGTCAGCGGCAGCCAGCCGCCCTGCTCCAGCTTGGTCAGGTTGGAGGCAAAAAATCCAATCTCCAGCAGTGCAAAGCAGGCCAGCGCAGCCAGCGTCACCCGCCTGAAAGGGCGCCTTCCCAGATACACCACAAAGCCCACCAGCATGGTGGTTATGAGCATGGTGCCCGATACCGCAATGCCATAGGCCGCCGCCAGCGCACCCGAGGATTTGAAGGCCAGCACCAGCGCAATCACCGCCAGCAGCATTAGCCAGTTCACACTGGGAATGTAGATCTGGCCCTGCTCCTGGTCCGAGGTGTGCAGCACACGCACGCGCGGCAGATAACCGAGGCGGCTGGCCTGCAGCGTCATGGAGTACGCGCCCGAGATAGTGGCCTGCGAGGCAATCACCGTAGCCGCCGTGGCCAGCACCACAAAGACCAGCAGCCACGAGGGCGAAGCCAGCAAAAAGAAGGGATTGCTGGCCGCCGCCGCATCACGCAGTATCAGCGCACCCTGACCGAAGTAATTCAGAATCAGGCTGGGAAACACCAGCCCGTACCAGCCCAGCCGCACGGCGCGGCTGCCGAAGTGGCCCATATCGGCATACAGCGCCTCGGCCCCGGTCATGGCCAGAAATACGGCGGAGAGCAGGAAGAAAGCCTTGTCCGTGTGCTGCACTGCAAAGCGCAGCGCATGCACCGGGTTGACGGCCTGCAGCACCATCGGCGTTTGCAAAATACTGGCCACACCCACCCAGGCAATACAGACAAACCAGACGACGGTGACCGGCCCAAACAGCTTGCCCACTACGCTGGTGCCCTTCATCTGAATGGAAAACAGGCCGATCAAAATACCGATGGTGATGGGCACGATGAAGTGCTCAAACTCTGGCGTGGCAATGCTCATGCCCTCTACGGCCGACAGCACGGAGATGGCCGGGGTGATGATGGCATCGCCATAGAACAGCGCCGCCGCAAACACGCCCGCTCCCACGACAAAGCGCGAGCGCCGGGACTCATCCCCCATCACCCGATGCGCCAGCGCGGTCAGGGCCAGCACGCCGCCTTCGCCATCGTTGTCATGGCTGAGCACCAGCCAGACATATTTGATGGCCACGATGATGATCAAGGCCCACAGCAGCGCCGAAAGCGCGGCCAGCACATTCTCTGGCGAGACCCCCAGCCCGTGGCCGCCTACAAACGCCTCTTTGAAGGCGTAAAGCGGGCTGGTGCCGATATCGCCAAAAACCACCCCCAGAGCCGCCAGTGTCAACGCCGACTGGCTGCTGCTCTGCCCCTTGATTCCATCCCCCTGAAGCCCATGATTGTTGTGTGACATAGCGGTGCTTTGCAGTGATAGAGGCCGCGTTCCGGCGCGCGGCTTCGGGTCAGTATGGCATGGCTGGAGAAATTGAAAAGCCTCTGTAATTCAGGGCTCAGCGCCCTTGCTCTTGATGCAATCTTGATAGCAGACAGCGCAAACCATACAAGAGCTTGAGACCCGAATATCTAGATTCAAGGCTTCGCAACCACCGGCTTGAGTCTTCAAGCCCGCTTTCGTATGAAGCCTGTCGCCATCCTCCAGCATGAAGCATCGCAAGGCCCCGGCATCCTGCTAGACCATCTGCGCCAGCAAGACATTGCCCATGTGTTGCTGGACCCCTGCGCCCAAGGCTCGGCGCCAGCCGATGCACGCGACTATCGCGGCATCATCGTGCTGGGCAGCAACCACTGCGCCAACGAACAGCTGCGCTGGATCGACGATGAACGCTGCCTGCTGCAAAGCGCGCTTCAGCACGATATTCCCGTGCTCGGTCACTGCTTTGGAGCCCAGATGCTGGCCCGCGCCATGGGGGCGCGCGTCTGGCGCAACCCCTGCCCCAATATCGGCTGGAGTCAGGTCCACATCACACCATGCGCCCAGCAGTTAATGGATTTACCCGCGCAAGCCACCCTGTTCAACTGGCATTACGACACCTTCGAGATTCCCCAGGCCGCCACGCGCACCATGTACGGACAGCATTGCCTAAACAAAGGCTTTGTCCATGGTCGCCACTGGGCGTTTCAAGGCCACCTGGAGGTAACCGAAGCCAGCGTGCGCCAATGGTGCAGCGACGGTCATGACGAGTTGCTCCAGGCCCAAGGCCCAGCGGTGCAAAGCAAAGCCCAGATTCTGGCCCAGTTGCCGCTGCATATCGCCGCCTTGCACACCCTGGCTTTGCGCACCTACAGCGCCTGGACGGCCAGCCTGGATCGACCCGTATCGGTACCGGTCGCGGCTTCCACTTTCGATAAAATCAGGCTCAAGTCCAGTGATTACCTGCGCATGACGCTATGAATTCCTAAGCATTGGCAATGACAGGCAGGAATCAGACAGACGTTAAGCTGCAAGCCTTGGCATATCAACCGCCGGCCGGCCCGGCTTGAAAGGAAAGCGCGCATGAGCACACCGGTTTCCGCCGAAATCCTCTCCATCTGGAACAGTGGCAGCAAGGTGCTGGCCATCAAGATGCTGCGTGAGCAAAACGGTCTGGGGCTGGCCGAGGCAAAACAGCTGCTTGAATCTGCCGATACTGGTGCCGATGCAGCAGATTCACCGCTGGCATTGAACAGTGCCATACCCGCCAGCGCCGAGCTGCGCATTCACGCCGCCATGGCCAGCGGCAACAAGCTGGAAGCCGTCAAGCTGCTCAAAGAAGCCACAGGGCTTGGACTGGCCGAAGCCAAGGAGCGCATAGACGCAGCCATGCAGAGCGAACCCTTAAACCTGCAAGCAGCCCTGAATCAACCCACCCAGCCCAATGCCGCATCAAGCGCACCGGGTGAGGTCAAGAGCAGCCCCGGCATCCTCTGGCTCGCGCTGATACTGGTGGCGCTGGCCTGGGGTGCGTGGTTTTATTTCAAGGCGGCCTGAGTCTCTGGCGACTGCGCTGCGCTCTGCCAGCCGCCGCCCAGCGCCTGATACAGCACCACCGCATTTTCCAGCTGTGACTGGCGCAGGCGCACCACTTCTTGTTGCACGCCGAACAGATTGCGCTGTGCATCCAGCTGGTCCAGATAGCTGGCGTAACCTGCGTCATAGCGATCTTTGGCAAAGCCCAGCGTCTGGCTCAGCACTTTTTCACGCTCTTTGGCTCGCTGCCACTGGGTTTGCAGATGCTCGGTGCTGACCAGCGCGGTCTCCACATCGCCAAAGGCTTTGATGACCACGCCGCGATATGCGTAGGCCGCCTGATCGCGCTGGGCGCTGGCGGCATCGAACTGGCCTTGCAAACGCCCACCGCTAAAAAGTGGCGCGAGGATGCTGCCGCCCAGTGACCAGATCCGCGCCGGGTTGTAATCCAGCGCGTTGATGAACAGGCTGCCCAGGTTGGCGCTCAAACTCACTTGCGGCAAGAAGGCGGCACGCTGGGCGGCCAGGTTGCTGTCGCTGGCGGCCAGTTGCAGCTGGGCACGGGCGATGTCGGGGCGGCGCTCCAGCAGGCTGGAAGGCAAGCCCGGTGCTGGCATCACAGGCAGGGCCATGGAGCTGAAAGCGGCACCATCAGCCATCGTCGCCTGTGCCAGCTCTTGCGCCTGCGCATCACCAGAGCCACCCACCAGTTGCATCAGCGCAATGCGCTGGCGCTGCAACGCCAGAGTGAGCTGCTCCAGCGATTGCTTGACGCTTTCCAGCTCCGCCAGCGCCTGACTTTGCTGCAACTGCGAGATATAGCCCACACGCACCTGATCGGTAAGCAGGCGCACGGCCTCTTCACGCGAATGCACGGTGGACTGAGCAACAGCGATTTGTGCCTGCAGCGATCGCAGGCCGATATAGGCCTGGGCCGTGGTGGCGGCCACCATGAGCTGCACAGCATCGCGATCGGCCTGACTAGCTTGCAGGCGCAGATCAGCCGCTTTGCTCAGGCTGCCCAGACGGTTCCACAAATCCAGCTCCCAACTGGCTTGCAGCACAGGCTGGGCTGAGCGCACATGCACCATCTGGCCAGTTCTGGCGCTCAGGCTGCGGTTGGCGGAGCCTGGCGCGCTGACGGCGAGCTGAGGCATGGCGCCTGCGCCTGCCACATCGACATTGGCACGGGCCTCATCGACACGTGCCATGGCGATGAGTACGTCGTTATTGCGCTCCAGCGCCAGCGCGATCCAGCGGCTCAATTGCGCATCCGCAAAGGCTTGCCACCACTGGGCTTGCACGGCCGCAGCCTTGTTGCCGGACTGGCTCCAGCTTTCAGGCACGGCGGGCTGGGCACTGGTGGGTGCCTGGGTCAGACGGGGTACGCTGCAAGCGGTCAGCAGCAGCGCTGCTGCCATGGGCACGGCACGCCGCATCAGGATATTGATAGAGCGTTTCATGGCTTGACCTGCTTGGCAGCGAGCATTGCAGATTTTTGACTCAAATCGGCCTTAACCCCCTTCTGGTAAAGCGCAGACCGCTCTACTTTTTGCGCCATATTTTGTGCCGTATCGAGGCGCACGATCACCGACATACCGGGGCGCAGGCGCGCGGCGTCGCCCTGGCCATCATCAATAGATATCTTGATGGGCAGGCGTTGCACCACCTTGGTGAAATTGCCCGTGGCGTTGTCGGCCTTGAGAACGCTGAACTCAGAGCCCGTGGCCGGAGCGATTTCCTGTACATGGCCATTCAGGTGCACGCCGCCCAGCGCATCCACGCCGAAGCGCACGGCCTGACCTATCTGCACATGGGCGGTCTGCGTTTCCTTGAAATTGGCCACCACCCAGAAGGAGGGTGGCACCACATACATGAGCTGAGTGCCCGCCGCCACGTACTGGCCCATGCGCACGGACACTTCGCTGACCTGCCCGTTGCTGGGAGCGTGTACCACGGTGTTGTCCAGATTGATCTGTGCCTGACGCAGCTGGGCCTCTGCCATTTGCACCTGGGCCTTGAGCGAGTCGCGGCCCACGGTGGTGGCCTTGATTTTTTCTTGATTGATTTCGATATCGGCCTGCGCCTTGGCCACATTGGTACTGGCCATGCGCGAGGTGGCACGCACCTTGTCGCGCTCATTCAATGAAACCGAGCCGCGCTCGGCCAGCTCCTGCACACGTTGGAGTTCAGCCTGCGAGCGTTCGGCCTCAGCCTGCACCGCCGCCAGACCCGCGCGACTGGCACCCAGCGTGGCACGGTTCTGGGCCTGCGCCTGTTCGGAATTGCTGAGCTGCGCCTGTGCATTGGCCAACTGGGCCTGGGCTTGCGCCACGGCCGCTTCATAGCTTCGGCTGTCAATACGCACCAGCGGCTGACCCGCTTTGACCTGCTCGTAGTCTTTGACCAGCACCTCGGTCACATAGCCGTTGACCTGTGGCGCCAGCACGGTGACAGCGCCGCGCACATAGGCGTTGTCCGTCGTCACCACCGCGCTGTTGAAGGGGAAAAGATTCCAGGCGCGCAACACCAGCAAGATGCCGGCCAGCGCCACCACGGCCATGATGAGCACGCTGCGCAACGAGGGGCTGATCTTCTTGAGCGTGGGGGGCAAAGCCGCAGCCGGAGTTGCGGCCGGAGCCGGTGCAGGCGATGCTCCGGACGCTTGGGCGGAAGGGGTGGTTTTTTGACTGTCGCTCATGCTCAATCTCTTGGTGTTATGGGTTTGAGTTCATTGGCCGGAGCCTGCGAAACGATCTTTCGCTCCAGCGCTTCTTCAAGCGCAAGGGCCTGCGGGTTGTCTTGCAGCGGGTCGCGGCTGGCCAGAACGGCCTGTTCACCCGCCTCTGCCGCTTGGGCTGCGGCAGACAGCTCCTGTGCCTGCTCGCCTTCAATCACGATCGTTTGCACGGGGCTGGCGCAAGGCGTTTGCTGGCCCTCCTCCACATCGCCACTAGCATCGGTTTCTGTGGGCTGCACGACGACGGTCACGCGGCCTGCGTGGGATGGATCAGTTGATCTCTCTGCAACCGTGACAACACTACTGTCAACCGATGGCGCACGCTGGGGTACGCCATCCGTACCTGCTGCAGCCACCACTTGATTGCCGCTGAGCCGCGTCATCGCGCGCAGCCGGGCCATGGCGCGCCGCACATTCAAGACACCCCACAGCAGCCAAAGCAAATAGCTCATGGCAATGCAGGCAGTCAGTGCAAACACATCGTTATAGGCATGCACATTGGCCTCGCGCCGCACGACTTGCGACAGCTGAAGAGTGCCTTGACTGGCGCGCATGGCGGTGTCTGGGGTAACGCGGCCATAGACCTGCCCCTGCAACTTGAGCCGCTCGGCCACCACCGGGTCGGAGGCCTTTAGCTGATCGACCAGAGCGACGGAGTAAACCTGCTGCCGGTGCGCCTGATAGGTGCTCAGCAAGGCCGAGCCGATCAGGCCACCCATGGCCTGCGTCATGGAAAAAGTCAGCACCACGGTGAGCATGTGGTTGGCACCGTATTTGAGGCCGAGTGCCAGCCCCGTCATCATCAGCGGCCCCATGAAGATACCTGTGCCGACGGCCAGCACAAACTGGCTGAAGAAAAAGTCTGCTGGCCGGTCCAGGCTGCTGTGGTGCAAGTCCAGAAAAGCGGCCAGCGCCAGCAGCACCAGAGCAGCCAGAATCTGCTTGCCCAAACGAGGAATGCCAAAGGTGGCCGCAGACAAGCCAATCCCGATGATGGTGCCCAGCAAGATGACGCCAAACAGCGGCTGCATCTGGTCGGTGGTCATGCCCAGCGTGCGCATCAAGCCCACCACACCGTAGCTTTGCTCGGCCGTTAAAAAACGCAGCAAGATGGCGCCCACCACAAAACGCACGGTAGGCCACTGCATAAACCAGCGCGTATGAACCATGGGGTTGGCGCGGTGGTGCTCAATGTAGAGTGCCGTGCTGAGCAGCGCAATCGCTCCCACCAGCATCCAGGCCAGATCGGGCGTATCAAACCACCAGCGCGAATAGCCCTGTACCAGCACGGCAATCAGCAAGCCCAGGCCTGGCACCATGAGGCAAAAGGTGACGAAGTCCAGCTTTTCAAAGGCTTTGATATACAGGCCCGAGGGTAGTTTGAGCACCACCACGGCAGCGAATGAAAGCAGCGCCAGCCCGGCTTCAAACAGATAGAGGTTTTGCCATTCGCTGTTGTAGAGCAGCCCCGGCGACATGATCCAGGCCAGCGGTGTCGCCAGTTGCACCACGCCCACACCCAGCACCAGCATCTTGAGCACATAGGTGCGCGGCGCAGCCTGCAGCATATAGAGCGTGCACAGCGAGGTGCAGGCCGCCGCCGCCAAGCCGCTGGCAGCGCGCAGCAAAATAAGGCTTTCATAGCTGCCCAGCACCAGATGCAGCACGCTGAGCGCGGCGTAAACACCCAGCCCGATCTCCGTAAACAAGCGCATGCCAAATTGCTGGCGGAATTTGTAGACCAGCAGATTGGCCGTCATATTGAACATGACGTAGGCCCCACTCAGCCATGCGGCTTCGACCGCAGTCAGCCCCATCTGCCCCTGAATCGTTGGCAGGTTGGCGCTAAATAACGCATTACCCAGACCACCAGTCAGCCCGAGCAAGACGGCAATCAACCCATAGCAAACGCGCACCCACGGCAGGTGATGCGGCATGGCGGGCGAGCCGGGAAGCGCAGGTTTTTCATGCTCGGCCCAGTCCGGCGGGCGACGCAGCAAGATGACAGGGCCCAGAGGGATGGCTGGCGCTGCGGAAGCAGTACTGGGGGTTGGTGCTGCAGCTTGGCTCATACCGTCTCAGGCCTTGATTCCATCCAGAATGATTTGCAGAGCACGGCGGGCCAGTTGTTTGCGCTGCGCGGGGGTTTCGCCGCGCAGTGCACCGCCCAGCATGCCAAACACCAGCGAAAGCTCTTTGGAGTTCAGCGTCTGCTTGCACAGGCCTTTGGCCACGGCGCGCTTCATGGGTTCTTCAAACACCCGCCACATCTGGTGGCGTGCCCGAGCGATCTTCTCGTCACCCTGCTCTACCGTGCGCCAGTAATCGACCAGCGTGGCAGACACAGCGATGCGATCTGCCACCAGCGCCAGCAGCTTGAAGAAGGCACTATCGTCATCGCGCAACGCAAAGGCAGCGGTGCGCGTCTTCTCTACCGAACGCTCTAGCAGCGCCAGCATGATGGCCTGACGATCTGGGAACTGGCGGTACAGCGTAGCCCGGCCCACCTGGGCACGCTCCACAATCAAGTCCAGTGGCGCGGTCACGCCATGCTCGGCAAATACGGCATCGGCCGCATCCAGCAACTGGGCGCGACGTTCGGCGGATCGGGGGCGTGGTGTAGACATATGGAAGCCATTATCGGACAACTTTGTCCGATAATGGCTTCACTTACATTTCCCCCTTACCTGCTCAGGGTCGGCGAAAGTGTTCTTTAAATCAGCGGCAGCAGGTTGCGACGGCTGAAAAATTCACGGCGAAACCCGGTCAGGGGGTCATCAAACGCCAGACTGCGCGCCAGCAGTTGCAAGGGGTTGGAATAGTCACCCGGCAGCGCATCGTTGACCACGGGGTAAAGCGCATCGCCCTTGAGCGGCAGGCCCAGCGCCAGCATATGCACGCGCAACTGGTGGCGCTTGCCTGAGACCGGGCTGAGCCGGTAGCGCGCCCATGCGTCGTTGTGCTCGATGATGTCCATCTGCGTGCGGCTATTGGGCTCGCCCGCCACTTCAAGCATGCGAAAGAACTGACTGCTTTCCTCCATGCGGCTCACATGCTCACGTGGGAATGTCAGATCAGCCCGGTAAGGTGCCACCGCCTCATAGGTCTTGTGAATGCTCCGCTCTCTGAACAAGGCCTGATACACGCCCCGCGTAGCGCGCTGCACCGAAAACACCACCAGCCCTGCCGTGTCGCGGTCTATGCGGTGAATGGGAGAGAGCTCGGGCACATCAAATTCGCGTTTCAAGCGCACCAGCAAGGTGTTCTGCAGATACTGGCCTGCAGGCACCACAGGCAAGAAATGCGGCTTGTCTGCCACCAGCAAATGCTCGTCGCGGTAGATGACCTCGGCCGCAAACGGAATCTCTGGCTCATTCTCTAGCTTGCGGTAGTAGTAATAGCGCAGGCCGGGGGCAAACAAGCTGCCCTGCTCTGCGCGCTCTCCCGTCTCGCACACCATCTCACCCACGGTCATGCGGCGCAACCATTCGGCGCGGCCCACCGTGTGCAGACGCTCGCACAGAAAATCGATCAACAAGCCCTCACCCTGACTGGGTGCCACCACACAGCTGGGGCTGACGCCATCGCGCTGCGGCAAGACTTTGGGATCATGAGAGTTGTGCATGGCGCGCCATTTTAGAGCGGCTATGGGGTGCCACTGCCATGGCATCGTCATCTCCTGCCTACGCCGATTGCCAAACAAGCTCCCCAAAAATGGCGTAAGCCGGGCGTTAGCATGGTTGCAATGAATGAATCTGCAAGTCGCTCTGCCCCACTAACCGCACAACGCAAGCCCAGGCTCTGGCTGCGCCTGCTGAGTGCCATATTCGCTACCTTGGTCGTGCTCTGCCTGGCCGCCGCCGCCATTGCCTTGATGGATTGGAACCAGCTCAAGCCCTGGGTCAATGAAAAAGTCAGTGCCGCCACCGGCCGCGAATTTGCTGTGGAAGGCGACCTTCAGCTGAACTGGACCTGGCCGCAGCCGCTAGACACGGGCTGGAAGCACTGGATTCCAGGCGTGGTGGTGAGCGCCGGGCAACTGCGTATTTCCCAACCCCAGGGCTGGCAGATTGCACAGCTGCCCAACCAGGGCAGCGACGACTTGCCGGCCCTACCAGCGGTACCCACAGAACTCAATACAGGACGCTTGCCAAACCGCGAGCCGGCCGCAAAGCCAGGCACGGCGACCGACA
Source organism: Comamonas suwonensis (assembly GCF_012844455.2). GTDB lineage: Bacteria > Pseudomonadota > Gammaproteobacteria > Burkholderiales > Burkholderiaceae_C > Comamonas > Comamonas suwonensis. The sequence continues at coordinate 183,115 of NZ_JABBCQ020000003.1, read as the reverse complement.
TCACGAATACACAGGATGAGCGCGATGAAATCGCCGAGTCCGGCGAGCAAGCTCCGCAGCGCTCCGACACCACCATGGCTACGGCCGCCAGCGCCACCGCCAGCCTGCGGCTGCTGCCACTGCTTGCACGGCATATTCAGCTCGATCAGCTGGTGCTGGAAGCTCCGGACATGGTTCTGGCCCGCAACAAGTCAGGCCAAGTCAACTGGGCATTCAAAACGCCTGAAAACAATGGTCCACCCTGGAGCTTCCAACTGGGCCAGTTGCACATACGCCATGGCGTTATCGGCTGGGTCGATGGTGTCAAGCGCATGGCCGTGCGTGCGCGGATAGACAGCTTGCGCCAGCCGGTCACCGCAACTCAGCCCTACGGCATACGCTTCGGGCTGGCTGGCTATATGGAGCAAGATCACCGAAAACGGGCGCAGATTCAGGCACAAGGACTGGCAGGCCCGGTGCTGGACCTGCAGCAAGAGCGCTTGCACTTTCCGCTGCGTATATCGGCCAGAGCAGGCAGTCTGCAGGCCTTTGCAGAAGGCTTTCTCGACAATCCCAAGAGGCTGGAGGGACTGGACTTTCAGGTACGGCTGCGCGGCAGCAGCATGGCCGATCTGTTTGAGCTCACCGGCTTGCTGCTTCCTGCCTCGCCGCCGTTTGAAACCAACGGCCACCTGATCGGCAGCCTGCAACCGGGCAAGGCCGTCTGGAATTATGAAAATTTTCAAGGCAAGGTGGGCCAAAGCGATGTACGCGGTGATCTGCATTACCAGTCTGCCAAGCCCAGGCCAAAGCTCAGCGGCCATATTTCGTCCAAACAACTGCGCCTGCAGGATCTGGGGCCGACGATTGGAGCAGCACCTTCGGGCAGCAGCGCCAAGCCCGAGGTGCACAACGGCAAGGTGTTGCCGCAAATCCGCTTTGACACGGATAAGTGGGACAAGATGGATATGGATCTTCACTATGAAAGCGGCCATATCCTGCGCCCCGACGCCCTGCCCCTGCAAAATCTCAAATTGCGTGCCCAGCTCGACAACGGCAAGCTCACGCTCTCACCGCTGCAGTTCGGCTTCGCCCAGGGAACGCTGGACCTGAGCACCACGGTGGACAGCCATGCCAAGCCCGTGGCTGCCCAGATCAAGGGCCGGGTCAATGCACTCAAGCTGTCGGCGCTCTTTCCCAAGATCGAGAAAATGAAGAAAAGCCTGGGTCGCCTGGATGGAGCCATCGCCTTGGAAGGCCGTGGCGAATCGCTGGCGCAATGGCTGGGAAGCGGCAACGGTTCGGTGCGGCTTTATGTGCGCGAAGGCACGTTCAGCCGCGAGCTCCTCGATCTGGCAGGCTTGAACGTGGGCTCCGTCATCGTCTCCAAGCTGTTTGGCTCGGACAAGGAAGTGCAACTGCGCTGCGCCATTGCAGACCTTCAGGTGCAAAACGGCATGGCCCGCCCCCGCAGCGCCAAACTGGCAACCACCGAAGCGATCGTGGAAGCCAGCGGCCAGATCAACCTGGCGCAGGAGACACTGGATTTGCGAATCGTGCCCGAAGCACTCAAGTGGAAGTTTTTTTCCCTGCGCACACCGCTGTATGTGCGCGGCAGCTTTGCCAAACCCGACGTAGGCCTGGAGCCAGGTCCCCTGGTAGCCCGCGCCGGTGCTGCGGTAGCCGCCGCAGTTTTTGCACCAGCCGCCCTGGCTTTGCTACCGCTGACCGTACCCGCCGCCGACGACGACGTGAATTGCAGGCAGTTGCTGGCACAGGTTCAAACCAAGGGTCAAAGCAAGTGAAGCTGCCCCCCAGGGCGAAGCCCAGGGGCCGCAAGCACGAAATCAAGCGCCGCTCAGACAGCGGTTTTTTGCACTGTGTCCATCAACGAATCGGCAAGCAGCTCTGTACCCACCGGTGCCAGCGTGGCACGCAAGCGCTCGCTGGCACCGGGTGGAGGCTCGGGCGGACGGATATCCAGCGAGCGCTCCACCATGCCGATGTGTTCCAGCATCAGAGTTTTGGCCTGCTCGGTATCGCCACGCTCAAGAGCGGCCACGATGCGCTCATGCTCGGCACAGGACTGGTTTGCACTGTGCGTGGACTGATAGAGCGTGGCAGCCAGCGTGGTGCGTGCCGTGAGATCGCGCAGCGTCAATGCCAGCAGGCGGTGCCCCATCTGCTCGGCCAGACAGACATGGAAGTCGGCCAGCAAAAAGGCACGTGTGGCAGCGTCTGCGCCTTCTATGACCTGCTTTTCCTGGGCAATGTGGCGGCGCAGCTGGCCGATCACGCTTTGCATGGGGCGGCCAGCTTCACTCAATATGCCGGTCTCTATGATGCGCCGCGCTGCAAAAGCGTCCTGCGCTTCCTCGACAGTGGGCTGCACCACATACCAGCCCCGGCGCGGCTGAACCTGCACAAAGCCGCGCGCCTGAAGCTGCATCAGCGCCTCGCGCACCATGGTGCGGCTGACGGCAAAGGTGTCGGCCAGTTCCTGCTCCCCCAGCCTCTCGCCGGGCGCCAGCTTCTGGGCCAGTATGGATTCAACCACGCGCTCGGCGATATGCAGGGGGCTTACAGGATTCATTAGGCGACGGGGTGAGCAGGAAGGATGGGGGATGCCGGCTGGGCAAGCGGCGCTGGAACGGGAGCATCGGCAGACTCGGGACTGTCAACCAGGCCGTCGAGCACCGCATGGGCACGCTCGCGATCAATATCACCTTCCCAAGCGGCGATGGCCACGGTGGCCACACAGTTGCCGATCAGATTACCGACGGCGCGGGCAATGCCCATGAACCAGTCTACAGACAATACCAGCACCAGCCCGATGGCGGGGATCGCCGGAATCGCATGCAAGGTGGCCGCCAGCACCACGATGGCCGAGCCCGGCACGCCATGGGCGCCTTTGGAAGTCACCAGAGCGATGGCCAGAATGGTCAGTAGGTCCGCCATGCTGATGGGCGTGTTCGTGGCCTGGGCGATGAACACGGCCGCCAGCGTGATGTAGATGGAGAAGGCATCGAGGTTGAAGGAGTAGCCCGTGGGAATCACCAGGCCCACGGTGGAGTCACGCACGCCCATGTTGCGCAGCTTGGCCATGATCTGGGGCAGCACGCTGTCGGAAGATGTGGTGGCAAAAACCACGGCCAGCTCCTCACGCAGATAGCGCAGCAGCTTGATCAGGCTAAAGCCCGACAGACGCATCACCAGGCCCAGCACCACGAAAACGAAGAAGGCCACGGCCACATAGAACAGCAGCACCAGCATGCCCAACTGCTTGAGCGAGCCTATGCCGTACTGGCCCACCGTGAAGGAGATCGCACCCAGCACACCCAGAGGTGCCAGCTTGATGATGATGCCCATGATCTTGAACAGCACATGGGACAAGGTGTCAATCAGCAAGCTAACGGGAGCAGCGCGCTCGCCCAGCATGCTCAGGCCGCAGCCAAACAGCACGGCAAACAACAGCACCTGCAGCACATCGCCTGTGGCGAAGGCCTGGACCACGGTGGTCGGTATGAGCTTCATCAAAAAGTCCACCGTGCCGACGCTGGTCAGCTTGTCGGCATTGCTGGCATAGGCACTCATGGCCGAGGCATCGAGCTTGCTCGTGTCCACGTTCATACCCGTGCCGGGCTGGAACACAAAGGCAAGCACCAGACCCAGCACCAAGGCAATGGTGGTCAGCGCTTCAAAGTAGATCAGCGCCTTGACGCCAACGCGGCCCACGCGCTTGAGATCGCCAGCGCCCGCGATGCCATGCACCACCACGCAGAACACCAGCACGGGGATGATCATCTTGATCAGTTTGATGAAAGCATCGCCCAAGGGCTTGAGTTTCGCGGCCCATTCAGGGGCCAATAGTCCGGCGAGCACACCCAAGATGAGTGCGATCACCACCTGTCCGAAAAGTGATTTGGCAAAGCGGCGCATAGTCGTCTTTCGCAAGTTAGAAATTCTTGTATGCAAGTTCTTCAAAAACTTGCATACAAGAATGTAGATAAGCGAAAGCCGTGCCAGAAGCGGGTATTCCCTGCAGATTTGCAGCACTTCAGAGACGATCAGCCCTGACCTGCATGCAGGAAATCAAAGCAGTTCCCCTTCGTGGTGCAGGCGAACTGAGCGATGTGCCCGCATTTGAGGCATTTCAACCAGAGCAGCCCAAAGACGGTGCACAAGAGGGAGACATTGAAGAATGCACCTGCAGAGCACTGCTTCTGTGACGTCTAGCGACTATTCATTGGAAAGCGTTTGACGCAGGCCATAGGCACGCCAGCCAAGTGGCTTTAATCAAAAAAACGCCTCGCAAGGAGGCGTTTTATGCACAGCGAAATGCCGCTCAGTTATCTGGCGTAATCTTGGCAAACTTCACCAGTTCGGCATATTTTCCCATGTCGGTGCGAATGACCTGGGCAAGGCTTTCGGTGCCGCTGGCTGGCGGGGTGCCTGCAACTTCCAGCCTCTGGCGGATGGCCGGATCGGCCAGACCGGCCTGCACCGCTTTTTGCAAGCTGGCGACGATATCTGCGGGAACGCCCTTGGGGGCCGCCAGCGCAAACCAGCCGCTGAGGGCATAGCCTTTGAGCGCAGGATGCTCGGCCAGCGCGGGCACGTTCTTCAAGGTGCCGATGCGCTCGGCCGTAGTGGCACCCAGGATTTTGATCTTGCCCGATTGCACCAGAGGAGCCGATGCCATGGGAGAGAGAATGGCGAAATCCAGATTGCCGCCACCCAGATCAGCGGTCATCGCAGGCGAGCCTTTATAGGGGATATGGGCCAGATCGATGCCGGCGGTCTTCTTGATCAGCTCGCCTGAAAAATGCGGCGTGGAACCAATGCCCGGGCTGCCGTAGCTGTACTTGCCGGGATGGGCCTTGGCCAGCTTGATGAACTCATCGATATTCTTGACCGGCACATGGGCGCCAGCCACCCACAGATTGGGTGCCGAAGCCGTCAAAGAAATCGGCGTCAGGTCGACTGCAGGGTCATATTTTTGCGCGGCGTTGACAAACTTGGTACCGGCCATCTCGTTGCTGGAACCTGCCAGCAAGGTATAGCCATCGGGCTTGGCAGATACCACACGCTGCGCGCCCACCACACCTGCGGCGCCGGGCACGTTCTCAATCACCACGGTGGTGCCAAGCTGCTTGGCCAAAACATCGCCAATCACGCGCCCCACCATATCGACCGAGCCTCCGGGCGCGTAGGCCACCACGATGCGAATCGGTTTGCTGGGATAGGCGGTTTGCGCATGCAGCGAGCCTCCCAGCAAGGCTGCAGCGCAGGCAAACAAGGTGCGTCGTGAAAGGGCGGCTGGACTCAGATTCATGGTGTGCAATATTCAGCAGGGATCACAAGCAATTCATCATCGAAACACAATGGATTGCTCAACAAATTTTGATTCATTGTCCTTTCTTTATTCGTCATTTGAAATACATAGAAACCAGAGCATGGCAAGCCGACTACGTTCTTGCTGCTTCGCCGGTTTCTCTGTTGAACAAGGCATCTTCTTGCCGACTCGGTTTCTGTTTTCGGACTGCTTCGGCAAGCGCCAACTCAGTTTTCTGGTTGACAGCCGTACAACTCAAGCGCTTTCGCCACAGCTACTGCCATCCAAGCAACAGCCTCAATGAAAATCGCGGCTGCTCAATCCCACTTGCGCAAAACGCCCCAGCCAGCGTGTCATATCCCTGGCTCGCATCACTACCAAATGGTGAGCAGCAGGCGCTTTCTCTGATTGGGTATGAACATGTTTTGCCTCATGCACCTCGGCATTCAGCTGAGGTGCTGTACTTGTCTGCCATACGCCTTCCACGGCCAGCAGGCGCGAGACCAGCAACGGCGTTTGCCAGCGGGCAAAGGTCTGGGCCCAGACTACGAGATTGATGACGCCGGTTTCATCTTCCAGGGTGATGAACAGCGTGCCCTTGGCCGTGGGCGGGCGCTGGCGCACGGTGACGATGCCGCAGGCCCGCACCTTCTGGCCCGGCGACATCTGGCGCAGCTCGGCTGCGGTTTTCAGGCCATGGCTTGCCAACTTGGGGCGCAGCAGGGCTAGCGGATGACGGCGCAGGCTCAGCCCCGTGGCGGCGTAGTCGAACATGATTTCCTCGCCCTCTCTCGCCGGAGGCAATTCCAGTGGCGTCTCGTGAATCGGTACCTGGGCAAAAATGGGTGGCAAGGCCGTCTGGGCCGCAGCATCCCACATCTGCTGACGTCGGTGACCGGCCAGACTGCGCAGCGCATCGGCGGCAGCCAGGGCTTCCATATCCGCCTTGTCCAGCCCGGCTCTGATCGCCAGATCGGCCACATCCGCCCATGGGGATTGCGCTGCCCGCTCCTCAATGCGTAGCGCTGCAGCTTTGCCCAGCCTGGCGACCCGATTCAGCCCCAGGCGCACGGCAGGCTGAGGCTGCTCCACGCCGCGCAGGGTCTGCAAAGGTGCTTCCAGCGTGCATAGCCAGTGGCTGTGGCAAACATCCACGGGCAGCACCTGCACGCCATGGCGCCGCGCATCCTGCACAAGCTGCGAAGGCGAATAAAAACCCATGGGCTGGGCGTTGAGCAGCGCCTGCAGAAAAATGGCAGGCTCGTGTCGCTTGAGCCAGGCGCTGGCATAGGCCAGCAGCGCAAAGCTATAGGCATGGCTTTCAGGAAAACCATATTCGCCAAAACCCAGCATCTGCTGAAAGATGGCATTGGCAAATTCGGGACTGTAATCTTTGGCCTGCATGCCGCCAACGAGCTCATCTCGAAAGCGATGCACCCCACCCTTTCGCTTCCAGGCGGCCATGGAGCGGCGCAATTCGTCCGCCCTGCCCGGCGAAAAGCCAGCAGCCTCAATGGCGATCTGCATCACCTGCTCCTGAAAAATGGGCACACCCAAGGTGCGCTTGAGTGCTTTTTCAAGCTCCGGCTTTTCCAGCTTGAGCGGCAGCTCACGGCGTGCACGCTCGCGTGCCAGCAGATAGGGGTGGACCATGCCGCCCTGAATCGGACCGGGCCGCACGATGGCGACCTCGACCACCAGATCATAAAAAGTGCGCGGCAGCAGGCGCGGCAACATGCTCATCTGGGCCCGACTCTCGATCTGGAAGGTGCCCACGGTATCGGCGCGGCAAATCATGGCGTAGGTGGCCGGATCCTCCTGGGGAATCTGATGCAGCGCCCATAACTCGCCGCGCCAGCGCGCGCTCATTCAATGCGGTGCGCAGCATGGTGAGCATGCCCAGGGCCAGCACATCGACCTTGAGCAGACCCACGATGTCGAGATCGTCCTTGTCCCACTGAATGATGGAGCGCTTGTCCATGGTGGCAGGCTCCACGGGCACCAGTCGCGTGAGCTTGCCCTCGGTCAGCACAAAACCGCCCACATGCTGGCTCAGGTGCCGCGGGCAGTCCTTGAGCTGCCAGGCCAGCTCTATCCAGAGACGCAACTGGTGCGCGCCGACGGCCCAGTCTTTTTCCTGAGTCAGTACCTGGGCCTCCTTGAGCTTGCGCTCCACCCAGTCTTCGGGCAGGACTTCAGGGGCGTGATCCTCTTCGGCCGAATCCAGCGCCTCGGCATGCGTCTGTGCTTGTGCCTGGGCATGCTCACTGAACCAGTACTGCCCCTTGGCCAGGGCATCGATCAGATCCGCCGGCAGCCCCAGCGCCTTGCCCACATCGCGCAGCGCACTGCGGCTGCGCCAGCAGCTGACCACGGCCGTGAGCGCAGCGCGGTCGCGCCCGTATTTGTCATAGATGTACTGAATCACCTCCTCGCGCCGCGCATGCTCGAAGTCCACATCGATATCGGGCGGCTCCTTGCGCTCTTTGCTGATAAAACGCTCGAACAGCAGATGGTTGCCTTTCGGGTTCACCGCCGTGATGCCCAGGCAGTAGCAAACCACCGAGTTGGCCGCCGAGCCTCGCCCCTGGCAGAGAATGCCGATGCTGCGCGCATAGCGCACGATGTCATGCACGGTGAGAAAGTACATCTCGTACTTCTGATCCGCAATCAGCGCCAGCTCTTTGAGAAGCTGGCGATGCACGTCCTCGGGAATACCTTGGGGATAGCGGCCTGCCGCGCCCTCCCAGGTCAGCCAGGCCAGGGTCTGCGTGGCCGTCATCCCCGGCAGCACGCTCTCCTGCGGATAGTCGTAGCCGATCTCATCCAGGCGAAAGCGGCAACGCCCGGCCAACTCCAGCGTCGCCTCCAGCATGGCCCTGGGATAGAGCGAAGCCAGCCGCAGACGCGAACGCAGATGTCGCTCGGCATTGGGCTGCAACGCAAAACCGCACTCGGCAACCGTCCGCCCTAGACGAACAGCGGTCACCACATCCTGCAGCGGCTTGCGCGAGCGTGCATGCATATGGACATCGCCACAGGCCAGCAGCGGCAGCCCCAGATCTGCAGCCACTTGCTGCAGGCTGTGCAGCCACAGACTGTCATCGGGCTCCAGATGCAGCTCCACACCCAGCCATAGATTTTCAGCAGAAAAATGCTCTGAAACGCTTTTCAGGCAAGCGCTGATAGCTATCCAATCAGAAGCATTCAACTGACTGCGCTGCGGCAGCAGCAGGCATTCACAGCCCTGACGCAGCAGATGCCAGGGACTGGCATCATCAACCACATAAGCACCTTTGGCGGCCCGGCTGCGGGCGGCGGTGATGAATTCACAGAGATTGCTCCAGCCCTGAAGATCGCGCGCCAGCGCCACGATCTTGAGTGAGCCCCAGACGAACTCGCTGCCGTAGATCAGATGCAGGTCGCAGTCTCGCGCCGCCTCGAAAGCACGCACGACGCCGGCCACCGAGCATTCATCGGTCAGTGCCAACGCCGCATAGCCCAGACCTTTGGCGCGTTGCACCAGTTCCGCCGGAGAGGATGCGCCACGCATAAAGCTGAAATGCGACAAGCAGTGCAGCTCCGCATAGACCAAAGGCCCCCTGCCCATAGCCGAAGCCTTGGGGCTTGCCAGTGTGACCGCTGGCGGTAGCGCAGAAGGCAACAGGGCTGGAGCAAGCAACGGGTCCATGATCGACTCAGCCATAGATGCCCTGGACAAACCAGTTGAGGGAGCCGCTTGCCATGCGCCTGGAAGGATCGACCCGGACACGCTCGCGATAAATCCAGACATGTCCGACCACGGCGTTATAGGCCACGAAATAGTCGCGCACCGCCAGCCCGGTCTGTGAACCAGGTTGTGCATCCGCTTGCCCTTTGTTCTCGCCATCCCACCAACCCGCCTCGAGGCGATACGGGCCCGCCTTGAGCTGTAGCGGCCCAAGCCAATGCGGGCGATTGCCCTCCACCTCCAAGGCCTGAGGCTGTGGCAGCAACCAGGGCGGCCACAAAGCTTGCCAGGGGTCGGCGCAGCGGGTTTGGCGGCTTCTCGTCCCTGCGGGCTTTGGGCTCTGCAGCAAGGCCGCCGCACTTTGCCAGCGCTGCATGGCCTCGGGCCGATGGTCGGCACGAGACTGGACCATTTGCACGGCATCACCGCCCCAGCGGGCACTCAGGCGCTCCACCCACTCATGCCAGGCCAGGCTGTCAGACATGCCGTGCCCCGACGGCTCCGGCAGGCAGCTCTGCGGCTCGGCAGACCAAGGTATCGTCTCCAGCGCCCGCAGCTCCAGCATGTCAACGGGCGCGCGCCAGCGCCGCTGCCCCAGCTGTTCACGCAACAGACGCTGCAAATGATCCATGGCCTGCGTGGGCTGGGCCGTGCGGATACCAAGCCCATCCCAGGGCGGCAGCTCCTGCCCATCGATACGGCGCAGATCATGATGCCAGCGCAATTGCAGTACCAGCACCGCATGGTGCCTGGCCTGCAACCAGGACTGCAGCGCCCGCAGCAGAGGCTGAGCAGCCTGGAGTACCGCATCGGCGCTGTGAGCCGGGTAACCCAGATCATGGCGTTGCACAAACTGCTGTGGCAGCTGCAGCCAGTCCAGCGGCTGGGGCAGCACGCCATAAGCCTCGTCGAGCACGCGCAAAGTTCTGGTCCCCAGGCGGCGCGACACGCCTGCGCGCGGCAAGGCGCGCACATCGCCCCAGGTCTGGCAGCCCAGGCGCAGCAGCACGGCACTGTGCTGCTGCAAAGCCGTCAGGGTCCACAGCGGTAGCGAATCGATTTCCTCCCGTAAAGCAAGCTTGCGCCCTTGCTCTGTGCATTTTTGCTGCAGTCTGAGCCGGGCCAGCGCCTGCCAGGCCGTGAGACCTTGAGCGCGCAGCGACTGCGGCTCCGATGCCTGCCCCGGCGCTGCCGCACAGACTTGGGCAAAGGACTGGTCCAGTCGCTCCAGCATGGCCTCGATGCCGCCCCACAGGCGCTGCACCATGCTGGTTTCCATGAGCAGCGCGTCTTCCAGCAGAACCACACGCGGCGAGAACTCCAGTGCCCACCAGCAGGCGCTGTCGGGAATCGGCGTCTGAGCGCTCAAGCAGGCCGCAGGCCAGGCAATCCAGTGAGCACAGTCACCCATATCATGCCTCCGCCGCCCAGTGAGAAGCCATCACAGGCGAAGCCACTCGCCCTTGCCTCAGCATGGCGGCATCCTCGCTCTGGCGTGCCTGTCTGTGTGCCTGGGCCTGAAGCACCGGCAGCCATGCCCATTGCAGAAGTGATAGCTGCACCGGCTTTTCCAGCAAAGGGCCGCGGCGCTTCAGTATCTGAAGCTGCAAACCAGGCATATGGCGGGCCGCAGCGTCCGGCGCAGCTCTTTCCACCCTGAGCCGCAATGCGGCAGGCGAGCTGTGCAATGTGGAATCCAGCTCTTGCCATAACCAGATCGGTCGGCCCTGGGAGGCCGCCGCCAGCTGCAGGCGCCGCTGTGCCGACAAGGGAAGACCGGGCAGCCAGGCCAGCACCGCCAGCACATCGCGGCAATGCAGGGCCTGCTCGCAGGCCCAGGCCAGTTCCTGCGCAGAACGATCTGGCCGAACGCAGCACAGGCGCTCAGAATCCAGGCCCGCAGCCTGCAAGGACGGGGCAAACGGCAGATAAGGCGGTGCCACCAGTACCAACTTCTCCGTCTGCCGTCCCGCCAGCCGATGCACCCGCTTCGCCAGGGCGGGCAGCAGCAAGGACCATTCCGCATGGCAATGCGCTGGCTGCTGCACCTGAATCAAGGCATTGCCAGGCCAGCCACCACCGGGCAGCTCCCGGTCCAGAGCCGCATGGCCGCTGGGCCAGACAGTCTGGCCGCTGTCCAGTTGCCAGTCCGTGCCGCGCCAGACACCAGGAATCTGTATGGCCGATGCACCCGCAGGCCGTGAACCTACTTTGGTGCCCTGCTCAGCATCGGTCCTCAGCGGGCCAGACACGGCCATACCGGGCCTTGCGCCAGAGCGTACAAAAGAGGTCAAGGATTGGGTGTTCATGCAGCAACTCCAAAATACTGTACAAATATACAGTTATCTGTGTTTTTCCGCAAAACAAGGTCCGATGCAAGGCGGCAGATGCCCACAGCCCTTTGGCCTCAACAGCCATGCACTATCAAAATTGAATGTTCAAAAAAACGAAAGCAGGCAAGGGAAAGCACACCGCATCGCGGCGTAATGCAAAAAATTTTGATTGAAATCGCGGCTTTTCGCTTTCTGTTCAAGCGCCTTCAGCTATCAAATTTGAGTTGACAGACTCTGTCTCTTTCGCCGCAACGCGGTCAGTTCAGTGACTGCTTTCCAGCATGCACCCCTGCTGCACCCGCATGCGGCATCAGCTGGGCACAGGCCTCGCACCAGTCGACCGCTGCGACATCAAACATCGATCCACCGTGATCCGGCGCCGGCCGGCGGCGCAGACAATCGTTCATGGTGGCCTGCAGCTGCCACAGGGCTTCACGGTTGACCAGCGCCAGCTCGCTCATGCCCAGCGCATCGTCCTTGAGGTAGCTCAGCACATCCATCTGCTGGCTGGGGTGTGAACCCGCTTCGGCCAGTTGCTTTTGCAGCTGCGCCAGGCTGGCTTCCACCAACACCGCAGCCTGTGCATCGGGCATTTGCTGCCATTGCTCGGGGAAGTCGCTTTTGAGTTCCGTCCATTTGCGCATTGCAGCCTCGAGTGCGGCGATGCTGTGCGAGAACTCGGCCTGCAGCGGCTCAAGCGGCTGACCAGGGCTGATTTCGTCATAGAGCAGCGGCAGGATCAGGTGCACCAGATCGGCCGGATAGCTCTTGTGGTTCATGCGCAGCATCAGTGACAGGCGCTGACCGGGCATATCGGTGAACTTCTCGAAGAAGGCCGACACCACCTCGGCCAGCAACAGCACCTGCCCCATGGGCGAAATGGCGTTGCCCTTGATGCCGCGCGGATAGCCGGAGCCGTCCATGCGCTCATGGTGTTCCAGTACGGCGATTTCGACGGCACGCGAATACAGCTCGGTGCTGCGCACCACCAGCATGGCGGTGACCGAATGCGCGACCAGATGCTTGCGCTCTTCGCCGCTCAGGCGGTGCTCAGGATCGGTCCACGCGGGGTCCATATAGAGCATGCCCACATCGTGCAACAGTGCCGCAGTGGCCAGCGGCACGCATTCGCGCTCGGTCCAGCCATTCTTGAGGGCCAGGAAAATCGACACCAGCGCCATTTGCAGGCTGTGGTGATAAAGATCCTCGCGCTGCTCGCGCATGACAGTGAGTTTGAAGGCGATGGCCTGGGGCAGCAGCAAGCCCTTGAGCGGTGCCAGCAGGCGCTCCAGATCACCCATGGACTTGACCATGCGGACCAGCAACTCGACCTGCTCGCACTGCTGTCGTGCCAAGGTCATCAGCGAAGCCACATCGACCAAGTTACCCGTGATCAGGTTGGCATCAATCGGGTCACGCAGCTTGTGCATGACCAGACGGTCATAGAGACGGCTGTCCACACGTGTACCTTTGTCCACCAGCTTCATGCCCTTCTCGGTATAGATTGCGTCACCTGTCATCACCTCCGTATGCTCGGCCATATCGGTGACTGCGCGCAAAAAATGTACATCGGTCTCGTGCCCTGAAGCACCAGCGTTCTCACTCATCAAAGCACTCTGTTTCTGTCTGCTCAATCAAACCCAATTGTTGCAGATTGAATTATTTTTTGTAACTTTATTCAGCATAAACAGCTTGCAACGCTTTATCCATATGCGATTGCAGCTATCAAATATGCAGATTCGGCATAAAAAAAAGAACCGCCTCGGCGGTTCTTCTAGGGTTCAGCGCTGACTTGCTTATCGGATCAGCGTCACGCCGGTCTTGGACTGAATCTCTTCAAAGCTCACGCCGTCGGCCAATTCCACCAGCTTCAGGCCTTCGGGAGTCACGTCCATCACGCCCAGATCGGTGATGATGCGGCCGACCACGCCCACGCCAGTCAGTGGCAGGGTGCAGGCAGGCAAAATCTTCAGATCGGTGGTGCCGTCCTTTTTCTTGGCCACATGCTCCATCAATACGATCACGCGCTTGACGCCAGCCACCAGATCCATGGCTCCGCCCATGCCCTTGACCATCTTGCCGGGAATCATCCAGTTGGCCAGGTCGCCCTTTTCGGACACCTGCATGGCCCCCAGAATGGACAGGTTGATTTTGCCGCCGCGAATCATGGCAAACGACTGGTCGCTGCCAAAGATGGACGAGCCCGCAATGGTCGTCACGGTCTGCTTGCCGGCGTTGATCAGGTCAGCGTCGACCTGGTCTTCTGTCGGGAAGGGGCCAATGCCCAGCATGCCGTTCTCGGACTGCAGCCACACTTCCTTGTCACCGGTGTGGTTGGCCACCAGGGTGGGAATGCCGATACCGAGGTTGACGTAGAAGCCGTCTTCGAGTTCTTGGGCCGCGCGCGCGGCCATCTGATCTTGGGTCCAAGGCATGACAGCTCCTTATTTTTTCTCAGTGATGGTGCGCTTTTCGATGCGCTTTTCGGGGTTGGCGTTGTGCACGATGCGGTGCACATAGATGCCCGGCAGGTGGATATCGTCAGGCGCGATCTCGCCCACTTCCACCAGCTCTTCCACCTCCACCACGCAGACCTTGCCGCAGGTTGCCGCAGCAGGGTTGAAGTTGCGAGCCGTCAGGCGGAACTGCAGGTTGCCGCTCTTGTCCGCGCGCCAGGCCTTGACCAGGGACACATCGGCCACGATGGAGCGCTCCATCACATAGGTTTCACCATCAAATTCGCGCAGCTCCTTACCCTCGGCCACCAGCGTGCCCACACCGGTCTTGGTGAAGAACGCAGGGATACCGGCGCCGCCAGCGCGCATCTTCTCGGCCAGCGTGCCCTGGGGCGTGAATTCCAGCTCCAGCTCACCGGCCAGGTACTGGCGCTCGAACTCCTTGTTCTCGCCCACATAGCTGGCGATCATGCGCTTGATCTGGCGGGTGTCGAGCAGCTTGCCCAAGCCAATGCCGTCCACACCGGCGTTGTTGGAAGCGACAGTGAGATTCTTGACGCCACTGGCGCGCACAGCGTCGATCAGGGCTTCAGGAATGCCGCACAGGCCAAAGCCGCCAACGGCCAGCAATTGCCCGTCAGCCACAACGCCTTGCAGCGCCGCATCTGCGGATGGGTAGAGCTTTTTCACACATGTCTCCTTTATTTGGGATGCTCTACGATACTACGTACTCAAGTAAGTAGTTTTTCGTAAAGAGCAGTACTATGAATGTGGATTACCAGTTGGCGTTTGACTCAGCCCCCGTCGGTCTTGTCATTTCGCGCAACCGCATCATGATCGACTGCAATCGGCAGTTATGTGAAATGTTCCATGCATCGCGCGAGGTACTCATAGGCCAGACGTTCCAGGTGCTTTACCCCAGTGTCGATGAATACGAACGGCTGGGCGCGCGCATCGCCCCCATTCTCAATACCACAGGCATTTATTCGGACAACCGCATCATGAAGCGCGCCAATGGCGAGGTCTTCTGGTGCCATGTCAGCGGCCGCACCCTTGATCGCGATGACCCGCATGCCTCTGGCATCTGGAGCTTTGAAGACCTCTCGGCCCAGCGCCCCGTCAAAGCCGAACTCACAGGTCGCGAGCGCGAAGTAGCAGCCCGCCTGCTCGAAGGCATGACCAGCAAGGAAATCGGCAAGGCGCTGGCCATCAGTCACCGCACGGTGGAAATCTATCGCGCGCGCCTGATGCGCAAATACGGTGCCTCCACGGCCGCTGATCTGGTGCACAAACTGGTGGCTGGATGAGCGCCACTCAAGTGCTAGGCCAAGCACGGCATTTGACATCTCCTGCTTGTGCAAATGCGCACGCTCGCATAGGCTTGAAAAGCCAAGCCGTACCTGTTGTCTGAAGCAGCAGAGCTGCTGCGGCAAGGCCGTCAAAAAAGCCTCCCTCACATTTATTTCTATGACGCGGCTTAGTAATTTCAATAGCGCAAAACGCCTGTCTTGCCTGCCCCCGCTGATAATTCACCTCAAGCATTTGCAAATGACTATCGAAATTAATTAATCAATGCCAAATATTGATTGACGTCAGTTTTCTAACCCCACCGACTTGTCGGAACGTTGAAACGGAGAGCCCCATGACTACAGAATCCAAGTGCCCCTTCCACCAAGGCCAGAACAGCGCAACCGCTGCCGTCGGCAATGGAACAACCAACGATCACTGGTGGCCAGATCGCTTGCGCGTGGAACTGCTGAGCCAGCACTCCGCCAAGAGCAACCCTCTGGGCGAAGACTTCAACTACGCTGAAGAATTCCAGAAGCTGGACTATGAGGGCCTCAAGCGCGATCTGCGCAAGCTGATGACGGACTCTCAGGACTGGTGGCCTGCCGACTACGGTCACTACGGCCCTCAATTCATCCGCATGGCCTGGCACGCCGCCGGCACCTACCGCGTGCAAGACGGCAGAGGGGGCGCCGCCCGTGCTCAGCAGCGCTTTGCGCCGCTGAATAGCTGGCCCGACAACGTCAACATCGATAAATCTCGCCGCCTGCTGTGGCCGCTCAAGCAAAAGTACGGCAACAAAATCTCCTGGGGCGACCTGATGATGCTGTGCGGTAACGTCGCGCTGGAAACCATGGGCTTTCGCACTTTCGGTTTCTCCGGCGGTCGGACCGACACCTGGGAACCCGATCAGGACGTGTATTGGGGTGCTGAAAAAGAATGGCTGGCCACCAGCGAAAAGGCCAACAGCCGCTACTCTGGCGATCGCGAACTGGAAAACCCGCTGGCTGCCGTTCAGATGGGCCTGATTTACGTGAACCCAGAAGGCCCGGACGGCAACGGCGACCCCCTGGCTTCTGCCCGCGATATTCGCGAAACCTTTGCCCGCATGGCCATGGACGACGAAGAAACCGTCGCCCTGATCGCGGGTGGACACACCTTCGGCAAGACCCATGGCGCAGGCGATGCGGCCCACGTAGGTGCCCCCCCTGAATCTGCCGGTCTGGAAGCACAAGGTCTGGGCTGGGCCAGCTCCTTCCGATCCGGAAAGGGGGCAGACGCCATCACCTCCGGTCTGGAAGTGACCTGGACACAGACCCCGACGCAGTGGAGCAATTTTTTCTTTGAGAACCTGTTCGGCTTTGAATGGGAACGAGAGAAGAGCCCCGCCGGTGCCGGGCAGTGGGTAGCCAAGGATGCCGGCCACATCATTCCCGCCCCCGACGCTGGCGGCGCAATGCGCAAGCCCACCATGCTGACCTCAGACATCGCTCTGCGCGTGGATCCCGTCTACGAAAAGATTTCTCGTCGTTTTCTGGAAAACCCACAGGCATTTGCTGAAGCCTTTGCCCGTGCCTGGTTCAAGCTGACTCACCGGGACCTGGGCCCACGCTCGCGTTATATCGGCCCAGAAGTTCCCAAGGAAGAGCTGCTGTGGCAAGACGTGGTGCCTGCCGCCACAGAAGCACCGATAAGCGAAGCCACTGTCAATGCCATCAAGGCCAAAATTCTGGCCTCTGACCTGAGTGTGCAGGAGCTGGTCGGCACAGCCTGGGCCTCGGCCTCCACCTTCCGCGGCTCCGACAAGCGCGGTGGTGCCAACGGGGCCCGGATTCGTCTGGCACCCCAAAAAGACTGGGCTGCAAACAACCCCGCGCAATTGAGCAAGGTTCTGGAAAAGCTGGAAAGCATCCGTGCCGAGTTCAAGATCTCTCTGGCCGACCTGATTGTTCTGGCAGGTGGTGTGGGCGTGGAAAAAGCCGCTGCCGACGCGGGCGTAACCATTGCCGTGCCTTTCAGCCCCGGTCGTACCGACGCGTCTGCCGCGCAAACCGATGTGGACTCGATCCAGTTTCTGGAGCCCAAGGCCGACGGCTTCCGCAACCATCTGCAAGGCAAGTTCCCAGCGTCTCCAGAGGCACTGCTGATCGACAAGGCGCAGTTGCTGACCTTGACCGCCCCCGAGATGACCGTACTGCTCGGCGGCTTGCGCGCCATCAACATCAACACCGATGGCAGCCAGCATGGCGTGCTGACGACAAAGCCCGGCCAGCTGACAACCGACTTCTTCGTGAACATTCTGGACATGGCCACCCAGTGGACTGACCTGAAGGACGGCACTTACGAAGGCGCAGATCGCAAGACCGGCGCCAAGAAGTGGACAGGTACCCGGGTTGACCTGGTGTTTGGCTCCAACTCCATACTGCGTGCCCTGACCGAGGTGTACGCAGAGATGGGTAACCAGGACAAGTTCTACCAGGACTTTGTGGCTGCCTGGACCAAGGTGATGAACCTGGACCGCTTTGATCTGAAAAAGGTCTGACAAAGCAAGGGGGCGCATGAGGCATAAACCTCCCCCCCAAAAAAAACGCCTTCTCTCTCAAAAGCACTCTCCGGAGTGCTTTTTTCGCTCAGATGAATGCCTTCACATTTTGCTGAACCTGATCTCAATTCCACCCATTGATGTCACCGTTCATGGCTTCAAAGAAAAGCCAAAACCCTATTGCACATCCTTCGTATTTAATTGTTAATTCACAGGAAAAACGTCGTAAGGCTTGCGCTCACCGCCTGCAAGCACCTTGAAGCAAGGGTCCCGCCATGTGCTTGAACAGAACTAGATTCCTCTTCAGCGAGGCCTGAAATCATCATGGACAAGGAACACCTCTATGTACTGGCTCCGGCCCTGACATTGCTGTTCCTGTCCGGCTCGTTGCTTCTATGCTGGGTTTTTCAGCGCCAGCAACGTTTCCTGCTCTGGCAATGCTGCGCTTACGCACTCACCGCTCTGCCCTTCGCTTTTCAAAGCACCGCATCCACAGAGATGCTGTATCGCTACGCAGCCATCAGCTGCACGCTTTATTTGCTGGGCGGCTGGTTTTTGGCCAAGTGCTGGGCCGAGCACTGGCGGGTCCCCACCCAGACCAGAGTCAGTCTTGCAATCGCCCTGGTCACCCTCATCAGCGCCATTTACTACAGCAACAACCTTTTGGCGCGCGTTCACATCTCCAGCGCAGGCATCGGCCTCATCATGTTGCTACCCGTTCTATCAGCGCTGCGGCACCGGCATTCACCAGACTGGCTGGACAAGGTTTTGCTCACCAGCGCGCTCATCTATTCCGTTATAACCATCACCCGGCCCATGATCATTACGGTGCTGGGACATTCAGAGTTCGAGAAATTTGCAAACTCGGTCTACTGGTTCGCTAGTGCGATGAGTACTTTGTTTTTTGCCATTTTCTTCACCGTCTTGATGGCTGCCATCGCCATCCGCGCCACCATTCGGCAGTTGCGCAACGAACGCGATCAGGATTCATTGACCCAGATTCTCAATCGCCGGGCTTTTTATGAACTGGCGCGCTGCCGGCTGGAGGACAAGCGTCTGTTACCCATGGCCATACTGGCGGGCGATATAGATCACTTCAAACGCATCAACGATACCTGGGGCCACAGCCGCGGCGACGAGGTGCTGAAGCTGATCTCTGCCACTTTGCAACGCAATGTGCGCGGCTTTGACCTAGTTGCTCGCTTTGGCGGTGAAGAATTTGTGATGCTGCTGACACGCATAGACCTGGCAGAGGCCGAACAGGTAGCCCAGCGGATACGGCTTGAGCTCCGCTCCGATCACTCCGTGCTACCCAAAAACGCCACCCTGACCATGAGCTTTGGTGTGGCCCCCATCGAAAACGCCAAGCAGCTTGAAAGTGCACTCAAGGAGGCAGATGACCTGCTGTATGCCGCCAAGCATGCGGGGCGCGATCAAGTCCATGTCTCGGGCAACAACTACCAGAACATCGACTTTGAGCACACCATGCCCAACCCTGGAGTCAGCGCATCGCATATCTGAGAGGATCTGCAGACTCCGTAAAAATGGCTGCCAGCGTATATAAGTGACGCGCTGATAGCTATTTTTTTGATAGTGACAGAAATTTCTGAAGCCTTATCTATCCAAGTCACATGTCCAGATAATGGCTTGCTGCGAAAGATTCCAGCCCCCGCACAAAGACTTCCAACGGGCTCTGGTCGCCATCGCCAGATCTGGCAAAACGGCTTCTTTTCTCTCTGCGTTGAGGCCCTGTTCTATCCGCCTTGAACAAACTGAGAGACAAGCTATTTAGTCTCTGCGCTCCACCGGCAGGACGATCTCCGTTAGGCTTGCAGCGTTCTCCCACTCAAGCCCCACAGCCCATGCTTTTTATTCTGCTCAAACTTCTGCACCTTTTGGCCGTACTCATCTGGGTAGGCGGCATGTTTTTTGCCCATTTCTTTCTGCGCCCCTCCCTGCAAGTGCTGCAACCACCAGAACGTGTCGCGCTGATGCACGGCGTGCTCCAACGCTTTTTTGCCTGGGTGCTGGTACTGGTCGTCGTGGTTCTGGCCTCGGGTATCGGCATGATTGGCAGCATTCATGCCATGGCTGCTCAGGCGGGCGGGCAGTTCAATATGCCCGTCAGCTGGATTGTGATGAGCCTTCTGGGCGTGGTGATGATGGCCGTGTTCGGTCACATCCGTTTTGCGCTGTTCAAACGCCTTGATGCTGCCGTGCAAGCCAAGGACTGGCCCACAGGCGGCAAAGCGCTCGACAGCATTCGCAAATGGGTGTCCCTCAATCTGGCCATCGGCCTGGTGATAGTCGTGGTGCTGCGCGTGCCGCTGTAACTCAGCACCCCGACCTTTGCACTCTCAAGCCCAGCCTGTTCATGGCTGGGCTTTTTTTGACTCCAAAAAAGCATCAAGCGCTTACCAAGCGTGCTCATACAGCTTCTATTTCCGTAGCAAATGGATGATCGGCAACTCTGTCTCATGCGACATAGATCAAAAATTTTGCTGACTTTTTTTTGCGCTTGCACAATAATTGCTCACTCAATCATTGATCAAACAAACATTGGTGGTGCAAGTGCAAACCCCATCCGACATCCTCATCGACCCGCAAGACGAATCCAGCTTTTTCTACAGAGCTGGCGTCTATTCGCCAGACAAAAGCATTGGCTTTCTGATGCGCCGCGTGCTCAGTTCCATCCTGCAGCAGGCCGATGCACAACTGGCCGAGCATGGACTGACCTATGTGCAATGGCTGCCGCTGTACAAGCTACTGCTGTGCGCCGACACCAATAGCAGCGATCTGGCCAAGGCACTGGGAATGGACCCCGCCTCTGTGACCCGCGCGCTGGACCGCATTGAAGCCAAGGGCCTGCTGCGCCGCGAACGCTCCACCACCGACCGCCGCGTGGTGCACCTGGTGCTGACCGACGAAGGCCGCAGCGTGGCCACGCAAGTGCCCAAGGTGCTGACCCAGGTGCTCAACGGTCACCTCAGCGGCTTCAGCCATGGGGAATGCGCGCTGATGCTCTCCATGCTGCAGCGCATGCTGGCCAATGGCGATGCACTGCGAGAAGCGCTGCAGCACGCGTCGCCACCAGACCCCTCCGAATAAACCGGCCCGGGCCTGCAGCCAAAGCAAATCACCCCAGCAGGCCTGAAACGACTGACCTCACTGCCCCATTTCAATAAAAACCACTGGCACTTTTCCATGACCCAACGCACTCAACGCAACACCGCCGCACTCGCGGCTCTGGTCGCTGTACTGGCTCTGGCTGGCTGCGCCTCCCAGGGCCTGGCCCACACGCCGCTGGCGCAGATCGCAGCGGCAGATACCGGTCTGGCGGGCACCTCGCCTCTCAGCGCCGCAGACGCCACCGCCCTCAGCGCCCCCCAGTGGTGGACGGGGCTGGGCGATACCCAGCTCAACCAGCTCGTCAATCAGGCGCTGACTGGCAGCCCCAGCCTTGCGGCCAGCAACGCGCGCTTTGAAAAAGCCGCAGCCTTGGCCACCGCCAGCAGCACAGCCAGCGACATTCGCGGCACGCTGAGTGCGGATGCCACCCGCCAGCGCTACACGGCCAACGGCATGATTCCTGCCCCCATCGCAGGCAATATCTACAACAGCGCCAACGTGCAGGCCGGCCTGTCCTGGGCGCCTGACTTTTTTGGCAAGCACTCGGCTGAACTGCAATCGGCCCTGGGCCAGGCCCGCGCGGCCAAGGCCGATTCAGCCGCAGCCGCGACTCAGCTGGCCGCACAAGTGGCCCGCAGCTATGTCGCTCTGGCCCGCCTGATTGCACAGCGGGATGTGGCCGAGCGCACGCTGGGCCAGCGCCAGTCGCTCTTAAATTTGAGTGAGCAGCGCACCAAAGCGGGTCTGGACAGTCAGGTCGAACTCACGCAGGCACAGGCCGGCATGCCTGAGGCCCGCACACAGATTGAAATGCTCAATGAGCAAATCACGCTGACCCGCCGCACGATTGCCGTGCTGTGTGCACAGGCCCCCGATGCGCAGAATGCCTTGTCACCCCAAATGGCCGGTCTGCGCCTTCAGAGCGTGCCCCAGACTCTGGGTGCTGACCTGCTGGGCCGCCGACCCGATATCGTGGCCGCGCGCTGGCGCGTGGAAGCCGCGACCCAAGGAATTGATGCCGCCAAGGCCGACTTCTACCCTGATGTGAACCTGACCGCCTTTGTGGGCTTGAATGCGCTGGGGCTGGACAACCTGTTTCAAGGCAGCTCACGCCAGCTAGGCATTACGCCCGCTCTGCGCCTGCCCATCTTCGACGGCAAGCGCCTGCGCGCCCAGTTGCGCGGCAAGCAAGCCGATCTGGATACCGCCATTGCCCAGTACAACGGCGCGGTGCTGGATGCCGTCAAGCAGGCAGGGGACTCCATCGCCTCGGTGCAGTCGCTGCAGCGCCAGCAATCGCTGCAGACCGAATCGCTGTCCAAGACCGAACGTGCTTATGACTTTGCCGTGCAGCGCTACCGCGCCGGGTTGGGCAACCAGATCACGGTGCTGAACACCGAAACCCAGCTTATCGCCCAGCGCCGACTCGCCGTAGACCTGCGGGCCCGCGAGCTGGACACCCGCGTGGCGCTGGCCGCCGCACTGGGTGGCGGCTGGAGCGACGACACGCAGGCCGTGCAGGTCAGCGGCCACTGAGCCCATCACTTTTCACTGGGCGCAGCTTTTAAAGGCTGCGCCCTGGCAGCAAAACCACTCATACAGATAACAAAGCGCCAGATATCATGACCGACAACACCAAGCCACAAAGCACCGCACCCAACGCAGCCCCTCAAGCTCCCGCTTCCGCCTCGCCCACCGCCAACCCCACGGGTCGCCGCAAGGGCCTGACCATCGTGGCCGCCGCCGTGGCCGTCGGTGCCATTGCCTGGGGAGGCTGGCACTGGATGGTGGCCCGCAACTACCAGACCACAGACAACGCCTATGTCGCTGGCAATGTGGTGCAAATCACGCCTCAGGTAGGCGGCACCGTCATCAGCATTGGCGCGGACGATACCGATTACGTCAAAGCCGGTCAGGTTCTGGTTCAGCTCGACCCCGCCGACTATCTGGTACAGCTGGCACAGGCCGAATCCCAGCTGTCGCAAACCGCGCGCCAGACCCGCACCTTGTATGCCAACAACGCCCCGCTGGCCGCGCAAGTCGCCCAGCGCGAAGCCGATCTGCTGCGCCTGAAGGCCGAAGCCGCCAAAGCCAGCGACGACGTGGAGCGCCGCCGCCCCCTAACCGCCACCGGTGGGGTGGGCAAGGAAGAGTTTGACCATGCCAAGGCCGTAGCCACCGCCGCCAGCAACGCCGTGGTCGCCGCCGATGCCGCCGTGCGCGCCGCCAAGGCCCAGCTGGCCGCCGCTGAAGCTCAGACCAAGGGCACGACGGCCGAAGATTTCCCCGCCGTGATGGCGGCCGCCGCCAAGGTGCGCGAGGCTTACCTGTCGCTGCAGCGCACGCGCCTAATCTCGCCCGTGGATGGCTTTGTCGCCAAGCGCGGCGTGCAACTGGGTCAGCGCGTGGCGGCAGGCGCACCCATGATGACGGTGGTGGACCTGCACAACCTCTGGGTCGATGCCAACTTCAAGGAAAGCCAGCTGGCCGATCTGCGCATGGGCCAGAAGGTGGAGTTGACCGCCGACGTCTATGGCGACAAGACTACCTATGAAGGCAAGGTCGTGGGCCTGGGCGCAGGCACCGGCGCAGCGTTCTCACTGCTTCCCGCCCAGAACGCCACTGGCAACTGGATCAAGGTGGTCCAGCGCGTGCCCGTGCGCGTGAGCCTGGAGCCCGAAGCCCTCAAGCAGCACCCGCTGCGCGTGGGACTGTCCATGGATGTGAAGGTCGATATCCGCGACAAGGATGGCCTGGCACTGGCCAACGCCCCCCGCACCACCCCCGTGGCGCAGACCGCTGTGTATGACGGCACACTGGCTCAAGCCGAAGAACGCATTCAGCACATCATTTCAGGCGACAAACTGCCCGCGCTGACATCGCTGAACAAGGTGCCTGCCGCGCAAACCGAGGCGGCGGCCACACCAGCCAATGCCGAGCCCGCCAAGCAAGAGCAGCAACCTGCCCAATAAGACGCGGAAATCAGCCATGACTTCCCCCTCTTCCGCCGCCCCCGAGGACACCGGAGCCACCGGCCCCGGCAAGGCTCCCCCGCTGCCTCCCACGGCCATGCCCGCCATTGCGCCTCTCAAGGGCGCGCCACTGGTGCTGGGTACGCTGGCCCTGTCGCTGGCCACCTTCATGAACGTGCTGGACTCCTCCATCGCCAACGTGGCCATTCCGGCCATCTCGGGCGATGTGGGTGTCAGCCCCAGCCAGGGCACCTGGGTCATCACCAGTTTTGGTGTGGCCAACGCCATCTCCGTGCCGCTGACCGGCTGGCTCACTCAGCGCTTTGGTGCCGTGCGTCTGTTCACCATGAGCGTGCTGCTGTTTGTGCTGACCTCCTGGCTCTGCGGCTTTGCCCACTCGCTAGAGATGCTGGTGTTCTTCCGCGTGCTGCAGGGCCTGGTCGCCGGGCCCATGATTCCACTGTCGCAAACCCTGCTTTTAGCCAGCTATCCACCGGCCATGGCGGGGGTGGCGCTATCACTTTGGGGGGTAACCACGCTGGTGGCTCCCGTGGTCGGGCCGCTTTTGGGCGGCTGGATTACCGACAACATCTCCTGGCCGTGGATTTTCTACATCAACGTGCCCGTGGGCCTGCTCTCGGCTGTCATGACCTGGAGCCTGTACCGCAGCCGCGAGACACCCACACGCAAGCTGCCCATCGACACCGTGGGCCTGAGCCTGCTGGTGCTCTGGGTCGCCGCGCTGCAGCTGATGCTGGACAAGGGCAAGGAGCTGGACTGGTTTGCCTCCAATGAAATCATTGCTTTTGCCGTGATCGCCGTCGTCGCCTTTGCCGTGTTTGTAGTCTGGGAATTGACCGATGCCCACCCGGTGGTCGATCTGCGCCTGTTCAAGCGGCGCAACTTTGCGGCCGGCTCGATTTCGCTGTCAATTGCCTACGGCCTGTTCTTTGGCAACGTAGTGCTGCTGCCCCTGTGGCTGCAGCAGTGGATGGGCTACACCTCCACCTCGGCCGGTCTGGCACTGGCACCCGTAGGGATACTGGCGATTGTTCTGACCCCCATCGTCGGCCGCAAAGTCGCCGTGTGGGATCCGCGCAAGATGGCGACCGCCGCATTCATGGTATTTGCGCTGGTGCTGTGGATGCGTTCGAAGTTCACAGTAGAGACAGACTTTGGTCATATCCTGATTCCCACGCTGATTCAGGGCGGCGCCATGGCCTTCTTCTTCATTCCACTGACGACCATCACGCTCAGCGGACTGACACCAGATCGCATCCCGGCGGCCGCAGGCCTGTCCAACTTTGTGCGGATTACGGCGGGTGCCATGGGCACCTCCATTGCCACAACCCTCTGGGAAAACCGGGCCTCCATGCACCACGCTCACCTCACAGAGCTGCTGGTGCAAGGCCAGGGCACATTTGCCATCACCGTCAAGCAATTGCAGGCGGCGGGCATGAGTGCAGAGCAGGCCTATGCGCAGATCAACCGGCTGATTGACCAGCAGGCCTTCACCCGCGCAGCGGACGATATCTTTCTGGCATCGTCCTTTCTGTTCCTGAGCCTGATCGTACTGATCTGGTTCACCAAGCGCCCTGTTCCGCAAGCCGGAGGCGGAGCAGACGCGGCCGCTGGCGCGCATTGAAAAACGCAGAGTAGCAACGCCAAACTTCAAGCCAAAATAGCTGCCAGCGCTTTACCCATCAGCGCTGGCAGCTATTTTTTTTGAGAGAACAAAGGCGCTTACCGGAACTTGGGCAAAAATACTTTCATGCCTATTTCAAACGTCTCCCGCTCTGCCGCCATCTGCGCCATCACCCTCGCAACCGTGGTGCTTGGTGCCTGCACCACGGTTGCACCGGATAAGCCCGGCAATACGGAGAGCGCGCAAGCCACTGTGAGCCAGCCATCATGGCCGGAATGGACACGCACGGAATGCGTTCCTATGGCGAAGCTCGATCAGCAACCCCAGCTGCGTCGCCAGACAAGCCCGATCATCCAGTCCAGCTGGTTTCCCAAAGGGCTAAGCACCACCGTCACCTTCTTGCTTGAAGTCACCCCTCAAGGCACGCTGGGCCGCGTGCTCTGGCAACCGGCCAACACCGACCCGCGCATCGTGAAAAGCATCCAGAGGTCGCTGGCTCGCTGGAAGTTCACGCCCGGCATACGCCAGGGTCAGCCCGTCACCACCTGTTTCGAGCAGCCTTATGAGCTGATTTTTCCGCCCATCAACGAACCGATGGCGAATACGCCTTAACCCGAATCGCTCACTCAGATACGGCTGCTTGCAAGTTTGTGCTTACAGTGCACAAGCCCAGCCTCAACTATTCACTCTGACTGACTTCAGGCGCTGCACTTGATTCGCTTTTCATCCCCAATCGCTGACTATCAGGCATCGCCCCAGAACCGGGGCGGGCGCTTTCACAACGTCCACCCGCGCCCAGCCAACGGCCCCAAGCCGGATGCCAGAACGCTGTGGAAATTTCTGTTCAACAAGCCCGCCAACACCGAGCCCGGCAGCACCCTTCCCCTGCAAAAGCTCAGCCGCGCTGCGCTGGATGCCGCGCCTGAGCGCAGCCTGTACCGCATTGGCCACTCCACCGTATTGATCAAGCTGCGCGGCGGCTGGTGGCTGACAGACCCCGTGTTCTCTCAGCGCGCTTCGCCGTTTTCCTTTGCCGGGCCCAAGCGCTTTCATGCACCGCCCATTGCGCTGCATGAACTGCCCCCGCTGCACGGTGTCATCCTCTCGCACGACCATTACGACCACCTGGACCGCGCCACCATCTGTGCGCTGGCGCCCAAAGTGGACGTCTTCCTCTGCACACTCGGCGTGGGCGACCGGTTGATTGACTGGGGCGTTCCCGCAGCTAAAGTCCGCCAGCACGACTGGTGGCAGAGCAGCGAGGTCAATGGCCTGCGCATGACCGCGACACCTGCCCAGCACTTTTCAGGCCGTGGACTTGGCGACGGGAACCGCACGCTGTGGGCATCGTGGGTGATTGACGATTTGCAGAGTCCATCCCTACTGCGCGTTTTCTTCAGTGGCGACGGCGGCTACTTTGACGGTTTTAAGGAGATAGGCCAGAGCTTTGGCCCCTTTGATCTGACGCTGATGGAAACCGGTGCCTATGACGAGCACTGGCCCTATGTCCACATGCACCCGGAACAAACGCTGCAAGCCCATCAGGACCTGCAAGGCCGCTGGTTGCTGCCGATTCACAACGGCACCTTCAATCTGGCCATGCACGCCTGGTGGGACCCTTTCGAGCAGATTCTGCATCTGGGCCAGCAGCAAGGCATCCCCGTAGCCACCCCCATGATGGGCGAGCGTATCGACCTGAACCAGCCCCACGCCTGCACCCCATGGTGGCGGGACTGCATGCCGCAAAGCGCATTCGCTGAAGTCCCTGTGCCAGAGCTATCGTAAACCCCAGCCCGCCACAAACTACTCAGGGCAGGCCAGACAGTTCTACTAGAATTGTCCTCGTCAGGAGAGAGTGCTCACAGCTTCACGCTGCAACGTACCGCCGAAGGCGCAGACACCCCACCCGGTGCCCAAACGCTCAGGCAAAAGGACTGACGACCGCTGCCAGGCTGAATGCAGGTAGCGTTCCTTGCTGGAGAGAGATGCCGCACTACGCAATTCAGCTAGGCGATGGCATCCACCGAAGGAGCAAACCGCCCGACATCACTGCGGCGGCGAATCTCTCAGGTAAAGCGGACAGCAGGGCAAGCCCGCTACGCATGGCAGCCGCCTTGCATAGCCACTCATCTTGGTTTGAATGACCGGAGCGCTTGCCTGTGACTGTTGCCGCTACTACTTCCGCTATGTCTTCCGACCTGCGCACCACGCCTTTGTTCGCCCTGCACCAAAGACTGAGTGCCCGCATGGTGCCATTTGCTGGCTACGCCATGCCCGTTCAGTACCCGCAGGGACTGATGGCCGAGCATCTTCACACCCGCAAAGCCGCTGGCCTGTTCGATGTTTCGCACATGGGTCAGCTGCTGCTGCGAGGCCCGGACGCCGCTGCCGCGCTGGAGTCGCTGATGCCCGTCGATGTCATCGGCCTTGGTCTGCACAAGCAGCGTTACGGCCTGCTGCTCAACGAGCAAGGCGGCATTCTGGACGATCTGATGTTCGTCAACCGGGGCGACGATCTCTTCCTCATCGTCAACGGCGCCTGCAAAGAGGGCGATATTGCGCATATTCAAAAACACATAGGCCAGCGCTGCGAAGTCGTGCCCCTGCCCGACCGTGGCCTGCTGGCATTGCAAGGCCCGCAGGCGGCTACTGCGCTGGCGCGTCTTATCCCCGGAGTGACATCGCTGGTCTTTATGACTGGGAACCACTTTGACTGGCAAGGCCACGCGCTCTACATCACGCGAAGCGGCTATACGGGTGAAGACGGTTTTGAGATTTCCGTGCCCAGCAACGCCGCCGAGGCTTTGGCCCAAGCATTGCTGGCCCAGCCCGAAGTCGCCCCCATTGGTCTGGGCGCGCGCAACTCTTTGCGTTTAGAAGCGGGCCTGTGCCTGTACGGCAACGATATCGACACCACCACCACTCCGATAGAAGGCGCGCTGAACTGGGCCATTCAAAAGGTGCGCCGCCCTGGCGGTGAACGCGAAGGCGGCTTTCCCGGCGCGGCCATTGTG
The DNA here is from genome assembly GCF_012844455.2 of Comamonas suwonensis. GTDB lineage: Bacteria > Pseudomonadota > Gammaproteobacteria > Burkholderiales > Burkholderiaceae_C > Comamonas > Comamonas suwonensis. The sequence goes on along the minus strand of NZ_JABBCQ020000003.1, from coordinate 154,693 downwards.
CTTGCGCAGCTGCAAAATCCGCAGCAGCTCACGCGCAAGCGTGTAGGGCTTGTGGCCCTTGAGCGCATTCCCGTGCGCGAGCCTGCGGTACTGGAGAACATGGACGGCCAGCATATCGGCCACATCACCAGCGGCCTGCTCAGCCCCACGCTGAACCAGCCCATCGCTCTGGCTTATGTAGAGCCCGACTATGCGGCAGTGGATACCGAGATTTTCGCCATGGTCCGCGGCAAGCCCGTGCGCATGAAGGTGGTGGCCACACCGTTTGTGCCCACCAATTACTACCGCGGCTAAGGCTGCCACCGCAGAACAGTCAGGCCAGTTCTCCAAACAGGGCACAGAACGCCGCTAAAGTGCGCGCTGGACCTTTCTCAAACATCTGATTCCCCGAATCCCCCATCTGGAGCCTTCCATGAGCATCAAGTATTCCAAAGAACACGAATGGATCAACGTCGCTGACACCAACGCCGCCATCGTCGGCATCACCGTCCACGCGCAAGACGCGCTGGGCGATGTGGTGTTTGTGGACCTGCCCGCCGTCGGCTCCACCTTCAAGGCTGGCGATGTCGCTGGCGTGGTCGAGTCCGTCAAGGCCGCCGCTGATGTCTACATGCCCGTGACCGGCGAAATCATCGAAGTCAACGAAGCCCTGCGCGACGACCCGGCACTGGCCAACAGCGACCCGCTGAACACCGGCTGGTTCTTCAAGGTCAAGATGAGCGATGTGAGCGAGCTCGAAGGTCTGATGGAAGAGACCGCTTACAACGACTTCGCCAAGGACAACTAAGCATATCAACGGCCCTCGCATTGCGAAGGCCGTTTTTGCATGCAGCCATGAGCACCATCAAGTATTTCGACGATCCGGAAGTCGGTCTCTCCCGCGAGACCAGCCACCCGGCCTTTGTGCGCATCGCGGTCCATGATTTCTATTACGACTGCGGTGACGACTTCAGCCCCTTCGGCAACGATGACGGCAGCGACACATTGGCCGCACTTGAAGAGTGGTACCAGGAGCAGACGGGCGGCAAGCCCGCCAAGACCCTTCGCTTTCTGCGCCAGCAACTGAGCGACTGGGATCTGCCCGTGCCCAAGGACATGCTGGCGCATGATGATGCGGCCAAGGCCCAGTGGCTGGCCAACGACGACATGAACCAGAGCTATCTGCGCTCGGTCTGCCGCGCCCACGTCGCCACTGCCTTTGCTCAACTCAAGATCATGGGCAGCATCGATGCCGATCTGCACGAGCAGGCCCTGCTTGCCCTGGCCTGCCAGCAATGGCTGAACACCTTGGCACGCATCAAATACCCCGATTGGGAATATGCAGACCAGGAAAGCGAACGCCTGGCCCTGATGAATACCGCGCTGGAACAAGCCAGCACTGCTTGAAGCACCGGCTGTATGCCTTCGGGCATACGGCATTCACGCATGCCTAGCATGCAAACCGTCAGTCACAGTATTTGAGAATAGGTCCCTCCCATGCTGATGTCACCTCCCGCCCCCGTTGCTTCGTTGGAGTCTCTGGAAAACTCCCGCGAGTTCCTCCCCCGCCATATCGGCCCGGATACCGACGAGCAGCAAAAAATGCTGGACGTCATCGGCAAGCCCACGCTGAATGCGCTGATTCGCGACGTGGTGCCCACATCCATCGCCCGCCCCACGCCCATGGACTTGCCTGCGCCGGTAACAGAGGCGGCTGCGCTGGCCGAGCTCAAAGCCATTGCCAGCAAGAATCAGGTGCTAAAGAGCTTCATCGGTCAGGGCTATTACGGCACGCATACGCCGGGTGTCATTCTGCGCAATATTCTCGAAAATCCCGCCTGGTACACGGCCTACACGCCGTATCAGGCCGAAATCTCGCAAGGCCGCATGGAGGCGCTGGTCAACTTTCAGACCATGGTGACTGACCTGACCGGTATGCCGATTGCCAATGCATCCATGTTGGACGAAGCCACGGCCGCTGCCGAGGCGATGACACTGGCCAAGCGCTCGGTCAAATCCAAAAGCAAGCGCATCGTGCTGGCCGGTGATGTTCACCCCCAGACCATTGAAGTCATTCAGACCCGCGCCCAGCCCATAGGCATCGAAGTCAGCATTGCCAACAGCCAACAGGAATGGGAAGCCGCCCTGGCCGGCGATCTGTTTGCTGCCGTCATCCAGTACCCGGCCTCCAGCGGCTGGATTGTGGACTGGAAGGCCGATGTAGATGCCATCCACGCCAAGCAAGCCGCCGCCATTGTCGCCACCGACCTGCTGGCCCTGACCCTGCTGACACCGCCCGGCGAATGGGGTGCCGACATTGTGGTGGGCAACAGCCAGCGCTTTGGCATGCCCATGGGTGCCGGTGGCCCGCACGCCGCCTTCATGGCTTGCCGTGACGAGTACAAGCGCTCGCTGCCCGGCCGTCTGGTCGGCGTCAGCGTCGATGTGCATGGCAAGCCCGCTTACCGCTTGGCGCTTCAAACGCGCGAGCAGCATATCCGCCGCGAAAAGGCCACCTCCAATATCTGTACGGCACAGGTGCTGCCCGCAGTCATTGCCAGCATGTACGCCGTCTATCACGGCCCCCAAGGCCTCAAGCGCATCGCCCAGCGCGTGGCGCGCTTTACCGCCATTCTGAGTCGCGGCCTGGCGCAACTGGAATTCAGCGCCCACCACCATGACACAGCCTTCGATACGCTCAGCCTGCACACCCAGGCCGCTACGGATTCCATAGCTGCTCGCGCCGTATCCAAGGGCGTCAACCTGCGAAAAGCCTTTAATGACTATCTGTGCATCAGCCTGGACGAAACCACGACCCGCGCCGATGTGGAGCTGATCTGGAGCATCTTTGCCAAAGACGGCCAAGCCCTGCCCACGATTGACGCCATGGACGAAGGCGCGCCCTCGTTGATTCCCGAGGCTCTGCAGCGCAGCAGCGCCTTCCTGACCCACCCGGTCTTCAACACCCACCACTCCGAAACCGCCATGCTGCGCTACATCCGCAGCTTGAGTGACAAGGACTTGGCGCTGGACCGCAGCATGATCCCGCTGGGCAGCTGCACCATGAAGCTCAACGCCACCAGCGAGATGATCCCCATCACCTGGCCAGAGTTCGCCAACATCCACCCGTTCTCCCCCGCCAGCCAGTTGCAAGGCTATGCAGAACTGGACGAGCTGCTGCGCGGCTGGCTGTGCCAGGCCACGGGCTACGCCGGCATCAGCCTGCAACCCAATGCAGGCTCGCAAGGTGAATATGCGGGTCTGCTGGCCATCAAGGCCTTCCACGAATCCAGGGGCGACGCGCACCGCAATATCTGCCTGATTCCCAGCAGCGCCCACGGCACCAACCCGGCATCTGCGCAAATGGTGGGCCTGCAGGTTGTGGTCACCCAATGCGACGACAACGGCAATGTGGACATGGATGACCTGAAGGCGCATTGTGAAAAGCACAGCGCCAACCTGGCCTGCATCATGATCACCTACCCCAGCACACACGGTGTGTTTGAGACGCAGGTCAAGGAGCTGTGCCAGCTGGTACACAGCCATGGCGGCCGTGTGTATGTGGATGGTGCCAACATGAACGCACTGGTCGGCCTGGCCGCGCCCGGTGAGTTTGGCGGCGATGTCAGCCACCTGAACTTGCACAAGACCTTCTGCATTCCCCATGGCGGTGGTGGCCCCGGCGTGGGTCCTGTCTGCGTGGTCGAAGACCTCGTACCCTTCCTGCCCGGCCATGCCACGTGCGGAGACACTCGAAAAGTAGGAGCAGTCAGCGCAGCACCTTTGGGCAATGCAGCGGTTTTACCCATTAGCTGGATGTATATCCGCATGATGGGCGAGCCGGGTTTGAAGTTGGCGACCGAAACCGCCATCCTCAATGCCAACTACATCAGCGCGCGCCTCAAGGACCACTTCCCCACCTTGTACGCAGGCGAGCACGGCCTGGTCGCGCACGAGTGCATCCTAGACCTGCGTCACTTCAAGGAAAGCTGTGGCGTGATGGCCGAAGACGTCGCCAAGCGCCTGATTGACTACGGCTTCCATGCCCCAACGCTGTCATTCCCCGTGCCCAACACACTGATGGTGGAACCGACCGAGAGCGAGAACCTGTACGAGCTGAACCGCTTTATCGACGCCATGATTGCCATCCGTGCCGAGATTGCCGAGATCGAAGCGGGCAAGCTGCCTCAGGACGACAACCCGCTCAAAAACGCTCCGCACACGGCCGAGACCTTGCTGACCACCGAGTGGAACCACAGCTACAGCCGCGAGACTGCCGCCTACCCCATGCCTGCCCTGCGCCGCGCCAAGTACTGGAGCCCCGTGGGCCGCGTGGACAACGTCTACGGTGACCGCAACCTGTTCTGCAGCTGCGTGCCCATAGACGCTTACGACGACTGATCGTGAAGAGCGTGCTGACGAGCTGACCCCGTCAACACGCTCTGAGGTGTGGAATCTCAAAAGCCAGTGCGTTACCGCCCTGGCTTTCAATGTCAAAAACACCTCTGCTGCCCATCGATCAAACGCGGAAAGATATGAATTGATGAGCAAATAATGCTTACCGCTTAGGCTCGAGCAAGACCCAAGAGACTTTTGGCAGGCTGCAAGCAGCGCCCCCGCTTACACTGCCGGTGATTTACTCGCTAACCGGCACCTGCCTGCCCATGAGCTCTTCTGACCGCCCTCTCCCGCCTCCACTTCCCGCCATTGACGATGGCCTGCCCCTGCATGCCCTGCTGTCGCCGGGGGGTGCACCCCTGGGCTTGAGCGCAGAGACCCTCCCGCTGGTGCCCGAGGATGAAGACCCGCTGCAGGCGCTGGTGGCCGAGCTGCGCAACTATCAGCATGAGCTGGAGCTGCAAAACGAGGTGCTCAACTACAGCCAGGCGGTGGCTGAAAGTGCCTCCGAGCGCTTCGAAACCCTGTTTGCCAGCATTCCGCTGCCCCTGCTGGTGCTCGATGAGTTCGATATGGTGGTGCAAGCCAATGCCATGGCGCACCGTGCCTTTCAGCCCACCGAAAAAGACCGGCTGCTGGTCAACTTCAAGCCCTTTGTGCATGAGAGCGACACCCAGCGCGTGGCCATGGCGTTTGAGCAAGCCAAGGCCACGGGCCGCGCTGAGGTGCATGAGGTGCTGTTTCAGATCAACGAGCAGTACGAGCTGTGCGGTGACCTGCATATTTCCGGCGTGGCCGTGCACCAGCAAAACGGGCCGGCCACCTGGCAGTACCTGTGCGCCGTGGTCAACCAGGGCCCGCTGCTCGCCGAGCGCAAGACGCTGCAAGAGCGCAACCAGCAACTGCACACCAGCGAGCGACGGCTGGAGTCCGTTATCAACTCCTCGCTGGACGCCATCATCTGCGTTGATCAACGCCAGCACATCACCGTCTTCAACCCTACGGCCGCGGCGCTATTTTTATGCTCGCCTCAGGATGCGCTGGGCAGCCCGCTGGACCGCTTTCTGCCAGACGCCACCCAGGCGCTGGCGTTTGCCTCTTTAACGACGCAAGCCGTGCTGGGCGAGATGACCGGCATGACCGTGACAGGACGCGAGATTCCGGTCGAGGTCAGTGTCTCCTTCGAGCATCACAGCAGCGGCGACACCACCACCATCTTTGCCCGCGACCTGACCAGCCGCAAACGCGCTGATGCCCAGCGCAACGCGCTGGAAACGCAGCTGCGCGAGTCCCACAAAATGCAGGCTGTGGGCACCATGGCTGGCGGCATTGCCCACGACTTCAACAACATCGTGGGTGCCATTCTGGGCAATGTGGAATTGGCCAAGGCCGACAGCGCTGGCAACCCCGCCGCCATGGAAAGCCTGCGCGAGATTGAAAAAGCCGGCCGCCGGGCCCGCGATCTCGTACGCCAGATTTTGACCTTCAGCCGCAACGACAAGCCTGAGCGCCGCCCCGTGCAGGTGCAGGAAGTCATGTCCGACACGGCCCGCCTGCTGCGCGTGACCTTGCCGCCCTTCATCGGACTGCAGCTGCTTGAACCCGACAATCTGCCACCGTTGATGGCCGACCCCACGCAGGTGGAGCAAGCCCTTTTCAATCTCTGCAACAACGCCATGCAGGCGATTGGCAACCAACGCGACATCATCCAGATGCAGGCCATGCGCATTGCGCCAGACAGTTATCAATGCGAGCGTCTGGGCCTGCCCGTGGCCGAATACCTAGCCTTCATCGTGCAAGACTCCGGCCCCGGCATGGATGCGGTCACCCAGAGGCGTATCTTCGAGCCATTTTTCACAACCAAGCCCGTCGGTCAGGGCACGGGGCTGGGCCTGTCGGTGGTGCATGGCGTGATGCGAACACATGGCGGTGCCGTCGATGTGCACAGCGAGCTGGGCCAGGGCAGCTGCTTTACGCTCTACTTCCCTTTGAGCGATAGGCACGACGCTGACGTCGATTTCGCGGAACCCATCGCCGCCAAACCGGTGGCCCTGCCAGCCGAGCCGCTCGAGCCCAGCGGTTCCCGCCATGTGATGTATGTAGATGATGACCAGGCTCTGGTCTTTCTCTTTCAGCGCCTGCTGCGCCGCCGGGGTTATCAGGTCTCGGGCTTTACCGATCCGCACGAGGCCATGGAAGCGCTGCAGGACGCACCCAGCCGTTATGACCTGATCGTGACCGACTACAACATGCCCGGTTTCAGCGGCGTAGACCTGCTCAAGCAGGCCCTGCAGATCAACCCTCAGTTGCCGATTGCACTGGCATCTGGCTATGTCACCGCCGAAATAGAGCAGGCAGCCATTGCGGCGGGAGCCAAGGCACTGATCCACAAGCCCAATGATGTGCAGGACTTCTGCACCACCGTGCATGAGCTGCTGAACCCTTGATTTTTGATGATGTTGATGAGTGAACTGAACTGCGTGTATGAGGACGAGCACCTGCTGGTGCTGAACAAACCCTCTGGCCTGCTGTGCGTGCCCGGCCGTGGCCCTGACAAGCAGGACTGCCTGAGCCTGCGCGCCCTGCAGCATTTTGGCGATGCGCTGGTGGTCCACCGTCTCGATCAGGCCACCTCCGGCCTGGTCATCATGGCGCGCAACCTGCCCGTGCAGCGCCAGCTCAGTCAGGCTTTTGCCGAGAGGCAAGTCCAAAAGCGCTATGTTGCGGTGGTCGCCGGCGAGCTGCAACCGGACCCCGTTACCGCCGATGACGAAAACTGGCAGCTGATTGACCTGCCCATTGCCGCCGACTGGGAGCGCCGCCCGCTGCGTATCATCAACCATGAAACAGGAAAAAGCAGCCAGACCCTCTGGAAGGTGCTGCAACCGGTCAACCACTGCGGCCTGCCCGCCACCCGCGTGCTGCTAAGCCCCCTGACAGGCCGCACCCACCAGTTGCGCCTGCACATGGCCGCCACGGGCCACGCCATTCTGGGCGATGCCCTTTATGCCTGCGGGGAGGCTTTGGCTGCCAGCCCACGCCTTTTGCTGCACGCGGCAGCACTGGAGATGACACACCCCGTCACAGGGACTCTGCTAAAGATCGAAAGCACGCCTGACTTTTAAGCGTCCCGTCACCCAGACAAACACCATGGCTTTGCCTGATTGCATAAAAATTCAGCAAATCACAAAAATCAGCGAAACAGCGGCACACCGCGCTACAAAAACACCAAGAAGGCCGCTAAGGCCACCGCCTTACGCAAAATTCCAGCGCCAGCCATGATTCCACCTTCAAATGAAGGCAGAGCTATATCCACAGTGCACTAGCTGCTATGCCCGACATAGCAAAAACCGCTCGCCTGCACCACCCCCTGCATACCCTGTTGCCTTCAGCAACCACTCGATTAACCTGAGCTTCTTTGCGCAAGCTGCATGTGCAGTTTTTGCGTTTCACGAACATTTAGTTTCGAAGGAAGTCCTCATGAGCATTCCGTTCCGCATGCAAGCCGTTGTTGCCGCTCTGGGTCTGGCTGGTGCCGCTCTGGTATCCACGGCTGCACACGCCCAGATCAAGATCGCCTTGGTCATCCCCACCACCGGCGCTCTGACTCAGTACGGCGACATGGTCAAAGAAGGCGCAACCACCGCTGTCGAAATGGCCAATGCGGCTGGCGGTATTGGTGGCAAGAAGATCGAACTGGTGCCCGTGGATGACGCTTGCGAGCCCAAGCAAGGCCCCGTGGCCGCCAACCGCGTGGTCAACAGCAAGATCGGCTATGTGGTCGGCCCCGTCTGCTCGGGTGCATCGATTGCTGCAGCCCCCATCTACAACAATGAAGGCGTGGTGGTGGTGACACCCTCCGCAACGTCGCCTGCGCTGACGGATGGCAAGAACTACCATTTCATCTTCCGCACCATCGGCCGCGATGATCAGCAAGGCCCAGCCGCTGCCAAGTTCATCGTCGAGAAGATCAAGCCCAAGAAGGTAGCCGTGCTGCACGACAAGCAGTCGTATGGTCAGGGCATAGCCTCCTCCGTGCGCGCTGATCTGCAAAAAGCCAATGTGCCTGTCGCCTTGTTTGAAGGCATCAACGCCGGCGACAGCGACTACTCCGCCGTCATCACCAAGCTCAAGGGCGCTGGCGTGGACTTTGTCTACTACGGCGGCTACCACCCTGAAATGGGCCTGCTGCTGCGCCAAGCTGCAGAGCAAGGCCTGAAGGTCAAGATGATGGGTCCTGAAGGTGTAGGCAATCCTGAAGTCAACGCCATTGCCGGCCCTGCCGTCGAAGGCATGCTGGTCACGCTGCCCGCAGACTTTGCTGCCAACCCCAAGAACGCTGCCGTCGTGAAGGCCTTCGCAGACAAGAAGCGCAATGCTTCAGGCGCTTTCCAGCTGACCTCGTTTGCTGCGACCCAATCACTGCTGGCTGCCATCAAGGCTGCGGGTGACAACCCCGCCAAGGTGGCCGACTGGATGCACAAAACCACAGGAGTGGAAACCGTGCTGGGCCCCGTTTCCTGGAACAAGCAAGGCGACTTGAACGCCTTCGACTTCCAGGTCTTCCAGTGGCACAAGGACGGCAGCAAGTCGCTGGCCAAGTAATTCCACCGCTATCTTCCGGGGCAGTGGCGAGGGCCACGCCCGCGGATGTTTGATATCTGGCCCTCGGGCCTTTTCCTGTTTCAAGGGTGGCGTTACATGTCAGATTTTCTTCCCCAGCTGATACAACAGCTATTCAACGGGCTCTCACTCGGAGCCATTTACGCCCTGATCGCCATTGGCTACACCATGGTCTACGGCATCATCGGCATGATCAATTTCGCCCACGGTGACATCTACATGCTCGGGGCCTATATCGGCCTCGTCACGCTTTCGGCGGTGGGCACGCAAAGCGGCCTGCCCATCTGGGCCATCATCGGCCTGATGCTGGTGGTCTCCGTCTTCGTCACCGGCGTCTATGGCCTGGTGGTCGAACAGGTGGCCTACAAGCCTGTGCGCCAGAGCCCGCGCCTTGTGGCGCTGATCTCGGCCATCGGCATGTCCATCTTCTTGCAGAACTGGGTGGCTCTGGGCCAGGGCGCACGCGACATGGCCGTGCCATCGCTGCTGCCGGGTGCCATCAACTTCCACATGGGTGATTTCGAGGTCTTCATCCCCTACACCCGCGTACTCATCATCGTGGTGACCGTGCTGCTGATGATTGCCCTGACCATGTACATCAAGCATTCGCGCATGGGCCGCGCCTCGCGCGCCTGCGCGCAGGACATGCACATGGCCAACCTGCTGGGCATTGACACCAATAAAGTCATCTCCTTCACCTTTGTGCTGGGTGCCGTGCTGGCTGCCGTAGGCGGTGTGCTGATTGCGCTGGCTGTGGGCAAGCTCAACCCCTTCATCGGCTTTCTGGCAGGTATCAAGGCGTTTACGGCTGCGGTACTGGGCGGCATTGGCTCCATCCCCGGAGCCATGCTGGGCGGGGTGATTCTGGGTGTGGCCGAGACCTTTGCTGCGGCCTACATCTCGTCGGAGTACAAAGACATCGTGGCCTTTGGTCTGCTGGTCACCATCTTGATGTTCCGCCCCTCCGGCCTGCTGGGCAAACCTGAAGTGGAGAAGGTCTGATGAAGTACAGCTTTTCCGCTTCCTTTCGCGATGCGCTGATCGCCACGGTGATGACAGCCATTGTCGTCACCCCCGTCTTCAGCCTGCATCTGGAGCGCGCAGGCATGCGCACCCAGATTGCCCCGGACTGGCGCTGGACTATCTGGGCCTGCGTCATCGTGTTCGTCGGCCAAATGCTCAAGCCCTTGCTCACAGGCAAGATGCCCAAAGTCAGCCTGCCGGCCATGCCGCAGATGAAGTCGGGCACACGCAATGTCGTCATCTTTGTGGTGCTGATGATGGCAGCCTCCTGGCCGTTTTTCGCGGGCCGCAACGCAGTGGACATTGCGACTCTGGCCATGATTTACGTCATGCTGGGCCTGGGCCTGAACGTGGTGGTCGGCTTTGCCGGCCTGCTGGATCTGGGCTTTGTGGGCTTTTACGCTGTAGGCGCCTATACCTATGCGCTGCTGTTCCACTGGGCCGGCTGGTCGTTCTGGCAAGCCCTGCCGCTGGCGGGCGCCGCTTCCGCCCTCTTCGGCTTTGTACTAGGATTTCCGGTCTTGCGCCTGCGCGGCGACTATCTGGCCATTGTGACACTGGGCTTTGGCGAAATCATTCGCCTGCTGCTGACCAATATGACCAGCGTCACGGGCGGGCCTGACGGCATCTCCAGCATTCCCAAGCCCACGGTGTTTGGCCTGCCCATGACACGCAACCCCGTGACTGAGGGTGGCACGACCTTTCACCAGTTTTTCGGGCTAGAGTTCAACTCCATGCACATGGTGATCGCGCTCTATCTGATGGCGCTGCTGCTAGCCATGGTGACGCTGTTCATCAGCAACCGCCTGATTCGCATGCCTATTGGCCGCTCATGGGAAGCGCTGCGCGAAGACGAAATTGCCTGCCGCTCCCTGGGCATGAACCCCATGAAGATCAAGCTTTCGGCCTTCACGCTGGGTGCCATGTTTGCGGGTTTTGGCGGTGCATTTTTTGCGGCACGCCAGGGCATCGTGAACCCCGAATCCTTTACCTTTATTGAGTCCGCGCTCATTTTGGCCATCGTGGTGCTGGGTGGCATGGGCTCGCAACTGGGCGTGATTCTGGCGGCCATCATCCTGACGGTCCTGCCCGAGCTGGCGCGCGAGTTCTCTGAATACCGCATGCTGATCTTCGGTCTGGTCATGATCTTGATGATGATCTGGCGTCCGCAAGGTCTGCTGCCCATGAAGCGCCATCAGGTGGAGATCAAAGCATGACTCTGCCTATCAACGCTATTATTTTTATAACTACAACCACAGGCAGGACAAGCGCATGAGCGAGTATTTGCTAGAAGTCAAAGACCTGTGCATGCGCTTCGGCGGCCTGCTGGCCGTGGACAGCGTGGGCTTCAACGTGCGCCCGCAGGAAGTGTTTGCCATCATCGGCCCCAATGGCGCGGGCAAGACCACCGTATTCAACTGCATCAGCGGTTTCTACCAGCCATCGGGTGGCGCAGTGGTGCTCAACGGGCAAAGCATTGCCGGGCAAAGCAGCCATCAGGTGGCCAATCACGGCGTGGTGCGCACCTTCCAGAACGTGCGCCTGTTCAAAAATATGACCGCGCTGGAAAACCTTCTGGTCGCCCAGCACAGCACGGGCCGGGTCAACCTGCTCAGCGGTCTGTTCAACACGCCCGCTTACCGCCGAGCCGAAGAAGAAAAGGTGGAAAACGCCCTGCAATGGCTGGATGTCATGGGCCTGCGCCAGTTTGCCAACCGTGAGGCGGGCAATCTGGCCTACGGCCACCAGCGCCGCCTTGAAATTGCGCGCTGCATGATCACCAAGCCTCGCGTGCTGATGCTGGACGAGCCCGCCGCCGGTCTGAATCCGCAGGAGAAGAAAGACCTGCAGCAACTCATAGACCAGTTGCGCACGCAGTATGGCGTGACCGTGCTGCTGATCGAGCACGATATGGGTCTGGTCATGGGCGTCTCCGAGCGCATTCTGGTCATGGAATACGGCAAGCCCATCGCCATGGGCCTGCCCGAAGCGATTCGCAATGATGAACGGGTCATCAAGGCCTATCTGGGAGAAGCCTGATGAGCAAATCGATGCTGGAGCTAAACCAAGTCTCCACCCACTACGGCGCGATCTGCGCCGTCAATCAGGTCAGCCTGCATGTCAACCAAGGCGAGATCGTCACCCTGATCGGCAGCAATGGAGCGGGTAAGACATCGCTGCTGATGACGGTGTGCGGCAACCCGCGTGCCAGCAGCGGGCGCATTGCATTCGAGGGCGAAGACATCACCCAGATGTCCACCCACCACATCATGCGCCGCGGCATCGCCATCTCGCCCGAAGGCCGCCGTGTCTTCAAAGACCTGACGGTGACCGAGAACCTGCAGATGGGTGCCTTCTTTCTGAACAAGAACGAAATTGCCGATGGCATTGAGCATGTCTTCACGCTGTTCCCGCGCCTCAAGGAGCGCGCCGTGCAGCGCTCGGGCACCATGTCGGGCGGCGAGCAGCAGATGCTGGCCATTGGCCGCGCGCTGATGAGCAAGCCTCGCCTGCTGCTGCTCGATGAACCCACACTGGGTCTGGCTCCACTGATCATTGCGCAGATCTTCGAGATCATTCAGACCATTCGCGCTGCGGGTGTGACGGTGTTCCTCGTCGAGCAAAATGCCAACCGTGCCCTGCAGATCGCCGACCGTGGCTATGTGCTGGAAACCGGCAAGGTGGTGCTGGAAGATACCGGAGCCAATCTGCTGACCAATGATGATGTGCGCAAGGCCTATCTGGGCCATTGATGGCGCACTGAATCACTGAGCGCAGCGCGCGTCATGATGCACAGGCCCCGCCGGATGCAAATCTGCGGGGCCTGTTTTTTCTGTCACCAATCAACCGTAAGATGGCCGACATGACCAAGCATCTGACGATTCTCACCGGCGGCTCACGCGGTATGGGCCTTACCATGGGCCAGCAACTTCTGGCGCAAGGCCAACAAGTGCTGAGCATTGCCCGCAAGACCAGCGCAGAGCTGGCTGCCAGCGCCAGCAAGCCCGAGCAGCTATTGCAATGGGAGCAAGACCTGTCCCAGAGCGCAGCGGCCGCACAGCGCCTCGCCACCTGGCTGGGCACGCTCAAACGCAGCGACTGGGCCAGCATCACCCTTATCAACAACGCAGGCGTCATGCCGCAGATTGCACCGCTGTCGCAGGTGCCTGCGGCCGACATGATCAACGCCATGCGTGTGGGACTTGAAGCCCCCATGGCGCTGACCGGGGCCTTTCTGAGCGCCACCGAAGGCTGGAGCATTCCACGCAAAGTGCTCAATATTTCCTCCGGTCTGGGCCGCCGCGCCATGGCATCGCAGGCCAGTTACTGCACGGCCAAGGCGGGCATGGACCAGTTCAGCAACTGCGTAGCGCTGGAAGAAGCGGCCAAGCCCAACGGCGCGCGCATTGTGTCGCTGGCACCGGGTGTGATTGATACCGATATGCAGGTGCAGCTGCGCAGTGCAGCCACTGGCGACTTCCCCGATGTAGAGCGCTTTGCCGGTCTGCACGCCAATGGCCAGCTGACTTCGGCAGGTGATGCCGCAGCCCGCGTGCTGGCCTGGCTTGAGCGGCCTGATTTTGGCGATCAAGTTGTCGCCGATGTGCGCCAAGCCTGAGCTACTTTCGCCTCAAAAGCATAGCTGCTGGCGCTTGATGGATAAGCGTCAGCGGCTTTTTTACTTTGGACTAATGAACAAAGCAAAAATCTGTGCTGCGAGGCAAGCTATTCGCGAGGTAAGCCCTTGCAAGCCTTGCATGCGTGGCAGAATGTTTCCACTGTTCTGAAGCAGCTGCAAGGCTGCAAAGAGCCGCAATCCGCGCCCGTGGGCCACAACGGCAGCGACACCCGATCGGTACGCTGCCCCCGTGCTAGTACATGCAGCAACCCTGCCGTGCAGCGCGCGCGAATGCTGGCTTGCCATGTCCGTACCGCATGGCTCGCGCTCTCCGGTAAAGACAAATACCCATTGATGGCGGAACCACCCTCCCCGATCATCGAAAAGCCCACCTTCCGTGACGCTGGTTTTAGGCTTATCAGCCCATGACACCAGCAGCGACTGCGCCGCCCTTTATGCGGGCCAGCGCTCCCCCGTTCGTCTCTGGAGTTTCTTTTTCATGTTTCGCCAAATCCTCATCAGCACAGCCGTGATCGCAAGCACGGGCCTGAGCTTCTCCGCCGCAGCACAAGACCTCGCCAAGGACTATCCGAACAAGCCTGTGCGCATGATCGTGCCTTTCCCGCCGGGCGGCGGCACTGACATTCTTTCGCGCGTGATTGCCAGCAAGCTCACCGAAGTCAGCAAATGGTCTGTCGTGCCCGACAACCGCGCTGGCGCAGGCGGCACCATTGGCATTACCGAAGCAGTGAAATCTGCACCCACGGGCTATGACATGGTGATGGGCCAGAAAGACAATGTGGTTCTGGGCCCCTATCTGTACAAAAGCCTGCCCTGGAACCCCACTCGCGATCTGACGCCCGTGGCCCACGTGGCCTACACCCCCATCGTGATTGCCACGGCAGCCAACTCGCCTTACAAGACGCTGGCGGATGTGGTGGCGGCAGCCAAAAAGAATCCTTCCAAGATTACCTACGGCTCGCCCGGCAACGGCACCAGCATTCATCTGGCCGGCGTGATGCTGGAAAAAGCCGCAGGCATTCAGCTCACGCACGTGCCCTACAAGGGCTCCAACCCTGCCATGATGGATGCCCTGTCTGGCAATGTGGACCTGCTGGTCTCGTCCGTTCCATCGGCCATTGGTCAGATCAAGGCCGGAAAGATGCGCGCCATTGCGGTCACCTCTGCCGCCCGCTCCACCTCGCTGCCTGAGACGCCTACGCTGGCTGAGTCTGGTCTCAAAGGCTTTAACGTGAGTACCTGGTACGGCATCTTCATGCCCCGCAACACGCCCACCCCCATCGTGAACAAGGTCAACGCAGAGGTGAACAAGCTCCTGGCCATGCCTGAAGTCAAGGAAGCCATCCTGACGCAGGGCGCCGAGCCCAAGGCCATGAGCGTGCAGGCATTTGAGCAATTCTTCCAGAGCGACTTCAAGGCCAATAAAGCCATCGTTGAAGCTTCGGGCGCTAGTATTCAGTAACTCCCTGAGCGGCTTTGCCGCTTCCCCCAAGGGGGACGGCAGCATCGCCGCGAGTCGGCTCTTGCTTACCGCCCCTTTGTTGGGCCGTGCTTGATTCAGTACTGCGCCCTGTAATGAAAAAGACCTCCATCGGAGGTCTTTTGTTTAATGTGAGCGGCTTTTATTCGCGTACGACGAGGACAGGGATTTTGACGGCACCCAGCACGCGCTGGGTCACGCTGCCTAGCATCAGCTTTTCAAGTCCGCGGCGGCCTTGCGAGCCCATGACAATCAGATCGGCCCCCACGCTGACCATGGTGTTCACAATGCCTTCATGCACGGCATGACCCTCGCCTACCAGCGTTTTCACGGGAACGCCCGCTTCTTCCATGATGGTCTTGACGGCATCCAGTGCCGTATTGGCCTCAGCCGTAGCTGCGCTCAGATACTGCGACTGGCCATAGGCAAAGTCCGCACCTACGCCGGTGAAGGGATAGGGGTCCACCACATAGACCGCCGTGACGGCACTGCCAAACACCTTGGAAAGCTCTGCTGCCTTGCGCGCGGCCAGCAGCGAGGGGTTGGAGCCATCGACCGGAACCAGAATGTGATTGAACATGGACATAGGCGTCTCCTTATGGGTTGTGGCGGCATCGGAGTCAAGCAATACCGCCGTGTGATACGTTCAGTCTGCCTGCATCATGCCTCAGCGTGTTGATCTGAATCAACCCTGAAGTCCCGCCCCAACGCCTCATCAGAGACCCATCAGATACAGACGTGAGCAGCCTCGTATTCGTAGCACTTGTCCAGCAGCTTGTCCGACTTTTCAGTAATCGTGATGCGCGTTCCATCGGGACGCAGCAGTGAGACATGCTTGAAAGCCGGTTCGTCGGGCTTGCTCGGGCCATCGCGGCGCACGGTCCATTCTTCCTGCACGACGCCGTCTGGCATATCCAGCATCACCACGATTTGCTCGGTGTCATCCGCCAGGCGAAGGCACTTGGCATCATTCATATTGACAACAGCACCCGCCGGCGCGGCCAGGCCATAGGGGCATGCTTCCACGCCATGAATCGGTATGGCGTTCTCGCCAACCTGAATTTCCAGACCATTACGAAAGTAAATGGTGGGTTCCTTGGTATGAGCCTGCAGCGATGGGTTTTCAGTGGGCGAGCAAGCCACTATCGTTATAAGAGCGGTCAGTGTAGATAGACTAAGGGCGTAAAGACGATTCATCACAAAAAACCACGCCTTGTGGGGCGTGGTGTTGGCCAGTTTCTTTTAATTTGTTGAATAGCTCGGTGAAGCTCTCTGTCCTCTCTTCACCCTCGGACGCGCATCATGCAGCGTCCCCGTCATCACTTTGATGACCTGAATACGTTACAGTTTTGCTCAACTTTTTTAAACCCCTCTGATTGCAGCAATCAAGAAGCCGTCCCCTGCAAGTCCGCACCCTGAAAATTGCCACGGCGGTAGGTCAGCACCAGGGTATCGCGCACGCCGCCGGGCTCTGCCGGTTGAATGGGCGTGGTTTCATGAATCATGCGCGCATCATCGAGAAGCATGATGGACCAGGGCTCGGTCAGCGTAAAACGCTGGCCGTTGGGGCCCGTGGCTTCAAACACGCGGGTCTCCCCCCCCTTCACGCCCTGGCGGTTCACCATCAGCACTGCGACCAGATCTACGCCATCACGGTGCGCGCCTTCCGGTGTGGGGCGACCAATGCCATCGGTGGTGTCAATGCGAAACTGGTGTGCTTCCACAAACCAGCGCTCATGCATTTCATCGGCGCAAAAGACCTGATCGGCCAGCTGACCCAGCGCATTGATCATCGCCAGCCAGGCCGGACTATGGGTGGTCGCATCCAACATGGGATCGAACATGCGCTGCATACCGCCGTGCAGTGCGTTGTACTCCACAGGCTGCCAATGCGCGCGGTGTGGCACCTGATGCACGTGATCGCCATCGCTCACAAAGCAGGAGTGGCGACGGCGACGGTAGCGGCCACCGTCTTTGAGAAATGCATCGGGCGGCAGGCCCTGCCAGTCGGCATCCATGGCCTGCAGATCATTCACACTCAAGCCCATCCACTGGGCAAAATCCTCGGGCTGCAGCACGGCATAACCGTGCGTGCGCAAGGACTGGGCCGCCTGAGCCGGCGGGATGTAGGGAGGAGAGAACATGATGTGCGCCATAAGGTGGGCAAGCTTACTCCTCGTAGCGCGCGCTGACATCTCGTCCAGCATCGATATTTACGCAAGGCTGCACCAACCAATTTGCATGAATGCACGCAAAACTGCCCGCATCACGCAAGCGATGCGGGCAGTCAAAGCCCGGTACCGACAGCAGGCACCAAGGCGTTCGTCACGACCGTGACGAGAGCCATGCAACGGAGGACTTACACCAGTGGCAGGCCCACGTAGTTTTCGGCCAACGAGGTCGAACCGGCTACAGAATTGACGATGTAGTCCAGCTCGGCTTCCTGTACCTTGGTGTTGAACTCGCCCTCATTGGGGAAGTTGTGCAGCATGGAAGTCATCCACCACGAGAAGCGCTCCGCCTTCCAGACGCGGCGCAGGCATTGCTCGGAATAACGATCAATACCGGCTTCTGAGTTGTCCTTGTAGTACTCGGTGAAGGCTTGCGACAGATAGCCCACATCGGAAGCCGCCAGATTCAGGCCCTTGGCACCGGTGGGCGGCACGATGTGCGCCGCATCGCCGGCCAGGAACATGCGGCCAAAGCGCATGGGCTCGGTCACAAAACTGCGCAGCGGTGCAATGCTTTTCTCCAGCGAAGGGCCGGTCACCAGATTGGCGCGCGCTTCGGGGTCCAGACGCTTTTTGAGTTCTTCCCAGAAGGCTTCGTCGCTCCAGTCTTCGACCTTGTCGGTCAGCGGCACTTGCAGGTAGTAGCGGCTGCGGGTGGCGCTGCGCTGGCTGCACAGGGCAAAACCGCGCTCGGTGTTGGCATAAATCAGCTCGTGCGACACGGGAGGTGTATCGGACAGCAGGCCCAGCCAGCCGAACGGGTAGACCTTTTCAAAGGTCTTGATCTTGTCCTGAGGGGCGCTTGCACGGCAGATGCCGTGAAAGCCGTCGCAGCCAGCAATGAAATCGCATTCGATTTCATGCACTTGGCCGTCTTTTTCATAGCGCACCTTGGGCTTGGCGCTCTCAAAGGCTACAGGCTGCACGTTACTGGCTTCATAAACCGTAGTCAGGCCTTCTTCAGCGCGTACCGCCATCAGGTCGCGCGTCACTTCAGTCTGGCCATAGACCATCACGCGCTTGCCGCCGGTCAGGTCATGCAGATTGATGCGATGGCGCTGGCCCTTGAATAGCAGCTCAATGCCGTCGTGCGGCAGACCTTCTTCATTCATGCGTTTGTCTGCACCCGCCTGCTTGAGCAGATCCACCGTCACCTGCTCCAGCACACCGGCGCGGATACGGCCCAGCACATAGTCGGCGCTGCGCTGCTCAATGATGATGTTGTCGATACCTGCCTTGTAGAGCAGCTGACCGAGCAAAAGACCTGCGGGACCGGCACCGATGATGGCTACTTGTGTACGCATGATGTGTGACTCCTTGTTATGGCTTAAATACTTTCAGGCAGCCCCGGCGCGGTACTTGCTGTACAGGCCGGTGCTGATTGAGTACGGCCACAAGACTAAGTTTTGTGCTGCATCAAGGCAAAGCTCAGAAGCGTTGTTTGCGCGACAATCGCACAATAAGAACGACAATCGCACAAAAACAGATTGGAAGCACATTTCATGAGTGAGCCCAACTCCCCCTCCATTGCCCCAGCCGACTTTATTGCGGGCCTTGCCAAAGGTCTGGCCGTGCTGGAGAGCTTTGACACTGAACGCCAGCGCCTGAATGCCACCATGGCCGCCAATCGCGCGGGGATTACCCGCGCCGCCGCACGCAGACATTTACTCACCCTGGCCTATCTGGGCTACCTTGAAACGGACGGCAGCTACTACTGGCTGGCGCCCAAGGTGCTGCGTCTGTCCGGCAGCTATCTCGCTTCAGCCCAGTTGCCACGCATCGTGCAGCCCGTGCTGCACAAACTTGCCGCGCAAACCGGCCTCTCCTACTCATGCGTGGTGCGCGAGGGCAGCGAAGTCGTCATCGTCGCGCGCAGTGCCGTGCATGAAAGGGGCCAGCGACTGATGGCCCACGGCCTGCACCTTGGCACGCGCCTGCCCGCCCATGCCACATCAACCGGCCGGGTGCTGCTGGCATCGCTCTCGCCTGCCGAGCTGCAAGACTGGCTGGCCACGTATGACCTACCCAAACTCACCGCGCATACGGTGTCGGATACGGCGAACTTGAAAACCCTGCTGAACGAGGTGCGCCGCCTCGACTACTGCCTGGCGCTTGAAGAGCATGAACTGGCCATTCAGGCCGTGGCCGTGCCACTGCGCAATATGCAGGGGCGCACCATCGCAGCGCTGAACGTCGTCACCTCCGCCAAGCGCATGAGCCCGCAAATCATGCAGCAAGAGATTCTGCCGCTGCTGCAGGAGGCCGCCAGAACCCTGCGCCCCTTGCTTTAAAGCTATGTTTTTTATAGCCAAAAGCGCTTTCAATAAAAGGGATAGAGGCATATTTGATTCAAAATCAGATATGCCCACTCTCCACCGAGCAGACCTGAACGCTGAGCCTGCGCAGCAACTCCGCCGAGCGCCGCATCAAAGGCGTGGATTTTTTCTTGGCCGGCTGCACCAGACACAGCGTGCTGACAATATGCGGTGACTTGATGGGCACCTCGACCAGCGCGGCATCGGTGGCATGGCTATGCATGGCGCTATCGGTCAGCGCCGCATAGCCATAGCCGCCAC
Organism: Comamonas suwonensis; assembly: GCF_012844455.2. Lineage (GTDB taxonomy): Bacteria > Pseudomonadota > Gammaproteobacteria > Burkholderiales > Burkholderiaceae_C > Comamonas > Comamonas suwonensis. The sequence continues at coordinate 134,743 of NZ_JABBCQ020000003.1, read as the reverse complement.
GCACCAGGTCCAGAATGGCTGGCACGCTGGAAACTTCCCACACCACATTGAGTTTGACCTGAGAAAGCGTGGCCTGCGCCTCCATCAGCTTGCGGAAAATCTGCCCATGTTGGGGCATGATGAGCGGAAACTCGTCCAGATGCTCAAACGGAATGCTGGTGCGACCCGCCAAGGCACTGGCTGGGCCAATCAGACACAGACGCTCTTCCAGCACGGGCGTGACTTCAATTTGCGGGTGCGGCTCAGGTGTGTAAACCAGCCCCAGATCCATGCGCCCCGAAGTCAGCCACTCCGAGATATTCATCGAGAAGCCTTCCACCACGGCCAGCCGCGCCTTGGGCATCTCCCGGCTGAAAATATCAATCAAAGGCAGGGTCAGCCGCCGCGCCAGGCTGGGCGGTAAGCCCACCGTGATGCGGCCCACAGGCTCATCGCGCTGACTGCTTAAATCTTCCTTGGCCAGCGCCACGCGCTGCATGATGGCATTGCCATGCTCCAGCAGGCGTCGGCCCGCATCCGTCAGCGTAACGCCGCGGCCCGTACGAATGAGCAAGGTTTCGCGCAACTCGGTTTCTAGCGCCCGCACCTGGCGACTGAGCGCAGGCTGAGCGGTGTCCAGCAGCACTGCGGCCTTGCTGAAGCTGCCCACTTCGGCGACTCGCACAAAGGTCTCAATTTGCTGCAAATTCATGTCATCCACCTCTCAATACAAGCTATGCTATTTTGCTATAGCTGCTAGCCCCAGCTAGGCCTAGGTGTTTTAAGCCCCAGTGACACAATGTAATCAACTGGGCATAAATATCTAAAAACAACAGCCGACGAGATCAACAATGCGTGACAAAACACGCAGCTCATCACTGACAGTCCTTCCAGGGAGACAAAAAATGACTCAATCGCTCAATATGAGCCGTCGCCAAGCCGCATTCGCGCTGGGCGCGATTGCCGCTGCCGTGGCATCCCCCAGCTTTGCGCAAAGCGCCAAGTGGCCCACCAAGTCCTCGCGCATCATCAACCCTTTCCCCGTGGGTGGTGGCCCTGACGGCCTGTCGCGCCTCGTGGCCGACAAGCTGGGCCGCGCCTGGGGCCAGCCTGTGGTGGTGGAAAACCGCCCCGGTGGCAACGGCTTCATCGCCATCAGTGAATTCAAGCGTGGTGCCACAGACGGCACAGACATGATCCAGTTGGACAACGTCCACATCGCCGCCTACCCCCACCTGTTCAAGAAGCTGCCCTACGACTTGAACAAGGACTTCGAAATTCTGCTGCCGCTGTTCCGCAACTTCTTCTTTGTTTGCGTTCCCGTCAACAGCCCCTACAAGACCATTGGCGATCTGATTGCAGACGCCAAGGCCAACCCCGGCAAGCTGAACTACGGCTCCTGGTCTGTGGGCAACCCCGTGCACCTGGGATCGGCCCTGCTGGAAAACCAGACCGGCACCAAGATGGAGCACGTGATCTACAAGGAAACCAGCCAGCTGTATCAAGGCGTTGCCAATGGCGAGCTGACTTTTGCTCTGGGCTCTCTGGGCACAGCAGGCCCCCTGGTGCGTGGCGGCAAGCTGCGTTTCCTGGCTGTCGCCGGTCCCAAGCGCATTGCCGGTTTCGAGAACGTACCGACCGTATCCGAATCGGGTGGCCCTAAGGACTACGCCGTGATCGGCTGGAACGCCCTGGCCGTGCGCCCCGGCACACCGGCTGCCGTGATCGAGAAGATTCAAGCCGATACACGCCTGGCTCTGACGGGTCAAGACGTCAAGGACAAGTTCACCGCCTTCGGTTACGAATCCTTCAATCCCACACCCGCTGAATTCAAGGCCTTTATGGCTGCTGAAAGCAAGCGCTTTGGCGAAGTCATCAAGAAGGCAGGTCTGGCTCTGGATTAATTTCCAGCCATCTAGCCTATAGAAAAGCCGCCTCTTGAAGGCGGCTTTTTCTTGTCTGAACATTGGCCATCCATCCCAAACAAAACGCCCGGAAGCAGCCGGGCGTTTTGCTATAGGCGCTTAACGCTAAGACTTACTGATCACGGGTCTCCAGCGCACGGTTGATACCCAGAGCCACCAGTGTGCACAGCGCACCCGACAGCAAATAGATACCCAGCGCCACCAGACCGAACTTGGCCGACACACCCAGCGCCACCAGCGGTGCAAAGGCCGCACCAATCAGCCAGGCCATATCGGTGGTCAGTGCAGCGCCGGTATAGCGGTAGCGCGAGGAGAAGTTGGAAGTCACCGTGCCCGATGCCTGACCGTAGGACAAACCCAGCAAAACAAAGCCCACAATGATGAACACATTGTTGCCCGTGGTGCCGCTACCCAGCAGCCAAGGAGCCAGAAAGCTGAAGATACCAATCAGGCAGGCCATGGCACCCAGCGTGTTGCGGCGCCCCACCCGGTCTGCCAGCCAGCCCGACACCATGATGGCCACGCCCGCCAGCAGCGCACCAATAATCTGCACTACCAGCACCGAGATGACCGACTGATCGGAGTACATCGAGATCCAGGACAGTGGGAACACCGTCACCAGATGGAACAGCGCAAAGCTGGCCAGCGCGGCAAAAGCGCCAATCAGTACATTGCGGCCTTCGTTACTCAGAAGACGTGTCACGCTGACGGGTTCCAGCTCGCGCTCTTGCAGCAGCTGTGTATAGGATTGGCCTACGACCAAACGCAGACGCGCGAAAAGCGCTACAACATTCACAGCAAAAGCCACACAGAAGGGGTAGCGCCAGCCATAGCTCAGAAACTCATCAGCCGTCAGGCTGGAGTACAGAAAGGCAAACAGTGCGGCCGCAAGAACAAAGCCCAGTGGCGCACCCAGCTGTCCAATCATTGAATACCAGCCACGCTTGTCCTGCGGAGCCGACATGGCCAGCAGTGAAGGCAGACCATCCCAGGAGCCACCCATCGCCAGGCCCTGGCCGATACGCAGCACGACCAGCGCCCAGACAGCCTTCATGCCCGCATCGGCATAGCTGGGCAAAAACGTCATGCTAACCGTACACACTCCCAGCAGCAGCAGCGCCAGTGTCAGCTTGGTGGCGCGACCCCAACGGCGCTGCACGGCCATGGATAGCGCTGTACCGATGGGGCGGGCAATGAAGGCCAGCGAGAAAATGGCAAACGCCGCCAGCGTGCCATCGAGCTTGGACAGATAGGGGAATAGCAGTGTGGGGAACACCAGCACGCAGGCAATGCCAAACACAAAGAAATCAAAATACTCGGAAGATCGTCCGATGATGACGCCCACCGCAATCTCACCGGGGGTCACATCTTCATCGGTATCCGCGTAAGCCAGGGTTTCCGAGTTCTCATAGTCTTGCTGAGTAAGACCAATGGACGGGTTCATGCTTGTCATAGAGGGTCTTCTCCTTGTCTTGCTGTTCAGTCCCGGGGACGCTTTCCGTTCTACGCCCAAGAATGTGCAGCTGCAATAGAGTTTTCGCCCTCGGTACTGTCAGCCAACCGACACGCAGGTGCGCTTTTGAGGGCTTATTTAACAATTACAAGCCCTACTCGAGTATCTTTTCCCGCCCACCAAACCCCTGCTAACTCATTGTCACATAGCGTATTTTTAAAACCGCTACATTGACCTGAGACAAAATGTCCAATAGACAAATGACACTCAGGTATTACATTTGCGGAGATCCAGTAATCCGCGTTTACACCTAAGCGCGACTTTGTCACGCCTGAAGCAATGTTAAAAATCAAGGAAATCCGTGGGCCCGCGTGGCTCGCAGCGGCTGCTTTGACTGCGACCCTCGCCGGTTGCAGCAAGCTTGTCGTGCTCAACCCAGCTGGCGATATTGCCAAGCAACAGGGCGATCTGGTCATTACGGCCACCTTGCTGATGCTGCTCATCATCGTCCCCGTCATCTTTTTGACGTTGCTGTTCGCCTGGAAATACCGCCAGTCCAACACAGAAGCCACGTACGACCCTGAATGGCACCATTCCACAGCGCTGGAACTGGTGATCTGGACCGTTCCTCTGCTCATCGTTATTGCTCTGGGTGCCATCACCTGGATCAGTACCCACAAGCTGGACCCTTACCGTCCTCTGGACCGCGTCTCCTCCACCAAGGCCCTGTCTGCTGACGTCAAGCCTCTGGAAGTGCAAGTCGTTTCCATGGACTGGAAGTGGCTGTTCTTCTACCCCGAGCAAGGTATTGCATCGGTGAATGAACTCGCGGCTCCCGTGGATCGCCCCATTCATTTCAAGCTGACAGCGTCCAACACCATGAGCGCTTTCTACGTGCCTGATCTGGCCGGCATGATCTACACCATGCCCGGCATGCAGACAGAGCTGAACGCGGTGGTCAACAAGCCTGGCGTGTTCAAGGGCATGGCCTCGCACTACAGCGGCGCAGGCTTTGCAGGCATGAACTTCAAGTTCCATGGCGTAAGCCATGAAGAGTTTGACCAGTGGGTGGCCAAGGCCAAGACTGAAGGCAAGACTCTGACTCGCGATGCCTACCTCGATCTGGTCAAGCCCAGCGAGCGCAACCCGGTCGAACGCTTCGCCGCCGTGGATGAAGGCCTTTACACCAAGGTGCTGAACCGCTGCGTGGAAGACGGCAAAAAGTGCATGAACGAAATCATGGCCATTGATGCTGCCGGTGGTGGCGGCCATGCCTCGCACGGCAAGACCTCCAACGTGAGCCTGCCCCTGGACGTTTGCACATCCAAGGACGCTGACCGCGTTGTGGCTCTGCTCGACGAAGTCGCAGCCTCCGGAGCTGTCGCACAGCAATAAGTAGCTTACGGAGCGGATGAGCTTAGGCCCGCCGCTCCAATACGACAAAAGTGACTCAACATGTCTGAAACAACAACCCCGGCCGCACACTGGCTGCTGGGCCGCATCACATGGGATCAGATTCCCATGACGCATGAGCCCATCGTGCTCATGACCTTTATTGCCGTGGTGCTTGGCGGCCTCGTGGTGGTTGGCGGCCTGACCAAGTTCCGCCTCTGGGCCCCACTCTGGAACGACTGGATCACCTCCATTGACCACAAGAAGATCGGCATCATGTACATGATTCTCGGTCTGGTCATGTTCCTGCGCGGCTTTGCCGACGCGGTGATGATGCGTATCCAGCAGTCCATGGCCTTCGGTGAAAACCTCGGCTACCTGCCTCCTCACCATTACGACCAGATCTTCACAGCCCACGGCGTGATCATGATCTTCTTCGTGGCGATGCCTTTCGTGACCGGTCTGATGAACTATCTGGTTCCTCTGCAGATCGGCGCACGTGACGTGTCTTTCCCGTTCCTGAACAACTTCAGCTTCTGGATGACTACCGGTGGCGCCGTGCTGGTGATGATCTCCCTATTCCTGGGCGAGTTCTCCACCTCCGGCTGGCTGGCTCTGTCCAATCTGGGGCACCAGAGCGGAAGTACGGGTCTTGACTACTACATCTGGGGCCTGCAGGTCGCCGGTGTCGGTACGACGCTTTCGGGTATTAACCTGATCGTGACCATCATCAAGATGCGCGCTCCTGGCATGAACCTGATGAAGATGCCCGTCTTCACATGGACTGCCCTGTGCACCAACGCCCTGATCGTGGCTTCGTTCCCCGTGCTGACCGCCGCTCTGGTGCTGATGTCGCTGGACCGCTACATGGGTACGCACTTCTTCTCGAACGACTTCGGCGGCAACCCGATGTTGTACGTGAACCTGATCTGGATCTGGGGTCACCCTGAGGTCTACATCCTGATCCTGCCTTGCTTCGGTGTGTTCTCCGAAATCGTGGCAACGTTCAGCCGCAAGCGCCTGTTTGGCTACACATCGATGGTTTACGCCACCGTGTGTATCACCATCCTGTCCTACCTGGTGTGGCTGCACCACTTCTTCACCATGGGTTCGGGTGCCAGTGTGAATACCTTCTTCGGTATCACCACGATGATTATTTCGATCCCCACGGGCGCGAAAATCTTCAACTGGCTGTTCACCATGTACAAGGGCCGTATCCGTTTCACAGTGCCTATGCTGTGGACCGTGGGCTTCATGGTGACCTTCGCCATCGGCGGTATGACCGGCGTTCTGCTGGCCGTGCCACCTGCTGACTTTGTGCTGCACAACTCGCTGTTCCTGATCGCCCACTTCCACAACGTGATCATTGGTGGCGTGGTGTTTGCCGTGTTTGCCGGTATCAACTACTGGTTCCCCAAGGCTTTTGGCTTCAAGCTCAATGAGTTCTGGGGCAAGGCATCGTTCTGGTTCTGGCTGGTCGGCTTCTGGGTTGCTTTCACACCCCTGTACATCCTGGGTCTGATGGGCGTCACTCGCCGTGCCAACCACTTTGACGATCCTTCGCTGCAAATCTGGTTCATCATTGCCGCCTTCGGCGCTGCCCTGATTGCCGCTGGTATTGGCTGCTTCTTCATCCAGCTGGCCGTGTCCATCTGGAAGCGTGACGAACTGCGCGACGTGACTGGCGACCCATGGGAAGGCCGTACGCTGGAGTGGGCAACTTCCTCGCCTCCTCCCCAGTACAACTTTGCCTTCACCCCCGTGGTGCATGACATCGACGCCTGGCACGACATGAAGAAGCACGGCTACGAGCGCAAGCTGTCCGGTTTCGAGCCCATCCACATGCCTGCCAATACTGGCGCTGGCGTGGTAATTGCTGGCCTGTCCACCGTTCTGGGCTTTGCTCTGATCTGGCACATGTGGCCCCTGACGATCGCTTCGTTCATCGCGACCGTGCTGGCTTCGATCATCCATACCTTCAACTACAAGCGTGACTACTACATCCCCGCAGCCGAAGTGGCAGCGACGGAAGAAGCACGCACCAAGCAGCTTGCAGCAGCCCATGTCTAATACACATATCCACGCTGGCGGCGCTGCCGCCCTGGCCAAGCGCGAGTACCACCTCGCGCATGAGCCCCACCCAGAAAACGGCACCTCGCTGGGCTTCTGGCTCTACCTGATGAGCGACTGCTTGATCTTTGCCGCGCTGTTCGCCACCTACGGCGTGCTGGGCCGCAACTACGCTGGCGGCCCCAGCGGCAAGGATCTGTTCGATCTGAGCCTGGTGGCCATCAACACGGCCTTCCTGCTGATGTCGTCCATCACCTTCGGCTTTGCCATGCTGCAAAAGCAGAAGAAGAACGTCAACGGAACTCTGCTGTGGCTGGCCATCACCGGCCTGCTGGGCGCGGCCTTCCTGGCAGTGGAACTCTATGAGTTCCACCACCTGATCCATCAGGGTGCTACACCCCAGACCAGCGCTTTCCTGTCGTCCTTCTTCACGCTGGTGGGCACCCACGGTATCCACGTGACCTTTGGTCTGATCTGGCTCATCACCCTGATGATTCAGATCAAGAAGCACGGCCTGATCAACGAGAACGTGCGCCGTATTAACTGCCTGTCCATGTTCTGGCACTTCTTGGACGTGGTCTGGATCGGCGTGTTCACCTTTGTGTATCTGATGGGGGTGCTGTAAATGAGCGCACACGATATCCACGCTGGCCACGATGATCACCACGATCACGATGACCTGCACGTCACCATGGGTGACTATGTGAAGGGCTTCATCCTGGCCGTCATCCTGACAGCCATCCCCTTCTATCTGGTCATGAATGGCATCATCACCGACCGCGCCACCGCTGTCGGCGTGCTGGGTCTGTTCGCCATCATCCAGGTGCTGGTGCACATGGTGTACTTCCTGCACATGAACGGCAAGATCCAGGGCGGCTGGACCATGCTGTCCACGATCTTCACGGTCATCTTCCTGTCCATCGCGATTGCCGGCACCTTGTGGGTCATGTTCCATATGAACGCCAACATGATGCCCGGCCATGAGATGCACCCGGCAGCCAGCCATGCAGATCATGCGGGTCACACAGCTCCTGCTGCAGTCACCCCTTGACTGACAACATGAAGAATCAGAGCGCTGCGCGGCAGCGCTCTCCCTTCACCAAGGCGATGCTCGCGATAGTGGGCATCGCCTTGTTTTTAGGGTTCATGACGCTGGGCACCTGGCAGGTGCAGCGCCGCGCATGGAAGCTTGATCTCATCGAGCGCGTAGACCAGCGCGTGCACAGCGCTCCCGTGGCCGCACCCGACCAAAGTCTGTGGCCCAAGATCAACGCCGCCACCTATGAATACCTGCCCGTGCAGGCTCAAGGCGTATGGCTGGACCGACAAAGTGTGCTGACCAAGGCGCTGACCGAGGACGGCGCAGGGTTCTGGATGATGACCCCGCTGCAGCGCGCCGATGGCTCGCAGATTCTGGTCAACCGCGGCTTCACGCCTGAAAAAATGCGCGCCAGCTGGCTCAAACAGATCAGCGAAGCCGGACCATCGACCCAAACCGTCACGGTGATCGGCCTGATGCGCATGAGCGAGACCGGCGGCGGTTTTTTGCGCAAGAACGATGCAGCCAACGGCCAGTGGTTCTCTCGCGATGTAGCGGCCATTGCGCAGGCTCAGGGCTTGAACAATGCTGCGCCTTACTTCATCGACCTGGGCGTGCCCGCCAGCAACCCCGCATTCACGCAGTCTCAACAGAGCCCCATGTTTGATGGGGTACTCAAGTCAGGCATGACTGTCATCCAGTTCCCCAATAGCCATCTGGTTTACGCCCTTACCTGGTATGGGCTGGCAGCGATGGTTTTAGGGGCTGCCTGGCTGGTGCGCAAGCACGACAAAGCCAGCGCCGGTCGCTGAGCCCAACACTCACCAAACGCCCTTCGGGGCGTTTTTTATTGGGCCCTTGGACAACCCTCATACCTCAGAACGGCATAGCCCCAATCCATCCACGGAAGGCCTGCTCAGTGACAATTGCGCGGTGAGCCAAAATTCTGATTCCCTATTCCGCGTACAGCGTCTGACCGAGCGGCAAAACATGCAGCTGCTGATTCAGCTGCGCTGGATTGCCGTGGTGGGCCAGGTCATCACCATCTCGCTGGTGCACTATGGTTTTCATATCACCCTGCCCTTGCTGCCAATGGCCTTGGTGCTGGTTGCACTGGTAGCGACCAACCTCGCCTATATCTACTGGAGTCAGGGCCTGCACCGCCCCGTCACCTCACGCAGCGTTTTTTATGCGTTGCTGGCCGATGTGCTGGCTCTCACCATTCAGCTGTACTTGAGCGGCGGTGCCAGCAACCCCTTTATCTATCTATACCTGCTGCAAGGCATTCTGAGTGCGGTGCTGCTGCAATCGCACTACACATGGGTGGTGGTGGCCGCATCCTTTGTGGGCGTGACGGGGCTGACCATCTTCAACCAACCGCTGCATGTTCAGTTTGCCACGCAGGAGGGGCTGCCCAGCCTCTACGTCGTAGGCGTGCTCATCAGCTTTGCACTGACCAGCATTCTGACCATCGTCTTTCTGACGCGCATTGTGGACAATATGCGCCGCCGCGACAGCCGCATCTCCAATATGCGCCAGCGCGCCAGTGAAGAAGAACACATCGTGCGACTGGGCCTGCTGGCCACCGGTGCCGCCCACGAACTGGGCACACCCATGGCCACCATGTCGGTCATTCTGGGCGACTGGCAGCACATGCCCGCCCTCATGCAAGACCCAGACTTGCGCGAAGACCTTCAGGAAATGCAGCGCCAGTTGCTGCGCTGCAAGTCCATCGTCTCGGGCGTGCTGTTATCGGCCGGCGAAACCCGTGCCGAAGGCACGGAAAGCACCACCTTTGTGAGCTTTGTGGAAGGCGTGGTCAGCCACTGGCAAAGCCATAACAGCCTGCAGCACTTTGCCTTGCGCAATGAAGGCGCGGCGGACTTTGCCATGCTCTCAGATACTGCACTGCAGCAGATGATATGTAATTTACTGGACAATGCACTCGAAGCCTCCCCCAGCTGGGTGGAGCTGAGTCTGTCCAGCGACAAGGAACAGGTACACATCCAGGTACGCGATCACGGCCCCGGCTTTGACGCCTCCGTGCTGCAGCAGCTGGGCCAGTGCCATGTCTCCACCAAACAGGAGCGCCCGGGCCGTGGTCTGGGTCTGTTCCTCGTCACTAACGTGGCTCGCGCCCTGGGCGGTCGGGTTCAGGCCAGCAATCTGCCCGCCCAACAAGGCGGCGGCGCGCTGGTTGAAATTCGCCTGCCCCAGTCTGCCCTCGCGATTTGAAGCATTGTTGATTGCATGGAAGAAGACCGATTACTGCTGCTGGTTGAAGATGATGCAGCCTTTGCTCGCACCCTCAAACGCTCCTTTGAGCGCAGAGGCTACCGCGTGCTGCATGCCGCCAGTGGCGAAGAAGTGCAGGCGCTGCTGACCGGGCAGCTGCCGCAGTATGCGGTCATGGACCTGAAGCTGGCCGGCAACGCCTCGGGCCTGAACTGCGTGCAGATGCTGCACCAGCTCAACCCCGAAGCGCTCATCGTCGTGCTCACCGGCTACGCCAGCATTGCCACCGCTGTGGAAGCCGTCAAACTGGGCGCCTGCCACTATCTCGCCAAGCCCTCCAATACCGACGACATAGAAGCCGCCTTTGGCCGCGTTGAGGGCCGCACTGATGTCGAGGTCAGCAACCACACCACCTCTATCAAGACGCTGGAGTGGGAGCATATTCACGAGACGCTGGCCGAATCGGGCTTCAACATCTCCGAAGCCGCCCGCCGCCTGGGCATGCACCGCCGAACACTGGCACGCAAGCTAGAAAAACGGCAGGTCAAATAGGCAACTCCAGCAGCTGTAGTTCTCAATAACGCAATGATTTTGATAGCTACTAGCACCTAATTTCATTAGACTTCAAACATCATCAAGCTTGAAATCGAGTCAGAACAAGCGCTAGCCGCTATCCATAAAATTCAGCCCAAAGAAAAAGCCGACAGCTTTGACACTGTCGGCTTTTTTTAGCGGTGCTGATTATTCAGCGACGGCGTTCTCAGGCTCTGCCTTGGAGGGATCCTCTTTGGGCAGCTCGGTAATGGTGAGCTTGATGTCACCCTTGCCTTCATTGCCCGCATCGTCCCAGTCCACTTCCAGGCGACCACCATTGGTCAGGCGACCGAACAGCAGCTCATCAGCCAGAGAGCGGCGGATGGTGTCCTGAATCAGGCGCTGCATCGGACGCGCACCCATCAGCGGATCAAATCCCTTCTTGGCCAGATGCTTGCGCAGGTCATCAGTAAATGTGACCTCTACCTTCTTCTCGGCCAGTTGCTGCTCCAGTTGCAGCAGGAACTTGTCCACCACGCGCAGGATGATCTGCTCGTCGAGTGCCTTGAAGCTGACCGTTGAGTCCAGACGGTTGCGGAACTCAGGCGTGAACAGGCGCTTGATATCGGCCATCTCATCACCGGCCTCTCGCGCATTGGTAAATCCAATGCTGGCCTTGTTCATGGTCTCGGCACCCGCGTTCGTGGTCATGATGATGATCACGTTGCGGAAGTCGGCCTTGCGTCCGTTATTGTCCGTCAGCGTACCGTGGTCCATGACCTGCAGCAGCACGTTGAAGATATCCGGATGTGCCTTCTCGATTTCGTCGAGCAGCAGCACCGAATGCGGCTTCTTCGTGACAGCTTCGGTCAGCAGACCACCCTGGTCAAAGCCTACATAGCCGGGAGGCGCACCAATCAGGCGCGACACCGCATGGCGCTCCATGTACTCGGACATATCAAAGCGGATCAGGTCCACACCCAGGATGTAGGCCAGCTGCTTGGCAGCTTCCGTCTTGCCAACGCCCGTGGGACCGGAGAACAGGAAAGAGCCAATCGGCTTGTCCGGCTTGCCCAGACCCGAGCGCGCCATCTTGACGGCGGACGCCAGCACTTCCAATGCCTTGTCTTGGCCAAAGACCACGCTCTTCAGGTCACGCTCCAGCGTCTGCAGCTTGCTGCGGTCGTCGTTGCTGACATTGGCAGGGGGAATGCGCGCGATCTTGGCCACAATGGCTTCGATCTCGGCCTTGCCAATCAAGGTCTTGCGCTTGTCCTCAGGGGCAATGCGCTGGGCAGCACCGGCTTCGTCGATCACGTCAATCGCCTTGTCGGGCAGATGGCGGTCGTTGATGTACTTGGCCGACAGCTCCGCCGCAGCCTGCAGGGCTTCCGCAGCGTATTGAATGCTGTGGTGCTCTTCAAAGCGCGACTTCAGGCCCTTCAAGATGTCCACGGTTTCAGCCACCGTCGGCTCGACCACATCCACCTTCTGGAAACGGCGCGACAGGGCCGCGTCTTTTTCGAAGATGCCACGGTATTCCGTGAATGTGGTCGCACCAATGCAGCGTAACTGGCCGCTGGACAGTGCAGGCTTGAGCAGATTGGACGCATCCAGCGTGCCGCCCGATGCCGCACCGGCACCGATCAGCGTATGGATTTCGTCAATGAACAAAATAGCGTGCGGCTTGTCCTTGAGCGACTTGAGAACGCCCTTCAGGCGTTGCTCGAAGTCACCACGGTACTTGGTGCCGGCCAGCAGCGCGCCCATGTCCAGCGAATAGACGACGCCATCCTTGAGCACATCAGGCACCGTGCCTTCGGTGATGCGCCATGCAAGACCTTCGGCAATCGCGGTCTTGCCCACGCCGGCTTCACCCACCAGCAGTGGGTTGTTCTTGCGCCGGCGGCAGAGGATCTGAATCGTGCGCTCGACTTCGTATTCGCGCCCGATCAGCGGATCAATCTTGCCTTCCTTGGCGGCCACGTTCAGGTTGAGCGTGAACTGCTCCAGCGGCGAGGCTTTTTCACTGCGCTCGCTGCCGCCACCCTCTTCACTCTCCGAAGGCGCATCGGCCTTGGCGGGCTCTGGCGGCTCGCCCTTCTTGATGCCATGGGCGATGAAGTTGACCACGTCCAGACGTGTCACGCCCTGCTGGTGCAGGTAGTAGACGGCATGCGAATCCTTTTCACCAAAGATGGCCACGAGCACGTTGGCACCCGTCACCTCTTTTTTGCCATTGCCTGTGGACTGCACATGCATGATGGCGCGCTGAATCACACGCTGGAATCCCAGCGTGGGTTGCGTATCCACCTCGTCGGTGCCATCCACCTGCGGCGTGTTGTCCTTGATAAAGTTGGACAGCGATGAACGCAGATCGTCGATATTGGCCGCGCATGCGCGCAGCACCTCAGCTGCACTGGGGTTGTCCAGCAAAGCGAGCAGCAGATGTTCCACGGTAATGAACTCGTGGCGCTGCTGACGGGCCTCGACAAACGCCATGTGCAAGCTGACTTCCAGTTCCTGAGCGATCATGTGCGACTCCTTTCGGCTTGCTTGGTTTGACTCACTGCTAACTAATCTGGGGGCGGTCTGCGCTTATTCAACAGGCTCGAATGTCGCTTGCAGCGGATGCCCGGCTTTGTGGGCCGCCTGAAGCACCTGCTCGACCTTGGTCGCAGCAACATCCTGGCTATAGACGCCGCAGATGCCGCGACCGTCCAGATGAATTTTGAGCATGATTTGTGTGGCGGATTCGCGGTCTTTGTTGAAAAGTTCCTGCAGCACTGCAATCACAAACTCCATGGGCGTGAAGTCATCATTGAGCATCACGACCTGATACATGCGTGGCGGCTGAAGCCGTTGACGACGGCGCTCCAGCACCAAAGCGTCACCACCGTCAGGCGTTCTGATCGCTGGCGAGACCGGGGGAATTGATGGGGGTTGGGTTGCCATGAAATCCATTCTAGCGAGCCGTTGCAATGTTTTTGCGCTGGCATATGCATAGCATTGTTAGGGATTTCAAGCGGGTCAAACGCAAATATAGGCAAACCAAGGGAAATCCATGGAAATCCCATGCCCAGCAAGCGCTGAACGCTATCAAAAAATCAAACCGCCATTTGATGGGCGCGCAAACGATGGCAACAAGGCCTGCAGAGATTTTTTCGAAGTCGCGAAGGTATATGGCCGACTCCCAATTCAGACGCGCAACGCAGTGCGCAACAACGGGTAGTGACTGTCATGCACCTCGTCATTGCGTTGCTGCGCGATCTTCGATCAAGTCTCAACAGGCCTGGTTTTTTACTTATAAATCACCTTCACCTGGCCTGCCCCGACCGAGCCATACCAAGCGGCCAGCGCCGCATCTGAAGGGTAGAAGCGGCTGCCCTCACCCAGTTCCAGCTCGCAGCTGGCTGCGCCGCGAGCGTCCTTGCAGACCAGGTCAAGTCGCACCTTCACGCCATGGGTGACATTGCCGCTCTCGGTCTCTTCTACCTTGGCCGGAAACTGGCGCAACAGCCCCGGAACGTCGGGCATGTTTTCACCCACGCTGACCTGAAGATAGCGGGCGTAGCGGCAGCGGGCATCGGACAGCGCCCACATTTGCTGCACTTTCATCCGCAGACCGCCGCTGAAGCGATCGGGCTGCAGACGGCCTGAGACGACGACAAATTCGTCTTCCTTGAGCACATCGACACAGGCAGCCATGGTTTTTTCATCCACAGAAGCCTCAATCGCCATCGATTTGTCGTCGATGGTGAAGATGCTGAGCTTGCCTCGCTGACCGTTGATGGTGCGCAGCCCGCTGATGATGCCAGCCATGGTCTGCGCCTCACGGCTGTCGCGCATCTCGGCAATCGGGGTGCGCACAAAACGACGCACCTCGGCCTCAACCTCGTCAAACAGGTGGCCCGTCAGGTAAAAGCCGATAGCGGTTTTCTCCAGCGTCAGCTTTTCCTTCACGCCCCAGGGCAGCACATCGGCCATAGGCGGCTCAGCAGTGCTGGATCCCACGGCGTCATCGCCCATCATGTCAAACAGACCGCCTTGATCAGCATTGGCAATCGATTTGGCTGCAAAGCCCATCGCAACATCAAGCGTCGCCATGAGCGATGCGCGGTTGAGGTCAATCGAATCAAAGGCACCGCCCTTGATCAGCGCCTCTACCGTGCGCTTGTTCAGGCGGCTGCGGTCTACGCGCAGACAGAAGTCGAACAGGCTCTTGAACGGGCCTTTTTCATGACCGTTGGGTCCAGTACCCACGCCGTTGCGCGCAGCCACTATCGCTTCGATAGCAGCTTGCCCAGTACCCTTAATGGCTCCAAGCCCATAACGTATGACTTTGTCGGTCACCGGCTCAAAGCGGTGCACGCCGCGGTTCACATCGGGCATCTCGAAGGTGATACCCATTCGCAGCGCATCTTCGTACAGCACTTTGAGCTTGTCGGTGTTGTCCATTTCGACGGTCATATTGCCGCAGTAGAACTCGGCCGTGTAATGCACCTTGAGCCAGCCGGTGTGATAGGCCAGCAAGGAGTAAGCAGCGGCGTGCGACTTGTTGAAGCCGTAGCCCGCAAACTTTTCCATCAAGTCAAAAACTTCGTCGGCCTTGGTCTCATTGAGCCCGTTCTTGGCCGCGCCTTCGCGGAACAAGGCGCGGTGCTTGGCCATTTCCTCGATTTTTTTCTTGCCCATGGCACGGCGCAGCAAGTCGGCGCCGCCCAGGCTGTAGCCACCCAGCACCTGAGCGGTCTGCATCACCTGCTCCTGGTAGACCATGATGCCGTAGGTCTCGGCCAGCACTTTTTCGACCATGGGGTGCGGGTACTCCACCACTTCACGCCCGTGCTTGCGCTCGATAAAGCTGGGAATCAGGTCCATGGGACCGGGACGGTACAAGGCGTTCAGCGCAATCAGGTCTTCCAGACGTGAAGGCTTGGCCTCCTTGAGCATCTGCTGCATGCCGCGCGATTCAAACTGGAACACGGCTTCGGTCTTGCCGTCCGAGAACAGTTTGTAGGTCGGGTAGTCATCCAGCGGAATGTTCTCGAACTGGAAATTCTCCTGACCCTTGTGGCGCTTGATGATAAATTCGCGCGCAATTTCCAGAATGGTCAGCGTCGCCAAGCCCAAAAAGTCGAACTTGACCAGGCCGACCAGTTCCACGTCATCCTTGTCATACATGGCCACGGCAGAAGTGCTGCCGGGCTGCTGATACAGCGGGCAAAAATCTGCCAGACGCCCCGGCGCAATCACCACACCACCGGCGTGCATGCCGATGTTGCGGCACATGCCTTCGAGCTTTTGCGCCATCTCGATGACGGTCTTAACGTCTTCTTCCCTCTCAATGCGCTCGGCCAGAATCGGCTCGGCCTCAATGGCATAGGTGTACTTGTCACCTTCCTTTTTGGGGTTGGGCGGGTACTTGAGGGTGACATGCAAACCGGGCTTATTGGGGATGAGCTTGGAGATGCCGTCGACGAACATATAGCTCATGTCCATGACACGGCCCACGTCGCGAATCGCCGCACGCGCAGCCATGGTGCCGAACGTGGCAATCTGGCTGACAGCATTGCGGCCGTACTTGTCCTTTACATAGTCGATGACCCGATCGCGATTTTGCTGGCAAAAGTCGATGTCAAAGTCAGGCATGGAAACGCGTTCTGGGTTCAGAAAGCGCTCAAACAGCAGGTTGTACTCCAGCGGGTCAAGGTCCGTGATCTTGAGCACATAGGCCACCAGCGAGCCTGCGCCTGAGCCACGGCCTGGCCCCACAGGACAGCCGTTTTGCTTGGCCCATTTAATAAAGTCGCCCACGATCAGGAAGTAGCCGGGGAAACCCATCTTCATGATGGTGCCCAGCTCAAACTCCAGTCGCTCTACGTAGCGCGGGCGCTCGGCATCGCGCTTGACAGGATCGCGATAGAGATGGGCCAGACGCTCTTCCAAGCCTTCAAAGGACTCATGGCGAAAAAATTCGCCCATGGTCATGCCTTCCGGCACGGGGAAGTTGGGCAGCTGCGGGTTGCCCAGCTCCAGCGTCAGGCTGCAGCGGCGGGCAATTTCCAGGGTGTTTTCAATGGCGCTGGGGATATCAGCAAACAGTTGCTCCATTTCCGCAGCGGTCTTGAAATATTGCTGGCGCGTGAACTTGCGCACGCGCTTGGCGTTGCCCAGAATTTCGCCTTCAGAGATACAGACCCGGGCCTCGTGCGACTCATAGTCGTCGGGCTTGGAAAACTGAATCGGGTGGGTCGCAACCACGGGTAAATTCAAACGACTGGCCAGCTTGACGGCCGCCAGCAAATGCGACTCGTCATCAGCACGTCCCGCACGCTGGATTTCCATGTAGAAGCGATGAGGGAAGATGGTGGCCAGACGCTGCGCAATCTCGCCTGCGCTTTTTTCATCACCACGGGTCAAGGCAATGCCCACGGGGCCGGCCTGTGCGCCCGCCAGCGCGATGAGGCCTTCGCCCAGCTCTTCCAGCCATTCCCATTTGTGCTGGGCCTGATCGCGCACCACATTGCGCGTCCAGCCACGGGCCAGCAGCTCGGCCAGGTTGTGATAGCCCTGCTTGCTTTGCACCAGCACGATGATGCGCGAAGCAGGCGAGTCGCCCAGCCCTTCCAGCACAATTTCGGCCCCCAGCACAGGCTTGACGCCCTTGGCTCGGCCTTCGCGATAAAACTTGATGCCGCCAAACAGGTTGTTGAAGTCGGTGATGGCCATTGCCACCTGCCCATCCTCGGCAGCGGCCTTGATCATGGCGTTGATACGGGTGGTTCCGTCAACCACGGAAAATTCGGTGTGCAGGCGCAGATGGACAAACATGGGCGCTATTGTAGAAAGAGCGCGTCATCCCTGCGGGCTCAGTGCCTCTGTTTGCTTGTTTGCATCGCAATGCGCTGCCAGTCCAGCGTAAAGACGGCGGTAACTCACGGCGGCAGCGCGACTGCCCATTACAATGCGTCGATCCTTTTTCGGGAAGGTCAGGGTCTGGTGGTGTATGGTGTGGTGCTTTCGCCCAACCAAAAATATCTGCCGGGCCTACCTCCAACTACCGCTAATGATTGTCAGAAAACTGTCCACCATGCCGCGTATTTCACTGACTCTTGTCCCTGCCGTGTTAATCGCCGCCGCTTTGGCGGGATGCTCCAGCACCAAGGACGACCCGACGGCCAAGTGGACCCCCGAACGCATCTACACCGAAGCGCGTGAAGAGTCTTCCTCGGGTGCCTTTGACAAGGCCGTACCCCTGTTTGAAAAGCTCGAAGGCCGCGCCGCTGGCACACCTTTGGCTCAGCAGGCCCAGCTGGAAAAAGCCTATGCCCAGTACAAGGGCGGCGAAAAAGTCCAGGCTCTGGCCACGCTAGACCGCTTTACCAAGCTGCACCCCGCAAGCCCTGCCATGGACTATGCCCTCTATCTGAAGGGTCTGGTCAACTTCAACGACAACCTGGGCATGTTCGGCTGGCTGACGCGCCAGGACCTGTCCGAGCGCGACCAGAAGGCCGCCAAGGATTCGTTTGAAGCCTTCCGCGAGCTAATCACACGCTTTCCTGAGTCCAAGTACTCGGAAGATGCCCGCCAGCGCATGCAGTACATCGTGAACTCGCTGGCGCAGTATGAAGTCCACGTGGCCAAGTACTACTATGGCCGCGGTGCTTATGTGGCCGCCATCGCCCGCGCTCAGACAGCCGTGCGCGACTACCAGAACGTTCCTGCCGTGCGCGAAGCCATGGTCATCCTCGTCAAGTCCTATGACGCACTGGGCATGACCCAGCTGCGCGACGATGCCCAGCGTGTGCTGGAAAGCAGCTACGGCAGCGCAGCCCTGACGCCCGTCGAGCAAAAAAAGGCCTCCTGGTGGAAGCTCTGGTAAGCCAACGCGCTGCATAGCTGCCAAGACTTGCCTCCAAAAAAAAAGGATACGCAATGCGTATCCTTTTTTGTTGCTGCTCAGGGTTTCCAGGTGGACTCAGCGCTTACCTTGGCCGCGTGCGGCAGCCAGCTGCTCCAGAGCTTCTTCAAACTCGGACAGACTTCCCAGCACCCGCATGGGTGGCAAAGCCGCCATCAGCTGGCCGCCATAGCCCATGCTGACCAGCCGACTGTCGCAAATCACCAGCACACCGCGATCAGACTCACTGCGAATGAGGCGCCCCGCCCCTTGTTTGAGCGCCAGCGCGGCCTCGGGAATCATGTAGTCGTGAAAGGCTGTTCGCCCCACGCGCTCCAGCTGCCGCGAGCGCGCTTCAACCAGTGGGTCATCGGGAGGGGGGAATGGCAGCTTGTCGATCACCACCAGCTGCAGCAGATCGCCAGGCAGATCCACGCCTTCCCAGAACGTGGCTGACGCCACCAGAATCGCACCCCGCGGCTGAGGCGACTGGCTGACACCTGCAGCCATAAAGCGCTGAATCAGCGCCAATTTGGGGGCTTCACCCTGCACCAGTACATCCAGATCAGCAAACAGGCCCAGGGCAGAACGCAGCGATTCACTGATTGCATGCAAGGCCTTGAGAGTCGTGGTCAGCACCAGTGTGCGTCCGCCAATGCGCTGCGCCGCATCCAGAACCAGTTGTGCCACCTGCAGGCTGTGTTGGACGCTACCCGCTGCGGCAAAAGGCTGGGGCACATAGACACCCGCCTGATGGTGATAGTCAAACGGGCTCTCCACCTGCAGAACCTTTGCGCCGCGCAGCCCGCAGGAGTCCGTAAACCAGCTCAATCGCGCATCATTGCCCAAAGTGGCCGAGGTAAAAATCCAGGCCTTGCGCTCACTGGTATTGTGATCTTCGCTCTCATTATTGACATCATTATCCAGCGTGCGCTGCAGCAAGCGCTGCTGCATGATGCGGGCAATCGATAGCGGTGACTCCAGCATGCGCAGGTGCTGCGCACCCACTTCCAGCCAGCGCACGCAGTCATCGTCGGCGGGCGCTGCAAACCGGGCAAGCCTTGCCAGCAATTCAACTCCGCGCTCATACAGGCGCTGCAGTTCGGTTGCCATGGCTTCCATCACAGCCAGAGGTTTGAGCAGCGCGCGCAAGCTTTGCCCCAGCCTTACCAGCGCCGCACGCCATTTCGCCCCATCCACCCCCTGCGGGGTAATACCCTGCCAAGGCAGGCGGCCACCCACCGTGGGCTTGCCGGCCTGCAGGCGCAACTCGCGCATGGCCTGCTCCACCGTAGCGCACAGCACCAGCCAGTCTGCCATGCCGCGTGCATGCTCCTGCGTCAGTCGCAGAGCATCGCGTGCATAGCCCACCAGTTGCTGGCTGGACAAGGCCTCGCCCGCAAACTGCACGCCCACATCGTTGAGCTGATGGGCTTCATCGACCACGACCACGCCGGTGTTGGGCAGAAGATTCGCCATGCCACTGTCGCGCACATCCAGATCTGCAAACAGCAGGTGGTGATTGACGACCACCACATCGGCCTCCAGCGCCTGCTGGCGCGCCAGATTGACGTGGCAGGCCTGCCAGTGCGGGCAGTCCGAGCCCAGACAGTTATCTTTGGTGGAGGTGACCAGCGGCACGGCTGGCGAGCGCTCATCCAGCGCCGTCATCTCCGCCAGGTCACCTGTGCGGGTGATTCTGGCCCAGCGCTCTACATCGGCCACAGTGCGCAGCACCTGAGGGTCTTGCGGTGCCGTACGCCCCTGCCGCACTCGCTCAAGCCGCTCAATGCACAGATAAGAGGCACGCCCTTTAAGCCGCGCCATGCGCAGCGGCAGGCCAAGGCCATGCACCAACCTTGGCAAGTCACGCGCAAACAACTGGTCCTGCAAGGCCTTGGTCGCAGTAGATACCAGAACGCGCTGACCGCTGAGCAGTGCAGGCACCAGATAGGCGTAGGTCTTGCCAACGCCCGTACCCGCCTCGACCACCAGCACATCGCACTCTTCAATGGCCTGCGCCACAGCCAGCGCCATGCGGGTCTGGCCCGAGCGCGGCAAAAAAGCGGGTTCAGCCAGGGACAGCGCCCCGCCCGCAGAAAACACTTGCGCGACTGCATCCAGCAACTGAGTCAAACCGTTTACCTTCATACAAACAAAGTCAGTGCAACCTCACATAAGATTGCAGATATCCATTTCAAACAACCATCCGGCCGATAAAATGTAACGCAACGTAAAGCATCGCCCTTCCAGCCCTTCTCACTCACTCATGTCATCCAGCTACCGCATCCAGGCCGCAACCGGCATACATCGTGGCGATCGGGAATATCAGCAAGACCAAGTTCTGCTGATGAGCCACCCCTATGCCAAAGGCTGCATTCTTGGCATCGTGGCAGACGGCATGGGCGGGCGCAGCGGTGGGCGCAAGGCATCTGACCAGGTGATGCTCACGGCGCGCCAGTTGTTTGAGCGTTTCGAGCCGGCCAAGGAAGACTGCATGCGCATGTTGCGCACCATTGTGCAGGATGCGCACACCGTCATTCGCCTCACGGCCATCGCCTCAGAGCAAGAGCCCCACAGCACCCTCGCCGCCTTTGTGATGCTGCCCGACGGGGTCTGCCACTTCATGCATTCTGGTGATTCACGGCTCTATCACTTCCGGGGCGATCGTCTCCTGCACCGCTCGCTGGACCATTCTTATGTGCAAGCGCTGGTGGACCGCGGCGACATCTCTGAAGACGAAGCAGACAACCACCCGCAATCGAATATCTTGCTGGGCTGTCTGGGTGCGGAAAGCCCACCACCCATGGTTCACCATCGCCTAGAAACAATGCAGCCCGGCGATACGCTGATGGCCTGCTCCGATGGTGTCTGGCACTACTTCAGCACGCAAGAGCTTGCCACCGTGCTTGATGGACTCTCGCCCCGCGAGGCTTCGGAGTTTCTGATTGAAAAAGCCCGCCAGCGTGCAGCGGGCGGAGGCGACAACCTGTCGCTGGCCATCTTGAAGCTGGCTGAGCCGGAAAACGCCAGCTAATCAGCCCGTCAATATCAGATAAAAACAGTCGTTAGCGCTTTAAATACAAGCGCTTGCAGCAATGCTTTCAATAGCAAGTTCTATAACTAAGGCAAAAATCCCGTTCTCTACCGCCAGAGTCTTCAAAGGCGCTCAAGGCGCAGGTGCAGGCAGCGGCGCAGAGGTTTTGCCTCGTTCCTGAGCCTGCTTCAAAGCACGGGCCTTATGGTCCGCCGCCTCTTTGAGCTTGGCCTCACGGGCCGCTCTGGCCTTGGCTTCACGCTCTGCCCTGCCTTGATCGGCATGCGCACGGCTTTGATCATGGCGGCGCTGGTAGTCAGCCTGTTTGCTCGCACGCTGCTGGGCCTCGCTCTGGCGCTGGGCCTGTACCGCCTGTTCATCTACAGGCGGCTTGGCACCCACGCCCGTCGGTGATGGCAGGTTCTTGCCCACATCCTCGCGTTTTTGCGACTTCATCGGCACGGCTGCGTTTTTGGCTTTTTTATCCTCAATGTCCTTGAGTTTGGTCGCCGCTCTTTCCTTGCGCTCAATATCGTTAATCTCCAGCTCGCGCGTGCGCAGCGGGACATCCTTGAGGCGGGCTTTCTCGCGCGCATCAGCCAGGCAGCCTTCGACGGAGAACTTTTGATAGCACAGCTTGTCATCTGCCACATGCTGCTGCTCGATCAGCGCGCGCTGGCGCACAATTTCTGCACGCTCTGCTTCGTGCTCTTTCAGCAACTGCTCACGCTGCTGCTGCGCCGCCGCTTTCTGCGTCTGCGGCCCCTCGCCCGGCATCTGCGCATTGGCCGGCGCACAAAGCACCCAGACCGCCGCAATGGGAGCAAGTGCCAGAGCAGTAAAGCGGCGGCTGGTCAGCTGGGCAAAAGGAATAGGCATCTTCATCAACTTGAGGCTTCAGTACAGACAGGTATCCAGGCATCTTAAAACGCCTAGCCGCAGCGCTTGACTATCAGGTCAAGCTGGTGTCGACCACACGACGCTCCAGCGCCAGATATTCCTTGGAGCGCATTTCGTTCAAACGCGAGACGGTGCGAGGAAATTCATGGGACAACGGGCCCTCAGTATAAATTTGCTCTGGCGGCACCGCAGCCGACATGATGAGCTTGACGTGGCGGTCATACAGCACATCCACCAGCAGCGTAAAACGCCGCGCGGCCGATGCCATGTTGACATGCAGCTCGGGCACATCAGACAACAGGACGGTGTGAAACTGCGTGGCAATTTCAAGGTAATCATTTTGCGAGCGTGGGCCGCCGCAAAGCTCACGAAAGTCAAACCAGACCACACCACCCGCACGGCGCTTGGCCGCAATTTTTCGGGTCTCAATCTGCATCACGGGCTCTTCATCATGGGCTTCTGCCAGACGATTGAAGGTGTCCGTCATGGCCGCTTCAGCTTCGGCACCCAGCGGGCAATGGTAGAGCTTGGCATCTTCCAGCGTGCGACGGCGGTAGTCAGTGCCGTTGTCCACGTTCACCACTTCCATGCGCTGCTTGATCAGCTCAATCGCAGGCAGGATACGGTCACGGTGCAGGCCATCGGGGTACAGGCCGTCGGGCATGAAATTGGAGGTGGTAACAAAGCCCACACCATTGGCAAACAGCGATTCCAGCAGCTTGTAGAGAATCATGGCATCGGTGATGTCGGCCACATGAAACTCGTCAAAGCAGATCAGCTTGTACTTCTTGGAGATCTTGGCACCCAGCGCACTCAGCGGGTCCTGCGTGCCTTGCATGAGGTGCATTTCGCGGTGTACCTCACGCATGAATTCGTGAAAGTGCAGACGCACCTTGCGCTTGATGGGCACAGCGTTGAAAAAGCATTCCATCAGAAAGCTCTTGCCCCGCCCTACCCCGCCGTACATGTAAACCCCCTTGGGCAGGTCGGGGTGATTGATCAGTTTTTTGAGAGCATTGGAGCGCTTGCCTTTGTAGGCCGTCCATTCATCAGCGCAGCGCTGCAGCGCATCGACTGCACGCAGTTGTGCAGGATCGCTCTTGAAACCCTTGGCGGCCAGTTCTGCCTCGTAGGCCTGTTTTACATTCACCGTCGTCTCCAGATGCTCAAAAAATAATAGCTGCTACCGCTTATGTATTAAGCGCTAGCAGCCATTTTGGTCCAAATTCTAAAAGAAACTCAGCTTGCGCGCGGGCACTTCACAGCCATGTCAATCGCCTGCGCGCAAGACTGATGAAACCTTAGAAATTCAGTGTGCGCTTGTCCACCGCCAGAGCGGCTTCCTTGGTGGATTCGGACAGCGAGGGGTGTGCGTGGCAGATACGTGCGATGTCTTCACTCGATGCCTTGAACTCCATGGCCACCACGGCTTCAGAGATCAGCTCGGACACCATGGGACCCACCATGTGCACGCCCAGAATTTCGTCGGTCTCGGCATCGGCCAGGAACTTGACCATGCCGGTCGTGTCGCCCAGCGCACGTGCGCGGCCGTTGGCCAGGAAGGGGAAGGAGCCAGCCTTGTACTTGACGCCATCAGCCTTCAACTGCTGCTCGGTGCGACCAACCCATGCCACTTCGGGGCTGGTGTAGATCACGGAAGGCAGCGTGGCGAAGTTCACGTGGCCATGCTGGCCAGCGATGCGTTCGGCCACAGCCACCGCTTCTTCTTCAGCCTTGTGTGCCAGCATGGGGCCACGCACCACGTCACCTACAGCCCACACGCCGGGCAGGTTGGTCTTGCACAGATCGTCGACCACAATGGCACCGCGCTCGTCCAGGGCCAGGCCCACGGCTTCGGCGTTCAGGCCGATAGTGTTGGCAGTACGGCCGATGGACACGATCAGCTTGTCCACGTCCAGCGACTGGGCTTCGCCCTTGGCGTTGGTGTAGGCAACAGACACGCCCTTTTTGCCAGTCTTGACTTCGCCGATCTTCACGCCCAGCTCAATCTTCAGACCTTGCTTGTCGAAAGCCTTCTTGGCTTCCTTGGCGATTTGCTCGTCCACCACGGGCAGGAACTTGTCCATGCCTTCGAGCACGGTCACTTCCGTACCCAGACGACGCCAGACCGAACCCATTTCCAGACCGATCACACCAGCGCCGATGAGACCCAGCTTCTTAGGCATTTTCTCCAGGCTCAGAGCGCCGTCGTTAGACAGAATGTGCTCTTCATCAAAAGGCAGTCCGGGCAGTGCACGGGCGTTGGAGCCAGTGGCCACCACGATTTGCTTGCCGGTGATGACTTCTTCTTCCTTGCCTGCCACCTTGATTTCATAGCCACCTTCAGCAGCTTTGACGAAGGAGCCACGGCCATGGAAGAACGTGACCTTGTTCTTCTTGAACAGGTACAGAATGCCGTCGTTGTTTTGCTTCACGATCGCTTCCTTGCGGGCGATCATCTTGGCCACATCCATCTCAACCTTGCCGGTGGAAATACCGTGGTCAGCAAAGTGCAGCTTGGCATGCTCAAAATGCTCAGAAGACTGCAGCAGTGCCTTGGAGGGGATGCAACCCACGTTGGTGCAAGTACCGCCGGGAGCCGCCCCGCCCATAGCATTCTTCCACTCGTCGATACAGGCGACGTTGAAACCCAGTTGTGCTGCACGGATTGCAGCGATATAGCCGCCGGGGCCTGCGCCGATCACGACGACGTCAAATTGCTTGCTCATGATTTAAATCTTTACTCTGTTTAGCTGCAAAAAAGCCCACCGCTTTTGGTGGTGGGCCTTATCGAATCTCGACCTGTGGGGAATTACAGATCAAACAGCAGACGGGATGGGTCTTCCAGCGCGTCCTTCATGGCCACCAGGCTCAGAACGGCTTCGCGGCCGTCGATGATGCGGTGGTCATAGGACATGGCCAGGTAGTTCATGGGGCGAATCACGATCTGACCGTTTTCGACCACAGCGCGGTCTTTGGTAGCGTGCACACCCAGAATGGCGGACTGAGGTGGGTTGATGATGGGAGTGGACATCATCGAGCCGAAGGTACCGCCATTGGAGATGGAGAAGGTACCGCCAGTCATGTCTTCAATGCCCAGCTTGCCTTCCTTGGCCTTTTGACCGAACTCGGCGATCTTCTTTTCGATGTCAGCGAAGCTCATCTGATCTGCATTGCGCAGGATAGGCACCACCAGACCGCGAGGCGAGCTCACAGCGATACCGATGTCGAAGTAACCGTGATAGATGATGTCGTTGCCGTCCACCGAAGCGTTCACCGCAGGGAACTTCTTCAGGGCGTGCACAGCCGCCTTGACGAAGAAGGACATGAAGCCCAGCTTCACGCCATGTTCCTTGGTGAAGGAGTCTTGGAACTTCTTGCGCATGTCCATCACAGGAGCCATGTTCACTTCATTGAACGTGGTCAGGATGGCGTTGGTGGCTTGCGACTGCAACAGACGCTCAGCAATACGGGCACGCAGACGTGTCATAGGCACGCGCTGCTCTGGGCGCTCGCCCAAAAGAGCGGGTGCAGCAGCCACTGGAGCTGCGGCAGGAGCTGGAGCGGCCGCGCCAGTCTTGACTGCGTTCAGTGCATCACCCTTGGTCACGCGGCCATCTTTGCCGGAACCAGCCACATTCGCTGCGGACAGGTTGTTGTCCGCCAGGATCTTGGCAGCAGCAGGCATGGCCACACCGCTCTTGTCCGCACCAGCAGGCGCAGCCACAGGGGCAGTTGCAGGAGCCGAAGCAGCGGGGGCTGCAGCAGGAGCAACGGCACCAGCCACGGCAGCGGAGTCGATCTTGGCGATCAACTGCTCGGCCACCACGGTTGCGCCGTCGCCTTGCAGGATTTCAGTGATCACGCCAGCCGAAGGAGCAGGCACTTCGAGCACGACCTTGTCGGTTTCGATTTCGATGAGAATTTCGTCCACGGCCACTGCCTCGCCAACCTTTTTCTTCCAGGTCAGCATGGTTGCTTCAGCGATGGATTCGGACAACTGGGGGACTTTGACTTCAACGATAGCCATTTTATTTCTTTCCAAAAGTGTTTTGTCTGATACGAACAAACGTAGAGAAGCGGTTTGACTGCCTTATTTGGTCAGAACAAAACCCTTGAGTTTGGCGAATGCGCCTTCCACCAGTGCCTTTTGTTGCTCTTGGTGCAGATGCGAGTAGCCCACAGCAGGCGAAGCGGACGCAGCGCGACCGGAATAGCCCAGCTTCTGGCCTTCACGCATG
Source organism: Comamonas suwonensis (assembly GCF_012844455.2). GTDB lineage: Bacteria > Pseudomonadota > Gammaproteobacteria > Burkholderiales > Burkholderiaceae_C > Comamonas > Comamonas suwonensis. The sequence continues at coordinate 108,035 of NZ_JABBCQ020000003.1, read as the reverse complement.
TTTTCGTGAATATTGTGCTGAATGAAGAACCAGGCACCCTGGTTCTGAGGCTCATCCTGGCACCACACGATGTCAGCAGCGTTGGCGTACTTCTTCACTTCGGCAGCGAATGCCTTGTGGGGGAAGGGGTACAGCTGTTCGACGCGGATGATGGCCACGTCCTTGGCTTCCTTCTCTGTACGCTTCTTCACCAGATCGTAGTACACCTTGCCCGAGCAGGCGATGATGCGCTTGACCTTGGCGGCGTTCTTGACGATGGACTCGTCCTGCTCGGGGATCACGGTCTGGAAACCACCAGAGGTGAACTCGGACAGAGGCGAAGTGGCGTCCTTGTTACGCAGCAACGACTTGGGAGTCATGATGATCAGTGGCTTGCGCAGGTTGCGCACCATCTGACGACGCAGCACGTGGAAGATCTGGCTGGCCGTAGTGGGCTGCACGATCTGCATGTTGGCGTCAGCCGCCAGCTGCATGAAGCGCTCCAGACGCGCCGAGCTGTGCTCAGGGCCCTGGCCTTCATAGCCGTGCGGCAGCATCAGAGTCAGGCCGTTCACACGACCCCACTTCACTTCACCGGAGGCGATGAACTGGTCGATCACCACTTGAGCGCCGTTGGCGAAGTCGCCGAACTGAGCTTCCCAGACCACCAGAGTGTTGGGATCGTTGGATGCATAGCCGTATTCAAAGCCCAGCACTGCTTCTTCAGACAGGATGGAGTCGATCACGACGAACGGAGCCTGGTTGTCGGCCACGTTTTGCAGAGGGATGTATGTACCCTCGTCCCACTTTTCACGCTTTTGATCGTGAACTACAGCGTGGCGGTGGGTAAAGGTGCCGCGACCGGAGTCTTCACCCGACAGGCGAACAGGGAAGCCCGAAGCAGCCAGCGAGCCGAAAGCCATGGTTTCACCCATGCCCCAGTCCACGTTCACATCGCCGCGGCCCATGGCTGCGCGGTCGTCATAGACCTTTTTGACCAGTGCATGAGGGTTCACGCTGGCTGGCAGGGTGGTGATCTTCTCTGCCAGACGCTTCCACTCAGCCAAAGGAATAGCGGTGTCACCAGCGTCAGTCCAGGCCTTGCCCACGAAGGGGCTCCAGTCCACTGCGTACTTGCTCTTGAAGTTGGTCAGCAGCACATCTTGTGTGTGACGACCTTCGTCCATGGCAGCGCGGTAGGCCTTGACCATGTCGTCGCCCAACGTTTCGCCAAGGCCTTGAGTCGCCAGCTTGTCTGCGTACAACTTGCGCGTACCGGGGTGGGCAGCGATCTTCTTGTACATCAGAGGCTGTGTCAGCGCAGGCGTGTCCTGCTCATTGTGACCCAGCTTGCGGAAGCAGACGATATCAACAACGATGTCCTTGGAGAACTCCATGCGGAAGTCCATCGCCAGCTTCATGGCCAGGCACACGGCTTCAGGATCATCACCGTTCACATGCAGAACAGGCGACTCCACCATCTTCACGATGTCCGTGCAATACGTGGTCGAACGCAGGTCGCGGGGGTCAGAAGTGGTGAAACCGATCTGATTGTTAATGATGATGTGGACGGTACCGCCTGTGGTGTAGCCACGGGTTTCCGACAGAGCCAGAGTTTCCTGATTCACGCCCTGACCGGCAAAAGCGGCATCACCGTGAACCAGCACAGGCAGCACTTGCTTGCCTTGAGGATCATCACGACGGTCCATGCGCGAACGCACCGAGCCTTCAACCACGGGGTTGACGATTTCCAGGTGAGAAGGGTTGAACGCCAGCGACAGGTGAACAGGGCCACCCTTGGCGGACACGTCAGAGCTGAAACCCTGGTGGTACTTCACGTCACCGGAAGGCAGGTCCTCAGGAGCGGTGTGATCGAACTCGGCGAACAGATCCTTGGGCATCTTGCCCAAGGTATTGACCAGCACGTTCAGACGGCCACGGTGAGCCATACCAATCACGACTTCCTGCACGCCCAGGGCGCTAGCAGTGTTGATCAGCTCATCCATCGCAGCGATGAAGGACTCACCACCTTCCAGCGAGAAGCGCTTCTGACCCACATACTTGGTGTGCAGGTAGCGTTCCAGACCTTCAGCAGCCGTCAGGCGATCCAGAATGCGCTTCTTTTCGTCCGCATTGAAGACCGGCTTGGAGCGGATGGACTCCAAACGCTGTTGCCACCAGCGTTTCTGGTTTTGATCGGTGGCGTACATGTACTCAGCACCCAGAGTGCCGCAGTACGTTTCGCGCAGAGCATTCATCAGCTCGCGCAGTGTCATGGTTTCTTTGCCGAAGAAGGTGTTGCTGGTGTTGAACACCACTTCTTGATCGGCGTCGGTGAAGCCGTAGAAAGACGGCTCCAGCTCGGGGATTTCGGGGCGCTCAGTGCGCTTCAGAGGATCCAGATCAGCCCAGCGCTGGCCCACATTGCGGTACGCAGCAATCAGCTGCTGCACGGCAGTGCGCTTGCGACCCAGTTCGGAGTCGGCACCGGAAGCCACGACCACCTTGGTGCCACCCTGCTTTGCACGTTCAGCAAAAGCATTGATCACAGGCAGGTGCGGGATGTCCTTGTTGTCAGTACCGTCGACTGCAGGCACATGCTGCAAGGCGTCAAAATACTCGCGCCATGAATCGGGAACGCTACTGGGATTAGCCAGATAGTTCTCATACATCTCTTCGACATAAGGCGCATTGCCGCCGAAAAGATAAGTGTTGCCTTCATAGGCTTGATAGATCGTTGACTGATCGCTCATGTTTCGCTGACCTCCGCTCTCCTTTGGAGAGCATTAGCTGGTTTGTAGTACCTTCCGCGACACGGCTGTACCGGTTGGCGGATGCGACTGTGGCAAGGGAAGGCCTGAAGTTGCGAGAGACATTGTGCCACCGTTCAAAGCCCGAGTCTTATAAAAGACATGATGTTTACAAGCCACAGACTCGCTTACATTGCGTGAACCCTACAAACAAGGATTCGCATGCCGCTTCTGCCGCTTCACAAACGTGCATTTATTCTTCTTTTGATAGCAGTGACCATCGGTTTCGGCTTGGTTCTGCAGGAATATGCCGTCGCTATTTTCTGGGGTGTCGCATTTGCCATTGTCTTTGCCCCCCTGCACCGGAAGTTGCTGGAGCGCATGCCCCAAAAACCAACACTGGCAGCGCTTGCAACCCTGCTAATCAGTCTGGTAATGGTGATTCTTCCACTGGCCTTGATCAGCCTGTCCCTGATCAAAGAGACTGCCGCCATTTACGACCGCATCAACAGTGGCAACCTGTCCGCAGGCAGCTACGTGGAACAGGTCTTCAATGCGCTGCCTTCATGGATGACGCCGTGGATGGATAAGCTGCATCTGGGGACTCTGGCCGAGATTCAAAACAAGCTCTCCAATATTGCGCTGCAAGCGAGCAAGCTTGCAGCCACCAAGGCCGTGGGCCTGGGTCAGAACACACTGGGCTTCGTGGTTGGTTTCGGCGTGATGCTGTATCTCATCTTCTTTTTGCTGCGTGATGGCAAAGCGCTGGTCGCCCGCATCTGGGCTGCCACGCCTCTGGCACCAGACCACAAACGCGAGCTTGCTACCAAATTCATTACCGTCATCCGCGCCACGGTCAAAGGCAACCTGGCTGTTGCTGCGGCACAAGGTGCACTGGGTGGTCTGATTTTCTGGATTCTTGGCATTCAAGGAGCCGTACTGTGGGCCGTTGTCATGGCCTTTCTCTCGCTGCTGCCAGCCGTGGGGGCCGGCCTGGTCTGGGGCCCGGTAGCGATCTACTTCTTTGCCACCGGCGAAGTCACCCAAGGTGTCATCCTTGCCGCTTACGGGGTTGTGGTGATTGGACTGGTGGACAATGTACTTCGACCCTTGCTGGTCGGCAAAGACACCAAGATGCCAGACTACGTTGTCTTGATCTCGACGCTGGGCGGCATGGCCTTGTTTGGACTCTCTGGCTTTGTCCTCGGCCCTGCGATTGCGGCTCTCTTCATGGCCGCCTGGGAATTGTTTACTTCCATGCAGGAACAAGAAGAAAAGCAGCTGAGCACTGAATTCGATCAAAAACGCACAATCGAAGATAAGACAACAGAGACAAAAGAAGTCAGCTCACCGCCTGAGATCAAGCCAGAAAACCCCGAAATTGAGCCCTAAATATTGACCTTGAACGACAGAAATCTCTCCATAGCCAAAAGGTATGGCGATCATTAAGAAAAACAAAAACGAAATAAAACAATCAAAGACGCTCAGCCTGACTCAACAATTAAGGGTTTGTTACTGCTATCAAAAAAGGGCCAAGTCGTAAAATTTGCTTTCACATAAGCGTTCAACCGAAAAGGTACCCCACGATGGTCCAATTCTCCAGACGCCAGTTCATGAAAGTGACTGGTTCGACTCTGGCGGGTTCCAGTCTGGCGCTGATGGGTTTTTCACCCACAGCTGCTCTTGCTGAGGTGCGGCAGTACAAACTGTCATCCACCACCGTAACTCGCCAAACCTGCACCTACTGTTCAGTAGGCTGCGGAATCTTGATGTACTCCTTGGGCGACGGCGCCAAAAATACCCGTCTGTCCGTACTGCACGTGGAAGGCGACCCGGATCACCCGGTCAATCGCGGAACATTGTGCCCCAAGGGCGCATCGCTGCTGGACTTCGTCCACAGCCCTAACCGCCTCAAGTACCCAGAGTACCGCGCCCCCGGCTCTTCCGAATGGAAGCGCATGTCCTGGGACGATGCGTTGAACCGCATTGCCAAGCTGCTCAAGGATGACCGTGATGCCAACTTCGTTGAAACCAACGAAAAAGGCCAGAAGGTCAACCGCTGGCTGACTACCGGCATGCTGGCCGCCTCGGCCGCCAGCAATGAAGCCGGCTACATCACGCACAAAGTGGCCCGTTCCTGGGGCCTTCTTGCACTCGATAACCAAGCACGTGTCTGACACGGCCCGACGGTGGCAGGTCTTGCCCCGACGTTTGGCCGTGGAGCGATGACGAACCATTGGGTCGACATCAAGAACGCGGACGTTATTTTGATCATGGGCGGTAATGCCGCCGAAGCACACCCCTGCGGCTTTAAGTGGGTGACCGAAGCGAAGGAGCACAACAAGGCTCACTTCATGGTGGTCGATCCGCGCTTTAACCGCTCGGCATCCGTGGCTGACTTCTATGCACCGATCCGCTCTGGCTCGGACATTGTCTTTCTTGGTGGCGTGATCAATTACCTGCTCACGAACGACAAGATTCATCACGATTATGTGAAGAACTACACGGACTTCTCGTTCATCGTGCGGGAGGACTTTGCGTTCGACGAAGGTATTTTCTCGGGCTACAACCCTGAAAAGCGTACTTACGACAAGGCGTCGTGGGACTACGAACTGGGTGACGACGGCTTTGTGAAGGTCGATCCCACGCTGGAACACCCCCGCTGCGTTTATCAGTGGCTCAAGAAGCACTACGCTGGCTACACCGCAGAAAAGGTGGAATCCATCTGCGGCACACCCAAGGAAAAATTCCTGCACGTGTGCGAGAAACTGGCATCGACCGCCGAAGCCGGTCGCGTTGCGACCATCATGTACGCCCTGGGCTGGACTCAGCACACAACAGGTGCGCAGATTCTGCGCACCGGCGCCATGATCCAACTGCTGCTGGGCAATATCGGTATCGCTGGCGGCGGCATGAACGCGCTGCGTGGCCACTCCAACATTCAGGGTCTGACCGACCTGGGCATTCTGTCTGCTTCGCTTCCAGGGTACCTGACGCTTCCAAACGAAGCTGAGCAAGACTACGGCCAGTACATCGCCTCGCGCACACCAAAGTTGCTGCGTCCTGGTCAGATGAACTACTGGTCGAACACGCCCAAGTTCCACGTCAGCCTGATGAAGGCATGGTGGGGTCCCGCTGCGACTGCTGAGAACAACTGGGCATTTGACTATTTGCCCAAGCTGGACAAGCAGTACGACATGCTGCAGGTGTTCGAGCTGATGACCAAGGGTCAAATCAACGGCTATATCGCCCAAGGTTTTAATCCACTGGCAGCGCTGGCCAACAGTAACAGCGTGCGCGAAGGCCTCAAGAAGCTGAAGTTCCTCGTCATCATGGATCCGCTGGTTACAGAAACCTCCGAATTCTGGAGGAACCACGGCGAATTCAACGATGTGGACTCGGCCTCTATTCAGACTGAGGTTTTTCGTCTGCCAACCACCTGCTTCGCCGAAGAAGAAGGTGCCGTGGTCAGTTCGTCACGCGTGCTGCAGTGGCACTGGAAGGCTGCAGAACCACCAGGAGAAGCCAAGACTGACATTGCGATCATGTCGGGCCTGCACCTGCGCCTAAAGGCTCTCTATCAGAAGGATGGCGGCAAGTTTGCCGATCCCATTACCAACCTGTTCTGGCCTTACGCCGAATCCGCTCACCCCTCTGCCGAGGAAGTGGCCAAGGAATACAACGGCCGCGCACTGGTAGATCTATTCGATCCCAAGGACCCCACCAAGCTCATCCGTAAAGCGGGCGAGCAACTGGGCGGCTTTGGCGAAATGCGCGATGACGGCACCACGCTGGGCGGCTGCTGGATCTGGGCGGGAGCCTGGACCTCATCTGGCAACCAGATGGCTCGCCGCGACAACAGTGACCCGACTGGCATTGGCAATACGCTGAACTGGGCCTGGGCCTGGCCTGCCAATCGCCGCGTTCTGTACAACCGCGCATCGTGCGACCGTGAAGGCAAGCCTTTCAACCCTGACCGCGTTCTGATCAAGTGGAATGGCAAAAACTGGGGTGGAGCTGACGTACCAGATATTGCCCCGACCTTGCCGCCGGAAACCACCAACCCGTTCATCATGAACCCCGAAGGTGTGGCCCGCCTGTTTGCCCGAAAGGGTCTGATAGAAGGACCGTTCCCGACCCACTATGAGGCGTTTGACAACCCGCTTGGATACAACCCCATGTATCCCAAGAACAAGCTGGCCGTCATCAGCCCGATCATCCGTATCCTCGACACCGCCAAGGGCACGCAGGGCGACCCCAAGGACTACCCACATGTGGGTACGACTTACCGTCTGACCGAGCACTTCCACTACTGGACCAAGCACGTTCAGCTGAACAACATCGTTCAGCCCGAGCAGTTCGTGGAAATTGGCGAGGCCCTGGGCAAGGAGCTGGGTATTGCAACCGGACAGAACGTCAAGGTTTCGTCCAAGCGTGGCTTTATCAAGGCCGTGGCTGTGGTGACCAAACGCATCAAGCCCATGCAGATTGATGGCAAGACCATCCATCACGTGGGGGTGCCGATTCACTGGGGCTTCTCCACAACGGGACGCAAGGGCTATCTGGCTAACAACCTGACAGCCTCCGTGGGTGACGGTAACAGCTTGACCCCTGAATCCAAGACCTTCCTCGTGAAGGTGGAAAAGATCTAAGGAGCCACGCTGATGTCCTCAACCATGTCTCTCGATATCAAACGCCGCTCGGCCACGACGACTCCCGCCCCCAGTGCGCGCGACGCGCACGCGGGCGAAGTCGCCAAACTGATCGACGTCTCCAAATGCATTGGCTGCAAGGCTTGCCAGACAGCCTGCATGGAGTGGAACGACCTTCGTGATGAAGTCGGTACGGCAGCTGCCGGCGTATACGACAACCCGACCGATCTGACCGATCAGTCGTGGACCGTGATGCGCTTTACCGAGTACGAAAACGAAGCTACAGGCAACCTGGAGTGGCTGATCCGCAAGGACGGCTGCATGCACTGCGAAGATCCAGGCTGCCTGAAAGCCTGCCCCTCGCCTGGCGCTATCGTCCAATATGCCAACGGCATCGTGGACTTCCAGCAAGACCAGTGCGTGGGCTGCGGCTACTGCGTGACGGGCTGCCCGTTCAACATTCCGCGCATCTCCAAGAAGGACAACAAGGCGTACAAGTGCACCTTGTGTTCAGACCGCGTGGCTGTTGGTCAGGAACCCGCCTGCGTCAAAACCTGCCCCACGGGCGCTATCCAGTTCGGCACCAAAGATGCCATGAAGGAACAGGCATCCCGCCGTGTCGTAGACCTCAAGGAACGCGGCTACGAAAAGGCTGGCCTCTATGACCCACAAGGTGTGGGCGGCACCCACGTGATGTACGTTCTGCATCATGCGGATAAGCCTTCGCTGTACAAGGGCCTGCCGGACGATCCATCCATCAGCCCCATGGTGTCGCTGTGGAAGGGTGTTGCCAAGCCTCTGGCTCTGGCAGCTCTCGGTGCAGCGGCGGTTGGCAGCTTCTTCCACTACATCACCAAGGGCCCTCTGGAGGTGCCCGAGGAGCTGGAAGCCGAAGAAGACCGCAAAGCTGAACAGAGCAAGGAGAACCGCTCATGAAAAGCCGCTCTCGTGACATCCAGCGCTACACCGCCGGCGAGCGCGTCAACCACTGGGTAGTTGCCATCAGCTTCGTGCTGCTGGCACTGTCCGGCCTGGCGTTCTTCCACCCCTCGTTCTTCTTCATGACGAACTTGTTCGGTGGCGGCCCCTGGACGCGCATCCTGCACCCCTACATCGGCGTCGTCATGGCTGTCGGTTTCCTCATGATGTTCTTCCGCTTCTGGCAGCTGAACATCATCAAGGACCGCGATGTGGAATGGCTCAAGAACGTAGGTGCACTGGTCAATGGCGAGCATGAAAAAATGCCCCCTGTTGAAAAGTACAACGGTGGCCAGAAGGTTCTCTTCTGGTTGCTGGTGTTGTGCATGCTCGGCCTGACAGTGACTGGTGTACTGATGTGGCGCGCCTGGTGGAATCTGCCCGTGACCGTTGTTCGCATCGGCTCTCTGGTACATGCCATCAGCGCCTTTGGCCTGATCGGCCTGATCATTGCGCACATCTACGCAGCGATCTGGACCAAGGGCACCATCCGCGCCATGACCCGCGGCACCGTGACACGCGGCTGGGCACGCTTCCACCACCCTCTGTGGTTCCGCAAGGTCACTGGCGAAGACAAGTAATTGCCCTCGCCGGCCTCAGGCCTTACGCCTGAATGAAGCCGCCGACCTCCATCATGGTGGTCGGCGGCCATTTATTTTTGGGAATGAATAATGCAACGCATCCTCCAACCCGGTGAAATCGAAGCACTGGATCACACCAGCTTTCCCCGCATCTTGCTGCCCCAAGTCAGCAGCCTGTTCGCCGAGCGCGCTGCGCGCCTGCGCCAGCTGGCCAATGGCAACCCCATTGCCGACTACCTGCAGTTTGTGGCGCAAATCATGGATGCACAGCACAAGGCTGTGGCCACATTGGAAATCACGGCTCCTGACGCTGAGCTGATGGCTCGCGCCCAGGAGCATTCCATGCCCCTGCTGCCCGCAGTGGACACCATCGACCCCGCCTGGCAAACCGTGCTGGACAATATGCTCGATACGCTGCAAGGCAGCGAGGGCCTGCCCGCACCACTGCAGCCCCTGCTCAAAGAACTGCGCGCACTGGCTCCCGAAGCCCGAGCAGACATTGCCAAAAAGCTGCTGCAAAAAGAAGTGGCCGCCCGCCACGTAGGCATGGCCCCCTTCATCATGGCAGCGCTGCAAGTCACCTTCACCCAACGCTCGGCCAGCCTCAGCCCCCGCGACGTACCCTATACCGACCCCGCCAGCATCTGCCCGATCTGCGCCAGTGAACCTGTCGCCAGCGTTGTACGCATCGGCGGCAAGATGGCCGGCCACCGCTATGCACACTGCGGCACCTGCGCCTGCGAATGGCATATGGTGCGCGTCAAGTGCACGCACTGCGAATCCACCAAGGGCATTCACTACCAAGGCCTTGAAGGCGCTGGTGAAGAGGTCTTGGCAGAAACCTGCGAGGAATGCGGCTGCTACCGCAAGATCGTCAATCAGGAAAAGAACCCCATGGCCGAGCCTCTGGCTGACGACCTGGCCAGCCTGATGCTGGACCTGCTGATGAGCGAAACAAAGTTCCAGCGTGCCAGCGCCAACCCCCTGCTGTTTGTGGCCGTAGCCGAAGAGCAAGAGGGCGAGCTCAGCAACGAACTGGTAGACCCCGCCGCCTGAGTCTACCCAAGGCCAACCGCCACCATAATGAAGGCGGCAGGGCTGGTACCTGCCGCCTTTTCCATATCCAGAGATTCAAAACATCCCGTCCATGAGCACCACCGCAGCGACCTCCGCCGAAATTTCGCACCCCTCACAGCTGCCCGCCGTGGACAAGGTTTTGCTGGTCGCTGAAATGCAGCCGCTGCGCGAAGCCTACGGACTGGACGCCTGCACCACGGCCACCCGCACCGTACTCACGCAGTTGCGCCAGCAATTGCTGGGTTCAGCCGATCAACCCGGTCAGCCCGTGCAAGCCAACCTCACCAGCATTGTGCAAAGTACTCACCGTCAGCTGCAGGCCCGCTTTGCGCCGCGCCTGCAACCGGTGCTCAACCTCACCGGCACCGTGCTGCACACCAATCTGGGCCGAGCCCTGCTGCCGCAGGCCGCCATTGATGCCGTGGTGCAGGCCATGAGTTCCCCCGCCAACCTTGAATACGACTTGCAAGACGGTAGCCGCGGCGACCGCGATGATCTGGTCGAGTCGCTGATCTGCGAGCTGACCGGCGCAGAAGCCGCAACCGTCGTCAACAACAATGCCGCCGCCGTGCTGCTGGTGCTGTCCACCATGGCCTTGGGCAAAGAAGTCATCGTATCGCGCGGCGAGCTGGTAGAGATTGGCGGCGCTTTCCGCATCCCTGACGTGATGACCCGCGCGGGCGCCAAACTGATCGAAGTCGGCACCACCAACCGCACACACGAGAAAGACTACACCGGCGCTATCGGCGAGCACACCGGCGCGCTGATGAAGGTGCATTGCAGCAACTACGCCATCACCGGTTTTACCAAGGCCGTCAGCGACGCCGATGTGGCACGTATTGCGCACGACCACCAACTGCCCATGATCGTGGACCTGGGCAGCGGCACCCTGATCGACATGCGCGACTGGGGCCTACCCTATGAAGTGACCGTGCGCGAGACCGTAGAGTCTGGCGCCGACATCGTCACCTTCAGCGGCGACAAACTGCTGGGCGGCCCTCAGGCCGGCATCATCGTGGGCAAGAAGGAGTTAATTGCTCAGATCAAGAAGAACCCCCTCAAACGCGCCCTGAGAGTCGGCAAGATCACGCTGGCCGCGCTGGAGCCCACGCTACGCCTGTACCTCCATCCCGAAAAACTGGCTGAAGAGCTGACCACGCTGCGCCTCTTCACCCGCAAGGCAGACGACATGCAGGCGCAGGCTGAATACTTGCTGCCGCTGCTGCAGCAAGCGCTGGGACAAGGCTTTGTGGTGGAAACTGCCGCCATGAACAGCCAGATTGGCAGCGGCGCCCTTCCCGTTGAAAACCTGCCCAGCTTTGGCCTGAAGATGTATCCGGCAAGTGGCAAGCAGGCAGGCCGCCAGCTGACCCAGCTCGAAGCACGCTTTCGCGCTCTGCCCCGCCCTGTGATTGGCCGCCTGCATGACGACGCTTTCTGGCTGGACCTGCGCTGTCTTGAAAGTGCTGCGCAAGCCCTGTTTGTCGATCAGCTTGCACAACTGGCTGGAAACAGCTCTGGGCCTGCGCCCACTGAGAACTTTATATAAAAATGCCTTGCAGCGCTTTATTTATAAGCGCTAGCAGCTATCAAAATAAGACTGACACTCATGATTATCGGAACCGCAGGCCATATCGACCACGGCAAAACCACATTGGTTCGCGCCCTCACCGGCGTGGAAACTGACCGCCTCAAGGAAGAGAAAGCCCGCGGCATTTCCATCGAGCTGGGCTATGCCTACAGCCCCCTGCCCAATGGCGATGTGCTGGGCATCATCGACGTACCTGGCCATGAAAAATTCGTGCACACCATGGCCGCAGGGGCCGTGGGCATTGACCATGCCCTGCTCGTCGTCGCCGCCGATGACGGCGTGATGCCCCAGACCATAGAGCACCTTGAAATTCTGCAACTGCTGGGCGTCAAGCAGGGCACCGTAGCGCTCACCAAGGCCGACCGCGTTCTGCCCCAGCGCTTGGCCGATGTCCGCCGTGAAATCGCAGCCATCCTCGCCGTCACCGCGCTGGCCGACAGTCCCATCTTTGAAACCAACGCTGCCCAGCCCGGCAACGCAGGCGTGCAGGCGCTGCGCGACCACCTGCATGTGCAAGCCCAGATGATGAGTGCACGTCCGCAAGATGGCCTGTTCAGACTCGCCGTTGACCGCGTGTTTACCCTGCCCGGTCAGGGTACCGTGGTCACCGGTACCGTCTTCAATGGCCAAGTCAAAGTGGGCGATACGCTGGTGCACTCGGCCAGCGGCCAGTCCGTGCGTATACGCAGTATTCATGCACAAAACCAGAGCAGCAACATTGGCGTCGCCGGTCAGCGATGCGCCCTCAACATCGCAGGCCTTGCCAAAGAAGATATCGAACGCGGCGACTGGATCCTTGACCCACGCCTGCTGCAGGCCACGGATCGTCTGGACATCCATCTGCACCTGCTCCGCGAAGCCCCGGCCCTTGCGCAATGGACGCCCGTGCATATTCATCTGGGAACCAAGCGCACCACCGCTCATGTCGCCCTGCTGCAAGACGAATCCATAGAACCGGGTACCGAGGCACGCGTGCAACTGGTGCTGGATGCACCCGTCTTCACCCTCCCCGGCGACCGCCTGATTCTGCGTAACGCCCAAGCCAGCCACACCATCGCGGGCGGCATGATTCTTGACCCCTACGCCCCTGCCCGCAAGCGCCGCAGCCCAGAGCGCATGGCCTACCTCGACGCCATGGAACAGCTCATCACGCGCCATGACTTCACAGCATTAGTGGCGCAAGCCCCACACGGCATTGCCCGCTCGCAACTCATGCGCCTCAGCGGCCATGCGCTGAATGACACCACCATTGCCCACACCATCCAGCTGCCCGTCGCCAATGGCGATGCACTGGTACTGGGTGAGCAGCGCTGGCAGCAGTTGCAAACACAGGTGGTGGAGAGTCTTTCCCGCTTTCACGAAAAATCCCCGGATGAGCCCGGTGTCAACGCCGCGCGTCTGCGCCGCATGGCTCTGCCCGGCCTGCAAAATTCTGGCTACGACGCGCTTTATCAAGGTCTCGTCGATGCGCTGCTGGCACAAAAACAGCTCAGCAGCACAGGCGCTTGGCTGCACCTGCCGCAGCACACCATCCAGCTCAGCAGCGCCGAGCAAGCCTTGGCCGAGCAACTGCTGCCCGCCATCGCTGCAGCCCGCTTCGACCCACCCTGGGTACGCGACTTGGCCCGCGACCACAGTGCGGGTGAAGAAGTGGTGCGCCAGCTGCTGAAAAAGCTCTCCCGCCAAGGTTTGCTGTTTCAGGTCGTCAAGGACTTGTTCTATGCACCAGCCCGCATGGATGAGCTGGCAGCCTTGACCACGGACATCGCGGCGCAAACCCGCAATGGTGAAGTGGAAGCCAGTGCCTTCCGAGACGCCACAGGTCTTGGCCGCAAGCGCGCCATTCAGATCCTCGAGTTCTTCGACCGCATAGGCTACACGCGCCGCGTACGTGACGCCCACCTGCTGCGCCCCGATGTGCAATGGAAAAGCGCAACGCATTGAACCAAATGCTCCACAGGCCTGCAGCCCAGGCAGCACCTGCAGTTTGCACTATCAAATTGATAATGGATTAAAAGGCATGTAGCGCGGGGCTATGTCAACAAAGGTGCCAACAGTCATGCAATTGCTGGCTACAATCAGTCCTCTATCTTCTACAAGAGTTGCGACTGCATCTCTTGCCTGAAAGGAAGGCAATCGTGCCCGGTGGCGCGGCCGGGCTTCAAACCCGGTGGGGGGCGTCAGCCGCTCCCGGGTTGGTTCGACTCCAGCTGCTTTCCGCCACCCAAACCACGCTTGGGTGATGCACCAAAAGGCTTTGTTGCACAACTCCCACTGAGCCGAGCTTTTCCCCACCCAGACGTAGCGATCCATGGTCACCGTTTTTTAGAGACCCAGCTCGGTGAATCGGTTCAGATTAGATGCATGCGAGCCGCAGCATGTCCCGGTCCCGCCAGATGGGCGAATCGCCTTGGACCTTCAATGAGTCAATCCGCTCAGAAGAACTGTCGTATGCCCAGTGCAAAGGAATGAAAGCTGACGCCCGGCTCGCCCGTGCGGTAACTGGCCTGCGCACCATTGTGTATGCGGGTGTAGAGCGCAAAGACCTTGGTGCGCTGGCTGAAGTTGTAGTTATAGGCCAGGGTCCATTGCAGGGCCTGACTCTCAGGCCTGTGGTCAGCGGCGCTGGCACGACCTATATTCACATGGAGCTCGTTGGCTCCGGTGGTGTACATGGCCGCGACACGCGTGGTGCGGTGGCTGCCGCGTGTAGGGTCTACCGCATAAAGCACGGTATCCCAGTTGCGGCTGTGCTGGTGGTAAGCCCCAAACATCCAGGCACCGATATGGTAATTGGCCCGCAACGTGGCTTGGCGCGCAGTCCCCCACTGGTCATAGCCCAGGCCAAACGACCAGTCTCCTAAGTCGAAGTTGGCGGCCAGGTCCCAGGCATTCTTGGGTGGGTTGGCGGTTTTTTCGTGCAAGCTGGTTCCGACTTCCACCGTCAATCGCTGCCAGGACGGTAGGCGCCATGAGATATGGTTTTTGCCATTGGACACATAGGCATACAGGGCGTCGGCCGAGGCTCCGGTGTCGTAGTTGTGCGGGTTCACGCGGTCGGCGGTGGCATAGTAGGCCTCGCTGATCAGCGTGCCCAAGCGCAGCATGCCAAAGCGCCCGCTGAGGTTGACTTCGCTCTTGCGCCCAAAAAAGCCGTCACTGCTGATCGCGCCGCGATCCACCGCTACGCCGCCTTCAAGCACAAAGCCGGCGCGCAAATTTCCGCCCAGATCTTCTTCTCCGCGCAAGCCAAATAGCGAGTCGTTGTCGCGCAAGCCGAAGACAACCGGCTGATCGCCGATCTTGAACCGCTCGACCGAAGCGTTAATGCGGCCGTAGATCTGCAACGATCCAGTTTGGGCTTGAGCGGCAGTTGCAGACAGGGCGGCGAGGCCTGTCAAGGCGAGTCGCCGGGCAGTAAGTGGATTCACAGAGACTCCAGAAGATGCAACATACGCACTGTTTTTAGTGTGCATGCCGGAACCAAAAGTGACAAGCCGCAGCAACTCACGGCCAGAAGATACGGCCTTTGAAAGACAGCGTCATGCAAAGAAGCATCCAATAACCTATTCAAAGTCTTGCCTGATATAGGAGAAGCTCAGGTCGTAAAAAAAATCGTCCTCGCGATATCCGTCGCGAACAATTTACGAGCATCAATTGCTCTTTTAAAGAGAGCGCCCATGAGCAGTGAATTTCATAGTTTCAAGATCATGCCTAAGCATTGGAGCGTCAAGCTCAGTTTTGCGTTACTGGAAAAGAGCAGGTAGTTATTGAGGAACTGCGAGCTGCTATTCAACGCCCGCTTGCAGTTCATCCAGCAGGCTGTCTCGGTGCTTTACTCAGAAAACTTTGAACACGTTCTTACAGCGGTCGGCCATGAAACATATATCGCTGGTAACTGAGGGGAAAAAATGTGCTGTATCGCCCTTCATACGCATGAGCCCAGTCAACGGTATCTGAAGGTGCACAAGCCGAAATCACCTGTGCTTACTTCACCTTCTGAAGTAAGTGTGTCTGGTAGCCGCTCTTGTAGCCTTCACCCGACTTCCCTGCCTTCTTGGCGGTGTCAACTGCAATCACAGCATGGCCCATGACAGCCTCTTGCGCATCAAGACTTCAGACGATGACTCGGAACTGTTCAGTGCACACGATGCAGGGAAGGGAGGCATCCGCACCAACGAATACAACCCCTGATACGCCGCTGCTTCGCTTTTTTATTGCGAGCAATGCTATCCAAGTCAAGCAAATATTTCAAAAGCAGGAAAAGAACTTTTTAATAAAAGTTAATTCTTGAAAAACAATTGTATTTTGGTAGATTGACTTCAGTCTTTTCAACGATGGGAGAAATCAGAATTTTCGTGAGAACCTTTTGATTTCAAGCAAAACAGGCATCAATAAGGCTTCTTATCTTTAAGCGTCTTCACCAACATACCGAAGAGACGCAGATACTTAGGCACGATCCACAGATCGCTACCCAACTCCGCTTTATCTGAAACCCACCAGGTTTTTCAACTAAGGTCCAAGAGGGAAAATATGACTCAAGGCAAAAAAATGACCGTGGTGCAGCTCACCATGCTTACCGTGGTCAATATGCTGGGCTCTGGCATTGTGCTGCTACCCACCAAATTGGCAGAAGTCGGGGCGATCTCCATTCTGTCCTGGCTGGTGACAGCCACAGGCTCACTGGCTCTTGCTTATTGTTTTGCCCAATGCGGCATGTTGAGCCGTAAATCTGGCGGTATGGGTGGATACGCCGAATACGCATTTGGCCGCTCCGGAAACTACCTGGTTAATTACACCTATGGTGCCTCACTGCTGATTGCCAATGTTGCCATTGGCATCACGGCGGTCGGTTATATGACTGAGCTTTTCGGCTTGAAGCTCAGCCCCATGGGGGTCGGTCTGACGACGATTGCTTTGCTATGGATTACCACCTTCGCCAACTTCGGCGGAGCAGGCATCACTGGCAAAATCGGTAGCGTCACCGTCTGGGGCGTTATTTTGCCGGTGGTCGGCGTCTCCACCTTTGGCTGGTTCTGGTTCAGTCCTAGCACCTATGCCGAAGCATGGAATCCACATGGCTTGTCGTACTTCCAAGCTGCTAGCTCTTCGGTGGCAATCACGTTGTGGGCTTTTCTGGGTATGGAATCGGCCTGCGCCAACTCCGATGCGGTAGAGAACCCCGAAAAGAACGTCCCGATTGCTGTGCTCGGTGGGACGATTGGTGCCGCCGTGATCTACATCGCTTCGACCAATGTCATGGCCGGCATTGTCTCCAACCCCGACCTGGCAGCATCCACGGCCCCGTTTGGCCTGGTGTTCGCCCACATGTTCACTCCGCTGGTGGGCCAAATCATCATGGGCCTGATGGTGCTGGCCTGCATTGGCTCGCTGCTGGGCTGGCAATTCACCATCGCTCAAGTGTTCAAGAGCTCGGCCGACACTGGCTATTTCCTGCCCATCTTTGCCAAGGTCAACAAGGCCGGCACACCCATCGTGGCCATGCTGATTTTGCTGGCAGCCCAGACCGGTCTGGCCTTGCTGACCATCAGCCCCGATCTGACCAAGCAGTTCGACACCCTGACGAACCTGGCCGTTGTCACGAATCTAGTGCCCTATGTGCTGTCCATGGCTGCGCTGATGACCATCCAAAAAGTGGCCGGTGTACCTCCCAAAAAGGCCTTGATGGTCAACATCATCTCCTGGGTGGCGGCAGCCTACAGCTATCTGGCCCTCTACAGCTCGGGCACCGAAGCCCTGCTGCTAGGCGGCGTGGCGACCATCTTCGGCTTCACGCTCTACGGCTTTGTGAGCACCCGCATGCTGCGCCTGGACCAAGAGCGCGCAGCCGCCGCCGGCAAGCCAGTCTGAAACCCTTCCCTCCTTTCCATCCCTCGACCCCTGCAACGGAGCCTGACCATGTTTTTCAAAGCCCTGGACTATCCGACCGTCATCATCGACAGCGAATTTGAGTCTCCGCGCCTGCGCGGCACCATCATTCGCTCATTGGCCGAAGAGCTGGAAAATTCCAATCAGCGCGTGATGGCCAATCTCACGCTGGACGATGCGCGCGTGGCAGCACGTACCTATTTGGCCGCTTCGGCCGTGCTGATCTCCATCGACTCCGACCAGGATGCCACTCAGCAGTTTGAGCAAATCCAGCAACTGCTGGAAGAAAACCTGGCACGCCACCCCCATCTGCCGGTCTTCTTCTACGGCGAGCGCGGCTCCGTGGAAAAAGTGCCAACCAATCTGGTGAAGTACGCCCGTGGCTACTTCTACCTGTTCGAAGACACCAAGAGCTTTATTGCCCGTCAGGTGATGCGTGCCGCCGACGAGTACATGGAGCATTTGCTGCCGCCGTTTTTCAAGGCCCTGATCAAGCACACGGCCAAGTCCAATTACTCCTGGTACACGCCCGGCCATGCCGGTGGCGTCGCCTTCACCAAGTCCTCCGTGGGCCGGGCCTTTCACCAGTACTTTGGCGAGAACACGCTGCGCAGCGATCTGTCCATTTCCGTACCCGAACTGGGCTCACTGCTGGATCACAGCGGCCCGATACGCCAGGCCGAAACCGAGGCCGCCAAGAACTTCGGTGCTGACCATACTTTCTTTGTCACCAACGGCACCTCGACGGCCAACAAGATTGTTTGGCATGGCACTGTGGCGCGCGGTGACGTGGTGTTTGTCGACCGCAACTGCCACAAATCCCTGCTGCACTCCTTGATCATGACCGGCGCCATACCGGTGTATTTCTCGCCCAGCCGCAATGCCCACGGCATCATCGGCCCAATCAGCGAGGATCAGTTCTCGCCCAAAGCCATGCAGGCCAAGATTGCGCAAAACCCGCTGGCCGCCCAAGCCATCAAGAACGGGGCCAAGCTGCGCATCGCCGTGGTCACCAATTCCACCTATGACGGGCTTTGCTACAACGCCGAGAGCATTGCAAAAAAGATAGGCAATGCCGTCGACTATCTGCATTTCGATGAAGCCTGGTATGCCTATGCGGCCTTCCACCCCTTCTACGAGCACTACTACGGCATGGCCAAGGGCAAGCCGCGCGAGCAGGACGCCATCGTCTTCACCACCCACTCGACCCACAAATTGCTGGCGGCCTTCTCCCAGGCGTCGATGGTCCATGTGCGCAACAGCCGCAAACGCCAACTGGACATGGGTCGCTTCAACGAAGCCTTCATGATGCACACCTCGACCAGTCCGCTGTACCCGGTGATCGCCGCCTGCGATATCGCCTCAAAGATGATGGAGGGCAAGGCAGGAGAGTCGCTGGTGCAGGAAATGCACGACGAATCATTGGCGTTTCGCCGCGCCATGCTGCAGATTGAATCTGATCTGGACAAGAAAGACTGGTGGTTCAAGGTCTGGCAGCCGGAAATTGTGGCCAAGAATCTGCAGAAAGCCTCAACCCATATTCCACCGGCTCAGCCCAAGGACTGGCAACTGCGTCCCGACGGGAAATGGCATGGTTTTGACCAGCTCAGTGACAACTTTGTGATGATCGACCCCATCAAAGTCACGCTGACCATGCCTGGATTGGAGATGGATGGAAAGATGGGCGAGCAAGGGATACCTGCCAGCGTGGTCAGCAAATTCCTCTGGTCTCGTGGGATCGTGGTGGAAAAGACCAACCTCTACTCGCTGCTGGTACTTTTCTCCATGGGCATCACCAAGGGCAAATGGGGCACGCTTGTAGCCGAGCTGATGAGCTTCAAGCAGCACTATGAGGCGAACACGCCACTGGCGCTGGTCCTGCCCGACCTGGTGGCAAGTCATCCGCAGGTGTATGCAGACACAGGGCTGCGTGAACTGTGTGACCGTCTGCACCAGTTCAACCGCCAGCACAACGTGCCCAAGGTCATGCGCGAGATGTATGTCGAACAACCCGATATGGCCATGATTCCCGCCGAAGCCTACAACCAACTGGTGCAAGGCAATGTAGAGAAGGTGGAAGTCAAAGAACTCAAGGGCCGTATTGCCGCGACCATGCTGGTGCCTTACCCCCCCGGCATTCCACTCATCATGCCCGGCGAGCTTTACAACGAGAAAGCCGACGCCATCTTCAACTATCTGCGCATTGCCGAAGAGCAGGATGCCCAGATTCCCGGCTTTGAATCGGATGTCCACGGCCGAGAGGTCGAGGTAGATGCCACCGGTCAGCGTCGCTACGTCGTAGAAGTGCTCAAGAACTGAGTACAGCCCCATTCCATAGCCGTCCTCGGGCGGCTTTTTCTTGTCTACTAGCGAACTTTCTAGAGTGAAAGCAAGGGGGCGAAAGCATGCTCACGCCCCTTGCTTTCCCCAGCAGAATTCAAGCAGCCGCTTCCTGCTCCTGCAGCATTCGCCACATCACTTTGCCGCTGCCGCTCTTGGGCAATGCCTGCACAAATTGCACGATGCGCGGTGCCTTGTAGACAGCCATATTGATGCGGCACCACTCAAGAATATCTTCTGCCGTTGTGGCTTCATGACCTGCGCGCAGCACGACCACGGCCTTGACGGTTTCGCCGCGGTAAGCATCCTTGGCAGAGATCACGCATGCTTCCTGAATGGAGGGGTGACGAAACATCAGCGATTCGACCTCGGCCGGCCAGACCTTGAAGCCGCTGGCATTGATCATGCGTTTGAGTCGGTCGGTGATGAAGAAATAGCCCTCCTCATCCACACGCCCCAGATCGCCGGTGCGAAAGAAACGCTTGCCATCCAGCACCATGAAAGCATCTTCGGTTGCCTCTGGGCGCTGCCAATAGCCCTCAAACACTTCGGGGCCGTTGACCACAATCTCGCCCGACTCGCCTTGGGCAACCTCCTCCAGCGTATCGGGACTGATCACACGCGCATCCGTGCTCATAAAGGGAATGCCCAGACATTGCTGCTTGGGATGATCAGGCGGATTGCTGTGCGAAGGCGCGGCGGTCTCGGTCAACCCATAGCCTTCGCAAAAGCGCAAACCATATTGTTCCAGCAAGCGCTGGGCCACAGCCTGGGGCATGGCTGCACCGCCACCGCCAATGTATTTGAGGCTGGAGAGATCAAATGACGCAAAGTTGGGGCTGGCCAGCAGGTCGATCACCATGGTCGGGATATTTGTCCAGCTGGTGACCTGATAGTGCGAGATCAGCCTCCCTGCCAGCTCGCGATCCCAGCGAGGCATGATGATCAGCGTGGCCCCCATGTAGATGGCGCTGTGCAGCACCGACACCATGCCCGTGATGTGGAACATGGGTACCACGCCCAGTACCACGCTTTCATGCGTGCCCGTGCCCCATAAAGCACCAGCCACGGAGTTGTGATTGATGCTGCGGTGCAGGTGCATGCAGCCCTTGGGCTGCCCCGTGGTACCGCTGGTATAAGGCAAAATGGCCAAATCATCGCGCCCCACGGTATGCGGCGGCTCTGCATCAGTACAGGCCACCGCCTTCACCCATGGGTGAACCGTTCCGTGACTGAGCAGAGCTGCCTCGCGCTCGCCAAGCAGCCAGCTGCGCCAGGCTTCGGGCGGTGCATCCGGCCCCTGCACATTGGCGTCAAACCCATCGGCAAACTGGGTGACGACCATGTGCTCCAGCGCATCGGCCTGCGGCAAGGTATTGCTGGCTTTGGCCAGCTCCAGCGCCAGATCGGCAGAGGTAATCGCCACCTTGGCGCCGGAGTCTGTGATGTAGTGCTTGAGTTCCTCGGCCAGATTCATGGGGTTGACCGGCACCACCACCGCATTGGCGCGCAAGATAGCGTAATGCGCCAGCACCAGCTGCGAGGTGTTTTGCATCAGCAAGATGACACGGTCACCTTTCTTAACGCCCAAGCTGTGCAGATAAGCGGCCATGCGCTCCGTGCCCGCGCACAGCTGCCCATAGGTGGTGGTGCGGCCCAGGAATACCAGCGCCGCCTTGTCCGGGTAACGCTTGGCATTGATCGCCAGGTTTTCCCAAATGCTGGTGACGGGAACAGTGATGGAGTGAGGCAGACGGGTGGGCCAGAAGGCGTAATGAGCAGGCATGAGTCAGTCATCCGTAATTGAAAAGCGGCGTGAGAAACACTTAGTCCTAAAAGACTAGTAGCCCGCAAGACTAGGCCGCACAGACTCATCCAGCATCCGGGATGCCCCCAAGAACCCGTCCCGCAGGTGACGTATGCAAAGACTTACGATTCAGCGCACCTTGGCTTAGCATGGCTCCATGTCTCATGAATCCAGACTCCAGCAATCGCTGCGCGAACTGCTCAATACCCAGCGCACGGCGGCCTTGGCGGTGCAGCCACTTGCTGATTTTTCAGCATCTGCCCTGCCCGCACCCTGCCTGTCTTTTGTGCCCTGGGCGTGGTGCAGCGACTTTTCCTGCCTGGTCATTCATGCCAGCGGTCTGGCCAGCCACACCAGAGCCATGCAGGCACACCCTGCCATTAGCCTGATGATGGTGGCCTCTGAAGTGCCGGGTCAGGGCGTGCATGCGCTGGAGCGCATCAGCATTGCGGGCGTGGCCTCTACGCCACCTCGTGACAGCGCTCTCTGGCAGGCGCTCAAGTCCAGTTACCTCGCCCGCTTTCCAGAAGCCGAAGCCATGACCATGCTGGGAGACTTTCGCTTCCTATGCATCACACCCAGCGCTGGCCGCCATGTGGCAGGCTTTGGATCGGCGCGCGAGGTCTCGGATCAGGACCTGATTGCGGCATTCAACCCCGCGAGTTCGTGACCTCCGTGTCTCAGCCTGCACCTGCGCCGGCAACAAATGCCCGCACCTGCTACATGCCGGGCAGGGAACCACCAGCCACCACGGCCCGCACATAGTCTTCCCACATCTGGCCTTGCTGCTCGACCGATGCAGCTCGAAAAATCTCCAGCATGGCAACTCCGTCATCGCTGACGCAATAGGTATAGGGATCACTGCGCAGGCAGATGGCCTTGGCATGCAGCAGCAATGCCTTGCGCGTCACGGCAACGCCCTGCAGCCGCTGCCACTGGTGCAGCAATTCATGGGCAAAAACACCAGCCACGGCAGGATGATCCAGTTTCAAAACCCGCTCCGGCTGACCCGCCTCAAAGAAGCTGCGCGGCAAATAGATACGACCACCGTTCATGGAGAGCGCGCGGCGCGTATCACCCAGACGCCGCAGATACAGCCGTATGCGCGGCTGCAGAGACTGCAGCGAATGGCCAAAATGGCGCAGCACAAATTCATGCTCCAGCGGCAGCAGGCTGCGACTCCAGAACATTAGTGCATGGCTCTGCATTTCAAGCCGCCAGCTCGCATCACTGCTGCAGCTGCGCCCACACCTTGTCCAGCCGCTTGCTGCTCACCGGATAAGGCGTGCGCAGCTCCTGCGCGAAGAAGCTCACACGCAACTCTTCCAGCATCCAGCGGTACTCCTGCATTCGCGCGTCCACAGCCCCCTTGCGCTCGGCCACCAGACGCCAGTAGCGCTGCTCCAGCGGCTGCAGCTCTTTGAGTTTGGCAGCATCGCGGGCTGGGTCGGCACGGTATTTATCCAGGCGAACGGTGATGGCCTTGAGGTAACGGGCATAGTGGCCCAGCTGCGTCCAAGGTGCGATGGCGATGAAGTTCTTGGGCATCAACTTCTGCAGCTGCTCGCCAGCGTCCTTCGTCGCCTCTGGCGCATTTTTCGTGTCTTTGATCTTACGCTGAGCGGCAGCATATTCCAGCAAGATCACGCCGGACATGCGCGCAACTTCGTTCGCGATCAGGGTCAGGCGGCCACGGCCTTCTTGCACGCGCTGTTTGAAGTCGGCTTCGTTCGAAGGCAGCGGGTCTTGCAGAAAAGCGCGGTCAATGGCCACGTTGATGATCTGCTCGCGCAGCTCTTCCTGCGTGCCCAGCGGCATAAAGGCCACCGCCATCTTCTGCAGATCGGGAATGTTCTTTTCAAGGTACTTGAGCGCATCGCGAATCTGCAGAGCAAACAGGCGGCGCAGGCCCACGCGATGCTTGGCGGCCGCGGCTTCAGGCTCGTCAAACACTTCAATGCCGACCGCGTCGCCGTGGTCGATCAAGGCTGGAAAACCAATCAGCGTCGTGCCGCCTTTTTTGATTTCCATCAGCTCGGGCAGCTCACCAAAGCTCCAGTCCTTGAAGCGAGCTTCGTGCGACTGAGCAGCAGGCTTGCTGGCCTGATTGGCGGCGGGATTAGGAGCCTGTGTCTTCTCAGTTTTAGGAGCTGCTTGTGCCTGAATGGCGTTGGTTTCAGACTCTTTTCGACCTGAATCAGCCTGTTGACCAACGGTAGCAGCTACTTTTAATGAAGCAAGCGCCTGAAACGCCCCGCGCGCCTTGGCGCCCCACTCGGCCTTGAGCGCGCCCAGATTGCGGCTTTGGCCTAACTGGCGGCCATGCTCGTCGGTGATGCGGAAGTTCATGAACAAATGCGGGCTCAGCATGTCGAGCTTGAAGTCCGCACGCTTGACGTCCAGCGAAGTCTCATCTCGTACTTGCTTAAGCAGGGCATCGATCAAACCACCCTGACCCCAACGCTCACTCTGTATAAACAGCTCTGCCAAGCGCGCGGCGCTTTCGGGCAGCGGCACAAAGCGACTGCGTGGGCGCTGCGGCAGGCTCTTGAGCAGCGCCTGAATTTTGTCCTTGAGCATGCCGGGCACCAGCCATTCGGCACGCTCGTCACTCACCTGATTCAGCACAAACAGCGGCACAGTGACGGTCACGCCATCGCGCGCGTCGCCGGGACTGTGCAGGTAGGCGGCGGCGCAGTCCACGCCGCCCAGCTTGACCAGCTTGGGGAAGTTGTCGGTGGTGATGCCGGCGGCCTCATGGCGCATCAACTCGTCGCGCGACAGACGCAGCAGGTCCGGATTGGACTTGCTCTGGGCGCGGAACCACTGGTCGAATGTCGCACCGCTGTATACATCGCGCGGCAGTTGCTGGTCGTAGAAGGCGAAGATCAACTCGTCATCCACCAGCACGTCCTGACGGCGGCTCTTGTGCTCCAGCTCTTCTACCTTGCGCATCAGCTTCAGGTTGGCAGGCAAGAAGTGCCACTTGGTTTCCCACTCGCCCTCGACCAGCGCCTGACGGATGAAGAGGTTGCGCGCCTCGTGCGGGTCGATGCGGCCATAGCTGACGCGGCGGCCGTTATAGACCACCAGCCCGTACAGCGTGGCGCGCTCCAGCGCCACCACATCGGCTTGCTTTTTGGACCAGTGCGGGTCCAGCATCTGCTTCTTTAAAAGATGACCGCCAACCTCTTCCAGCCACTGCGGCTCAATGGCCGCAATGCCCCGGCCATACAGGCGCGAGGTTTCGACCTGCTCGGCCGCCAGAATCCAGCGGCCGGGTTTCTTGCTCAGATGGGCACCGGGATGGGCGTGAAACTTGATGCCATGTGCACCCAGGTACGTTTCGCTTTCCTCGGCCTTGTAGCCAATATTGCCCAAAAGGCCAGCCAGCATGGACAGGTGCAGCGCGTCGTAGCCAGCCGCTTCATTATTGAGCAGCCATTTCTGCTCTTTCACCACCGTCATCAGCTGCGAATGAATATCGCGCCACTCGCGCACGCGGCGAATGTTGATGAAGTTCTGACGCAGCAACTGCTCCCACTGCCGGTTGCTGATTTTGTGACTGGCAGCTTGCTCCACTTCGGAAGGGTTGAACAGCGCCAGGCGCTCCTCGACCGTGCCTTCGACCTGTGCACCACTGCTGCGCTGACTCACCGGCAAGAATGCCTGGCTGCGTGTACTCGGTCTGGATGCCGGTGCGTTTTGCGCCGCCATTTCCTTGCGCGACTGAGCCACCACCTTGCCGCCACGCGCATCCTGCAGCCATTTCCACAGACGCAGATAGCCGGTGAATTCGCTTTTTTCGTCGTCAAACTTGGCATGGGCCTGATCGGCCTGCTGCTGCGCTTCCATAGGCCGGTCGCGCACGTCTTGTACCGAAATGGCTGCGGCAATGATCAACACCTCGGCCAAGGCCTTGCGGTCGCGCGCCTCCAGGATCATGCGTCCTACGCGGGGGTCCAGCGGCAGGCGTGACAGCTCCTTGCCCATGGCCAGCAGATTGCCACGGTCGTCCACCGCGCCCAGCTCGGCCAGCAACTGGTAGCCGTCGGCAATGGCACGGCCCGAAGGTGCTTCCAGAAACGGGAAGTTCACCACATCGCCCAGACCCAGCGACTTCATGCGCAAGATCACACCGGCCAGCGAAGAACGCAGGATTTCCGGGTCCGTGAACTTGTCTCGGCTGGTAAAGCTCACCTCGTCATACAGGCGAATACAGATACCGTTGGCCACACGACCGCAGCGGCCGGCGCGCTGGTTGGCTGCGGCTTGCGAAATCGGCTCGACCAGCAGCTGCTCCACCTTGCTACGGAAAGAATAGCGCTTCACGCGCGCTGTACCTGCGTCAATCACGTACCTGACGCCCGGAACCGTGAGCGATGTCTCAGCCACGTTGGTGGCCAGCACGATGCGCCGGCCCGTGTGGCCGTCAAAGATGCGGTCTTGCTCGGCCTGCGACAGGCGCGAGAAGAGCGGTAGCACCTCGGCATTGCGCAGCACGGGCGAATGCTGCAAATGTTTGCGCAGGTGGTCAGCGGCTTCGCGGATTTCGCGCTCACCGGGCAGGAAGATCAGAATGTCCCCGCCCTTGCCGCCTTGCCAGAGTTCGTCCACGCCATCGGCAATGGCGTCGTTCAAATCCTTGTCTTTCTCGCCTTCAAACGGGCGGTAGCGCATCTCCACCGGGTAGGTGCGACCGGAGACCATGATGACGGGCGCAGGGCCGTCCTTGCTTTCAAAGTGCTTGGCAAAGCGGTCAGCATCGATGGTTGCCGATGTCACCACCACTTTCAGATCAGGGCGCTTGGGCAAAATCTGGCGCAGATAACCCAGCAAAAAGTCGATATTCAGGCTGCGCTCATGCGCCTCGTCGATGATCAGCGTGTCGTAGGCTTTGAGCAGCGGGTCGGTCTGGGTTTCGGCCAGCAAAATGCCGTCGGTCATCAGCTTGACGGAGGCACCCTTTTGCAGCGTGTCCTGAAAACGCACCTTGTAACCGACCACCTCGCCTTGCGGCGTGTTCAGCTCTTCGGCAATGCGCTTGGCCACCGATGAGGCCGCAATCCGGCGCGGCTGGGTGTGGCCGATGAGGTGACCGCGCACCTGTCCATTCGCATCCGGCGTGGCGTTGATCTTGCCGCGCCCCAGCGCCAGCGCAATCTTGGGCAACTGCGTGGTCTTGCCCGAACCCGTCTCACCACAGACGATGATGACCTGGTGGCGATCCATGGCCTCCATGATTTCCTGGCGACGGCCAGATACGGGGAGCGACTCGGGGAAGGTGATCTTCAAAGGCATAAGGGCTGAGATTATCCCCGTCCTGGCCTACTCGTGTGCGCAGATGGCAAAAGCGGCGCCCGTTCATTTCAGCCCGCCGAGGGCCAGGGCACCGCAAGCGCATTCATCGGCTTTGAGCCTTCGCTTGCTATGCTCGCGGCAATTTACGTTTTCCCCCTTGCTCATGGTTTCGACTGCCTCCTTCGTTATTCCGCTACTGGCCCTCTGGATCTGGTGGCCCATCTCCAGCCTCACCGGCACCTCGCGACTAGCACGCTTGCTGGCAGTGCTGATCACCACCGTACTGGGTATTTTTCCGGCGCTGCTGCTGTATGCGGTGCAGACCGATGCTCTGCCCTACTCTTTGATTGCACAGCTGCAAGTGCCCGGCGGCTGGATTCTGGCGACCTTGCTGATGCTGGCCGTTTTTGTCATGCTGCGCGATCTCCTCTGGCTGCTCGCTGCGCTCACAGGCCGTCAGGGCCTGGCGCAGCTCATTCATATTCCGGCCATCACGGTCGGTGCACTCGTCGTGGCGGCGGGGCTGAGCGCCATTGGCGTCTTCAACGCGCTGCAGCCGCCCAGAGTGATTGAGCAGCCGCTGCTTGTCAGACACCTGCCCCCCGCGCTGGAAGGCCTGCGCGTTGCCGTGCTGGCCGATATTCATGCCAGTCCTGTCAACGATGCACGCTATGTCAAAACCATTGTGGATCGCACCATGGGCGCCGCGCCCGACCTGATCGTGCTGCCAGGCGATATGGTGGATGGCGATGTCGCCAGCGGACGCGCCCATGTGGCGCCACTGGCCAGGCTCAGCGCCCGCTATGGTGTGTGGGCCGCGCCGGGCAATCATGAGTACTACAGCGGCTACAACAGCTGGATGGCCGAATTCCGCAGTCTGGGACTGAATCTGCTGGAAAACCGCATGCAGGTCATCAACATCAGGGGCAGCAAGCTGGCGCTCTCAGGCATTGGCGACCCGGTCTATGGCCGCACCTCGCCCAACAACGCCAACCCGGATGTGCCCGAAGGCATTCCCCCCGATGTGGATGCCGTGGCCAATCAGGCCCGCAAGGCGGGTGCACAGTTTCATATTCTGCTGGCGCATCAGCCCAAGTTCGCTCGTCTGAATGCGACCAAGGGCGTGAACCTGCAAATCTCCGGACACACCCACGGCGGTCTGATTGCAGGCCTGGATCAATGGGTGGTCGCCCCCGTCAACAACGGCTTTGTGCGCGGCGAGTATGAGATTGGCAACATGAAGCTGTTCGTCAGCAGCGGCTCAGGACTATGGGCCGGTTTTGCCGTGCGACTGGGAGTGCTGCCGCGCATCGAGGTTCTGACACTGACTGCAGAGAAATAAAAATCGGCCTTGGTTTTCTCCAGGAAACTGCAATCACCAAGGCCGCCATGACTTTCGGATTTTTACAACGAAAAATACTATCAACCATTTGAAGCATTTTATTTAAATCAATCACGATTCAGATTCAAAGTTTTTTGGTTTTTTCTGACTAAAAATATGAAGAATGCAATATTCCAATAAATATCATCAACTTAGCTGAACCGCAATTTTTCAAAATTTAAAAAATAGAATCAAAACTGGGTAATTCGAAACCGCTCACTGACAAAAAGCTGTCGCACTCCCTTAGATGCACAGCCAAGTCACATCCGTCGCCGGGTACCCGTTAATGCGCAGCTAAGATACAAAGCAGCTATCAAAGCCGTAATCATCACTGGTGCACTGAAACCAGTGCCTGAGCAAGCATGATGCAGCACGCACCTAGTCATTCAGGGCTTTGCCAGCAGCAGTACTACGACTGAGCAGCCAATGCCCGCAACCTATTTCATCGATTGCAGACAATGAATTGTTCACAATGCAGCAATCCGCTGACCTCCAATGCCAAGTTCTGCAAAAACTGCGGCGCCAGGCAAGAAACTCCAGCGGCAGAGACCGTCACCACTGAAAAAATCTGTGGCCACTGCCAGGCAGTTTGCAAGCCACAGGCCAAGTTCTGTCCCAAATGCGGCACAGTGTTTGGTGCAGGTGCGGTAACGAATCCTGCCACCGCTGCTTCTGTCATTCCTCCCTCTATGGCGGCGACTACGGCTACCATCCCCGCGCCAGCCATCTCAGCCATACCCACGGTGACTGCTGCTTCTGATGCACCGGCTGCGTCTACTGCACGCACAGAGCCGCCACTGATTGAGCCCATGGATTGGGCAGTCGCCCCGCCTGCAGCAATCAATGCGCCAGTATTTCCTCAGCGCAATGCCAGCCCCCCAGCGTTCCCTCAAGAGCCGGTGCGCAGCAGCAAGGCATGGGTCAAATGGGCCGTACTGGCCCTGATCGTGGCAGCCGTTGCAGGCGGCGTGTTGATGGCCAGCAACATGAAGGCACTCAGCGGTGCGAACAGCACGCCCACTGCATCGCAGGCAGGAAAGGATTCGGTATCACCCGAGGACAAAGCCAAGGCCGATGCGCTGGTAGGCCCGCAAGGCGGCAATACCGTCCCAGTACCCGCCGCGCCGCTGAATGATCCATCCAGCGTCACCATTGCTCCGCCACCTGCCATCAACCCAGCGCCAGCGGCTTCTGTCGTCAACACAGGTCCTGAGCTGGCACCTCCACCAGTAGTGCCAGCAGCTCCTGCAGCCGCCCCTAACAAGCCTGCCCCTGTGAAAGTGCAACCCGCCAAGAAAAGCGGCGGCCCTTCACTGGATGATCTGCTGGATTGAACCTCATGAAAATTGCCAAACTCACTCTCATCGCCTGCGCCGCCACCATTCTGAGCGGCTGCGCCACTCTGGAAGAGGCCTCCACCTCGCTGAGCTGCATGCTCTCGCGCGTGACCAGCGCGGCGGATCCGAGCTGCGGCTCCTCGGCTCCAGCAACCACCATGTCCGGCGGCCACAGCGAGCGTTTTTCTCGCCTGCAAGCCGCGCTGAATCAAGAAACTCAGCAAGCGCAAAGCATTCAGGCTCAGGCCGTGCAAGCCATGCAATCGCTCCCCGTCAAGCAGCGCGCCGTGGCTGGGCCTGTGTTGACCCAGCCCGTGTCCATCGACGATGCGCAAAGCGGCCAGACGCTGCAGGTACGCGCCTTCTCTTCTGTGAGCGTGGAAATGCCGCTGGCCGCCAAGGGACGCAAGGAATACACCCGTGCCATGGATCTGCTCAAGGAGCTGGCCAATGAACTGGCCGACAACCGCGGCTCCTCCAGCATTGTGGTTGACCAAGCCGATGCCGATGTGAAAGCCGGACGCGTGAACACCGCCACAGGCACCACCCAGTCCAAGGGCGGCAAGCCCGTGTCGGTCATCAAGCGAATTGATGCCGGAGTGCCAAGCGGTGTGGAGCGATACACCATCGAAGCAGGTGCGATTCGCGGCAAGCTTTAAGCACAAGCGCCGCCTGAGCGGTGCAACCAAGGCCTGCGGTCACATCCAAAGGCTCAAGATCCATCAATAAGACAGGACGCGACATGAGAGAGCAATCACTGGGAGATATTCGTTTCGGCACATTAGCCAGAGCCGCAGAAGGGCTGACGCAGTGGCGACCACTGCTCATGAGCTTTCTGACACTGCTGGCCTTTAGCCTGCTGATCGCTCTTGGTGCATCGATGCTCACCAAAACCGTTTTTATGTCCAGCATCATCATGCTCATCGCACTGATAGTGCTGATGGCTGGCTCATCGGCGGTTGGCATCATGCTGATGGACAAGGCAAAAAATGAACCAATTCGCTCTTTTGCAGCGGCCGCTTCTGCCGGTCTGCTGTGCCTGCCCAAATTCATTCTGGTCGGCCTGATCGTATTTGCGGCCACCCTGGTTTACGGGTTGGTCGCCGCCATCATTTACTTTGTCTGCAAGATCCCGTTTCTTGGCGGCATTTTGGCCTTTGTAGCCCACCCCATTCTGGTTCTCGTCGCAGCCGCTTTGCTGATCGCCTTGATCTGGGTCATCGGCCCGCTGATGGGCCCTGCCTTGTGGAGCGGCCTGTCCGTCAAGGCGGCTCTGGCCAACGTCTTGAGCATTGCCCGCAAGCGCCTGGTTGAAGTGGTGCTGATGGAAGTGGTGCTCTACATCATCCTCACGCTGATTTGCGTGATGCTGTTTGCAGGCCTGGTGCCAGCCACCATGTCGCTGACAGGCATGGCCATGAGCATTACCTCCAACGCAAGCAGCATGGGCGGATTTGGCGGCTATGGTTACGGCGGCGGCATGAGCAGCAGCATGATGGGCATGATGATGGGTAGTGGTGCCAGCATGGGCCTGATCTCGGGCCTGGGGGTACTGTTCGCCGTGATTGGAGCCTTGCTCGGCCAGGTCGCCGTGATGGGCATGAACCTGATCTATCTGCAAGCCCGCGAAAGCGTGGACCCGACGGAAGCAGAAGACGCACTCGACGGCTTGATTGGCGATGTACGCAAGAAGGCCGAAGAAGCCAAGGCACACACCATGGCCGCAGCTGAACGCACCATGGCCGCGGCAGAGCGCGCTAAACAAGCAGCGTCGGATCGCCTGCAGGAAGCCTCTGCAAAAAATACAGCGACAAATCCAGCAACCGATACAGCAGGGAATGCTGAACCCGCTAACCCAGCCGCATCGCCTGCCGCAGCCATTGCTGCAACTGCAGCAGCCGCTGCGGCTGCAGAGGCAAACGCCCGCCAAGTCGCCGAAGAAGAAGCTGCACGACTGCGCACCGAAGCCGAGGTGGCCCGTGTACGAGCCGACGCGGAAGCCGCTCGTCTGAAGGCTGAAGCCCAAGCCGCTGAAGCGGCCCGCCAGCGCGCGCAAGCCGAAGCCGCTGAACGCGCAGCAGCCGCGCAGGCAGCACAGGCCGCCGAAGAAGCACGTGAAAAAGCCAATGCGGCACACCGCGCAAGCGAACTGCAGGCCCAGCAAGAAGCAGAAAAACGTGAGGCGGAGCGCCAAGAGGCTGCCGCGCGTGAAGCGGCCCGCGTCAAAGCGGAAGCTCAGGCACAAGCTCATGCCCAAGCCGAGGAGAAAGCCCGTCAAAGCCAGGCATTGACCCACTGCTCAGTCTGCAAAGCCACCATCGCGCCAGATGATGTGTTCTGCGGGGAATGTGGCCACAAGCTGAAATAACCCAGCAAGCAAAACAAAAGGCATCCATTGGGATGCCTTTCGTATGAACGGCTCGATAGAGCTACGGCTTTTCAGCCTCGCAAAGCTCTTCGACATTTTCCGTCAACGTCACGCGTACCAGCTTGCGTGCGTCGGCATCAAACACCATCAAATCTGGGCAGTAACGCGGCCCTTGCGGCGTGTTTACCTGCTGATAGCTGGCCCCATAGGCCTTGAGCACGCGAGGGGGCTTGCCCTCCTCAGGCTCGGCCAGCACCTGCAGCTGGTTCTGCATCATGGTCTCGGCAGGGTTCGCCTCACACCAGTCCCCACTGGGCTCGCGCCCCAGACTCAGACCGTCGGCTCGCTGGTACAGGCCTGTGGGCCAGCGAATCTGGCCCTGCCCATATTGCGGCATTTGATAACAAGCCATGAGCTTTCCGCCTTTGCGCACGGGCAGCATATAACTCTCGGCCTGCGCCACCCGCTCCAGCCCCTGTGGCTTCCAGGCATAAATATCCACACCATGGCTGCAGCAACTGGCACGCCATTCGCTGTAGATACGCTGAGCCTTGGCATCAAACACAGGGGATGTGATCTCCTGCAAAGCCTGCGGGCCCAGCACAAACTGCTTTTTGGCCGGGTCATAAAGCCAGGTCGTACTCGGAATATTCGGGCCTGCAGGCAAATGCTGCGCCTGCGTCAGATCAGGCCAGCCATCAAAATTGGCATCTACCCAGCTGGGCTGCACCAGCCAGCAACTGCCTTGCGCTTCGGTGGGCAGCTTTTGCTTCAAATGCCCTTGCTCATACACATGGATGGCGGAAACGCCCAGCTCCGTAAGCTGACCGCAGTCGGCCAGTGAGCGAACGGGCTGATTCAGCATCAGCCGCAACTCATAGCGCGTGGCATGGGCAAACGCCGGCGGCTGCAGCACCAGCTCCACAGGCCAGCGCCGCTTGCCATTCATGGACTGCCACTGCCCTTGTAAACGCGCGGGTGCCATGCCGGACAAGGCAGCCAGAAGCCAGCGCCCCGTGGGCTTGGCA
Source organism: Comamonas suwonensis (assembly GCF_012844455.2). Lineage (GTDB taxonomy): Bacteria > Pseudomonadota > Gammaproteobacteria > Burkholderiales > Burkholderiaceae_C > Comamonas > Comamonas suwonensis. Next base: position 74,976 of record NZ_JABBCQ020000003.1, on the reverse strand, counting down.
TCGCTGCTGCCCGTCATCGGTGTTTCCGTCAACTGCCCACTGGCCGCGCCCTCCAGGTCAATCATCGCGCCGGGACGATTGCAGGGCTCATAGCAATAACTGCCGCCCACCGCTCCATCCAGCCGCCACAGCTCAAGCTGCACCGCCTTGCCGGCCAGCGTGCCGCGATAGCTGCCCGACCAGACGGGTGCCTCGTGGATAACGGGGTCAGCCTCCTGCGCCTGCGCAGGAAAACACATAGCGCTCAAGGCAGCCCCAATGCTGCACAACGAAAACTTCAAATACGTGGAAGACATAGGCACCTGAATCATCAATTTATTACTGGTACGCCAAACGGTTGAATGCGCCGTCATTGTGAATACGGCAAGATGTCATTCAGACTTCTAGCATCCCCAGGCCCAACGATTTATGCAATCAGACAAAAGCACACAACAAAATCGCAATATGGGCCTGCTGGTCGCGGCCCAATCCCTGGGAGGTGCCTCACCGCCCATCATCATCTCGCTGGGCGGGCTGGTGGGGCAACAGCTGTCGAGTAATCCCACGGCCTCCACCCTGCCTGTGAGCATTTATCAGCTGGGTCTGGCGCTCTCCACCCTGCCTGCGGCCTGGCTGATGAATCGCATGGGCAGGCGCGCCGCCTATGTGCTGGGAGCCATTCTGGGCGTGATCTCGGGCGTGGTCGCTGCGCAAGGCATTGCGCACAGCCACTTCATCACCTTCTGCATCGGCACGGCGCTGGCAGGTTTTTATGCGGCCTGCGTACAAAGCTACCGCTTCGCGGCCACCGACCTGGTCGGCGAGCCCGGCGAGCAGGCCAAGGCGATTTCACGCGTGATGATTGGCGGATTGATCGCCGCCATCATTGGCCCGCAGGTGGTGATCTGGACCCGCGACCTGCAACCGGCCACGCCGTTTGCTGGCAGCTTTTACAGCCAGGCCTTTCTGGCCCTGCTGGCCCTGCCCTTGCTGATGGCGCTGCGGCTGCCGCCGCCTCAGTCCAAAGCACTGGCCAAGGGCGAAGCCCGGCCACTCGCCGAGATTGCCCGCACGCCACAGTTCATCGTGGCCTGTGCGGCAGGCGTGGTGAGTTATGGGCTGATGGCATTTTTGATGACGGCTGCGCCCATGGCCATGGTGGGCTGCGGCCACAGCGTGGGCGAAGCGGCCATGGGCATTCAATGGCATGTTCTGGCCATGTTTGCGCCCAGCTTTTTTACGGGCAAGTTGATTAGCCGCTTTGGCAAACGCTGCATCACGGCCTTAGGTTTGCTGATGATTGGCGCAGCGGGAGCACTGGCTTTGATGGGTCTGGACATCTTCCATTTCTGGAGTTCGCTGATCCTGCTGGGCGTGGGCTGGAACTTCGGTTTCATCGGTGCCACGGCCATGCTGACCGAATGCTACCGCCCGGTGGAGCGAGCCAAAGTGCAGGCGCTCAATGACTTTCTAGTCTTTGGCACAGTGGCCGTCGCCTCTTTTGGCTCGGGTCAGTTGCTGCACACCGCTGGCTGGAACGGCATCAACATCGGCATGCTGCCCCTGGTGGCTGTGGTACTGGTGCTGCTGGGCCTGCAAGCCCAGCGACAAAAGGCAAAACCCGTCTAAAACCATAGCTGCATGCGCTTACCCTTCCTTGGAAGGATGGCGATTTGACTCAATTTTCTCATCGGACGGCCGCGCTCCCAGCCAGAGAACAGCCAGCCAGGTCAGCAATGCCATGCCGGCCAGCCAGGCCAGTTGCGACAAGCCTGCCCACAAAGGCGCACCCAGCTGATTGAAACGCAGCGAGGCCTCTATCCCCGCCGTACTTGGCGAAAGCCAGCGCAACCACTGCAGCGGCTCGGGCAAGGCCTCGACCGGCCAGGTGAAGCCCCCCAGGAAGGCCAAGGGAATCGAGGTGAACAAGACCAGCTGCAAAGCCCGCTCGCGGTCAGCCAGCCACCAGCCCAGCAGGCTGGCACAGCCCACCACCGCAGGCACATAGCAGGCCAGCAAAGCAAGAGCGCCCCAGGGGTTGCCGCCATGCGGAAAGTCCTGCCAGACAAAGATCCAGCCAAAGTAAAACAGCCCCGCCAGCCAGCCCGGCACACACAGCGCCAGCAACCGCGCCAACCATTGGCGCGCCCCGGCACGGTCAGAGCCTTGTTCACGCCAGGTTCCCACCAGCAGCGCACAGCCCATCAGCAAGGTTTGCTGCAGGATCAGCACGGCCACGGCCGCCACCACAAAGCTGCCATAGCCTTCCGTCGGATTGAACAAGGCCACGGCCTGCGAATTCACGGGAGAACGCGCCACCGCCGCCTGTGGCGCGCTTTGCCCGCCCGCCTCCAGCCGCTTGATTTCCACGCCAGCAGACACGGTACCGAAAGCCTCGGCGAAGCCATATTGAACCTGCTTGCTCACCAGCGGATAAGCACCATTGGCATAGACGGGCACCACCACATTCGCGCGGCGCAACACATCGCGCTTGAGATCGCGCGGCAGCAGTGCATAGCCCATCACCTCGCCGCTCAGCAGGGCTTGCCGGGCCTCGCCCTCATCCGCCGTCACCAGTTGCGGATCAATACGAGGACTGGCCTGGGCAAAGCGCAGCATTTGCCTTGCCAGGCTGGAGTTGTCCTGCACCACGACAGCGACGGGCACGCGCTGCACGACCTGCGTGCTGTAGAACCAGGGGTAGAAAAAACCATAAAGCACCGGTGCACCCACCAGCAGCAAGAGCGCGCCCTTGTCACGCAGCATGGCGATCAGACTGTCCAGCCAGAGCCTGAAAAAGCCGGCATCGGAACGGATCATGACTCAGCGTCCTCCCCATTTTTCGGGTCGACCAAGACCGCGCAGCAAACCCGCCGAGGCCAGAACCAGCAGCACCAGCGCAGCCAGCAACAGGCCTGAAACCACGGGCAGGGTCTGCGCCACGGGAGCGCCCATCTGCCACTGCTCAATTTGCAGCCTGGCGTAATGGGTGTAGGGCATGGCCAGCGCCCAGCCCCGGGCACTGTCCGTCATCGCCAGCAAGGGAAAGCCGACGCCGCTGAACGCAAACGCAGGAGCCGACAGCAGACCCGTGCCCGAGAGCGCCGTGCGCAATGACAGCGTGATGCCAGACAGCGCGGCCCCAGCCGTCAGACTCACAGCAACCAGCGCGGCCAGGCCCACGGCAATCCAGCCGGTGCTGCCCGCAATCGTCCAGCCCCGCAGTTGCGCCAGATACAGCAAAGCCGCCATGCCGCAGCCCCACAGCAGCAGCGCAGGCAGCAGCAGCTTCCCAAGCAGCGCCGCAGCCACCGAAGCCATGCCCGCCGACCGGCCACCGGGGCTCAGCCAGCCACCCAGTGTGCGTTCACGCAACTCGCGCCCTACGGACCACGCACCAGCCGTCATGGCCAGAATATGGATCAGCGCAGGAACCAGGGCAGCGGCCAGAAACTGCTCGTAATTGGTGGAGACATTGAACAGCGCCACCAGCTGGGTCTTGATGGGCTCCATCTGCACCTGCAGCACTTGGTGGGGCGAGCCGCGCTTGGCGGCCGTCTGCATCTCCACACCAGCCGACAGCGTGCCGACCACCTGCTTTAAATCACGCTGCAGCAGGCTTGATGCCGTGGCCAGTTGCGCGTTGTGCAGCAGGGTGACCGTGCCGCCACGGCCTTGCTTGACATGGGTTTCCAGATCGGGTGGGATATGCACCACGCCATAGACATCCATGCGCAGCAGCGCGTCCGCCGCCTCGCCCCGATTCAGTACAGTCTGGCGCACATCCAGCCCTGGCGTGGCTTGCAGCATGCGCACCAGCTGGCGCGACAGCGCAGAGTTATCCTCGTTCCAAACGGCAATCGGCAAGCGATAAGGCTGGCCCGACGAAAAAATCCAGCACATCAGCGCCAGCGTCAGCAGAGGCACCCAGCTGACCATTGCCCAGTCCCAGGGGCTGGCTCTGAGCCGACCCCATTCGCGGCGCAAGCTGGTGGCAAAAACGCTCACGCACCGGCTCCGGCAGCGCCTTCGACGATCACGCTCATGCCAGGACGCGCGCCTTCAATGGGCTCGACGGGTCTGGCTTTCACCTCAAAGGTACGCGCATCGAAACCCTGGCTGCCACGTGTGGTGCGCCAGGTGGCAAAGTCGGGCAGCACGCCGAGAAAGTTCACCTCGAACTCGGCCTTCCGGTCTCCCAACGCGGGTAGGCGGCCGGTAAAGCGGCTTTTCATGGCAAAACGCAGCAGCTGGTCCTCACGCACATTGAGCACCACCCATTGATCACTCAGGTCCACCACCGTCACCACCGACACCCCCTGGGGTGACAGCTCACCCTGCTTGGCCAGCACATTAGCCACTTCGCCGCCCACGGGACTGCGCAACTGCGTCTCGGCTTCGGCGGCCTTGACCTCGGCCACCACCCCATCGACCTGGCGCACCTGCGCGTCCGCAGCGTTCTTGTCTTCGGTGCGGGCACCGCTGGCCGCCATATCCGCCTGCGCCTTGGCCGCGCGCGCCTGGGCATCCGAGGCGCGCCAGTTGGTATAGGCCTCGTCGCGCTTCTGGGCAGAGACCAGACCTTGGTTAAACAAGTTTTGCACCCGGTCGTACGAAGTCTTGGCCAGATCAGCCGCCGCCTGGGCGCGCTCCCAGCTCAAGCGGGCCATCTGCACTTCTTCGGGACGCGCGCCATTGCTGGCCTTGGCGGCCACGGCCTGGGCCGCATCGCGCGCAGCCTGAGCCTGGGCCAGCTTGGCCTGCACCTCGGGACTATCCATTTCCACCAGCAAGTCGCCCGGCTGAATACGTTGCCCCTCGGTCACAAGTACTTTGGAAATGCGTGCCGTCACCTTGGGGGCAACATCGGTTTCTCGCGCCTCCATCTGCCCCTGAAAGAAAGGAGCTGCAGGTTGGGCGGAGCGCCAGAAACCCCAGACGATAAAGATCAGCACCGCAGCCACGACGAGCCCCCCCAAGACAGGAAAGTGCCTGGCCTTCTGGGCTGCGGGGCTGGAATCAGGGCCGGACGGCGGAGTGGGTACAGGTGTATTCATGGTGCGTCTGAGGTGATCTGGATATCGGCACGGGCCATGTAGCGGCTGAACTCATCGGCCTGCCCTGTACTCTCAAGCAGGGCAGCCAAGGCCTGCACATACTGGTTGGCAACGGAGGCACGTTCGGTCTGCACCTTGGCCAGGTTGAGCTGGGCGTCAATCAAGTCCAGTGCGGTGCTCGTGCCTTCCCTGAGACCCGCCTGGCGCAGGCGCAACAGTTCTCTGGCCAGATTTTCCTGAGCCTGGCCGGACAGATACTGGCTGCGCGACTGCTCCACGGCCAGCCAGTTCTTCTCGACCAGCAAGCCAATATCGGAGCGCACCTGGGCATCAGTCAACTCGGCCTGCTCTACCTTGCGCTGGCCTGCGGCTGAAAGCTTGTCGCGATCGATGCTATGCCACAGCGCCCAGCGCACCGCCACACCCGCCACCCAGTTGGGCTTGCCCGAGGTATTGACCTCACGCAGACCAAAGGCCAGCACCTGAGGCTTGCGCAGCGCCTCAGTGGCATCGTGCAGCGATTCGGCCTGGCGGCGCTTGGCAGCGACCTTGCTCAGGCCGGGGTGACGACTCTGGGCCGAGTCCAGAAACCGCTGCAGCGGCGGCAGTGCTTCGCTGCTGACAAACAAGGGCGAGCTAGGGCGCACCGCGCCATTGGCATGCACGGTGCGCACCAAGGCACTGCGGGCCAGCCGCGCATCGTCATCGGCCTTGCGCGACTGCTGCTGTGCGTCGGCCAGGGCCGCGCTGGCTTGCAATCGCTCGACCTGGGCAATGACGCCGGCTTTGAGCATGCGCTGTGCCGCATCATCATGGGCACGCACGCCTTCCAGTGCGCGCTGGCGTAGGGTCGCAGCACGCTCTGCCAACTGGCTGGTGAAATAGCGCTGTACCAGCAGGGTTTGGAGCTGATCCGCACTACTGGCCGCGTCGGCCATCGCCTCGTCAGTCATGGCATCCAGCTCGCTGCGCACGGCATTGCCCAGTCCTCCCATGTAAAGCGGCCAGACAGCGGCCAGACTGGCTGAAGCCGCCGTGTTCTTGCGCTGCAAGTTGTAGTTGGACGGCAGGCTGGGCAGCTGCGCCACGGCCCCGCCGAGCTGCGGCGGCAGCAGCGAGAGGCCATTGCCCAAAGCGCGCCGCGCGGGGTCCAGGTCAAGATCGACATTGGCCGAATAGCGATAACCCAGGCCGATTACCGCCACTGACGGGCCGCCCAACCCCTCCATGCCTTCGCGGCGCAAACGTGCGCTGTCCACAGCCTTGGAGGAGGCCGCCAGTTGCTCAGAACGTTCAAACAAAGCTGCCCTGGCCTGCTCAAAGCTCAGGGAATGGGCTGCTGGAGCGGTCTGTGCCTGCACCAGGCTCGGCAACGCCGCCGCCATCAGCAGACTTAAGGTCAAGGGAACACAGCTGATTTTCATGAATGGCTAGAGGCTCGCTTGAATACTGGGGAGAAAACAACGAGATGTCAGCGTTCAGATCGCAAATAAATTGCAGCACCTGCAGCCTTCCCACGGCAGCCCGGTCTCTGCAAACGCCATCCGATCCGCTCTTTTTCAAGGAGCATTATCCACGGCTGATTTCTTGCGCCTAGCCTGGCTCGCCCGACATTGCCTCTTCCAGCCGGCGCATGCTGTCGCTGCTGCGATACACCCCGACCTCCCCTCCCCACCCGCCTGGGGCTCGATGATGAGGACCAGGATCCGTATTTCCCATCTGGAGAACACCGCGCAACGAGAAACGTCTGCGCGCGATAGCCGCCACTTTGGCGCACCGGCGACCGGTGCCGCTGCATCCGTGATGCTTACAGCGCCGTCAGCGACCCAACTCAGATTGCTTGCTATCAATATAAAAGCTGCTTGCACTTGATCTGCAATAGTTTCGAGGGCGAAATGTTTTCAATAAAGCCCACATTAAGCGCATGCTGCTCTTTTTTTGAAAGCACTGCTTGCTCCGCCCCACAGACTGCGCGATCTGCGCACACAAATCCTTGCCACAAGCGGGCGAGAGCCGCAAGTAGCCGCTACACTTTGCGCCGCAGGCCTGCGTGACCACAATCATTGGAACGCGGGCCTTTTTTACCCTTTTCGAGGTTTTCGCGCACCGCCATGTCCACCGTCTTCAACTTCACCTTTGTCCCCTGGTTCCGGTCTGTGGCTCCCTATATCCACAAGTTCCGACACCAGACCTTTGTGGTGGGCCTGACCGGTGAAGCCATTGATGCAGGCAAGCTCAGCTCCATCGTCCAGGACCTGGCCATGATTCAGGCCATGGGTGTCAAAATCGTGCTGGTGCATGGCTTTCGCCCTCAGGTCAACGAGCAGTTGCGCCTCAAAGGCCAGGAACCGCGCTACTACAACGGCATGCGCGTGACCGACTCCATCGCTCTCGACTGCGCGCAAGAAGCCGCAGGCCAATTGCGCTACGAGATTGAAGCCGCCTTCAGCCAGGGCTTGCCCAACACTCCCATGGCCGGTGCACGCGTGCGCGTCATCTCGGGCAACTTCCTCACCGCCCGTCCCGTGGGAATTGTGGACGGCGTGGACTTCATGCACTCAGGTCTCGTGCGCAAGGTCGATGTGGAAGGCATTCGCAACGCGCTGAATTCCGAAGCCATGGTGCTGGTATCGCCCTTTGGCTTCTCACCCACCGGTGAAGCATTCAACCTCAGCATGGAAGAAGTCGCCACCCGCGTGGCCATTGAACTCAAGGCCGACAAACTGCTGTTCCTGACCGAAGTGCCCGGCATCCGCATGGACCCCACGGCCCCGGCCGACGAGACCAACCCCATCGACACCGAGCTGCCCCTGGACGCCGCCCGCCGCATGCTGGCCAAGCTGCCCCCGGCACAAGAGCCCACCGACGTCGGCTTTTACCTGCAGCACTGCGTGCACGCCTGCGAGCACGGCGTGGAGCGCAGCCATATCCTGCCGTTTTCCACCGATGGCGCGCTGCTGCTGGAAATTTATGTGCACGACGGCATCGGCACCATGGTCATCGACGAAAAGCTTGAAGAGCTGCGTGAAGCCTCGATTGACGACGTGGGCGGCATCATCCAGCTGATCGAGCCTTTCGAGCGCGACGGCACGCTGGTCAAGCGCGACCGTACCGAAATCGAGCGCGACATCGCCAGCTACACCATCATTGAGCACGACGGCGTGATCTTTGGCTGCGCGGCCCTGCACCCCTACCTCGAAGCCAAGACCGCCGAAATGGCCGCCGTCACCGTCTCACCCAAGAGCCAGGGCACGGGCGACGGCGAAAAGCTGCTCAAGCGTATCGAACAAAGAGCCCGCGCCCTGGGTTGTGACACCATGTTCGTGCTGACCACGCGCACCATGCACTGGTTCATCAAGCGCGGCTTTCAGCCCGTGGACCCCGAATGGTTACCCGAAGCGCGCCAAGCCCAATACAACTGGAGCCGCAAGAGCCAGGTTCTGGTCAAAAAACTGTAGCCGCAGCTTGGTGCAAGGGGTGTCTGGCTGGCCGTTTTTTTAATGACTCTCTTGGCCCCCTGCACACCTCAACCCACAAAAAAGCCGGCACGAATGCCGGCTTTTTTGTGGGACTCAATGGCTTGGTGCTCAGAGCATCATGCCGCCCGACACTTCAATGCGCTGCGCCGTGACCCAATGGTTCCCCTCAGACAGCATCGCAGCTAAAGCGCCCCCCACATCGTCGGGCAGCCCCACACGCCCCATGGCCGTGAGACCGCTCAGATGCGCATTGACTTGTGAGTTATCGCGCACCATGCCGCCGCCAAAGTCAGTCTCAATGGCACCTGGAGCAATGGTGTTGACGGTGACTCCACGGGCTCCCAGCTCCTTGGCCATGTAGCGCGTCATTACCTCAACACCGCCCTTCATTACGGCGTAGGCGGCATAGCCAGGAAAGGTGAAGCGCGTCAAACCGGTAGAGGTGTTGATGATTCGACCACCGTCTTTGATCAGGGGCAGCAACTTTTGAGTCAAGAAAAAAGGACCCTTGAGGTGAATACTGACGAGCAGGTCAAACTGCTCTTCCGACGTTTCGGCAAACGGTGCCGTGAGCCCGATCCCGGCGTTGTTGACCAAATAATCGAATTGATCGCGCTGCCAGGTCGCCTTCAGCGTACTTTGGACCTTCGCCACAAAGGCATCAAACGTCTTGCTGTCTGCCACATCCAGGCGCAGCGCCACAGCCCGGCTGCCCAGAGCCTCGATCTCTTGCACGACTTCATGGGCCTGCTGCTCATTGTCTTTGTAGGTAATTATCAGATGCACACCTTGCTGTGCCAGCTTGAGCGCTTCGTTGCGGCCCAGTCCACGGCTGGCACCGGTAATCAGAGCAATGCGAGGGTTGGATGTCGTCATGTTCATCTCCTGAAGGTTCGTGGTTGCGATGGAGTGACTTTAATAATTCATAAAAAAAGAATAAACCCGTCAAAAAAGATCACACTGTTTATTAAAAAAATACAATCAATTGATGGACCTCGACTCAATTCGCATCTTTGACCGTGTAGCCGAGCTGCAAAGCTTCACTCAGGCTGCCGAGCAACTGAATTTGACCAAAAGCCGCGTTTCCACCGTCGTGCAACAGCTGGAGCAGCACATCGGCACCCGCCTGCTACAGCGCACGACACGTCAGGTACGCCTTACAACCGATGGCGAACGCTTTCTGGACGGCTGCAAGGCATTGCTTAATGATGCGGAGCAGCTGAAAAGCATGTTTCAGCCCGCTGCAAGCGGCTTGCACGGGAGTCTGCGGATTGAGTTACCCACCACGCTGGCGCGCGATGTCGTCATGCCCCAGCTGCCCGAATTTCTGGCCTTGCACCCCCTGCTGGAAGTAGGCATCAGTACCAGCGACCATCTGGTTGACTTGGTCAAGGAAGGCTTCGACTGCGTGGTGCGTGTTGGCGCGCTGGCAGATACCGGCTTGATTGCACGCCCGCTGGGCATGATGGCAATGTGCAACCTGGCCAGCCCTGCTTATTTGAGCCAGCACGGGACGCCCCACACGCTTGCAGACCTGGCACAGCATCGGATCATTCACTACGCCAGCAAGCTCGGCACCCAAGGAGCTGGCTGGGAATACCGAATCGGCCCCAAGCGGGTGGTCGAGCCCATGCGCTGTGCACTCGTCGTGAATGGTGCTGATGCTTACGAAGCCGCCTGCGTTGCCGGCCTGGGGCTGATCCAGGCTCCTGCCCATGGCGTCCAGGCACTGGTCAATCAAGGCTTTCTCGTCAAAGTCATGCCCGACCTTACCGCTGCGCCCATGCCGGTTTCATTGCTGTACCCTCATCGCAAACACATGGCACCACGCGTCTCTGCCTGCGTGAACTGGCTCGCCAAGGTCATTGAACCTTACCTGGCCCAAGCGGGGCAATAAGCAGATGGCGAGGCCAAGGTTGCCCCATGATCGAGATGAGCGTTAGCTCAGCAAAACGCAGTCATTGGCAGCCTGGGGTGGAATCCAATGCCTTGATCGGTCCTTGCCATGCCACCTGAGCGACCTTAGGCGCATTGACAGAGTAGATGTCCGCGACATCACTGCGGCAGCTCGTGCGGCTGCAGGGACATCGGTTCATGACTTGCGCCGGGTCGACATCGATAGGGAATAGGCTCACGGTGTAGGCTCAAGCGAAACATTTTGGCAGGCACCACAACCGAGACATCGGTCCCCCTGACTTCAATCCCACCTATTCCATCACTCCTGCGATCCAACAAGCACAAGGACATGGACATGACGCCGAGAATTGTTTTTGCAGGTGCTTTGCGCCTCAGTCCTCATGCACGAGTTTGGCCTGTGACACTGATCACGGCTTTGCTGATCGGTGGGCCTATTCAGCTGGTGCAGGCGCAAATGATCGAGGCATCGGGCGATATCGATCCGTTTCCGCCCGCGTCACCGGGGCCGGTGTGGAATATAGGCGGCAGCCTGTCCGTGGGGAAGGCTGGCACGGGAACGCTGACCATCCGGGATGGTGCCGCAATCAAGGGGGCCAACGGCCATATCGGCGAAGAAGCCGGCAGCAATGGCACGGTGACCGTCACCGGCAAGGACTCGAACTGGAATAGCGCGGGAGGGCTGACCGTTGGTGAACGCGGCACCGGCAGGCTCATCATTCAGGACCAGGCACAGGTGGTCAGCCGCGACGGCACTTTGGGCGATTGGGATAGCGGCAGCGGTGAGGTTCTGGTTTCCGGTGTCGGCTCGCGCTGGGACATGCGCTCCAGTTTTTTCATCGGCGTTTCAGGCTCTGGGCTGTTGAACATACAGAACGGCGGTTTGGTCTCCAGCAACTTCGCCAGCCTGGGGCTTTCAAGCGGCCGCGGCACGGTAGCAGTGTCGGGCGCGGGTTCGGCCTGGCTCAATGCCTTTGACATCACGATTGGTGACAGCGGCCTTGGCGAGCTGTCGGTCAAGGATGGCGGCCTGGTCCGTACCGACACGGCCTTTATGGGTAGCTTTGAAGGAAGCCGGGGAGTGGGCTTGGTCTCTGGCGGTGGTGCGCTTTGGGAAAGCGGGGCTTTATCGGTAGGCGTAGGCGGTGCCGCAAGCTTGCAGCTGAGAGACGATGGCCGTCTATCCGTCTCTGGCGCAGGGGTCGACCTCGCCACCTACAGCACCGCATCTGGTGCGATTGATATAGGCGCAGCATCGAAAGACCCAAGCGATGCAGTGGCCCCGGGCACGCTGGAGGCAGCCCAGTTGCGCTTCGGCGAAGGCTCTGCCACGCTGAACTTCAATCACACGGGCAGCGCCTATGCCTTTGCCGCAACTCTTTCCTCTGCTCTCACCGGCTCTCATCAGATCAATCACTATGCCGGTGTGACCCGCCTGAGCGGCGACAGCCCTGGTTTTCTGGGTCAGACCCGCGTTCAGGGAGGCACGCTGATCGTGGATCAGCGGCTGGGCGGGACGGCCTTTGTCAACGCCGGACAGTTGCAGGTGAATGGGAGTTTCGCAGGGCCGGTTAGCGTGGAGCTAACCGGGATGCTGGCCGGGGCGGGCACGGTCAATGGTGCGGTCCAGTTTTCCAACGGTGGCGTGCTGTCTGGCGTACAGGGCCAGACGTTAACGATGGCAGGCAATCTCAGCCTTGACAGCGCAAGCGATATCAATGCGGCCTTCGGCGCCCCTGGCAGCACGGTGCTGTTTCGTGTCGGCGGGGATCTGGTGCTGGATGGCAATCTGCACGTCAGTGATATCGGCGGCTTTGGTCGCGGAATCTATCGGCTGTTTGACTATGGCGGTAGGCTGACGGACAAAGGTCTGCTGATTTCGACAAGCCCTACGGGAATTCCCGCCGGTGAGTTGCATATTCAGACCGAGGCAAAAGGACAGATCAACGTGGTATCGGCCTTGGGTGCCACACTGCGCGCCTGGGATGGCGGCAATACGGCGCTGGATGACAACGGCGTGATTGACGGGGGCTCGGGGGCCTGGCGCGCCGATGGTGAAAGCTGGACGGAAGTGGACGGCGCGCTCAATGGGCCTTACCAGCCCAATCCGGGCTTTGTCATCTTCCAGGGCACCGCAGGCACCGTGACCGTGGACCGCTCGGCGGGCCCGATTGGCATTCTGGGCGCACAGTTTGCCAGCGACGGTTATCGGATCGACGGCGATAGCATCGACTTGCAAGGTGAGAATGGGATGACGATGGTGCGGGTTGGCGATGGAACGGCCGCAGGCTCAGGCATGAGTGCCACCATCACCGCGCCTCTGACCGGTGCGAGCACGCTGGTGAAAACCGATCTGGGCACCTTGGTACTGGGAGGACGCAACACTTACTCTGGCGGCAGCAAAATCGACAGCGGCGTGTTGTCCGTGTCCAGCGATGCCAATCTGGGTGCCGCTTCGGGCGGTATCGAGCTGAACGGCGGAACGCTTGCCACGACCTCCAGCTTTGATACTGGCCGCACCATCACCTTGAGCACAACAGCCGGGCGCGTACAGGTCGCAAGCAATACCGAACTGGGCATGACGGGGTCTATCGTGGGCAGAGGAGGCCTGGTCAAGCAAGGTCTGGGAACACTGCGCTTGGATCATGTGAGCAGCACCTACAGCGGAGCCACCGAAGTGGCACAGGGACGGCTGCTGGCGGCTACTGCCAATGTGCTGAGCCAGGCATCGGCCCACACCGTGGCGGCCGGTGCGGTGCTGGATATTGCTGGCCACAGCCAAAGCATTGCCGCCTTGAACAACAGCGGTCTGGTGATGCTCAGCAACCCGAACAGCAGCAGGCCGGGCACGGTTCTCAAGCTCACCGGCCCGTATGTGGGAAATAGCGGCACGCTGAGCCTGTCTGCCAAGCTGCAGGGCCCGGGCAGCGCCAGCGACATGCTGCTGCTCAGCGGCAGCAATGCCGTGGCGAGTGGCAATACCACACTTGCCGTGAGCAATGCAGGAGGCCTGGGTGCGAAAACCGATGCCAAGGGCATCGTGGTGGTGGGCACGGAGAACGGCGCCAGCCTGAATCCTGGTGCTTTCACGCTCGCCGGTGGGCAGGTGGATGCGGGGGCATTTGAATACCGCCTGAAAAGCGATGCCTCTGGGGCCTCGCTGCATTCGAGCATCAACGGTATCGATACCTCCTATCGAGCGGAGGCGTCGTTGATCAGCTCATTGCCGTCGCAGCTGCGCCAAGCCGATCTGACCTTAGTGGGAAATAGACAACAGCGGGTTGGCGACGATATCAACGAGGGCCGTGATAGCCGCCAAGCTCGCCAGACTTGGGGGCGGCTGATCCGAAGCGAGCCACGCATCAGTCAGCCGGGGCTGGTAAGCGCGCGAAGTCAGGCCCTGCTGACGGGTTTTCAGGCGGGTCTCGATGTCTGGGCGAATGGCGACTGGAAAACGGGCCTGTATGTGGGGCAACTGAGCGGAGATGTGCAGGTGCGAGGCTTTTCCGGCGGGCAACAAGGCCAGGATGTGGGCTTCAACAGTCTTCGCAATCGCTATATCGGCGTCTACGGCAGCTACCAGAATGCACAGAATTTCTACCTAGATGCAGTGCTGCAGGCTGCCGACTACCGAAGCGAGCTTTACACCCGCAGCAATGCCTCAGCACTGACAAAGGGTTATGGCTGGCTGGCATCGCTGGAAGCTGGCCAGCCTCTGCCCTTGCACGGCGGCTGGCAGATTGAGCCGCAAGCGCAGCTGATTTACCGCAACATGACACTGGCCGACACCACCCTGGGGACGACTTGGGTCGGCATCCGCGCAGACAATGACTGGCTTTTGCGCTTGGGGGCTCGCATCAAGGGCCGCTTCCCGACTTCTTTCGGCGTATTCCAGCCTTCGGTACGGGTCAATCTCTTCCATGCCAATCGCGCCACCGATGTGGCCAATTTTATGACCGCGTCAACGACCACCGCCATTGCGGCCCAAGGCGGCTATACCAGTACCGAACTCGCGCTAGGCGGCACCTTGAAGTTGAACGCCATGACCAGCGTTTATGCCGAACTCAACAAACTATGGGCCAACGGCGGTGATACACGGGTCAAGACGGGAGTGCAGGCCATTCTGGGTGTGAAACGCAGTTGGTAGCGGGTAGCGCCTGAAAATCCGCGCCAAAGGCTTCAGAGGCTCTGATCCGCAAAGTTTTTCAGGCAGGCTCGCTATTTTTTGCGCGTATTTGGTCGCTTTTCAAAATTACCACTTTGTATTTGTTGCGTTGCGTCACAGCATTCGGGCTCCAACTGGGTACAAAGGTGTACCTGACTTGAGCAAGCGAGCCGCCATGACCCCTCTTCCTCCACAAGCCATCAGCCAGGATGTGCTGGCCGAAAAATACCTAGCCACCGGCGAACAAACCGAGCAAGACCTGTTCGCCCGCGTAGCACGGGCGCTGGCTGCAGTTGAAAAGCCCAAGCTGCAGGCCCACTGGCAGCAGCAGTTTCTGGACAATCTGCAGCGGGGTGCAATTGGTGCGGGGCGCATCATGGCAGCGGCCGGGCTGGATACCAAGGCCACGCTGATCAACTGCTTTGTCCAACCCGTGGCAGACGCCACCAACGGCTTTGACACCCAGGGCAATCCCGGCATCTATACGGCGCTCTCTCAGGCGGCCGAGACCATGCGGCGTGGCGGCGGCGTGGGCTACGACTTTTCCAATCTGCGACCGCGCGGTGCACTGGTGCGGGGCACCAACTCCTATGCATCGGGCCCCTGCTCGTTCATCGATGTATTTGATGCGTCTTGCACCACGGTGGAATCCGCCGGTGCGCGACGCGGGGCCCAGATGGGCGTGCTGCGCATAGACCACCCCGATGTGCTGGAGTTCATCACCGCCAAGCGGCAAAAAGGCCGCTGGAACAATTTCAATGTCTCGGTCGGCATGAGCAGCGCCTTCATGCAGGCGGTCAGGGACGACGCCGGATGGGCGCTGGTCCATGTCGCCAGCCCCAGCGAAGTGCAAATTCAGGCCGGAGCACACCTCAGAGAAGATGGTCTCTGGGTCTATCAAAGCACCTCGGCACGCACGCTGTGGAACGCCATCATGCAATCGGCCTATGACTTTGCCGAGCCGGGCATTCTGTTTCTAGACAACATCAATGCCGACAACAACCTCTGGTACGCCGAGCAGATCGCTGCCACCAACCCCTGCGGCGAGCAGCCGCTGCCGCCCTACGGCTGCTGTGATCTGGGGCCCATCATTCTCACCCGCTTTGTGCGCGAGCCCTTCACGCCGCAAGCGCATTTCGACCTCGCCGCCTTCCGCGCCTCCGTCGCCATACAGGTGCGCATGCTGGATAACGTGCTGGACGCCACTGTCTGGCCACTGCCCGAGCAGCAGCGCGAAGCCCAGCAAAAGCGCCGCATTGGCGTGGGCTTTACGGGACTGGGCGATACGCTGATCTTGCTGGGCCTGCGCTATGCCAGCGATGAAGGGCTCAAGCAAGCCGAGACTATCGCTCGCACCATGCGCGACGCGGCCTACGCTGCGTCTGTGGAACTGGCGCAGGAAAAAGGGGCCTTCCCGCTGTTCAACGCCAGGCAATATCTGAAAAGTGGCTTTGCCAAGCGCCTTCCCAAGGACCTGCGCGCCGCCATCAAAAAGCAGGGCCTGCGCAACAGCCACCTGCTGTCCATCGCGCCCACGGGTACGGTATCGCTGGCTTTTGCCGACAACGCATCGAACGGTATAGAGCCCGCGTTCTCGTGGACCTACACGCGCAAAAAACGCACGGCCGATGGCGGTGAGCAGTTCTACACCGTGCAAGACCATGCATACCGGCTCTATAAGGCCATGCATGGCGACGGCGCTCTACTGCCCGACTACTTTGTCAGCGCTTTAGAGATGAGCGCCAGCGAGCATGTCGCCATGATGCGCTGCGTGCAGCCATTTATCGACACCTCGATTTCCAAGACCGTCAATATCCCGGCCGACTATCCGTTTGAGGACTTCAAAAATCTCTATATGGAGTGCTGGGAGGCCGGCCTCAAAGGCTGTGCCACCTACCGCCCCAACGAGACGCTGGGTGCGGTGCTGTCACTGGAATCCACAGCAAAAACGCCTGCTCAGCAATCTACACAAGCGCAAGCAGCTATCAATTCAGGAATCAACAGCGGCATGGGCGCCGTGGTGGAGCGTCGCCCCGAAGGCCCGCTCAACGCTGTGGTCGACAAGATCGAATACTTCACCCACGACGGTGCGCGGCGGCTGTATCTGGTGGTCAGTTTCATGGTGGTGGATGGCGTGGAGCGACCCATCGAATTTTTCATGCCCGTGGGGCAGACCGGCGAGAGCCAGCAATGGATCACGGCCACCATGCGCAGCCTGAGCCTGGCGGCGCGCGGCGGCTTTCTCGACAAAGCGCTTGCCGATCTGCGCAAGGTCGCCTGGGATAGAGGCCCGGTGCGCTACGGCTTCAAGACACGAGATGACGGAACCCGCATTCCGCTGTGGCACGACAGTGAGGTGGCACTACTGGCCTACGCCATTCAAAGCATCATCGCCAACCGAGGACTGCCTCAGCCAGCGCCCAGTACTGCGGCCACGCCTGCATCCGAAACCGAGAAAACGGTTCCCGTCAATGGCAAAAAATGTCCTGACTGCGGTGCACATGCCATGATCAAAAAAGATGGCTGCAATTTCTGCACCGCCTGCGGCTATGTGGGCTCTTGCGGTTGAATACGCAAAGGCGAATCACGAACACACCAGTCAAATGACGCAATGATTGCGTGCACTTCAAAGTCCGCATCGCTGGATCGGCAAATACACTGCTGCTATAGAAAACTCCATACACCAGCAATCAATGCGAAAACTTGAAGAACTCCTGGATCCGCAAGAATCCGCATGGCCTCTCGTCCAGGAGTGGGTCGAAGGCTGCGAGTTGCCCATTCAAGTGCTGCCGCCCTCCGCGGTATGCGACTCTGTGCTGGCGGATCTTCAGGTTTCTACTCGTTCGCCGCTGGGCGCTATTGCGCATGGAACAGGCGGAATACTGATTGATGGCGGCTGGCTGAGAATGCTCGGATCAGGTCACCCCAAGCTCAGCCGCAACCTGAGCAACTGGAACCACCAAAGAGCCAATGGATTTATGCTGATTGCGGACGATGTTCTGGGTGGATTTTTTGCGATCAATGGCGGTGGACTTGGAAAGGACCAAGGGGCAATCTACTATTTCGCACCCGATACCTTGGCTTGGGAATCACTGGAAGTCGGGCACTCTGAATTTACGCAATGGGCCTTTACGGTCCGACTGCGCGAGTTCTACAGAGGGTTTCAATGGGAAGGCTGGCAAGCGGACGTCGCCGCCTTGCACGGCGATTCCTGCTTCAGTCTCTACCCTTTTCTGTTTACCGCGCAAGGATCTGTCCAAACCAGTTCGCGCAAGCCGGTTTCGATCGCCGAACAGTACGCTTTCCATTTGGCAGGCGGCAAGCCATGACTGGCTCAACCATTTTCGTTACCCCTGCTTGAGAAAGCTCGCAACGGACGTGTTGCGCAATCTCGCATACGCCCGGACAGCCACCTCAATAAGGTTTACGAACTGAATCTGTCGCCGCAGGCTCTTCTTTTGAAACTGCCTGCGCCGCATCTGCCTGAACGACGGTCGCTTCCGGCTCCGGCTCTTTTGGCATGGACCCCCTTGCCACATGGAGCATGTGCAGAGCCAGCGATTCATAAAGAGGCCGCGCAATCATGCGCGAGATCATGCTGGCGATCATGGCCGAGGCCATCAGGCTGAGCACCAGCGAATGGCCATCCACCATCTCCATCACAATGATGAAGGCCGTCAACGGAGCCTGGGTGACGGCAGCCAGAAAGGCGGCCATGCCCATGGCGATCAAGGCTGGAGCAATATCCGTTGTCCCGACAATGGATGCCACGTTATTACCCACCCCCGCACCAATCGACAGCGAAGGCGCAAAGATTCCGCCCGGCACACCCACCCAGGCCGATAGCCAGGTGGCGATGAATTTGAGGGTCACATAGAACTCGGGGACATCGGCTTCGCCCTGCAGCATGTGCTTGACAGCTTCGGAGCCTGCGCCAAAAGTGGCACCGCCAGTGACCACTCCGATAACGGCAATCAGCAAGGCCAGAACAGCCGCAAAGCGAATGGGAAAACGGGACTTTAACTTGTTCAAGCGCTCGGTCGATGAAGTCAGAGAAATAGTCATCAGCTTGGCAAACAATCCCCCCAGCACACCGCAGGTCAGCGCCACCGCCAGACAAGGCAGCAGATCATGCCAGCTCAACTCCTGCACCCGAATGCGTCCGAAGTAGCTGAGATTGCCGAACATCGAGACCCCCATCAGGCCTGCTAGCACAATGGCCGCGATGATCAGCCCGCTGGAGCGCGACTCCAGCTTACGCGACAGCTCCTCAATCGCAAACACCACGCCCGCCAGTGGTGCATTGAAGGCGGCAGCAATGCCCGCTGCACCGCCAGCCACCAGCAGCGCATGGGTGTTGATGACCGACTTGGGGCCCAGCCAGCGCCGCGCCGAATGCATGACGCCTGCAGCCACTTGCACCGAAGGCCCTTCGCGCCCTATCGACAGGCCCGCCAGGAAGCCGGCACTGGCCAAGATGATCTTGGCGAACGATAGCCACAAGGACACAAAGCGGCTGCGCAAAGTGGCGCCGACGCCGGGCTCCAGCGTGGCGATCACCTGTGGAATACCGGAGCCGCTGGCACCAGGGGCCCATTTGCGCGTGGCCCAAACGGCAACAGCCGTCACCGCTGGCATCCAAATCAGAACCAGCCAGCCGTTGGTGCCGTGATAAATGCTCTCAAAAAAGCCGAACGCTGCCTCGGCCAGCAGCGTGAATGCCACCACGCTCAGACCCGCTGCAGCGGCATAGGCCAGCACCACCGTCCGCTCCAGCCAGCGCTTGCCATCGCGCATTTCTTCATTGAGGTTGTGAAAGAAATCTGGCTCTTGCTGCATGGGAGGGGCAATCGGTTCGGTCTAGGGCTGGCGGGTGAATGCCTACATTCTGCGCCCGCGAGACCAGCTACCCCATCGGCATTAGCCACAACAAGCCATTTGAAAAAACAAGGGCCGCACCGTTTCAATACGCAATACCGGCAAAGCCACGATTAGCACACGGCAATTCAGATCGCGTAATACCAGCGCTTGAGCGCTTCACCCGCCTTGGCCAGCACCGCTTCACGGCCAGCCAGGTCGAGCTTGCTGCCAGTCAGATAAGCCGTTACCAGTAGTGGCGCTGACTGCTCGCTAGGCCAGGCGATGAGGGTATCGCAGGATGTGCCATTGTCCCCGCTGCCCGTCTTGCCGCCTATCGTCCATTGTTCGGGCAGGCCTGAGCGCACGCGCTTGTCGCCGGTGCGGCTATCCAGCAGCCATTGATGCAGCAGCGCGCGGAATGGACCATCCAGCACGTCTGCAAGCAAGATTTTTTGCAGGCTCAGCAGCATGGCCTCAGGGGTGGTGGTGTCGCGCTCGTCGCCTGCCAATGCCGTGTTCAGTGTGGGCTCATTGCGATCCAGACGCGTGATGCTGTCACCCAGACTGCGTAACCATTGCGTCAACCCAGCCGGGCCACCCGTCGCCTCCAGCAACACATTGGCGGCCGTGTTGTCGCTGACAACCACCGCCGCCTCGCACAGGTTTTGCACCGTCATGCCGCCATTGGCGCCCGCCCATCGGGCAGATACGGGCGACCAGGCAATGACTTCAGCGGTTGCGTAATACCGTTTGTGCCACAGCTTGATCTCGCCGCTTTGCGCCAGCGACAGCACGCGCGCGACCAGCAAGGTCTTGAAGGTGCTGCACATGGCAAAGCGCTCATCGCTACGCCAGCCCGCAGCCGCACCGCTGCTGGTATCCAGCGCATACAAGCCCAGCCGCCCCTGCGCCTGTACTTCTAGGGCAGCCAATTCGTCACTCAAAACCTTTGCCGCCACCGCTTGCTGCCTGGCGATAAAAGCACAGCCCGACAGACCCCAGGTGCTCAGACCCAAGGCCAGTCCTGTTGTCAGCACGCCGCGTCGTTGCATAAGTTCCTCTTTTGCTTCATGGTCATGATTGAAAGCATATAGCGGACACTTCGCATGAACCAGCAGTAATAATTGACGTAATCCATTAGAAAAACTTTTATATCTCTCGTATGCAACTGCCTCTGAACGCCTTGCGCATGTTTGATGCCGCTGCCCGCCACCTGAGCCTGACCCGCGCCGCTCAGGAGCTGCATGTGACGCAGGCCGCCGTCAGCCAGCACATCCGCAATCTGGAAGAGCGGCTGGGCAAGCCGCTGTTCAGGCGACTGCCACGCGGGCTTGCCTTGACCGATGAAGGACAGGCGCTGTGGCCCGTGGTGACGCAGAGCTTTGAGCGCATACAGCAGTCGCTGCAGCAAGTGGCCGAGCCCCGGCCGCGCGAAATTCTGACTGTGGGCGTAGTCGGCACATTTGCCATTGGCTGGCTGATTCCGCGGCTGAGCCAATTCCAGCAACTACAGCCGCATATCGACCTGCGCCTGCTGACGAATAACAACCGCGTCGATCTGGCCGGCGAAGGGCTGGACGCCGCCGTGCGTTTTGGCGATGGTGCCTGGCACGGCACCCATGCGCAAATGCTGCTGCGCGCCCCGCTCTCGCCCATGTGCACGCCTGCGCTGGCCCAGCAGCTGCGCGAGCCTGCCGATCTGGCCCGCCAGAGTTTGCTGCGCTCCTATCGCAGTCAGGAATGGGAGGGCTGGTTTGCCGGTCTTGAGCAAACCGCGCCACTGGCACGCGGCGCCATGTTTGATTCATCGCTGACACTGGCCGAGGCCGCTGCGCAAGGTGCAGGTGTTGCCCTGCTGCCCACGCGCATGTTCGAGCACATGCTGCAGCAAGGGCGGCTGGTACGGCCATTTGCGCATGAGGTCGATACCGGTGCCTACTGGCTGACCCATCTCAAGTCGCGCCCGGCCAGTGGCGCACTACAGGTCTTTCGCCAGTGGCTTCTTGCACAGCTGCAAGCGGACTCTGAAAATATTTAAGCCAGAACGCTTCAAACCCCTTGTTTATCAAGCGCAATCAGCTATCAATTCAAGAGCATTTCAGACAAAGGATGCCGGACACCGCTGCATGGCTTCAGGTGAGCAGTTACAGTAGCCACTCAGTAAGCGCCACGGCGCTTTTGTTTTACCCATTTCATCTGACCACCTGCCTTGACTGCCGCCTCCTCCCTGCCCGTTCTGTACTCTTTCCGCCGCTGCCCTTACGCCATTCGCGCCCGTCTGGCCCTGGCCCATGCAGGTCTGCCCTGCGAGCTGCGTGAAATCAATCTGCGCAACAAACCTCATGCGCTGCTGGATGTATCGCCCAAGGGCACGGTGCCAGTACTGGTGCTGCAGGATGGTCAAGTGATCGAGCAAAGTCTGGACGTCATGCTGCATGCCCTGCGCAGCAACGACCCCGACGGCTGGCTGCAGCCCACGCAAGGCAGTCTTGAAGACATGCAGGTCCTGATTGAGCGTAATGACGGCTTTTTCAAACAAGCACTCGATCGCTGCAAATACCCCGAGCGCCACAGCGCCGAAGCCGTGAATCAGGCACAGGCCGACGCGCTGACCTGGCTGGCGGATTTGAACGACCAGCTGGAAGAGACCGGCTACCTGTTTGGCCTGCACCCCAGTCTGGCCGACATGGCACTGCGCCCCTTTGTGCGCCAGTACGCCCGGATTGATGAGGCGCAATGGAACGAGCAGCCCTGGCCGCATCTGCAGGACTGGCTGCAACGCTGGATTGATTCGGCCCTGTTTGCCGAAATCATGGAAACCTATCCCGGCTGGGTGCCCGGTACCACAGGCCCCACCTTTGTGAGCAAAAGCATTGAAAGCCTTTGATATTGATTTGATAGCTGATTGCGCTTGATACATAAGCGCCACAACCTGATTTGATATTAAAAAGCCCCGGCAGCTTGCGCTGCCGGGGCTTTTTCTTTGGGGCTCTGGGTGCTGCTCAGTAGTACCCCACCATATTCAAATACCAGCCCTTGGCCCGGTAGTCATCCACCTTGGTCAGGTCGCCCTTGAACTGCGTAAAGTTGTAGCCCACACCAATGCGCAGGTTCTTGGTCAGGTCGCGGTCCACGCCGACCAGCCAGCCGTTCTTGTCGCCGCCGTCTTTGACACCCAGCCAGCGGAATTCGGCCAGTGCGTGCCACTGGTTCATGACTTCGTAGCGGGTCTGAACAGCTGCGAAGGTGGTCGCTGAATCAAACCATTGACCGTTGCCTCGGCCAAACCTTGCCTTGCCTTCGCGGCGCGCAAGTTTCACGGCGTTCTCCCACCTATGGCTCCAGCGGTACACGCCTTCCAGCGAGACGATGTGCGACTGCTGATCGTAGTAGGCGGACGAGCTGCTGCTGGTGCCGTCCCAGCCGACCTGGCCCAGCGAGCTCATGTCGTAGAGGTAGGTATAGCGCCCGAAGATGCCCCAGCGGGAGCTGTCCCATGGGCGGTAGGCAAAGCCGAGACTGCTTTCCACAAGCTTGGCACCGGCTTCGACGCTATTCTTGTCCTTGGTTTCAGAGTAGTTGAGCTTGCCCGCAATGCGCCAGCTGCTGTCCACTTTGTGGGTAAGGTAGTTGGTCAGCACCCATTGGGTGCGGTTTTCTGCTCCGGAGTCCCTGCGCCATTCCACCTTGCTGCTCCAGTTGGTGCGCACGTTGGTGCGGCCGCCGTAGAGACTGATCGCATCACGACTCACGTTGCCGGTGGTAGCCGTCAGGTCACCGTGCTGCAGGGTGTAACCCAGACGCCAGTTCTGGCCGGGGTAGAAGTCCATACCAAAGGTATGGGCCAGACCGCTGCCGGTACGCGGGTCCTTCAAGTACTGACTTTCGTTGAAGATGTTGGTGCGCTGGCTCAGGCGCCAGCGCTGGCCCAGCGTCAGGCCGGGTCGCTTGCCGTTGTTAAACAGGCTATCGTACTGGGTGGTGTCGGTCGATATGGTGTAGCCGCCGTAGAAGCTGTGCTCTGGCGTGAGCTTGTATTCGCCGCTCAAGGTCAGGGCATTGCCCCGGCTGCCGTGAGTTGCTTCACCGCTGACGGAAGACTGGTTGCCAAACAGGTAGCGGGCACCAGCGGTCAACGCATCGTTGTTGCGGTATTTGCCGCCGTCGTTATCAAGCGTGGCCTGACCGATTCCGTACAGCTCAAGCGACGGCGTCATGCGCTGGCTGTACTTAAGGGCGGCCAGCGTGCCAATGCCTTGGCCGGTGTAGCGGTCTTCATCCACACGGCGCACTTCGGCGGTGAGCGCACGTTTGTCGTCCATGCGCCACTCGCTGGTGACCTGGGTTTGCGTGAGCGATTCACCGCCACGCTCGGCACGGCTGTGCTTGGCGTAGAGGGTCATGTCGGGGCGCAGCTCGCCCAGCAATTCGGCGCCGTATTCGGTAACGTCCTGGCCCAGGTAGTCGGTACGTGCTGTGGAGAAGCCTGCATCGACCTTGCGCCACCAGGCGCCGGTGCTCCAGGCGCTTTGGGTCATGCCCTGCTCTTGCAGGTTGACGCGGGCTTCAACCGAGGTTGCATCGCCCTTGCGGACAGCGGCAGGGTTCAGGCGCGTAAAGCTCAAACCACCGTTGTCCGAGAAGAACACGGGCACGCTGGTGGATTCGCTGTGGCTGCGCTCGACCTTGAGGTAGGTGCCTCGGCCGGCTTGCAGGGTGACGTCTACGCTTTTGAGCTTGTAGTCGTCGCCGTCGTTTTGCTCATCGACGTAGGTTCCGCCCACGGCCACATGCTCGCCAATCCATTGTTTGCCACGGCCACCCACGGTCATGTTTTTGCGCAGGTCGCTGGGAGCGTATTCGTAGTCCACCAGCAGGCGCTGCTCGTAGCCGGACAGCGGTGCGTCTCGAGTGATGGAGTTATTGCTTTCGCTGGCAATCTGGGCCAGAGGGCGACGGGTGATGATGCGCCCCTGATAGGAGTCCACTTCATAGTCGGCGCCCCGCACCAGCTGCTGGCTGCTGATGGTGCGGCCGGTGGCACGGTCACGCACTTCGAGCATGACGATGTCGGAGCCAGGCAGGATGTCGGTGTGGCGCAGGTAGTAGAGGCTACCGCCGGTGCCCAGCAGCTCGGTGTGGCCGTGGGCTGTGTTGCTGTCAGAGGCGAACACGCGCAGTTGGGACTTGGCTTCGCCCAGCTGTGTGGTGTCATTGCTGCGCAGATTGGCGGCGGCGCCGTAGAGCGAGCGCTGGTATTGCGCAAACTCGGTGCCGGTCAAGCCCGTGGCGTAGTTGCCCCACAGGGCCTGGTTCTTGTCCCAGTCGGCACGCAGGTACATGCGGCCCTGGGTGTCGACGTCACGCGTGGTGGTGGAGTCGTCACCGTAGGTCAGGTAGTACTGATCGGGGTCAAGGCGGCGGAAGACGTCTTTGGCGTAGGTATCGGTGAAGCCGTTGAAGAGGCTGCCGATCTGACGCTCGGTGGTGTCAGCTTGCGCCGTGACCAGGTACTTGGACTGGAGCTTGGTCTTGAGGTAGAAGGCCAGGCGGGCATCGGTGAGCAGGTCCTTGTCTCTGCCCTCTTGCAGGAAGCCTTCATGCGAGCCACTGAGGCTGTTGCCTTGCAGGGTCACATCGGCCAGGGCCACGCCAAAGAAGTATTCACCGCTGACATCGATGCCCAGCTTGCGCTCGACCTTGCCGGAGCGGCCATCGACGGCCACATCAAACACATGCTGGCCCACGGGCATCATGTATTCGGCAACAAACTTGCCTTCCATGTCCACAGGGTAGCTCTGGCCGTTGATGTTGAGCGTGGTGCCTTCGGGGATGTTGCGGCCCTGAACGCGAACTCTGGAGCCATAGAACGGGATGTTCTGCAGGCGCAGACCATTGCCGGCAAAGGCGCTGTTGATCAGGCTTTGCTTGAGCGCTTGCTGTAGGGACAACGAGCCGTTCATGGATTTTTCTAAATTGTCACGTAGCAAGGTGTTGGCACGTTGCTCGTCTTCGGGCGTGACCAGCTGGAATTTGCTGGGGTAGGTTTCGTCGAACTGAACGCTCTTGCCTTCCCCATTAGGCTTGGCATAGGCCCGCACGATGTAGATGAGCTGGTCACCCACACGATAGCGGTAGTCGCCAGACAGCTTGCCATCCCATTCGGTGGAGACAACCGCCCCCACCTTGAGCGGCACGGTGGCCACGGGCTTCACAAAGTCGGTGTCGCTGGCCCTGAAGACCAGCAGCTCCATGCGCTCGATGAAATCCGGGTAGTTGCTGCGCACATAGAAGTTGACGGGCTTGGTGATGCGGCCCATGTCCAGCGGCACCAGGGTGGGGCCGGAGGCAGTCAGCTCGGCCTGACCCAGTGTCGGGTCTTCGGTGGCCCAGATCACGCCACCATCGGGCAGCGAGAAGGAGAAGCGCCCGCGTACATTGGCCTTGCCCGGGGCTTTGAGGCCGATGGAGACACGGCGATCCGGTGCCAGCTCTTGCGAGCTGGACTGGCGGCTGGTGCCCTGGGTCAGAGGCTGGTCGTAGCTTTGCGAGTTCAGACGGAACAGCATCTGACCATCGGCATCACATTGACCCGATTGGCCTGCAGCGCATGCAGCACTTTCGTTAGCTGCTTCTGTTTGAGGAGCAGTGGTCGTTGCAGCAATCGTTGCCGTAGTCGCTGCAGTGGTGGCGGCTGTACTAGCCGCCGGTGTTGTGGTCTCGGCAGCCCAGACTCCAGCCGCCGATCCCGCCATCAAACTCATGATGGTGTAGTCAAGCAATTTCATTTTCATGATCGAGAACCTCAGTGGGATGCGGCTTTGGGGACAGGGCGGCGGGCTAAGGCGTTGTCCGCCTCGGCCTGGACCTGAAGGTGTTTCTTCAGGTCTTCTGACAGATGAGGCAGCAGGGCCTCATACACCGCCTTGGCTCGGGCCAGGCCCAGCTTCTGGTTGTAGGCATGGCTGGCTCGCACGTCGGTGTGACCGACGATGCTGACCACGCTCGCTCCTTGATTCACCCCCTGTGCATTCAGGTACGCCCCCACCTTGGCCAGCAGCGCCTGATACTCAGGGCGTACCACGGATTTGTCGGTTTCAAACAGCACGTTACCCAACACCGCACCGTTGGCAGTTACGCCGCTGATGAGACTGTTTGCATCGTTCGCATCACGGCGCACGCTGACCTTGGTGCCCCCCTGCACTTCTGCGGGCAACTGCTCGATCACGGCCTTGCGCACGGCTTCAGCACGGGCAAAGGCCACAGCTTCGCTTTCGCCATTGGCGCTGATGAGCAGCTCCCCCCCCCTGTATTGCTGCAGCTTGGCAGCCACCTGGGCAATGACGCCCTGCTCGCCCAGGTACTGGCTGCGGATCTCGGTAGAGCCTGCCGCGAACAGCACGCTGCCCAGCTCGATCTCGGCCGTCTTTTGTTCACCGGCCATGAACTCGGGATTGAGCTGCACGCCAAAGTCAAAGCGCACGGGCAGGCCCGGAGTGATACGGCGCAGCAAGGGGTTGCTGGTGGTGAATTCAGCGCCGGCAGGCAGGGTGCTGGGGTCAACCTTCAGGATGAAGTGGCGACCACGCTCCCAACGACCGCCGTTGACGCCCACCAGGTGGTAGCGACCAAAGGGGTCGGTTTCCATCAAGAGTCCTTCGACCGAGGCAACACGCACGCCGGGAATACCGCGTTCGTCAATGCCGGTGCTGCGGATGATGTAGTCCACACCGTAGCCTTCAGCCGTCTGGCTGATCTTGCGCTCGACTTCAATCTGGGCCGCATTGCGACCCGCAGCGGCTTCACCGGATTTCTCGACGATGGTCTGGCCTGCAGCGTTCATGCGCACAGTGACACCCTGATCGTTGGTCAGCACAAAGTCGTCGGTGAAGTCCAGCGATTGGAGCTTCTGGTGGATAAGCACGGTGTGCTTGGCCACGGGGTCGGCTTCGGACTGGCGGGCAGTGATGCTGCCCAGATCCAGACCATGCAGCAGCGGCGAGCTAGCGTCGGCCTGAGGCTCGGCGCCCTGCCCCTTGTCCACGGTGGTGGAGTTGGCGATGTAAGCGCCCGGAGCAAAGCCGCCCTGAGCCTTGAGGCCTGTGAGCTTGGCGCTGTCTTGCCAGCCATCACGGTCTCGGTCGTCAAACACGGAGCCGAAGATCAGCGAGTCGTCGAGCAGCGGGTCGCTGACCAGTTCCACCGAAGCGGTCGCCTGGTTAGAGATGCTGTCACCCACACCGTTCTTGGCGAAAGCGGTGTTGACATGGTTGCCCGGACGCACGCCGGCACCCACACGCATCATGTAGACAAGGGTTCCGGTCTGGCCCACATCCAGCGTGACACCGCTGAACTGCACGGGACGCACCCCCGAAGAGGTGACGGCCGAGCCCAGGCCCACGGCGTTCATGGAGCCGTTGACAAAGGTGAAGCCGTTGGCAGCCGTATCGATCACGTTGGCATTGACGACCTTGACGGCACCAATGTTCTGCACCTGCAGGCTGTAGCGAACCAGATCACCGATCTTGACCGTACGCACGGCAGCAGTCTTGACGATGCGCAGCAGCGACTCATCCGGCTTGACGGTGACCTTGATCACGGCGTCATCGCAGTTGGAGGGATTGAGCTTCTCGCAGATGCGGTAGTGGATGGTGTAGTCACCAGCAGGTGTGCCCGAGGGCACCGTCACCTTGCCGGTTACCACATCCAGCACAGGCACGCGGGGATCGCCACCAATGGGCTGGGCCGGTGTGATCACTGTGCCGGTGATGCGGTCTGGCGAGAACGGTGTGCCGTCCAGCGTGTCGTTCTCGGAGTAGGCATTGCCCACTTCCTGATCGCCGCCCGAGCCACGGTTGCCCGTGTAGCTGTCGTCCTTGGCGTCGATGGGCGAATTGGTGACCTTAACCGTAATAGTGGCTGTCTTGCAGCCCACTGCAGGGTCGGCGACCAATTTATCGCAAATCTGATAAACAATTTGATAGGAGCCAGAAGGTGTTCCTGGAGGAACGGAAACAATACCTGTGTTTGGATCAAGCACAGGCACCGTTCCACCATTAACAGGCGTAGCCGGTGCAATTACCTTTCCGGTAATCTTATCCAGGGTGACTGGATTGCCGTTAATCTTGTCATTTTCATAAGCATTGCCAACATTAGACGAACCTGTGGAACTTTTGACGGAGCCAAAGTCATCATTTTCAGGCTGAATCGTACGTAGCACTTCTGTTTTCACCGAGCACCCATTCGTGCTGCTGGCATCACACTTTGGCAGCATGCCATCAGGCGTCGGTAAACCCTCCACCTTGTTATTGACAGAAGAAAGCGCGGACTCCGTCACTAATGCGGAATATTTGATGAAATATTGACCAGGAAGAACCCCAGCCTTCAATTTCAGGACCAAAGACTGACCATTCTTCTGACCGATTATAGATGCGCCACCTGTATTCAAAGATGCGTCATCCAACTCAAGTCCCAAACTCAAGTTGTCGACCATCAAATCGACATCCGTTGCCAACGATGCCTTTGTCACATTAACGGCCAGCACATAATCAATTTTACTTCCTACTGCGGCAGAGGTTGAAGTAGAGGTTTTCATAAAGCTCACTTCTGCTTTCACCACAGGCGTTTCTGTAGCACAGTAGCTTGCGCAACGAGGACCTTCTATACCCGCAATTGGAGGAGGATCTGGAAGAACCGAATTTTTGACGAATTTATCAGCTGATTCAGTAACTTCCACTGTGTAATCAATAGTATAGGGGTTATCCTTTGTCAAGCCTATCGGCAGATCAATCGTTAGAGTATTTGCAGTATCCCAATTCGCTTTAACAGGGGCTGTCACTTTGGGAATTTCATCAGTTTTTCTCAGTCCAACGCTAAGCGTATCCTTGAGAACATACGCAGTGGAAGTCGGCAACCCCTCCACCCACACGGTGACTCTAAATTTCAGCGACTGTTTAAATCCCACACCTTCAGTAGGAACTATACTAACAATTTCCTTCTTATAAAAAATTTTCTCAGGAATAATTGGCGTCGTTGTTTCGCATGGCGATTTGCAAACAGGATTATCTGGATTAGTAAAATTCGGCGAATTCACCAAACTATTCTTAGCGTTATCTACCGGCCCAGTGCCTGCTCCTGCATAGTTTTGATCAACCTCACCCCAGTAGCTCAGTTTATAAGTACCTGGAGGTGTTTTAGAAGGCAAGACAAATTCAACTACGGTGCTTCCCCGAGATGCGGTTGGCTGGTTGAATTTCCCATAATTTTCTAAGCGACTATATTTAACACCCTGCTCGAACGTATCCTGCAGAAAAAGATCAACTGTTGTAGCAGATTTAGTCACTTCTACAGTAATTTCGTAGAGGATTTCATCCTTATCTTTCACAGCTACCGCAGTCGTTGTCTTGGAGTATTTAACTTCAACAGGCTTATATTCATGCTCCGTAAAACATGCTGTGCAATTAGGTCCGCTGCCTGGAGGGGTCACACCAGAATTAGGATCATATTTTGGTACAACCACATTCTTCAAGCTGTATGTACCTGCAGGCTTAGCTTTCACGCGAGCCGTATAGCTGATGCGATAGGTCCCTGGGCCCGTTCCCAAAGGCAAGATAAATTGGTGCAGATTTCCCGACCCTGAAACAGAGTAACCATTGTTTGCAGTAACAGCTCCAAAATCCAGGTCACTTCCTAGAGTGTCTTCAAGAACAAGCGCAGCTTCCAGCCGAGAATTTTCAACTGTGGCTTCAAGCGTATAGGTGATGATGTCACCAGGACTCACCTTAGTGCCACTCTGAGGGTTGGAAGTCTTGCTCACATTGACCACAGGAGGCATCAAGACATGCTCAGTAGAGCAGGTTGCATTGCAAGAAGGATCCTTCGCATTTGGACTATTTGGATCACCACCACCTGCAGGAATCACATTATTCTTGACAGATCCCGTCGCAGTTTTTATTACTTCAACTTCATATTGAAGAGAATACTGACCTGGCTTCTTTCCGGCTGGCAGTGTGAAGGTTCGGCTCAATCCTGAGCCTCCTTCGCTAAAGTTTCCGTTGTTGGCAACAATCTGCTTATATTCAAGCCCTACACCCAGAACATCAGTCAGAACAATAGGCGACAAAGTTTCTGCATCACGAACAGTGACAGACAGGGTATAAATAATTTTTGCTCCGACAATGACAGTCTGCCCTGAGGCTAGACTTGCAGATTTATTGACAGAAACTGCCGGATTTAAAATAGGTACCAATGCAGAAGCACAATGGGAATTGTTACTGCAAGCTTCAGGTACGGGGGGAACTCCACCGTTATAAGGGTCCATGCCACCAGCAACACTAGCATAGTTGACAAGAGAGTTTCCGTAGGCCGCGCCTGGCTGAACTACTACTGGCAATTCAATTTGCGAAACAGCTGTAGCACTACCCTTTTCGCCAATATGATGGTTAGTAGTACAAGTTACCAGTCTCCCACTATAAGTACAAGCCCAGCCATTTACATTCAAGGCTCCTATCCATCCAGGAACAATACCAATAGGCATTTGATCTAGTACTTGAACCGGCTTCCAGCCAGCCCCAGCCTGCGCAGGTCCAGTTGGTGTCAAGCCAACATTGCTGACTGTTAGAGTATATTTCGCATCAGGCTGAGCTACTGTCCAGCCTGGCGAAGCATTGTGCGTTTTCTGAATATTCAATTCAGGTGCCACAATTTGAATACGATGGTCTTCTACTTCACCATCGTCAGCAATAGCAGAGGACTGGATACCTGCTGACTATTAGTGCCAATACGCAATCGTACGACTGTATAGCCAGCCTTAAGATCAGGTGGCAGATTCCAAGATAAAGAAGTCTGATTGCCCGCGCATGCACTAACTGCACGCTCAGAGGCATCAAAAATACCATTTTGGTTGAAATCAATCCATCCTGCCACAGTGTTTCGATTCACACCATCGGCATTACAGCGGAAGTTCATTTCATAAGCTGTGCCAGATCTTAGGATACTGATGGTCGCTTTGGGAGGCAGCGCATCTTCTTCAACTCTATAAAAAAGTGTTCCTGGCTGCGAACTCTGTCCGCTGCCATCATCACCTTCGGCGTTTGCACTGAATTGAGACTGAGGCTCTGAGTCTGGCCCTGTACTTCCCAAGTAAATTGTTTTTGGTGGATTGAGCACCGAAGGATTCGACTTCATGGCATCGACTTCAGCGCCAGAAATCCCATCACTAGAAAAATTAACATCTGCAATCAAATGCATTGCAGAACCATAACTTTGAGGTGCATCCCCAAAGTCAGCAAAAGGAACCAGTACGCCAATGGCAATCGCTGTTTTAACACCGCCCTTTACCTAGAATACCATTTTCTGACTTGCAAGATTTTGATTCGAGGAATCAGAAAATTGAAGAAACGTCAAAACACCACGTTCGCCATCACCGCTCGTTGTTCTAAACTTAATAAAGCTATCACCCTGTTTACTATTGGGAAAAGTTCCCACTGCAGGTGTAGATTTATCAACGTAATAAGCATTAGAAGAACTGCCTATTTTCTCAATCACAGACCACTTACCCGTAGCTGCGCCCATAATATATTCATTATTGGCAGCCATGGATTCAGCATCTGCAATGACAAAACCCCGCAATCCAATATCGCGGTTATTAAGCATGGATGAACAGTTCACTGTGAAACTAGAAACACCTGAATCACCAACAATGCCGTTGATCAGTTGATTCGATCCTCCAGTGCCTGAGACGTTGTAGGCATCATCCAAAGTGTCACCACGCCAGTCGCCTGGGCGATAACTTTTCAAAGGCTTACTGGAAGGGGTTGCTATATCTGCAATAGAGCAGCTTACGGAGAGATTGGCGCCATTCGCAACAGGAATCGTAGCCATTGACGTGTCACCATTTTTTAGCGTCACGCCACTCTTACCCAGAGGGTTATTAGCATCACCCCAGGTCAGCCACAGAATTTCATTCTTGTATTTGCCACTGCCACCAGTCGCATAGGCCGCAGCCATCACTGCCTGTGGCAGCCACACCAGTTGCATCGCAAGCAAGATGCGCGCCAACCAGTTGAACAATCTCAATCGCCCCATATTTTAAGTACCCAATAGTCAAACTTGGGCGATTGTCGTTCCAACAACTATAGCGAACAAAGTTACAAACAGATACCTCTAGGCGGTCATAAGAATCTATTGACACATCCAAAAACAATGTCCAACAGACCCTACAGAATGTAGTACTTGACTTACAGAGAGATCTATCGCAAAACGTTACTCACTCAACTGTCAAACACCATTAAATTCAATCCCATCTTCAGGTTTCAATGTTTCAAAAATACAACCATTTGACATTTAGAAACATACCTGAGAATTAGTTTTTCTTATCTCGGATCACTTTTTCACCCTGCCCCGGGAGTGTGATGCACAAGAAAAAGCGCCCGAAGGCGCTTGGTGTGAATGCGAAAAAACTTAGCTTGAGCGCTTGCCGCCCTTCAGAAAAAGCGTCAGCAACAGCATAAAAAACACCACAAAGCAGACAAACGACCAGTTGGCGATGGAGCCGCCCAGGAAGGTCCAGTCAATCGCAGCGCAGTCGCCCGAGCCTTGGAAGATCATTGGAATGGAGCGACTGAAAGAGTAGTGCTCGATCATTCCGTAGAAGTCGCGGCCGCAGGTGGCGAATTCTGGGGGATACCACTGCAACCAGCTCTGGCGCGCAGCCACAAAGGCACCAAACCCGCTGGCCAGCAAAGCCAGAACGCTAAAGCTCATCCACCAGCCTTTTTGGCCTTTAACGCTGGCCAGCCCTGTGAAGATAGCTACCAAAATGAGTGCATAGCGCTGCACGATGCACATCGGGCAAGGTTCAAGCCCCACGACATGCTGCAGATACAGGCCAAAGGCCAGCATGGCTACGCAGGCAGCGCAGATCAGGGCCAGAGTGCGCCGTGGCGCGGTGGTAAACCATTGAAGCATCAAAATTCTTTCTGCGAAATTTCCGGATCATGCCTGAATCAAGGATAACGCCCCTGAGCAGAGTCAGAGGATTCATCCCTGTGGCATGCATCTTCCCTTTCACAGGAGACAACGAACCAAAGCCGCCTTGCGGCGAGGCCGTCGTCCCTCTCTCGGGAAGGCGCAGAGCGCCTCAGGGGTAATTAAATGCCTGCAGCCTCATCCAGAAACACCTTGGCTCGGCGTGGTGTCACCACCAGGGTTTCACCTTCGCGCAAGCCCATGTCCTTGAACTGCTGCGCGGGAATCTGGGCTTCGATGAGTCCGTCTTCTCCGGCATTGCTGGCGTTTGGTGTGGTCTCGGAGGGAATAAGTTCCAGCCTTGCGATAGGGCCGACCACAATTGCACGCGAAAGCTGGGCCACGATGCCCGTGGGGCGGCCCTGCGCATCCAGATTCTGACCGGGTGAATAGCGCTCCACCTCCAGATCATGAGGGCGCACGTAAGCAAAGGCCTGGCTGTCATGGGCACCGCTGGCATCGCTGCTGTCCATTTGCATGCCATCGTCCAGATAGACGCGGCCATCTCTGGCACGACCCTTGAACAGGTTCACATCACCCAGGAAGCCATAGACAAACGGCGTGGCCGGGTTGTCCCAGACCTGCTGGGGTGTGCCTTCCTGCTCAATCTTGCCCTGGTTAATGACGACCACACGGTCGGCCACTTCCAGCGCTTCTTCCTGGTCGTGGGTCACGAAGATGGACGTCACATGCAGCTCATCGTGCAGCTGACGCAGCCAGCGGCGCAGTTCCTTGCGAACCTTGGCATCCAGCGCGCCAAAGGGCTCGTCCAGCAGCAGCACCTTGGGCTCTACGGCCAGCGCGCGGGCCAGCGCGATGCGCTGGCGCTGACCGCCAGACAGCTGTGAGGGGAAGCGATCCGCAATCCAGTCCAGCTGTACCAGCTTGAGCAGCTTCATGACCTTTTCCTTGATCACGGCTTCGCTCGGGCGCTCCTTGCGAGGCTTGATACGCAGGCCAAAGGCCACGTTCTCAAACACCGTCATATGGCGGAACAACGCGTAGTGCTGAAACACAAAGCCCACGTTGCGGTCACGCACGTGCACATCGGTGGTGTCCTCACCGCTGAAATGGATGGTGCC
This sequence comes from Comamonas suwonensis, assembly GCF_012844455.2. Taxonomy (GTDB): domain Bacteria; phylum Pseudomonadota; class Gammaproteobacteria; order Burkholderiales; family Burkholderiaceae_C; genus Comamonas; species Comamonas suwonensis. The sequence continues at coordinate 40,412 of NZ_JABBCQ020000003.1, read as the reverse complement.
CACGTCGGCGGTTTCCAGACCCGCGATGATTCGCAGCAGCGTGGTCTTGCCGCAGCCCGAGGGGCCGAGCAAGGCAATCAGCTCACCCGACTTGATGTCCAGACTGACATCGCGCAGCGCCTGAAAGTCGCCGAACTGCTTGCTGACATTACGAATTTCGATACTCATGATGAATCTCTGCTTGGAGTCCAGACAGCTCAGGCTGCCGTGGCGGTTTTATGAGGGGTGGTGCTGATCTGGCTGGGACGCTCGGGCGGTGCCTCAGCAGCGGCCTTGGCCTGTTGTTCCGCGCGCCATTCGGCAAGGGACTTGATCACCAGTGTGACCAAAGCCAGCAGCGCCAGCAGCGACGCCACGGCAAAAGCAGCTGCGGCCTGATAGTCGGCATAAAGCACTTCAACATGCAGCGGCATGGTGTTGGTCTGGCCACGAATATGGCCCGAGACCACCGACACCGCACCAAACTCCCCCATGGCACGGGCGTTACACAGAATCACGCCATAGACCAGACCCCACTTGATATTGGGCAGGGTCACATGCCAGAAGGTCTGCCAGCCCGAGGCGCCCAGCACCACGGCAGCTTGCTCTTCATCGCTGCCCTGCGCCTGCATCAGCGGAATCAACTCGCGGGCGATGAAGGGGAAGGTCACAAAGATGGTGGCCAGCACAATACCCGGCACCGCAAAAATGATCTGAATGTTGTGCTCGGCCAGCCAGGGGCCTAGCCAGCCATTGGCACCAAAGACCAGTACATACATCAAACCGGCAACCACCGGCGAGATGGAGAACGGCAGATCGATCAGCGTGGTCAAAAAGGCCTTGCCCTTGAACTCGTACTTGGCAATACACCAGGCCGCAGCCACACCAAACACAAGATTCAGCGGAACAGCGATCAACGCCGTAATCAGCGTCAGCTTGATGGACGACAGCGCATCGGGCTCGCCCAGAGCCGCCACATAGACATCCCAGCCCTTGCGCAACGCTTCGCCAAAGACGGACAGCAGCGGCAGGATGAGGAACAGGCCCATGAAGAGCAGCGCAATGATGATCAGCACCCAGCGCACCCAGCGTGGCTCGGTGGTGCTCATCTTTTCAAGCTTGGTGGTTTTGCGCGGAGCCGTGATCTTGTAGAGCACAACCAGCACCACCACGGCCACTGCAATAACGGTAAAGAGGTGCGCCCAGATGGGCGGAAAATGGGGGAGCAGCGCTTGAATGGCTGCGTGAATCGTAGACATCAACGGCCTCCCTGCGCCTTGCGCTGCCATGCTTGCAGAGCGTTGATCAGCAGCAGCAATACAAAAGAAATCAGCAGCATGACCACGGCCACAGCAGTCGCGCCGGCCACATCATGCTGATCGAGCTTGGCCATGATGATCAGCGGAGTGATTTCAGAAACCATGGGAATATTGCCGGCAATGAAAATCACCGAGCCATATTCGCCCACGGCGCGGGCAAATGCCATGGCAAAACCCGTGAGCAAGGCCGGGCCGATATGCGGCAGTATGACTTTGTAAAAAATCTGCCAGCGCGAAGCGCCCAGGCTGGTTGCAGCCTCTTCCAGCTCCTTCTCGAAGTCTTCGAGCACTGGCTGCACGGTACGCACCACAAAAGGCAGGCCGATAAAGATCAGCGCAATGGCGATGCCCTTGGGGTTGTAGGCCATCTGAATGCCCAGCGACTCGAAGTATTGACCAATCCAGCCATTGCCCGCATACAGCGCCGACAAGGAAATACCAGCCACTGCCGTAGGCAGGGCAAAGGGCAAATCGACCAGCGCATCCACCACCTTCTTGCCGGGGAACTGATAGCGCACCAGCACCCACGCGATCAGCATGCCAAACACCACGTTGACGCAGGCCGCAATGAAGGACATGGTGAAGGACAGCTCATAAGACGCCACCACGGCAGGCGCCGAGACTGCATTCCAGAACTGCTCCCAGGTCAGGCTGAAGCTGGCGGACAGCAAAGCGACCAGTGGGATGAGCACCACGATGCTCAGATAGAAGATGGTGTAGCCCAGCGTCAACCCGAAACCGGGCAACACTCGCTTGGCGCTACGCACCTTGCCCGGAGCCAAAACTGCAGAGGTCATATTTTTATTAAAGCGACTCAAAAAGGTGGATCTGCAGGCATCGCCCCTGCCCTATGAACAGGCAGGCGCCCCCATGGGACGCCAAGCAAAGGCCGCTCCGCAGCGAGAGCGTCGTCCCCTCCCGTAGAGAGAGAGAGAGAGAGAGAGGAAGCCGCAAAGCGGCTGAAGGAGAGTTCTTACTTACCTGGTGCGTACAGCTTGTCGAACTGTCCGCCATCGTTGAAGTGAACCTTCTGCGCTTCGGTGAGCGAGCCGAAGTACTTGGCCACGGTGAACTGCTTGATGGGCTTGAATTGGTCGGCGTGCTTCTTCAGCACCGCTTCGGAGCGGGGGCGAATGGCGTGCTTGGCCGCAATTTCCTGGGCTTCATCCGAATACAGCCATTGCAGGTAATCGGTTGCCAGCTGGGTTGTGCCCTTTTTGGCGGTGGTGCGCTCCACGACTGCCACGGGGTTCTCGGCCACGATGCTGACGGATGGATACACGGCATCGACCTTGCCCTGACCGAATTCGCGGTCCACGGACACGACTTCCGATTCAAACGTGATCAGCACATCGCCAATATTGCGCTGCAGGAAGATGCTGGTCGCATCGCGACCGCCCTTGCCCAGCACGGGAACGTTCTTGTAGAGCTTTTGCACGAATTCGGCGGCTTGCGCATCGGTGCCGCCCTTTTCACGCACCGAGCCCCAGGCTGCCAGATAGGCATAGCGGCCGTTGCCACCGGTCTTGGGGTTGACGACCACGACCTTCACGTCGGGGCGAATCAGATCGGACCAGTCCTTGATGTTCTTGGGGTTACCGTTGCGCACCAGGAACAGCATGGTCGATGTAGTGGGCGATGCATCGTGGGCGAACTTCTTGTTCCAGTCCTTGGCAACCACGCCAGTGGAAGCCAGGAAGTCCACGTCGGTCGTTGTGTTAAAAGTCACCACATCGGCGGCCAGACCATCGTTGACAGCACGGGCTTGCGCGCTGGAGCCGCCATGCGACTGATCCACCTTGATGTCCACGCCCTTGGTCTTCTTGTAATGGGCGATAAAGGCTGCGTTGTAGTCCTTGTAGAACTCACGGGCCACATCGTAGGAAACGTTAAGCAGCTGCGTCTGAGCCGATGCGGCACCGGCGGCGGCCAGTGCAATAGATGCCAGCAATGTCTTGAGCTTCACGGAATGCATGGTTCGCTGCCTTTTCTTGAGCAATGTGTATAGATGTATACATTGTGCGAACTCAGCCTTAAAACTCAAAAGAATATATTCTTCTTTGTTTTTCTGAAATTTGATATATCAAAAAATTTAGCTGCAAGAAACCCATAAAAATAGCTGCAAGCGCTTATCCATAAAGCGCTTGCAGCTATCAAAAAAGTCCCAAAAACTTATAATCTCAGGCAGCCAGGGCAGGCCGTAACTCATCACTGGCAACAGCAGAATGCGCAAGAGTGTTCTGCCAACTGCCCACATCCATCAGCGACTGCAGCAGTGCCAGCCCCAGCGGCCATGCGCCATAGCCGGATTCGACATTGATATGCCCGGCGCTCTGCAGCCTCACCACCTCACTGCCCCAGGCCCGTGCATAGGCACCAGCGCGGCGTATGGGGCAAAACGGGTCATTGCTGCTGGCCACCAGCACGCTGCGATAAGGCAGTCGCGCATAGGGCACGGGGGCAAAGTCTTCCAGCTGAGCCCGGCGCTCCGGGTCTGCGGGAGCAACCAGCAAAGCACCATGCACACGGGCAGCGGCGGCCTCACCTAGATGCACGGTGGTGATGCAGCCCAGGCTATGGGCCACGATGACGGCCGGGCGCTCATCGGCCAGCAGTACTTCTTCCAGCGCGCTCACCCACGCATCGCGGTGAGGCACCAGCCAGTCTTGCTGCTCTACGCGCACGGCATCGGGCAACTGCTCAGCCCACAAGCTTTGCCAGTGGCCGGGGCCTGAGTTGCGCCAGCCTGGCACGATCACGATACGGAATGGGGATTTCATGCAGCCTCCTGCGGTCTGGGAGCGCTGTGAAGGCCCTGCACGGAAGACCCAAACGCTCTTGATCTGCTAGTAAGAGGCGCATTGTGGGCAGCGCGCAGTCAAATTCCAACGAATGTTTTGTTGTTACCTTATGCCCAGAAGCTAATGATATTGCGCGCTTTGCGCTATTTTTTGCGTAGCAGAGATACTGCTGCCGGGGAGGCGCTCGCCGAGAAAGTCCAGGAAATGCCGCACCGCCGGAGCCAGCCCGCGCCGCGACGGAAAGATGGCATGAACAATCCCCAGGGGTGGCGCCCACTGGGGTAGCAGTTGCACCAGCCTGCCTTCACTCAGTTCGTCCTGACACATATAGTCAGGCAACCAGCACATGCCGCTGCCCGCCAGCGCTGCAAATTTCAGCGTCAGCAAATCATCGACCACATAGCGCGGCTGCAATTGAAGTCGGTGCTCTTTGCCTTCGGGGCCGACCAGCAGCAGGCTGGAGTGACCATCGACTGCCGACATGGCCAGACTGTCAAGCAACTGCAAGTCTTGCAATGATCTGGGCGTGCCCTGGCGCTGCAGCAGATCAGGGCTGGCGACCAGAATCTGGCGCGAAGTATCGAGTCGCTTGACGACCATGGAGCCGCTGTCGTCCAGATTGCCGCGCACGCGCAGCGCCACATCAATACCCTCTTCCACCAGATTCACCGGGCGGTTGGTGACCTGCATCTCCACATGTACCAGCGGGCAATGCTTGAGAAATTCGGGCATCAGCTCGCCCAGCACGGTCTGCGCCAGCGTCACCGGGCAGGTCACACGAATCGTGCCGCGCGGCTCGGTCTGCACCTCGGCTACGGCATTCGATGCCGCCAGCGCTGCATCCCGCATGGCCTGGCCATGGCGCAAAAAGGTCTCGCCCACCTGCGTCAGCGAGAGTTTGCGGGTGGTGCGCTGCAGCAAGCGCACGCCCAGCTGGGCCTCCAGCTCAGCCACACGTCGCGAGAGGCGGGACTTGGGAATGCCCAGCGCACGCCCTGCCGCAGCGAAGCCGCCGCGCTCGACCACCTCGACGAAATACAGCATGTCATTGAGATCCACCATGCAAACATCCTTGGACTCGATTGAGTTGATATATGGAACGATCAGTCATATTTTTGCAGACTTATCGATCACTATCTTCAAATCTACAATCTATCCCATCGCACTTTCAAATGGAACACTGTTTTGCCGCAATGAAGCATCTGGGCTGGGCAAGAAGTATTCTTTAACTTACTGTATAGAACCGACATGCAAATCCTGCACATTGACTCCTCCATCACCGGCACCAACTCCATCACCCGCGAACTGACTGCCGATATCGTTGCCAGCCTCAAGCAAGCCAACCCCGAAGCGCAAGTGGACTATCTGGATCTGGCCGTGAATGCCCCCAGCCACCTGAGCGCTCAATCGATGGGCTTCCGCACCGGCCAGGCCGCCGCCACCGAAATCGAACGCCAGGAAAACGCTGTTTCCGAAGCGCTGGTCAGCCAGTTCCTGGCCGCCGACGTGATCGTCGTGGGTGCCCCCTTCTACAACTTCACCATTCCCACGCAGCTGAAGGCCTGGCTGGACCGCATTGCCCAGGCTGGTCGTACTTTCAAGTACACCGCCACAGGCCCCATCGGTCTGGCTGGCGATAAAAAAGTCATCGTGGCCTCCGCACGCGGCGGTGCTTACTCCAGCAGCGAAGCCGGCCAAGCCATGGAACACCAGGAAAGCTACCTGAAAGTGATGTTCGGCTTCATGGGCGTGACCGACGTCACCATCGTGCGCGCTGAAGGCGTGGCCATGGGCCCAGAAGCCAAGGCTGCGGCCATGCAAGCCGCCAAGGCTCAAATCGTGGCTGCCTGATAGTCAAGCATCTCCCACAAAAAAGCCGGTACGCCACAAGCGCTACCGGCTTTTTTGCGTTCAAACGTCACACACGCTTGATCCAGCAGGGATTTGCTGCCCAATCGTCGGCAAGGAATGCCGAGATGAAACCGTAGGACTACTGTTTTTTGATACCCTGAAAACAGTTAGATACTTTTGAACCCGTGGGTGCAGCTCTGCTGATCCAGGGTTGCGCTTTTCATGCCCCCTACCCGCCCCATGTCCGCCACTATTCAACATGCCCCGCAGCGCTCCGACGAGAATTACGTCGTCACCGCTATTGGTGTGTTTTTGCTGGCATCACTCGTTTTAGGGACTGCCACCTACAAATACCTGCAGCACTCAGAGCAGCAAGCACAGGCTCGCTCCGATCGCCAAGCCTACAAACGCTACAACGATTACCTGAAATCTGCCCAGGAAGACGCACCAGCGTCAGCCGTTCAAGACCCGGCACCAGCTCAGGCAGCACAAGCCGCAGCAGCCCAGCCCACTATGGCTGAAAAGCTGCTGAGCCGCCCTTCCGTCACCCCTGGCCCCGGCTTCAACGCCCCCGGCGTGCAGCAGACGGGTGTGGCCATCATTGATGCGATAGACCATGCGCAGGCTACCGCCAAGCAATAAGACGTCTTGAAACCGGTCCGGCAAAACCTCAACGCATGACCAGTCCGCCATCCACTAGCAATACCTGCCCGGTCATAAAGCCACTGAGATCGGATGCCAGAAACAGCACCGGCCCAGCCACATCCTCGGGGCTCGCAAGCCTGCGCATCGGCGTGGCGGCCATCAGTGATTCGCGAAACGCTTCTTTGGTACCCTGACTGCCCTGCGTTGGGTAGACCAGCCCTGGCGCCACGCAGTTGACGCGAATGCCCACAGGCCCCAGCTCGCTGGCCAGATTGCGGCTGAAGCCTACCAGCGATGCCTTGGCCGTGGTGTAGTCGTGATAGGGCACGACCGGGTTCTCCACCAGATTGCTGACAATATTCACAATGCTGCCCCGCGCCCGCTGGCGCATTTGCGGCAGCACGGCGCGGCAGACGTTGAAGGCCGCGCCCACAGCACCATCAAACTGGCTCTGGTAGTCGCTCCACTCCAGGTCGTCAAAACGGCGGCGCTGCTCAGGGTCAAAGGTATAGGGTTTGAATGCGTTGTTGACCACCATGTCGATACAGCCCGCCTCGCTCACGATGCTGTCGACCATGGTTTGAACTTCCGTCGCATTGCCCACATCTGCCTTCACCGCCCAGGCGTCACCACCTGCGGCCTGACATGCGGCCACGGTCTGCTGCGCCGCCGCATCGTTAGACAGATAGTTCACCACCACCGTCGCCCCCTCACGCGCAAAGGCCAGCGCAATCGCCGCACCAATGCCGCGACTGGCACCCGTCACCAGCACCACCTTGCCGTGCAGGCCCATTGAAGAAGATTGACTCATATTTCTGATCCCTGCTGACTCAGCACAGGTGCTTAAAACAGATGCTTACTAACTCAGGCACAGCAAGCAAGGGCCGCCCCGCAGCGATGCTTTCATCCCCTTCCCAAGAAGCGAGAGAGGGGGACGGCGCGCAGTGCCTCAGGGGGTTACAAAGGCACGACCACGTCGGATACCTTGATCTGCCGCTGCACCATGCCCAGCGCGCGATAAGCATCGGCACCCTTTTGCAATGCAGCAAGATCAAAGCTGCCCAGAGCCTGGCCTTGCACGGCTGGTAGTGAAGAAGCATTGCGCAGGCGAATCACATCCAGATTGATATCGCGGCGCGTTCCATCAATCGCGTATTTGCTGGCCAGCACGGAAGCCTCCTCGGGATTGGCAATCATCCAGGCAGCGCTCTCACGGTAGCCACGCACAAAGGCCTTGAGCAGGTCTTTTTTCTGGTGCAGCACTTCTTCGCGCACCACAAACATGTCGCTGGACATATTCAGGTACTCGCTCACGGACATCACATTGACTTCGCCAATGCCCTTGCGCAGGCCCACGGCCAAGCCGGTATCGGTTGCCGCTGTGGCATCGACCTGTCCCTGCATCAGGGGCGCAAAATTCAGCAAGCCGGTCACGACGATGGTCACATCGGATTCCTTAAGACCCGCCTGATGCAGCATCACCAGCAGGTTCTGGCGCGTGCCGCTAGACAGGCTGTAGACGCCAATTTTCTTGCCCTTGAGGTCAGCCGGCTTGCGAATGCCAGACGTCTTGAGCGAAACCACATTGAACACGTTTTGCGGGTAGATGTCGTAGATGGCAACCAGCTTCTCGCCCTTGTCCAGTGCCATGAAGAAGGAGCCGGGGTCAGTAAACGCGACATCGCCCTGACCGCTCAGAATATTGCGAATGGCATCGCCGCCGCCAGCGCCTGGCAGGTAAGCCAGCTCAACGCCCTGCCCCTTGAAAAAGCCTTTCTCAGGCTCGGCCAGAAGGTTGGTGATTTCGCTGATGGGCTTGCTCCAGCCTGCCAGTCGAATCTTGCCCTGCATAGGATTCGCCATGCTGGCACTGGTCAGAGAAAGCGCAGACAGACCTGCGCAAGCACCGATCAGGCTGCGGCGGGAGATGGTGGGGAGCTTGTTCGATATCTGCATAAAAAGCGTTCCGTAAAATTCTTCAAAAAACCATCAAAGCTTGCTGCCCGATTGAGCAACTTGCGAAATTTCAAAAACAACGAAGTGATGGGAGCGCAGCAAGCGCCGCTCCAGCATCAGGCAGGCCTGATACAGCAGCAGGCCAATGGAAGCAATCAGCACCAGCGTGGCGAACATCAACGGGGTGTCCATCATTCCCTGCGCCGCAATCACCACGGCACCCAGACCTTGACTGGCACCCATGAATTCAGCCACCACCGCGCCGACCAGCGCCAGCACCACGGCAACGCGCAAGCCCGCAAGAATGGCGGGCAGCCCGGTCGGCAGCTTCAGCTGCAGCAAGGTCTGCAGACGCGTAGCCCCCAGCATGCGAAACAGCTGCAGCCGCTGGGCATCGACCTGGCGCAGCCCTGTAAGCGTGTTTTCCATGAGCGGGAAGAAGCAGATCAGTGCCGTAATCAGCACCGTGGGCAGCATGCCAAAGCCAAACCACAGCACAAACAGCGGCGCCAGTGCCAGCTTGGGCACAACCTGACTGACCACCACATAGGGCTTGAGCACACGCTCCAGCAACTCAGATTCCGCCAAGGCCATGCCAGCCAGCAGCCCCACGGCACTGCCCATGGCCAGCCCCAGCAGCAGTGCCTTCAATGTGGAAGTCAAATGTGGCCAGAAGTAGCCGGAGACCAGCCCAGACCACAGCGACACCGCCACAGCCGACGGCGGTGGCAGCACCAGAGCGGATAGGCTAAATTGCTTCGTAGCCAGCTCCCATATTACGAGAGTAGCTATCAAAAGCAAAGCAGATAGCAGTCGCGGCCTGTTCAGCAAAGCATTCATGCCACGCCCTTTTCCATGGCTGCACGCACGCGTGCACAGTACTCATTGAACACGATGCCATGGCGCATGTCCTGCGTGCGCGGCTCGGGCAGCTCAATCGCCCAGTCATCCACAATGCGCCCGCCGTGCATGAGGGCGATGCGATCACCCAGATAGACGGCCTCGTTAATGTCATGCGTCACAAACAGCACCGTGGTGCCATGCTCGCGGCAGGTGCGCAGCAAATCGTCTTGCAGCTCGGCGCGGGTGATGGCATCCAGCGCGGCAAACGGCTCATCGAGCAGCAGCAGAGGTGGATCCAGAATCAAGGCCCGTGCCAGCGCCACGCGGCTTTGCTGGCCGCCGGAAAGCTGGCGCGGGTAATGCGGTGCATGGGCTGACAGGCCCAGTTGCTCGAGCAAACGCAGCGCATGGGTCTCATCTTGGGGAGTAGGCTTGCGCTGCAGCGACACGGGTAGCAGCACATTGTTCAGCACCGTATGCCAGTCCAGCAGCGTCGGCGCCTGAAACATAAAGCCCAGCTGCGGCCCCGGCTCTGCCAGCTCTTGCCCGCGCAGCAGAATGCGCCCCGATTGCGGGCGCAGCAAACCCGCCGCCAGCTTGAGCAGCGTGGTCTTGCCACAGCCGCTACGGCCCAGCAGGCAATGAAATTCACCGGCCTGCATGTGCCAGTCCGCCCCATCGACCACTGGTAGTCGGCCCGGGTAGGTAAAGACGGCCTGCTCAATATCCAGAAAAGCCATGTTGCCCTCGTCAATCGGCATAGCTTGCAAGCGGCTGCGCCGCCAGCTCGGCCGACTGTTCAATCTCGGTCATGCGCACCAGATCCATCAGGTTAAAGCGTCCATCGTGGTGCCAGCCCGCCTCGGGCATGCTCATAGAGCCAATGGCGCTGATGCGCGTGACACCCGCAGCGCCCAGCAAATCGGCCAGCCGGTACAGCTCCTCAGGTCCTGCGGCAATGCCTGCGGTCTGCAAAAACTCGCGCTGTGCGGCCACCACGGGCAGCACGTCATCAAGGTGGTCCACCGCCACCACCGCAATCGTGCGGTACAGCGCCGTGGGGGCCAGCGGCTGCAGGCTGTCGCTATAGGCCACACTCCACGCGGCATCTACCGGGCCCAGCAGCTGATGCGTATCGCCTGACCACTCCATGGTCTGCTGCCAGCGGGCAACCGTAGCGCCCTCTTCCAGGTCCAGTTCGCGGCGCACAAAACGGCGCTGCAGATTAGCCAGTTCAGCAGCCAGATAGTCAGCAAAAGCACGCGGCGGCACGGGCGCACCGCGCTCTATATAAAAGACATGGGGCGAGTAGCAGCCTTGCTGGTCGTAGCGCATCACATCCCACGCCGCCAACCGGGCTACGGTCGGAGCTTTGAGGGCATCCAGCGCCGCAGTTCCAATCAGGCCAAAGCCCAGCTTGTGGCCATGGGGCAAAAAACGTGTCGTCACCGGCAGGCGCTTGCGCAGCGCATCCAGCGTCGGATTGCCGCCATAGGCCAGCACCGTATCGGCTTGTGCATACAGCGCATCCGCCTCGTCGCCGCCTGCGCCGCGCCACCACACCACGGCCAGACAATCGGCCAGCGGCGGATGGATTTCGGCCAGCAGCCGGGCAAACCAGCCTGCGAACAAGGGCTCGGCACTGGCCAGCTTGCCCACGGCTGGGGCTTTGACCAGCAATCCACAAATCAGGCTCCACAGCGACAGCGCGGGCACATTGCCCGCCCAGCTGTGAACCAGCAAATCAGGCCCGAAGGCACGCACAGCCCCCCCCTTGATCGCGGGCTGAAAGCCATCTAACACCGCGGGGTTGGCAAAATCCTCGGCCAAAAAGCGTTTGAGCTGCGCGGCACGAAAGGTCTTGAAAAATCCCGTCAGCCCCAGGCGAACCATATCCGCGTCATAGCCGCTGACCACGGGCAGCCAGGCCTCGGCCTGCTGACGATAAGCGTCATTGCGATCGAGCAGGCGTGCCATGGCGCGATCAATCACATCGATGATCTGGGCGACTGTCATGCTGCGCAGATGCTGGGCCGCAGCATCACGCACCCGGTTTGCCAGTGCCTGCATCTGCGCGCCAGACAGCATGGGCACAGACACGTCCAGCCGTGTGCCATTGCGCTCAAAGGGCAGCACATGCCACTGCACCTCGTCGTCGCTCAGCCCCGGCAGATAACCGGCCTTGATCTGCTGCACCTTGCTGTTTGCCGTCATGCGCTGGCGGCTTTCACAAATTCATCCACGGCCAGAGAGCAGCCCTTGGCCGCAGCGCCCTCGGCACGGCCCAGCAACAAAAAGCCGCCGTCTGCCCACAGGCCCACGTCTTCCGTCAGGATGGTGCTGACCGCGTTGTAATTAGCCAGATCGCAGTGCACCAGAATGCCGCGCTCGCCAGCGGCCACACTGCGCCCCGTAACAGGTTCAACCAGACGCGAGCGAATCCAGTGCGGGCCAGACTTGACCGAGGGCAGAACTGCATTGCCGTCGTCATAGAACTGCGTGCTCAGCTCCGTCATGCCATACATATTGATGCAGTGCGTGCGCGGAACGCCCAGCAAATCGCTGAGATCGGCATAAAACTCTTCCAGCGGCAGCTCGCGCGACTGCCCTTTGTAGCCGCCCGTATCCAGAATACGGCTGCCTTCAGGCAGCTGAAAACGGCGGCCCTGTGCACGCAAAGCGTCCATGACATGCACCAGACTGAAGCTGGCACCCAGCAGCGCATAAGGCTGTCCGCTGCGCTGAGATTCGTCCAGCGCGGCGCACAGGCCCGGTATATCCAACCCTTCAGAGCCCAAAAAATAGCGACTATCAGCCGTACCAAATTCTGATTTGGCCAGCGCCAGATAGTGAGCCAGCGATGAGTTGGGCATGGCCTGTTCATCGGGGAACAAAATAGCCATGGGCAAGCGCTCAGCCCCCTGCATGAAGCGCTGTGCAAAATAGCGCTTCATCGACAAGTCATATACATCCAGCTGCGGATGAAAGTGCCGCCCGCGCGCCGCACGGCCTGTGGTGCCACTGGTCATGAAGACGCGCTCGGTGGCCGATGCGGGTTCGCTGCGCAGCTCCATCGCCTTGAAGGCATCAATGGGTACGGCCGGAATATCGCTCCAGGCCCTGACATTGCGCGGCGTGGCACCGCGTCGCTGGCAGAAGCTGCGAAACGGAGTATTAGATTCGTACTGATAGGCAAACTGCCGCAGGGCGAGTTGATCAAACTGGTCGTCGGTACAAGCATCCTGCGCAATAAATGCCAGCAGGTCTGCAACCAGTGAAGCGGCCTTGTCCATGAAATTCCTTCGAGAGCGAGATGTGGTGCTCCGAAGGCCCTCTGCCAGTGCCACTTGGGCGGGGTTGTGCAGGGTGCAAGCTCTTCTTCCGCCGGAATGACCCGGGTCAAGTTCACGGGTATCAATCTCAGCACTTGCGTGCACCCCGGAGCGCGGCAGCATCTTAACCCACCGGGTGGGCGCAGGGACCGCGCCAGCCTTGCCCCGTCAAGCGCTGCGCACGCATCGCAAAACGACTCGGCACCCTGAAACTGGCTCAGGCATTGCCTCTCAAGCCATATCAAGACTGCGCACGCCCTTTCATGCACAGGGAGGTTATGGGTCTTTTGACCCCAAGCACCCAAGCGAAGCAACTGCCATCTGTAAAAAAACACTGCCCTCACTGAAATTTTTTAACTTTTTTCACCATCTGTCTTTGCCTGCAGCAGTACAAAAAACAGTGTTTCAAGTCCCCCAATCCGGCTTTTAAATGATGGTATGCAGAGCACTGCCCCCGATCTGCGCGGCAAGCTGCGCCAAAACACTGGCAACAACAGTCAAACGCATTGATCTTCAAATGCACTCTTGCGAAAGTTAAGCGAGTTTGAGCGACAAAGACGGCATAAAAGGTTCACAAAAAACGTTCTCTCGCCATCTTTACTCGATCTATCCATTAACTGAAGCCAAAGTGCCTTTAAACATTCGCCGTAAAGCCGCAAAAGTGAAGAAATCATTTCTTATGGGAAATTCATCTAAAAAGCGCTGCAATTGCATGCTTTTGAAAGCAAATTCACAGCGCTAGAATCCGCCTGCATCGCAACCCTCAGACCGTTTTTGCTGCTGAGGGCCAAGGTTTCGCCAGTCAGCTCTGTATGTCAGTCCTTCGCCCTCACTTTCTCCATCCAGTCCCGTCCTTCCTCGCACCTCAGCGGCCAGCAGGAGTCTGCGCATGAGCAGCGGCATGCAACTGCTCGATATCCGCCTGCAGCGCGGCCAGACCACGGTGTTTGATGGGCTGAACCTGAAGCTGCAGCAAAAGCGCATCGGCGTTATTGGCAACAACGGCGCGGGCAAATCCAGCCTGTTCAGACTGCTGTGTGGGCTGGAGATTCCACAGACCGGTCAGGTGCTGATGGGCGGCGCAGAGTTGCTGCAAGCACGCCAGCACAACCCCGGTCTCGTCGGCCTGATGTTTCAAAACCCTGATGATCAGATCATCTTCCCCACCGTAGAGGAAGAGCTGGCACTAGGTTTGCGCCCCAAGGGTTTGAACAAGCAGCAAGCCAAGGCCAAAGCCCGCGAGCTGCTGAACGAACGCGGACTGGCCCACTGGGCTGAGCGCGCCGTCAGCAGCCTCAGCCAGGGCCAGCGCCAGCAGGTGTGCTGGCTGTCGCTGCTGATTGCATCGCCGCAGGTGCTGCTGCTTGATGAACCTTTTGCCAGCCTGGACCTGCCCGGACAGGCGCGGCTGGCGCGGGACATTGCCGCTGCACCCCAACAGATTCTGGTCTCCACCCACGTGCTCGACCATGTGCGCGACTTTGAGCGCGTGATCTGGCTGGAGCAAGGCAAGCTGCGCGGCGACGGCCCTGGCCGCGAGGTCTGCAGCGCTTATGAAACTGCTGTTGCGGCAGAAATCTCCGCAGAACTGGCGGCCAGTCTGAATCCTTCAAACGCAGCCCCCCCACACGCAACCACTCCACAGACAGGCGAGCCACACCATGGGTAGCCTCTACAGCGAATACGCCACCTGGCTGCACCGCTGGCCAGCCGGCCTCAAGCTCTTGCTTCTGGCCGTGTTTGGCACGCTATTGTTTTTAATGGCCTCCCCCTTGCTGCTGGCGGGCTGCAGCGTTTTTTGCTTAATTCTCTGGCTGTCTCTGGGTCAAGCCACGCAGATTGCCCGCAGACTGATGCGCTCGGTCATCATCGCCGCGCTGCTGGTGGCGGGCTTTCACGTCTTCATGGGCAAGCATGAACTGGCCGCCGTCAGCGCCCTGCGGCTGATCTGCGCATCGACACTGGGCATTGCACTGACCATCACCACCCGCCCCAGCGATCTGGTGGAGGTGCTGGAGTGGCTGCTCTCGCCGCTTGCCAAACTGGGGATTCCCACCGAACGCGTGGCCATGCAAATTGCACTGATGCTGCGCTTTACCGAACACTTTTTTGTGCAATGGAAAAAGCTGGACGACGCCTACCGCCTGCGCACCGGCAAAAGCGGCGGCCTGCGCCTGATTGCACCACTGACGATTCATATGCTGCAGGCCACGCGCCGTGTAGCAGACGCCCTCTGGGCGCGACTGGGCTTCTAAATTTTTCGGAGACATGATGAACACTTCTTCCTCCCATACCGTATCGCGCCAGGGCGCGCGCTCCATGGCTCAGGTCTCTCTGTTCGCGGCACTGATGGCCGTGATGGGCCTGATCCCCAAGATTGACCTGCCGTTTGGCGTGCCCATCACCATCCAGTCACTGGGTGTGATGCTGGCGGGCGTCATGCTCGGCCCATGGCGCGGTCTGCAGTCCATGCTGCTGTTCTTAGCCGCCGTGGCCGTGGGCCTGCCCCTTTTGTCTGGTGGGCGCGGCGGTATTGGCGTGTTCATGGCACCTTCTGCCGGCTATCTGATCGGCTATGCGCTGGCCGCGGGCATTACGGGAGCCATCATGGCGGCACTGCCGCAAAGCACGCCCCGCCGCACAGCCTTCAGCGCCTTCATCGCTTCCGTGGTCGGCGGCCTGCTGTGCCTGCATGCCTTTGGCGTGCTGGGCCTCATGCAACTGGCAAACATGAGCTTTGCGCAGGCCTTCAAAGTGACGCTGGCCTTTGTGCCTGGCGACTTCATCAAGTGCATTCTCTGCGCCATCATCGTCCACACCGTGGCGCGTGGCATGCCTGACTGGCGCTTTGGCGGCCGTCGATGAGCGTATTGCCTGTTTCCGCTCCGCTGGAAAGTTTCTGGCAGCTGGTTCACGGCCCGCTGGCCCACTGGGCCGAGCAGCGACCCGATGTGATTGCACTTGAAAGCGAGGCAGGCGTATGGACGTTTGCGCAGTTGCACACTGCCGTACAGCAGCGATCAGCAAAGCTCATTGCCCGGCACGCGCCGCAAATGGTGCTGCTGGACGCCAGCCAGTCCACGCTGGAGCGGCTGGTGGACTTTCTGGCCGTCATTCACAGCGGCCGCTGCGCCGCAGTGGCTGACCCCGACTGGCAGCCTGCCGTGCGCCAGCGCATTGAAAGCTGGCTGCCCAATACCCCCGGCAACCTGAGCACAGCCGCGCCCCTGACCTCCTTCTATACCGGCTTTACCTCGGGCAGCACCGGCGTTCCCAAAGGCTTCAAGCGCCACCACCAGTCGTGGACAGAAAGCTTTCGCGTCGGCCTGCAAGACTTTGGCCCGGTGGTAGCCCAGCGCACGCTGACACCGGGGCGCATCTCGCATTCGCTGTTTCTATTCGGTGCCATGCAAGGCGTCTGGTATGGCTGCGGCGCCGTCATGCAGGAGAAGTTTTCCGCATCGCGCTGCCTGAACACTCTGGCGCGCGGCGATACGCCCTGCCTCGTGGCCGTGCCCAGCCAATTGCTGCTGATGCTGCAATGGGCCGAGCACCGCAAGCTGCGCCCCATCCCCGAGGTGGAACTCATCACCATTAGCGGCGCACGCTGGATGCGCGCCCACACGCCTGCGCTGCGTGCGCTGTTCCCCAAGGCCCGCATCATTGAGTTTTATGGCGCATCAGAAGCCAGCTTTGTGGCGTGGATGGATGCCGATGAAGCCAGCAGCCCGCAGGCCGTGGGCCGACCTTTCAGCAATGTGGAAATTGATATTCGCAGCACGGCAGACCATAGCGTGGCCGAAGCCAGCCGCAGTCAAGAGGGCGATGGGCTGATCTATATCCGCAGCCCCATGCTGTTCATGGACTATGTGGGCGACGCCCACGACCCCACGGCCGTTCTGCGCGACGATGACTGGCTGTCCGTGCGCGACATGGGCCATATCGACGAGCGCGGCATGCTCTGCCTGGCAGGCCGCCAGAGCCGCATGATCGTCACGCAGGGCAAAAACCTGTTTCCCGAAGAAATCGAGAACATGCTGGCGGAACACCCCCACATCGCCCATGTCTCCCTGCACGGCAGCGCCGACGCACTGCGCGGCATGCAGGTGCAGGCCGTCGTGCAATGGAAGCCAGACATGGCAGAGCCGCATCCCGGCGCACTAGCGCTGAGCCAGTGGCTGCGCGAGCGCACCGAGGCCTTCAAGGTGCCCCGCCAATGGTGGATCTGCCCAGACTGGCCCCACACCGCCAGCGGCAAGACCGATCACGGCAAACTGGGCTTGGCACTGCAATCCGCAAGCCCTTCAAGCGACCGCCCCCCACTCCTGCTTCAACTCCAGCCCCTCCAAGGCTGAGAACCACCGCACCCCCATGCATCGCCACACTCCCATCATTGCCTGGACTCGCAGCCCGGTCACCCCCGTGGGCGGCGCGCTCAGCCAGTTGCAGGAGCATGAACTGGCCACGCCCTTGCTGCGGTCGCTGCTCGCACAAAGCGGCCTGCCAGCAACGGCGGTAGATGCGGTGGTGCTTGGCAACGCACTGGGCGCAGGCGGCAACCCAGCACGCATGCTGACTCTCGCCGCAGGCCTGCCCGACAGCTGCGCCGCGCACAGCGTAGATACACAATGCTGCTCTGGGCTGGACGCCATCGCCATGGCCGTGGGCCTGCTGCAATCCGGTCAAGCCAAGGTGGTGATTGCCGGCGGTGCCGAAGCATGGAGCCGCTCACCCATACGCCAGACCCGCCCCATGCGCAGCGATGAAGCGCCCCAAAGCTATGAGCGCCCACCCTTCGCCCCGGACCCGGCGCGTGACCCGGACATGCTGCAATCCGCCGCCGACTACGCACTGCAGCATGGCCACACCCGCAGCGCGCAAGAGCACTACGCGCTGCGCAGCCATGCCAAGGCCGTGGCTGCGCAAGCCCGCCTGAGTGCAGAAATCACGGCTGTGGCAGGCATTAATCACGACGTCTACCCGCGTGCCATCAAAGCCGAGCGTGCAGCGCGCATGCCGGTTGTGGCCCACGCAAACGACTCCAGCGCCAGCCCGGCCGATATCAATGCCCACGCCCTGAGCGCCCTGACCATCTCTGCCAAGGCAGATGGTGCGGCCCTGATTTTGCTGGCCACGCCGGATGCCTGCGTGCGCTGGAATCTGCAGCCCCGCGCCCAGTGGCTGGCCAGCGCCTCTATTGGCGCAGCCCCCGAAACACCACTGCTGGCAGCCATTGCCGCAGCCCGTATGGCACTGCTGCGTGGTGCAAAATCACTATCAAAATCAGAGCTGCTTGCGCAAGATTTGTCAGCGCTGGAGCTGCATGATGCCTTTGCCGTGCAAGGGCTGGCCTTTTGTGATGCGCTAGGCCTTGCACCGGAGTCCATCAACTGGCAAGGCGGCGGACTGGCCCGCGGCCACCCCATCGGAGCCTCCGGCGCCATTGCACTGGTGCGCTGCCTGGCGCAGCTTCAAGCAAACGCTCAGACACAGGCTCAGACTGATGCACAAACTCAAACGCTCGGCATGGCTGCCATTGCCGGCGCGGGTGGCATTGGTGCCGCTACGCTGGTGCAGTGGCTGGGCAATGATCGCCCCGTTTTTTGAGTATTTATTTTGATAGCTGCAACCGCATGTCCAACCTAGGCATTACTGATAATTCATCTAAAAATATGCAGATTCCGCAAATGCTGGCACTCATGCAGCAGCGCCGCTCCAGCCGTGCTTTTTTGCCGGATGCCGTGCCCAATGCACTGCTTGAGCAGTTGCTGCTGAGTGCACGCCAAGCCCCCAGCGGTGGCAATCTGCAGCCCGGCCAGTTGATTGCCGTACGCGGTGCTCTGCGCGAGGAGTTGAGCCATGCCCTGCTCCAAGACGTTGCAAACCAGGTGCCTGAATGCGAGGACTACGCCTACTTTCCCCGCCCCATGCCCATGCAGCTGCGCAAACGTCAGGTCGCTTCAGCGCAAGCGCTTTATGGCGCTTTAGGCGTGGCCCGCGATGACCGTGCCGGGCGCGAGACGCAGTTTGCGCGCAACTACCAATTCTTTGATGCACCCGTGGCGCTGGTCGTCACCATCGACTCTCACTACGGCCCCGGCGGCTATATGGATCTGGGCATGACGCTCTACGGCCTGCAGCTCGCCGCCGCAGCCATGGGTCTGGGCAGCTGCGCCATTGGTGCCCTCGCCTCCTACCCCGCCACCGTGCGCCGCGTGCTGGGCCTGGCCGAGAACAAGCACATCGTCTGCGGTCTGGCCATCGGCTGGGCCGATGAAGCCGCCCCCGTTAACCAGACCCAGACCACGCGTGCGCCGCTGGCCGAGTGGTTTCAGGTGATGGAATAGCAGCAAAAACAATAGCAGCCAGCGCCTGCTACTCAAAGGCTCTGTGGAGAAGCCATACCGAAGACCAAGAGCAGCAAACGCAGGCAGCTATCAACTACAGGGTAATTCAAAGAACATAAAAAAGCGCTGCAGGTGCAGCGCTTAGCCCAATGCCTCAGTCAGGCATGCCCCCATCAAAGAGACAGCTAGCAAGCGCCGCCGCGCAGCAGGGCTGTCGTCCCCCTCAGGGGGAAGCCGCAAAGCGCCTCAGGGGGGAGTCCTCAAAAAGCCGGGAAAACGGAGCCCTTGAACTCCTTGTCAATAAACTGGCGCACTTCTTCCGAGTGGTAAGACTTGATCAACTGGGCCACCCAGGGCTGGTTCTTATCCGCATCGCGCACCACCATGATGTTCACATAGGGGTTCTTGGCCGATTCCAGTGCAATCGCATCCTTCTTGGGATTCAGGCCCGCAGAGATGGCGAAGTTGGTGTTGACAGTAGAGGCCTCCAGATCATCAAGCGAGCGCGGCAGCTGCGCAGCATCCAGTTCAATGAATTTGAGCTTCTTGGGGTTGGACACGATATCCAGTGGCGTGGACTTCAGGCCCGCGCCCTCTTTGAGCTTGATAAGGCCATGCGACTGCAGCAGCAGCAGCGCGCGGCCTCCGTTGGTGGGGTCGTTGGGGATGCCGAACTTGGCCCCCGTGGGCAGTTCAGCCAGCGTCTTGATCTTCTTGGAGTAGATGCCGATGGGGAAATTCACCGTATCAGCCACCCAGCTGATCTTGTAGCCACGGTCTTTGAGCTGCGCATCCAGATACGGACGATGCTGGTAGCTGTTGGCATCGAGGTCGCCAGCAGACAGCGCCGCGTTGGGCTGAACATAATCACCAAACTCAACAATCTTGAGGTTCAGACCGTTCTTGACGGCCACCTTCTTGACCACTTCCATGATCTGGGCGTGGGGGCCGGCTGTCACGCCGATCTTGATGGTCTTGTCCTGCGCCTGAGCGGCAAAGCCCAGCGTGGCGGTCGCAGCGACAGCCAGTGTTGTGCGCAAAAGCGAGCGCTTGTTCAGCATGAAATTTCCTTGTGCCAAAAATTGGGATAACACTGAATGTAGCGCCTGTTCCGACCATCAAAAGCCAGTGCTTTAGACAGATTGCTCACTTGCAAACTACACATTGGCAGTTTGCAAGCGTTGACACACACAAAAAAAGCCCGCTCCAGAACGGTAGCGGGCTTTTTTGATGTCGATGCGATCAGAGATCCGACAGCGTAGGCGCTGCCAGCACCTGCTGAGCTACCACGTCGAGCACGGCGTGCGATTCTTCCTGGCGGTCAATCCAAACCTTGGGTGTCAAGGTACCGCGCAATGCAATCGCATCGCCTTCCGCCAAGCTGCGCAGCACGGCGCAGGGGGCGTTGTCAAAAGCGACGATGTTCACAGGAATCGAAGAACCATCACCCGCGTTGGCTCGCATGCGGGCCACCATATAGGGGCGACGGTTGCGGTCTACACGACTCTCAGGAACGCCGGTCAGTCGGCCGGTAATCAAACCATCCATCATTTGCTGTTATCTATCCAAAAAAAATCATGGCCACCCTTGTTTGAGAGCGGCCCTATCAAAAAAGTTTGAAGCTTCATTTTAGGGGCTGCCCCAGCCTGCTGGATCAGCCCCTTTCTAATATTTCTGTAATGTAGCGGTGTGACTCAACGATGGCTGAGACGGCGCACCGCCCAGTCGCCCAGGCTCTGAATGACCTGCACAAAGAAAATCAGGATGATGACAACGACCAGCATCACATCAGGCAAGAAGCGTTGGTAGCCGTAGCGAATGCCTAGGTCACCCAGGCCGCCGCCGCCAATGGCACCGGCCATGGCCGAGTAGCCGGTCAAGCTCACAAAGCTGATAGTCAGGCCGGCGACGATGCCAGGCAGTGCCTCGGGCAGCAGCACTTTCCAGACAATCTGGCTGGTGCTCGCGCCCATGGACTGGGCCGCTTCGATCAGCCCGCTATCGACTTCACGCAAAGCGGTTTCAACCAGACGGGCCACAAAAGGTGCCGCGGCAATTGTCAGCGGCACAACGGCCGCCCAGGTACCGATGGAAGAACCCGTGATAAAGCGCGTCAGCGGGATGATGGCGACCAGCAAAATGATGAAAGGCGTAGAGCGCAGCGCGTTCACAATCCAGCCAACGATTTTGTTGGCAGGGCTGTTTTGCAGAATGCCACCATGGTCCGTCAGACGCAGAAACACGCCCAGAGGAATACCGATCACGCCGCCGATCAGGCCCGAGATGCCGACCATGATCAGCGTCTCCCAAAAGGAGTCCAGCAGCAGCTGGAGCATCATTTCCGAAAAATTCTCAAACATTGCTCTTAGTCCTTGCTGGGCACAATCTGCACCTGCACGCCGCTGGCACGCAGATGGGTCACGGCGGCATCAATCTTGGTGCCCTCGCCGCTGGCATACACCGCCAGCGAGCCAAAGGTCTGCTCCTGAATTTCGTCAATCTGACCGTGCAGGATCGACAGATCCAGACCCAGTTCACGAATCAGGTGCGACAGAATAGGCTGGTAAGCGCTCTCGCCCGCATAGGACAGACGCAGCAGCTGGCCTTGCTGGCCGGGCTGCAGCTGGGCGGCCAGATCAGCCACGCGCTTCATCACGGACTCCGGCAGCTGCTGGGGCACGATTTCGTCAATCAGGCTCTTGGTAATGGCTTGCTGGGGTCGTGTGAACACATCGATGACCGAGCCCAACTCAGCAATCTCGCCCCCATCAATTACGGCCACACGGTCCGCGATCTGCTTGATGACCAGCATCTGGTGCGTAATCAACACCACGGTCACGCCCAGCTCGCGGTTGACCTTGCGCAGCAAGTCCAGAATCGAACGCGTGGTTTCAGGGTCCAGCGCCGAGGTGGCTTCATCGCTCAGCAGCACCTTGGGGTTGCTGGCCAGCGCACGGGCAATGCCCACGCGCTGCTTTTGACCACCGGAGATTTGTGCAGGATAGCGATCAGACAGGTGATCAAGGCCCACCAGCTCCAGCAGCGGCGTGACGCGCTGGTAAATCTCTTCTTTGGAAACACCGGCAAGCTCCAGCGGCAACGCCACGTTGTCATACACGGTGCGCGATGACAGCAAGTTGAAATGCTGGAACACCATGCCAATGTCGCGGCGCGCGGCGCGCAGCTCGGCATTGGACAGTTGCATCAAGTCGCGGCCATGCACTACAACGCTGCCCTCGGTAGGGCGGTTCAGCAAATTCAGGCAGCGCACCAGCGAGCTTTTGCCCGCACCGGAGCGGCCAATAATGCCGAACACTTCGCCCGAGGCGATTTCCAGGTTGATGCCACGCAAGGCGTGCACCGGGCCTTTGGGGCCTTGGTATGTCAGGGATAAATCCCGAATTTCTATCATGAAAAATATCGCGTATCGCGCATGAATAATGCGGTAGCAGCTATAAAAAAGTGATTGATCCCATCCCACCTGCAGAGCCTGTCTATGCAAGCGCCACAAGCTTTCATTCTGGTAGATGCAGGCTGATCAAAGCTTGCCTACTTTTAGTAGTAACCCTCAATGATGCCTGAGTCTAGGCAAACCTGAAGCCAACCGGGGCAAGTGTATTCACGTACTCACCTGGCATTCGGGCCACATTGATGCACCAAAGCCTGATGGCAAACCGGGCTTCAGCCCTTAGCATGGGCCAATCAACTCGCCCTGCTCAAACGCCCGCCATGCAGCCCAGCTTCCCCGTTCGCGTTGAATGCCCGCCCGGCGCCTGCACCTGCCAGCGCGAACTGCTGCTGGGTCAGCCCGAAGCCGATCAGCGGATTCTGAGGCTGACCCGCGAGGAAGAAAAAAAACTGCTTGAGCGTCTGGAGCGCATCAGCAGCCTGAGTGATCTGGAGCAGATGCTGCTCCGCATAGAGCAGCAGTTAGGCGTCGCCATTGTGGTCGCACCCGGAAGCAACGAGGTGCGTACCATGCGCGGCATTCACATTGAGATGCCCGACATGCCGGGCCTATGCCGCAAAACCCGCCAGAGCATTCCAGCCGCCATCCGCAAAGGTCTTGAACGTCAGCCCGAGATTGCCTGGGCCTTGCTGGATGCACATGATTTGTTTGGCATGTGATTGGGCGCTGTTTCCAGCGCTTTTATGGCATGGGGAACACCCGATAGTCCATTCAATCTAAGCAACTTCACCGGGTGTTTTTGTCAAAGCAAAGCACTTTCATTTCCCGCCCTGATTCCCTGGGTTCTTTCAGGTCTTTGCAGACCTTGTCGCTACACACTTTCCCTTGGTTTTCACGCTATAAGAACCGGCATTGATCCACTTCCTGTCTCAAAGGCGACTACCTAGGCCATCTGTAGTAGTCCCCTCACGCGATGGTTGCTCGCAAATGTCGCCTGAACAATGCGTCTGTCGATTGGGGTCCCAGAACTAATCGCACTGGACTAGACATCTGCCCATGCAAGGGCAGATCGACTTCGCAGGCATTCATAGACATATCGAGAAGGACGCGTAATGGAGACAACAGTAAGCTACCGTGCATTGATCGCCTTGGCAGCCGCCGCCGTAATGGCCGGTACTGCTGCAGCCAAAGGAAGCCCTGAAGAGGTTGAAAAGCTGGGTAAGTCTCTGACCTGCGTAGGCGCAGAAAAGGCGGGCACCGCCAGCGGTGTGCCTGAGTACACCGGCAAATGGCTGGGCACGCCCCCCGGTATTCAATACACGCCCCATGTGGGCCAGCACCCCGTGGACCCCTACGCCAATGAAAAGCCGCTGTTCTCCATTACGGCAGAGAACATGGCCAAGTACGCGGCTAATCTGACCGATGGTCAGAAGGGCATGCTCACCCGCTACCCCAAGACTTTCAGCATTCCCGTCTACCCAGGGCACCGCGATTTCCGCTATGCCGACTTTGTCTGCGCATCGGTCAAGTCCAATGCTCAGAATGCCGTCATGAGCGCCGACGGCATGGGCGCAGACAATGCGGTCAAGGGCGGCATCCCCTTTCCCTTCCCCAAGAGCGGAATCGAGCTGGCTTTCAACAACCTGTTTCCCTTCCGCTCGTTCACTGAACATACGCTGCGCGACAACGCCTATGTGATGCAGGACGGATCGGCCGTCTTTGGCCGCGCCGAAAACCGCAGCATGAGCTTGCTGAATTCACCCGACCAGGCCGGCAAGCCACTGGAAGGCACGATGGCCCAGGGCATGAATGCCGTGAAGCTGCCAGAGCGTGAAAAAGGCGGTGTCAGCGTGAGCATGGAGCCCGTCAACTTCGGCAAGGACAAGCGTCTGGGCTGGAGCTACGACCCCGGCACCCGCCGCGTGCGCCAGATTCCTGAGTACGGCTTTGACCAGCCCATGGGCGGCGGTGTGGGTGCCAAGATGACGATCGACTCCGACCGTCTGTTCAATGGCTCGCCAGAGCGCTACAGCTGGAAAAATCTGGGCAAAAAGGAAATTTTCATTCCAGCCAATGCCTACAAGATTCACGCCAATACCGTCAAATACGCAGACCTGCTCAAGCCCGGTCATGCCACCCCCGAGTTCATGCGCTATGAACTGCGCCGCGTCTGGGTGCTGGAGGCCACACTCAAGCAAGGCTACCGCCACCTGTACGGCAAGCGCGTCATGTTCCTTGACGAAGACACCGGTCAGGCTGTGATGGGCGACTATTACGACGCCCGCGGCACCCTGTGGCAACACGCCCTGATCAACTACTACTACGCCTTTGATGCGAATGCCTGGCACGCGGGCACCAGCTTCTATCACGACCTGGTCGGCGGCGGATATGTGGCCTACAACATGTTCCAGGAACGCCCCAAGGGCCCTATCCTGAACAAGGGTGACATGACCCCAGCCATGTTCACGCCAGAAGCCACTCGCAACGCCGGCACCTGAGCACCGAACTCGCGCTGAGTTCACGGGAGCGCAGCAATTGCGCTCCCTCCCAAGCCCACCGGGACCGCTGACAAGCCCGGTGGCACCTCTCCCTCAAAAACACATCCCCATGCCAAAGATAAACCTGCCCGGGCTGCGCGCCCTGGCCGCCGCTGCATTGTGTCTTTGCCTTGGCAGCGCCCATGCACAGGATGCTGCGCCAGCCGAAGGCCCCGCACTGGACAGCCTGATTCGCGAGGCCATGCTCTACGCCTACCCGTATCAGGAATTCATGAAAATGCGCCATGAAGCCCTGGAGGTCAAAGACTCTGCCACGGCAACCACGCTCAATCACTTTCGCCACGCGCGCCATCTGGCCACACCCAAAGACCGCTGGGCCAATGGCCCGATACGCGACACCTTTTACTCCACCAACTGGCTGGACTTGGGTCACTCGCCTCTTGTACTGTCTCTGCCCGAGACCCATGGCCGGTATTACGTCATCGCCATGATTGGCGCAGACCTCAACACTTTCTCCTATGTGGGTCGGCGCATTGGCGGCACATCAGCGCGCAAGGTCGCCCTCGTGGGCCCGCACTGGAAGGGAGAAATGCCCAAAGTGGATCAGATCATTCGGGCACCCACGCGTGATGTGTATCTGAACCTGCGCGTGCTCGTCACCGGCGAAGACGACCTCAAAGCCGCCCATGCGGTTCAAGATGGTTTCCGCATCCAACCCGTCATCCAGGCCACTGAAGACAGCCCGCGCATCAAGCCGCAGCCCCAAAACTGGAGCCGGTTTGTCGATGTCGTCAATGAAGCTCTGGTGCGCAACCCGCCACCCGGCACAGAGCAAAGGCTGCTGCAGCGCTTTGCCCACGTAGGCATTTGCGGTGCAGACTGCAGCTGGGACAAACTGCCAGACACCGTTCAGCAGCGCTGGCTGGCCCTGGCCCCCGAGATCGAGAAGAACGAACTCAAAAACCGCCTGAACGCCGACCGCAAGACCGCAGACCCCAATCGCCGCAACGGCTGGACCCCTTACCGCCTGCCCGATGGCTTTGGCAGCAACTACACCATGCGAGCACAGTCAGCAGCCATGTCCGGTGGAATTCTGGGACTGGAGGCTGCAGAAGCCACCTACTTTGCCGCCAGTGTGGATGGCGGCAACCAGCCACTGGGCAAGGGCCAGAGCTACCGTCTGCACCTGTCACAGGGTCACCTGCCCACGGATGCTTTCTGGTCCATCTCGCTCTATGAGTTTGTGACAGGCGGTCAGTACATGGTGGACAACCCCATCAACCGCTACTCCATCGGCGACCGCACCAAGGATATGAAACGCAATGCCGACGGCAGTCTGGACATCTGGTTGCAGCCCACTGACCCAGGCCCGGAAAAACGCGCCAACTGGTTGCCCACGCCAGAAAAAAATCTGTTCTACCTGATGGCCCGCGCCTACCAGCCCTGGCCCGAGGTTCTGGACCCTGCATGGACGATGGAAGCAATTGAGTTAATCAAGCCTTTAGCTCAGTGAGACAGCTCATGAAGAAATGTTCTCCATTTTTCCGACACACCCTAGCGGTTGCTCTGACGCTGAGCCAGTTATACACAAGCACCGCCAATGCCCACGATCAAGACGAGCGGGGTGACTTTGGCATCAATAATCCAGCGGTAGCTGCGGCACGTGCACAGGTCTTCAAGGCCAACCCACAGATGGCCCAATCCATCAAAGAAGGCGGTGGCTTTGGCTCCGAGCTGTCTTACGCCGTTGCCAACAGCATGTACAGCCG
The DNA here is from genome assembly GCF_012844455.2 of Comamonas suwonensis. GTDB lineage: Bacteria > Pseudomonadota > Gammaproteobacteria > Burkholderiales > Burkholderiaceae_C > Comamonas > Comamonas suwonensis. The sequence goes on along the minus strand of NZ_JABBCQ020000003.1, from coordinate 13,663 downwards.
CACCAACCAAGCGGCCATCGCCGACGCTCGCGCCAAGCTCAGAATTGAACCCGTGGCGCCCCGTACCTGGCTGCTGCGTTTCCCGATCGTGAATGTGGTCGTGTTTGAAACCGATGAAGGATTGGTACTCGTAGACAGCGGATACGCACCTGCAGGCCCGGGACTTGCTGAGGCACTGAAAAAAATCAGCAGCAAGCCCGTGCACACGGTGATCTTCACGCACTTTCATGCGGACCATGCATTCGGTGCATGGACACTGCTGGATCAAAAGCCCCAGATCATTGCAGAGCAGCGTTTTATCACTCAGATGGAACTGGACATGCGCAGCAACGGCCTGATCGCGCGCAACAACCAGCAAAGCGTGGCCGACGTTCCGAGCAACTGGGACAACGCAATTCGCCCCACTACGACTTTTCATGGAAAGACCACGCTCAGAATTGGCAAAGAAGACTTTGTGTTGACCCACGCCCGAGGTGAAACCGAAGACCAAATCTGGGTATCCGTACCAAGTCGCCAAATTGTTGCCAGTGCCGATTACTTCCAGGGTTTCCTGCCCAATGCCGGCAACGGAAAGCGGCGCCAGCGCTATCCTGAAGAATGGGCTCAGGCGCTTAGGGAAATGGCATCGTTAAAGCCTCTGCTCTTGCTTCCTGCCCACGGCCCGGCCATCAGCCAACCCGAAGAGATTCAGGACAGATTGCCTGCGCAGGCGAAAATACCGGAGTCCATCTCGACCCAGGTCGTGAAGGGCCTAAACAGCGGCCAACGGCGCGATCTCGTGATCGACAAAGTGGCTCTGCCCGCAGAGCTGGCTTCACGCCCGGATACGCGGGAACTATATGTCTCTGTCCGTGATATCGGTCGCATGGTGGTCAGCGAATACAGCGGCTGGTGGGACGATATCCCTTGACACTGGAGCCCAGCGCCATTGCACAACGAGGCACAAGAACTGGCCAGCCTCGCAGGTGGTCCCAGGCAGATCATCAAGCGAGCAACGACTTTGGCCAGCAGTAATCCCCAGCTTGCGTCTCACCTTGCCGACTGGGCTTGGTATGCAGACAGCAATGATGTTGAGGTCGTCAGAGGCGCACTGCAGATCTATTCACAACGGGTCGGCAAGCCACTTCCTACACAAGAAGCTCTGGTCTATGCCGAACATATGGCCCGCCTGCAACTCAAACTCAATGATCTGACAGCGACTCCAGCAGCAGCGAGCCCAAAGGCAACCTCACGTTAAAAGAAATGTAGAGCCTCTTCTTCAGCCATAAAGTCTGTACCACCTGCACTGATTTTCTACTGCCAGACACCATCTGGCACCGGCGCATTTTTCGCAAATGCATTGATGGGCAGCTGCACATAAGTGCGCCCATCATCCTGCGCTGGTGGCAGTTTGCCGGCGCGCACGTTGACCTGCACTGCGGGCAGCAGCAGCGTGGGCATATCCAGCGTGGCGTCGCGTGCAGTGCGCATCTGCACAAAATCAGCTTCACTCACGCCATCGCAGACATGAATATTGCCCTCGCGCTGCGCTTGCACCGTGGTCTGCCATGCGGGCGCGCGGCCTGAGGGCGGGTAGTCGTGGCAGACAAAAATGCGCGTCTTCCTGGGCAGCGACAGAATGCGCTGCATGGACTGATAAAGCGTGGCCGCATTGCCGCCGGGAAAGTCGGCGCGCGCCGTGCCGACATCAGGCATGAACAGGGTATCGCCCACAAACACGGCACCTTCCACCAAATAAGCCATATCCGCCGGTGTATGACCGGGCACATGCATGGCCTGCAACTCCAGCTGGCCCAGCATCAGGCGCTCGCCATCTTCCACCAGATGATCAAACTGGCTGCCGTCGGGCAAAAAGCTTGATTCAAAGTGGAAGATCTTTCTGAATACATGCTGCACGGCTCGAATATGCGTGCCAATCGCTACTTTGCCACCCAAGTGATGACGAATATGCTGGGCCGCTGAGAGGTGATCCGCATGGGCATGGGTTTCCAGAATCCACTGTAGTTGCCAGCCTTGGCTGCGCACATAGGCGATCAGTTCGTCGGCAGAGCAACTGCTCAAAGTGCCGGACTTGGGGTCAAAGTCCAGCACCGGGTCGATCACTGCCGCTTGACCGCTGACCGTATCGGCAAGCACATAGCTCACAGTGCCCGTAGCGGCATCAAAAAACGGCTCGATATGCATCGCACTGGCTAACATGGCAACTCCTGAAAGAGGGGGTGTCTCGACCAACACCTTAATTAATTTACTTTTTTATATAATATATAAATATATTTCGAAAAGCGAGACCATGACCGCACAACCACTAGACGAACCGCAAGCTGCGCTTGACCTTCAAGCCATGCGTGCCCACGCTGGCGAAGCCGTGGCCATGCTCAAGCTTCTGGGCAACGAAGACCGGCTGCTGCTGCTGTGCCAGCTCTCACAACAAGAGCGAACAGTGGGCGAGCTGGAGCAACTGACCGGGGTATCGCAACCCACCCTGTCCCAGCAACTGGGCATTTTGCGCCGCGAAGGTCTGGTCACAACCCGCCGCGAAGGCAAGTTCATCTGGTACCAGTTGGCCGACAACCGCGCTCTGCAGCTCATGCAGGCCGTGCATCAGCTGTTCTGCCAACAAGGAGAAGTCGCATGAGTATCTTGTGGAATGAGTTCACACCCTGGGCATCGCTCGCTGGCGGGCTACTGATCGGCCTGTCTGCCGCCCTGCTGATTGCACTGCTGGGCCGTGTCGCCGGCATCAGCGGCATCACTGGTGCTTTGCTACAAATGCCGACCTGGTCAGCCGTCAAACAATGGGCCTGGCGCTTAGCCTTCATTGCGGGCCTAATCGCCGCGCCCTTGGTGTGGCAGTGGTTCGCGCCGCTGCCTGCGATGGAGATACCATCTGACCCCCTCGTCATCATCGTCGCCGGTCTGCTGGTGGGCTTTGGCACGCGCATGGGCTCGGGTTGCACCAGCGGTCATGGTGTCTGCGGCCTCTCGCGCCTTTCCGTGCGATCACTCGCCGCCACCCTCACTTTTATCGCCATGGGAGCCGTCACCGTTTTTGTGATGCGCCACGTCTTCGGTTAAGCCCGCAGGAGTCACCATGATTACCAATATCGCTGCCCTGCTCTCCGGTCTTGTTTTTGGTCTAGGCCTGATTCTTTCAGGCATGGGCAATCCCGCAAAGGTGCAGAATTTTCTGGACTTCTTCGGTCAATGGGATCCATCACTCGCCCTCGTCATGGGCGGCGCCATTGCAGTGGGCCTGATCGCTTTTCGCTGGGCCAAACGTCGCAAAACCGCCCTACTGGGCGATGCCATGCAGCTGCCCGCCAGCACCGTTATTGACCGCCAGCTACTCACCGGCTCGGCTTTGTTTGGGATTGGCTGGGGTATGGCTGGTTTCTGCCCCGGCCCTGCGATCATGAACCTGTCCACACTCACCCCGCAGGTCTGGCTGTTTGTCTCAGCCATGCTCGCAGGCATGTGGGCTCAGCATCTGTGGGTTGCCAGAACGAACGCGAAACAGGTCTAAAACTTGAAGCCCCGGACATTTTTGAGCCATAGGGGGTTTGCTCGCTTACTGGGTGTATTCAGACACCACTTTCCAGCGCCCATCAATCAGCTGCGACATACGCGAGCGGTCATTAACCAATCGCTTGGTGGCGGTAAACGGCATCTCAGCCTTGCCCAGAGAATCCCGCGGGTGGACTGCCCTAGGCAGGTAGACATCCTCGGCCTATCTCTTCATGCAGCAACACCGACATAGATATGCATGAAGATGGAGGCTTCAGGATGCCCCCTGCGCCTGCATTGCCGCGTGCAGGCACAAGAAAATCATCTGTTGAGCGAGTTATTTTTCCGAACGCTGACACAAAAAACAAAAAAATCCCGCTTGATCGCGCGTTTTTTATTCTTACCGCCAACAACGGCGATGATCTAGTGCACAACAGCATTCAGCATTCAGCATTCAGCATCGGAAACACGAAAGAAGCACATGGACTTGCAGTTCAAATGGAATCGGCTTGAAGACTTCACGGCTCTGGAGATGTATGAAGTCATCAAGGCCCGGGAAGCTGTCTTTATCGTTGAGCAAACGTGCGCTTATCAAGAGGCTGATGGCCTGGACCCCCACTCATGGCATCTGCGCGTATCGCTGAATGGCGAACTCGCCGCCTATGCCCGAGTCGTTGAGCCGGGCCTGAAGTTTGCAGAGCCCTCCATCGGGCGCGTGATGACGACTGCAAAGTTTCGCAATCTCAAGATAGGACACACGCTGGTGGCGAAGGCCATAGCGTTCACCGAGGAAAAATTCCCCGGACAAAGCATTCGCATTGGTGCGCAGGCCCATTTGCAGGGTTTTTATGGCTCGCTGAGGTTTCAGCCTGTTGGAGATATCTACGATGAAGATGGCATCCCTCATATTGAGATGGTGAAGCCAGCCCCTCGATAAACAGCGCTTAGACGCAAATACCCTCTCACTTTAAAAATGCCTGCTTTTTAGCGGGCATTTTTATTGCCAGCGCCTTTTCTCCGGCATTCACCAACGCCACGCCTGATTAGGAGCCCACCTTGCTCTTATGATTCGAGCAGCCATGCCTAGCCCCTCTAGCCCCTCTCCCCCCGCCTCCTCCAGTCAACACGGTTTGCGCGCCATCTGGCGTCAGCGGGGGGCGAGTGCCTGGCTGCTTTGGCCTGTGTCACAGCTTTACGGAGCCTTGCAAAGCTGGAATGCGCAGCGCATGCGCCGCCAACAGCAAAGCGCAGGCGTTCCTGTCATCGTGGTCGGCAATGTGATTGCAGGCGGGGCAGGAAAAACGCCGGTGACTCAGGCCGTGGTGGCATACCTCAAGGCCCATGACTGGCAGCCCGGCATCATCTCGCGCGGCTATGGCCGCAAGGTGCAGGAAGAGCTGGACTGCCGCGAAGCGTTGCCGGACAGTCTCGCCAGCGAGGTGGGGGACGAGCCAGCACTGCTGGCCCGCAGCACAGGCGTGCCGGTCTTTGTGGCCAGCAAGCGCATTGAAGCGGCGCGTGCGCTGCGCCAGAAGTATCCACAGGTCAATGTCATCGTGAGTGATGACGGCTTGCAGCACCTGGCACTGGCACGCGATGTCGAGTTGTGCGTTTTCAACGACGAAGGCGTGGGTAACGGATTTTTACTGCCTGCAGGCCCGCTGCGCGAGCCCTGGCCGCGGCCGGTCACTGCTGCACTCTACGCGGGCCAGCCGCCCCAACCGCAAGGTTCATCACCGGTTTTTGCCCTGCAGCGCAGCCTGGCGGATATGGCCCTCAACGGCCATGGGCAGAGTATTCAGTTGAGCGAGTTGGCCGGCCAGCAGGCAGAAGCCGTGGCCGCCGTGGCCCGCCCCGAATCTTTTTTTTCCATGCTGGCGGACAAGGGCCTTGCACCCGCCGCAACGCAGGCATTGCCAGATCACTATGATTTTGAGAGCTTTTCGCGAAAGCTGGATAAGCGCTTTCCACTGATTTGCACCGAAAAAGATGCCGTCAAGCTCTGGCGCAACCACCCTGATGCATGGGCCGTTCCACTGCAATTGCAGCTGCCGCAGGCCTTCTGGGACTTGCTGGACGCCGAACTTGCAGCCGCCAGCGCCCATATTCACCATCAGGGCGACGCAGCCTGACTATCATTGACCCCCATTGATTACCCTCTCTGTCGCGCCAGCCCTGTGCTGACGCCCTCATCTCGTTTTGCAGGAATTCCCCCATGGACGCCAAACTTCTTGAACTGCTCGTCTGCCCCGTCACCAAAGGCCCGCTGCGCTTTGACCGCGAGCACCAAGAGCTGATCAGCCACAGCGCGCGCCTGGCCTACCCCGTGCGTGACGGCATTCCCGTCTTGCTGGAAAACGAAGCCCGCACGCTGAGTGACGACGAGCTGGACGATAGCCAGTACTAAGCCATGAGCTACACGGTACTGATTCCTGCCCGCCTGGCCTCCACCCGCCTGCCCGGCAAGCCGCTGGCCGATATTGCGGGTCTGCCCATGGTGGTGCGCGTGGCCCAGCGCGCAGCGCTGGCCGGAGCCCTGCGCTGCGTGGTGGCGGCTGACGATGAAAGCATTGTTGCCGCCTGCGCCCAGCACGGCATTGAAGCCATACTCACCCGCAAAGACCACCCCAGCGGCAGCGATCGCCTGGCCGAGGCCTGCGTACTGTTAGGCCTGACTGGCGACGATGTGGTGGTCAATGTACAGGGCGATGAGCCCCTGATTGACCCCGCCCTGATCGACGCCGTCGCAAAGTTGCTGCGGACCCGCCCCGAAGCCAGCATGGGCACCGCCGCTCACCCTATCGGCAGCCTGAGCGACTACCGCAACCCGAACGTGGTGAAGGTGGTCTGCGACGCCAAGGGTCTGGCCAGTTACTTCAGCCGCGCCCCCATCCCCTTCTCGCGCGACCATGCCGATGAGGCCTGGTGGGACACAGCTGCGCCCAAGGCTGGCCATGCTGGCTTTACGCCGCTGCGCCACATCGGCATCTACAGCTACAAGGCCGGTTTTCTGCGCGAATTCCCGCAGCTCTTACCCGCACCGACCGAGGCGATGGAGCAGCTGGAGCAACTGCGCGCCCTGTGGCATGGCCACCGCATTGCCGTGCACATCACGCCCGATGCACCCGGCGCCGGTGTAGACACGCCCGAAGATCTAGAGCGAGTGCGCGCTGTGTTTGCAAATTAAGAAAACGCCTGCGCGCCATGGTGTCGCAGGCGTTCCTCGCCTTCTTTCTCGTGTGACTGGATAAGTGCCTGAGCTGCACAGTTAGACCTCAAAAAGAGCCCAACCCCAGTCGTGGCAAGCGCTGCTAGCTATACTTTCCATCTAGTCCAAACAGCGCATGTGGCCACAAGCACACCTGCCTTACAACTATAACTATCGCGTTGACAGCGGATACATGCCTTGGATAGGCTGCATTGGCGACAGTCTTGACTGTGAGATGTAAGCCTCCGTTGGTCTTGTGCATGCTATCCTTGCCCGCGAAAAAATACAGCTCAGGGACTACAGACGTCCACCCGTCTGCTTGGGCTAGCCAAGAATTTTTACTCTCCTCAAGGATTTCCATGAAACTGATTTTGTTGGGTGCTCCCGGCGCCGGCAAAGGCACTCAGGCGGCCTTCATTTGCCAAAAGTACGGTATCCCTCAAATCTCCACTGGCGACATGCTGCGTGCTGCTGTCAAGGCCGGCACTCCTCTGGGACTGGAAGCCAAGGCAGTGATGGATGCAGGTCAGCTGGTCAGCGACGATCTGATCATCAACCTGGTCAAGGAGCGTATTGCCCAAGAAGACTGCGCCAAGGGTTTCCTGTTTGATGGCTTCCCCCGCACCATTCCTCAGGCCGATGCCATGAAGGCTGCTGGCGTGAAGCTGGACTACGTGCTGGAAATCGACGTTCCCTTTGAAGCCATCATCGAGCGCATGAGCGGCCGCCGCAGCCACCCTGCCTCGGGCCGCACCTACCACGTCAAGTTCAACCCACCCAAGGTGGAAGGCAAGGACGACGTGACCGGTGAAGACCTGGTGCAGCGCGAAGACGACAAAGAAGAAACCGTCAAGAAGCGCCTGGAGGTCTACAGCAACCAGACCCGCCCTCTGGTGGACTACTACAGCAACTGGGCCAAAGCCGACGCTGAAGCTGCACCCAAGTACCGCGCCATCAGCGGCACTGGCACCGTGGAAGAGATCACCGAGCGCGCCTTCGCAGCTCTGGCCCAATAAGCCGATTCTGGCCACCCACAAAAAAGCACCTTTTCAGGTGCTTTTTTGCTTTCCAGCGCTTATACAAAAAGCATTGACAGCTATTCATTCAAGAGCAAGCCAGATACAGCATCATTGCAATACGCGCCTTGCTGGGCGGCAGCAGCACGGCATCAAGACCGCCTGCAGTCTCTGCCTTGATGACATGGGCTGCAATCTCCTCATCACCGCCAGCCTGCGCCACAGGGATGCCCTGCCCCGCCGGTAACCCGACCAGTTGGCCCTCCAGGCAACGCGTGGTGCACCAGACGCACACGCCCTGCTCACTTGCTTGCAGCAGCGCCTGTTCCATGGCCTGGTGAATCGTGCCGTTACCCGTACCGGCGACTATCAGCCCCTGCACGCCTGCCGCCACCAAGGCGTGCACAGCACGCGCGCTTTGCAAGGCGCCGGACTGCACAATCTCCACCCAAGGCAGCTCTTCGCAAGCCAGCAACTGCTCAAGCCGCGCCGCATTCCAGCCCAAGTACTGCACCGCAGAATGCCTCAGCCAACGCACACAGCCTTCCTCTACATAGGCGCATGGACCGCCCTCGTATGAACGCAGCGCATTCAAACGGTAGGGGTGCACCTTGAGCGCCTCGCGCGCCGCATGCACCTCGCCTGCAGCCACCACCCACACGCCGGGCACATCCCCTGTAGCCACCGCCACGGCATCGCGCAAGTTCTGCGGGCCGTCCGCCTGCAGCGATGTGGCAGGCCGCATGGCGCAGGTCAGCACCACTGCCTTTTGAGGCTGCAGAACCGCCTGAAGCAGCCAAGCGCTCTCTTCCAGCGTATCCGTGCCATGCGTAATCACCAGCGCCTGTGTGGCAGCCTCCTCCAGCCCCGCCTTCACGGCCTGCAGCAGGCTGCGCCAGACCGGCCAGTCCATATCCTTGCTGTCGATCTTGGCAATTTGCACGGCATCCAGCACTGCGCCTGTGCGGCCTGCGGCCAGCTGTGGCAAATCCGGCACAGCATCCAGCAAGCTCTCGACACTGAGCTGGCCCGCTTTGTAGCCCACACCCTGCGTACGACTCTGAGCCTGCCCCGCAATCGTGCCGCCTGTGCCCAAAATCACAATCTTTTTTTGCGCCACTTGCTCTCCATAAAAAACTGGTTAAAAATACAGCTACTGTATAAACACACAGACTAAAAATCTCACTAGGCACAGCCTAGTGAATGACCGGAAGCCAGACATGCTAGATCACCCCAAGCTCACTCCCCGCCAGCAGCAGATTCTGGACCTCATCCAGTCCAGCATCGCCCGCACCGGCGCGCCCCCTACCCGGGCCGAGATTGCCAGCAGCTTCGGCTTCAAATCCGCCAACGCCGCCGAAGAACATCTGCAGGCGCTGGCACGCAAGGGCGTGATTGATCTGGTCAGCGGCACCTCACGCGGCATTCGTCTGCGGGCTGATACCGTGCGCAACATCAATGCAGCGCGCGGAAACAGCTTTGCGCTGCCGCTCTCCAGCATGGCGCAGCTGATATTGCCTCTGGTCGGCCGCGTGGCGGCGGGTTCACCTATTCTGGCTCAGGAACATATCGATCAGAGCTATTCGGTGGAACCCAGCCTGTTCGCCGCCAAGCCCGACTACCTGCTCAAGGTGCGCGGTATGTCCATGCGCGACGCGGGCATCATGGACGGCGACCTGCTGGCCGTGCAAGCCACTCACGAAGCGCGCAACGGCCAGATCGTGGTCGCGCGCCTCGGCGACGATGTCACCGTCAAACGGTTCAAGCGTACGCCCCAAGGCATTGAGCTGCTGCCAGAAAACCCCGACTACAAGGTGATTCATGTGGATCCTGAAGAGCCCTTTGCGATCGAAGGCCTGGCCGTAGGCCTGATCCGCAACAGCATGTTCATGTAGTCGACAGGCTAGCTATCAGCGCACCCGTCATCTGATGACTGCACGCTGAACTTCTTTCCCTCTCCAGCCTGGGTGGTAGGCGCGAAGTAGTCTTGCTTCGCCCTGGGCAGAGCTTTGGCTTAAAACGCAATCCTGCCCTTATCTTTGCCGCAAGGCTATTGAGGAGTTGCCACATGGGATTCGCCGCATCTTTGCAGTCTTTGACCCGCCTGAGCCTTAAAATTCGGCCCTTCTCACCCGCTGCAAGTCTGAGCTTCAATGCCAGCACCCAAACACTCTCCAGCGACTCGCACAACACCGCGGAAGAACCCGCACCGTTCATCTCCAGCTCTTTCGAGCCCGAAGGTTTCAAGCTGACGCACACCAGCATCCCCGTCATCCGCGCCAACCGCTCGCGCCGCAGAAACACCAGCACACGTGTCAACAACAAAGCCAAAGCGAACGCTGCCAGCGCCCAACTGCTTCTGGCACTACCGGCTGAAGCAGTCCCCGCAGCCACGCGTCAGCTGAAAATCCTGCAACGCGAACCCCGCAAGCAGCCCGAATGCATGTTCATCTCCGGTCGCATGGCCGATGTCTGCGCCGCACTGGAGCGTATGGCCCTCAATGAGCACGTGCAGCAAGCCTGAAGCACAAGCCCAAAACCGCAGCGCCAGCAACATATTCACTGGCAACCCAATGTAAATAGCCCGTCGATTGAGCAATTAAAATCTGATAGCTGCAGCGCCTATGAATAAAGCGGTATAGCGCTTTTTATGCGCATTCCGACGTGTAATCTGGCCTATCAAAATACTCAGTTCAGGGTATTGCAGCCCCCTCATACCAATGGAAACATTCGTATACACGTGCCAACGAAGGGGTCGCAATGAGTGCCAATCGCAAGCTCACCGAGCACATACAGGCGAAAGATGCCAGCGGCAATCTGCGTTTGATTCTGGTTTATCAGGATTTTGACGATATCGATCTCCCGCATGGCGTCTCCTTGAGACCGTCCGCCAAGTACTTCGAGACGACTGATCACTTGAAGATCAACTGGCTCAATGAAAAGCAATTCGAGATCGAAGCCACCGGTGAAATTCTCAACCGGGTGCAGCCAGCTCAGAGCGAATAAGAGGTGCATCACCACCCAGAAAATCGAAAATTTTCGGTAGAGATGAGATATTCAGTCGCAGGCAGGACAAGCCTGCAAAAAGACGAAGTAACGACGTATCAAGGCTGGTGCTCGCCTCCCTAAAAGGGCTCAAACCCAAAGATCATTCCTATCAGTAGCCTGTAAGGATTGAAACTAAAGGTGATAGCACATTGCACAGGGACATCTGGACTTTTGTGAGCTAAAGACTGCCCGCTTTTTCATGAATAAAAACCTTGCCGTTACAGAGTCCGACTCCTGACTCACTGCTAGAGACCTTATTCCCAGTTCGCGTATTGCAACGCCAGAAACATCAGAATAAATTAGCTACAACATCCACCCTGCGGCATCAGGAGATTGAACATGTTCAAGCACCTGCTCATTCCTACAGATGGCAGCAAACTGTCTGAAGCGGCCATTCGCGCCGGCATCAATCTGGCCCGCGAGAATGATGCCAAGGTCACAGCCCTCTATGTCATGCCCGACTACCGCGCCATCATCTATGGCGCAGATGCCTTACTCACCTATAACAGCGCAGAATTTGAGCGCAGCATGAACAGCAAAGCCGACACCGCGCTTCAGTTTGTAGACCAGATTGCCAGGCCGGAAGGCGTTCCCTGCGAATTTGTCCGCATCGCCAGCAGCTCTGTGTATCAAACCATTGTTCAGCAAGCGCAAGAGCGCCATTGCGATCTGATTTGCATGGCCTCTCACGGACGAAAAGGCATCAGCGGTATTTTGCTGGGCAGCGAAACCCAGCGTGTGCTGACACACACCCATATCCCGGTGCTTGTTCACCGCCCTGAGGTGGCTAGCGAAACAATTTAAGGAGGAAACAACAACAGCAGCGGCGACAATGAAAGAAAAAGTTCACAGAACGCTGCTTTCTACCGAATGCAGAGCCAGTAAGTAAAACGGCCTGCGCCCCATGGGGCAACCTGTCCGCAGTTCAATTTGATCAGCGCCAGTGCAAATGCGATTAAAGGCGAGCTTGGGACGCAAGCATGTCCTTTGCCAAGTATTCAAACGCATTGACTTCGCGCCGCAGGACTAGATGGAGAGGCCCCCAAAACTTGCCCGCCTTGTGCGGGCATTTTTTTGGTTGGCTAAACGCCTTGCGACGAAATCTCCTGCGGGTGGACATGCATGCTGGGCAGTGTAAAAAGAATCTGCAGATTCTGCGCATCCATCTGCTGCGCCACGATGGAGCCATCGAGGTGCAGATAAATCCGCACGGACTGCTCCTCATCCAGATCCCAGAACGCTACATCCGCCTTCAGCCCATGCCAGCCATGCTCCTCACAAAAGCGGCGGCAGCTCAACGCTCTCAAAAACTCTGGCGAAGCGCCAAGATCCGCATTGGCCTTAATCCAGCTGCTGATCACGAGTTCATAAGCAACTTGCTGCGATCCGCAAGGCTTTCCCGCCGTCATGTGCCGTATCCAAGCATCAAGGCGAGCAGAAAAGCTATAGGGCAGGTGATGAAGCATCTTGATCAACATTCAAGGCACACAAGAAGATAGAACCTCTTTTACCAAATATCGAATTTCTCCTACAGACAATTTACCTAAAAGAACAATCGTCACGATTTCTAATCACATAACGCTGCAAGGGTAAAAGCAAGCAATCCCCGCTCATAGACTGCGAGATGCATTAGCGCTCTGAAAACAGGAGCTGCTTTTGCAATTGGCTATTTACTTTCAGAAGCCAAGAGCAATGATTTCATTGCACTTAAAGAGCAAGCAGCTATCAAATGAATTGCATGGCTTGACTCATTCTTCACCACGCTGATGGCTAAAAGTGCAGCAAACAAGCAAGCGAAGCAGAGAAATTGCTCTATTTTTTGAACAATTAGCTGAGCAAGATCTTTCGGTAAGAATGACATCAGCGCAGGCCAAAGCTGGAGAAATCGATGACCGTCCAATCACGGCTTAAATACAAATTAGCATTCAAAACCAAGCTGATATTGGAGGCCGTGCATTCTGGCCCGATTGCTGATTGGAAACGAGCTACTGCAGGAGCGGGCTGCTGATGTATTTGGCGCAGCCCCCTGTGGTGGATCGAAGGATCAGCAGGCCAAGATTGCTCTGCCCCCTAGGAAGAGCATTGCGCTGAGCAAAGCAGGATAGCGCAGCCATGGCATGCCACTCAGCTGTCAGACGCAGCTCATTCATATCTGCCGAGGCACCGCCGCCTCCCCAAAAAGTGCAGTGATGCACCGCTTCAATGCCTTGCATGTCGCTCACCTCTTACGGGCTCAAGCATGCACTAGGGACTGTGGTTGGCGGTATCTATGTGCGGTACTCGACTGGTACAGGGGAAGTTAATGTCACGTGCAAAAAATCTGTCTCAACAGCTTATGGCCGCATATGTGCCGCACGCAGTGGGATTGCACAACCCTTGCAGTTCTAGAAAAAAAGGCCCGATCAGGCACGCAACCAAGCATCTTCCTGATAAGGCATGATTTTTGCATCGATATTTACAAAAATGCAGGCCGCATGACCCTGGCGATCTCGCTTAGCAATCGCGTTAAGTTGTTCAAATAACTGGGACCGCTTCTTCCACCAAACCCGGCGTGATTCAGAACCGCGCCCACTCGTCGATTGCGTTTCGTTGGGCAGCATGCAGATGCCGCGCTCTCGGCGGTGGCTTTCTCAATGCAGCTCTTCCCGCCCAGCTTGGCACATTAAACCAAGGCGGGGTTTGCCCTGCCAACCTTGCAACCTCAGTTGCGGCAGGCTGAGGCAGGACGCAATCACTGATAGCGACCGCCGAAAGGAATGCGCCGATGGTTGCGAGTGCTTTTCATGGGCTCCATGCAGCACATACATGGCCTCTCGCCGGAAGGCTTAAAGTCATGATTCAGATCAATTTATTCACCATCGGGGTAAGGGTTTGTCTCGCAATGCTG
>NZ_JABBCQ020000039.1 GCF_012844455.2 Comamonas suwonensis | reverse complement strand
GCTTCGCTGATCACAGCAAGCAACGAAATTCAAGAATGGTTTGGCCAGTTTTGATTTCGGTTCCTTAAAAAAATACAGCCGATAAGCGTGGGCGTTTGATGGCAAGCAGCCAGTTCTTCGGAACAAAACTCTTCGGAGTATCAAGCGCTCACAAAAACAGTAATTATTGAAGAATTTATTCTTCTTGATTCCGTCAAGTGAGTGAGCAGTCGAAAGACTTTAAATTCAAGATCGAACTATAGAGTTTGATCCTGGCTCAGATTGAACGCTGGCGGCATGCTTTACACATGCAAGTCGAACGGTAACAGGTCTTCGGATGCTGACGAGTGGCGAACGGGTGAGTAATACATCGGAACGTGCCTAGTAGTGGGGGATAACTACTCGAAAGAGTAGCTAATACCGCATGAGATCTACGGATGAAAGCAGGGGATCGCAAGACCTTGTGCTACTAGAGCGGCTGATGGCAGATTAGGTAGTTGGTGGGGTAAAGGCTCACCAAGCCAACGATCTGTAGCTGGTCTGAGAGGACGACCAGCCACACTGGAACTGAGACACGGTCCAGACTCCTACGGGAGGCAGCAGTGGGGAATTTTGGACAATGGGCGAAAGCCTGATCCAGCAATGCCGCGTGCAGGATGAAGGCCCTCGGGTTGTAAACTGCTTTTGTACGGAACGAAAAGCTCTGGGCTAATATCCCGGAGTCATGACGGTACCGTAAGAATAAGCACCGGCTAACTACGTGCCAGCAGCCGCGGTAATACGTAGGGTGCAAGCGTTAATCGGAATTACTGGGCGTAAAGCGTGCGCAGGCGGTTATGTAAGACAGAGGTGAAATCCCCGGGCTCAACCTGGGAACTGCCTTTGTGACTGCATGGCTAGAGTACGGTAGAGGGGGATGGAATTCCGCGTGTAGCAGTGAAATGCGTAGATATGCGGAGGAACACCGATGGCGAAGGCAATCCCCTGGACCTGTACTGACGCTCATGCACGAAAGCGTGGGGAGCAAACAGGATTAGATACCCTGGTAGTCCACGCCCTAAACGATGTCAACTGGTTGTTGGGTCTTAACTGACTCAGTAACGAAGCTAACGCGTGAAGTTGACCGCCTGGGGAGTACGGCCGCAAGGTTGAAACTCAAAGGAATTGACGGGGACCCGCACAAGCGGTGGATGATGTGGTTTAATTCGATGCAACGCGAAAAACCTTACCCACCTTTGACATGTACGGAAGTTACCAGAGATGGTTTCGTGCTCGAAAGAGAACCGTAACACAGGTGCTGCATGGCTGTCGTCAGCTCGTGTCGTGAGATGTTGGGTTAAGTCCCGCAACGAGCGCAACCCTTGCCATTAGTTGCTACATTCAGTTGAGCACTCTAATGGGACTGCCGGTGACAAACCGGAGGAAGGTGGGGATGACGTCAAGTCCTCATGGCCCTTATAGGTGGGGCTACACACGTCATACAATGGCTGGTACAAAGGGTTGCCAACCCGCGAGGGGGAGCTAATCCCATAAAGCCAGTCGTAGTCCGGATCGCAGTCTGCAACTCGACTGCGTGAAGTCGGAATCGCTAGTAATCGTGGATCAGAATGTCACGGTGAATACGTTCCCGGGTCTTGTACACACCGCCCGTCACACCATGGGAGCGGGTCTCGCCAGAAGTAGGTAGCCTAACCGCAAGGAGGGCGCTTACCACGGCGGGGTTCGTGACTGGGGTGAAGTCGTAACAAGGTAGCCGTATCGGAAGGTGCGGCTGGATCACCTCCTTTCTGGAAAAATGCTGCTTTAAATTGAACGTCCACACTTATCGGTTGTTGGAACAAGCCAAAGCTTGATGGGCAAGGAAACTTGCTTGTTGTGTTGAGGAATGGGTCTGTAGCTCAGCTGGTTAGAGCACTGTGTTGATAACGCAGGGGTCGTTGGTTCGAGCCCAACTAGACCCACCAAGATTCCAATGCCAGTGCAAGAGGATCCTGGGGGATTAGCTCAGCTGGGAGAGCACCTGCTTTGCAAGCAGGGGGTCGTCGGTTCGATCCCGTCATCCTCCACCAAGTTTAAAAATGATAGCGCCTGAAGGTGCTATAATCGTTGGCTCAGCAGATGTTGCAAGACATGGGTTGAGAAAGCGAGAAAACAGAAATTCAATATAAAAGCAGTCTGCTTCAGACTGCTTTTATATTGATCTTTGATCAATAGGCTGTTCTTTAAAAATTCATAGAGTCGAAATCAGCGTTGCTGGTGGAAAGCATAAACCAAGGTTTATGCACCGTGCCATCAGCAACTTTTTGATTGCGTCAAAACAAATATTTTGCGAAAGCAAAGATATTTAGTAATGACGAATATTCTCTAAGCTGTATCGAAAGATGCAGCCAAAGATATTCACATTACGGCATAACGCGTGAGGTGCAAGACCTCACCAGTCTTTGAAATTCTAGAGCTTTGTGTTTCGCAAGAGACGTCAAAGTTATAGGGTCAAGTGACTAAGAGCATATGGTGGATGCCTTGGCGATGATAGGCGACGAAAGACGTGATAGCCTGCGATAAGCTTCGGGGAGCTGGCAAATAAGCTTTGATCCGGAGATTTCTGAATGGGGGAACCCACCTCGCAAGAGGTATCGCAACCTGAATACATAGGGTTGCGAAGCGAACCTGGAGAACTGAAACATCTAAGTACCCAGAGGAAAAGACATCAACCGAGATTCCGATAGTAGTGGCGAGCGAATTCGGAAGAGCCTTGCAGTGATAGTCGACCAGTTAACAAAACGGCATGGAAAGGCCGACCATAGTGGGTGATAGTCCCGTATGTGAAAACTGATCGGTGGTACTAGGCTGCAGACAAGTAGGGCGGGGCACGAGAAACCCTGTCTGAATATAGGGGGACCATCCTCTAAGGCTAAATACTCATCATCGACCGATAGTGAACCAGTACCGTGAGGGAAAGGCGAAAAGAACCCCGGGAGGGGAGTGAAATAGATCCTGAAACCGTATGCTTACAAAAAGTCGGAGCCTCGTAAGGGGTGACGGCGTACCTTTTGTATAATGGGTCAGCGACTTACATTCAGTGGCAAGCTTAACCGAATAGGGGAGGCGCAGAGAAATCGAGTCCGAATAGGGCGATCAGTCGCTGGGTGTAGACCCGAAACCAAGTGATCTATCCATGGCCAGGATGAAGGTGCCGTAACAGGTACTGGAGGTCCGAACCCACTAATGTTGCAAAATTAGGGGATGAGCTGTGGATAGGGGTGAAAGGCTAAACAAACTTGGAAATAGCTGGTTCTCTCCGAAAACTATTTAGGTAGTGCCTCAAGTATTACCGTCGGGGGTAGAGCACTGTTTAGGCTAGGGGGTCATGGCGACTTACCAAACCTATGCAAACTCCGAATACCGACGAGTACAGCTTGGGAGACAGAGCACCGGGTGCTAACGTCCGGACTCAAGAGGGAAACAACCCAGACCGCCAGCTAAGGTCCCTAAAATTGGCTAAGTGGGAAACGAAGTGGGAAGGCTAAAACAGTCAGGATGTTGGCTTAGAAGCAGCCATCATTTAAAGAAAGCGTAATAGCTCACTGATCGAGTCGTCCTGCGCGGAAGATGTAACGGGGCTAAGCCAGTTACCGAAGCTGCGGATGTGCCATTTATGGCACGTGGTAGGAGAGCGTTCTGTAAGCCTGTGAAGGTGTCTGGAGACGGATGCTGGAGGTATCAGAAGTGCGAATGCTGACATGAGTAGCGTTAAAGGGGGTGAAAAGCCCCCTCGCCGTAAGCGCAAGGTTTCCTACGCAACGTTCATCGGCGTAGGGTGAGTCGGCCCCTAAGGCGAGGCAGAGATGCGTAGCTGATGGGAAACAGGTCAATATTCCTGTACCGATCAATAGTGCGATGTGGGGACGGAGAAGGTTAGCTCAGCCAACTGTTGGATATGTTGGTTCAAGCCTGTAGTCATGCCTGGTAGGCAAATCCGCCGGGCTAAGATGAGGGGTGATAACGAGTCTGCTTGCAGACGAAGTGAGTGATACCCTGCTTCCAGGAAAAGCCACTAAGCTTCAGCTATTGACGACCGTACCGCAAACCGACACTGGTGCGCGAGATGAGTATTCTAAGGCGCTTGAGAGAACTCAGGAGAAGGAACTCGGCAAATTAACACCGTAACTTCGGGAGAAGGTGTACCCCAAGTCAGTGAAGTTGAACAAACGGAGCTAAAAGGGGTTGCAAAAAATTGGTGGCTGCGACTGTTTAATAAAAACACAGCACTCTGCAAACACGAAAGTGGACGTATAGGGTGTGACGCCTGCCCGGTGCTGGAAGATTAAATGATGGGGTGCAAGCTCTTGATTGAAGTCCCAGTAAACGGCGGCCGTAACTATAACGGTCCTAAGGTAGCGAAATTCCTTGTCGGGTAAGTTCCGACCTGCACGAATGGCGTAACGATGGCCACACTGTCTCCTCCTGAGACTCAGCGAAGTTGAAATGTTTGTGATGATGCAATCTCCCCGCGGAAAGACGGAAAGACCCCATGAACCTTTACTGTAGCTTTGTATTGGACTTTGAACGGATCTGTGTAGGATAGGTGGGAGGCTTTGAAGTGTGGTCGCTAGATCACATGGAGCCAACGTTGAAATACCACCCTGGTGCGTTTGAGGTTCTAACCTTGGTCCATTATCTGGATCGGGGACAGTGCATGGTAGGCAGTTTGACTGGGGCGGTCTCCTCCCAAAGCGTAACGGAGGAGTTCGAAGGTACGCTAGTTACGGTCGGACATCGTGACGATAGTGCAATGGCATAAGCGTGCTTAACTGCGAGACTGACAAGTCGAGCAGATGCGAAAGCAGGACATAGTGATCCGGTGGTTCTGTATGGAAGGGCCATCGCTCAACGGATAAAAGGTACTCTGGGGATAACAGGCTGATACCGCCCAAGAGTTCATATCGACGGCGGTGTTTGGCACCTCGATGTCGGCTCATCTCATCCTGGGGCTGTAGTCGGTCCCAAGGGTATGGCTGTTCGCCATTTAAAGAGGTACGTGAGCTGGGTTTAAAACGTCGTGAGACAGTTTGGTCCCTATCTTCCGTGGGCGCTGCAGATTTGAGGAAGCCTGCTCCTAGTACGAGAGGACCGGAGTGGACACACCTCTGGTGTACCTGTTGTCACGCCAGTGGCATCGCAGGGTAGCTAAGTGTGGAAGAGATAACCGCTGAAAGCATCTAAGCGGGAAACTCGTTTCAAGATGAGATCTGCCGGGGCCTTGAGCCCCCTGAAGGGTCGTTGTAGACCACGACGTTGATAGGCTGGGTGTGGAAGCGCAGTAATGCGTTAAGCTAACCAGTACTAATTGCCCGAGCGGCTTGACCCTATAACTTTGGGTTTAGCTCAGAAATGAAAAGACAGAATGAATCATGCAAGTGGTCATTCAAGTTATGCCGAAAAGGCGCAATCGAATAAGCTGATTGAGACTCTATGAATTCGTTGGATTGAAAGTGAGTTTGATTAAGAAGTTAATCAAAGAGCGATCAATCTGACAAAAAGTTTATGCCTGATGACCATAGCAAGTTGGTACCACTCCTTCCCATCCCGAACAGGACCGTGAAACGACTTAGCGCCGATGATAGTGCGGGTTCCCGTGTGAAAGTAGGTCATCGTCAGGCTCTTAC
>NZ_JABBCQ020000038.1 GCF_012844455.2 Comamonas suwonensis | reverse complement strand
TTATTAAGCGACGGTGTTTATTATACATCTTTTAAGATAAAGAAGTTAAATTTTATTTATTTTTGTTATAAAAATGTCTTTGGGCAGGAGCCTTAAGCAGCACCTAGCTCACTCAATCACGATAACGGTACCTTATCGGGAGTAGAAAAAAGCGCCTCAAAAGGCGCTTTTTAGCGGGCAACAGAAATTCTGGATGTCTCCTTCAGCGGTTGAGCAGCCGGCCTGGTTGTCCGGGGTCGTTTTCCCTCTAGAAGCAATGGATACGTGAGAAGAAAAGGGGATCGTTGGAGCGCCCTCAGACCCCTTATCTTGTGAAGACCCAAAAGCACCTTTCCCTCTGTAGAGGATCAATACGTGAGCTTTTATGGGACTCTCTTGGACGTGTTGCCCCCCTAGATTGTGCAAACCAGCCAATTGGCCACTGGCGGGGGCGCTTTGGCCTTGGTTTAAATCCGCTTTTGTTCCCGGAACCCTAGATCGGCACGGATGAGCGCTACGTGCTTTTTTAATCTCGACAAGCTAAAATATACGCAACTTGCGTACAATCATCTAGATGAAAGCCGTCTTCGTTGAATTGCCTGCCTTCGAGCGCAACAGAGCTACCTACCTCAACGATGACGAGTTCAAGGAGTTCCAAGAGCGCTTGCTCAAGAACCCTGAAGCGGGAGACATGATTGAAGGCACAGGCGGGCTGCGCAAAGTTCGCCATGGTGATCCACGCAGAGGCAAAGGAACTCGCGGCGGGTTACGGGTCATCTACTACTGGTGGAGCGGTGGTCCGCAGTTTTGGCTCTTCACCCTGTACGACAAGGACGAGCTGGAGAACCTGACCCCCAAGCAGAAAACGACCCTGAAGCAGCTTTTGAAAGACGAATTGGAGGCCCGAAAATGACCAAGCGCGATCTTTTTGCAGAACTCAGCGAAGGCTTTGATGCGCTAGCCAGTGCTCGTGCAGGCAAGCGCACGCTGCGAACACACGAAGTGGAACTGAAGCCTGAAGTCACCATCACGTCCGCAGAACTCAAGTCGATTCGGGAGCATTTGAATCTGTCCAGGCCCGTCTTCGCCAGCTACCTGAGGACGAAAACCCGAACCTTGGAAAACTGGGAGCAAGGCAGGGCAGCGCCCAATGCACAAGCCGCATTGCTGATCCGATTGGTTGAGAAGTATCCGGACACGGTTTCTCGCCTCGCTGCGGTCTAAATGGATTTTCCCAAAAAGCGCCTTTTGAGGAGCTTTTTGTTGATCTCGATAAGCGTCAGTTACCGTGACCTAACCGCCCAAGAGGCAGTTTTTTCACTGTTTCCCTTTCTTTCCACAACGGTCTGCCAATTTTTCAGCGTGAAACAGGGCTTGTGGCGATAGTTCGACTTAGGCATTCTGTGACATGGACTTTGCCAGCGCTTGAGACTGCCAATTCCGCTAGGAACATGAGCATCAACTTATCAAGAAAGTTATTTTTAATCATGCATTTACGATTTATGTAATACTTTGGTAGAAAAGCAGGAGTTGCACTATGTATATCGTGAACCGCCTCAAGCGTTCCTTAGCGAACCGAAAAGCCGATGTGTTTCTGCGCTCAGAGCTCCAATCCTTTGGAAGTCCGGCGCAAGTTAGCAGGGCACTGACAGAGCTTCAGAAAGATGGAGTGCTCGTCAAGCTCGGCGTTGGTGTGTATGCCAAAGCCAAGCCGAGCGTCCTGACCGGAAAGCCAATCCCAACCAAGCCTCTAGAAGTTCTAGCTCCTGAGATCCTCAAGAAATTTGGCGTCCAAGCAGGGTTGTCGCGCCAAGCTCTTGAATACAACGCAGGTGTCAGCACGCAGGTACCTTCGGGTGTCGTGATCAATACAGGTAAATGCCGAATCCAGCGCAAGCTTGGCTTCAACGGGAAGCTGGTTCAATACGAGCGCGCATGAAGTTGCTTACAAATGACCGTGCCGAACTTATTGAAGCCCTCGTCGCAGAATCCAGTCTCGGTGGTATCACTACGTCCCTGCTCGAGAAAGATGAGCATCTAACTGATGCACTGCGAGCCATCTTTGCCTTGAAGTTCGAATACGTAGACCTTGTGTTTTGCGGCGGCACGAGCTTGTCGAAAGCACACAGCTTGATTGAGCGGATGTCTGAGGATGCCGACCTCAAAGTCGTTCTCACCGAAGCCGGAAAATTGCTAAGTCGCAGCGCGCTAAAACGTTACCTCGGCGATGAGGTTCGCAAGAACGTGGCAGAGGCTCTTTCCAAAATCGGTTTAGTCGAAGACGAAGATAAAGCGATGACGCTAAACGAATACCGTTATATGCATTCGCAATGGTCTTACCAGCGTCGTTATCCCATCAGCACTGGCTTACGACCAAATTTGCAACTGGAACTGACGCTGCGTGCGCCGATGTTGGACATCGCAAGCGTCCCGATATACGCATTGGCCGACCGCTTGGCAGGCAAAGATGGGGCACCCTTTGAGGTAAAGACTATTTCTGTGGCCGAGACGTTGGCCGAGAAGGTTCTTTCTTTTCTAAGAAGGTTTGCGCAGCACCGTTCTGGCCAAATGCGGGGCACATGGGACACCGCATTGGTACGGCACATCTACGATGTGCACTGCATAGTGACGCATGATTCAGATTTGATCGAGCTTGCAGTGACTGCGTTCAAGGAATTGGTCAACGGTGACGTCACCGAATTCGGCAAGCAACAGCCAGATTTTGCAGAAAAGCCATTGGAGGTCCTGGAAAAGGCGCTTGCGCAAGTTGAGAAGGACGAACAGAGCCGCTCCGAATACGAAAAAAACCTGCTTCCGCTAGTTTATGGGGACTTCAAACCTCATTTCGATGAAGCATTTTCTTCGTTTAAAAACGTAGCACTTCAACTATTGGCTAAGTGAAAGTGCATAACGCTCAGCTCATGACTATTGATATTACAGTAACGCCAGACTCATGTATTACATTAAAAAAGCGCCTTTTGAGGAGCTTTTTTAACCGCGATAAGTGAACCTTCGCGCTATCTTAATGATAGTTGGAGAAGACTAGCTATCTCCCCCTCTGTTCGCCGCTTAATTAGAATCCCGCCCACATCAGTGATGTGCTGCTTGCTGAATCGTAGTTCTTAAGAGTAGATGGAACCTTTGCTTGCCAGTAAAAATCAATTTTTCCCTTTGGCGTGCTTGAGTTTGATATGGCGTTCTTCATTTCTAATAAAATTAATGAATCAGTTGTAAATCCATCTTTATCATTAAAATTCACTGTTATTGTTGAAGAGTAATATTTTTTCCTGAAGCTGTCGTTATCAGTATCAATATCTTCTGAAGATAAAGAAGCTTTGTATAAGATGAAGCCATCTTTGTACTTTGTTAGTATTTTTACCACTCCTTCTTTATCGCTTCCCAAACGAATACTTAATGGAGACCAAGTTTTTGCTTCAGATTCTGTTTGCGTGATCTTAAACTCTTCTATTTTTTTATATGAATCTCCTACGATAAGATTCATTTCACCTGTTTCTTTATTTAGTCTAATGCCATTTTCAATGACATATTTGTCATTTTCTAAACAACCTGTTAGAAGCAGACTTAAAACAGACAAAGATAATATTTTAAATTTCATTATTTCTCCTCCTATTTTAATGGAATATTAATCATATGACGAGATTCGTTGTTTTTATGTTCTTGAATAGAAAACTCAGCCTTTTATGAGCGTCGTTAAGCAAATGATCCTTTGCTCATATGAGTAAAGGATCATTTGAGATGTGCCTCCATTGCCTGCTGAATCAGCTCTTTGAGCGACAACCCACGCTTGATTGCTTCCATACGCCAGTGCTGGCGTGTCTCTTTTTCAACTTCAAGATTCACGCGCACCAGCTCTGCTTGAGAAGGCTTCGCAACCTCTTTCACGGGGACGCTCTCGCGTACCTTGTTCAATGGTTTCACAGTTAAAGCCATTTTGCTTCCTTGAGTTCTTGAACGACTGCCTGCACCTCTTCTTTGGCTTTGGCATCGCTGTAGTCGAGCACGGATAGCCCATCGGTCATTGCGGTCGCAAACACCGCTCGGTTACCGATAGACGTTTCCAGCTTTTCAATTCCTTCGTAGGTGTTCCATTCACCGCTTTTAACCAGCTTGGAAAGCTTTGTCGCTCCGCTGGTTCGGTTGACCAGGAATGCCGCGTCAATTTCTCCACCCATTTCTCTTTTGGCCTGAATCAGCTTGACGGCTGCGCCGCTGGCCCAGAGATCAGCCCCTGATGGCTGGATCACAAGCAGGGCAACATGCGAGGCACGAACAATCGCAGCGCTCATAGACTCCGCTTTGGCCGGACTGTCGATGATGGCAATTTCTGCGTTGATGCCATTGAGTGAAGAGGCCAGCATCTGAGGTCGATCGACGCCTAGCACAGGAGGAAGGTCAGCGTCATCGGGGCTGGCATCTCGCCAATCGCGTGCTGTACCTTGTGGGTCACAGTCCAAGAGCACCACACGCTTGCCCTCTCGGTGTAAAGCGGTGGCCAAGTTGGTGGCCACCGTACTTTTACCAGTCCCCCCCTTTTCATTGAGCACAGAGATGATCTTCATGATTTCAAGTGAGTAGATGAATAGCTAATCATATACTCTAATACTCATTTGAGCTAAGTATCATATGAAGTGATGTAGCTCAGTACAACGCAGCAGGCACAAAAAAAGCACCGCGTAGGGTGCTTGGGATGCGCTGTCTGTTGGTGTCCCTGTGACATGTGGGTAAACTGAGCGCACAAAAGAAAACACCTCCCTGAGCTTTGGTCGGCAGCGGGAGGTGTGCAGCCAGTCAGGCCGTTGAAGCTAAGTATAGCTGCGCGGCTGGAAAGTCACCATGCTTGCGAATAATGAACAGCTAAATTTAGATCTATTTGAGGATGCCCATCGGTGGCCGCGTAAACCGTATTGCAGCGCTGACAAGACAGCGAGCAGCATTCGCACGCTGCAGCACGCTCTCAAACACCCCTACATCCAAGCCAATCCCCCGCACTTGCGGGTGTGGTCTATTTTTGACGTAGACCAGCCCGCAGCCGCTTTGGCGTGGGAAAAAGGCAACCTTCCGCCGCCCACCTGGGCTGCAGTCGATCGCCAAAGCACCAAAGGGCATCTGGTATGGGGCCTGTCTGTTCCCGTGCTGGTAGACAGTCCAGACATGCGGCAGGAGCCTATGCGCTACCTGTGCGCTGTAGAAGAAGCATTCAGGGCCAAGCTAGAGGCCGATAGCGGTTATGCAGGCTTGATGACCAAAAACCCCGCCCATCCCCTTTGGCGTGTGCTGCGTGGCCCAAGATTGGCCTACGAGCTTGGAGAGCTGGCGGAGTGGGTTGATCTTCCCAAGCACTTACCCAAACGCAAGCCAGAGGAAATAGGTCTAGGCCGGAATGTCACCGTGTTTGAGTGGCTCAGGCAGTACGCGTACCGCAATATCCGGCACTATAAGCACAACGTGCGCAACTTCGTACTGTGGCAATCTCACCTCAACGGCAAAGCGCTAGAGCGCAATGGTGATTTGCTGGTGCCGTTGGCAGGCAATGAGGTGTGGCACATCGCCAAGAGCGTGTCCAAGTGGACATGGCATAAGTTTGACCTGGCTGCGAGTGATGCTCGGTTCAGTGCATTGCAGTCGCACAGGGGCAAACAGGCCATGCTCAAGCGCTGGGGCGATAACGAGGATAAGCAGGCCAGCGCACGGTTGATGGCTGCTTCTGGCATGACACAGCGTGCGATTGCTGCGGAGCTTGGAGTCAGTCAGAAGTCTGTGTCTAACTGGCTGAGTAATAGCCGTAATCAGTGCGACGCTGGCGGAGAAGCTTGAGTAATAACCATAATCAGATATCAGCCCTCGGAATGCCGTTTTGGTTTTAATTTTTAAGTGGTGGTTAGGTGGGCTGTTGATCAAATCGCAGCAGGCCGCTCGTGGGCATGTGGTCAACCTGGAGGGTTGTCCACCATGTCCACAGCCAGATTCATCATGCTCTTCGTGCTGGCCGCTTCCAGCAGTTACTAGCGCGGAGCTGTCACGGGTAGTGAGGGTCAAGTCAACGACTTGTCCCGAGCACCCTCTACCGCCCGGCGTTCAATGGCGCTATCGCGCCCAATCCCTGTTTTTCAAATCGCGCAGCACGCAAAGTGCTTACTCGTCCGTGTCCTAACGCGGCGTGCGACTGCGCGATCACCAACGCACTCAAACAGGGGTCGCTTCAGAAAACGGAAAAAATCGTACGCTAAGACCCGGAGAACGGACGTAGTGGCCTGAACTTGCCCGCGTCTACCTTGGCGCTGCTGCGCCAGAGGTAATCGCCGGTCAAGTTGATGTGTTCCCAGCCCAGCGGCGACAGGTACTGCAACAGCGCCTCATCGACGGCATGGCCGTTGCCACGCAAGGCATGCGCTGCGCGCTCCAGGTAGACTGTGTTCCACAACACGACAGCCGCCGTCACCAGGTTGAGTCCACTGGCCCGATAGCGCTGCTGCTCGAAACTGCGGTCGCGGATTTCGCCCAGCCGGTTGAAGAACACCGCCCTGGCCAGCGCGTTGCGCGCTTCGCCCTTGTTCAACCCGGCATGCACGCGACGACGCAGTTCGACGCTTTGCAGCCAGTCCAGGATGAACAGCGTGCGCTCGATGCGGCCCAGCTCGCGCAGTGCCACGGCCAGGCCGTTTTGGCGTGGGTAGCTGCCGAGCTTGCGCAGCATCAGCGAGGCCGTGACGGTGCCCTGCTTGATCGAGGTGGCCAGTCGCAGGATTTCGTCCCAATGGGCGCGGACATGCTTGATGTTGAGCGTGCCGCCAATCATCGGCTTGAGGGCGTCATAGACGGTTTCGCCCTTGGGGATGTAGAGCTTGATGTCGCCCAAGTCGCGGATGCGAGGTGCGAATCGAAAGCCCAGCAGATGCATCAGCGCAAAAACGTGATCGGTGAAGCCCGCCGTGTCGGTGTAGTGCTCCTCGATACGCAAGTCGGACTCGTGGTACAGCAGGCCGTCGAGCACATAGGTCGAGTCGCGCACACCGACATTGACCACCT
>NZ_JABBCQ020000037.1 GCF_012844455.2 Comamonas suwonensis | reverse complement strand
ACGCAGCAGACCCTGCTTCGCTTGTTCAACTGGCCGAGAACGCCGAAACCGTGATGAACACCATCAACATGGGGCTTTCCGCCGTCGGCACGATCCTGGCGCATGCCGCATCAGAGGTAGGCAGCGAGATTGGCGGCGACACCATTGAATCACTGGGCTGGTTCATCGCTGAAACCTCTGACGTGTCCGCAGCCTTGTTGAGTCTGGTCATGGCCTGCCGCTATCACACCGCCGACTACGCGCCCCCGAGGCCGCAACGGGCACCCATCGCCAGATTCTGAAACAGAACCCTTCGCGCCAAAGTCGCCAGCATCAACCTTCACCCCGCCATCAGCCGTGCCGCATTCGTGCCGCACGGCTTTTTTGTCGCTGCTGATTCGCAGTGATACGGCACCATTATCGAAATCAGTATGAACAGCAAAAAGCCACGCACCACGGCAGGCGCAGCCTCGCCTGCAACGACCACCACCCAATGCGCCAAAACGCCGGAGAAGCTAAAAATCAATACGGTTGATGGTTTCATCGCTGCGGCGCAGTCAAAAGCCACCAAGCGGGCCTACGCCAACGACGTGCAGCACTACCTGCAACATGGCGGCTCCATTCCGTCCACAGGGGCTGTGGTTGCTGACTATCTGGCCAAGTTCGCTGCCACCCTCAAAGTCGCCACCCTGGAACGGCGGTGCATCGCCATCCACAACGCACATGTTAGTCAGGGGCTGGTGTCACCGATCAAAGGCAATGAACTGGTCAAGGCCACCATGAACGGTATCCGACGCACCATGGGCACCCGGCAACGTGCCGTCAAGCCCGTCACCAAAGACGTGCTGCTGGAAATGCTGGTGACGCTGGACAAACGAAAGCCGCTGAAAGCAGCACGCGACAAGGCCTTGCTCCTTGTGGGCTTTGCAGGGGCCTTTCGGCGTTCCGAACTGGTGGCACTGCATGTTGAAGACCTGACGGTGGATGACGCGGGGGCCATGGTGCTGCTCAGGTTCTCGAAAACCGACCAACTTGGCAAGGGCCGCACCGTGTTTCTGCCTCGGGCCAGCGATGCCGAACGCTGTCCGGTGCAAAGCCTGCTGGATTGGCTTCAACTCGCGGGGATCGAGTCTGGCTGGCTGTTCCGCTCGGTGCGTAAGGGTGGCGGCTCGGTGTCCGGCCAGCCACTGTCCACGCAATCCGTGGCGCAGATCATCAAACGCGCCACCAAAGCAGCGGGGCGCGACTTCAACGAGTTCTCAGGGCACAGCCTCCGGGCGGGGTACGTGACCACTGCGGCCATTGTGGGCTTGCAGCCCTATCAAATTCGAGAACAGACTGGGCACAAGTCAGACGCAACGCTGGCACGGTACATCCGGCCAGTGGAGAAGCGTCGGATTCCGTCCTTGTTGTGAACAACGTGGGCGTTCGACTCACGAAAACAGTGCATCGGATATCATTGGCGCTCGGTTTTGTCACTCCTTGACTCGAACCGGAGAGTCAACGAGCTGTTTTCGCAGCAATTTGCGCTCCACACCCTCCAACGCTCACACGAGCGGAAAAAAACCACTGGATTTGGCTGATTAGAGCCGCAAGGATATTTCTTGCGCGGTTCTTTTTGGAAGTTTTGCCAATAGCAAGGCAAGGCTTGTCAGGCGTGGCGTTGGGGCAAACCACTTTACTACCCCTCCGCCTTTAGTGCGCAGCGTCTATCGGGCGTTTTGGTGCATTCACTGATCTGGATTCCGTGTGCCGTTCAGGTACGTTCAATGGAGCCCGTTCATGTTGAACTTTCTAGACATCACGCCAAAGGCCGTCAAACGCCGTAGTCGTGAAATTTTCTCCCCTCCACACCAGCCAACGCGCATTCACCGCTTGCTTGGCAACGGGTCAGGCCCGTCTCTCCCATCTCCAACGGTTCTTTCACGTAAACCGCCTGCTGGCACACAAAACACGCCAGACCTGCCAGCCTCATCCCATGGCACCAAGCCCGAGGCTATCGAGATCGCTCATGTCATGGCATTGGTCGCCGAATTGACGGCACTTGTCGCCCAGCTGCGCCCACTCGCGGTGCCTCCTGTCACCGGCAGCGAATCACCGCCCCCCAAGCAGAAGCGCAAATACACGCCGCGCAAAACGGATCAAAAAGTCGAAGCTGTTCCGTTGATTGACCGCAAATGGATCACTTTCAAGCAGGCTGCTGCACTGTATCCCAAGTCGGAACAGGCATTCCGGCACTTGGCGCACAAGTCCTCCCAATATCTGAAGTACCCAAAAGCGAATTTGCGCAGCAACGGCTTTGAGGCCTGCGTCGTTCGCCAGCCGGGTTCACGCAATGTGTACCTGAACGCCGAGGAATTGGAACGCTGGATGGCCCAGGGCCAAGGAGATGCGCAATGAAGTCGCAAGCCAAGCAACACCCCGTGCTTGACGCTTCGCAAGCTGCGCCGTTCGATTTTGATCGTGATGCCACCTCGTCTTGGGACGCCAACGTGGACATTGAGGTTGCAGGGATGGCTTTCGCGTTCTGGTGTGAACTGGAGCAAGCAGAGGCTTTGGAAATTGTCCTCAACGCATTGCCCGAGCTGCTTTGGCAAGACCAGGCACTCATGCGTGGCTGGCAGTCAGAGTGTCACCCGTATGAGTTGCAAGCCAAGAACGCGCAGATGCCGGTGATCGTCTTTGCACGCGACCGATTGGACGATGGCGTGATCCACATTTATGAAGACAAGCAGACGCTGATCGTCAACCTCCCGAACTCTGCTCTGTGGGAGGCCCACGGCTTGGGCTGGCTGACCAGCTGCCCCCAATGTTGTGGCCAGAACATCCACAACCTTGCTCTGTGGCGCGGTCCCTTCTGCGAATGCACGCAGGCCAGTTGAAACCATCGACATCAACACTGGCGATGCAACCAACGGCTGAATTTTGCACTGCCAACTGTGCAATTTTCAGCCGTGTTGATTGAGCGTAACGCGCTGAATTACGACTACGGCGCAAATTTCGCTCGGCGTACCAAGACCTCACTGCGGAAGCACCAAGCCCACGGCCCAAGGTCTGCGCCAAAGTCAACGGGCGGACAGCTTGCCACCGAAATATGCACTTTAGTAACTAATGCGCGATGCGGTCACGACCAGACACCAAGTCCTCACCGCTCTACGGAACCAAACCATGTCAGATTCTTTACACGCTTTCATCCCCATCCCTCCCATGTCGGACGAGGAATACGAAGCTTGCAGTTACCCATTCAAAGCCCTCAGACCGTTTGACAACGATGGGGTGAGCAGCAACCCGTTTCAAACTTGGAGGACCGCCAAAGGGCTCGTACCAGGTACCAAATTCCTGATTCGAGCCAGGTGGCGCGGCAACCCACTGGACAACCGCTTGGCAGGCTTTGAAGTAAAGATCAACCTAAGCTGCGCCACAGGCCACAACGTTGTGCTGGTGAATGGCACCCCCATAGCCACCGAATTGATGCTCTTGCAGGCGAAATGCTGGCTGCGGGACAACGGTTGCACGTACTTTGGCCTCGACAAGCTGGACTTGGAATATGTGGTGCTGAAAAGCGTTACCCCCACGTTCCTGCATCGTTTGGCAAACAAGCAAGAGGCACAGGCCGCACGCAATGCGTTCCGCGCCGCCACAGAACTGTGGAATGTGCCCTCCCCCGACGGAAAAGCCCGCCGCAAGAAGGCATTCAGCGTGGGCGATGGTGAAGACGATACCGTCTACTTGAAGGATCGCGAAACCCCACTGGGCGGCTACGTCAAGGATCGCCATTCTGAGATTGAACAGGTCTTCCCCAGCGCCGAACTGCGTGATGCAATCTTTGACGAAGGCGAGTGCTACCTGCGCTTGGAACCCACGTTGAACGGTGTATGGCTGCGTAAGCACAAACGGACCCGCGTCGAAGACTGGCGCATGTACGGTCAGGACACTGTCTACCGTGAGGCCTATGCTGTCGTTCGCAAACGGCTGCGACTAGACGAAGGTCTGCGGGCACGCAAACCCAAAGAAACCGACATTGCCAAGCTGGCCCCGCTCGATCAGAAGGTGCTGCGCTGGCATCTGGATAACGACGCGACCCATCAGGCCCGAAGCCACCCGGCCATCTTGGAAAAACCGTCAAAACTCGCCCGACAGCAGTATTTTTCCTCGATGAAGCGCCGGATCGAGAAGAGGCTGCATGTGGACATCTCTGTACCCTGGGAAAAACAAGCGAAAGCGACCTCCGTGAAGTTCAACGCCCTGGCGCAGTATCCCGGCATGTACGCTCCGCCCCCTGGGTTGGAGTACTTCGTGTTCTGTCCTGCCATGGCGCGAAGGCTGATTCATGCCCTCAAGGTCAAGCTGGATGCTGGCCGCACGCGAAGCATTGGCCGCTCCCATATCCCGCCAGAACTGTCCGCACCGCCCGTTGTTCGCCTGGGTCGTCTTGTTGTCGGCGCCGAGGCCCGGCAGTACCTTGACCACATCGGGAAGCCCTTGCTGCCCTTTCTGGAGGCTCACAAGTGCGGCGTGTTCGGAGACGTGACACGGGAAGAAGTCTTGGCGCTGAGCCTGGCCGCAGCGGCGCAAGAACCGGTGCAGTCCCGCTATGCGCTGGGCGACCGGCAGATCACCGTGACCACGGAATACGTTGCGCAAGGTGCAGGAGAGCCCCTCCAACCGCTGACCACGGTTCGCTGCCCAGAGGCACCGCCGATGGCCGTTTAGACGCTCGCAGCAGGTGGTTGGCTGGCTTGTTGACTCATGCCGCCGACCACCACCCCGCTGAACCGCTGTAGTCAATTTTGTCGATCATTGAACAGCAAGGGAAAAACCATGGCAAATCGGGTGGGGAAATGGGGTGGCTCTTTGTCGGTAAGGCTACCGAAGAACATCGTCGAGCTCTTGGACATCCGTGAGAAGGATTTCCTGCGCATCCGCGTCTGCGATGACAACACCATCCAGATCAAAACGATCAAGCCAGTCCCCGCCGAAGTTGCTGGGATGGGTGCGATGGTCAAGGCTAAGCCTGAGGAGCCTACGGAATGGTGAAATTCCTGTCCGCCCTGATTGAAGACCAGCCCACGCAGCTGTGGGTGATCGGACAAACGCCCCAGCGGGCTGTGCTCGATGTGGTGCACTTGATCTTGCGAGTGGGCCTGCTGACGGCCTGCGCTGGCTGCTGGTAACCTTGCAATCGCACGAAGTCCAAGATCAATACATTCAGTGGAGGAAAAATGGCAGGTGCAAATCGTTCCAAACTTGTGCGCATCACCGTGCGCAACATCGGCTGTATCGGCAACGAAGGCGTTGAAATAGAGCTCGACAATGTCGTCTGTCTGGTTGGCAAAAATAACGCAGGAAAATCAACCATTCTGCGAGCCTACGAATTGGCAAAAGGTAGCGCAGCATTCGATGTATCAAGGGATCGCTGTCAGTACGCGCCACCAGATCAGCCGTCCGAGGTTTTGTTGGAAGTGCATATTCCCGAGGGAATTGGTAACGTAGACGACAAATGGAAGACTCATAAAGACGGCTTGCTGATCGTAAAAAGTCGGTGGCAGTGGATTGGACCGAGCTTTCAAAAGGTGCGCACCACATGGGATCCGACTGGTGGGGCTGACGGCTTAGGGACATGGGCAGAAGACGGCAAGGCTGGCGGGGCCGATCCAGTTTTCAGTTCCAGATTGCCCAGGCCATTACGTATTGGCTCTCTTGATGACTCGGAAAAGACGGAGGAAATGCTGCTCGCTCTTGCGCTCGGACCACTATTAGCCGGGCTTGAGAAGGAACGCAGCAATCCAGAATCAGACCTTGCAAAGGCAATCGCAAGCGTATCGCAACGCATGGATGTGATTAGTGGAGCTCACGAGGAGCACTTCAACGATATTGCTAGTCGCGTGTCCACAGGCTTCAAAGGCGTATTTCCTCGCCTTGACGTGCGACTGAAAATCGGAGCCGCGCCATTGGTGCCAAAAGTTGCAGACCTTGTGAAAAGTGGGTCTAGCCTGAAAGTAAAAGACGGTGTAGCAGAGACGGAGCTAGGCCAACAAGGGACTGGTGCACGAAGGGCACTTTTCTGGTCAATGCTCCAAGTTCACAACGAGTTGTCCCGCGACAAAGAAGTTCGCACCGACTACCGCAAACGATTGGAAAAGGAAATTTCTGATACGGAGAAGAAGCTGGTGAAGGCAAAGGAGGCCGAAAAGGCCGTCCTTACTGAGTCCGTGAACACGGCAAAAGCATTGCTCGAAGCACATGATGGCGGAGCACCGATCCCAGATAGCCCTGACGACCCCGCTTTTCCTGGTTATCTCTTGTTAATCGACGAACCAGAGAATGCCCTACACCCGATGGCGGCACGAGCGGCACAGCGTCATCTGTATGAATTGGCTGAAAGTCCGGACTGGCAGGTCATCATGACAACCCACTCGCCGCACTTCATCAACCCTTTCGAGGATCACACAACAATTGTCCGCCTGGAACGAGCAGGGGATGCCGAAGCAGCGCCAGTTGCCCCCAAGACATACCGATCGGATCTGATCGAGTTCGAGGGAGAAGACAAATAGCGTCTTCAAGCTTTGCAGCACATTGACCCCAGCTTCTCCGAAGTGTTTTTTGGTTCCTACCCCGTCCTTGTAGAGGGTGATACAGAGCACGCTGCATTTATGGCATCAATTCTTGAACGAGAGCATGCTCTGATGGATCAGGTGACCATTATTCGCGCTCGGGGCAAGGCAATCCTCGTTCCACTTATCAAGGTGATGACCCATTTCAAGATTGATTTCGGCGTTGTTCACGATTGCGACTCGCCCTTCAATAAGAATGGCCATAAAAACGGAATGTGGACCGAAAACGAGAAGATAAGAGCTTTGCTTCTGAAGGCCCGTGAGGCCGGATTGATCGCCCGACATCGAATTAGTGTTCCAGATTTCGAGCGATTCCTTGGGGGAGAAGAGGAGTCAAAAGACAAGCCACTGAACACCTATCTTGTCGTTTCCAAAAATGATGTACTGGCTGAGCGTGTGCAGTCGCTTCTAACAGCATTGCTTTCATCCGATCAACTTGAACCGTTCGCAGATGGCGAACTCGGCGCGGAGGGATATTTGCCGTGGCTTCAGTCCAAGGCTCAGGCTTGGGCTGCCGGAAACGGGCTATCTGCGGACATTCGGTTCAAGGGCGCGTGAACTGCAAAAAAATCGACACCTTGGTGTGCCATGGCACAATAACGGCACAACCGTTGTGCGGTTCTAGGAAGACCACTGAAAGGTGAAAGTTTCTTAAAGCGTAGAGGTTGTTGATTTCATTGATCCCGATCCTTCACAGACATTCGTCACCAACATTTGGGGCTGATTCGTAATGAGAAGGTCGCGTGTTCGATTCATGTCTCCGGCACCAAGTCAGTAAAGAAAAGCCCGCTATTTAAAAGATAGCGGGCTTTTTTCTTTTAGAAATCTGTAGGCAATCTGTAGGCAAATTTGAAAAATTAGATTGCCTGTGTGCCTCGCTTTTGTAGCCTAGGACAGTGTTTTTTCTCACGCGCGCGTACTGGTCCCCAAAAGTGCAGTGATGCGGCCTTTGTCTTTGTCACTCTAGAAATCACAAAAACTCTGCCGAACCTTAGGATGACTTAGCAAGTTGGCTCCGCTAGTCCATCCCTTTAGGGACTGCGAAAACCCTCTTCCTTGGGGTAATCGTGTGGCTGTCCTTGCCGTGTTCTTGCCGTGGCTTTTAGTTCTGCACGCTGATTTTTCCCTAGCAATGTTTTTTTGGTGTTCCAAGTGTGGCAGGAGGATATTCTTTAAAAAATCAATATGTTGCGAAATAACGCATACAACACTGCTGGTGTTATTTTTTGCAAAAAAAGCACCCGAAGGTGCTTTGGTAAGTAGGTTTCCGATGCGCCGGTCTAAAAGGCTGTGGTTGCTCGGTTGCAGCGCTCCCACACGACATCAGCTGTCCTGCGTCCCTTGTTCGGTTCGCTTTGCATGTATGGGTATGAAGGCGTACCTTCAAAGTACGCGATCCCGCGCTTATGACAGGCTTCTAACTCTTCCTTGTGATTTCCACAGCCTGCAAGACTACTTATCGTCAAAATTGCCAG
>NZ_JABBCQ020000036.1 GCF_012844455.2 Comamonas suwonensis | reverse complement strand
CATACAATCCCCCTCTCTTTTTTCTCCTGACCCCATGCATCCTCTCCGCCTCTTTTCTATGACTGCCCTGGTGGTTGCGCCCATGCTTTTGACCGGTTGTGCGACTGAAACCTCGCAGGCCGTCAGCGCTACTCAAACCCAGAGCGCCACCCGTAGCTACCATGGCACCCGCAGCCCGATTGCCGTCGGCAAATTCGACAACCGTTCCAGCTACCTGCGCGGTGCATTTTCCGACGGTGTCGACCGTCTGGGCAGCCAGGCCAAGACAGTTCTGATGGCCCACCTGCAGCAGAGCAACCGCTTCAGCGTTCTGGATCGCGACAACATGGCGGAGATCAAGCAGGAAGCCGCCATCCAGGGAACAGCACAGCAGCTCAAAGGCGCCGACTATGTGGTGACTGGCGACATTTCAGAATTCGGTCGCAAGGAAGTCGGTGACAAGCAGCTGTTCGGCGTGCTCGGCCGTGGCAAGACCCAGACGGCTTATGCCAAGGTCACGTTGAACATTGTGAACATCCGCACCTCGGAAGTCGTGCGCTCCGTTCAGGGCGCGGGCGAGTATCAACTGTCCAACCGCGAAATCGTGGGCTTTGGCGGCACCGCCAGCTATGACTCCACCCTCAACGGCAAGGTGCTGGATCTGGCGATTCGCGAAGCCGTCGATCGCTTGGGCGAAGCCGTTGACGCTGGCGCACTGCCAGCACTCTCAGGCAACCCCACACGACGCTGAAAGACAGGCGGACCATGAAATCTTCCTCGGCAATCCACATGGGCAGCGCTGTTGCGCTGGCCATTCTTCTGACGGGCTGCGTCACGGCGCCTCAGCCGCTTTACAGCTGGAACAGCTACCAAAAGCAGGTATACAGCTACCTCAAGAGCGACTCACCGGCCCAGGAAGAGCAGATTCTGGAAATGGAAAAAGGCATGCATCAAGCTGCGGGCACAGGCACGCGACTGCCTCCCGGCTATCAGGCCCACCTGGGCCTGCTGTACCTGAATGCTGGCCGCACCGACCAGGCGCTGGCGGCCTGGGCGCAGGAGAAAAAACAGTTTCCCGAATCGACCCAGTACATCGACTACCTGGTCAGCAATATGAAGAAAAACGGGGCCTGACATGCATACGCCACTCCTATCACGCGCGCTCAAATGCGGCGCGGTGCTGGCGCTGAGCGCATGGCTTGCAGGTTGTGCCACCCAGCAAACCAGGGATTACAGCGCCTACCGTGCTGCCAAACCGGCATCCATTTTGGTACTGCCGCCGGTCAATGACGCCCCCGAAGTTCAGGCCAGTGCCAGCGTGCTTTCACAAGCCACGCTGCCCTTGGCCGAAGCCGGTTACTATGTGATGCCGGTCACGCTGATGAGCGAAACCTTCAAGCAAAACGGTCTGGAAATCGCAGGCGATATCCATGAGGTTGCACCTGCCAAGCTCAAGGAAATTTTTGGCTCGGATGCGGCTCTGTACCTGCGCGTCACCAAGTACGGCACCACGTATCAAGTGATCCAGAGCACCACGATCGTCAGTGTCGAAGCCAGACTGGTGGACCTGAGAACGGGCGATTCCCTATGGGATGGCCGTGCCACTGCATCCAATCAGGAAGGTGGCAACAACTCCGGAGGCGGCCTGATCGGCATGCTGGTGACGGCGCTGGTCAATCAGATCATCAGCTCCGCCACCGATGCGTCGCACCCTGTCGCAGGCCTGGCCACCAACCGCCTGCTAGCAGCAGGTGGCCCCAATGGTTTGCTGTACGGCCCTCGCTCGCCCCTGTACGGCAAGAACTGAAGCGGCATAAGTTCAGCTCAAAAACAATAGCTTCTTGCACACTATTCATAATGATTTCAGATGGATTTACCCTTGAATTCAATATGAGTCGAGCGCCACTAGCTATGAATTAAAGAGTCGCCGCAAACCTGCATGCACCTCCTCGGATGTGCATTTTTTATGGTGCAGAGAATTGCGGGCGCTGTTCCAGCATCAAGCGATACAGGGCCTGTGCTGGCAAAGACAGACTGCGCTCCCGCCGCCGCACCAGATAAATTTGCCGCTCCATCCCCGGCAAAGACAGCGGCCGCGTGATCAAGCCCGGTTTGTCGAAATGAAACAGCGATAGCGCCGGCACCACGCTGATGCCCAAGCCTGCATGCACCAAGCCCATCACCGTGGCCAGCTGCTCCACCTCGACCAGGGTATGCATGCTCTGCGGAAAAAAAGCCGCATCCAGATACTGGCGCACGCTGCTGTGGCGCGCCAGGTGCACAAAAGGCCAGGGCAGCAGATCCGCCACCTCCAGCCTGTCCTGCGCCGCCAGCGCATGGTCTTCACGGCAGACCAGGTGAAAGTCGTCGCTGCAAAACGGCTCGGCCTGCAGATCGGGGGTATCGGCGCGGATGGCGGCCAGGGCAAAGTCGGCCTCGCCATGGGCCACGGCGGCGATGCAGGGCTCGGAGAGCACATCGAGCAAGGCCAAGTCCACCCCAGGGTGTCGTGCCATGAATTGCGCCAGCACCGGCGGCAGCCAGCCCGCGGCCAGCGATGGCAGCAAGGCCACCGCCACATGGCCGCGTGCCAACTGGGCCGTGTCGCGCATGGCTTTGGCGCAGTCCTCCAGCTCGGCCGCAATACGCTGGGCCGAAAGCAAAAAGCGCTCGCCCTCAGGTGTTAGCAGCACATGGCGCGTGCTGCGGTCAAACAGCTGCAGGCCCACACTGGCCTCCAGCGCCTTGATGAGCGCACTGAAGGCGGGCTGCGACAGATGGCAGCGCGCCGCCGCGCGGGTGAAGTTCTTCACCTCAGCCAGAGCCAGAAATGCCTGAATATCGCGCGCCGAAAGATTCATCTGCCTTCCAAATCAATTCATCTTAATTATCGATTTCACAGCTTACTAAAGCCTTCCTATAGTGGTCAGCAGGAGATTCCATGACATCACCCACGCCCCACCCCACCCCCTTGCTGATCGGCTGCGCCGCCGGATTCTCGGGCGACCGCATCGATGCCGCCGGCCCGGTCGTACAGGAGCTGATTCGCCAGGCCCAACCGGCGGTGCTGATTTTCGAGACCCTGGCCGAGCGCACGCTGGCCCTGGCCCAGCTGGCACGCCAAAGCGACCCCGATGCAGGCTTTGAGCCGCTGATGCTGGATTTTCTGCGGCCGGTGCTGGCTGACTGTCTGCAACACGGCATTCGCATCGTCAGCAACTTCGGCGCCGCCAACCCCGCGGGTGCCGCGCGCGCCATTGCCCGCCTGGCACAGGAGCTGGGCCTCAAGGCGCCACGCATTGCCGTGGTCCATGGCGATGATTTGAGCGCCCCTGAGCAGCGCCCCCTGCTGCAGCAAGCCTTGGCCGAGCGCATGCCCAGCCAGCCGCTGGTCAGCGCCAATGCTTATATCGGTGCGCGCCCGATTGCCGATGCGCTGCAAGCCGGTGCCGATATCGTGGTCTGCGGCCGCGTGTCGGACCCCTCTTTAGTCGTAGGCCCGGCCATGGCCCACTTTGGCTGGGCCTGGGATGACTGGAACCGGCTGGCCCGCGCCACCATGGCTGGCCATCTGCTGGAATGCGGCACCCAGGTCAGCGGCGGCTATTTTGCCGATCCAGGCTACAAAGAGGTGCTTGGCATGGACCGCTTGGGTTACCCAATTGCCGAGATCGATGCCGACGGCCATTGCAACATTTTCAAGCCCCAGGGCACGGGCGGCTGCATCACAACGGCCACCATCAAGGAGCAGTTGCTCTACGAAATCCATGACCCGGCCCAATACTTCACGCCCGATGTCGTGGCCGATATCACCCAGGCCGAAGTCATTGCCCTGGCACCCGACAAGGTGCGTCTGCAAGGCGTGGTGGGCCATCCACGGCCAGCTACGCTCAAGGTCAATGTCTGCTATGCCACGGGCTGGTTTGCCGAAGGCGAGATCTCCTACGCCGGCCCTCGCGCCGCCGAACGTGCCCGTCTGGCTGGCCAGACCATCGCGCAGCGCCTGAACGGTATTGCGCCGCTGCGCACTGATTTGATTGGCGTGACCAGCGTCTGGGGCAACGATGACAGCGACTGGCTTGATCACGCCGATCTCAGCCAGGCCTCCGCCGATGTGCGCCTGCGCATGGCCTGGCAACACGAGGAGCATGCCACCGCTGCCCGCCTGCCCCGCGAGATCAATGCCCTGTATTGCTGCGGCCCGGCCGGGGGCGGTGGTGTGCGCACCCATATGCGCCAGCGCCTGGGCCTGACCTCCTGCCTGGTTGCGCAGGAACAGATACGCACCGGATTCCAATGGGCCGAGCCGCAAGATGCCCAGAACACCCAGGAGGCCAGCCATGTCTGAGTCCCGCAACACAGTCGCCATTCCGCTGTACCGCCTGGCCCATGGCCGCACGGGAGACAAAGGCAACCGCTCCAATATCAGCGTCATCGCCTGGCATCCGGATTTCTGGGAGCTGATCTGCGAGCAGGTCAGCGAGGACGCCGTGCGCGCCCTGTTTGCCGACCGCCGCCCAAGCCAGGTCAAACGCCATCTGCTGCCACAGCTACAGGCCATGAACCTGGTGCTGGACGATGTGCTGGATGGAGGCGTCAATGACGCCCTCAATCTCGACAGCCATGGCAAGACCCTGTGCTACCGCGTGCTGCAAATGCCCATCTGCATACCGGCCGAACGCATGCCGCAGCTGCGGCCCTATCTGGCCGGTCCGGCCGACAACGAATAGACGACATAGATCGCCTCGACCTTTCCACAACAACCATCCGATCAGGAGACAAAACCATGACCTCTTTCACACGCCGCGGCCTGCTGGTCAGCAGCATCGCCCTCGCCTTTGCGCCCACGGTTTTTGCGCAAAGCGACTATCCGAGCAAGCCCATCACCTTTGTCGTGCCTTTTGCAGCGGGCAGCGCCACGGACCAGCTGGCACGGGCGCTGGGCCAGTCCATCACCGAGAAAACCAAACAGCCGGTGGTGGTGGAAAACAAGGGCGGAGCCAGCGGCATGATTGCCGCCCAGGCCGTGGCCAAGGCGCCGGCAGACGGCTATACCGTGCTGATCACCACCAACACCACGCATGCGGCCAACGAACATTTGTACAAAAAGCTGTCTTATGACCCGGTCAAGGACTTCGCCCCGCTGTCCGGCCTGGGCAAGGGCGGCCAGGTGCTGGTCGTTCCGGCCGGCGCACCGTATAAATCGGTGGGCGAGCTGGTCGCTTTCGCCAAGGCCAACCCTGGCAAGCTGA
Source organism: Comamonas suwonensis (assembly GCF_012844455.2). GTDB lineage: Bacteria > Pseudomonadota > Gammaproteobacteria > Burkholderiales > Burkholderiaceae_C > Comamonas > Comamonas suwonensis. The sequence goes on along the minus strand of NZ_JABBCQ020000036.1, from coordinate 4,005 downwards.
GCTTTGGCAGCGGCAGCTCGTCCAGCCGTGTGGCCGGCGAAATGCTCAAGCAACTGGCGGGTGTGGATATCTTGCATGTGCCCTACAAAAGCAACCCGCTGGCAATTACCGACCTGCTGGGCGGACAGATCAATCTGATGATTACCGATGTCTCCACCGGCGTGCCCCAGATCAAGGCCGGTAAGCTGCGCGCCCTGGGCTACTCCACGCAAAAGCGCAGCGCCCAGCTGCCCGATGTGCCCACCATTGCCGAGGCTGGCGTCAAAGGCTATGACATGGGTTACTGGTTTGCGGCCTACGCCCCGGCTAACACGCCCGCCCCCGTGGTCGCCAAGCTCAACCAGTTGCTGAACAGCGCCGTGAGCAGCGCTGCCGCCAAGTCTTTCTTCGACATGTCGGGCTCCGAGCCCTGGACCACCACGCCGCAAGAGCTGTCGCAGTTCCAGGCCGCAGAAACTCAGAAGTGGGGCAAGGTCATCAAAGCGGCAGGCATCACGCCCGAATAAATGGCTGCATTCGCAGCGGGTCACCAACTGCCTAGCGCTGAGTTATGCCGCGCGCCAACGTACAAGCGATGCCTGCCACCAGATGCTTGTGGAACTCCGGCTCATCGCCACCGTTGCCTGCGGCAGGCCTGATGCCGAAAAGCATTGAATGGGTCACTTCTGTTTTCAGAGCATCAACTGCTTGCTACTCATAAGCTCCACATATACTTTTAGTGGTACTGATTGATTTACAAGCGCAAGCAGTTATCAAAAATGCACTCCATGTCCGTACATCGAGTGCATTTTTATGGGACGCGGCCGGCTTGATGCGGCACGGCTTCTACACTGGCGCCATGCCAAGCAATACGCCTCTCAATCCCTGCCTCTGCCCACTATGTGGCCAGGCTAACCAGTGCGCCATTACCTCTGGCCTACCGCCAGAAAGCTGCTGGTGCATGCAAACCCCAGTGTCCAAAGATGCGCTGGCCCAGCTGCCGCCTGAAGCACGCGGCAAGGCCTGTATCTGCCCGGTCTGCGCCCAGCCCGGCAACCCCGATTTCACGACCGACTGACTCTGCAGCCCATCTTTGCGCAGGTCAGGCACCCAACTACCCAGGAGACCTTGATGCCCACCTATCGCATTGAACTGTTTGAAGGCCGCAGCGTTGATGAAAAGCGCAAGCTGGCCGAAGCCATCACCCGCGTGACCACGGAAGTCCTGGGCAGCTCGCCCGAGTCCGTGGACATCATCATTACCGACGTGCCGCGCCACAACTGGGCCACGGCTGGCAAGCTCTGGTCAGAGCAGAGCTGAGAGCCGCACACCGTGTGACAAGCAGCCCTCGGGCTGCTTTTTTTGCGCCGTCTTACAGCCGCCCATTTATGATAGGTGTTTAAAAAATACATCCAGAAAGTCCTTACATGCCCACCTATCACATCGAAATGATGGAAGGCCGCACCGTTGAGCAAAAGCGCAAGCTGGTCGAAGAAATCACCCGCGTCAGCGTTGAAGTTCTGGGCGGATCGCCCGAGTACGTGGACATTGTGATCACCGACATCAAGCGCGAAAACTGGGCCACAGGCGGCAAGCTCTGGCTGGAACGCGAATGAACGCAGGCGCAAGTCAAGGCGGTGCATCCACCGCTGAGCTGCGCGCCCGTTACGGAGAACGTTACCGCTGGCTGCTTTTGCTGGCCGTGCTGGTCGGCGTGGTGGCGTCGGTTCTCCCCTCCACCAGCGTCAACGTGGCCATTCCGGCCATCAGCGCTTATTTCCACATCGGCCCGGCGCAGGCCCAGTGGATCACTTCTGGCTTTATGGTGGCATCCACCATCGCCATGCTGGTCACGCCCTGGCTGCTGCACCGCTTTGGCTACCGCCGCACTTATGTGGCCGCTCTCGTACTACTCACCATCGGTGCTGTGGTAGGTGGTCTGGCCCAGCACTACCCGCTGATTCTGGCTTCTCGCGTCGCTGAAGGCATTGCCGCAGGCATCATCCAGCCCATACCGGCCGTCATCATGATGAGTGCCTTCAAACCCCATGAGCAGGGCCGCGCTGGCGGGCTGTTTGGCATGGGCGTGGTGCTGGCCCCAGCCCTCGCCCCCGCGCTGGGCGGCGTGTTGACGGACTGGCTGGGCTGGCGCGCCACCTTCTTCATGGTTGTGCCTTTTGCACTGGTATCAATCTGGCTGGGCTTCAAACTCGTCCCCCACTCCTCCCCCGGCGGTGCAGAAGCCGGCGCGCAGAAAACACCGCTGGACTGGCTGGGCCTGACACTGGGCGGCGCTGGCACGGTCTGCCTGCTCAATGGTCTGGCACAACTGCACAGCCCTTCCAAATTGGCCGCCGCCGGGCTGCTCCTGGCATCGACTGTATTGCTTGTCGCCTTTGTGCTCTGGCAACAACGGCTGCTGCGTCAGGGTCAGAAGCCGCTGATGGATCTGCGCCTTTTCGAGTGCCGCCCGTTTGTCATGGGCTGCATCGTCTCCCTTATCTACGGTGCAGCAATGTACGGCTCCACCTATCTGCTGCCGCTGTTTATCCAGATGGGGCTGGGCCTGTCAGCCAGCTACGCCGGCAATCTGCTGATTCCCGCAGGGCTGGTACTGGCCTTTACCTTCCCCATCGTCGGCCGCATGGCAGACAAGCACCCCGTGCACTGGCTGGTCGGCATAGGCGTTGCACTGCTGGCCCTGTCCTTCGCTCTCAATATCTGGATTGGTACAACGACTCCGCTGTGGTGGCTGGCCGTCGTCATCATCATTGGCCGTATCGGTCTGGGCTTCATCCTGCCCAGCTTGAACCTCGGGGCCATGCGCCCGCTGGATCGCTCTTTGCTTCCCCAAGGCTCCAGCACCATCAGCTTCATCCGCATGCTGGGCGGTGCCGCCGGTGTCGGTCTATCCGGGATCATGCTGCAGTGGCGTATAGCAGTCCACGTCGCTGATAGCAACCTCAGCACTCAGGCGGCGCAACTGGCGGCTTTTCACGAGTGCTTTGCCATGCTCACCCTGCTCTGCCTGATTGCACTGGTTGCATCAATGCAGCTGCGCTCACCACAAGCCTTGAGCAGTCCCACCCCCAGCTAAGTTGCGCATAATTAAGCCATTGAGGTTTAACGGGCGCAGGCCCTTGAGAAAGCATCGCATGTGCCAGCTACTGGGAATGAACTGCAACACACCAACCGATGTGCGCTTCAGCTTTTCGGGCTTCACCCAGCGCGCAGGTAATACCGGCGACCATACCGATGGCTGGGGCATCGCCTTTTTTGAAGAAAAAGGCCTGCGTCACTTTGTCGATCACGAACGTGCGATCGACTCCCCCATCGCCAAGCTGATCCGCGAATATCCCATCAAAAGCAATAACGTCATTGCCCATATCCGCAAGGCGACTCAGGGCGTGGTCAGCCTGCAAAACTGTCACCCCTTTGTGCGCGAGCTCTGGGGGCACAACTGGGTCTTCGCCCATAACGGCGATCTCAAAAATTTCGCTCCCAAACTCCACGCACACTTTCACCCCATCGGCAATACCGACAGTGAATTAGCCTTCTGCTGGATCATGCAAGAGCTATGGAAATCTCATGCCGGTATCCCCAGCATTGAAGAACTCACCCACACCCTGCGCGAGCTGGCAGCCAAGATTGCGCCCCATGGCACGTTCAACTTCCTGCTCTCGAACGGCGAAGCTCTCTGGGCCCACGCTACCACCCATCTCTGCTACATAGAGCGGCAGCATCCATTTGCCCAGGCCCAACTCTGCGACGAAGACCTCAGCGTGGACTTCTCGCGCGAGACGACCCCGCAAGACAAAGTGGCCATCATCGTCACGACACCGCTGACCCACAATGAAACTTGGACACCCATACGTTCGGGCGAGCTCAAGGTCTTCAAACAAGGCCAGGGTCTCGACATCTGAGAGCTTTGCCCCCATAAAAAGAGAGCGCTGTGCGCTCTCTTTTTATGGGTTTGCAGGTATTTGGACTTTGAGTGCCAAGCACAGCCAGCGCAAGCAGCTGCGT
>NZ_JABBCQ020000035.1 GCF_012844455.2 Comamonas suwonensis | reverse complement strand
CACTTTACATGCGTAAGTCGTCTTCTTCGACGGTTGCATATCTTCTGGTGCTTGCGACACTGTTTGAAACGGCTGATGAGGCCATTAATACATTACAAGCTGCTCAGAGTGGCGCTCTAGTTCCAGAGGTTTTGCTGCGACAAGTGCGGTATGCACTACCGGCTGACGATGCTTTGGTTGAGGCGTATATCAGAGCACAGGGTGATGTCTCCAACATCGTCCAGATGTGGGAGATCCCAAAGCGCTGTATTCAAAAGAGGTTGTTGGAGCTAGGGTTGCCCGACCTTGCAGCAGATCCTGGCCAAGCTGTTTTCCCTAAAGCAAGTTTGCAGGCTTTTTATTTGAGTAAATGTAGTTACCAAGAAAGCCTCATGCTGTCGGGAATGGACAGTAGACAGTTCGATGGCCTGCTTCGGTGCTGCGGTCCGATTATGGTCAAAGCACTGATTAAGATGGACAAAGAAGATGTCCGTTGCTCGCGCAAAGAGCTTTCAAACAACCTGCGACGGTTGCATGCAACCCTCCAGGGGGAATCACCTCCTGCGCAAATGCAGGAGGTATAAGTGCCGGGTTAGAAGCTGGACACATCCCCCCAAAATCGTGTCCAGAATGTATTGTCGCGGGGCACTAAATCCTCATACCTTCTTAGTCGTTGGGGGTCGTTGCTGCAAAGAGCCACAACTGCGGGCTGCACCAAGGATAAATAGGTATCAGCTGCAATTCGAAAATCTTCGAGCAACAGCTCGTCCGTCTTCTTTTCGAATGCCACGCGATGCGCCGCAATCCATAAGGCAATGATGAGGCGCTGAACGCCTGCTGTTTTTTCCCAAATCAATTGGGCCAACTCATCGGTGATGGCAAGAGGTTTCGTAACGTACTGATAGTCACTGAGTCTTTGTAAAAAAATACGGCGGTACACAGGATCAGAGGGCGAAGTGAAATGAGGAAAAGCGTGGTAGCCCGAAGTAACTATGCGCTGTGCATTACTCAAACGCTTGGTGAGCGCACTGATGCCGTCTGGTGTGCCGGAGACCAGCAGTGGAATTTGCCATGTATTCATGAGTGTCAGAATCCATTTGAGGCATTGGTCTTCCACAATGCTTAGCTCTGGTGGCTCTTCACTGGCTTTTCGCTTGCGTCGGCGATCCAAAGTGGAAAGCTTGAAGAAGTTCTGAATCTCATCCAAATGTAAAAGCCCAAGGAAATGGCTGGAAGCAACTTGCCGCCATTCCTCCAGCATTTGTGGGCCATTGCGCCAGTTGGTAGCCAGAGTTCGATCAAAGCGCGCACTACCTGTGGCCTTTTTCCACGCGGTCATCAAGGCTGCGGCCAGATCAGTCGCTCTGCCACTGGGCGGGACATCAATCGAGAGCCATGCTACTTGCTGCAAGCCATTGGTCATCTTGAAGAATGACTTGTGTTGAATGACCTGCTGCGGATATGAGCCCAAACAACGCACGATAGCTTCGCTTTTGCCAGACCCCGATATACCTTCCACAGCCGCACCAAACGCAGGAGCTCCGGGACGCTTCGACTGTTGAACTGGTTCCCCGCTGATGAGACTCCAGGTTCTAGCTAATGAGGGCTCCATATAACGGTAATTTTGTCGAATCATCAAATCGATTGATTCGTGAAGCCGCAGTTCTTCTAGGCTAGGTAAGTGTAAATCCCGAAGGCTCATCAGCATGTGCAGACGCACATGACGAGGTACTGAAACAATATTGGCAGGAGGTTTGACCGGTAGATCTAGCAAGAGGCGGCTCAGCTCTGTGCGTGACCGTATAGGACCGAGACCTTGAATCAGAACATTGTTTCCGTATATGTCATGTGTGAAGTCCGATGGAGAAGCGTCACTTTTCATGGGGATGCCCTTCATTCATCTCTCCGAATAACGCTTCCATCATTTCGAGGTGATAGGTATCAGCTTCAGAGCGAATTTTTCGTGTTCCACAGATCTCAGCAACAGACTGCGTATTTTGTAGAGCCACCTCCATTGCGCGTGCTTCTGTGATACTGGGTTGACGGCCATGCGCACGATCCAGTGCGATGCGTGTCTGCTCTATCGATTCGGCCTTGATGGCTTGCATGCGTTTCAATGCCAGCACGCTAGTGACCAAATTCTCATGCTCAATGTCCGCTGCTCGCAGTCTTTGGTAGGCAAATGCGTCGACCATTTCGTCATGCGTCACTGCAGCTGAAGTGCGCGCAAGGTCTGAGATGTCTAAGTCGATCAGCCCATTACCAGTGACGTTGGGCGTCCAAATTTTTGAAACAGAGCCCGGGTAGTATTGAACTGGAATCTGCCAACCGTGACCTGATGTTCGTGCAATGGTGGACCACTGCTCTGCGTCGGTGATCTCCGAGCGGTAGTCATTGCCGCAAAAGCTGATTCCTGAACGAGATACTCGACCCTTGTCAGAGACGGGCAGGAGTGTGCTGGTGAGTTCTGCATGTGCTTGGACTTTGCGATAACCAATGCCCATTGCATGTCCCCAACGCCATAGACCTGCGGGACTGGGGTAAACATTGTCGGACACCATCTGAGCGTCCAGGCGGTGTGAGCGATTTGCAGTTAAGTTGTAGCGGAAGAAACACTCATACAGGTACTGCATATAGTGGCGCACAGTCATGGTCGCTTCTGCGGGGTTGGACCGGCGTAAGTCGTACTCTGCGCGGCGCGCATCCATGGCTCCGGGTAGAAAGTTGTACTGCGTATTTTTTAAAATACGATGCATGACTTCGACGACACCCTTAAGATCTGGTCGAAAGGGCGGTGCATAACTTAGGTTCATGCTGAGCTGCATGCCAGTGGCTTTGGCACGCTTGGAGAGATACTCACCACGATCACACTGCAGTGCATAGGGCAATGTGGGTGCTGGGAACAGCGAAGGCTGCATCTCATAGTCCCACAGATGGCCCAGAAGCTGCGCTGGTGCTGCTGTGTTGAAGAGACTAACTTGTGCGGTGCTCCAACTTGGACCTGTCAAACACACATAAAAGCCAACGATGGCGGTAGACCAGACATCGACGACGATGTAGACAATCGGGCGTCCCACAATCCAAGCAGGATTGAGCGAGGAGCGCAGATAGATATCGCCAATGGTTGAGTCGATCGCATACAAAAGTCCAGGCCCTGAAACACCTTCCCAGCTCTTACTGCTCATACCTCTCAGAGAGCGTTTGAAATGTCCTTTGCTAGTTTTTTCTAGAACTTTCTGGATATAAGTAGTGCGAGTAGTCAGGACGCGTTTGACCTGTTGGTAATTGGGGTAGTCTCCTTTTTTTAGATCAACCGTAATGATTTTTCCATCAGCGTCAAAAGTACTGGCGGTTGCGAAATCACTGCTAATGATCTGTTTGTAGCGCTCCGGCATTGAAGGTTTTGGCACCGGTATTCTTTTGTCTGCGGCAACGATGATGCTCTCCCAATCATCATTCATGCCAGGTTGCATCGACTGTCCATAAACGCCATATAGTGCTTTGTTCAATCTTTGCTGGGATGTTTTGCGGCCAGACTTTTGGCGCGAAGCGTTAGGTGAGAGCAGACGTTTTTTTCCAGGAGCACCGCAGAGGTCACTGCGTATTCGAAGGCTGCGTTCAGTGAAGCCGTATGTGCACAAGATGGACCAGAGTTGGCGTACATGGGAGTTGCTGACTTGGTGCTTCTCCATCGTTTTTCGCACCAGTTCACCAATATTCCCCTGAACCAAAAGGCTCTCTCGTAATTGCTCAAAGTCAAGAAATGACTGCATGGTCAGGCAGCGTTTATTAAAGAGTGCCTGATCTTTCTTCTGCTTCAAGTCTGTGTAATACGATGAGTGCAGTTCTAAGCTGTGTGGAACGATTTCTCTGTTGTCGAGCAGCTCTTGGAAGAGCTGGTAGCTGATCTTGCTGAGTGAGCCGACTAAAGGTTTTTTAGGCGTCTGCTTCGGACGTTTTGTGGCAATGCCGATAGGGCGGCCACCAGGCCGCCTGTGTGTTGGATCTTCTGGACGAAAGAGGATGCAGATCACGGTGTCACTTGCACGTTCAGCGAGCACCATTCGATAGAACCCTTTAACCAGTCCGTAAGCGTCGTTTAGTACGCGGAATGGCTGGTTGTGACTTAGAGGCATGCAGACCTCCGTGCAGCAAGAGGGTTTTGTGCCAAAAATTCACTTGGAGAGATGTACTTAAAAGGTTGCGATGGTCGCCATCCACGGCGTAGATCGATGGGCAGCAGTCCAAACCAGATGGCTTGCCATAACGCTTCTTGCGCAAGTAATTGAAATTCTTGGCCTCCAAACAGCAGCGTTAGATGGTTCACGATATCGGAGTAGGCATGAAGCGGCATGGCCATCGCTACCTTGCGAGCTATCTCCAGATTGTGTTTATCAACTAGAGGTGCAAGTCCCCAAGCTGCGGTGCGCATAAGCGTACGTTTAATGGCTGGGTCAAACTCTGATGGTGTGATTAGCAGCCACGTAACGCCTCGCATCTGCCAATAAATTTTTTCTAGAAGCAAAAGCTCTCGTGCACGTTTACTGAGCTTTTGAATGGACTCAGCCTTGACTGATACCGCTAACAACTCCTTGTGACCCAAGGCTGTTTCTAGTACTAGCAGAAGGTCGGTGCTGGATGTCCAAAGAACATCTTCATCCGTCCCTTGAAGTCGTGGGTGCCGGATACCTAACGACTTTGCGACCGCAAGTGTCCCCGGGTGGTGTTTGGAGTTTTTTCTAATGTCCCATCTCGAAATTTCTAGCGGTGCATCTTCTTGCTGAAGTGGAAACTGTTCGACTAAATCGAGCACGTTAGGCAACATCGCCGCAAAGTTGACGCAGTTCCATTCGACATCCGATAGCAGCTCGCGCTGGCGCTCCCGCCAGATGATGAGGTGGGAGCGGCCATGGCTAGATGGATCAGAGCGTGAAACACGGTGCCAGGGTATGTAATCAGCATAGGTGCCAGTGCCTCGTCCATCGCGTTGAAAGCGCTCTATTAGCGATGGCGTAAAGCGTTTTTGAGTTCTCATAGAAATCCCCACTTTGAGAACGAACGAGCCCCTCGCTCGTCCTCAAACGTTCGATAAAAAGTGAAATGGGGATTGACGCTTTTTAGGTCAGAGACTTAGACTTTGTTTGTTCGGAAAGTCTGGGCCAACCCCCAGCGAAAGGCGACGTTGGTGTGCAAGCCAACGTCGCTTTTTTTTGGAGTGTTTGCAGGTGACTAATAGTTAATGAGTTGTCTCCTTGTTTTCTGGGGTGTCGCACTACAGCTGGTATGAAGTTTGGTGCGTGCCGTAATTCACAGTGTGGCTGTCATGAAGTTTGGAAGTCGCTTCGTAGAGGCGCTGTCTAATTTCGTTTAGCGTTTGGCTATCAATATGGGGTGCCCAGACTTGGAGGTAAATCATCAAGTCGATCGTTTCTGGCGGCAGTGTTTTGCCTAGATGCGCCGTAATTCGTTCTGCAGTGGCGAGCGATAGAAAATCTGTTTTTTTCTTGCCTGAGAGAGCCAAGCCTGTCGCTATTTTTAGGATTGTTTTTTGTGATGGCGTGGGCCTTTTGCCGTTCTCAATTTCACTTAGATAGCCGATTGATATTTCAATTAAATTCGCGGCAGCTGCTTGAGACATGCCGAGCTCCTGCCGTATGCAATACAGCATCTCTCCGACGGATGAGGGAGGTTTGGATGCGCTCATTGACTAAGCATCCAGCAAGTTTGAAAAAAGAGCAAAGTTGCATAAGAGGGGAAATAGCACTTTGACAAATAGGCAAACAAGTGATCTTGATCGTTTAAGAACGAGAACGTGGGCGATGTGTGTTGCTGTTGCCGCTAATGAGTTTTCTCCGACACGGTTGGAGAAACACCTGAACAGCTTGTTAGGCGCTGAGTTCAAAGAGGCAACTGGGGTATGGCGAAGCTACTGTGAAGGGGCATCGAAACCATTCAAGAAGAGAGCAGTAAGGCCCAAAGCTGTCTGGGCAGAGGAAGTGGAGCGCCTGTATCCAGCTACATCAAGATGGTTCTACTCGCCAGTTTGGTTCCTGATGGAAGAAACGGAGTTTTATCCATCAGAGATCTATGAGTGCGCTAAGCAGCTGCCACACGATGGGTTGGCAGAGCATTTGTTGTCAGGCGATGAATTGGATGAATCAGCCGCGTTGATGCTGTCAGAGTTGACTATGCAAGTGCCTTTGCTTCTTGCGGTGAACCCCTCTCCAGCTGCTTTAGGTGCTATGGCTTGCGCGATGCGAAGAGCTGAACTGGCAGGGCAGGTGTCAATTTTTAGAAGAGCTGGAATAGGTATGTTGTGGCTGCTGGATAGACTAATACTGAAGGAGTCCTTACCCGTTAGAGAGTGCTTGCGAGAGTTGCGGAAAATCGTCAAGGAAAAATTTGATAAACAGGTCTATCCGGTGGGCGGTCTGATACGCTCTCCTCCAAAAAGGAGAGACTTAGAGGAATTCTCAAAAAGAGTGAAGCTCTTGAAGGCTGCGGAAATAGCTTTTGACAAATGCGATTGGGAAAAAGGGGAATCACTGATTGATCAAGCGTTTTCGATAAAGTGAATCCTACCGTTCCGGCTCTCTTGGTGGTTTGCAACTGCCTCAAAAGCACTGGTCGATTCAATATAAGTAGCTATAAAAGCCGCAAAGATTGATACCTGCTCGATTCACATTCACTCAAACTGTGATGTTGCCCCCGACGTCACCCCGTTTTCAGTAGCACTTGGCTTTAGAGTCCGGGGTCAATTTAACGTCTTTCCGCTTCAAAGTCGCTGCGTAGATCGCCGGCGGCAAACCGCCCAGCGACTTCTTGGGCCTTTCCTCGTTGTATTCCCGTCGCCAGCTCTCGAAACAACCTTGGCATGCTGCAAGCAGGCAAACCAGTGCTCGTTGAGACACTGATCCCTGAAGCTCCTTCGCTGGTGCGCTCTACACCTCAACGCTGTCATTGGTGATTGGCACAGTCCGAATGGCCGCTTTCGTAGCTGTTGAGGTGGTGCTTGAGCCCAGAGCGGACGCTTAACTAATTAGGCTGTGGAACAGCGGCAGCACGTGCTCAGCCAGTTATGCCAGAACTTCGCGTGCGGGCCTGCGGCTTGCCTTGAGGTTCATGGCGACGTGATTGACCCTTAAAGCTTGGGCGTAACGCAGAAACGCAATACAGGAATTGCGTCCACCACGGAGCATGGGGCCCATGCTCATCAGTGGCTCATTGAGGTTGGCCGCTAGATCGAAGAAGAAACCTTGGGCATAAGACTTGAACGCATCTGCGCCGGCAGCTGTGAAAGCTTGCGGTGCTGCTCCATTCCACTCTTTGAGTAGGTCTCCCAGGTGTTCGAGACGCACGTTGTAGAAGAGCTTGGCAGGTGGAAGCGCAGGGCTGAAAGAGCCTCGTGAGGGTCAAAAAGCCTTTAGAAACAGAAAATTCGATAAATTATTGAAAATTAAGGGGTTGTACAAATATTCAGTAAACCCAGAAATTTTGGACATTTCGCGCCGCTGGCGACTCAAAATCAGAGCTAGCCTACAAAAAAGCAGTGCTCAAAAATTAATCAAGTCTTTGAATTTATTCGAGTTGTACAAGTTTTTTTAAACCCCTGTTTTGGAATACAAACATGGAAGGACAATACCTTTCCAACACGACCACAAAGCAAGTCATTGACGCCACCCGAGCATTCCGCGAACTGGTGGCGGTCAGGCGCAACTTGCAAAGGCTGGGCGGGTCGATGTACTGGAAGCCATCTGGTCACTATGTCTACCTGGCTCAGCGAAGCTATCACGACAGTCAGAAGGTTGTGCATTTGGGTTTGAGGTCTGCTGAAACAGAGCGCATCTATGAGCAATTTGAGGCCGAGCGCGCAAAGCTGCAGCAGCGTGAAAAGGCACTGAGCGAACGCATTGCCATCTATGAGCGCATGAATAAAGCAGTCCGCGCCGGCACTGCGTCTTCGCAAGTCATCGAAGCGATCAACCTCTTGGAAGGGCTGGGCATCAGCGATGACAGCCGCTGGCTGGGCACACCCGCGCTCTACGCCTATTGGCAGTCCACGGGGTATGAGGCTCCTAAGGCACTCAAAGAGGGTGATGAAATCGCTTATTTCCTCGTCTTTGTGATGCACAAGCTGGAGGCGCAGACCATCCTCAAGCTCAAGCGCTCCAAAGCCGTTACGTACCATGCTGTCACCAGTAATCACAGCAGCGTTCTGATCATCAAGTCGTCAAAGGAATCTAGGCATGAAGAAGATAAGGCGAAGGCGCTTCGGAGCGCCCACGATACCCTTATGGCCTATCTGCAGCAGACAGCCAGAGAGTTCCTAGATGCACTGTGCGAAGAGTTGATCCATACCCCCGCGTTTGAGCAAGTGGTGATCAGCAAAACAGGGAAAATGGGCCTGATGAAAACGGTTGAGCCGCAGAGCCTGCAGGCCTTCAACACGCTGCTTGGCATTGATACCATCGACAACGGCGTGCTGAGTGATCTGCTGTCCACAAATAGATTCCAGCCTAAGTAAATCCATCGCCACAGCGCCAGCTGCAGCTGGTCTTGGCAAGAACAGCAACACAGAGTTAGCAAGCAAGATGGATTTCCTGATTACCGAGTTTTCACAAGAGCAGCGTACACAGTTGTGGCTGAGCTTAAAGTGAGCCACTTGTAGCTTGGTGCGCACACCTGCAATCACAGCCCAGTCTTCACTCCAATCGAACTGGAAGGCTTCGCCAGTACCGAAGACCAGGGGCACAAAAACGCCTCGCCCTGATGTCTGCTCAGCCGCATGACACTGAGCCTTCCAAACTCTGGCAAAGGCAGCGACCCGGTTGTAGGAGCCGGCATAGCCCAGCGCCTGCAAGTCCAGAAACATCTGCTTGATCGTGCGCCGCTGCTTACGCACAGCGTCTGATGACACTCAAAGTAGCCACGTCAATCACTCCTGGTCTCCTACTGCACAAGAAAGCAGCAGGCTAGGTTTAATGCGTGGATCAGACTGAGATGAAAAAACCGGGGGCTAGTGGGTCACTTCTGGGTGGAAATCAACAGTGCTCTATGGCTGCCGCTTTTTGCTCCTGCGAGAACTTGGGCTCCCGGCCCGCATAGCCCGCTGGCAAGTCGAGCTTCTGCTGGTATTCGTTGTACCAGCCCTTCAATGAATTCTTGGTTGGATAACCCAGCTGAAGCATGGTGGGTCTGACGCGTTTGCCCAGCTTGATATAGAGCTCAACGGCTCGAATCCGATCTCAGTAGGAATACATGAAATACCTCCTGGTAGTCCAAGTTTTCGTCCGCACCCTGGTTTTTAGATGTTTATATAGAATTCACTGAACTATTCACAGTAGGAGCGTTATGAACGCATCTCTCAGACTAGAGCCAAATGAGCTTCATAGAAGAATTGAGCGCGCACTTAAGTATGGGCCACGTACTAGCCAACAACTGCTAGATGAATTAGATGTAAGCCAACCAACTCTTTCCCGAACTATTCGTGATCTATCTTCAAAGGTCACTATGTTTCGCGTGAAAGGCAGGCGCACGCCCTACTACGGCCTGCTCCGCACTCTTCCCTTCGGAATGAATGCGCGCCAGCGAATTTTTCGCATCTTGTCGTCTGGCAATATCGTGCAGTTTGCTGACATGGAGTTCCTTGAGGGCGGTGGCACGTTGGAGCGTACCGACACTGCGTACTTCTATGAGGGCCTGCCTCCCTATATGACTTTCGCTGCGCCTTCAGGATTCCTGGGCCGCCAGCGCGCACACGCAGTCTCCCGTGAGCATGCATTCCCGCCTAGCCTCAAGGACTGGAATGACGACCATCGAGTGGCATACCTCTTTACTCAGGGGTTGAACCTTCCAGGAAATCTCGTCTTTGGTGACATCCCATTGCAGCGCGAACTGGATCTCCTGAAGTCCCCTGGGGATGAGAAAAAAGAAAAGATCGACTACTACACAGGCATGGCGCGGCAGCTCAAGCACACCTCCTATGGGTCGAGCGCTGGGGGTGAGCAGCCAAAATTCCTCTGGTTCGGCCAGGACACGGGCCATGTCATCGTCAAGTTCGCGCGAATCGGTAGCCGTATGGCTGAGCTACTTCCACTAGAGCATCTTGCACTGAGATCCCTCGCTAATATCGGGGTACCAACAGCCAAGACGGAAATTTTAGTTTCCGAAGAGTTCGTTTTCCTTGAGGTTGGGCGCTTTGATCGCATAGGTGAGAAAGGGCGCGTGGGTATGCTCTCGGCTGGCGCAGTAGATGATGAGTTCTTCGGTATGCGCGATACTTGGCCGGAGTTCGCTGCGCGCTGTGTCGCTGCAGGCTACCTGTCAAAGCAGGATGCTGAGCATGTGAATGTCATGGCTGCATTCAGTGAACTCATTGGAAACACTGATCGCCACTTCGAGAACATTTCCATGTTGATCGGTGATGACGGCGAGTACCAAGGCATTGCCCCTGCCTACGACATTCTCCCAATGCGCTACGCCTCTATCGGAGGTGGTATCGACCCGGAACTTGTGCCCATTGAGCCCAAAGTCTGCACCATCGGCGCCGCTCCCGCAGTGTGGGCTCTAGCTGCGCGTGCGGCCGATGAGTTTTGGAGCGCAGTGGCGAATCAGGAGCTGGATGCCCCAATACCTGATTCAATACGGGAGTTGGCCCAGCGCAATCGCCAAGTTGCCTGCGAATTCGCAGCCCCGCTCTTACCTGCGAAGTGAATTGACCAGCATTTGCTGGCTAAAAATGCTGGTCGATTCACATTGATCAGTTGAATCCACAAGAGCCACGAGCCGTATCCATTTCATCCGACTGTTTCGAATGGAGGTTTCCTATGGATAAGCGGTGGTGTAGTGCGTGCGGTGAGGCATTTGAGCCTCGGCCTCAGTCACCTCGTCAGTTGTATTGCGCTAAGACCGCATGTCAAC
>NZ_JABBCQ020000034.1 GCF_012844455.2 Comamonas suwonensis | reverse complement strand
AAGTGTTAAGCAGCGCAGCATAAATATCTCCTATTTTTTAGTCATCTTTTTGGCTGTCGAAGCGGACTAATTTCTAAAGAGTCATGTATTTTGGGGGAAGCCTAAACCAGTGGTTTCAATGCGGCTTGGCAGTGCTTACATTTTCTCGCATCCATACGTACCAGCTCTCTGCAATCAGGGCAATGAACGTGCGTTTTTGGCGTTATAAAGTTACCAGCTTCATCGCGTGGTTGTTGGTTCGTCGCATTGCCAGCTATTAGCAAAAAAATACCGGCGAGCAGCGGTGAAATAAAGCAAGCGAGTAAAAACCAGCCAAACCCAGACCGCTGCCATTTAGCTGCTAAAAAGCCAACAGCGATTGCAAATCCAATCCAAAGAAGTAAAAGTTCCATTTCTCCTCCATATTTGAAGCGACAAATGATAACAAGTGCTTACATGGCTTGGTGCGGACGTTTGTTGCCTGTGGGTTAGTGGCCTTGTTGAGGAATCAATGAATCAATCGCGTGGGCATGCATTTGGGGTCACGACATACACACGCACGTTGCGCGAATGAATGCGCTTTGTGCGCGATGCTTTGCCATCTGATCCGTAAGTCAGCAGGCCTGCTTGCTCCAAGCACTTGAGAGCACGGTTGAAATCAAAGCCTGTAACAGCTTCGCGCATGCCAACAGAGGTGAAAAGATACTGCACACCATCCCCCGTCCCCTCCCACCAGCCTGCACGGTCACGCACCATAGATTGCTGCTTATCGTCGTATGGGCCAGCAACATCACTAAAGCGGCTGTCTCCATGGCGGTCGATAAAGTCCAGTACGGCCTGCACAATCTGCTGCTGCTCCATATTGCCGGACACATTGCCGCGCTGTCCCATCCAAGCGCCAAAGCCTACGCGCGCAGCCTTGATGGCTTCGCCCTCCTCCCAACCAGTGATGCCGTAGGCAGTTGCAAGTTCGCCTGCCAGTGCCAGTACAGCAAGTCGTGCGGCAGCGCGTGCAGGTTGACCATCACCGCTAGCAATGCCCTCCAGTAACTGCACTTTGATGGCCTCAAATTTGGCGTTTAAGTTGCTGCCGTCGCGTGCCAGCTTTTCCAAAAAGGCGCGGCCTGCGGTGCCGTACTGCTGGTGTGCTGCACGCTTGATGGCGTCGGAGAAAGCGGGGCCGTTAGCGTAGTTATGCAGGTCATCCCATGCCCCATAAGTGCGCTGCACCGGAATATCCAGCAAGCGAACAGATTGCCCAGCCTTCACGCGCTGGCCAGCCTCCATCATGCTTGCCGCAATCGAGCGTTCACCTGTGGAGAGGACGCTAGAGCGCCAGCGGGTAACGTTGCGAGCCGTGCCGGTGCGGCTTGCTCGCTGTTTACCTCTGCCGTTGCCCAGCATATAAATTACCTCGCCTACGTCGCGCGGATCGCACTCGCTGATTTCATCCAGCGCCAGCAGTGAGTCGTTAAACAGACTCGCAGCACCTTCCAGGCCGTTTGCTGTCGCTCTCCAGCTTCGGCGGTAGCTCTCTCCTCCCCACACGCTGCAAGCGGCTTGCAGGGCGGTTGTTTTGCCGGTGCTGCTGTCGCCAATCAGGTGCACGCCTCCAGACTCCACGCCCGCCAACGCCAGCACCGGGCCAGCAAAGGCTGCGCACAGACTCAGCACCAAAATAGGGTTTCCCACTGCTGGCGCTGCAATGATCTGTTTCCAGCCCTCCAAGGTGCCACGCTGCGTATATTCGTCAGCATGCAGGGCTTGGGCTTGAAACGTCACATTGCTGGCCTTAGGGCCGATAACGCAATCAGGTAAGGCAAAGGCTTTGCAGTCACTAGTCGCCCAGCCAGTCTGTAAAGTGGCCTGAATGAATTTAGTGGGTGATTGGTTTTGTAAAAATTTCGCCAACAATTGTCTGCCGTTGCTGCTTTGGTCTAGCTGCATTCCCATGGAAAGCAAAGTGCCGCGTAAGTCTGCACCATCACTCTTGAGAAGTTCCATAGGCATAGCCCATTGCTTCCAGTGCCCGCGCCCATTGGTGAATCGCAGCAACCGGCCATAGTTGTTATCGGCTTCATCATGGGTCACTGCATCGACATGCAAAGGCGAGCAAACCCAGAACGATGTAAGCATGGCTGGTTTCTCATCGCTTCCGGCCTTCAATCCAAAGTACCAAACACCGGGGCGATACTTGGTATTGTCTGGCGCGGTGTAGTAGTCATCCAGTACCACAAACTTGGGACGCTTGTTCTCGGTAGGGATGGGGTTATATGAGTTGGCGCTAGGTGCTCCAATGCTGGCATCGTCAGTGACAGCGATATCTAATGCAGCTTCATTCAAGGCCATTTTCAGCTCTCCAACACTTCGGCAAAGCACGCGCGAACAGCGTCAGCGCCAGCCAGTGAAAACAAGTCGTTAAAGTCGGTCGCCTTGCTGGGGCGCTCACTTGGAAAATGCGGCACCACGACATCACCACCCACAGCCAGCGCAGCCGCGCGGGCAGCAGTCAGGCCGGGATTACCTTCAGTAGCGTGGTCGTCATCGGCAGCAATCAGCAGTTGCTTGTGCGGGTAGTGCTGGCGCAGCTCGCGGGCCACTGGTGCAAGGTTTCCAGCTGAGAAGGCCGCTGCTACAGCCAGCCCGGTGCACGCATGGATGCTTTGGGCCGTCGCCATGCCCTCACATACCACCAGCGCCCTACCAGGTAGCCCTATGGAGTGAAAGCAGCCATGCACACGGCCACCTGCCAAAAAACGCTTACTGCCATCGTCCGTGATGGTTTGCAGGCTGTGTAGCACCCCAAAAACATCGCGCATAGGCACCAGTAAAGTGCGGTCAGGTTCAGCACGTAGGCCAGTGGTTTGGATGCCCTTGGCTATGGTGTATGTGTGCCAGTGAGTAGGCTTTGCGGCCTCCCAGCGTGCAATCGCTTTTTGCTGGGCCTCTTGTTGGCGCAGCACTTGCTGTCTGTTGCGCTGCTCCTTCGCATGCTGCACGTGGTGGCGCAGCTCGGCACGCTCTTGTGCACTCAATTTTTGCTGTGGCTTGCTGCACCATGTCTCTACTAGCCCAGTGCGCCAGTGGCCGAACACACCAGCGGGCAGGCCATCGCAGTGAAGTACGTACCACCCGGCCTTGTCGCTCTTGCGGCCTGTGGCGCTGAAACGATGCAAAGTACCGTCAGCATGGATGGTGTCAGGTGCTACCAATCCAGCAGCCTCAATGGCTTTCGCGAATTGCTCAGCAATCCAGCCATCAAACTGAGGCAATGCCCGCAGCGAATGGCTTTCGCGTGACGTCAAAGGCTTGTAGCTGGTACGATTCGCGCTGTTACTATCGGCGCTCAGTTCTGCATTGTTGTGGGGCTGGGCGTTTTCTTTTGTGCTCATGCCTTAGCACTCCAGCTTGTCTGCCAGCGCCAGCAGTTTTGCGGCTAACTCGCGAAGCCCATGCGGGCCAATGAGTGCATAGGCTTCCGTGCCATCTAAAGCATTAATGAGGTGCAACGTTTGGGTCTGGGCATCGTGGCGAATGGTGCCCATTCCATCGGGATGTCGGTACAGCGTTTTTGTCATTACGCCACTCCCAAAACTGCACGGATGCCAGCTACAGGCCAGCCAAGGCGCTTGCCAATGCGGATGGGGCGCAGGCCATCAGGGAAGGTTTCCGCACTAGCCCAGCCTCTCAGGGTTTGCGGGCGGCGCAGTAGATAAAAGGCTGCCTGTTCGGTCGGAACTGTGGGACGGTTTACCAGTTCCAGTGCAGGAAACTGCGGTGGTTCAGATACAGCATGGTGTGTATCAGCACTATGTTGAAGAGAACAGGTTTTCATCGCTTTGCATCCAAAAAAGTTGAGATGCACCGATGATGTTTCGAGGGCGTATGTTTCCTCCTAGCTCGCGAGCCTTACCGCGCTTTGCCATGACTTACCGAGCCTTACCGTGCCTTTCTGCGCTGCGTCGCAGGCGACTACGCAAGCTCCTAATACTGAAGAATTGAAGTTCGTCGTTCGGATCTTTCCACTTGAGGCCCTCCTCGGTAACACCCACCAAAGGTGGAGTCTCAGCGTTAACCATACGAACCAACGAAGCCCATACAGAGGGGGTGTCGAATGGGTTTCCACAATCCTTTTGTGCGGCCTCTATCACTGGAGTTAAAAGGTCACGGCGCGCCTTCTTCGCGCTGTTTTTCAACAAGGATGCTGGCTCACAAATTGACAGAGGCTTTTGGGGTGGACTTGTGCCAATATTTTCCGTCTCGGTTACTACAGGTGCGAACGGTGCGAACGATGCGGGCTGGGGTGCATTCTCTGTTGCGCAATATTCATCAGCCAGTGCATGAACGTCATAACCCATCACGCGACAATCATCGGGCACGGTTTCAAAGTCGGGTTCGTCATCAGTTAACGCACCTTTGGTGTAGCGCATCATTTGTCCATCAATTTTTTCGAAGCTATCAAACGTGCGCCAACTTGCGCGACCTGTCGTTGCAAGGTGAAGGCAGGCAGTCAGTGGTAGGGTTGGAATGCTGCCAGCAGGCACGATGTTTTCGTTTGCTGTCCCCTTGTTGAATAGCACTCCTCCATCATGTTTGCGAACCTTTGCGGAATGCTGGACGATGGCGCGCAGAGTAATTTCCCCTCGTCCTGCTGCAAGCAAAAAATCTTGCACTGTGATTTCTTCGCCAGCATGCTTGCTGGCAAACATAGCGGCTATTTCCAGCGTCAATAAATCTGTATATGCCAATCGCCCCCCGTTCCATTCGCTATGGGGCTGTAGGCGCTCAAACATCGGATATTGGAAGTTCATTTTCTGCAAGCAGTTCTACAAAGGGTCGTCCCTCATAAGCCCATTGGCGGGCTTGATATCTACCGAACGTATGTGAAAACTTTTGGCTAGCACTGCTAGCATTGTCCTATCTGAGAGAGGGGTGCAATGTTTAATAAGTTATGTCTGGCAAGCGCGTGCGCTGTTTCTGTATTAGTCGGTTGTGCGATAGCACCTCCGCCGGTTAATCCGCTCCAGCAAACCTACTTCGAGCGAATTGATGAAGCGAGTGAAATCGCTGCAGATGTTGAAAAATCACTGCTAAGGAAAACTTCTGCTGAAGTGATTGAAGGCACGAAACGTCGGATTGCACATGACCTGCGTGATCCGGAAAGTGCTAGGTTCCGAGAGGTTGCATTGATTGTCTATGAAGGCCGGTCAGTGGTGTGCGGTGAAGTCAACAGCAAGAACGGCTATGGCGGTTATGTAGGCTTTCAGCCGTTTATTGGTGGCCCCGCCTTTGGTCGTGTACTTGATGATTTGACTTCTGCTCCCGGAGCGTCTGACAGTGCAGGCTATAGAACCTATTGTTTGCTTGGCAAGCCACGCTGATTTGGCGTGAGCGATTGAACACAGCTAGGAATACGATTGCAGGGCGAGCGCACTACTGTGGGCAATCGTCAGATGGAACACCTGTCACACCTCAGCCTTGCTGACGTGTTCTATGCCAAGCTGTTGTATTTATTAATTGGAATGCATAAGGAACACTGGAACACCTAAAAATGCAAAAAATAGAAGTCGCGTGCATCGTTTTCATTTTGCCTCTGCACCGCTCTTGGTGTCCTGCGCTTTGTGGTGCTGGCGCTGCTGGCTAACTCACAGCACGGAGCTTGCCGGGTTCCGTTGTAGCGTCGAATTGCACCCCAGCCTGCTCCAGAATGTGCTCCTCTATGCGCTCTAAAAACGGGCGCAAGGCATCCATACTGCGCGGCCTGTAGCCCTCTGCTGTGGCGCTGGGCTTGTGCCCCATTACTTGCGCAATCGCTCCTGCTGGTGCGCCTGCGGCCTCCCCCAAAAGCGAGAAACTGCGGCGCAGCCCGTGAAACGTTAGGTGCTCAATAGCAGCAGATTGCAAAGCCTTCGCATGACTAGAGCG
Source organism: Comamonas suwonensis (assembly GCF_012844455.2). Lineage (GTDB taxonomy): Bacteria > Pseudomonadota > Gammaproteobacteria > Burkholderiales > Burkholderiaceae_C > Comamonas > Comamonas suwonensis. The sequence continues at coordinate 5,469 of NZ_JABBCQ020000034.1, read as the reverse complement.
CACATCGACAATGCGCCCTTCTTTGCCAGTGCTCGCAAACACGTATTCACCCCGCTTCGGCAAGCTGGCGATCAAATGGTGCAGGTACGGTGTCAGCGGAATAGTTCGGCTGTCCTCTACCTTGTCGGCTAGGGTCAGTTTGCGCCACCGTAAGTCCACATCAACCCAGCGAAGTGCGGCCATTTCCTCACGGCGGGCACCAGTCAGCAGCAGCGCACGCAGGTATGCACTGGCCGCATAGTTGCTAAGTTGCTCCACCCCAGACCACCACCCTGCAACCTGCGCAGCTTCTAATGCGTCCGTCCTGCGAGTGGTAGCAGGCAGGTTTTGAAGAATGGCTGGAGCTTGTCCCGCCTCCCTGTCCACCAATGCTCGGTACTCTGGCTGACTCGCACACCAACGCAAGAAACCGCGAAACATCATCAGTGCCCGCGCTGCTTGGTGCTTACCTATCTTTGCTTCACGGTCAAACCATAGCTTTAGCGCATCCTCGGTCACCCCAGACAGGGGCAAAGCCAAAAGCGGGTAAAGCGGGCCGGGGCGGGTCAGCCCTGCCCCTCGCTTTTTTGGTTCACCACCTGCCGACACCATTGCATGAAGGTCTGCCAAGTAGCGGGGCTTCCATGCCTCCCGGCGCTTTGGCCTGCCGTTATCCAAGTACAGCGGCCATACATCGCCCACGGTCAGTGCTTTGGCTTTTGCCTGCTGGCGCTGGGCTTCCTGCTGGGCCTTCTGTTGGCGCTCCAATTCGCGCGGGTCTTGGCCTTTGTCCACCAGCACGGAATAGCTGCGGGCCTGCTCTCTGGCCTGCTCAAGTGTCCACGTCTCCACAGACCCAATACCAATGCGCAAAGTCTTACCAAACAGGCGCGATTCAAAAGCATAGGTTTTGCGTCCTGTTGGTGTGGCGCGCAGCATCAGGGCTGGTACATCGGTATCCCACAAGAAAGCCTGCGATTTTTCTGGCGGGCATGTGAAAGAGCTAACCCGGCCTACGGTCAGTCTTACGCGGTTGGTGGTGGCGGTCATGGTGTGCCCTTGGCTAGGGTTGTAGGCAACCTGTAGGCAGATCGAGCAAATACAGGTATGTATAAATCAACAGCTCAGAAGTGAAAAATTCTTCTAAGTCATTGTTTTACATAGATCAATCAACACCATTCTACACAACTAAATACCTCAAACCAATCATTCGTAATGAGAAGGTCGGGTGTTCGATTCATCTCTCCGGCACCAAAATACTACCAATTCATTGGGTTTCAGGCAAAAAGTGGGCGCTAATTGGGCGCTGCGAAAAAGCAGCGTCAAACAACTCCCACACAAAGCCGCCCTGAAGAGGAACACAAAAAAGCCTGCAATCGCAGGCTTTTTTTTACGGCCGAAAGTCGCTCCGCCGAATGTAGCTGTGGCCACACTTCAAGCCACAGGAGACTCAAAATCCCCCGCCGCAAGGCGTGCCGGTTCGATTCCGGCCCCGGGCACCACTTGTTAGACGCTATAAATTTTGAATGTGTTCCGGGTTTCGTTCCGGACAGTGTTCCGGATTTAGCAAATAGAGAGCCTGCATGATATTCATTCATGTGGGTTTTTTTGTTTCCATGCACTAGGTGCCATCAATTGACTCGCGCACCTCATCGAACAAAAATAAAGCCCCTGCCATGTTGTGGGTAGGGGCTTTATTCATTTAAGTTCAATGCTCACAGTCACCCTCCTCTGCCTTGTCGTCGGCATCTCAGACGGTGACACCCTGACCGCCCGCTGCGGCGAGCCTGGGCAACATGAATAGTTCAAGGATCGGCTATTTAAGCCTCGCTACCCTCAATAAAAAAGGCGCTACCTGTAACAGATAGCGCCTTTTTCAGTTCACATTACCCCTCGTTCAGAACGGAGCACGCACCCCCAAAGACAGTGCACGATATCGGGTGTTGCTGGTATCTAGGCTGGAGTTGATCTCAAGGGACAGCTCCACGCCGCTTTGCAGCATCAGGCGCCCACCTAAGCCTACTGTCCAAATGCCCACATCCGAGCCTCGCGTACGCAATACATATGCCGGGCCAAGATCAGCCAAGTCCGCATACGCCATGCGCGCTTCGTCGTCTCCCTGGAATCTGCGCGTGTACTCAATCCGCGCTCTGGGCATCAACTTGCCCCAGGCGGTGGAATACATGCCTTCGCCTCTGATGCCCAGAACACCATTGGTTGAACGAACCTTTTGCTTGAAGTAGGTCAAAGCCTGGATGCCTTGTGCCGATTCCGTGAATGTGTCCAGCGTTGCTTGACTCATTTCCAGACGACCGTAAGGCGACCACATCCATGACGATCCGTAGAACTCCATACCGGCAATGACTGATCCAAAGAACTGACTGCCCTTGCGGGTGCCAGTAGCGGTACCACCTCCGTCGGTGATGTAACGAGTAGAGTCGAAGCTCAGGGAGCCGTAACCCAGCAGGCCATCAATGAACACGCCCTTGGCGGGTCGCAGGCTGCCGTATATGACCGCCGATGCGCTGTCAGCTGAGCTTTTGCTTCCGTTCACTCCGATGCGTGAGCTGTCTTTGCTGAAGCCCACACCCACGCCCAGCGTAGCCAGATCGTTGATGCGGTAGTCACCGCCAGCGCTGATGCCACTGGTCGTGAAGCGGTACTGCGTATCCACACCGCGCAGGTTCTGACGACCGTAATCCACTGCACCGCCAATCCAGAAGGCCAGAGCCTGTTTCTGCACGCCTTGCGGCTGATCGTTGCCGGGCAGGTCCGGGCCCTGAGTGTCCGCGCCACGGTCACTCAGATAGACACCTTGGCCGGCATTGCCAGCCCCCTGGCTATCAGGCTTCCAGCCCACTTTGCGCATGCCGTTACGGCTTAGGCCATTGCGTGGGTCCATTCCAACAATCCGGTCTTCACCAGCGTAGCCGCTCATGGCCGCATCCGACATCGCACGATTGTTGCCGGTAGATAGAGTCAGGCCAAAGTCTGAACGCCCCCATCCATCACCGTGCAAGCTCTCAAGGCGGCGGGTGAAGTTGCCAATCTGCGCAGAGGCAAAGCGGCGGGCCGTATTGGCTTGTGCGGCCAGCAACCCTGCCACTTCAGCATCCGTAGACACATCACGACGCGCTGCAACCGACACGCTCACTTGCCCTGCCGGTGACGAGGCGAATGCATTGCTCAGTGTGTAGCCGATGACCGCGGTGCCGCTGTAGGTGGCAGATGCTTTAAAGGTCATGACGTAGCCTGCACCGGCAGAACCGGACGCTGCAGCCACGCTTCGAATCGTGGCAACACCTGCGTTGATTGGCGTGACCGCAAGCACCGCTGAGCCTGTGAACGGGCCGCCAGTGGCGGTTGCCGTCAAATCAATGTCTACCTGCGTGCCCGCTGCTGCATTGGCACTCAATGCCGGTGCCACAGGCACAGGGTTCACCGTAATCGTGGAGGTTACGGGCGGCGAAGCTCCAAACACGTTGGAGACGGTGTAGACCAATGTCACATCGCCGCTGCCATCGGCGTCAGGTGTGAAGGTGATGTCCGTACCACTGACAATCGTCTTGCCCTTGGCAGGAGCCGTCACCAGAGTCACTGCGGTGAAAGGACCACCCGTCGCACCCAGCACCGCATTGAGCATGACAGACTGGCCTGCCAGCACTTTGAGCTGCTGAGGTTTGGCTACAGGTACAGCCAAGGGAGTCACCGTGATTGTCACCGTCGCAGCGGCGGAAATGCCGCCGGGGCCGGTGGCGGTGTAGGTCAAGGTATCCACACCGAAAAAGTTGCTCGCAGGCGTGTATTCCACGTTCAGCGCAGTGACCTTGGCCGTGCCATGCGATGGCGGTGTGACGATGGCGATGCTGGTGATGGCACCGGTATCGTTGCTGGTCACGGGTACAGCGACCATGGTATTGGCGTTGGTTGTTGCGGTATCTGCCACGGTAACCGGCGGATTAGCTTTCACCGTGCCGGAATAAAGGAATACACCCTTGAATGCTGAACTATCAGTCGCTGTGACGGTGAAGCTGTACGCCCCTGCTGTGGTCGGCGTTCCAGACAAAGTACCACCTACTGCAAGATTCATGCCGGGAGGCAGGGCGCCCGCAGTCACAGCGTAGCTATACGGTGCTGTTCCTCCTGAGGCGGTAATGACCTGGCTATAGGCACTGCCGGTGGTCATCGCTGCCAAAGCCGTTGGTGCCACCACAATCGTCGGGGCGTTGACGGTCAGGGTATAGCTGTTGGTCGCACGGAAAGGTGCGCCCACGCCCGTGCTGCTGTCAGTGGCCATCAGGCTGAAAGTAGAACTACCCACCGCAGTCGTGGTACCAGACAGTAATCCCGTCGCGGTATTCAGGCTCAGGCCTGCAGGCAGGCTACCGCTGCTGACACTGTAGGCATAAGGCCCCGTTCCGCCATCAGCTGACAAGGTAACGCTATATGCAGCCCCACCCACAGGATTTGGCAGGCTTGTCGGCGTCAAGCTGACCGTGGCCGATGACACGACCAGGGTGTAGCTTCGCGTGCCAGTGAACAGATGCACATCCTGCGCTTGCACGGTCAGCATGAAGCTGCCGGCTGCCGTGGGCGTGCCGCTGAGCAATCCGCTGCTGCTCAAGGTCAGGCCCGCTGGCAAGCTGCCACTCTTCACCGTGAAGACATATGGTGCGACACCGCCGTTACCCGTCAGTTGCTGGCTGTATGCCGTGGCTGCCGTCCCTGCAGGCAAGCTGACTGGCGTCACCGTGATCGTCGGTGCTGCAATGGTCACGGTATAGCTGTTGCTCGTAATGAACGGCGCGCTCGCACCCGTGCTGCTGTCGCTGCCCCGCAGACTGAAAGTGAAGCTGCCTGCCACCGTTGCCGTACCCGACAGCACGCCGGTGGAGGCATTGAGGCTCAGGCCGGCAGGCAGGCTGCCGCTGCTGACACTATAGGTATAGGGCGCCGCGCCGCCTGCCGCCGTGATGGTGGCGCTATAGGGCGTTCCCACTGCGGGATTGGACAGTGTCGCGGGCGTCAGACTGACACTGGGCACGCTCACAGTGATGGTCACGGTGGCCTGCGCCGAGGTTCCGTTGCCGTTGCTGGCCGTATAACCGAAGCTGTCGCTACCGGCGTAGCCAGCCGTCGGTGTGTAGCTGATGGTTGTGCCACTGACCGTCGCCGTGCCATGGATGGCGGCGGTGACCACAGCCACCGAGGTTGCCGCGCTGCCGCTCAGGGTCAGGTTGATCGGGTTGGCGCTGCTGCCGTAAGCCACGCTGGCGGTGCTGTTGCTGGCAATTGGTTTAGTTTGATAGCTGAACTGATCCGCTGCGCTGGTCGCACTGGTGCCACCAGTCGTGGTGACACGTACATCGACCGTGCCAGTACCAGCCGGCGCCGTCGCCGTGATCTGGGTGGCGCTGTTAATGGTGTAGCCGGTGGCTGCAGTGGCTCCGAAGGTCACGGCCGTCGCTCCACTCAAGTTCGTGCCGGTGA
>NZ_JABBCQ020000033.1 GCF_012844455.2 Comamonas suwonensis | reverse complement strand
CAGGACAGAACTTATTGTCTGAGGACAGAACTTTATTGTCAGTGACCAAAATACCGCACAACAAACTGGAAGGCGTACAACGCAGCATTGAAGGCGCGAGGGGATCTGAGCATCTGGCTGGATAGGGACATGCAGTGGCTAGCCCCGCCCATGGGCAAGCATGCTCGTTGTCAGAAGTTCTCAGATGCGGCCATCCAGTTTTGCCTGACCATCAAGTGCCTGTTTGGCCAGCCCTTGCGCCAGACGCTGGGCCTGGTGCAGTCGCTATTGCGTATGGCAGGCCTGACTTGGCCAGTGCCCGACTACAGCACGGTGTGTCGCAGGCAAAACAGCTTGAATGTGCAGGTGCACTACCGAGCAAGCGAGAAAGGCTTACACCTGCTGGCCGACTCCACGGGCATCAAGTTCTTGGGCGAAGGTGAGTGGAAAAGCAAAAAGCACGGCGCCGAGCGACGCCGCCAGTGGCGCAAGGTGCATCTGGGTATTGATGCCCAGACGCTGCAGATTCGGGCCATTGCAGTCACAACCAATGAAGTGGGCGACTCGCCCATGGCAGTTGGCCTGCTAGGTCAAATCCCAAGCAATGAAAAGAGAGCCAGCTTTACTGGTGATGGGGCGTATGACACGCAAGATGTACATAAGGCGTGCTACCTGCGGGGAGCCATTGCAATCATCCCGCCACGCAAAGGAGCGAAGCTGCGCAAAGGGGTTGCATTTGCTCACAGCAATGAAGCGGTCAAGGCGTGTAGGGGGTTAGGGCGGGCTATTTAGAAAAGATGGCGTGGCTACCACCGAAGGTCTCTGGTGGAGACCAAGATGAATTGCTTCAAGCGTTTGGGCGAGAAGGTGATGGCCAGGTCGTTTGAGCGCCAGGTGGCCGAGCTCAATATTCGAGTGTCAATCCTCAATCAATTTACCGCGTTGGGCACGCCCCAGACGGTCGTTGCTGCGTAAATCCATTTGGGATTGGGGATGCCTCGGCATATGGCCGATTTATGCAACAACGCCGCAGTGTGAGTCGCAGAACATCACGAGATTTGAATGGAGCCCTGCTGCGCGGTTTATTTCTTGGGGCGCACACCCAGGTGCACAACCCCGTCTGTAGATGTGCAGTCTGTTCCTCGTTTTACGCACCTTGATTACCACGGCAGATAGGTCTATCAAAAGAAAACCTATCAGCGCTTGCTTTTATGGGACGTCTCTGTAATGCAACAACGCAGGGGAAGGCCGAACTGTAATATTTAAATTCAATCGCAACTATATGATTCGCGAGCTCATTAAATTGTTACAAAAGTTTGAGAACATCATGCGGCCATCCTTTGCCATTTTACCTTCGCGACGTGCACATAGCTCAGCCGGTCAACGGACGGGGCAAGGGGGGTTCACTTTGGTGGAGCTGGCTGTCGTTCTGGCTGTTATTGGACTCATCATCGGTGCTGTGGCCATTGGTAAAGACGTTCAGCGCAACGCTGAATACGCCAAGATTAAGAACAAATTCCTTGACCAATGGGAGCAGGCCTACAACCAGTACTACCAGCGCACGGGTGTAGTGGTCGGCGATAGCCAGATCTCGCCGCGCATCATGGTAAATGGCGCAGCCTATGTGGCGGTTGGTGCCGATACTCCGGTGTCGGGGGGCGATATGACCGCAGTAACTGCACCTGCACCCGTCTGCGAGCGCGAGCCTGAAGCTGGAACCATGCGCGCCGGTGCCAATAAGAAAGAATTGCGCAACCTGATGACCCGGGTGGGCATTCGTATGCCGCCGGGTCGTGCGGAAGGGCAGGAAGACCTATACGTCTACACCGATACCAACGGATCACCACAAGAAGTTCAGGTGTGCTTCCAGTGGAACAACCCTTCCATGCCCGAAGGTGCTGGCAATGTGATGGTGATTGCCGGACTCACGCCTGATTTGGCCCGCATGCTGGACCAGGTGATCGACGGCAAGCCTGATGCCCAAGAAGGGCGTTTTCGTCTGCAGGGTGTGGCCAACGGCACGCCGAACGGGCCTGGCGTGGAATGGACCGGGAACAACAGCTATGGCCGAGGTGCGGCAAGTGCAACGGCGACAGGGGCTGGCAAGACGCGGGATGAAGAACAGGTGCTGACCCTGACCGCTATTTACAAGATGAACCAGTGAAGCCGCGCAAGGACCCTCGATCATGAAACATCTTTTTAAACATTCGCAGCGCCGTGCGCGCACGGCACGCCAGCAGGGTTTTACGCTGGTGGAACTAGCTGTCGTTCTGGCCGTTATCGGACTCATCATTGGTGCAGTGGCCATCGGCAAGGATGTGCAGCGCAACGCGGAGTACACCAAGATCAAGAACAAGTTCATCGACCAGTGGGAGCAGGCGTATATGCAGTACTACCAGCGAGTTGGCGGGGTACTGGGCGACAGTCAGACAGCACCACAAAATATGGTGAACGGCGAAGTTTGGCTTGCCACAGGCGCGGGTGCACGCCGGTCGGGCCGTGACATGACGACCGTGGCTTTGCCTAGCGCCATTTGCCGCGGTGCGGCCGGTCGGGGGATGAGCCGTCCTTTCACCAGTGGAACCGATCCAGATCTGCGTGCGCTGATGACGCGCGTGGGCATTCGCATGCCGCCAGGCCGGTCTGAAGGTCTGGAAGACCGCTATGTGTACCTTGACAGCAATGGCAATCCGCAAGAAGTGCAAGTGTGCTTCCAGTGGAACCGCCCTTTGGGTGACGGTGCGGCTGACGAGGCCGTCGGTGATGGTACGGGCAACGTGATGGTCATCACCGGCCTGACCCCGGATCTGGCACGTGCCCTTGATCAGATGATCGATGGCAAGCCCGATGAGCGGGAGGGACGCTTCCGCCGTGAGGGTGTGGTGAACAACGCCGGTGGTTTGGTGAACGCTCCGGGCCAGGAATGGCAGGCGAGCAACCACGACAAGATCGCGACGAAGAACAACGCTGGCCTAGACGAAGACCAGGTAGCCATCGTCACGGCTATCTATCGGATGACGCAGTAGGGCGCTTGCCACTGTTTGGTCACTGCTATTTCCTCTCATCTTCGCTTATCTATTAATTGACTCGTCGTCGGAGAATTCGATGAAAAAAATGCAACCATTTTGCAGGCTGGGCCGTAAGCGCCAGCAGGGTTTCACACTGATGGAGCTTACTGTTGTTTTGGCTGTAATTGGCCTGATCATTGGTGCCATCTCCATTGGCAAGGACGTGCAGCGCAACGCTGAGTACCAAAAGGCCATCAACAAGTTCGCCTACCAGTGGAAGATGGCCTATGACCAGTACTACCAGCGCACCGGCAGTGTACTGGGTGACTGCCAACAGGCGCCTACCTATATGGTCAATGGCGCGGAAACGCAAATCCTGTCCGGCTCCAATGCTTGCACGCGAGCAGGCTCCATGGCTGTAGCGGGTATCCCTGAGAACTTTGAAAACCGCGGCCTCAAGATTTGTAGCGGTCAGGGCTATGGCGCCAACACGGTGGGCCTGGGCGATGCGGGCTTGGCCACGCAGAACCTACGCACCAGCATGACGCGTACCGGTGTGCGCCTGCCGCCCGGTCGCGGAGAAGGTCATGAGGACCGATTTCTATATATGGACTCGAACGGCAACGCCACGGAGTTGCAAGTATGCTTTCAGTGGAACACGTCTGGCACTTCCAGTGGCGCTGGCAACGTGATGGTGATTCGTGGTCTGACGCCCGATCTGGCGCGCTACATGGATCAGGTCATTGATGGCAAGCCTGACTCGCGTGAAGGCCGTTTCCGCATCCAAGGCCGTCCGTCGCATGGCGGCGCTGGCGAAGCCAATGCACCCGGTACTCAATGGGAAGCTAATAACACCGAAGGCGTGAACATCTCCAACACGGGCGCCAACAGTGCCATGACGGGTAGCGATGCCCGCAATGCCGTGGTCAACAACAGCGGCACCGCTGGCGGTACAACCTCAGGGCGCACTCTGGATGAAGACCGCGTCATTCTGTTGACGGCTCATTGGATCATGGAGCAGTAATTGAACGGTACCCGTACGCTCAAGCTCGTAGTCCTGGCCGTGGCCACCGTTTTGCTGGCTGGTGGGGCCTGGCAAGCTCAAAGTGGGCTCAAGCGCCTATCGTCCGAGCGTCAGCAGTCCGCCGTGTTGCGGCAGAGTCTGGACGATGCTCGCAACCTGATGCCCGAGGTTCAGACGCGCGAGCGCTTGGTGCACTCGCTCAATGAGGTGGCACGCGAGGTCAACCGTCTGGGCTTTGACCCTGCTCGTTGGGGTGAGCGCAAACTGCGTCGCCCGTTGGGGGCCGCAAGCCGGGTGGATGCCTCGGAATTTTTGGGTGAGCTGGGGCGCGGTGGCCCGGACTCCATTTTCGTTGCCGACCTGTTCGATATTGCCACTGCATCGCCCGAAACGGGACTGTTTCAGCAGCCCCAGCCGGGCGACATGGGTCTGACGCTGGGCGTCAGCGGCACGCTGTACTTTCAGACGGTGTCTGTGGCCCAACCGCCCAGGATGTTTCCATGAGCGCTTTTGCTGAACATGTTTTTCGCATCGCCAGTTCTGGCTGGATGCATTGTCACGACCAGGAGGCGCATGAGTCGCCTTCTTGGCCCCGACTGACCGAGACCGCCTTGGTGGTACTGGATCTGGACGACGTTTTTACCGATGTCTGGCGCTTTGAAGGCAAATCCGAATACGCCACGGCGTTGATTGAAAAGCGTGTGCGCACGCAAGGCTTGGTCGAAGGTGCGGCGCACATCGTCATGCACCGCCTGCTCAAAGTGCCCGGAGGTTTCCAAGCGTATTTCTCGGCGGTGTCGTTGGACCTGTGGCAGCAATGCGCGCAGTGGGCGAAAGACCAGCCAGATCATTGCCTGGTGATGGCGTCGGGCGGCCTGCTGTGCCATGGCGTGAATCTGGGCCAGGCGCGTGTGCTGTTGTCGCAGCGCCGTCTGATGTGTTTTGCCCAGACCGAAGAAGGCATGGTGTTTAGTTCGACCCAGGCTTTGGGCTCGGGGGCTGCGGCCATGGGCAATGCAGCCCAGGTCGTGACGGCTAATCAAAGTGCTGTACTGGGTCGTCTGGGTGCCGACGCGGTCGAATTTGGTGCTCTATGGAGCTCGAAACAAGTCGATCAGGAGATATGTCTAGCTGCGCTGCAAAGCGTGCTGGGCGGTGAGCCGAGCGTGATGCCCACCACCCAGCTGACGTTGGGCTCGGAGTCCGTGCAATCGGTCATGCCGACGCTGGCCCGCGATGCTGCCAGCAGGCATGCGCTCAATCCGTTGTCCGAGCGCGTGGCATGGCGTGCCGAGCGCTGGGTCATGGCAATGACCGCCTTGACGGCGGTGGTCGGTATTGCACTGGGGGCGCTCGGTATATTTGCCAGTCAACAGGCGGACGCTCAGCACGAAGAGGGGCAGAACCAACGTGCGCAACTGGCGGTCATGCAAGAGCGCATCCAGGCGGTGTCGAACGTCGAAGCGCCAGCGAAGCTGCTGCCGGTGACGGAATTTGCCCGCACCTTGGATGAAGGCTTGCGTTATGACCCGATCGCCTTCCTAGGGCAAATCAAGGGGACTTCGGGGCGCGACATCCGCATTCAGCGCGTGCGTATGGAGACCAGCTCGACCAACCGAACACGTTCCTTCCGTGTAGACGGTGTGGTTGCACCCGGTGCGTCGGCATCGATCAACCGCTGGGTGACCCAGATGTCTGCATCAGGCTGGACCTTGAAAGCCCTCGATCCAACGGATGTGATGCCGGGGGCGTTTTCTTATGAACTGGTTGCCAAGGCTGCCGCATCCGGAAATGTAAAACCATGAAATATGCGGCATTGCTGTTGAATGTTGTGGCTGTAGCGCTGCTGGGCTGGGCTATGTATGGCGTGGTTCAATTGGCGCAGGGGCGCACACCCAATGTGCGCTTACCAGTCATGGAATTGGCTCCACTGCCCGTGGCTTTGCGTGCGGACCAAGCGCGGGTGGCGGACGCTTTTGGCGCTATGGAGCGCATCCAGGGTCAGGCATCACGCCGTAGCGTTGATCCACAAAACCTGATCGTTCTGCCTGCGCCAGGCCGCGAAATCGTGGGCAGCGTGCAGATGCCGCGTCGTTCTCTGTCGCTGCACATGAATGATTTGGGTACCGACAAGCAGACGGTGGTGGTTGATGACCGGTTGGCACATCAAGGTGCGCGTTTGCAGGACGGTGGCCGGATCACCAGGGTGGAGCCCAACCAGGTAGTGGTCACCGAGCGTCTGGGTCATCAGACCCTGACTTTGCCTGATGCCGGTTTGCGCGTGGGCACCTTGCGTTGGCCCGATGGCTCCTTGGCCAGCATCAACACCCAGCAGTTCCGTGCAGGCGTCCCTGGCAATGCCCAATAGTCCCTACCGGAAGTACGCCGTGAGCGTGGGTTGGCTCGTGCCATCTGCCATTCGGGATGCGATGGTCTTTGCGCTGCGATGCGTACATACGAATTTTTTCCCAATAAGTCATGAATTACCTTAGCCGTACCACGGGCAGCGATATGAATCTTCCACCATTTTTCAAGCCCATGACGCTGGTCTGCGCTGCCTTGGTACTTGGCGGCTGTTCCAGTCCCACACCTCGCAGCGCCACTAGCCTGCCTGCCGTCGATACAGTGGCTTCCGACCAGATGCGTGAAAACGCTGTAAAGGAATCCCAGCGACTGCTGGCTCACCAGCAACTGCTACTGGCTGAAATGAACAAAGCTGCGGCGGCACCGGTGATTGCACCTGTGACTCCGGTGTTTGATCCACTGGAAGGTAAGCTGATCGACGTAGCTATGTCCAAGGCAAGCATCAGCCAAATCTTAGGTGCTTTTGCCGATTCAGGAAAACTGAACCTGATCGTAGACCCGAACGTACTCAAAGGTGGTCAGTTAGCCGATATGCACTTGCGCAATGTCACGCTGCGTGAAGGCTTCAACGAAGTACTGCGCACCTATGACGTATCAGGGGAGTTTCGTGGCAATACCTTGCGAGTGAACTTAACCGAAGAAAAATTCTTCGCACTGAATTTCTTGAACACTAAGACAAGCTTACAGATGGGCTCGGGCGGCAACGTGTTTGGCGGCGGCACCTCGGGTGGGGGCTCGAACAGCGGCGGCTCGAGCAGCGGTGGTTCCAACAGCGGTGGCAGCAACACGGGGGCGCAGCAAGGTAATCTGACTCTGACCGGCTCGGGCGGCAGCAGTACCGACCCCTACCAGGACGTTGAAGGTGCACTCAAGGCAATTTTGGGCGACAACGCCCACATCCGTGCAGCGCAGCAAGCCCAGTCCCAGCAACAGATAACAGGACAAATGATGGCCCCGGGCGTATCGTCCACATGGTCGGGTGCCGGTCAGGGAGTCAATGCGATGCAGCAGGGGCTATTGGCGGGGTCGACCATGGGTGAAGACAGTGGATTCACACTGAATCGCATGACGGGCACGCTGTATGTGAAGGCCCGTCCTTCTAAGATGCGTGCTGTTGAAAAAATGCTGGCCCAGGTGCACAAGGTACTGGGCAAGCAGGTGTATGTTGAGGCGCAGTTGATCGATGTGCAATTGGCCGATAACTTTGAGTTTGGCGTGGACTGGAACTCCTTGCGCAGTCGACTGGCCGCAGGCTTTGGTTCATCGCCCATGCAATTGGGAGGCAGCACGGCCACTTTACCAAACGCCGGTACGGGCTACCTGGATCGTGCGATCTCGATTCCAGCGAAACTCATTGGCAGCCTGACCGGTCCTGCTTTGGGCGTCTCCTATCAGGGCAGCAACTACGGCATTGTCATTAACGCGCTGCGCTCTTTCGGCAATCTCAAGGTCTTGTCAAACCCCAATGTGCAAGTGCGCAACGGAACCCCTGCCTTGCTATCTGTGGGTACCAGCTCACGCTATGTGTCGCAGTCCGCATCCACGCAAACAGCACCCGGCGGCGGCGCCAGCACCACGTCGTCGAACGTACAGACGGACACAGTGTTCTCAGGCGTGATGGTGGGGGTGTTACCCATGGTTCGAGAGGATGGCCGCATCGAGCTACTGCTAAACCCCATGCAAAGTGAGGTGGACCCAGCCAGCTTGCAACTAGTGGCAGTTGGTGGCAACAACCTAGTTTCCTTACCCAAGGTGAGCTACAAGGGCTTAACTACTACGCTGAACGTGGGTGACGGCGATGTCGTGGTGGTTGGTGGCTTGATTGATCAGCGGACCTCCAACAACGACCGCGGTGCACCAGGCGTATCGGATGTACCTGTTCTCGGAAAGTTGTTCGGAAGCGAAAACAAGGTGCATGGCAGCCGTGAGCTGGTGATTGTCTTGAGGGCACGCGTGTTATGAGCCTGATTCATGATGCATTGAAGTCCATGGATGCGACGGCACAGCAAGCTTCCGCTCCGGCTGTTGCAGCTCAGGTCCCAGCGCCTACAGGTAACTCCTCAGCTGCGCGTGGCGGTCAACCTGCCTGGGTAGGTGGTGCCCTGACATTTGCCGTGGTGGTAGGGGTGGGCTGCGCTGGCTTGACCTACTGGCAAAGCCAGAAGTCACCCAAGGGCGCCACGCTGTCTCCGGCTGCTATCGCTGTGGTGCAGCCTGAAGTTGAGCAGGCTTCCGCGCCGGCACTACCTGCTGAACTTGCTCAATCCCTCAATGTTGAAGTGGCAGATGTTTCTGCAAACGCTCGCATGGCTCAAGTGGCCACAACCACCGAGTCTGTGTCTGTATCGCATGCGTTAGCAGTGACGGTGCCTGCACCCGCACAGGGCATGAAAGTGATGGAGCAATCAACATTAACTGTGCCTGTCACGAGGCGCGTTGTTCAGACGGCTCGGCCTGTTGTGGTAACGCCTCCTTGGTCCGAGCGCCAGGTTGCTGACCCCGTACGGGCTACGGATGTGTCTGCCACGGCACCCGCTACGGACGAATCCCCGATTGAATTGCGCTTTGCGCGCTTTGTGATCGCCATGAAGGGCGGTCACAAAGCGGACGCTCAGCACGAGCTCAACGCGCTGAAGACTCGTTTGCCAGCAGGTTCTTTGGGGTTGATGCGTGCCCAAGCGTGGTTTGATTTGCGTGCAGGCAACGATGATGCGGCTGCTGAGCAGTACCACGCGATTTTGGAGCGCATGGAGGGTGACGAAGAGGCCGCCATCAATTTGGCCAGTATCTTGGTGCGTCAAGGCAAGCCTGAGGACGCCCGAGCAACGTTAGCTTCCGCTGTGCGCCTGCAGCCCGATTCAGACAACCTGCGCTCGGCTTTAGCTCAGTTCACTCCTAACGCACGGCAATGAGCATTAGCCCCGTTTACGCAAGCCTGGGCTTGTCGCGCAATCCCTTTCCTCCCACACCGGATGCAGGGTCGTACTTTTTTACGCCTCGTCTGGAAGAGGATTTTGCCGAGGTGGCGCATTGTATTGAGGCACGCAAGGGTTTTGTGCTACTCACTGGTGAAGTGGGATTGGGCAAGAGCACTATGGTGCGGAGATTGCTGGACACGCTGAAAGACAAGAAATGCCGTTCTTCCCTTGTGCTGAACACTTTTTTGCAAGACAGTGCTTTGCTGTCCGCCATCCAGTCCGACTTTGGCTTGCCGGGGAGTGAATCGGTGGAGCAAGGCCTGGCTCGGCTAACGGAGTTTTTGATCGCCCGCCACCAAGGAGGTGAAACAAGCTTGTTGGTCATTGATGATGCTCAGAATCTGAGCGTGACATCCTTGGAACTGGTTCGCTTGCTTTGCAATCTGGAAACGGATCAAGAAAAGCTGCTGCAGATACTACTGGTAGGTCAGCCTGAGCTGGAGCAAACCTTGGCTGCACCGGAACTGCGCCAGCTCAAGAGCCGCATTGTCAAACATGCGCGTTTGAGCTGTCTGCGCAAGGAGGAGTTAGCACGGTATTTTGATTTCCGCGCCAATGCGGCTGGTGCAGAAGGGCGTCTCTCCATTGAGCGCGAGGCTGTGGATGTGGCATTCCGCGCAACTCAAGGAAATTTGAGACAAATTCACCTAATTTTTGATCGTTGCCTTTATGGGCTAGCCAGTGCGCGTGGCTCGGTGATAACCGAGAATCTGGTACAGCGTGCTGTCTCGGATCTTCCTGTTTTAGAAAACGAAGCTAGCCATGCAGTGGTCGTGACGCGACCACGCAGCCGCTGGGCCTGGATTGCTGCGGGTTTACTGGCCGGCATGACCGCTACCGTGGCTGTTGCCAGTTGGGGCTTGTCCAATCGACAAGAAATTTCAGCTTCAGGCGACCAAGAGCCGGATGTAAGCATGTCAGCACCTGTGGCACAAGCCTCTGCACCGACTGAGTCGCTAATAACGACCGTCAATGCCAAGGCACAGCACGCTATCGCGGCTCCAATGCTCAAAACTGCATCACGCCAGAAGTGTGAAGAACAGCTCAAGAAGCAGAGCGTACCTGCGAGGGGCGAGACTTTAAAAATGCAGCGTTTGCCACAAGAAAGCTCCCCGCAGGGTAGTTTGAAGGCCATGTCCAAGGTCTGCTTGTTCACTGAAAACAATGAATCGTGGGTGGCTTGGTGGGGTCCCAGTAATGCGCATCACATCATTGCCGGGCAAATAGCCACGCGCAATCTACAGCTCAAGCTCAAAGGCATGGGTTTTCTGGACGTCCGTGAACTCGATGACGGCCTGTTTGGTCCAAAAACTGCTGAAGCGCTTGCACGATTTCAGCAACAACAGGGTTTTTCTGCCACGGGAAAACCAGATGATTTAATTTTTTTCCTCTTGGAGCATCCGCATGTATCCGCTCGATAAATCCGTGCTTGATTCCGAGCGTCCGTTGGTGCTGCAGGACACGGAGGTAATCGAGCATGTGGCAGCCCTGCAAGTCAAAGTGCCGACCTTAGGTGCCACCCTAGTCAAAGCTGGCATTGTTTCGCAAGTCACTATTGACTACGTATTACAAAAGGAGAAGGTTGAGAAGGTGCCAATGGGCACACTCTTGGTCGAGTTGGGCTTTGCTAGTGCGAAGGACGTAGCCCAGCATTTGGCTAATCAGCGCGGCTTGAAGTTCGTGAGCTCATCAGCAATGCCGGAGCCCGATCCTGTGGTGGCTGCGGTGTTCAACCGGGCTTTATGCTTGACGTACGGATTTTTGCCCGTACGTGAATTCAATGGTCAGCTGGAAGTGATTTTGGGCGATGCCCAACCCGATGCCGTGCGTGAGTTGGTGCAGCGTCGCCTGGGCAAGGGCTGTTATTTTCTGCAGGGCGAATTTGATAGTGTGGCGCAGACTATTCAGCAGCATTACTACTTCGCCGAGAACCCGCCGAACCGCCTGATCGAGAGAGAAGTGCGCAAGCTGGAGGCCGATGTGGACCGTGCCTACAGCCCGGCCCGCCTGTTGGAGCACATGCTGCATCTGGCTGTGCGTGAGCGCGCTACCGATATTCACCTGGCCCCCACCGCGCGCAGTCGCTCGGTGCTGATGCGGGTGGACGGAGTTTTACACCCCATGTTTGCGCTGTCACCGGCACTCGATCGCCTGGTGATGTTCGTCAAGTTACAGGCCGAGATGGATGCCAGTGAGCAGCGTCTGCCGCAGGACGGCAGTTTCACGGCCATGGTCATGGAGCACAACTACACCATCCGTGTGTCCACCTTGATCTCTGAATTTGGCGAGCGCATGGTCCTGCGCCTGCTGCCAGAGCGCAGCAGCCTTGACAAGCTGGCAGATCTTGGTTTTTTGGAAGAAGACGTGGCTGTGATGGCTAAGGCCTTTTCCCGTCCCCATGGTCTGATCCTCATTACCGGGCCTACGGGTTCGGGTAAAAGCACGACCTTGCACGCGGCTCTGCGCATGCAGCCGCTGATAGAGCGCAATGTGCTCACTGTGGAAGACCCGGTGGAATACCGTGTGCCAGTGGCATGTCAGACGGAAGTCAATCGCCGTGCAGGCTATGAATTTGCCAATGCTATGCGGCATTTTTTGCGACACGACCCGGACATTATTCTGGTGGGTGAAATCCGTGATGCTGAAACGGCTCGCGCCGCGTTGGATGCCTCGTCCACTGGTCATTTGGTGTTGTCAACCTTGCACGTTGGCAGCATCTTTGGTGTGATGCCAAGGCTTAAGTTGCTGGGCTCCGATGCCGAAACCATTGCGGAGAATTTGGTAGCTGTGGTGAATCAGCGCCTCGTGCGCCGCATCTGCCCGCATTGCTCCAAGCCACGCCCGGCCACGGACGAAGAGCGTCGTTGGTTGGGTCGCACCGACCCCGATGCGTCGGTGCAGGTGTTCCAGGGCGTTGGTTGCCATCATTGCCGAGATACCGGCTATATGGGTCGGCTGCCTGTCTACGAAATGCTGATTGTGAACCGGGATCTGGCAGATGCCATTGCGTCCGATGCCACGCGGGCCGAGATTCGCCAGCGTGCTTTGGGGGCGGGCATGCGACCCATTCTGACCTTGGCGCGCAACCGTGTGCTGGCGGGCGAAACCACGATGGAAGAAATCGTGCGCACGGTGGGCGAGGACTGAGCCTTTTGGGCGGACACGACTTCATGGCCACACTCAATACCTATTACTACCGCGTTTTGCTGCCCCAAGGCAGAGTCCGATCGGGCGTGCTGCGCATGGCGGTCAAACGCGAGCTGTCGGCGCGCATGCGCATCGAGTCAGATACGGATGGCACGGTTCTGAGCTTGTGGCGCTTTCCTGCCTGGCTTGCCTCAGTTTCTGGTTTGTTCTTGCACTTGTTTCGCCGCCAGGTGCGGGGTGAAGACCTGGCGGGCTTCCTGCGTGACATGGGCCTGATGATGCAGGCGGGCGTGCCCTCGCTCGATGCGCTGTCGACTCTGGTTGATGAAAGTGACAGCGGGGACAACCGCGCTATGGCCTATGTTGGGCGCAACATGCTGGACGATCTGAATACTGGTATTGGTATGACGGAGGCCTTCAACCGCCACCCGGACGTTTTTCCGGAGACGGTGCGCAACCTGGTGGCCATTGGCGACCAGACCGGAACACTGGACCGCATGCTGAGCGAGGCGGCAGAGCATGTGGAGCGCATGATCAACATCAAGCGCGACATCAAGACGGCGCTGATCTATCCAGCCTTTGTGTTCGTCAGCATCATTGGTGTGGCCATTTTCTGGATCTATTACGTGGTGCCCAGCATGGCGCGCCTGTTCAAGCAGCTGCAAGCCAAGCTGCCACCGATCACGGAAGGACTGGTGTCTTTCGCCGACATGCTCTCCAAGCATTTGCCTTGGGTGTTGCTGGTGACTGCCCTGGTGGTGACCGGAGGAGCCTTGTTGTTCAAGCGTTCGGAGCGTATTCAGCTGGCGGTGTACAGCCTGCTGCACCGCTTGCCCATCTCGCGTACTTTGGTTGTGTCTTCGGGCATGGCCTACATGACGGAGCATTTGTCTATTCTGGTGCGCGCGGGTGTGGACCAGGTGTCGAGCCTGCGCATTCTGGGTCGTGCAACCAAGAATCGGTACTACCGTACCCGCTTGATTCAGGTGGCGGAGTCTGTCTCGCGCGGCGAGTCCGTGTCGGCGGCCATGCGCCGCGTAGGCGGCTTTCCACCCATGGCCGTACGCATGATTTCGGTGGGGGAAGAATCAGGGAGCCTGGACCAGCAGCTGTCCCACCTGGCCATTGACTACCGCAAGCGTCTGGAAGTGATCGTCAGATCGCTGGCCGAAATCCTCAAGCCGTTGATCATTCTGGTCGCAGGTGGCTTGTTTCTTTTCCTCATCGTGGCCTTGCTGTTGCCCGTGTACGACCTTGTGCGCCAGTCTGTGAACCAGACCATGGGAGGCGCTTGATGACTAGCCAATGGCCATGGATGAGCGAGATACATCGTCAATTGCCGTGTGCATTTGACTTTCAACAAGAGTGCCGTCTGGTTGAGCAGCGATTGATATTTTGGGTGGGAACGTAATGCAAAAAAGCATTTTCATTGGTGCTTCTGCTGGCGTACTGGTACTGGTTTTTGCCGGGGGATGGTTACTGGGTGGTGCCAACAATGCATCAACGCCAGCGGTGACTCCTGCCGCAGCCATTGCCATAAAAAAGCCTGTGCCAATGGTGGAAATGCCCGGCTCAACACAACCAGGCGCTGTCGCATCCACACAAGACCTGGCGAGTGGTTCTGCTGTGTCGGCCGGGACAGGGATGAGTACCAAGGAGCGTCGAGCGAAACTGGCCGAGGTGCGCAAGCGCTTGGCCGCATTGAGCGCGCAAGGCGCTAATGCGTCACCGGCCGAAGTCAGCGCTGTTATTACCGAACTGGAAATGCTCACGGCCGGTGATCTGGATTCACGGTATTTTCAGTCCCTTCGTATCCTGATGGAGAACACTGGAAAAATTCAGGCCCTCAATCGTGAAGCGCAAGTCATTTTATCGAGCACAGACCCAAAGGATCTGGCCCGTCAACAGTTTATTCGTGAGGAGTTGACTCGACTTTCGGCGGTGATCAGCGCGGAGGCAGCCAAGATGCAAAGCTATGCGCGACGTTCCACTGCTTCAGGGGCAAAGCCGTGAAACTCGCTGTAAGGCGGTCGCCAGCACGCCAGGCTGTACAGGGTGGCTTCTCGATGGTGGAGGTCGCGGTCAGTCTGGTCATCGCGGGATTGATGTCCTGGGCGGCCTTCAGTGGGTACGAGACAGTCACTGCGCAGCAGGAAATAGAACGCGGTCATGCGGAGGCCCAGCAGTTGCAGTCTCTGTTGCGCGCGTTTGCATTGCGACAGGGGCGTTTGCCATGTCCGGACGCAAGTGTCACCGGCGCTGGGTATGAAAGTTTGGTGGCTGGCGAGTGTGCGCCTGACGTCCAAGTAGGTTGGTTTCCGTACGTGAGCGTCGGGCTCGATATTCCCGTTGACAAATTTCGCGCTCACTATTCGGTGTTTCGTGCCAGCAATCCAGTAGCCGCCGAAGATGCAGATCTTGCTGTTGTCATGGAGCGCACGAGTGACACAGCTGATGCGGACTCGACCACGTTTCGTGACGCCACAGATTTGATCAAGGCGCTCAATAACGCGTCTGTTTTGCCTGTCTCCTCTTCTAGGACCTTTCTTACCGGAGATGCAGGGAGCGCAGGGCCGATTGACTGCGGCGCAAATTTACTGATGGCGGCTGCTTACTGGATAGTTATACCGCTGCAAGACAAGGACAACGACGGGAGTCGATTTGATGCACCGCACAGATCAGTGGCTCCACTTGGCCTGTGTGCTTCCAGTCCATCGGTACCTGTTCGGTTTGAGTCTGACGATGTTGTTGTCGCCGAATCTCCGGCCCAGCTTGCCGGTTGGTTGCGAAGAAGCCTACCGTGATGGCGTTCCTGATGCACTCCATATCCACCAATTTTTCCAATGCCAGCAAGCCATGCCGATCGCGCGCACGCTCGAGCGGATTCGGTTTGCTTCAAGTTCTGCTCCTGATCTCGGTGATGGCTGGCCTTGCAGCCATGACTTATTTGCAGTGGCGTGAACGTTCTGCCGTAGAGTCCTCCAAGCAGGAACGCCAAGCTTTGGCCAGTGCTAACAGGGCCCTTGAAGCCTTTGTGACAGTGATGAACAGATTGCCTTGTCCGGACATCAATCGTGATGGCGAGGAGGATTGCGTTAGTGGCGGGCAAAAAGGGTGGTTGCCGACAGTCACGTTGGGCCTGGCGGGTGCCGACGCCGGAGTGAGTGTGGGTCAGCTACGGTATTTGGTGCAGCGAGGTGCCGGTGCTAACGACCTCACATTGCTGACGGATTCATGGCGGCCCCTTGCGTACGATGAAGACGGCGCGACGTATACGGCCATGCGTGATACCGCTCCCAGTGGAACCTATACCTCCGACGTTCTGACATTGACGGATTTTTGCCAACGGCTGGAGGTTGGAAGGACTACGTCGTACGCGGTAGGCATGGCAGGGGTGAATACTTCACCGGTGCGATCCACGGGCTACGCCTTGGTGCATCCGGGACTGGGTGATGCGAATGGCAATGCGGGCCTCTTTGACGGTGCCAATTCGCCAGCCGACAGCCTGGTCGAGGACCCGCTGCGCAGGCCATTGCTGGCCCAGTACGACGACATTGTGCTGGAGCGATCGCATGCCAGTTTGCTTGCCTCCCTGCATTGTTATCCGTTGATCGACTCCATCAATTCGATTGCGTTGGGGGTTGATGTCATTGAGCAGGTACATGGCATGCGAGAGGAGAATATCCAAGACGCGACGCAGGCCATTGTTTTCGCAGCATTGGGCGCGGCAATGACAGCGGTGGAAACCACGGCCACAGTCCTTGAGGGCATCTCGGATTTTGGCAATGCAGCCGCTGACTTTGCCTTGTGCGCGGCCTCCTTGGGCTTTGCGGTCAACGCCTGTGCGGCCGGTGGCATACACGTAGCGGCCGGATCGATGGCAGGCCCGGGCATTGCTTTGAATGCTGCCTCATTGGCGGCCAATATTGCGGCCGCTGCGATGGCAGGTCAGGCGATGGCACTGGCCGATGGTAGTTATGACCTGAGCAAAGTTTGTCCCGCCGTGGATCTGTCGGTTGCGCTCGCTGCGGCCGAAAAGGAAGTCAATGACGCGCGCGCCGCGAGGGAGGCCGTAGAGGCAGCCGTCACGCGCAAGGCGAATGAGCTCGCTGCTGCTCGAATCGCCAGGGACGCAGCCATCGTTGCACTGCGTGGGTATGTGCGTGCAGGCGCTGTTTCTACTGACATCGATTTGCGCGTAGATCGCTTGATGGCCGCAGCGGGCGGCTGGGGCACTTCTTCGTACGAGCGCGACAAGGTGGACCAGCAAGTTCAGCTGTACCAGGACAGCGTAGACAACTGGAATAAACAGGTGAACGAATACCAGTCTATGAAAGACAACAGAGTTGCACTATTGGCGCAAGTCGATAGCGACATCGCTGCTTTGGATGCTCAGATCGCGGCAGCGACGACAGCTGCCGCCAAAGCCCCGCTGCAAAAGGCGCGGGGCGAGAAGGCCTCCCAGCGTGTGCTGCTCAACGATGCAACAGTCCTGCAAGCAGAACTGGACAAGGCGATCGTGGAGCGCAGCAAGGCACAGGCCAATCTGGATGCCTCCCTGGCGAGCAGCATCACTGCGAACAACAACTTTGGTTCGGCACGAGCAACGTATCAGTCTACCCACGGCCTTTTGTATAACGCTGGAAGCTACGGTCGATACGATGGAGCGGGTGCGGCCCTATTACCTGGTTGCATTGGCAACTGCATATCACCTTTCGTAGATACCACAGGCAACGTGCGTGCTTCTATCGTGGATTTGTTTGGTGCGTCTTCTCTCGATCCTAGTCTGGACGCAAAATATCTTTTGCCCGTCAAGTTGGAAAAACAACTGACGGCGTTGCAGGCAGAACTCGACGCTGCAAAGACCCGAGAGACGGGTGTCACCAACTTGTACCAGGAGCTTGTGGCCCAGACTTCCTCTCCCCCTCATTGTGTTATTTCCAGCGGATCAGTGACGCCTATGCCGATTGCCAGGGCCCTGGAGATCCTGCTGCGTTCCGATCAGAAGGGCGGTATGCGATGAGACGCTTTTTTTCTCGTCGGCAGCGCGGCCTGTCCTTGGTCGAGCTGGCCGTGGCGATGGTGATCGTCGGTATTTTGGGGCTGATCGTGTGGCGCTGGGTCATGGCTACGCGCGAGCCATTGCAGCGGCCGGCCATGCTGGCGCAACTGTCAGAAGCACAGGCTGCCGTGGAAGGTTTTGTTCTGGCGAACAGCCATTTGCCGTGTCCTGCATCGGACGCGGGCGGTGTTGCGGCATGCGGTGACGCAAACGCCGTTTTTCTTCCGTGGCGTACTTTGGGTATGGGCAGTGAGTTCAACAACCTCCACTATGGGGTGAGCCGTGGTGGCTCCTTGGACTTGGCTGCCGGTATCACGGTTGCAGCTCCCTCGGTTTCTCCAGATCTGTACCTCGACCTCCCTGGTTTAGCTGTTCCAGAGCACACCGAAGATTCAGGGGCGGCGACAGATGCAGCTACAGACGCTGCAAATGCTGCGGTCGCATCGATCGCAGCAGCCAAAGGGCGCCGTACTGTCGTGAATGGACTGGATTGGTGCCATGTCTTGCGTCGGTATGCGGCCAATTCGGCTGCGCCCGGAGTGCTTGCCGCGGGAAGTGCAGCGGACTCTGTGCCTGTGGCCTATATCTTGGTGCACCCTGGCGCAAACAATCAATTTGATGGGAACAATGCCGTGGGCGCAAGCTCCGTGTGGAAGTTCGACTTCCCTGGCCGTCCCCAGAGCAGTGATTTTGATGATCTGAGTTTGGCGATAGGGCCTGCGGACCTGAGTGCGCGCATTGGTTGCGTGGCACGCCTCAGTGCCATGCAGGCTGCTGCTCAGGGCGCATACGCCGCTTACGACACGGCGCGGGTCATGCAAGAGTATTGGTCACTGCGGATTTCCGATGTCTCTGCCAAAGAGTCGGATTTGGAGGGTGCTAATACGGGTGTTGTGCTGGCTGCCATGGGCATTGCACTGGGAACGTCAGGTACC
This sequence comes from Comamonas suwonensis, assembly GCF_012844455.2. Taxonomy (GTDB): domain Bacteria; phylum Pseudomonadota; class Gammaproteobacteria; order Burkholderiales; family Burkholderiaceae_C; genus Comamonas; species Comamonas suwonensis. Next base: position 2,621 of record NZ_JABBCQ020000033.1, on the reverse strand, counting down.
GTGATTTCCATTGCTTCTGCAGCGAACACCGAGGGTGTGACAGCCTTCAATATTGCGATAGCCGCCGTCAACCTGTCGATGGCGATTGCAGAAAATGTACTGGCGAACGAGGATCTTCAGGAGGCCAAGGATGAACTGGTGGCAACCAAAGAAAAAAGGCTCGCAGCCGACGCTTACGCGGTGCACATCTACAACTCGTTCACCCAGGCGATGAATGCGGCCATCCAGTTAGATCAGAAAGGGCTCAATCCATGAACCGCCGGATGAAGGGATTTACCCTGGTGGAGTTGTCTGTGGTTCTGTTGGCTTTGGGCATCATCTTGCCTGCCGCGGTGATGCTGTGGCAGTTTGCCGAACGGCAGCGTGTCACGGCGGTGCAGATGACTTCACAGCAGCAGGCTCGTGACGCTTTGGTGGGTTTTTTGCATGCCAATTACCGTTTGCCTTGTCCTGCTGCGGATGCCAATGGCGTGGAGATCTGTACCGACGGCGCAGGTCTGCGCCAGGTGGGTTTTCTCCCGTGGCGCACATTGGGCTTGCCGGACATGGCGGCCAAGGTATTGCGCTATGGCGTTTACCGTCAGCCCGATGCGTCCGCACCACTGGATAAGGATCTTGCCGTCGTGCGTGATCGTATGAATCCAGTGCGGGTGGCGACTCCCAAGCCGAAGCCGATGAATGGCGATGGCCCCAATCCCCATATCGCACCGGTTCCGCAGTCTGCTGCCATCTTGTTGGGCACGACCCAACCCGCAACGCAGTCGGTTGCGCCTGATGCGCCCATTTTCAATGCATCTTGCGATGCCGCGAACAGCCCACCGTGTCCGTTTACGGGGCCAGCCACCACACTGGTCGATATATGTCTTGCCCTGAATGTGGGAAGCGTGGTCGCTGGTGCGCCTGCGGGATTCTTGGCCACGGACCATAACGGAGTGCGCAGGACCATGGCCTTTGTATTGGCTGCGCCAGGCATGCTGGATGCCGATGGCGATGGGCAGGCTTTTGACGGTGCAAATGCGACGGCTACGAGTGCGTCGCCAACGTTTGCTTCGGTCGGCACACAGGCCTCGAGTACGTACGACGACAGCGTGATGGCCGCGAGCCATACAGAGCTGTTTACCGAACTGCATTGCGCCCCGGCCCTGGCTTCCATCGCCCATGCACATTTCAATACCGCCACGAGCGCCTTGGTCATGGAGCGTGCTTTGTACGATTACCGGGACCAGTTGTTCATTGCTGTCAAGCTGGCAGAGGCCGATGTGGCTGCTGCCACCGCCGGTATGGCAGGCGCAGCAGCGGCTGTGGCGGATGGGCCCAAGGAAATAGTTTCGGCCTCGGCAGACACCGTGTTCACTTTTGGTGGGCGAAGTTTCCAGATCGGATTGGCGGCGGCCGGCGTGGTCGTTGCCGTGATTGCTGCAGGGGCGGCAGCCTACGCCTTGGCGGATGCAATCATGTCGCTTGATGAAGCCAAGACGGTGCACAGTGATTTTGCTGACCGTACTACGGCCATGACGGATTTGGCGATTTCTATCAATAACAACACGTTAACGGCCGACGCCCTTGGACACTAATTCTTTGCCCACCGGGCCCTATGCCATGACACCACTTCATACCTTCTCTCATCGCCCCGATGGACATCGGCAGCGCGGTTTTTCTCTGATTGAGTTGAGCGTTGTTTTGATCGTTATCGGCTTGATCGTTGGTGCCGTGGCGGTGGGGCGCGATCTGCAGCGTTCTGCGGCCAACCAGCGCCTGTCCACCGATTTCATTCAGGGCTGGCAGCTGGCCTATGAAGCGTATTTCAACGGGGTGGGTCGGCCGCCGGGCGATAACGCCACTTCGCCCACGGGCCGTATCAACGCCAGCGGCACCGAGCTGTGCGATACGGCCATGATCAACACCTTTCTGGCTGCCGGCATCCGCTTGCCCACGGGGCGCACCGAAGGCCAGCAAAACCGCTACGTCTATTTGGACAGCAACGGCAATCCGCAGGAAGTGCGTGTGTGCTTTCAGAGCGTGGACTGGTCTGAGCCGTCCAGCTCGGTGGGCCAGTATGTCTCACGTCAGCGCAATGTGATGGTGCTCCGGGGCGTGACGTTCTCGCTGGCCGGCGCGTTGGACCAGCAGATCGACGGCCGCAGCGATGCGCGCTTTGGCAGCTTTCGGGAGGAAAAATTGGCGAATGTGCTGACAGCCAACCACCCTGGCGAGAAATGGCCCATTAGCGACAGCATGGCTTTTGGCGACATCGACGAAACAAGGCTGGACGAGTCCCAGGTGGCAGTGGCCAAGGCCTTTTTCAAGATGATGCGTTGAGTGATGTTGTCCCTGTTTTGGGCGTTGTTGCATTACAGAGACTTCCCATAAAAGCAAGCGCTGATGAGTTTTCTTTTGATAGATCTGTCTGCCATGGTGATCAAGGTGTGTAAAACGAGGAACAGACTGCACACTGTTGATTTCCACGCAAGACTGACCCGCTGGAGGTGTGGATAAAAACTTGAACTGGTTTTATGCGGCTAGGCTAAGTTTGTGCCGGTATTTCACAGGACTTAAACGTCCCAGAGATACCTTGATACGTTTTTCGTTGTACCAACGAATGTAAGTATCGACAGCTTCAA
>NZ_JABBCQ020000032.1 GCF_012844455.2 Comamonas suwonensis | reverse complement strand
CTACCTGTAGCCAGAACTTGGCGCCCTCGGTCTACGCCAGCCACAGGCCCAGCATCTCCTTCTCACCTCTCATGTTGATGCCAATGGCCAGGTACACCGCCTTGACCCGTACCGCACCCTCACGCACCTTCACATGGATGCAGTCTAGGTACACGATGGGGTAAATAGGCTCAAGGGGCCGGGCCTGCCAAGCCTTCACTTCATCAGCCACGGCATCAGTCACCGAGGAAATCAGGCTGGGCGAGACCTCGGTGCCGTACATCTCTTCAATGTGTGCCTGTATCTCACGTACCGTCATGCCACAGGCGTACAGCGAGATGATTTTGTCGTCGAACCCCGCCCTGCGGGTCTGGTGCTTGGGGACGAGTTGTGGCTCGAAGCTGCCATGGCGGTCGCGGGGCACCTCGATGGGCAGTTCGCCGAAATCGCCCTTGAGGGTCTTCTTGCTCTTGCCGTTGCGGGTGTTGCCAGCAGAATTGGAAACTGCCTCGTTACGTTCATGGCCCATGATGCTCGGTCAGCTCAGCATCCAGGGCACGTTCGACCAACAGCTTGGTCAACTGCTTGAACAGGCCATTCTCCCCAATCAAGTCTTCGGGCTTCTTGTAGTTGGCCAGCAGGCCAGACAGCAGTTCTTCGGGTATGTCGTGTTTCTTTGTGCTCATGGTGCTTACAGACAGGCCGACTTGCGCCGGCAGTGGATTGTCCGTTTACACAAAATTCTGCACACCCTCAATTCACAAGCCAGAAACCTGCGCCACTAATCTGCGTCTTTGCAAGCGGCAAATCTCTTCATTCAAGCCCGCCACTGAGCGGACTCTTTGGGTTCTGGAGCCCTATGCCTCTCAACATCATCACCTAGGTTTAGGCCAGTGAAGGCGCAAAATTCGCAAGCGTTATCCCACGCCCATATGTACTACTGGCTTTGACTAGGCGCACCAGGGTTTGCAGGTGATGGCTCAGGTGTTGGAACTTGTGATCCAGGTGCAGGCAACGGCGTTGGGCTTTCCACACCCCCTGTAGCAGGCGGCCTGCTTTCGAGTTCTGGCTTAGGTACTTTGTCATTGCAAGCGCTCAATGCACCAGCAACCACTAGCAATGCAACAGCAGAAACTGCAGATAGCGATTTCATGACTGATCTCCTTTCATGGAACATAGGTCTATGCTAAGTCAATGAAATTCAAGAAATCACCTGGCATTTGCAGATCTCACATCCGGTGGCATTCAATGAACGCTTGCCTCTGAATAGCTGCATATCGAGACATCCAGCGAAGTGACCGCTGGCAAATAACGCCAGTTCCCGTTCATACAAATGACTACCGTAGTCAGGTCGTAAGAAGCCCAAAAAGTTGTAAGTCCTGCCCGCCGCCGCGGGCTTTTTTCATTCTTGAAGACACCTATCCAGAACATCATCACCTTGGGCGAAATCAAGGTTGCCCTGAAATTCTTAACCGTCATCGCGGTACAGCTCGCAGCGCTGGCATTCACCGCCCTAGCGAAAAACCTAGCTGTGAGGCCCTCCCAGCAGACGAATCTCACTGCCTTCACAATGCAAAGCCCTAATCTGCTGAATCCATCGGTTTGATCGACATCGTTTTAGCCCAGCGCTTGTGAATTACTGGCTCTAAAAGCTATGGGCAAGCGGGCGATGGAGTTGGCCTTGGTAACATCTCAGCGCCACGGCGATGTTGCGATGATGCAGGCCTGTATGTGATTGCAAAGTGCCACACCCTTGGCGTGCCGAGTGACGTCCCTGTGCACCACCGCACGGGCGGAGCAAGCTATCTAGCTGGTCCATCCATTGATGCACACAGCCACCGAGGCATTCGCTGCTGCGCGCAACAAGACAGGAATGAAAGTCGAGGCAGGCAGGCCCCGCCAACACGCCGAGAGATTCGGACTCTGGCAATTTGGCTTTACAAGAAACAATATAGCGAACAGTTCGCTCAAGCCTTGGCTGGACACAGGAATATCAAGACCACTATGCGCAACTTGGACCCGCGCGATATCACTGCAAAGCGCATGCTGATTTCCGACCCACACAATCCGCGAGTTCTGGAGTAATTTTGGATTACTTCCAGAAGCCAGTAAGCCACAGGTCTTGAAAGCCTTGTTCAAAAAGGATTTATTGCTACAACAGCAGTAGCAAATTTCGCAAAGGTGGTGACTGGCTTTTCCAGACATCTGATGCTTCAAGCAGCTGTTGATCAAAACAGCTACTAGCCCCTACAAAAAGGCCCGTACCATGCAGGCCTTTTCTTTTTCTCGCGACTCAATGGTTACCCAGCCAGGCCACGCTATTAAGAAAAAGTCGAACTAGCTCGGTCTGCCTGCGCACGCCTGTTTTGGAGAAGATGGAGCGCAAATGGGCACGCGCCGTGTTGGGCTTGATACCAAGCGCTTCTGCAGCCTCCTCCAGCGACAGGCCATTGCTCAGATGCGTGGCAACGGCGGTTTCTGCGGGTGTCAGATGAAAGAGCTGTTGATTCAGTTTGGCAGGTGGCTCAGCCTTGCCAGTTGTGTCGCGCAAAAAGACCGCCACGCTGGGGCGCTGCTTTCCTTCAGTCCACTCATCCGGTGAAATGCTTTGCACAACCACACCCCAGTTCAGCTGACCTGACTGACGAGTGATAGACATACCTTCGGTCATAGAAACTCTCGACAACTTCGGGAATAGCAAAGCATCTCGAATCAAACGCTGGAGCTTGCGATTGTCATTGGCATACACGGCTTCTAGCGTACCGTTATTGACGCGAATGCCATCACCTACATTCAGAATGGAGGTTGCAGCAGGGTTGGCTTCAATCATCCGCCCGGTCTGATCAAGGATAACAACCCCCATCATCAACTGAGCCGTAGCACGTCCATAAAGCGAGATGACTTGGCGGTCTCTATGCAGGTTCAACTGCATATTCAGCACACGCTTGAAGTGCGGTATTAGCATACGCACCAAGTCCAGCTCGCGAATCTCAAAAGCTCCTGCCTTCTTTGACCTCGTAATACGAAGACCATAGGCACAGCCATTGTCCGTCACCACATCTACCGCCAGAATGTGCTCAATATCAATGTCTTTGCACCAGTCAGTGTAGTAACGGCAAGCCTTCCACTCAGACGCTGTCATGACGTCCTGCAAGGTGAGCACCTTGTCTTTAGCCACTCCCAGAAATGGGCTCCAGTGCGCATACGGGTCATGCGAAATCACATTCACGCGCCCGCCAGAGGCGGAGATCACCCAGCCCACATTGTCTCCATGAGGATCGCGAACGATAAGCGAGGCATAGTTGCCACAGGCACTGGAGCGCAACAGCTCAAGAAAGGCTTTCCAGCTCTCTGGCGCAGACGCCACCTCATACAACGCGGCAATCAGATTACTGATTAATTCAGTCTCAACACCAGGGGCTGCACCCCGCGAAGGAGCGGCCACCACGTCAGAGCCACCCGGCACCGCAAATCCTGTGTGCGCTCCTTGACCAGAAGAAATGCAGTTATAGAAATCGAATGTGACGTAATCGCTCTTGGGCATTGGATATCTCAAAAAATCGGCCCATCAAGCACAGCGCAGCTGCTCAACGCTGTGCGCGGTTTTTATTGATTCATATTGACTCAACACCGTGCGCCAAGAAGTCGGCCCATGGAAAGAGAGGAATTGTGCTGAAGCTACGCAAGGCATGCATCGTCAAATCAGACGATTGATAACTTATCAAAACTGAGAGCAGATCTGATTACTGCAAGCCTGGTGTCTGGAGACCGCACCCATCGTTATCCGGAAGGAAAGAAACGGCGTCAGCACTTTCTTCCACCTCTCCTTGGGTTAGCCGCAACCTGAACTGCTCGGCAGGCACGGCTGGCGAGCACAGATAACCTTGAAAGTAGTCGCCCTGCAGCTGCGCAATCGCTTCGCACTGCGCCTGTGTTTCCACGCCCTCTGCCACCAGCTCAACACCCAGCGCCCGCCCCATGCTGATGATGGCACCGACGATGGCCTTGTCCCCAGCATCATGCGGCAGGCCACGCACAAAGCTCTGGTCAATCTTGATCTTGGAAATGGGCAGTTTCTTCAGATAGGCCAAGCTGGAATAACCTGTACCGAAATCGTCGATAACCAGCCCCACACCCAGTTGCGCAATCTGGTGTACGCGTAATGCCATCTCCTGTGCGTCTTGCAGCAAGATACTTTCGGTCAGCTCCAGCTCCAGCCACTGCGCTGGCAAAGCGCTGTTTTCAAGCACTCGGGTCAAGCGATCGACAAAATCTGGCTGCCTGAACTCCAGCGCAGAGACATTGACAGAAACTTTGACGGGCGAGCCCATCGCCAGCCAGTGCGCAGCCTCACGCACCGATTGTTCTAGCACCCAGGCATCCAATGCCACCACATAGCCAGACTCTTCAGCCAAAGGAATAAAGGCCCCCGGAGAAATCACACCCAGCTCTGGATCTGTCCAGCGCAGCAATGCCTCGGCAGCCACAATGCGCCCTGAGCGAATATGCACCTGCGGCTGAAAATGCACCGCCATATGACCCTTGTCCAGAGCTTGACGCATGGCATGCTCCAGCTTCATTCGGGAGAGCAAGCCAGCACTCATCTGCGGCTGATAAAAACTGAAGTTTCCGCGACCACGTTCTTTGACGCGATACATAGCAATGTCAGCCTGGCGAATCAGCTCATCCAGCGTCAACCCATCTGCAGGAAACTGCGCCGCGCCGATACTGCACTGCACCGTAAAGCCAAGGCCGTCGAGCATGAAGGGCTGGCGCATTTCTTCCAGAATGCGCCCGGCCACTGCCGATGCGCCCTCGCCCGTACAGTCATGCAAATAAAGCACAAACTCATCGCCACCTTGGCGGCACAGCACATCTGCGGGGCGCAGCAACCCACTGAGTTTCTGGGCGACTTGCTTAAGAACCCGGTCGCCAAAATCGTGACCAAGAGAGTCATTGATGATTTTGAAGCGATCCAGATCCAGAAACAGAATGCTGAAAGGCTGCTGGGTAAAGCGCGCTGCCGTAATGGCCGTCTGCACATGGCGGCTCAAACTCAGGCGATTAGGCAAGCCCGTCAACGCATCGTTATAGGCCAGTTGCTCAATCTGCTGTTGAGCACTGCGCTGCATGGTCATGTCGCGCATAAAGCCAATGCTCTGGACCAGACGGCCATAGCCATCACGCAACGCCACCCATGACAACCAGACCGCGCAGCGCTGACCATCGCTTTGCTTAAGCCACAGATTGCCTTCCCAGAAGCTGCCCACATCCCAGCGAGCTGTCGCCAGCTCAAGCAGATCAGAAACCGGGCCACTGTCGGCCTCAAACAAGGTCCAGGCAGCCAAACCTAGAACCGGCTTGTTATGCAGCAAATCCACCCCAGCGGGGTTGACCTGAACAATGGATCCATGAGAGTCGGCAATAAAAATGCCGTCCATACTGGACTCAAACACCCGCGCAGCCAGCCGCAATTCTGTAGCGGAGCATGACTCCACCGTAATATCTCGATAGGAGTAAATGCGACCGATGGCAACGCCTCGGCTGAGCTGAGGCACAGAGCGCCGCTCCAGCACCCGCCCGCCGTAAAGCATGAGCACCTCAGAGGTCTCAGGTGCAGACAAGTCTGAGGTCTCTTGCAGCAAGGTGAACTGACTCTCGCTGCTAACCGTCTGGGCCTGCATATGCTCGAAGATGGCAGTGTCATCTCTTTGCACAAGCAGTGCCTCAGGCAGTTGCCACAAATCCGCGAAGCGGTGATTGAAGGCGCGAATTCCGCCTCGTAAATCGCACACTAGCATACCGTCGGCCGCAGACTCCAGCGTCGCTCGCAGCTCTGCCAGCAGCATGTCGAGCTTGCTTTCGTGCTGCAGCTGTTCGCTTCGATCCAGCATCGTGAGCATCAGCAAATGCGATGTCTGATCAACACTGCGCACGCCCATTTCCACCGCAATCAAAGAACCATCAGCACGGCAAATTTCGGTGAGAAATTTCGCACCCCCTGCCCAGTTCGTCGAATCTTGCCAGAACGCTTTTTGCACCAGCGATGCACAAAGCACATCGACATACTGATCCTGTGCCTGCTGCGGTGTATAGCCAGTGAGCGGAACGCTGGCCGCGTTGGCATGCACAACTTTGAGTGTTTGTGCATCCAGCAACCAGACGGCCTCCTGCAGACCATCCAGCATGGATGTAAGCAGCGGACCGAAATGCATGCTCTGCTGCGAAATCACAAAGAATCTTTCTCGGCAGCCTTGACTGCTGAACTATCGAAAAAGTAGCACAAGCGCCTTTGCGGCTGCAGGACTTCCAAGGTTTTACGAGGAACCTGATTACGTGTCAGGCCACGACGAATGCCCAGGCCGACATGCACTAGCAGATCAACATGCTGCATTTTTTGCGGGGCAAGCGCGTCATATGTCAACACCTGAGGTTTAAGCGACTGACTGGTGTTCACCGAGACGACAACGCCTAATCGTCCATCACTGAGTTCTACCAATGAGCCCGGCGGGTACACGCCCAGCGTCTGCACAAAAGCCTTGAGCACATCAGGCGCATATCGCTGGCGGTACTGGCCATAAAGCGCTGCGATGGCTTCATGCGGCGTCATTTCATTGCCCAGCTCAGGCAGATTGCACAGTCGCTCAAAATTATTGGTCAGCGCCAGTATCTGCCCTGCTATATCCATATCGGCTTCAAGCAATCCCAAGGGAAAGCCTGAGCCATCAGCCCATTCATGGTGCTGCGCAATCGCGGTGGTGACTGATGGCGTATAACCCATGCTCATAGCCAAGGCGACCGACTCACCCACATGCCGTGCGTATGCCGTCTCTCGCAGGAGCACCGCCGCTGAACCTTGATTGAATGCGCAGGCTGTGGCCAAAATATTCAATGACGGTTTGCCAATGTCGTGCAACAAGGCTGAAGTCCCCAAGTCCTGCAGAACCTCATTGCGCAACCCCAGAGTCTTGCCCAACAGCAGACTGAGCACTGCGACATTGACACCATGAATGCCAAAGGTGGCACCGCCTGCATCGGCCAGCAAATGCAGGCTGATGTCGCGCTCCTGCGCTAGCTTGACAACTTGCTGCACCACCAGCGTATCCGTAAGAGCTCTCGCAGACTCGGGGCTTGCGGGCAGTTGCGCCTGTACTTCATCAAAAACAGAGACCGCACCCAGAAACTGGGACTGCACCGCCAAAACTCTGTCGCGCCAGACCTCTGTATCGCTGCGATACGAATCTGCAGCTCCTGTGGGGTTAGCGGGAGAGCTATCGCTTTGTACAGATTCAGCATCCTGCACATCGCTTTTGGAGAGGTCGACCTGTACGGCTTTGAGCTTGAGCCCAGCGAGTGCCGTCAATTGCTCTGCGGTCGTGATCTTGAAACTATTGACGGGAAATGGATGGCGCAACCATCCGGTTTCCAATTGAACATACATGCCTATACGCAGTTGCCCTATATCAATAGCGACGAAACGATTCACTTTAAATGCTGAACACAAGATGACACATTATTCCGCAGTTCTGTGACTACAGAAACATCACTAGGGTCTGTTGGGAGGCAAATACTGCCCAACAGACCTGCTTACGTTACTTATCGGCACCAAAGGCTGGGTTTGTAGACCAAATCCATCCACAAAGCCCAACTGGCTACGCCAATCAGCATCAAACCCGCAATTCTGGTGCCCCACTGGGCTCGCAATGCATTGACATGCGACTGCCCACGTCGCCACAGCCATGGGCCAGCCAATAGCCACACCGCTCCGCCAATGGCAAACGCTGTCATGGACAACGCCCCCTGCCAGGCGCCGCCGCTCAAAGCTGCGACCAGCACCGCCGAATACAGCAAACCGCAAGGCATTAGCGCCCAGGCGAAGCCTGCAGCCAGACTTCCCCCTGGTGCAGTCACCAGCGGCTGGACTCTGGCCCACACAGAACGACCAGCACGCTCCAGCCACACGGGCTGGCGCGCCTGCACCAGCATGGCAAGACCCCAGGCCATGACAGCCACATGCATCAATGCCCACAACTGCTGCAGCGCTGTCGCCTGATTCGTCAGCCAGGCCAGGCTTTCCATGGCGACAGCGGCAATGCTGCCCAGCAAGGCGTAGCCCGCAACGCGGCCCAGATGGAACATGCAGGTGCGCAGCCATTGCCACTTTTGCAAGCCGTGCACCGAAATGACTTGCTCAGCATTTGCGGCACTGGAAGGGCGCGCACCCGCCACCACGCTGCAAGGTGCAGCACACATCACAAGACAATGGGGCCCACCTACGAGCCCCATGATCAAAGCAGTCCAGACCAGCGAAAACAACATGCGCTAGATGATGCGTGAAAACCGTGCACGGGTTCTGTCCGCTTGCAAATAGCGGTCAAACAGCATGGCTACTCCACGCACAAAAAACCAGCCCAGTCCCGTGACCTTGAAGCCTTCGTCAGACAGCTCTATCAACCCATTGGCCTGCATCGCCTCGAGCTCAGCCAGCTCGCTTCCAAAGTACTCGCGGAAGTTGATCAGCCAGGCCTGCTCCATGGGTTCAAACAGCACCGAGCCCTGGCACATGATGGACATGATGACGGCGCGGCGCACCAGGTCGTCACGCGACAGCGCCAGCCCACGCTGCACAGGCAACACACCGGCATCTATCGAATCGTAATACTCTTCCAGCGTCTTGACGTTCTGACTGTAAGTCGCGCCCACTTTGCCGATAGCCGAGACACCCAGTGCAATCAGATCGCAGTCTGGCTGCGTGCTATAGCCCTGAAAGTTGCGATGCAAGCGGCCCTGACGTTTTGCAATAGCCAGTGAATCGGTGGGCAGCGCAAAGTGATCCATGCCCACATACACATAGCCACCGCTCATAAAAGCATCAATCGCGCCCGAAAGCATGTTGAGCTTGTCCTGCCCCATGGGCAGATCCGCCGATTCAATGCGGCGCTGCGGCTTGAAGCGCTCTGGCAGATGGGCATAGGCATACAGTGCAATGCGATCAGGCCTCAGCTCATTGACCTGCGCCAGCGTGCGCGCAAACGACTCCGGCGTCTGTTTTGGCAGGCCGTAGATCAGGTCTACATTGATGGAGACAAAACCCAGTCGGCGTGCTTCGGCCACCAGGGCAAAGACCTGCCCGGCGGGCTGCTCTCGGTGCACAGCTTTTTGTACGGCGGGGTCGAAGTCCTGCACGCCAAAGCTCAGGCGGTTAAAGCCCATGTCCTTGAGCACTTTCAAGCGCTCATTGCTGACGGTCCGCGGGTCGACCTCAATCGAGTACTCGCCTGCCGTATCGAGCTTGAAATGCTCACGCATCAACGCCATCAATTGCTGCAACTCGGCATCGCTGAAGAACGTCGGCGTACCTCCTCCCAGGTGCAACTGGCTCACAACCTGGCCCTTGCCGCAATGCGCGGTGTGCATGGTCAGTTCACGTGCCAGATAGTCCAGGTACTCGGCAGCCTTTTCATGGTGCTTGGTGACGATTTTGTTGCAGGCGCAGTAGTAGCAAAGCGACTCACAAAACGGCACATGCACATAAACTGACAAAGGCAAGGCGCGCGCACCTGTATGTGCTTTGCGTTGCTCCAGCGCCAGGATGTAGTCATCTGCACCGAAAGCCTCAACAAAACGGTCGGCTGTTGGGAACGATGTGTAGCGAGGCCCAGGAATATCAAAGCGGCTCAGCAACTCGGGCGTGACAGCGGTCATAACTACTCGTCAGTGTGCGCCCGCACCTCTCAAAAGTATTTATTAACAAAGGCATGTCGCCCTGAAAACATCACCATAAAGAGGCAGAAGCGCATATTTTTGAATGAATATGAGCAATGTGCCTCAAGGCATTCACCCTGTCCTTGATGAAAATCAAGAGACAGCAAGGCAAGTGCTGCGACAATTTGATCCATCTCATTACCAAACACGAGGTCAATGACCGGCGCGACGCTCTTATTGAAAGTCTGTCTGTGCCGTTGCTAAAAGCCCATGAATCTTCAGACCATCAAAGCATCCTGCTCCAACTGCAATCTGCGTGAACTGTGCATGCCCATGGGCCTGGACGATGAACAAATGGAGCGCATTGACGAAATTGTGGCCACGCGCCGCAAGATCAAGCGCGGCGGGCTTCTGTTTCGCAACGGTGAAGACTTTACCTCGCTGTACGCGATTCGCACCGGCTTTTTCAAGACCAGCGTCGCCACCGAAGACGGTCGCGATCAAGTCACAGGCTTTCAGATGGCGGGCGAAATCATTGGTCTGGATGGCATCGTCAACGACCATCACACCTGCGATGCGGTGGCGCTGGAAGACGCTGAAGTCTGCGTCATGCCGTTTGACAAGCTTGAGCAGCTCTCGCGCGAGGTCACAGCCCTGCAAAACCACGTGCACAAGGTCATGAGCCGTGAAATCGTGCGCGAGCACGGCGTGATGCTGTTGCTGGGCAGCATGCGCGCTGAAGAGCGTCTGGCCGCTTTTGTGCTGAACTTGGTGCAGCGCCTGGCTGCCCGTGGCTTTTCCAAGTCAGAGCTGGTGCTGCGCATGACGCGCGAGGAAATTGGCAGCTACCTGGGCCTCAAGCTTGAGACCGTGAGCCGCACCTTCTCCAAATTTGCCGAAGAAGGCATTGTGGAAGTCAAGCAGCGCCACTTGCGCATTCTGGATACCGAGGCACTCAAGCGCATCGTCAACAGCCAGCAATGCAGAGCTGATTGAGCGTGAACTCCAAAAGCAAGGCCCGCATTGGCGGGCCTTTTGTTTTTGCAGCTCGCCTTACTCAGGCTGCGGGGAAGAGACAATACCGCCGTTCAAGTCACTGGCCGAGCGCCCCAGCGCGACCGTCATCAGAGCGCCGATGATTGAAACCACCCAGAAGGCAAAAAAGGCCACGGTATAAATGGCGCTGCGCGACCATTCCAGTGGTGAGCCCAGCCAGTGCATATCCAGCGGGTCCACAAAGGCAAATACCACCAGTTCCATGATTGCTGCCGCCAGAAATGCGGGCCAGACAATCCATATCCAGCGTCGAGCTTCCATCGCGAATCTCCTTGGATCGTGGGTTTGATCGTATTTTGCACAAGTGTTGTGACTTCAGACACCGCTTCGCGGGCATGCACCAAGGCGGAAAACCCTGAATCACTATGATTTCAAGAGCATCTAGCGCTTGTAATTAATTGATATCAAGCCCTTTCATTCCTGCAACCCAAGTAGATAAGTCGCTAAACGCTCACATTTTTAATGCGCAAACAACAAAGGCCGCAAAGCGGCCTTGGGATAGAAGTCTTGCGACGACTTCAGCGGTCCGTCGGGTGATCCTTGGCGGGTGTAGCCGCATGGTTGCGGCCGGTGATGGCCGGGGCCAGACTTTTCTCGTTCTCGGACAAGCGCTGGTTGATCTCCAGACCATGGCGGTAGTAGTCAGGGTCGATCACGGGATCAGGCTTGCTCATTGCAATATAGGCCGTCACCACGCCCGCAATCACCACCACCAAAGGGCCTGAAATCACGAGCCAGACATGGGCAAATTTCCACCACGGCTTGCCATCCTCGGGGTGAATGATCTTGACCTTTTTCGGGGCCTTGGCTTGAGCTGCCGACATGATGAAACCTCTTATTCAGTGATTCTGCAGTGCATGCCAGATCGCGGCTGGCATGCTTTGTAAATTGTTGCCGATTGGCGATGTCCTTGCGTGACCTCAGACATGCATTTCTGAGGTCACGCATGCTTTAGCGTGGCACCAGGAAAACGGTCTTTTCAGAGACCTTTCCAGACCCGGCCTTCACCGCATCCAGATTGAAGTAAACCGGGTGCGAGCCAGGCTCTGCCGAGCCATACGGAATCTGCAGACGCACTGCAATACCGCGTGTTTCGGCCGGGCCAACGACGACTTCCTGCTCAGACGCCACCTCCAGATGATCCAGCCCGGTTGCACTGATGCGGTAACGCTGCTCGGACTCGGTGGCGTTCATGATCTGCAGGCGGTAGACGTTCTCCAGCTTGCCGCCCGCCACAATGCGCGACAGCGCAGCGCGGTCACGAATCACGTCCACCTTCAGCGGCTCTCGCATCACCAGGCTGGCAATCATGGCCGTGCTAAGCAACACCAGCACCGCCGTGTAAATCAGCACACGCGGACGGAAGATGCGGCGAATCACCTGGGCATGTTTCCACGCACGGTTAATCGCGTTTTGCGTGGTCAGGCGAATCAGCCCGCGCGGGTACTCCATCTTGTCCATGACGGAGTTACAAGCATCAATGCACAGACCGCAGCCAATGCATTCGTACTGCAGACCCTTGCGGATATCAATACCCACCGGGCAGACCTGCACGCACATATTGCAGTCGATACAGTCGCCCAGACCCAGCGCCTTGGCGTCGTCCTTCTTGGTGCGCGGAGCACGCGGCTCGCCACGCTGGACGTCATAACTGACCACCATGGTGTCGTTGTCAAACATGGCGCTCTGAAAACGTGCATAGGGGCACATGTACTTGCAGACCTGCTCGCGCATATAGCCGGCGTTGCCATAGGTGGCAAAGGCGTAGAACAGCACCCAGAACATCTGCCAGTTACCTTGCAGGGCCAGCAGTTGCACGGCCAGCTCGCGGATAGGCACAAAGTAGCCGACGAAGGTAAAGCCGGTCCACAGCGCCACGGCAATCCAGAGGAATTGCTTGAGCGACTTCTTCCAGATTTTTTCAAACGTCCAACCGTTCTTGTCCAGGCGCATGCGCGCGCTGCGCTCGCCTTCGACCTTGCTCTCAATCCAGACAAAGATCTCGGTATAGACCGTCTGCGGACAGGAGAAGCCGCACCACAGCCGCCCTGCGACTGCCGTAAACAAAAACAGAGCCAGTGCCGAGATGATCAGCAGGCCCGTCAAATAGATAAAGTCCTGCGGATACAGAACCAGTCCAAAGATGTAAAAACGCCGCGCTTCCAGATCAAACAGCAGCATTTGCCGCTCACCCCATTGCAGCCAGGGCATGCCATAGAAGAACAGCTGGGTCAGAATCACCATCGCCCAACGCCAGCGTGCAAACAGGCCGGAGATGGAGCGCGAGTAGACCTTTTTCTCCGACACAAACATCGGCACCTTATCGGTGCCACCTTCAGGCTTTGCGGGTGCAATGGGAATGATCTTTCGATGCTTCCCTTTATCGGATTGCATGGATCTTCCTTAATATTTCTGAAACTTCTGAAAACTCAAACAACAAAAAGCGGCGCTCAAAGCGCCGCTTTCAATGGCCATTACTTTTGTACAGCGCCGTCTTTGTGAGACAGACCCCAGACATAAGAAGCCAGCACAGCAATTTGTGCCTCTGTCAACTTTTCCTTCTGGGCAGGCATTTCATTGTGCTTGCCGTTGTTGACGATATTGACGATGGCAGCTTCGCCCCAGCCATGCAGCCAGATGTCGTCGCTCAGGTTAGGCGCCCCCAGGGCGGGGTTGCCCTTGCCGTCCATGCCGTGGCAAGCCGCACAGGCCACAAACTTGGATTTACCCAGCGAAGCCTTGACCGCATCGTGAGGGCTGCCCGACAGGCTCAGCACGTAGTTGGCAACATTGCGCACATCATCAGCTGTACCCACGGCCGCGGCCATGGGAGGCATCATGCCGATGCGGCCGTTGCTGATGGTCTCCTTGATTTTTTCAGGAGAGCCACCGTGCAGCCAGTCGCCATCCGCCAGATTGGGGAAGCTCTTGCTGCCGCGGGCATCAGAGCCGTGGCATTGCGCACAGTTGTTCATGAACAGACGCTCGCCGATGGCCATGGCCTGAGGATCCTTGGCCATTTCTTCGGTGGGCATGCTGACGAACTTGGCGTACATGGGCTCCAGATCTGCCTTGGCCTTGGCCATTTCACGCTCATAGGCACCGTTCTGACTCCAGTCCAGCTTGCCATTGAAGGCACCCAGACCGGGGTAGGCAGCCAGGTAGCCCAGGCCAAAGATCACGGTGATCACAAACAGTCCCATCCACCACTTGGGCATGGGGTTGTTGAGTTCGCGCAGGTCTTCGTCCCAGACATGGCCCGTGGTGTTGTCTCCGGCGGAGTCAACCTTCTTGCGTGCCACCAGAATCAGCAGCAGCAAGCAGCCAAAGATGCCGATCAGCGTAATCGCCGCGACATACACCGACCAGAAATTGTTTACGAAATCGCTCATGGAATGTTCTCGTTATGGTGGACCGGCTCAGTCTTCCTGCAGGAAGGGCAACTGAGCTGCTTCGTCAAAACGGGCCTGATTACGGTGGGCATATGCCCACCACCAGATGCCGATGAAGCAAGCCATCGATGCCAGCGTGGCAAGGATGCGCATGGTGGTGATATCCATTTCCAGCCCTTCCTCTGTTACTTGACGGCGCGGCCCAGGACCTGCAGATAGGAGATCACAGCCTCCATCTCGGTCTTGTCCTTGACTTCAGCCTGTGCACCTGCGATTTCCGCGTCGGTGTAAGGCACACCCACCTTGCGCAGAGCGCTCATGCGCTGAGCCACCACGGTGTCATCCACCTTGCTGGTCTCAAGCCAGGGGTAAGCCGGCATATTCGACTCAGGCACCACGTCACGGGGGTTGTTCAGGTGAATGCGATGCCATTCATCGCTGTACTTGCCGCCCACGCGGTGCAGGTCGGGACCGGTACGCTTGGAGCCCCACTGGAAGGGGTGGTCGTACACGAACTCGCCCGCCACCGAGTAGTGGCCATAGCGCATGGTCTCGGCGCGGAAAGGGCGAATCATCTGCGAGTGGCAGTTGTAGCAACCTTCGCGCAGATAGACGTCGCGGCCCATCAGCTGCATGGGGGTGTAAGGCTTGAGGCCCGCCACGGCTTCGGTAGTGGACTTCTGGAAGAACAGAGGAACAATTTCCACCAGACCACCAATGGCCAGCACGAACAGAGTCAGCGCGATCAGCAAGAAGTTGCTGGTCTCGATCTTCTCGTGGGAAAAGCTCTTGGGAGCTGCGTTATTTTGATCAGACATTGCTATTGCTCCTCAATGCTCAGGCGTGGGCCACCAAGGCAGGCACCGCCACCTTCACGGGACGGCCAGCCATGGCGGTCTTCCAGGTGTTCCAGGCCATCACCAGCATGCCGCCCAGATACAGCAGACCACCTGTGACGCGAATCACGTAGAAGGGATAGGTGGCCTTCACGCTTTCCACGAAGGTGTAAGTCAGCGTGCCATCGGGATTAACCGCGCGCCACATCAGGCCCTGCATCACACCGGCAATCCACATTGCGGCGATGTACAACACGATGCCGATGGTGGCCATCCAGAAGTGCAGTTCAATCGCGGGCACGGAGTGCATTTTTTCGCGACCAAACAGACGGGGAATCAGGTAGTAGAGCGAACCCATGGTGATCAGACCTACCCAGCCCAGAGCGCCGGAGTGAACGTGACCCACGGTCCAGTCGGTGTAGTGCGACAGTGCGTTGACGGTCTTGATGGCCATCATCGGGCCTTCGAAGGTGGACATGCCGTAGAACGACAGAGACACGATCAGGAAGCGCAGGATTGGATCGTCGCGCAGCTTGTGCCACGCACCCGACAGCGTCATGATGCCGTTGATCATCCCGCCCCAGCTGGGAGCCAGCAGAATCAGCGAGAACACCATGCCCACGGACTGTGTCCAGTCAGGCAGCGCGGTGTAGTGCAGATGGTGAGGACCCGCCCACATGTAAGTGAAGATCAGCGCCCAGAAGTGCACGATCGACAGGCGATACGAGTACACGGGACGACCGGCCTGCTTGGGGATGAAGTAATACATCATGCCCAGGAAGCCAGCGGTCAGGAAGAAGCCCACGGCGTTGTGACCGTACCACCACTGAACCATCGCGTCCTGCACACCGGCATAAGCCGAGTAGCTCTTCATCCAGCCCGCAGGCACGGAGATGTTGTTGACGATGTGCAGCAGGGCCACGGCCAGAATGAAGGCACCGAAGAACCAGTTAGCCACGTAGATGTGCTTGACCTTGCGGATACCGATGGTGCCGAAGAACACGATGGCGTAGGACACCCAGGTCACTGCGATCAGCAGGTCCAGAGGCCATTCCAGCTCCGCGTATTCCTTACCTTGTGTGTAGCCCATGGGCAGGCTGATAGCCGCACCCACGATGACCAGTTGCCAGGCCCAGAACGTGACGCTGGCCAGCTTGGGCATGAACAGCTTGGTCTGGCAGGTACGCTGCACCACGTAGTAGCTGGTCGCAAACAGCGCCGAGCCACCAAAGGCAAAGATGACGGCATTGGTATGCAGCGGACGCAAACGCCCGTAGCTCAGCCAGGAAATGCCGAAGTTGAGTTCCGGCCAGGCCAGCTGGGACGCGATAAACACGCCCACAGCCATACCCACCACCCCCCACACCACGGCCATGATAGAGAACTGCCTTACGACGGTATCGTCGTAATAGACAGCTTTGTTATTTGTTGCTTCCATCGGGCACCTCTTAGATTTCTTGCAAAGTGTTCATTGGTTTCTCATCTGGCTCGTTGAGCCACATCAATCGTCGCGAAGAATGCGCTCACCTTCTTGTTCCACACTCTCGAACTGACCCCGGTAAACCGCCCACCACAGGGCGGCCACGATGGCCAGCACCAGCACGACCGAAAGCGGTATCAACACATAGAGAATGTCCATCAGCGGCCTCCTTGGGTCAGTGGCATGACGGTGCCCGGCGCAAGATGCGCGGGGTCAGACGCGTTGCTATTTGCAACCTGCAGCGGCAACGCACGTGCAAGACGGGCTGCGTTCGCGACGACCAGCAAGGAGCTCAGCGCCATGCCAAGCCCTGCCAGCCAGGCAGGCATCCAGCCCATCAGGGCCAGAGGAATAGAGATCGCGTTATAGGCTGCTGCCCAGCCCAGGTTCTGGCGCACCACGGACAAGGTCCGTCGGGCCAGCAACAGGCTTTGCAGCACTAACTCCAGGCTGTCTCCCAGTACCACGAAGTCTGATCGTGATTGTGCCAGCGGCACTGCTCTACCAAAAGCAAAAGAGACATGCGCTCCAGCTAAAACTGGGCCGTCATTCAGACCATCGCCCACCATCGCAACCTTGTGCCCAGCGGCCTGCTCCGCCTGCATGGCGGCCAGCTTGTCCTGCGGCTTGCAGTCGCCCCTAGCCTGCTCAATACCGAGCTTGGCGGCCACGGCTTTTACCGCTGCAGATCGATCGCCGGACAGCAGGCGCACACTGACACCCTGCTGCTTGAGGTCCGCAATCACCTGCGCCGCCTCAGGGCGTACATCTTCGCTGAGGTGGAACTGGGCCAACGCAACCCAGCGCCCTTGCAATTCTTCGGCCAGCATCACGCTCTGGCCCGGTTCTTGAGGTGCCAGCTCAGTCACCTGCACATGCGCAGCGGAGCCCAGGCGCAGATGACGGCGACGACCCGCACTACCCGACACTTCTTGACGGGCCTGAACCCAAGCGTCCAGACCACTGCCGGCCACTTCCTGCACCGAATCCAGCAGCCAGTCGCAGGCAGGCAACCCGGCTTCCACCGCAGCCTGTGCCAGCGCTTTCGATGCCGGGTGCATGGACTGGCGGGCCAGCAAGGCAGCCAGTGTCAGCACATCGTCGGTGCTCTGGCCTGCGGCAGGCGTCAGGGCGCGCAGTACCAGGCCATCGCGGGTCAACGTGCCTGTCTTGTCGAACACCAGCGTGTCCACCGCAGCCAGCGCTTCAAGGCCTTGCAGATTGCGCACCAGCACGCCGCTGCGCGCCAAGGTGCCAGCAGCTGTCAGCATGGCCACCGGCGTGGCCAGAGAGAGCGCACAAGGGCAGGTCACGATGAGCACGGCCACCGCCACCATCAACGCCTTGCCGGGGTCCGTAGGCCACCACCAAACCGCAGCGGCCAGCGCAGCCAGTAACACCACAATGAGGAAGGGGCGTGCCACCTTGTCGGCCAGCTGGGCTAGCGTGGGTTTTTGCAGCGAGGCGCTTTCCATCAAATTGACGATTTGCGCAAAGCGGGTGCCCTCCCCCACGCTATCCACGCGCACATCCACCACGCTATCCAAGTTATAGCTGCCAGCAGTGACCGCATCGCCCTCAGCACGCAAAACGGGGGTGGATTCCCCGGTCAGCAACGCTTCATCCGCATGCGTGATTCCGCGCACGATATACCCATCCGCAGGGAAGGCTTCACCGGCCAGCACACGCACCACATCACCCACGCGCAGGCGGCGTGTGGCCACGCGCTCAAATTCTTCCGAATCGGCCTGCCGGCGCAGCACCGAATCGGGCAGGCGATTCATCACCGCTTCGAGCGCACCGGCTGTGCGATCGCGCAGACGCAGTTCCAGCCAGCGACCGGTGAGCAGGAAGAAGACGAACATGGTCAGCGAGTCAAAAAAGACTTCCTGCCCAAAAGGCCCCGTTGGGTCAAATGTGCCCAGCGTGCTGATGATGAAGGTGATCAGCATGCCAATGGCCACAGGCAAATCCATGCTCACGCGGCGTTGGCTAATGTCTTTGAGTGCGCTCTTGAAAAAAGGGCCACAGCAAAACAGCACCACGGGCAAAGAAATCACCCACGATGCCCAGCGCAGCAGCGTTTCCATCTCCAGCGACAAATCGCCAGGGATGGCCGTGTACGCGGGCCATGCATACATCATCACCTGCATCATGCACAGGCCGGCCACCAGCCAGCGCCACAGCGCGCGGCGTGTTTCGGCCTGACGCAACTCACGCGCAAAGGCATCGCGCGCAGGCAGGGCGCGGTAACCGGCGCGCGCAACGGCCTCCATCCACTGGGATGGAAGCACCTGGGCGGGACGCCACTCGACACGGGCTCGGCGCGTTGCAGCACTGACTTCGGCAGCCTGAACCCCGGGAACAGCGCGAAGCGCCTCCTCGATAGTCAGCGCGCACGCAGCACAGTGCATGCCCTCCAAAACTACAAAAGAGTCCCACACCGGGGACTCGGCTGTATTTTCGGAGATTGGAGCCTTGGAGCTTTGGCCGGCGGGGCGGCCAAATGAGCTCCATTCTTGCGGGTCGTCCAGCAGATGCGTAAGCGTCTGTGGCGAGTTCAGAAAACCAGTGTCAGCAACAGCGTGCTCCGCCGTGGGGGGCTGGATATTCGGGTGTTGGGACATGTTTCAAGCGTAACGACGTCAGATGATAACGACCTTGACATTAATCAACCGTTAACTGCCCAATCGACTTATGCTTGTATTCAACGAGGCCATCAACTAACAAGGAGAGCACTATGTACAACCGAATCTTGATCGCAACCGACGGCACTGAACTCTCTGACAAGGCCGTGCATGCGGGCCTTGATCTGGCCGCTTTGTGCGGTGCCAGCGTGCTTGCGCTGAAGGTCGTCTCGCACTATCCGCGCAGTTATCTGGAAGGCAGCGACCTGCTGGACATCAAGGAAGCCAAGCGCATCGAAGAGCAGTGGACGCAGCAAGCTCAGACGCTGCTGGACGGTGTCAAAGCCTTTGGCCACGAGCGAAAAGTCTCGGTTACCACCCAAATCGCTCACTCTGATCTGGTGGCCGAATCGATTGTGGAAGCTGCCAAAAAGCACGACTGCGACCTGATCGTCATGGCATCGCACGGCCGCAAGGGCTTGCAGCGCCTGCTGCTGGGCAGCGAAACCCAGCACGTGCTGACACACTCGCATGTACCCGTTCTGGTGCTGCGTTAAGTACACAGAATTGATGCGGTAACGCTCACAAAACAAAAGCAGCTTTCGTACAAGCTGCTTTATTTTTTAAGTGATTGCTGACCGAGTTTGAGCAAATGCATGCGCAAGCAGCTCACTTTTCAGGAGTCAAGTCAAAAGACAAGTACCTGCAAAGGATCCAATTCTGATGCGTAAAGCCAACGCTTGACAGGCCGCCGGGGCACTGAATCGCCCTCCCCGGCCTGCGCTCATGCCCGCGCGATCAGGAAAACTCCTTTTGATACTGGTCGCGCAGCAACTTTTTTTGCACCTTGCCCATGGTGTTGCGCGGCAGGCTGTCCACCACATAACAGCGCTTTGGCACCTTGAAGTTGGCCAGCCGGGTCTTGAGAGACTCCAGAATCTTCTGCCCGTCCACCTGCGCGCCCTTGCGCGGCACGATGACGGCAACACCCACCTCGCCAAAGTCCGGGTGCGGCACCCCTACCAGTGCGCTTTCATCCACCCCGGCCAGGTCGTTGATGAAGGCTTCCACCTCGGCCGGGTAAACGTTGTACCCCCCCGAAATGATCAAATCCTTGCTGCGCCCGACGATGGTGAAGTAGCCGCGTGCGTCCTGCATGCCCACATCGCCAGTCTTGAACCAACCGTCATGCGTGAACTCTTCGGCCGTTTTCTCTGGCATGCGCCAGTAGCCCGCAAAGACGTTCGGCCCCTGCACTTCAATATTGCCAATCTCGCCCGCCGCCAGCGGCTTGCCGTCATCCCCATGAACCCGCACGCCCACGCCGGGAAGCGGAAATCCCACGGTGCCGCCACGGCGCTCGGCCTCATTGCCGTAGCGCACATCGGGCTTGCAGGGGTTGGAGGTCAGCATGGTCGTCTCGCTCATGCCATAGCGCTCAAGAATGGTGTGACCGGTGCGCGTCTTCCAGGCACGGAAGGTTTCGATCAGCATGGGGGCCGAGCCCGAGACAAACAGCCGCATGTGGGCCGCCATGTCACGGTCCAGCCTTGCATCGGCCAGCATGCGCACATACAGCGTGGGCACACCCATGAAAACGGTCGCATCCTTGAAGCGGGCCATCACCGCCTCCGGCTCGAACTTGGCAAACCAGATCATGGGACTGCCATTGAGCAGCGCCCCGTGAATGGCCACAAACAGGCCGTGCACATGGAAGATGGGCAACGCGTGAATCAGCACATCATCGGCCTGCCAGTCCCAGTACACCTTGAGCATCGCCGCATTGCTGAGCAAATTGCCGTGGCTGAGCATGGCACCCTTGCTACGCCCGGTGGTGCCACTGGTGTAGAGAATCGCAGCCAGGTCATCCGCCTTGCGGGCCACCACCTGATGCTCATCACTGTGGTGCGCAGCGCGGTCCAGCAACGTGCCCGTGCGATCTGTGCCCAGCGTATAGACATGGCCCACACCGCGAGTGAACGCAATCTTGGACACCCAGCCAAAGCAACCAGGCGCGCACACCACCACGGCGGGCTCGGCATTGGTGATGAAGTACTCCATCTCGGCACTTTGATAGGCGGTGTTCAACGGTAAAAACACATGACCGCTGCGCAGCGTGGCCAGGTAAAGCATCATGGCTTCCACCGACTTTTCCACCTGCACTGCAATGCGGCTGCCTTCAGGCAGATTGAGCGATGCCAGCAAATTGGCCATGCGCGCGCTGCCATGCTCCAGATCGGCCCAGCTGTAATACAGACTCTGGCCATCTGGCTCAATGGCCTCTACTGCCGTTTTTTGAAGATCCGCAGGAAACGCAGCGCGCAATGCGCTGTAAAGATTGGCTTGATGCATGTCGGTCAACGTGATTCAGTCAGACTCAAAAACAGGAAAAGCAAAAACAGTGCAGCTCCATCATAGAACCTGGATGGAGGCACTCCGCCCCGAAGCGAGGGTGCAGCCCCCTTTCGCGAAGCGAGCAAGGGGGAAGCTGCCAAGCGGCGCTGATGGTTAAGAATCTATTTTCACCCCCGCCGCCTTGACCGCATGTGCCCAGCGCTGCACCTCGCTTTGCACCATGCTGGCAAATTGTGACTGGCTCAGCTGCCCATAGTCAGCGCCGTTCTTGGCCCAGGCCGACTTGATATCGTCGGCCGCGCCAATCTTGCGCACCTCTTCCAGCATCTGCTGCTGCGCGGCTGCTGGCGTGCCCTTGGGTGCCCACAGGCCGTACCAAGTGGTCACGGTGAAGTCGGGCAAACCGCACTCGGCCGCACAAGGTACATCGGGGAAGGCCGGGTTGCGCTGCGCCCCCGCCACCATCAGCGCCTTGATACGCCCGCCCTTGATGTGCTGGGCCGATGAGCCCAGGCCGTCAAACAGCATATCCACATTACCGGCTATCAAATCTTGTAGCGCCGGCCCTGCGCCTTTGTAAGGGATGTGCGTGATCTGGGTCTTTGTCTGCAGCTTGAACAGCTCGCCCGCCAGATGGTGGGATGATCCCGGCCCTGCGGACGCATAGTTGTACTTGCCGGGGTTGGCACGCAAATCATTCACCAGCGCCTGCAACGTGGTGTGCTGCACCTTCTTGGGGTTGACCACCACCACCTGCGGCACGCTGGCCAGCAACGCCAGCGGGATGAAATCGCGCTCCAGGTCGTACTCCAGCTTGGGGTAGACCGAGGGCGCAATCACATGGTGGGTACCGCCCATGAAGAAGTTGTAGCCATCCGCCGCAGCTTTTGCCGCAATGCTGGCACCCAGCGTGCCACCCGCACCACCGCGGTTATCAATCACCAGCGTCTTGCCAGAAGTCTTGGCAAACT
>NZ_JABBCQ020000031.1 GCF_012844455.2 Comamonas suwonensis | reverse complement strand
ATACCAGTCCACCGTGGCCTCCAGCTGGGCCGTGGCCAGGTCGGCACTGAAGGCGCGCTGCAGCATGCGGGCGCGGCGCTTGATCCAGGCCAGGCGCAAGGCCTTGTACGCGGCCATGGAGACGACTTTTTTATGCATTGCCACTCTCCTGAAACGCTGCATGGATCAGGGCAGCATTCACCTTCTTGGCACCGATGCCAACAGCCATGTTCATGGCGCGTGTGACCAGGTTGTTCACGGCCAAGGGGTGGCACTTCGACACGTTCTGTGTCGTGCGCTTACCGCCAAAAGAGCGGGTCTCATTGCGACGCAGCACGGTGCGGATGGCATCAATCGCATCGGCCTCCAGCACAGTGGCCACATCGGCATCCACGCGCTTGAACTTGTGCTGCAGGTATGCGCCCAGCTCGTTATCCAGGGGCGGCAGGGTGATCAGCTCGCAGCGCTGCACCACTTCGCGCACCTCGGGGTCCTTCTCGCTGAGCTTGTCTGCCAGCTCGTTCTGGCCCACCAGGATGATGGACAGCAGCTTCTTGAAGCCGTCTTCCTGCTCGTAAAAGCGCTTCAGCGCCTTCAGCGTGGGAATGGCCAGGTCATGGGCTTCTTCAATGACCACCACATGCTTGCGCCCGTCGCTGGCACCTTCCTTCAGCATCTGATGCATCTGGTGGGTGCGGGCCTCCAGCGATGAGCGCATGACCTTGTTGGGGGCCAGGTTGCGAATCACCGCACCAACGATGTCTGCAGCCACCAGCAGGCGGCCCGACTTGGAGGCCGCGCTTGTGGCCACCACATAGGGCTCAATCACTTCAATGCGCTCGCCAGTGGTCTTGATCCACTCGATGAGGTCCTTGCGGATGGTGCTTTTGCCTGCACCGGATTCAGCCACCAGGGCCAGCATGCCGCCATGCAAAGCGGTCTGGCGCACAGCGGAGCGCACATAGCGAATATCGTCCGACTCAAACACGTCAGCGATGGAGCGCAGCTCGTCCACGAACGGGTCCCGTAGAATCTTGAATTGCTGACGGGTCTCAGAAGTCAGGCGGCTGTGGCGTACGTTCATATCATCCTCTTGGTTTTTGGCCTTTTGGCCTTGGGAATAAAGGGCACACGCTGTGGTGGAACACAGCGGGTGCACCCCCTCGAAAAGTGGTTCAAAGGCGCCGAGCACTTGCTCTTCTGTCGCGCTGTTTCCACGCAGGAACTCTTCAATCAGAGGTCGCAGCGTGGTCTGGTTGGTCTTCGCAGACTTAGGCCAGGTATCAAACTTGCAGATCAGGTTGATCGTTGCCTTCGATACTCGGCAGTGGCGCGCAAGCGCCGCCTGTGATTGCTTGAGCTGCACCAGAATCCCGTGCAGTGCCAGCTTCATGTATTCGTCGCTCATAGGCTCCTCAGACAGCTCGCAGGCCACCAGCAGCACGCAGGGGCTGCACATCGGCCTGGGGCGGGTTCTTGAACTGGTCGATCAGCGCATCCAGCTGGTCTTCGGGCACACCGCCTTCAAAGCGCGCTGTCATGAACTGGTTTTCTTCCGTCGTCAGATTGCGGCCCAGCTCGGCGCGAATGCGCAGCATCACGGTCACGGCATCCAGCAAGCGAGGGGCTGCCGGTGCGGCATGGGCCGGGGTGGCAATGTCCACACCAGGGCGCTGCAGATAGCTCGGCTGCTCCACCTCCTGCAGATAGCTGTGAGCCTTGATCTCGCCACCGAACGGCACCACCTTTTTCTGGCGTGCCTTGTCGGCGTCCTGATCGGGAAAGGCCAGCTCGTCCATGGCCTTGCCTGCCTTCATGGCTGGCGTGTCGGCGTGGGACTTCATCTCCTCGCCAAACACGGCTGCAGACAGCGGGCGGCCAAACTGGTCGTACTCCAGCTCCGGCTCTGCGCGGTAGATCAGGGGCTCACCGTCAAAGCGGGGCAGCTCAATCTGAATGGCCAGCTCGCCATAGACCAGCGGCCGCACGGCCACCATGTCCCCGGTGTTGATTCCATCCATGCCGCGCAGGCTGTACGTCATGGAGCGCTCTGCCTTGGGGTGCCTGAAGGTGATGCACTGGTGACCGTCCACCTTGCGCTCCACTTCCTTGCCCGTCATCAAGGCACGACATACATCCACCTCGGGCAGCAAGCGGAGCTCAGCAGACTTGATCAGTTGCCACAGGTCATAACGCGCCACCGGCATGCTCAGACCTGTGCGGCGCAGGCGTGTGTCCTGGCCGGGGATCAGGTTGGCGTTGTAGGCCTCGCTCCAGGCAGTGGCCGCGCGGTTCAGCCCCTCTACATCGTCGACCGGCTCAAAACGCAGGCGGCATTCAAACTGTGTCTCCACAATGTTGTTGCCACCTTCCACGCCACCCTTGGCACGGGCATTGCCCGCTTCATGGGTGCGGCTCTCGCACTCCAGGCTGCGCAGCAGGCACTGGATGGCCGTGGCCACGTTGGCGCTGCCCTTGTCCCAATAAAGATACTTGGGCACTCCGTGGAACAGTCGGCCTTCCTGCTGGCCCCAGGCATGCATCAGAAAGCTGAACATATTGGCCTGGCTCTCGCCTGCTGCCTCGCAGTACCAAACCTGCAGCGCGCCGCTGGCCATGTCCCACAACACGTAGCGCCAGACCTTGAACTTCACCTTGGCAAAGTTCTCCAGCTTGTTCTTGTAGAACTCGCGGTCCTCCATGATCTGTTGGCGGCCGTTGAGGTAATAGACCAGGCACAGGCTGGGGTCCACCTGGTGCACATGGTTGGGGTGCAACGCACGCATCTGCTGGGCGGGCGCGGCCTGCTGCTGAGCCTCCACATTCAGGCCACGCTCACGCATCAGGCGGTTCAGGTGGGCATTGCTCACACCGACCTCCAGACCGTTGGCTTGCAGCACGCTGCGCGCCACCGGGGTCTTCATGGTCTGCTTGCCGTTGTCGCGCACGCTCTCGCGCTGCATCGTGGCAAGGGTCATCAGCGCATCGCTGTTCACGCTGGTTTGCCCCTTGTCGGCGCGGCACTTGCGGCCGCTCTCCCAACCCGCCACCGCCTTCAGGTGGCGGTAAATGGTCTGCTTGCTCATGCCCAAAAACTGGGCTGCATCGTTCACCAGCTGGCCTGCTGCGCCGTGGGGGGCCGCCGCAAGCTTGCGTGCCAGCTCCCGCAGGTAGTCGCAAATCTCAGGGGTGAGTGCTGCCATGGTTTCGTCCTCTACCATGACTTCACTCAACCTCGGCCTGGCCAGCGTGGCCGGGGATCACGCCGGGCTGCATCACATAGGTGCGCGCTGCCTGGATATCGTGACCGTGGTTCTCCCAAATCTGGCGTTGCAGACCGCCCACGCTTGCGGCAATGCGCTCAATGTGGTCGTGCATCTTCTGGGCCAGCTCAACAACCTCTGGCGGAGTGGGCACTGCATCACCGGGCTCATAGCCGGGCTGCTGTGTCATCTCTTCCGACCACCAATCATTCAGTGCCCCGAGCTGCTTTGTGATCTCCAGCAAAGCTTTAGATGCAGCCTCCTGTGCTTTGCCGACTTGCTCCTCAAAATCAGCCAAACGCTCGGAAACAGGGGCAGAACGCGGGCCACCGCTGGCTAGCGTTTTTTCTGCCCTGTCGGCACGCTCGCTTTCCTTGTCGCGCTTTTCTGCAATGAACTTGTTATCTTCTTTGGCCTGGCGCAAGGTGGCGCGCAGCTCGCTAGCGCTCATTCGCTCGATATCGTCCATATCCTTGAGCGATTCCAGAGTGTCGTCGTCATGAGTGACCAATTCCAGAAAGGCCGAAGCGCTTTTGACGTGAGTACTCAAAAGTTCCAATTTGGAACTTTTTGCCGTTTTCGCTGCCGCCTGCATAAAACGGAACGCAGTTGTCTTGGCGAACCCCAAGAGTTCAACGCGCTGCTGAAACTCACCATGAGGAGTTAATTCCTTCAGCACCAGCAGGCGCTTGCCCGTTTCCAGAATCGCTTCCACTGTGCGCTTCTGATAGAAGCGAATTTCATCTTCCAATGCACCCACACTCAAAGTACCGTCGTAGCCCACCTGCAAGGCCATGGTCTTGGCCTGTGTCGATGCCTCCTGAGCCTGAATAGCCATGGCATCTTGGGCCTGCTCAATACGCGCCACTGCGTTTTTGTCCAAGACCACATCGGTCACGGTTTCCTGTGTTTTTGTTGCTATACGGGACATGTGTCATCTCTCCTTGTTTTTGGGTTAATCAGTAGGAAGTCATGGAATGACGGCGGTCATCCATGCGGCGCTGTGCTTTGTCGAATGAGTCCGACACCTTGAAAGACAGACGGCTGAACCGGGCTGTGGGGTAAAAGCGCTCGGTCTCTTCGCTTTTGCGGCACCAGCCAAAAGCAATCAGCGTCTGCGTGGCGCGGGTAATCACCACGGCCGTGGTCTTGCAGGCCTCGGCCAGGTCCTTGTTGGTCGCACCCTGTTCGGCGTAGTCGACCAGAGCCTCTGCCACTTGCAGCGCAGGCCAGACACTCTTGGTAATTGCGGGTGTGCTGCTCATGCCTCAAACTCCAGCTGCGGCGCGATGTACTGGCCCACGTTGTGGTGTTGAAACGCCACCTGTTCCAGGTGACGCTGCAGCAACTCCAGCAGTTCAGCGGTATCCACCTTGGATGGGTCGGCATAGAACGCGGCCAGCTGGCTCATAGCGGCGGTGCAGTCGGCGTTGATCTGCAGTAGCTCGGCTTCGCTGACCTTGTGGCCCTTGGGCATGGGAATCACCATGCGTCCCGCCGAAGCGGCTAACCAGTCGCTCACAAAGTGCGCGCCGCAAACCATCTCAAAAGTAGGTACCAAGCGCAGCGGCATGCTGCTTTTGCTCAGCCATCCGTACAGAGAGTCCTCGGTCACATCGCCCATCAACTCGGCAATGCGGGCTACAGACAACTTGCGCCGTTCCAATGCGTAGTCCTTGCAGGCACGCATGGCATCACGCAGGCTGCTGGCGCGAAAGCGTTTCCAATTACGCGGTGGCATTTGAAGACCCTCCCAGGACCGTTTTCAAAACAAAAATCCGCATGGAAATGCGCGGCGCATCGACACTGGGCACCAGTACCAACCTGGAGCGAACTAATGTCCGAAAACGTCGAGACTTCCCTGCTGGAGAAACTGGTAGAGCGCGCGGTGCAGCAGCGCCTGCAGCCCCTGCAAGAGCAGCTGTGGGCGCATCACTGGGTGCTGACTGAGATGACAAGGCAACTGCCTCGTACAGCGTTACTGGCGACGGCTCAGCGCTTGGACCAGATGTGGCAACTGGCGCCACAAGAACAAAAGGAGCGCTTGCGGGTCGTACAACAGCAGTGGCATGTCTATCTATGCCAGCTAGGCGCTCTGATAGATGGCGAAACGCCTCCACCACTGAGCCCTGAGCAGCCAGTTCCTGCACGTCCGAAACCTGCACTGTGAGTGCCTTGCAATAGGCAAGCCATTCGTGGCTCAGGCTGTAGAGGACCGTTGCATTGACCGAAGTGGTCAATTCACCTTCTGGTTTGCCTGTAATATCTTGTAGCGACATAACAGCCACTCAAGCAAATACAGGCATACGGGGAGCAGCCACCTGCTGCACTTCGCCGTCCTTGATACGCAATTGCACAGCAATGTTGTGCGAGGCACCACGAGCGCACTTGCGAACAGGGTTCTCATCGTTATCGTTGACGATGGCGATCACCAGGTTCACGTTGTAGCCGTGGTGCGTAGCCCAGGCCGAGTACGACAGTCCCAGACGAGCGAACTCGGCACGGACTTCAGAGCGTTTTTTGATTGGCATGTTGCGTCCCGTTTTGTGCGTACTAGTTGGCTCTAGTACGCGTTTGTTTGAACTTGTGTGAACGGATTATGTACGCGAATGCGTACCTAATCATTAAGTTGAGTTACTCATATGGGTATTGGTTCGCGTTTGCGCGAGGAGCGAGATCGCCTGGGTTTGAACCAGGAAGGACTTGGTTTGCTTGGTGGGGTCCGCAAACAGGCACAACTGCTCTACGAAAAAGACGAGAGAAAGCCAGATAGCGACTACCTAGCTGCAGTCGCTGAGGCTGGCGTTGATGTGCTCTACGTCTTGACTGGGCAAAGGCAAGATGCCCTTCCGGCAGCAGATGCCAGTGAGCAGCTTTTGCTGGATAACTTCCGGCGTTGCAAGACGGATGCCAAGCAGACCCTTCTGCAGTCTTCGGTGTTATTTGCTGCGGGCATGCCGCCTGCCCCCGCACCAAAGCCTCAGACAAACGCGGGGGGGATGAACATGTCCAACTTGGGCAGCGGTAACGTCCAAATCGGTTCTATCGGTGGCGACTACAACCCTGATTCCAAACCTGCAAGAAAAAGAACCAAGTAGCCAAACAGCACAGACTGAAAGGGAGACATGGTGAAGTTGAGGGAGTTATTGCAATGGCTCAGCAAGCTGTTGTCATCGCAAAAAATGCAGGAATTGGGCGACGGTAATATCCAAGCGGGCCGTATAGAAGGCGACCTGAACAATCATCAGAGCAACACAAATCAGACGATCTACAACATCGTGGTTGTCAGCTCAGAACGTGCATCCAACGAAGACGGGCTAGTGCAAGACCCATCCGAGATGTCGCGGCCGAAAATGGCTCCGACGGCTCATGCGAAGAAGGCACCAGATGCCACCACGGCCCAGCGCGAGCTGCTGCGCTTTATGGCCTCCAGCCCCGCCATTGAAGCGCGTGCAGAAACCTTTATGCGGCGTGAATTTGAAACTGACCGAGTTAAAAAACTCAGTGACTTTGAGTGCGTCAGAACGACGAAATACCTTGAAGCCTGCATTCAACAGGCCGCTGCAAAACGCGCCTGAGAGAGGGAGCAACGCCATGAAAAAAGTATTGCTGATCGCCATTGCCTATGTGCTGACAGCTTGTTCCGGGTCTGATTCGAGCCTAATCAATACCACCCAACAGGCTGTTCGGGCAAAGCTCAAGGACCCGGATTCGGCCAAATTTGGTGAAGCATTCATCGTGCCAAAAGAAGAGGAGAGCACGAAATACACCAATGTCCGCAGCGTTTGCGGGGATGTCGCGGCGAAGAATTCCTATGGCGCTTATGACGGAAGAATTCGCTTTATGGGGCTTTACGGGAAACCGATCGGTGGCAATGAAATGGAGTTGCTTGAATTGGAAATTGAGCCACAGCCGAATAACAAAATTTTCGAAGTCGTGCACTGGCAAGTTGACTGCATAAAAAAGCCAGCCGCCTGACCATCTCCTGCGCCTTTCCATAGTGCCCCCGGTCAAAAGACCAAACCACCTCTGACGTCCAGAGTGTGGGCTTTCAAACCCTGTTTGTTAGCCCATACCGAGGACGTTCATGCCACCCACCGCATCTGCTCAAAGCCCCCGACAATCCAAGCTGCCGCGCCTGACCAGCTGGTGGTTGATCGCCACGGTCTTGTCCCTGGCTGTCTTTCTGATCGCGCCCCAGCAGCTGCCAGTCAGCCTTTACAAGCTCAATCTGATCTCGCTGGCCGCCCTGGCTGGCTACTGGATTGACCGCGCAGTATTTCCTTATGCACGCCCTCAGGTATCGGCCCTCAGCGACCTGGACGCTGATTACGAGCTGGAACTGACGGAAGAAGAGTCGGCCCAGGGTTATGTGGTGACTGACGATGGCCGCCAGATCCCCATCGAGTGTCTGGCTGAGGGCCTGTGCGGCCCGATTGATCCCACGCGGGTCTATTTCATGCTGGGCTGCATGCTGCGCCGTGCGCTCATCATGTCGGCCGCCATCCTTGCCATCAGCCTTGGCGGTTGAGCCATGCGAAGCCGTCATCTCCGAGCCGTCATTCTGCTGGGCGTGGCCATGGTCTCGGCCGCACTGAGCTACTGCCGCAGCGCTCAGGCCCAGGTGCCCGCAGCCGCCCAGCAACACCGCGCCTTGCTGGTGCGCACCGCCAATGCCACATGGGGTCTGGGTGCTCCGGTCGCTGTTTTTGCAGCCCAGGTGCATCAGGAGTCTGCCTGGAAGCCCGAGGCCGTCAGCCGCGTCGGTGCCCGTGGTCTGGCCCAGTTCATGCCCGCCACTGCCTCCTGGTGGTGCGAGCTGAACAAGCTAGCCCCGGCTGACTGCCAGCCTCACAACACTGCCTGGGCCTTGCGCGCCCTGGTGGGTTACGACAAATACCTCTATGACCGCACTCCGACCCGGTATGCGTCTTACGACCGCATGTGGGTTGCCTTGCGTGGCTACAACGGCGGGCTTGGCCATTGGCAACGTGAAGCAGCGGTTTCCGGTGCCGCCCAGCCCACACGGCAGCAAGTGGACGCAGCCTGCGGCAAAGCCCGCCGCGCAGCCGTCCATTGCCGTGAAAACCTCAGCTACCCCCAGCGCATCCTAGTCGACCTGCAGCCGCGCTATCTGAGCTGGGGGCCTGGTCTATGAGCCGCGCCGCCATTGCCCTATCGCTGCTGCTGACCAGCCTGGTCAGCTCTGCGGGCGGCGTGCTGTGGGGCCAGCACAGCGAGCGCAAGACCCAGCAGGCCGCACAGGACTCCAAGACCCTGCAGCAGCTCACCGACACGCTGACCGCCAACGTTGACCTGGCCAAGCGCAGCACCGAGGCCAGCCAAACCCTTCGCACGGCCACGGCCCGTTTGCAGCAAGCCCAGACCCAAAATTTCAAGGACTTCCGCCATGAATTGCAAAGCACGGCTACTGACCGCGCTGGCTGCGTGTTCCCTGCTGGCGTCATGCGCGGCATCAGCGCCGCCCGCGACCGAGCGGCAGCAGCGGCATCCCACGGAATCGTCAACCCCATGCCCGCAGCCACCGGAGGCTCCACCGATGACAGGTGAAGTAGACCCCGTGGCTGAGGCCCTTCTGCAGATGTACGGCCTGTACGCCTTGTGCGCTGGCCGCACGGTCGAGCGCATCAAGTGGGACGAATCGGAGGCCCTGCGTTGACAGATTTTTTTGACCGCGCCCAAGCCCGTGAGCTGCAGGTGCGCGATGACGCACTGCGAGACCAGGCGCGCCGCGCAGGCCTTGCAGGCAAGACTGGGGCCGACTCAGCTACCGAATGCATAGCCTGTGATGCCCAGATCCCCGAAGCCCGCCGCTGGGCTGTGCCTGGCTGCCAGCGCTGTGTGAAGTGCCAGACCATTTTTGAGCAATTGCCATGAATTTTTCCGACATGACATTCAGCACTGAGACCGTCCGCTGGCTGGTCACGGTCGCGTTGGGCATCTATTCCTGGTTCATCGGACGTCAGGCGGCAAGCGCTGCGGAGTTGCTGGACCTGCGCACACGCATCACCACGCTGGAAGCCGACATGAAGCAGGTGCCCAGCCAGCAGCAACTGCACGCGCTGGCACTCAATGTGTCCGACCTGCGGGGCTCTGTAGAGGCCATGGGCCAACGCATTGACCCGCTGGTACGTGTGATGGATCGCATCGAAACCCACCTTTTGAACAAGAAAGATTAGGCCCTCAAAATGAGCAACTACGCCCAAGTCCTTACCGAAGACCGCCGCCTGGTCATCCTGCGGGCGCTGG
This sequence comes from Comamonas suwonensis, assembly GCF_012844455.2. Taxonomy (GTDB): domain Bacteria; phylum Pseudomonadota; class Gammaproteobacteria; order Burkholderiales; family Burkholderiaceae_C; genus Comamonas; species Comamonas suwonensis. Next base: position 13,092 of record NZ_JABBCQ020000031.1, on the reverse strand, counting down.
CCGAACTGCCCTCGTACAAGAGCAACAGCTCCATCCTTTGCACGCTGCTGGAGCGCTGGGGCCACTCGCCAAGCCGTGACCAAGTCAAGACCGATCTGCGCTGGCTGGAAGAGCAAGGCCTGCTCAAGGTGGAAGAAGTCGAGTCGGTACTGCTGGCCACGCTGAGCGAACGCGGCATGGATGTGGCCAAGGGCCGCGCCGTCCAGCCTGGCGTCAAACGTCCCGGAGCCTGATATGGGCCGCAAGTCTTCTGTGTCGCGCCTGGATCCCGAGGCCCGCAAGTACCTCGAAAAGCTCATCCGTGATGACCGCCACACGCTGGATGAGCTGCTGGACGCGATGCGCGCCAAGTACCCTGCAGCCGACATCAGCCGCAGCGGCATCCACCGCTACCGCGTCGGCTTTGATGAAATGCTGGGCCGCATGCGCGAGATTGAGACCGCCTCAGCCGCGCTGGTAGACGAGCTGGGCGAAGGCGTTGGCGACAAGGCCGGTGCGCTGCTGGCCCAGGCCGTGACCACGTTGGCGACAAATGCGGCGTTGAACGCGCATGGCAATGACAAGGTCAGCATCAAGGAAGTGGGCGAACTGGCACGCGCTGCCCGCGCCGCCATGCAAGCCCGCACCATGAGCCTGAAGGAGCGCGAAGCCATTGAAGAGCATGCGCGCCGCAGGCTCCTCGAGGAGCAGCAAGGCAACCTGGAAAAGATCGCCAAGACCCAAGGCATGAGCCAGGAGCAGGTGGACTTCTGGGTCAAGGAATTCCTGGGGGTACGCTGATGGCCGACACCATCAAGCCGCTGAGCAGCACCGTCCGCATTGTTGAGTGGGACGAGCTGCCCGCCCGTGTGCGTGAGATTCCGGCAGGCTTCAACCCCTTAGCCGAGGGTGTGCTGATGGCCCACCAGCGCGAGGTGGTCAAGCTTCAGCACTCCATCGTGGCCGTCCCCAAGGGACGCCGCACGGGTATCACCTTTGCGGTCATGCTGCGCAAGACCCTGGTGGCGGCAGCCAGCAAGGTGGCAGGCGGTGACAACGTCTATTACATCGGTGACACCAAAGAGAAGGGTCTGGAAGCCATTGGCTACGTTGCCAAGTTCGCCCAGATCATTGCCCGCGCCCAGGGGTCTGTCTCCGACATTGAAGAGTTCCTGTTTGAAGATCAGGACCCCGAGACTGGCAAGACCAAGCACATCACGGCATACCGCATCCGCTTTGCCAGCGGCTTCCAGGTCTGCGCGCTGTCCAGCCGTCCTGCCAATATCCGGGGCCTGCAGGGCCATGTGGTCATTGACGAGGCCGCATTCCACCCCGACGTTCAAGGCGTACTGGATGCTGCGGCAGCTCTGCTGATCTGGGGCGGCCAGATCACCGTTATCAGTTCCCACAACGGTAAGAAAAATCCGTTTGCCCAGTTCTGCCGCGACATCGAAGCGGGGCTCTATGGCGATGATGCGGCCGTGTACACCGTCACGTTTGACGATGCCGTGGCCAATGGCTTGTATGAGCGCGTGTGCTGGATGAAGGGCGAGAAAGCCACGCCCGAGGGCAAGAAGAAGTGGTACGCCAAGATCCGCAACGGCTATGGCGTGCGCAAGGCCGCCATGCGTGAAGAGCTGGACGCCATCCCACGCGATGGCAGCGGCGTGGCCCTGCCCGGAGTGTGGATCGACCGCAGCCAGACGCTGCCGGAAAAGGTTGTGGTGCGCCTAGCCCTGGACGATGAGTTCGTCCACAAGCCCATGCCAGAGCGCGAAGCCTGGGTAGACGATTGGATCAAACGCGTCCTAGACCCTGTGCTGGACCAACTGGACAAGAGTTTGCGCTATGTGTTCTCACAGGACTATGCGCGGCACCGCGACTTTTCTGTGTGGGGCGGCCATGCGATCACGCTGGGCCTGCGCCGTCAGACGCACATCGGCATTGAGATGCACAAAGTGCCGTATGCGCAGCAGAGGCAGATCGTCATTCATGCCATCAAACGGCTGCCCAACCGCTGCGGCGGCGCCATGGACGCCACCGGGCCGGGTGCGCCCTTGGCTGAAGAGGTAGCCGACGAGTTCGGCCACTCCCATGTCCATCAAGTGGATCTCAGCCGCAAGTGGTATCAGGAATGGATGCCCAAACTGATCCAGGCCTTTGAGGACAGCCAGATCGACCTGCCCATGGACGCCAACTGGGCTCAGGACTTACGTGCCATCGAAGACGTCGACGGCGTGCCGATGGTCACCAAGCTACGGCGCAAGGACCTGAAGGACCCAGAGCTGCAGCGCCACGGGGATAGCGCTGTGATGCTGGCTCTGGGCTGGTTCGCTTCGGTGAACATGAGCGCCCCCATCGACTACATCGCCGTGCCTACCCACCCCAGAGGCTTCGACAACCTGCTGGCCGATGGCATGCGCGAGGACCTGGACTTCCCGCTCATTGAGCACGAGGGCTGGTGATGCAAAAGCACTCAGCCCTAAAACGGCGATTTAAGCGATTTTTAGCCGGTGGACATGCAATGCCCCCGGTTTGCTGCATTCGAGGCTTTACCGGCGTTTATAAACGCCTTCTTGCTTCGTACTACTGCGGCCAACCCAACTGCAAAATGCACAGCGAGGTGCCGACATGGCAAAAAGCATGATTCTGGGCGCTGACGGCCAGCCCATCGACCTGGACACCGTGAACACGCCGCAGACCTCCCAGCTGGGTCACCTGCAGCGTGAGCTGCAGACCCACCCGACCCGAGGCCTCACGCCCTCCAAGTTGGCCACCATCCTGGACGCGGCCGAGCAAGGCGACCTGACGGCCCAGTTCGACCTGTTTGAGGACATGGAAGAAAAGGACGGCCACATTGCCAGCGAGATGGGCAAGCGCCGCCGTGCCCTGATCCTGGACTGGGAGATCACCGCCCCCGACAACCCCAGCGCCCAAGAAAAACGCAATGCCGAGCAACTGGGCGAGCTGGTGCAGTCCATTCCCGACTTTGAGGATGTGATCTTTGACGCGACCGACGCCATCGGCAAAGGCTTTGCAAACCTTGAAATCGAATGGCACCGCGATGACGGTTTTTGGCTGCCCAAGAGCATCACCCACCGGCCGCAGTCGTGGTTTCAGCTGCACCGGGGCTACCGGCAGGAGCTGCGCCTGCGTAGCAACACTACGGACGAACACGGGATTCAGGGCGCGCCCCTGACCCCCTTTGGCTGGATCACCCACATCCACAAAGCCAAAAGCGGCTATCTGGAGCGCACGGCGCTGTTTCGCCAGTTGGTCTGGACCTACCTGTTCAAGAACTACAGCGTGGGCGACCTGGCCGAGTTTCTGGAGATCTACGGCATCCCCGTGCGCCTGGGCAAATACCCGCCCAATGCCAGCGAGCGCGAGAAGGCTACGCTGCTGCGCGCCCTGGTAGGCATTGGCCACAACGCCGCAGGCATCATCCCCGAGGGCATGCTCATCGACTTCAAGGACGCCGCCACCGGCGACCCCAAGGCCTTTGAACTGATGATCAGCTGGTGCGAGCGCAACCAGTCCAAGGTCATTCTGGGCGGCACGCTGACCAGCGGCGCCGATGGCGCGGCCAGCACCAACGCGCTGGGCAACGTGCACAACGAAGTGCGCAAGGACCTGCGCGACGGCGATATCCGCCAGCTCAACTCCACCATCACCCGCGACCTGGTCTACGCCATCGCCGCCATGAACGGCTTGGCACCGGACGGCATCAAGCGCTGCCCGCGCTTTGGGCTGATCACGGGCGAGACCGAAGACATCCAAGTGCTGTCCGAGGCGCTGCCAAAACTGGTGGGCATTGGCGTGCAGGTGCCGCAGGACTGGGCCAACCAGAAGCTGGGCATTCCCATGCCCCAGCCAGGCCAGGTCGTTCTGGGCATGACGCCTGTGGTACAGGCCGCGCCTGCGCCCACAGGTACTGCTGCACTGACGGCTACGCTGCCTGCGCCTGCAGCGTCGCCCCAAACCACCGCCCAGGCCATGACGCCGCAGCTGGCCAACAACGTCGCAAAAGCCATGAGCCCATGGTTTGCGGATATTTTCAAACTGGTGATGGCGGTGGACAGCCTGGAAGAGTTCCGCGACGGCCTGGAGCTGCTCGTCCCTGGTATGACGCTGGAGCAATACGCCTTGGCCCTGGCCGATGGCACCACAGCCGCGCAGCTGGCAGGCCGCACGGAGGTTCTGCAGGAGTCCGAGGCCGATCATGGGTAACGTGGTCTACGGGACGCTGCCCTTCAAAGAGCAGGCCGAGTTCTTCCGGCGCAAGCTCAACCTGCCCACGCAAAGCTGGACCGACATCTACACCCAGGAGCATGACTGGGCGTTTGTGGTGGCCGGGGCCAACCGGGACGCCATCGTCTCGGATTTCCGCACGGCCGTGGACAAGGCCATCACGGGCGGCAGCACGCTGGAGGATTTCCGCAAAGACTTCGACCGCATCGTGGCCAAGCATGGCTGGGACTACAACGGCGGCCGCAACTGGCGCAGCAGGGTCATCTACGAGACCAACCTCAACACCAGCTTTGCCGCTGGCCGCTGGGAGCAGCTGCAGCACGCACCGTACTGGCAGTACGAGCACAGCGACTGGGTCGAGCACCCGCGTGCCCAGCATGTGGCCTTGGACGGGCTGGTGCTGGAGCGCGACAACCCTTGGTGGAAGCTCTACTTTCCGCCCAATGGCTGGGGCTGCCAGTGCAAGGTCAAGGGCCTGTGGCTGCGCGATCTGCTGGGCCTGGGCAAGCAAGGGCCAGACCCGACCCCCGAGGTCAAATGGGCCGAGCATCTGATTGGCCAGCGCAGCCCCAACGGCCCGCGCACGGTCAGCGTGCCCGAGGGCATAGACCCCGGCTTTGAGTACGCACCGGGCAGTGCCCGCCTGCGCAGCGCCATCCCGCCAGAGCGGCCAGACCCACCCGTGCCAGGCAGCGCCGGTGGCCATGGCCTGCCCAATCTGCAGCCGCAAGCACCGCTGCCACCGCCGCGCCCGGTCTCCAGCGACCTGCTGCTGCCCAAGGGCCTGCCGCCCGAGGAGTATGTGAAGGCCTTTCTGGAGCCGCTGGGCGGCAGCCTGGAGCAACCCAGCATCGTGCGCGATGTGATTGGCGAGCGCCTGGTGGTGGGCAAGGAGCTGTTTCAGACCTCGCAAGGGGAATGGAAGGTCCAGAAGCTGGGCCGCGAGATGTTCATTCCACTGCTGGCGAGGGCCTTGCTGGAGCCCGATGAAATCTGGGTGCGCCTGGAATGGCTTTATGCCCTGGGCAAGGCCGTGGTGCGCCGCCGCTATATCGCCCGCTTTGCCGTCGAGGGGCAGGAGGTGCCCACATTGGCCGTCTTTGAACTGGGCTCGGATGGCTGGGCCGGTGTAACGACGTTTCAAGGTGCAGCCCAGACCAGCCAGGACTGGCGAGTCGGCACCCGCCTGTACGCCAGAGAGGAATAAAAAAACCCCAGCACGGCGCACACATGCTGGGGTCCTCCGGGGGTAGGGTCGGTTGGCTTGGCGCAGTCTTCTCCCCCGATGAGTTGATGACATTTTAAGCACAGGAGCGCAAAACATGGCAGGAGCAAATCTCACCATTGATACGGTCATCACAGGCCCTGACGTGCTGGCCCGCATGGATGAGGCCATGGGCAACACCGCGCCGCTGCTGGCGCGCATTGGTGAATACCTGCAGGACGCTACCCGTGACCGCTTCAAAACCCAATCCGGCCCGGACGGCTCCGCCTGGCAGGCTCTGCAGCCGCGCTACCAGCGCCGCAAAAAGCAGAATAAGGACAAAATCCTGACCCTGCGCGGTTACTTGCGGGGCCAGATCCACTGGCAGCCAGACGGGGACGATGCTGTGCGCGTTGGCACCAACGCAAAATATGGTGCCATCCACCAGTTCGGTGGCAGCATCCAGAAGCAGGCCCGTCAATCCACCGTGCACTTTGGCGCAGGCAAGGCCAAGCACCTGTTTGTGAAGCAGAAAAAGGCCAAGCGTTCTCTGCAGGTCACCATCCCCGCCCACCAGGTCAACATGCCAGCCCGCCCCTTCCTGGGCATCAATGCAGGCGATCAGGAGCAGATCCGGCTGCGGGTGATGGATTGGCTGAACGGTCAATAGGCCGACCAATAGCCCCGACCTAGCTGCACGCCAGGGCGCAGCCTTTGCCCTGGGCCAAAAGACCGAACCCCGCCCGCCGCCGACCATGGCGGGCATGCCTTCCAAAACCTCTCGCCTTGCTGTCCTGACCGCTGCTGCTCTTGGCGCAGCAGTGGCCGCCTGCAGCTTCACGCTGGGTGACATCAACACCCAGCAGCCCAACAGCAATGGGCGCTATCTGCTGCAGCTGACGCCTGGCCAGGACTTCACGCCCAGCGATGGCCGCGTCATGGATGTGCCCGCCTGGCGCATCAACACCGCCATTGCCACCCAGGTCATTGGCCGCTTCAACACGGCCCAGCCGCCTGTCATCGACTACGAGCATCAGACCCTGCACAAGGAAGCCAACGGCCAGCCCGCGCCCGCTGCTGGCTGGATTCATGCGTTGCGCTGGGTCGAAGGCGCTGGCCTGTTTGCCGAGGTCGAGCTGACAGCCCGCGCCCTGCAAGCCATTGCCTCTGGTGAGTACCGCTATTTCAGCCCCGTTTTTCTGTATTCGTCTGAAACGGGTGAAGTGCTCAAAGTGACCATGGGCGCGCTCACCAACAACCCTGCCATTCACGGCATGCAGGCCCTGAACACCATGCAGGCCGCTGCATCTGCGCAGTTCTCCACCCCGCAAATCATCCCCTCCGAGGAACCCATGAACCCACTGCTCAAAGCATTGCTGGCCGCTCTCGGCCTGCCCGAAACGACCACCGAGCAAGCTGCTCTGACGGCCGTTCAGTCCCACAAGGACACCGCCGAGGCGGCCCGCACCGCGCTGGCTCTCAAGGCCGAAGACGGTGCCACAGCCGTTACTGCCGCCTGCAGCGCGCTCACAAGCAAGGCTCCTGACCCTGCCAAGTTTGTTCCCATTGATGCGCTCACACAGGTGCAAACCCAACTGGCCGCACTGACTGCGCAGCAGCATGCCGACCAAGTCGACAAGCTGATCCAGCCAGCACTGGCCGATGGCCGCTTGATGGCAGCCATGGAGCCCTGGGCGCGCGACCTGGGCAAAACCAATATGGCTGCGTTGACGTCGTATCTGGAAAAGGCCCAGCCCATTGCGGCACTGACCAGTACCCAGACCGGCGGCAAGGCGCCTGCTGCGCTGGCCACCGGCGCGCACGGCCTGAGCCAGGACGAAATGGCCGCTTGCACTGCCATGGGCCTGAGCCCCGAAGACTTTGCCAAGACCAAGGCTGCGGCCTGAGCTGGCGCTATCCCTGACCACCACCCCAGAGGACTCTCATGCCTAGCCTGACCCAAGACCGCAATACGCCACGCCGTGGCACCTCCTTCATGGTGACCGACACCGTGGCCGCCGCAATCATGGCTGGTGCCATGTACACGCTGGACGCCACGGGCGCTGCCAAGCCCGCCGTAGCTGCCGACAAAAAGCCGGTGCGCGCTGTGTGCACTGAGCGTATCGACGCTGGCAGTACTGACCTGGTCAAGGGTGAGCGCGCTGTCTTCTGCTTTGAGAACAGCACAGGCGTGGCTGAGATCAAGCGCCCCGACATCGGCAGCAATGCCTATGTGGCCGATGACCACACCGTGGCGAAGTCGGGCAGTTCCATCGCGGGCGAAGTGATCGACATCGACGACTTCGGTGTGTGGGTCGCCATTGGCACCGCCGCTGTGCCAACCACGGCTTAAGCCCAACGGCAGGTCATCCCCCAATCAACACAGAGGCACAGCAATGCTGATTACTCCCACCAATCTGAAAACCCTTTTCATCGGCTTCAAGACCAATTTCCAAAGTGGCTTGAACACCGCGCAAAGCCTGTACCAGCAACTGGCCACTGTGGTGCCCAGTTCGACCGGCACCGAGGAATACGGCTGGCTGGGCCAGATGCCTGGCATGCGCGAATGGCTCGGTGAGCGCGTGGTGCATGGCATTGAAAGCCATGGCTACAGCCTCAAGAACAAGTCGTTTGAGTCGACCATCGCTGTGCCCAAAACGGCTATCGAAGACGACACCTTTGGCACCTACACGCCACTGATGGCTGAGATGGGTCGCGCTGCCGCAGCACACCCCGATGAGCTGACCTTCGGCCTGCTCAAGGATGGCGCAACTGTCCAGTGCTACGACAAGAAGCCTTTCTTTTCTGCTGATCACCCTGTCAAGGATGCCAAAGGCAAGGTGACTGCCGTCAGCAACGCAGACCTGGGTGGCAATGGCCCTATGTGGTTTGTGCTGGATACGTCGCGCGCCCTCAAGCCGCTGATCTTCCAGAACCGCAAGAACCCCAACTTTGTGGCCATGACGGCAGAGACCGATCCCAACGTCTTCACCAAAAGCGAGTTTGTCTACGGTGTAGATAGCCGCTGCAACGTGGGCTTTGGCTTCTGGCAAGTGGCTTATGCCAGCAATAAGCCGTTGACGGCCGACAACGTCTGGGCAGCTATTAATGCCATTGAGACCTGCAAGGGCGATGGAGGCCGTCCGCTGGGCTTGCGCGCCACCACCCTGGTGGTGCCCACGGCACTGCAACGCGATGCCAACAAGCTGCTGACTGCCGAGCTGGTGCCTGTGCAAGTGGGTGCCGAGGTGACGACCGAGAGCAACGACCTCAAGGGTCGCCTGCAGCCTCTGGTTTCGCCCTGGCTGTAAGTACTGAGCACGCCATGGCCTACATCACCCCCATCGACCTGGCCGAGCGCCCCGGTGCCAAGGAACTGGCCGAGGTGGCCACGCCCGAGCACAAGCGCATTGTGGACACGGCGCTGATGGACGCCACCCTGCGTGGCGGTGACCGCAGCAGCTGGACTGCCGAAGACCAGGCCGATGCCGATGCGGCCATGGCCCGCATTCAAGACGCCGTTGCCGAAGCTGATGCCTTGATTGACGGCTTCCTGGCCAAACGCGGCTACACGCTGCCGCTGGCCCCTGTGCCCAAGCTGGTGACGGGCTGGAGCCGCTCCATTGCCCGCTATCTGCTCCACAAGAGCCGCATCAGCATGGAAAGCAACGACCCCATCGTGCGCGACTACCGCGACGCCCTGAAGCTGCTGCAGCTCACGGCCGACGGCAAGTTCAGCCTGGGCGCGGATGACACCGTGGCCACGGGCGGCAGCAGCACCGATGTGCGTTTCAGCTTTGCAGAGCCGGTCTTTGGCCGCAAGCAGCTCAACAGCTTTCGCTAGAGGCAGGCATGAACTTTGAACCCTTTGACACCGGCCTGGTCATTGAGCGCCTCAAGGCCTTGGTGCCCGATTTGCGCAAGGTCGGCGGCGCTGCCGACTATGCGGCCGTGCAAGAGCTGCGCGGCTTTGCCACTCCCAGCGCCTTTGTGATCTTCGCGGGCGAGTCTGGCGGCGGTACCGGCCCACGTGGTGCCCGTGTGCAACCCGCCGTCACCCGCTTTGGACTGGCCCTGGCGGTCACCAATTACCGGCCCGGTGCTGGCGACCAACTGGGTGATGAGCTGCGCAAATACATCGGCCTGACCCGCTCGGCATTGATCGGCTGGGTGCCACCCATTCCAGGTGCCACCGCGCTGGTCTGGGAGGCCGGTGAAGTCATGGACTACGACCACTCGACGGTGCTTTACGTCGAGTCCTATCAACTGAACCATTTGCTCCAGAAGTGAGAACCCCATGAGCACTATCAAGCCCGAAGCCACCGTCAAGGCCGCAGAGACCGTCAAGGTCAAGCTGCTCAAGCCCCACACCCACGGGGGCAAGGACCACCCCAAGGACGCTGAGCTGGATGTGGACAAGGCCACTGCCGAGTGGCTGCGCAACGCTGGCGTGGTGGAAAAAGACCAGGCCGCTGAGGCTTCTGCAGCAGCTGTAGCCAAGACCTGATTGAAGCCAGAACTCATAGGAGAGCACTCGCATGAGCAAGACAGTTGAAACCTATTTCTACGGCCAGGGCCGCATTTACCTGCGTCCCGTGGGCACCGTTGGCAATGGCGGCTGGCGTTGGGCGGGCGATATGTCCAGCCTGACTTTTGGTGGCACCGATGAAACCGCCAGTCACAAGGAAAGCTACAGCGGCCAGAAGTCCAAGGTGCGCAGCTTCAGCATTGGCGGCGACCGCACCCTCAAGGCCACCATCCACCAGATGGACCCCATCATCCTGGCTGAGCTGCTGCGCGGCACCATTTCTGAGATTGCAGCTGGTACGGTGACGGCCGAGGTCTTCCCCGCCACCGTTGCCGCAGGCGACGTGATCAAGCTGGACAAGCCCTACAACGTCTCTGACCTGGTCATCACCGACAGCACTGGTTCGCCGGTGACGCTGGCTCCCGAGCATTACGACGCCTTCCTGGAGCACGGCAGCATCGAGCTGCTGAGCCTGCCTAGCGGCCCCGCACTCACCCAGCCCTTCAAGGCCGCGTACAAGCATGCAGGTGCCCGCCAGGTGGCTTTCTTCAACGCGGCCCCCAAGGAGATGGAGCTGCGCTACGAGGGCATCAACCTAGCAGAAGGCAATGCGCCCGTGATTGCCGAGTTCTACAAGATCAGCACAGCCCCGCTGCAGGAGCTGGCCCTGATTACCAGCGGCAATGAACTGGCGGGCATGGCCTATGAGGCCGAGTGTCTGTCTGACTCGCGCCGCCCAGCCAATGGTCCCCTGGGGCGCTTCGGTCGCTACGTGCAGATCAACCCCATCGAGTAAGCCATGGCCCAAATTACTCAAAAACCCGCTGCAGCACCTGCTGCAGAGCGCGAGCCCAGTGACATGGAGGTGCTGCATCCTGAGCGCTTTGTGGAGCTGGGCGGCGTGAAGGTCATGGTGCGTGAGTACGGCAATGTGGAATGGCTGCGCCTGCTGCCCGTGGCTGAGCCCATGGTGGCCGCCATTGCAGAGATGCTGGTTGGCCCGAATGAGCCCACCTATGAAGTGGTGCTCCATGCCATTGCCACGCACACGGATGGATTGCTGCCATTGATCCTGCAGGCAGTGGATCGGGACATGGATTGGCTGGAATCCCTGGCCTCCAATGAAGTCGAGAACCTGCTGATGGCCTGGTGGGGGGTGAACTTCCATTTTTTCGTGCAGCGCGCCCGCAACCGGCAAGCCGTCGAGCGGGCAAGCGCGGTCATGAAGGAGCGAATCGTGGCGCAGTCAGTGCAGACAGTGGCGTCGGCTGGGGTGCGATCTACGCCACTCTCATCGCCAATGGCCACCAGCGCAGCGACCTCGGCGCCTACACCGAGCGACAGCTGAAGCTGTTTTACAGGCAGGCCCTGCAGCTGGAGCGCCAGCGCAGCGCCATGCGCCTGCTGGACGTTAACGCGGGCATGGCCGGTGGCGACGCCGCCAAGGACCGAATGAACGAGCTGAGAAAGTAAAGGAAATACCATGGCCAACGGCAGCGACATGAACGTCGCGCTTCGCTTTCAAGCCGATGTCAGCCAGGCGCGGGCAGAGCTGAAAGCCTTGCGTGCCGATGCCGAGGCTGTTGGCCAGGGCGCTCAAAAGATCAATACCGCTCCCATCGACAAACTGTCGGGTAGTGCCAAGCAGGCAGGGAACGCGAGCAAAGGCATGGGCGCGGCTGCAAAGACCGCCAGTGCAGAGACGAAGGCATTAGCAGATGCAAGCGCGGCAGCCACGGCTGCGGCACAGGCTCAAGGCAAGGCAGTCAGCGGAGCAGCCAAGGCCAACCAGGCTGCAGCCATCTCTGCCAAGCAACATGCCCAGGCCATGCGCATGTTGCCCATGCAGATGACCGACATCACCGTGGGTCTGAGCACGGGCCAGAGCCCGTTCATGGTCATGATGCAGCAGGGTGGACAGCTCAAGGACATGTTTGGAGGCATTGCGCCAGCGGCCAAGGCTGTGGGCGGCTCTGTCATGGGTATGGTCAACCCGCTTACTGTGACAGCCGCAGCAGTGGCTGTGCTGATCGCAGGCTACGCCAAGGGCTCCAAGGAAAGCGACGCCTTCAACCAGTCCATTGTGATGACTGGCAATGCGGTGGGCTCAACCACGAGCCAATTGGCGGGCATGGCCACGCGCATCGACGGCGTAGTGGGAACGACCTACGAAGCGGCCCAGGCACTGGCTGCGCTCGCTTCTACTGGACAAGTCAGCAGCAAGAATATTGAGCAGTTGGCAACCACCGCAGTACGGATGGAGCGCGTTCTTGGCCAAGCTGTCAGCGTCACCGTTGAGCAGTTCAATGAGCTGGGGCGCTCTCCTGTAGAGGCCAGTCGCAAGCTCAATGAGTCGTACAACTACCTGACCGCCTCTGTTTACGCGCAAATTAAGGCTCTGGTGGAGCAGCGTAAAGAGGACGAGGCTGCAGAGCTGGCGCAAAAGACCTTCTCTGCAGCCATGGACGAGCGCACTGCGAAGTTGGCCGCAAACGCAGGCACGTTGGAGAAAGCCTGGCGTGGAGTGCGCGATGTGGTCCGTGAGACATGGGATGCGATCCTGGCTGTCGGTCGCCCTCAGACAGACGATGCCCTGGTGGCCACGGCCGAAAAGCAAGTCGACTTCCTGCGCCAAAAGCTGGCACAGCGCCAAGCCCGTGGACTTGCTACTGGCGATATCACTGCCAAGCTCGCCGCCGCTGAAGCGAACCTGGAATCGGTACAGGGCCAAAAGACCAGCAACGACAAGGCCGCAGAGGATAAATCTGAAGAAACCAAGCGCAACCAGGCGGCTGTAAAGGCCATTGATGCCGTCACAGTGGCGAATAAGGCCGCACAGAGCCCGCAAGAAAAGCTCAATGCGGCTTTGTCGCAATACCGCGCTCAGCTGGACGATATCCGCAAGACCGATCCTTCCAGCGCCCTTCTAAACCCAGCTCAGATCGCCAAAACTGAGGCGGCGCTGCGTAAGCAGTACCTACCTAAAACCGGAGCAGGCCCCAAGTCCAACCCCGTTGACACCGCTTACCAGACCCAGCTCCAGACGCTGCAGCAAGCCCGCGCCCAGGCTGAGCAGGGGCTGGCCAATGCCCAGGACAACGTGGGCAGCAGCACCGATCAGGCCAAGGCC
>NZ_JABBCQ020000030.1 GCF_012844455.2 Comamonas suwonensis | reverse complement strand
GTACCAGTCCACCGTGGCCTCCAGCTGGGCCGTGGTCAGGTCGGCACTGAAGGCGCGCTGCAGCATGCGGGCGCGGCGCTTGATCCAGGCCAGGCGCAAGGCCTTGTAAGCAGCCATGGAGACGACTTTCTTACGCATCGCCACCTCCACGGATTGCCGCGTTGATCAGGGCCGCGTTCACCTTGGGCTCGCCAATCTCTGCCGCCAGGTTCATGGCGCGGGTCAGCAGGTTGTTGATGGCCAGGGGGTAGCACAGCGACTGGTCACGGGTTTTTTTGTTGCCGCCGAAGGTCTCGGTCACATTGCGGCGCAGCACTGCGCGGATCGCGTCGACCGCTTCAGGCTCCAGGACTACTGACGCCTCCATGCTCACGCGCTTGAACTTGTGCGCCAGGTACTCGCCCACGTTGTTGTCCAGGGGCGGCAGCGTCACCAGCTCGCAGCGCTGCACCACCTCGCGCACCTCGGGGTTCTTCTCACTGAGCTTGCGCGCCAGCTCAGGCTGGCCGATCAGGATGATGGAAAGCACCTTCTTGAAGCCATCCTCCAGTTCGTAAAAGCGCTTCATGGCCTTCAGGGTCGGCGTGGCCAGGTCATGGGCCTCCTCAATGATCAGCACATGCTTGTTGCCCAGGCGTGCGCTCTCACGCAGGATGGTGTGCATCTGCTCGGTGCGGCGCTCATGGCTGAGACGGGGCGATTCGCTGGGCGCCAGGGCGCGGATCACCACCGCCGTGATATCGCTGGCCAGCAGCGGGCGGCCGCCCTTGTTGGAGGCGCTCATGCCCACCACATAAGGCTCAATGACCGTGATGCTTTCATCCGTGGCATTGATCCAGGCCTGCAGGTCCTTGCGGATCGTGCTCTTGCCGCCGCCGGACTCACTGGTCACGGCCAGCATGCCGCCGTGCTGGGCGGTCTGACGCACGGCGCTGCGCACATAGCGGATGTCATCGCTGACATACACGTCCTCGGAGCCGCTCATCTCGTTCACAAACGGGTCCCGTAGAATCCGAAAGTGCTGGCGTGCTTCCTGGGTGAGTCGTTGATGTCGTAACAGCGTCATAAGGTCCTCTTGCTCTTGGTCGGCCTGCTGGCCGGGGGAATGAGGGGCAGCAGCAGCGTTGCAGCGCTTCTGTTGCTCACCTCCGTTTTGGGCTCCGTACACACGGGGGCCATACACACGGTCAAATGCCCGTGCAATCTGTGCCGCAGTGGCGTCGTTTTGCTCCAGGAACTCCACGATCTTGGGGATCAGGTCTTCCTTCTTCTGGTTGCGCCCCTTGGGCCACTGGTCGTAGTTGCAAATCAAGCTCACCGTGCCGGTAGAGATCCCGCCCACGTACTTGCGCAGGTGGCGGGTCAAGCCGCTCTGGGTCACATTCAGCTCGGTCAGCACGCCTTTCAGATGCAGCTGCAGCTGGTTGGTCTCAGGCTGGCGATACATCTATTCCTCCTTAAACAGCGCGCAGGCCGCCGGCAGCACGAATGGGCTGCGCCTGGTCGGCTTGGGCCGGGTTCTTGAACTGGTCGATCAGCGCCTGCAGCTGCGTCTCAGGCACACCGCCTGCAAAGCGCGTACGCATGAACTGGTTTTCTTCGGCGGTCAGCTTGCGGCCCAGCTCGGCTCGGATGCGCAGCATCACGGCCACAGGCTCCAGCAGCTCTGGCTCTGCAGGCTGGGCGTGGGCCGGGGTGGCAATGTCAACACCAGGGCGCTGCAGATAGCTCGGCTGCTCCACCTCCTGCAGATAGCTGTGCGCCTTCATCTCGCCGCCAAACGGCACCACCTTCTTCTGGCGTGCCTGATCGGCGTCCTGGTCGGGGAAGGCCAGCTCGTCCATCGCCTTGCCCGCCTTCATGGCTGGCGTGTCGGCGTGGGACTTCATCTCCTCGCCAAACACCGCAGCAGACAGCGGACGGCCAAAATCGTCGTACTCCAGCTCGGGCTCCACGCGGTAGACCAGGGGCTCACCGTCATAGCGCGGCAGTTCGATCTGAATGGCCAGTTCGCCATACACCAGCGGCCGCACCGAGACCAAGTCGCCCACGTTCACCCCGTCCATGCCCTTGAGGCTGTAGGTCATGGAGCGCTCGGCCTTGGGGTGCTTGAAGGTGATGCACTGGTGGCCGTCCACCTTGCGCTCGGCTTCCTTGCCCGTCATCAGGGCCTGGCACACCTCCACCGGAGGCAACAGGCGCAACTGGTCCGACTTGATCAGCTGCCACAAGTCATAGCGCGCCACAGGCGTGGTCAGCCCGGTGCGGCGCAGGCGCGTGTCCTGGCCGGGGATCAGGTTGGCGTTGTAGGCCTCGCTCCAGGCCGTGGCTGCACGGTTCAGACCCTCCACATCGTCAACCGGCTCAAAGCGCAGGCGGCATTCAAACTGAGTCTCGACAATGTTGTTGCCGCCTTCCACGCCGCCCTTGGCGCGGGCATTGCCCGCCTCGTGGGTGCGGCTCTCGCACTCCAGGCTGCGCAGCAGACACTGAATGGCCGTGGCCATGTTCGCGCTGCCCTTGTCCCAATAGAGGTACTTGGGCACACCGTGGAACAGTCGGCCTTCCTGCTGGCCCCAGGCATGCATCAGAAAGCTGAACATATTGGCCTGGCTCTCGCCCGCAGCCTCGCAGTACCAGACCTGCAGCGCGCCGCTGGCCATGTCCCACAACACATAGCGCCAGACCTTGAACTTCACCTTGGCAAAGTTCTCCAGCTTGTTCTTGTAGAACTCGCGGTCCTCCATGATCTGCTGGCGGCCGTTGAGGTAGTACACCAGGCACAGGCTGGGGTCCACTTGGTGCACATGGTTGGGGTGCAGCGCACGCATCTGCTGGGCAGGCGCAGCCAGTTGCTGTGTCTCCACATTCAGGCCACGGTCGCGCATCAGGCGGTTCAGATGAGCATTGCTGACCCCCACCGGCAGGCCATTGGCCTCCAGCACGCTGCGCGCCACTGGCGTCTTCATGGTCTGCTTGCCGTTGTCGCGCACGCTCTCGCGCTGCATCGTGGCCAGGGTCATCAGCGCGTCGCTGTCCACGCTGGTGCTGCCCTTGTCAGAGCGGGCTTTGCGGCCGCTCTCCCAGCCCGCCACCGCCTTCAGATGACGGTAGATGGTCTGGCGGCTCATGCCCAGAAACTGGCCGGCATCGTCCAGCAGCAGGCCTGCGCCACCGTGCGGGGCCGCATCCAGCTTGCGTGCCAGCTCCCGCAGGTAGTCGCAAATCGCTGGTGTGAGTGCCATGGAATCGTTCTCCTCCATGACTTCACGCAACCTCGGCCTGACCAGCCTGGCCGGGGATCACGCCGGGCTGCATCACATAGGTGCGCGCCGTTTCGATCTCATGGCCATAGCGGTCATAGATCAGATGCTGCAGGCCACCCACCATGGCAGCAATGCGCTCCACGTTGTCATGCAGCTTCTGGGCCAGGGCTACCAGCTCGGGCGGCATGGGCACGGCATCACCGGGCTCGAAACCGGGCTGCTTGACCATCTCATCCATCCACCACTGCTCAATGGACTTGATCTGGTTGCTCACCTGCAGCAGCGCGTCGCTGGCATCCTTTTGCTTCTGATCCACATCGGAGCTGATCTCTTCCAGGCGCTCAGCCAGCGGCGGGGGAGCTTTAGGGCCGCCTGCCTTGAGGGCTTTTTCGGCCTTCTCGGCGCGCTCGCGCTCCTTGCTCTGCTGCTCGG
Organism: Comamonas suwonensis; assembly: GCF_012844455.2. Taxonomy (GTDB): domain Bacteria; phylum Pseudomonadota; class Gammaproteobacteria; order Burkholderiales; family Burkholderiaceae_C; genus Comamonas; species Comamonas suwonensis. Next base: position 20,915 of record NZ_JABBCQ020000030.1, on the reverse strand, counting down.
TGGCGTACTTGTGGTCCTGCTTGGTCTGGCGCAAGGCCGCACGCAGCTCCTTGACGGACATGGTGGCAATTTCGTCCAGCTTCAGCTCGCCAGATTCGCCAGTGAGTGCAAGCTCATCAATCTGCTCATCGTCCAGAACCAGCATTTCAAACAGCTTGGTCTGGTTTCCGATGGCCTTGGTCAAATGTGTAGTTGACGACACATTTGAGAACTTGGCGGCGGCCTGCATAAACTTCGCTGCCACAAAACGATCAAGGCCAAGAACATCTAGGCGCGCAACAAAGTTACCGTGTCCGCATGCGACCTTCAAAGTGGAAAGGCCGCGCCCAACCTCCAGGCAAGCCTCCACGCTGCGGCGCATATTGGCCGCGATATCGCGCTGAATCAGGTCAGGGTCGATACAGTCGCCGGGCAACTGATAACCCACTTGCAGGGCGACAGCGCGCACACGGGCCTGCATCTGCTGGTCTTCCACAGCCAGGGCATCCTGGGTCTTCTCAATCACGGTCACGGCGCTTTGATTCAAGACCACATCGGTCACGGGTTCCTGTGTTTTTGTTGCTGTACGGGACATGGGTCATCTCTCCTTGTTATTCATCAATCAGTAAGAAGTCATCGAATGGCGGCGGTCGTCCAGCTCGCGCTGTTTCCTATTGAAGGAGTCCGCCACCAAGAAGGTCAGTCGTGTGAACTTGGCTGTGGGGTAAAACCGCTCGGTCTCATCGCTCTTGCGGCACCAGCCAAAGGCAATCAGCGTCTGCGTGGCACGAGTAATCACCACAGCGGTGGTCTTGCACGCTTCGGCCAGGTCCTTGTTGGTCGCGCCTTGCTCGGCATAGCCGCACAGAGCTTCCATCACCTGCAGCACAGGCTGGGCGCTCTTGGTAGTCGGGGGAGTGGTGCTCATGACTCAAACTCCAGCTGGGGCGCGATGTACTGCCCCACGTTTTGGTGTTGAAAAGCCACTTGCTCCAGGTGACGCTGCAGCAACTCCATCAGCTCGGCCGTATCCACCTTGCTGGGATCGGCATAAAAGGCCGCCAGCTTGGTCATGGCCTTGGTGCAGTCCTCGTTGATCTGCAGCAGCTCGGCGTCGTTGACCTTGCGACCCTTGGGCATGGCGATGACCATGCGGCCAGCCGAAGCTGCCAGCCAATCAGTCACAAAGTGCACTCCGCAGACCATCTCAAAAGTGGGGATCAGCACCGCAGGCATGCGGCCTTTGCTTAGCCAGCCATACAGCGAGTCTTCGGAGACTCCACCCATCAGCTCTGCAATGCGGGCAACAGACATCTGGCGGTGCTGCAACGCATAGTCCTTGCAGCCGCGCAAAGCGTCGGGCAGGTTGTTGGCACGAAAGCGTTTCCAATTACGCGGCGGCATTTGAAGACCCTCCCTGGACCGTTTTCAAAACAAAAATCTGCATGGAAATGCGCGGCGCATTGAAACTGGGCACCAGCAACAACCTGGAGCGAACCAATGGCCGAAAACGTCGAGACTTCCCTGCTTGAGAAACTGGTAGAGCGCGCAGTGCAGCAGCGCCTGCAGCCCTTGCAAGATCACCTGTGGGCACACCACTGGCTGCTGACTGAGATGACGCGGCAACTGCCGAGAGCAGCTTTGCTGTCTGCCGCACAACGGCTTGACCAGATATGGCAACTGGAGCCACCCGAGCAAAGGGCGCGGCTTGAGGGCGTGCAGCACGGCTGGCACCAGTACCTGTGTCAGCTAGGCGCTCTGATAGACGGCGATATGCCTCCACCACTGAGCCCTGAGCAGCCAGTTCCTGCACGTCCGAAACCTGCACTGTGAGTGCCTTGCAGTACTCGAGCCATTCATGGCTCAGGCTGTAGAGGACTGCTGCTTTGACCGAAGTGGTCAATTCACCCTCGGGTTTGCCTGTAATATCTTGTAGCGACATAACAGCCACTCAAGCAAAAACAGGCATGCGGGGAGCAGCCACCTGCTGCACTTCGCCATCCTTGATGCGCAACTGCACAGCGATGTTGTGCGAGGCTCCACGAGCGCACTTGCGCACCGGGTTTTCGTCGTCATCGTTGACGATGGCGATCACCAGGTTCACGTTGTAGCCGTGGTGCGTAGCCCAGGCCGAATACGACAGTCCCAGACGAGCGAACTCGGCACGGACTTCAGAGCGTTTTTTGATTGGCATGTTGCGTCCCGGTTTGTGCGTACTAGTTGGCGCTAGTGCGCGTTTGTTTGAACTTGTGTGAACGGATCATAGCTCAGAATTCTGAGCTATGAAATAAGAATGGATCAGAAAACTGGATTAGGTGAACGCCTGAAGGAAGAGCGTGAGCGCTTGGGCTTCTCCCAACCGGCTTTTGCGGCCTTGGCCGAGGCATCCAAAAGCTCTCAGGCCTCATGGGAAAAAGAGACCGCATACCCAAATGCCAAAGCTCTGGAGATATGGGCTCGCGTTGGTGTAGATGTCGGCTATCTAGTGACAGGGAAGCCATCGTCTGGCGTTGAATCTCTCACCCAAGATGAGCGAGATTTGCTGAAGCTATTTCGAGCAGCCCCGCTGGCGGTTAAAGCAGCGGCAATCGGAGCACTCCAGGGGGGATCAACCGACCCCAAAGCCCAGGTGATGAAAAACACTGGATCTGGATCAGTCCAGATAGGACATATCGGCGGTGACTACAACCCAGAGCCAAAGTCCGCTAGGAAAAAAGCCAAGTAGCCAAACAGCGAAGACTGAAAGGGAGACAGGGTGAAATTGAGGGAGTTGATGCAATGGCTCAGCAAGCTGATGCCAAGGCAAAAAATGCAGGACGTAGGTGATGGCGGCATTCAGGTAGGGAGCGTCGGTGGTGACCTGACTCATAGCCAGAAAACCATGACTCAGACGATCTACAACAACACCATCTATGTGATAGCGGGTGACCAACCTGCCGCCAATGAAAATCGGCCTGCTCCGTCAATGGAGACTCAGCCTCCTGCTACCGAGAAGAGGTCTGCGACATCTGAGCAGTTGGAAGTGCTGCGCATCATGCGTATGAGCACTGAAGCAAGGGAATGCGCAGAAGCATTTATGCAGCGGCATTTCAAGACAATTCGCGTCAAGAGCTTGGATGACCTTCAATGCAAGCGCACCAGGCGCTGGGTGGAAACTTGCCTTGAAAAGGATGCACAGACCCGCCCCAACATGCAAAGAGTGGGCTAACGATCAGGAGGAAGAGATGGGGAATTCAGACGCCCTGTGGCTGACCGCTGAGCGCGAAGCAGACGATGCCGATGCGCGAAACCAAGGCCTCTGGGCCAAATGCTTTGCTCAGGCTGACGGTGATGCAGCCAAGACCAAGGCGCTCTACATGACGGAACGCGTGAGGCAACTGGGGGGCTCTATCCCTAATGCAAAGCCCAAAAGCAAAGGGGTCGCATGGCTGAAATACGGGCTGAGCATTTCGCTCCTGCTTGTCGCCTTTTTTCTGATCATTGCCAGCAGATTTGATGACGATGGACGCTCTGATAAACGCGCTGCCATTGATATCTGCTGGAAAGACCACCAAAACCCCACATTGGATGAGGCGACCAGGCGCTTCATTGCTCAAACCTGCAACGAGCTTACAGAGGAATACAGATCCAAATTTGGTGGAAATCCTTAGCACGACGCCAATGAAAATTAATCAGCAAGTGGTTTGACGCGTCCCGCGCCACAGCGCTATGAAGCGAGTCCAAGACTACAAAACCTAACCTAGAGAGGATTGCAAAGTGGGAATCAGCAGAAAGATTGGTGTTTGTCAGATCAATATCGCTATGCACGCGCCGCACAGCCCGAAAGGGTATGTGGAGTTGTTTCAGGATGCGTTTCGACTCCGTCGCATCATCACGCGTGGCAAAGCCGACGGTTACTTGCTTGGCGCTCTGCATAACGTAAAGAACGCTGTTGATGACAACGAACTGCAGGGTGAGATCTATCGCTTTACCAATATTGATCCAGATACGCCGTGGTTCAACACCCAAACGGGAAAGCCTGCTGATGAGCTTGATACGGAGCAAATTGTTCTACCGAGCAACCTGCACCCGAACCTTGAGCGTTTTCCATTCGTATTCAGGCCTAAAGAGCACCGATTCTGGTACGTTAGCAAGGATCGCAAAGCTAGTCTCGGCCCAAGTGTGGCAGAAGGTTTTTTGAAGAAAATTTTCGACGAGGTCGCGCTACTGAAGGGGCTTCCACCTGTCGAAGTGACAGTTACTCCTGATGAGGCAGCAGTTGATGAAGTCTTCAATATTTACCGGATCACCAAAATTGTTTTGGAGTTCAAACGACCAAACAAAGATGATGATGGGGAAATAGAAGCGCGCATCATGGAACGCATGGAAAAGCAGCGCATCAATAGAATCAACGAGGTAATGTCGTCCAACGATCCGGATGGCATCGAGCCAGATGAGCAGTTGAAGGCAGAGGCAGAAGTCGCCGCTCAAAATGGTCATGTCGAGTCGTACGGCTACGATGCGGTTGGGTTGCGTGTTGAAGAGTCAACTAAAAAGAAGCCCGCAAAGTACACGGCCATGCTAGATGAGAGCATTCAATCCATCTGGAATGTTCTGGACCACATCAGCTCGAGAGCCAAAGGAAGCAAGCGCTAAATGTTCACGCAGTACAAAGGTGTTGTAAGCATTTTCAAGGTGTACTGGGCCTCCTATGGAGGCCTGTCCGCCTTGCTTTGCTCCCCTTATCTGCATTTAGCCGCCTTGCTCTTGGCGCTCACGTTCAGAACCTGGTCCGGCTGGGGGTGCGATGGTCTTCAATGCACTCAATGGTGGGAACAGTCCATCAGCGTACTCCCCAACCTTTTAGGCTTTACGTTGGGCGGATTTGCTATTTTTATTGGCTTTGGGGACGAAAAATTCAGGGCCCTACTGGCTGAAGATGATGAAAACAGCAGTGTCAATGCATATGTAGCACTGTGCTCAACATTTGTTCACTTCATCTTGATCCAAGCACTGGCCTTGATTGTGGCCATCGTTGCGAAGTCTTGGTGGTTTTACACCTCATTGCTAGACCCCATTCGTTGTTGGCTGCCTCTTCTGAATGGCATGGGTGGAGCCATTGGATATGGCTTGTTTCTTTACGCCATAACTTCAGTACTCGCGGCCACGATGCACATCTTCAGAATCGCGAAGATGTATGCATTTTTCCAAGGGCAAAGTCAAAAGTCAGCCGGCACAAGCGGAAAGAATCAACCATAGTGCCCTCGGTCAAAAGACCAATCCCACTCTGACGTCCAGAGTGTGGGCTTTCAAACCCTGTTTGTTAGCCCATACCAAGGACGTTCATGCCCCGCACCGCATCTGCCCAAAGCCCCCGCAAGTCCAAGCTGCCGCGCATGACGTCGTGGTGGCTGATTGCCACGGTCCTGTCTCTGGCCGTCTTTCTGATCGCGCCGCAGCAACTGCCGGTCAGCCTCTACAAGCTCAACCTGATCTCGCTGGCGGCCCTGGCAGGCTATTGGATCGACCGCGCAGTATTTCCTTATGCACGCCCCCAGGTATCGGCCCTGCGCGACCTGGACACTGATTACGAGCTGGAGCTCACCGAGGAAGAGTCAACGCAAGGCTTTGTGAAGACTGACGATGGGCGCGAAATTCCCATCGAATGCATCGCCGAGGGCTTGTGCGGCCCGATTGATCCCACGCGTGTTTACTTCATGCTGGGCTGCATGCTACGCCGTGCCCTCATCATGGCCGCCGCCATCCTCGCCATCAGCCTGGGCGGTTAAGCCATGCGCAGCCGTCATCTCCGTGCCGCCATCTTTGCGGCCGTGGCACTGGCTTCAGCCACGCTGGGCTATTGCACGAAAGCTCAGGCCCAGGTGCCCGCAGCCGCGCAGCAGCACCGATCCTTGCTGGTGCGCACCGCCAATGCCACATGGGGTCTGGGCGCTCCGGTGGCTGTGTTTGCAGCCCAGGTGCACCAGGAATCCGCCTGGAAGCCCGAGGCTGTCAGCCGCGTCGGTGCCCGAGGCCTCTCCCAGTTCATGCCAGCCACTGCTCAGTGGTGGTGCGAACTGAACCAACTAGCCCCAGCCGACTGCCAGCCTCACAACACCACCTGGGCCTTGCGCGCCCTGGTGGGTTACGACAAATACCTCTACGACCGCACGCCCACCCGCTACAGCGCTTACGACCGCATGTGGGTGGCCCTGCGTGGCTACAACGGCGGGCTTGGCCATTGGCAACGTGAAGCGGCGGTTTCCGGTGCCGCTCAGCCCGCACGCGGCCAGGTGGATGCAGCCTGCGGCAAAGCCCGCCGCGCGGCCGTCCACTGCCGTGAAAACCTTGGCTACCCCCAGCGCATCCTGGTTGAGCTGCAGCCGCGCTATCTGAGCTGGGGGCCTGGCCTATGAATACCGCCGCAAGCATCCTGACGCTGGTGCTGACCCTGACCGCGGGCGCTGTAGGCGGCACTTTCTGGGGCCAGCACCTGGAGCGCAAGAACCAGGATGCTGAAACCGTAGCCCAGCTCAAAGCCACGCTGACCGCCAATTCCGACCTGGTCAAGCGCAGCACCGAGGCCAGCCAGACCATCCGCACGGCCACGGCCCGCTTGCAGCAAGCCCAGACCCAGAACCTCAAGGACTTTCGACATGAATTGCAAAGCACGGCTACTGACCGCGCTGGCTGCGTGTTTCCTGCTGGCGTCATGCGCGGCATCAGCGCCGCCCGCGACCGGGCCGCAGCAGCGGCTGCCCACGGAATCGTCGACGCCGTGCCCGCAGCCACCGGAGGCACCGCCGATGACCGGTGAAGTCGACCCTGTGGCCCTTGCCCTGGTGCAGATGTACGACCTGTACGCCATCTGCGCAGGCCGCACCGTGGAGCGCGTGAAGTGGGATGAATTGGAGGCCTTGCGTTGACCGACTTCTTTGACCGTGCCCAGGCCCGTGAGTTGCAGATGCGAGAGGACGCACTGCGAGACCAGGCCCGCCGCGCTGGCCTTGCGGGCAAGACCGGGGCCGACTCGGCCACAGAGTGCATTGACTGCGATGCCCTCATTCCTGAAGCCCGCCGCTGGGCCGTACCTGGTTGCCAGCGATGTGTGAAGTGCGCCAGCCTGCATGAGCGCAAGAAAGGACGGGCACTGTGAGCCTGACGATTGATTTTTGGCAACTGGTCGGGCTACTGCTATCTGGCTTGGGCGTTCTGGTGGCCGTTATGAAGTTTGGCGTGTCCCAAGCTCAGAAGCACCAGGACGCCACGCACAAACAGGTGTTGGCCCGTCTGGATGCCATGGAAAAGTCTGCCGCCCAGTGGCAGAGCATTGAGCGCGAGATGCTGCAGATGAAGGCCGACATGCCGCTGCAGTACGTGCGCCGAGAGGATTACATCCGAGGCCAAAGCGTAATCGAAGCCAAGCTTGACGCCGTGGCCTCCAAGCTCGAAATCGCCCAGCTACGTGTTGCCAGCATTGGAGTAAAGCATGCAAATTGACCAAGCCAAGATCCGCCGCGAGTCCCTGCGCTGGCTGATCCTGCTCACCCTGAACAATGCCCGCCCTATGGGCGCGCAAGAGTCGCCAATCCTGGCTGTGGCCCAGTCCATCTACGCAGACGCCACGGCGCTGGAGATGCGCCGGGAGCTGGACTATCTGGAGGACCGTGACTTGGTCAAGATCACCAAGTCGCCCAGCGGCCCCTGGTATGCCGAGTTGACCCGCTTTGGCGTGGACATTGCTGAGTACACGATTGATTGCGAGCCCGGCATTGCCCGCCCCGCTAAATACTGGGCAGGCTGAGCCATGGGCCGCAAGAGCTCCATCGACCGCATGACGCCGGAGGTCAAGGCCTATATCCAGGCCATGCTGGCAACGGGCAGCCAGACGCTGGACGAGTTGATCGCAGACCTGCAGCAGCGCTTTCCTGCAGAAGCCTCGGCCGGCGAGCTGCCCAGCCGCTCGGCCTTGCATCGCTATGGTGCCAAGCTGGACCGACGCCTGTCTGCCATTCGGGCCAGCACCGAGGCGGCGCGTTTGATTCAGGCCCACGCCGGTGATGACAAGGACGCGCGCTCCGAGGCGCTGACGGCCATGGTCCAGACCGAGCTGTTTGATGCCATCTTGCTGCTGCAGGAGGCGGATGACCCCGAGGCCGACCCTGCAGAGCGTGTCACGCTGCTGTCCAAGGCAGCCAAGAACATCGCCACGCTGACGCGCTCCAGCGTCAACCTCAAGCAGTTCCAGGCCAAGGTCGAAGCCGAGGCCCGCAAGCGTGCTCTGGCTGATGCCGCTGCTACCGCTGAGACCACGGCCAAGGCCCAGGGCTTGTCTGCCGGTGGCGTGGCCGCGCTGCGCGCCGCCATCATGGGGGCCATGTGATGACCCAGGCCGCAAACGATCTGCAGGCGCCTGAGCCTTCCGAGCTGAGCCAAGCCATCTTCATGGCCTACCAGGTCAAGTGGGTAGAGGACCAGTCGCCGGTCAAGATCATGGAGAAGTCGCGCCGTATCGGCCTGAGCTATTCCGAGGCGGCTGACGATGTGCTGTATGCCGCCAGCGCCGAAGGGGCCAACGTTTACTACATCTCCTACAACAAGGAGATGACGCAAGGCTTCATCCAGGACTGTGCCAACTGGGCCAAGGCCTTCAACGCGGCAGCGGGCCAGATTGAAGAGTCGGTGCTGCAAGAGGAGGACAAGCAGATCCTCAGCTTCACCATCAACTTCGACAGTGGTCACAAGATTCAGGCCTTCACCAGCAACCCACGCAATCTGCGCTCCAAAGGCCGCCCCGGTGAGCGCCTGGTGATTGACGAAGCTGCCTTTGTGGACGACATCAAGGAGCTGCTCAAAGCGGCCATGGCAATGACCATGTGGGGCGGGCAAATCCGCATCATCAGCACGCACAACGGGGAGGACAACCCGTTCAATGAGCTGATCAACGATGTGCGCGCAGGTCGCTACCCCTACAGCCTGCACCGCGTGGACTTTGACGATGCCCTGCGTGATGGCCTGTATCGCAAGATTTGCGCGGTCAACAAGAAGCTCTGGACGCGCGAAGGCGAGGCCACCTGGCGCGAGGAAATCATTGCGCGATATCGCCCCAATCAAGACGAGGAACTGTTCTGCGTACCGGCTCAGGGTGGCGGAGCCTGGCTGACTCGTGTGCTGGTGGAAAGTCGCATGGTTGAAGAGCCGGTGATTCGTTTTACCGGCAGCAAGGACTTCAACCAGTCGAGCCCCGCCGTGCGACAGGTTCTGATGCAGGAATGGATTGAGACAGAGCTGAAGCCCCTGCTCAAGCGTCTGAACCCCGAGCTGCGCCACGCGCTGGGCATGGACTTTGCGCGGTCGGGCGACTTATCCGTGATCGCACCCGTCGAGGTGGCCAGCAATCTGCATGAGCGTGTGCCGTTCCTGGTCGAACTCAAAAACGTGCCTTACAACCAGCAGCTGCAGGTGCTGTTCGCCATCTGCGATGTGCTGCCCAAGGTCTCTGGCATCGTCATCGACAGCCGGGGCAATGGCAGCTACATCGGTGAAGCTGCTGAAGACAAATACGGCTCCGTCGTCCTCAAGCTCATGGCCACCGAGAGCTGGTACCGCGACAACATGCCCGGCTACAAGGCTGCGTTTGAAGACGGCACCATCACGCTGCCCAAGCATGACGGCCTGCTACAGGATCACCGTGCTTTCAAGCTGGTGCGTGGAGTGGCCCGCATTCCAGAGGGCAAGACCGATGGCGACAGCCACGGCGACCGGGCCATGGCCTGCGTCTACGCCCATGCTGCAGCCAAGTTGCAGATCGCACCCATTGGCTACACAGAGGTGCCGGGCCATGCCCGAGGCTTTGACAACCGCTCCAGCCCGGACCGGCAGGACGATGACTTCCACATTCCCGAACACGAGGGCTGGTGATGAAAAACCGCCAAGCCCCAAAACGGCGATTTAAGCGATTTTTAGCCGGTGGACATGCAATGCCCCCGGTTTGCTGCATCCGGGGCCTCGTAAACGCGCGTAAACGCCTTTATGCCGGGTACGGGCTACGCATGCCCCACTGCAAAACACAAAGCGAGGTGCCGACATGGCAAAAAGCATGATTCTGGGTGCTGACGGCCAGCCCATCGACCTGGACACCGTGAACACACCGCAGACCTCCCAGCTCGGTCACCTGCAGCGCGAGCTGCAGACCCACCCGACCCGAGGCCTTACGCCTTCCAAGCTGGCACAGATTCTGGACGCGGCCGAACAAGGCGACCTCACGGCCCAGTTCGACCTGTTTGAGGACATGGAGGAAAAGGACGGTCACATTGCCAGCGAGATGGGCAAGCGCCGCCGCGCCCTGATCCTGGACTGGGAGATCACCGCGCCCGACAACCCGAGCGCCCAGGAAAAGCGCAATGCAGAGCAACTGGGCGAGCTGGTGCAGTCCATCCCCGACTTTGAGGATGTGATCTTCGACGCGACCGACGCCATCGGAAAAGGCTTTGCATGCCTTGAAATCGAATGGCACCGCGATGACGGCTTCTGGCTGCCCAAGACCATCACCCACCGACCACAGTCCTGGTTCCAGCTGCACCGTGGCTACCGGCAAGAGCTGCGCTTGCGTAGCAACACCACAGACGAGCAAGGCATTCAGGGCGCACCGCTCACCCCCTTTGGCTGGATCACCCACATCCACAAGGCCAAGAGCGGCTATCTGGAGCGCACAGCGCTGTTCCGTCAGTTGGTCTGGACCTACCTGTTCAAGAACTACAGCGTGGGCGACCTGGCCGAGTTTCTGGAGATCTACGGCATCCCCGTGCGCCTGGGCAAATACCCGCCCAATGCCAGCGGAAAAGAGAAGGCGACACTGCTACAGGCGCTGATTGGGATTGGCCACAACGCGGCCGGCATCATCCCCGAGGGCATGCTGATCGACTTCAAGGAAGCCGCCACGGGCGACCCCAAAGCCTTTGAGTTGATGATCAGCTGGTGCGAGCGCAACCAGTCCAAGGTCATCCTGGGCGGCACGCTGACCAGCGGTGCCGATGGTGCGGCCAGCACCAATGCCCTGGGCAATGTCCACAACGAGGTGCGCAAGGACCTGCGGGACGGCGATATCCGCCAGCTCAACAGCACGATCACCCGCGACCTGGTCTATGCCATTGCGGCCATGAACGGCCTGGCACCCGATGGCATCAAGCGCTGCCCACGCTTCGGGCTGATCACGGGCGAGACCGAGGACATCCAGGTGCTGTCCGAGGCGCTGCCCAAGCTGGTGGGCATTGGCGTGCAGGTGCCGCAGGACTGGGCCAACCAGAAGCTGGGCATTCCCATGCCCCAGCCTGGCCAGGTCGTTCTGGGCATGACGCCAGCGGTGCAGCCCCTGCCAACGGGTACGGCCGCGCTGACTGCTCGCCGCATCACTTACCCAGACCCGACGCCAGCCCAGGCTATGCAGCCGCAGCTGGCCAGCCAGGTTGAAAAAGCCACCAGCCCCTGGTTTGCGCAAATTCGCAAGCTGGTGGAGTCTGCCGCCAGCCTGGAGGAGATCCGCGACGGGCTGGAGCAGCTCATCCCCGGCATGACGCTAGACCAGTACGCTCAGGCCATGGCCGATGCCATGGCGGCCGCGCAGCTGGCCGGGCGCTATGAGGTACTGCTGGAAGCCGGAGGCGCCAATGGCTGACGCGGCCTATGGCTCTCTGCCATTCAAGGAGCAAGCCGCGTTCTTCCGGCGCAAGCTCAACCTGCCCACGACCAGTTGGACGGACATCTACACCCAGGAGCATGACTGGGCGTTTGTGGTGGCCGGTGCCAACCGCGACGCCATCGTCTCGGACTTCCGCACGGCCGTGGACAAGGCCATCATGGGAGGCTCCACGCTGGAAGACTTTCGCAAGGACTTTGACCGCATCGTGACCAAGCACGGCTGGGACTACAACGGCGGCCGCAACTGGCGCAGCAAGGTCATCTACGACACCAACCTGGCCACCAGCTTTGCCGCTGGGCGCTGGGAGCAACTGCAGCACGCACCCTACTGGCAGTACGAACACAGCGACTGGGTCGAGCACCCACGCGCCCAGCATGTGGCCTTTGACGGGCTGGTGCTGGAGCGCGACAACCCCTGGTGGCAGCTCTACTTTCCGCCCAATGGCTGGGGCTGCCAGTGCAAGGTCAAGGGCCTGTGGCAGCGCGACCTACTGCAGCTTGGCAAGCAAGGGCCAGACCCCACGCCCGAGGTCAAATGGGCCGAGCATCTGATTGGCCAGCGCAGCCCCAACGGCCCGCGCACCGTCAGCGTGCCCGAGGGCATAGATCCCGGCTTTGAGTACGCCCCCGGCAGCGCCCGCCTCCGCAGCGCCATTCCGCCAGAACGGCCAGACCCACCTGTGCCAGGTAGCGCCGGTGGCCATGGCCTGCCCAATCTGCAGCCGCAAGCACCGCTGCCGCCACCGCGCCCCGTGTCCAGCAACCTGCTGCTGCCCAAGGGCCTACAGCCCGAGGAGTATGTAAAGGCTTTTCTGGAGCCACTGGGCGGCAGCCTGGAGCAACCCAGCATCGTGCGCGATGTGATTGGCGAGCGCCTGGTGGTGGGCAAGGAGCTGTTTCAGACCTCGCAGGGGGAATGGAAGGTCCAGAAGCTGGGCCGAGAGGTGTTCATACCGCTGCTGGCCAGGGCCTTGCTGGAGCCAGATGAAATCTGGGTGCGCCTGGAGTGGCTCTATGCCCTGGGCAAGGCCGTGGTGCGTCGTCGCTACATCGCCCGCTTTGCCGTCGAGGGGCAAGAGGTGCCCACATTGGCCGTCTTTGAACTGGGGTCGGATGGCTGGGCCGGTGTAACGACGTTTCAAGGCGCAGCCCAGACCAGCCAGGACTGGCGCGTAGGCACGCGTCTGTATGCCCGAGAAGAATAAAAAAACCCCAGCACGGCGCACACATGCTGGGGTCCTCCGGGAGTAGGGTCGGTTGGCTTGGCGCAGTCTTCTCCCCCGATGAGTTGATGACATTTTAAGCACAGGAGCAGGAATATGGCAGGGGCAAATCTCACGATTGATACGGTCATCACTGGCCCTGACGTGCTGGCCCGTATGGATGAAGCCATGGGCAACACAGCACCGCTGCTGGCCCGCATTGGCGAGTACCTGCAGGACGCCACCCGTGACCGGTTCAAAACCCAATCCGGCCCGGACGGCACTGCCTGGCAGGCTCTGCAGCCGCACTACCAGCGCCGCAAAAAGCAGAACAAGGACAAAATCCTCACCCTGCGCGGCTACTTGCGAGGCCAGATCCACTGGCAGACGGATGGCGACGATGCCGTGCACGTAGGCACCAACGCAAAATATGGCGCCATCCACCAATTCGGTGGCAGCATTCAGAAGTCGGCCCGCCAGTCCACTGTCCACTTCGGCGGGGGCAAGACCAAGCACCTGTTTGTGAAACAGAAAAAGGCCAAGCGCTCGCTGCAGGTCACCGTGCCCGCCCACCAGGTCAACATGCCAGCGCGCCCTTATCTGGGCGTCAATGCAGGCGACCAGGAGCAGATCCGCCTGCGGGTGATGGATTGGCTAAACGGTCAATAGGTCAGCCAATAGCACCGACCACGCTGCACGCCAGGGCGCAACCTTTGCCCTGGGCCAAAAGACCGAACCCCGCCCGCCGCCGACCATGGCGGGCATGCCTTCCAAAACCTCCCTCATTGCAGTTTGCACTGGTGCCGCACCGGCAGCCATTGCCATTGCTGCCTGCACCTATCAGATTCCTGCAGCCGGTGAGGATGGCCTGACGCTCATCCAGTTCACACCTGCAGGTGAATTCAAGCCTGGTGACGGACGTGCTTTGGATGTACCTGCATGGCGTATCGACGCTGCCAAAGCCAATGCGGTTATTGCGCGTCATTCGGCCCGCACCCAGCCCGTGGTCATCGACTACGAGCACCAGACGCTCTACAAAGAAAAGAACGGCCAGCCCGCCCCTGCAGCTGGCTGGCTGCGCGACCTGCGCTGGGTCGATGGTCAGGGGCTGTTTGGCGCTGTAGCACTGACCGCCAACGCCCGCGCCGCCATCGATGCCAAGGAATACCTCTACTTCTCGCCGGTCTTCGAGTACTCCCGCGTGGACGGCTCCATCGAAGACATCCACATGGGGGCTCTGACCAACAACCCAGGCATCCATGGGATGCGTCCACTTTCCCTGCTGGCTGCTGCAACGGCGGCCTTTATCCCCGCCCTCACTCCACAGGAGCACCCCGTGAATCCTCTGCTCAAAGCACTGCTGGCCACGCTTGGCCTGGCTGAAAACACCACCGAAGAAGGCGCAATTGCAGCCTTGTCGGCTCTTGGTCCCATCAAGGCCTTGCAAGACCGCTCTGTGGCGGTCTGCACTGCACTGAACCTGCCTGCAGATGCCACGCCTGAAACGTTGACTGCTGCTTGCACCAGTTTGCGTACGGCAAGCCCAGACCCCGCCAAGTTCGTGCCTATCGACACCGTCAACGAGATGCAGAAGCAGCTGGCTGTGCTGACCTCACAGCAGCAGGTTGACCAAGTCGACAAGCTCATCCAACCAGCGCTGGCAGACGGTCGCCTGATGCCATTCCAGGAAGCCTGGGCACGCGACCTCGGCAAATCGAACATCGCGCAGCTCACGGCCTTTCTGGATACCGCCAAGCCTATTGCTGCATTGACCAGCACGCAAACAGGCGGCCTGCCTCCTTCTGGAACCGCTAAAGGCGATGCACAGCTCAGTGCTGGCGAATTGGCCGTGTGCACGGCAATGGGCATGACGCCCGAGCAATACAAGGCAGGCGGCGCAGCCTGACCTGACCCGGTTCAACCCCTTCAAGCGAGCAAGTTATGACCGCACTTATCAATGACCGCAACACGCGGACCCGCAATGGTGACCAGAAGGAGCCGCCTGTCGCTGCCAATGCACGCATCTTTGGCGGTTCGCTGGTGGCCATCAATGCCGCCGGTTTTGCCGTCCCAGGCTCCACGGCCGTGGGCATTGCCGGCTGCGGCTGCGCCGAGGCCCATGCTGACAACACGGGAGGCGCTGCCGGCGCAATCCGAGTGCGCGTGAGCGTGCGTCCCAGCCAGTTCACCAACTCTGGGGCGACTGATGCCATCACCTTGGCCGATATCGGCAAGGACTGCTTCATCGTCGACGACCAGACCGTGGCCAAGACCGATGGCGCAGGCACCCGCAGCCGCGCTGGCCGTGTGTTTGACGTGGATGCCGATGGCGTCTGGGTCGATTTCCGCTGATCGCTCCTTTTCAGGAAAGCACCACTCACCATGATCATCAATCACGCAAACCTCTCCATCCTGAACCAGGCCTTCAGCGCTGCGTTCAAAAATGGCCTTGGCACGGCCGCCTCTCAGTGGAGCGGAATTGCCACCATGGTCCCCAGTACCACCAGCGAGCAGAAATACGGCTGGCTGGGCAAGATCACCAAGTTCCGCGAGTGGCTGGGCGAGCGCCAGGTGCAAAACCTGCTGGCGCATGACTACAGCATCAAGAACAAGACCTTCGAGAACACGGTGGGCGTTGGCCGTGACGAGATTGAAGACGACCAGTACGGCGTCTACAAGCCGGTCTTTGAGCAACTGGGCCAGGATGCCGCGACTCACCCCGACGAGCTGGTCTTTGAGCTGCTGAAAAACGGTTTCAACCAGGCTTGCTACGACGGCCAGTACTTCTTCGATACCGACCACCCGGTGGGCATGCCAGGCAAGCAAGCCAGCGTCAGCAACTTCCAGGGAGGCTCTGGCGCGGCTTGGTTCCTGATGGACACCACCAAGGTGATCAAGCCCCTGATCTACCAAAAGCGCCGCGATTACGGCTTTGTGTCAAAGACCAGCCTGACGGATGACAACGTCTTCAGCCGCAACGAGTTCATCTGGGGTGCTGATGGCCGCAGCAATGTGGGCTTTGGCCTGTGGCAGCTGGCCCATGCCTCCAAGAACCCGCTGGACAAGCAAGCCTATGCAGACATGCGCGCTTCCATGCAAAGCCTCAAGGGTGACAACGGCAAGCCGCTGAACGTGCGCCCCACCGAGCTGTGGGTACCACCCAGCCTCGAACAGGCTGCGCTGGAAGTGGTCACCGCTGAGCGTCTGGCCAATGGAGCCACCAACGTCATGCGCAACACCGCAAAGGTTGTGGTCTGCCCTTGGCTGGCCTGAGTCCCCGCATCTCCGTTCACTCACAGGAGCACTCACACATGAGCAACCCAAAGAAGCCGGCGCAGCAAAAGACCAAGCCTGCAGGCACATCCACCCAGGCCATCAAGGTCATCCCCAAGCGTGCGGGCTTTCGCCGTGCGGGCTACGCCTTCCCCGAAGAGGGGCTGACCATTCGCCTGAGCGAGCTGACCGACGAGCAGCTGGCTCAGCTGGAAAACGAGCCCATGCTGGTTGTCGTTCCTGTGGAGGTGGAAGCGCCTGCCACGGCCGAAGCCGACCAGACTGACCCAGCCAAGCCCGCTGAAGAAGCAGCTGGCGAGTGAGCTGCAACGCCATGGCTTACATCACCCCCGCCGACCTGGCCGAGCGCCCAGGTGCCAAGGAGCTGGCCCAGGTGGCCACGCCCGAGCACAAGCGCATTGCGGACACCGCGCTGATGGACGCCACCCTCCGTGGTGGCGACCGTAGCAGCTGGACTGCCGAGGACCAGGCCGACGCCGATGCGGCCATGGCCCGTATTCAAGACGCCGTAGCCGAGGCCGATGCCTTGATCGACGGCTTCCTGGTCAAGCGTGGCTACCAGCTGCCGTTGGCCCCTGTGCCCAAGCTGGTGACGGGTTGGAGCCGATCCATTGCCCGCTATCTGCTCCACAAGAGCCGCATCAGTGTGGATAGCAACGACCCCATCGTGCGCGACTACCGTGACGCCCTGAAGCTGCTGCAGCTCACGGCCGACGGCAAGTTCAGCCTGGGCGCCGATGACACCGTGGCCACGGGTGGTGCCAGCACGGATGTGCGCTTCAGCTACCCGGAGCCCGTCTTCGGCCGCAAGCAGCTCAATAGCTTTCGGTAAGGCCTGGCCATGAACTTTGAACCCTTTGACACCAGCCTCGTCGTGGAGCGCCTCAAGGCTTTGGTGCCCGATCTGCGCGAGGTGGGAGGTGCGGCCGACTATGCAGCCGTGCAGGAGCTGCGCGGCTTTCAGACGCCCAGCGCCTTTGTGATCTTTGCGAGCGAATCAGGCAATGCAGGCCCAGGCCCGCGTGGCGCCCGCGTGCAGCCTGCCGTCAGCCGCTTTGGCCTGGCCCTGGCGGTGCGCAATTACCGGCCCGGTGCCGGCGACCAACTGGGCGACGAGCTGCGCAAGGTTCTAGGCCTGACCCGCTCGGCCTTGATTGGCTGGGTGCCCCCCACCCCTGGTGCCACCGCGCTGGCCTGGGAGGCCGGTGAAGTCATGGACTACGACCACTCGACCGTGCTTTACGTCGAGTCCTATCAATTGACCCATTTGCTCCAGAAGTGAGAACCCCATGAGCACTACCAAGCCCGAAACCACCGCCAAGCCTGCTGAGACCGTCAAGGTCAAGCTGCTCAAGCCCCACACCCACGAGGGCAAGGACCACCCCAAGGACACCGAGCTGGACGTGGACAAGGCCACGGCCGAATGGCTGTACAAGGCCGGCGTGGTAGCCACGGGGCCCGCCCTGGCCACACCCACGGCTCAGGCTTGATCACCTCACTCACTGGAGAGCACCCTCATGAGCAAGACAGTTGAAACCTATTTCTATGGCCAGGGCCGCATTTACCTGCGTCCCGTGGGGACCGTTGGCAATGGCGGCTGGCGTTGGGCGGGCGATATGTCCAGCCTGACCTTTGGCGGCACTGACGAAACCGCCAGCCACAAGGAGAGCTACAGCGGCCAGAAGTCCAAGGTGCGCAGCTTCAGCATTGGAGGCGACCGCACCCTCAAGGCGACTATCCACCAGATGGACCCCATCATCCTGGCCGAGCTGCTGCGCGGCACCATTTCTGAGATTGCGGCAGGTACGGTGACGGCCGAGGTCTTCCCCGCCACCGTTGCAGCAGGCGATGTGATCAAGCTGGACAAGCCCTACAACGTCTCTGACCTGGTCATTACCGACAGCACTGCCTCCCCTGTCACGCTGGCCCCCGAACACTACGACGCATTCCTGGAGCACGGCAGCATTGAGTTGCGTAGCCTGCCCAGCGCCCCGGCCCTTATCCAGCCCTTCAAGGCTGCATACAAGCACGCAGGTGCCCGCCAAGTGGCCTTCTTCAACGCCGCCCCCAAAGAAATGGAGCTGCGCTACGAGGGCATCAACCTGGCCGAGGGCAATGCGCCAGTGATTGCCGAGTTCTACAAGATCTCGACCGCCCCCCTGCAGGAGCTGGCCCTGATCACCAGCGGCAATGAGCTGGCGGGCATGGCCTATGAAGCCGAGTGCCTGTCCGACTCGCGCCGCCCAGCCAATGGCCCCCTGGGCCGCTTTGGCCGCTACGTGGCCATCAACCCCATCCAGCCCTAAGCCATGGCCCAAGTAGTCCCAAAAAGTTCTGCAGCACCCGCCGCAGACCACGAACCCAGTGATATGGAGGTGCTGCACCCCGAGCGCGTCCTGTCTCTGGATGGCGACCAGGTGACGGTGCGCGAGTACAGCAATCTGGAGTGGCTGCGGGCACTGCCCGTGGCTGAGCCGCTGGTGGCGGCCATTGCAGCCATGCTGGCTGGTGAGCAGGAGCCCAGCTACGAAGTGGCCCTAAATGCCATTGCCACGCATGCCGATGGCTTGGTGCCACTGATCGCCCAATCCGTGGATCGTGATCTGGCCTGGCTGGACGCTCTGCACCCGACCGAGTTTGAAACCGTGCTGATGACCTGGTGGGCGGTCAACGGGCATTTTTTCGTGCGGCGCGCCAGCAACCGGCAGGCCATCGAGCAGGCAAGCGCCGCAATGAAGGCCCGCGTCGTGGCACAGGCAGCGCAGACAGTGGCGTCGGCTGGGGCGCCATCTACGCCACCCTCATTGCCAACGGCCACCAGCGCAGCGACCTAGGCACCTACACCGAGCGACAGCTAAAGCTGTTTTACAGGCAGGCCCTGCAGCTGGAGCGCCAGCGCAGCGCCATGCGCCTGCTCGACGTCAACGCGGGCATGGCCGGTGGCGACGCCGCCAAGGACCGAATGAACGAGCTAAGAAAGTAAGAAGGGAAAAGACCATGGCCAACGGCAGCGACATGAACGTCGCGCTTCGCTTTCAAGCCGATGTGAAGCAGGCGCGCGCCGAGCTGCAGTCGCTGCGCGCGGCCATGGACGGGATCGGCCAAGGAACTGCTCAGGTCGATGCCCAGCCCATCGAGCAGCTTGGCAAGGCTGCCCAGCAAGCGGCTCTGGCCGGTAAACAGCATGTCTCCACTGTCAAGCAGACAACGGCTGCCATTGATGAGCAAAAAAAAGCGGCCAGAGAGGCTGCGCAGGAGCAGAAAAAAGCAGCGCGGGAAGTTGAACAGGCCCACAAGCAAGCCTTGCAGGCCCAGAAAAATGCGGCAAAGGAGGCTGCACAAGCGGCAGCTGAGGCAGCCCGTCAGCGCCAAGCTGTTGAGAAAAAAGCATTGGCAGATGCCAATCTAGCCGCTGCAGCTATTGCCAAGGAGGCTCGCACTCAGGCCAACCTGAAAAAGAACGCAGACCGCATGCTGCCTGCGCAGATGACGGACATCACCGTGGGTTTGTCCACGGGTCAAAGCCCCTTTACGGTGGCACTGCAGCAAGGCGGCCAGCTCAAGGATATGTACGGGGGCATGGTCCCTGCAGCCAAGGCTGTGAGCAGTGCTGTCCTGGGCATGGTCAATCCGTACACGGTTGCAGCAGCTGCTGTAGTCGGCCTTGGTGTCGCGTGGCATTCGGCAGCCAAGGAGACCGAGGGCTATACCAAAGCCATTGTGCTCACGGGCAATGCAGCCGGCACCACGGTCAGCCAGCTCTCCAGCGTCACTCGAGCGGTGGGGGAAATGACCGGCTCCTACGGACTGGCCAATGCTGCTGTGACTGGTCTTGCTGCGACCGGCCGGGTGACCAGCTCCGTCATTGCCCTGGCAGCCCAGTCGACCGTTGCCATGGCCAGAGCCACGGGTGCTGCAGTGGATGACATGGTCCAGAAGTTCGCCGAACTGGGGAAATCTCCGGTGGAGGCAAGCAAAAAGCTCAATGAGCAGTACAACTACCTGACGCTGAGCATCTACCAGCAGATCAAGGCACTGGACGAGCAAGGGCGCAAAGAGGAAGCGGCTGCGCTTGCGCAGCGCTCCTATGCGCAAGCCATGGCGCAACGCGCCAACGAAGTGCAGCAGTCGCTCAATGCCTTGGGCAAGGCCTTCCAGTGGGTTGGAGACAAAGCCAGCGGCATGTGGCAGGCCATCAAGGACTCAGTACGCACAGCACCTTTGGCCGCCCAGTTGGCTGACGCGCAAAAGGAATACCGATTCCTGGTCGAGAAGTCCAGCCAAGGCGCAAAAATCGCCGGATTCTTTGGTATTCAAGGCTATGACTCGACAAAGGAAGACCGACTCAAGGCACTCACAAAGGTTACGGACCTGCAGCAGCAGATTCGCACGGAGGAAGAAAAAGCCGCAGCCCAACAAAAGCGTGCGCAGGATGCTGCTGCTGGTATCGAGGCCACAGACTCCTGGGACCGCCGTGCAAAGAGTCTGCGAGACTGGAAAGCTCAGCTCAAGGATGAGATCAAGGCCATCCAGGATGAGGGCAAGCTCCTTGGCAAGACGCAAGAGCAGATCAACGCTCAGATCAAAGCCGCCACGGAAAAGCTCACTCCCAAGGAGCGCAAAGCCGCAGGCCCCAAGGTCAACCCAGTAGACACCGCCTACCAGACACAGCTGCAGACGTTGCAGCAGGCCCGCGCTCAGGCTGAGCAGGGGCTGGCCAACGCCCAGGACAATGTGGGCAGCAGCACGGATCAAGCCACGGCG
>NZ_JABBCQ020000002.1 GCF_012844455.2 Comamonas suwonensis | reverse complement strand
AGCGATCAACAAGGACCCTGAGGCACCGATCTTCTCGGTGGCCGATTACGGTTTGGAAGCAGACCTGTTCACGGCAGTGCCGGAATTGGTCAAGGCGCTGTAATTTGGCGTACATCAACAGAGGGGCTTGAAGCCCCTCTTTTTCCATGCGCGCTAGCTGCGCCGCACCGAGGTCATCAACAATAATTCCGCAGCAGCATGGGTCACTTCAGGCCCGTTGCCATGTTGGAGAGGGAGACGCTGGATGAATCGCAAGCATTGGGTTTGGGCTCGTGGGGGATTGGTTGCGCTGTGCGCAGGGGCGGCGCTGGTGGCGCAGGCCTGGACGGTGGGGCAGGTGGCGCCGATGTCAGGGTCCGAGGCCAGCCAGGGCCGTGCCTATGCACAGGGCATGCGTTTGTACTTTGATCAGGTCAACAAGGCTGGTGGTGTGCAGGGCCAGCCGGTCGAGCTGGCAGTGCTGGATGATCTGGGGCACTCCGATGAAACTGTGGCCAAGACCCGCAAGCTGCTCAGTGAGTCCAAGCCTGTGGTGCTGGCCGGCTACTTTGGCAACCGCAACTTGTCGGCGCTGCTGGAGAGCAAAGCGCTAGATGGCTCGCAGATTCCGATCGTGGGCTACCAAAGCACGGACACTCGCGTGATGGCTTCTCCCCAGATGTTTGCCACGCGCGCCGGTCTTTCCGAGCAGATTGCCAAGATTTCGACGCATCTGGCAACCGTCGGCATTACCCGTCTGGCATTGGTTTTTGAAGAGCGTCCCGATGCACAGGATTTGACCGCTTTGATTACCAAGGCGGTGACACCGAGTGGGGCCAAGCTGGTCGCCACGGCCATGGTCAAGAATAAGGGTAGCTCTGACAAGGCGGTGCAAGATTTGCAGGCTGCAAAGGCTTCGGCTCAGGCTATTTTGCTGGTGGCATCCAGCACAGCCACAGCGGCTTTTGTCGAGGCTTACCGCATGGATGGTGGCACGGCACAGATCTACGCTACGGCTGAGGCCGATATCGAGCAACTGGCCAAGCGCCTGCCGGTGGAATACATGAGCGGCCTGTCGATTGCGCAGGTCGTGCCCAGCCCCTACAAGGTCTCTGGCAAGCTCAACAAGGAATTCCGCGACGCCACCATTGCAGCGGGTAAGACGCTGCAAGTGCCAGTGAGCTTTGCCATGATGGAAGGCTATGTGAACGCCAAGGTCATCGTGGAAGCCATGCGCCGCAGCCAGCCAGTCACGCCTGAGAAAGTCAGCATGGCCTTGCGTGGACTGGACGCTTATGACTTGGGCGGCTACTGGGTGAGTTTCAAGCCCGGTCAGGTGGGGTCCAAGTATGTGGACTTGTCCATCGTCAACGCAGCAGGGCGGGTGACGCAATAAGAAAAGGCCTGTAGCAACTCTGCTCACAGGCCTTTTTTGTAACGGTACGACAAACGCAGCAAGCACTGTTGCCAACGGGACAGGAAGCTGCATTCAGGCAGGAGAAACTGGCCTCAGGCCAGTTCATTCATTTGTCAAAGAACTGCTTCTGAAATAAGAGCTGCCTGCGCAATCTTTTTTAAGCGTTGCAGCTCTTTTTTGTATAAAACGAATAAGGAGACAAACACATGTCCAAACTGCCACCCGTCCTCAAAAAGCTGGCTTTGCCTGTCATTGGCTCGCCGCTTTTTATCATCAGCAATCCCAAGCTCGTGATCGAGCAGTGCAAGTCCGGTATTGTTGGCTCCATGCCCTCGCTCAATGCTCGCCCGGCTGAGTTGCTCGAAGACTGGTTGGCCGAGATCACGGAAACGCTGGCTGCATGGGACAAGGCCCATCCCGAGCAGCCCTCGGCCCCGTTCGCCATCAACCAGATCGTGCACAAAAGCAATGACCGGCTGGAGCACGATATGCAGGTCTGCGCCAAGTACAAGGTGCCCATTGTCATTACCAGCCTGGGGGCGCGCGAGGACGTGAATCAGGCCGTGCACAGCTGGGGTGGGGTGGTGCTACACGACATCATCAACAACAAGTTTGCGCGCAAGGCGATTGAAAAAGGTGCCGACGGCCTGATTGCCGTGGCTGCCGGTGCAGGTGGTCACGCAGGCGAGAAAAGCCCGTTTGCGCTGGTGCAGGAAATTCGCCAGTGGTTTGATGGTCCTCTGGCTCTGTCCGGTGCCATCGCCACCGGCGGTGCTGTGCTGGCTGCGCAGGCCATGGGCGCAGACTTTGCCTATATCGGATCGGCTTTTATCGCCACTGATGAAGCGCGTGCAACTGATGCCTACAAGCAGGCGATTGTTGAAGGCACATCTGACGATGTGGTCTACAGCAACCTGTTCACCGGCGTGCACGGCAACTACCTGGCTCCGTCGATTCGCGCAGCAGGCCTGGACCCGGATAACCTGCCTGAATCCGACCCCAGCAAGATGAACTTTGGCGGCGGTGCGCAAAAGGCGTGGAAGGACATCTGGGGCTGCGGTCAGGGCATTGCCGCTGTGGAGAAGGTGCAGCCCACTGCCGAATTGGTGGCGCGCCTCCAGCGTGAGTACGCTCAGGCCAAGGCCAGTTTGCTGGCGGCTTGAGGCAGCGCTTCAGTTCCCAAAACAACGGCACCTGCGGGTGCCTTTTTTTATGAGCGCAAGCTGACTTGAGGTTGCTAAGGTGTGAAGAATGTGTGTAAAAAAGGCTTAACCGGGGTCAAGTCGCTTTGCGCTTGATGGATGTCAATGGCGCTCCAGTCCTGCAATTGGCTTTTGAAACGAAAGCCATGATGATGGTCAAAAGAAAGTATTATTACGTTAATTTCAGTAATTACTGAAAATTAAGAATTTCCATACATGCCCCCATCCATCACTGAGGCAGCTGCCGAAGAAAAATCCATGACGGACGTCATCCGCAGGCCTAGCGCAGGCGCGGTATGGCAGGTTCTGGCAGGTTTACTCTGGCTGCCGCAAGCGGCCTTGCTGGCCTGGGCCGTGCAAGCCATGGTGAACGGCCAGGGTGTGAACCGCGTCTGGCCCATGGCGTTGGGGGTGCTCGTGCTGGGCTTGGTGCGGGCATGGGCTGAAGGCCACGGCGCGTTGCAGGCCAATCGCGCTGCGCGCACTCAGCTCAGTCGTTTGCGCTCTCAGGTGGTACAGGCGCTGGCACAGGCATCGCCACTGGATAAAGCGCGTGCACCATCAGGCTTGGCCGCGAGTGCGGTGGCAGAGCAGGCCGAAGCCATCGTCCCCTGGCTGTCGCGATACCAGAGCGCCATGCTGAAGGTGCGCCTGCTGCCATTGGTCATGGTGGCTGCAGTGGCCAGCCAGTCCTGGGTTGCCGCTTTGATTTTGATAGTGGCTGCGCCGCTGATTCCATTGTTCATGGCCATTGTGGGCTGGCGTGCCAAGGCCGCCAGCGAAGAGCAGATGCTGCAGCTCGGTCATATGAATGCTTTTTTGCTTGACCGCCTGCGCGGCCTGAGCACTTTGCGCGCTTTGCACGCTGTGGACTTGACGGCGCAGCGCCTGCGCAGCCACGCTGAAGACCTGCGTACCCGCACCATGCGCGTGCTGAGGATCGCCTTTTTGTCCTCTGCCGTGCTGGAGCTTTTTTCGGCGCTGGGCGTAGCCATGGTCGCCGTCTATATCGGCTTTCATCTGTTGGGCACCCTGAACTTTGGCGCTTGGGGCGATACGCTCAGCTTGGGGCAGGCCTTGTTTGTGCTGCTGCTGGCCCCCGCGTTTTTTGAGCCGCTGCGCGATCTGTCTGCCGTCTGGCATGACCGCGCTGCTGGCGAGGCGGCCCTCAAGACCCTGCAAGACTTGCAGCAGCAAACCGTGCGTGTGGTTGGTGATGTGCGGTCGCTGCAAGAAAGTGAGCGTCTTGCGCAATACCAGGGTGCATCAGTGAGTATTTCGGGCCTGAATGTTCAGGCCCCTGGTGCTCAGACCCGGCTGGCACCGCTGACTCTGCAAGTGCAGGCGGGTGAGCATGTGGCGCTCTGGAGCCCCAGCGGCAGTGGCAAATCGGTGCTGCTGGCCCAGTTGGCGGGCTTGTTGCCCGTGCAAGAGGGCGAAATTCGTATCGACGGTCTGTTGCTCAACGCCCAGACCGCCGCAGTGCTGCGCGCCCGCATGGCGTGGATGAGTCAGCAGCCCCATGTGTTTGCTGGTTCTGTGGCACGCAACATAGGGCTGGGCCGCGCAGGGTTGACGGGCGATCAGATCGCGGAAGCTACTCGCCAAGCCGCACTGGATCAGGTGCTGGCCGAAAGACCTGGAATGAGTCTGGGGGAGGGCGGCTCTGGCCTGTCTGGCGGCGAAGTGGTGCGACTGGCTCTGGCACGGCTGGCGGCCAATCCGTCAGCCGGACTGCTGCTGGTCGATGAACCTACTGCCCACTTGGATACAGAGACCGCCGGCCAGATTGCGCAGTCCCTCAAACAGATCGCAGCAGGGCGTACGCTGATTGTTGCCACCCATGATGCTGAGTTAGCATCGTCAATGGACCGTGTGATCGCGATGTCTGTGGTGGGTGTAAACACTCATCTGGATGCCGTACTCTGCAAGGAGGGTGTATGAGCCGTAATCTGCAGACATTGGGCCAGGTCCTGCGCGAACTGGCCCATATGGCACCCCGCAAACTCTGGCTGGGTGGGGCGGCGCTGGCTGCGCTCACGGTGGTCATGGGAATGACCTTGCTGGGCCTGTCCGGCTGGTTCATTACCGCCACCGCGCTGGCCGGGCTGCTGCCTGCTACGGCGCTGGTGTTTGACGTATTCATGCCATCGGCCGGCATTCGCCTGCTGGCCGTGGGCCGCACCGGCGCACGTTATGCCGAGCGACTGGTGACCCACGATGCCACGCTGGCCGTTCTGGCCGCGCTGCGCGACAAGCTTTTTCGCAGCTGGGCTGGACCACAGGCCGCACGCCTGCTGCTGCAACGCCCAGCACGACTGCTGCAGCGCCTGACCGCAGACGTTGATGCGCTGGACAACCTTTATCTTCGGCTGCTGGTGCCCGCCGTTGCGGCCTTCGGTGCAGCTTTGCTGCTGGCTCTGGCCTTTGCTTTGATGCACGGCTGGCTAGGGCTGCTGACTTGGGTCTGGCTGCTGCTGACTGGCTGGGGTATTGCCTTGTGGCATGGCCTGCGCAGCCGTAAGAGCGCCGTGCGCCGGGCCATGGCGCTTGAAATGCTGCGTGCCCAGGCCGTGGATTTGGTCGCTGGCCAGACCGATTTGCTGATGGCAGGGCAGTTGCCCGCACAGATGCAAAAAGTGCTGAACACCGATGCACGCGGCGCCCGTGCAGATGAGCAGCTATACCAGTCTGAAGCGGCTGTAACGAAAGCCTATGGCACGGTATCTGCTATTACTTTAAGTGCGGCCATGATTTTGATAGCCTGGCTGATGGAGCAGGGCCGCATCAACGGGCCCGTGGCAGCACTGGGCATTTTGCTGGCGCTGTCAGCCATGGAACCCTTTGCCGCCTTGCGCCGTGGCGCGACCGAAGCCGGGCGCACTTGGCTGGCCGTGCGCCGCCTTGGCCCCGTGCTGGCCAAAAAATCTGATGCAGAGCCGATAGTGACGATTACGCAGCCAGAGCAGTACGCCATAGAGCTGCGTCAGGTTCAGTTGTGCCAGCTGGGTCCTGTGGATTTGACGATTCGCCAGGGCGAGCGCGTGGTGCTGATGGGCGCCAGCGGCGCAGGCAAGACCACGCTGCTCAATGCCATTGCGGGTGAGCTGCCGGTGCAGTCTGGGCAGTTGTTGGCCCAGCGCTGCAGCTGGATGACGCAAAGAACCGAGCTGTTTCAAGACAGCCTGCGTGACAACCTGCGTCTGGCCAATCCGCAGGCCTGCGATGAGCAGCTGTGGAGCGCGTTGCAAGCCGCAGGGCTTGAGCAAGATGTGAAAGTGCTGCCGCAGCAGCTGGATACCTTGCTGGGGGAAGGCGGACTGGGCTTGTCTGGCGGCCAGTCGCGCCGTCTGGCGCTGGCGCGTTTGCTGCTAAGCGATGCGCCTTGCTGCCTGCTCGATGAAGCCACCGAAGGGCTGGATTCCGTGACGGCCGCCGATGTGCTGCAGCGGCTAGAGCGGGCCGCGAAAGGTCGAACTCTTGTTTTTGCCACGCACTGGCAGCGCGAAGCCCTCATGGCCGATCGCATTGTGCGCATGCAAGCTGGGCGCGTGCTGATGGATGCCCAGCGCGGTACCCCCGAGTTTGAGCAGGCGATTGCGGGTCTGCGCGCGGATGCTGCGAAAGCGATACCGGCACCGGCTACAGGCACGGCGACACCGAATGTGTGACTTGTTTTTTTATTGACTGAGAGAAAGGACCTGACCATGGACCTCGATATCGTCGATTTATCGCGACTACAGTTCGCGGTAACGGCGCTCTACCACTTTTTGTTTGTGCCGCTGACGCTGGGCCTGTCCATTCTCATCGCCATCATGGAGACGGTGTTTGTGATGACCGGGCGCACGATCTGGCGCGACATGACCAAGTTCTGGGGTGTGCTGTTTGGCATCAACTTCGCCATGGGTGTCGCCACCGGGGTGGTGATGGAGTTTCAGTTCGGCATGAACTGGAGCTATTACAGCCACTATGTGGGTGACATCTTTGGTGCGCCGCTGGCGATTGAAGGTCTGATGGCCTTTTTCCTGGAAGCCACCTTTGTGGGCCTGTTCTTCTTTGGCTGGGATCGCCTGAGCAAGGTCAAGCACCTGATGGTGACCTGCCTGATGGCGATTGGCACCAACTTTTCGGCGCTGTGGATTCTGGTGGCAAACGGCTGGATGCAGAACCCGGTAGGAGCCGCCTTCAATCCGCAGACCATGCGCATGGAGGTGACCGACTTCTTTGCCGTGCTGACCAATCCGGTTGCGCAGGCCAAGTTCGTGCACACCGTGTCGGCTGGATATGTGATGGCTTCGCTGTTTGTGCTGGGGGTTTCGGCCTGGTATCTGCTCAAGGGACGGCACCTGCACCTGGCAAAGCGATCGATGACCGTGGCAGCATCCTTTGGTCTGGCGGCTTCGCTGTCCGTGGTGGTGCTGGGCGATGAATCGGGTTATCTGTCGTCCGAACACCAGAAGATGAAGCTGGCTTCCATTGAGGCCATGTGGGAGACAGAGCCCGCACCGGCCGCGTTCACCGCCTTCGGCTTCCCCGACCGCGAAGCGCGTGAGACCCATTTTGCGGTGCATGTTCCGTGGGTCATGGGCCTGATCGGAACCCGCTCTCTGACCACCGAAATTCCCGGTATCAACGATCTGGTCAAGAGTGCCGAGGGCAATATCCGTAACGGTATCGACGCCTATGACGCGCTGCAGACCATTCGTGCCGCCAAAAGCGATGCGGAGATTCCTGCCGAGGCCCGTCTGCGCTTTGAGAACAACGGCACCAACATGGGGTACGCACTGCTGTTGATGCGCTATGTGGATGACCCGCGCAAGGCGACGGATGAGCAGATCAAGAAAGCAGCCATGGACACTGTTCCTCCCGTGGGGCCGCTGTTCTGGACTTTCCGCATCATGGTGGCACTGGGCATGTTCTTCATTGTGCTGACCGGCACGTTCTTCTACCTGTCCATGCGTCACAAGCTTGATGCCTACCCCTGGCTGCTCAAGGTCGCCGTGCTGTCCATTCCTCTGCCCTGGGTTGCTGCGGAATGCGGCTGGGTGGTGGCGGAGCTGGGTCGCCAGCCCTGGATCATCGAGGGAGTGCTGCCGACGGCCATGGCCGTGTCCAATCTGGGTGCCGGCACATTGCTGCTGACGATTGTGGGCTTTGTGTTGATCTACACCGTGATGCTGGTCATCGAGCTCAAGCTTTTGGTGCGTGCCATCAAGAAGGGGCCGGAGCATGAAAGTGAGCCACACCTGAGCTTTTACGAACCCATGATCAAGAAACTGGCCAGTGCCCGCTGAAGGCCCGCAAGGAGTATGAGCAAATGATCTTGCATGAACTGATTACATACGACGTGCTGCGCGTCATCTGGTGGCTGCTGATGGGCGTGCTGCTGGTGGGCTTTGCCGTAACCGATGGCTTTGACCTGGGGGCCATGGGCCTGCTGCGCGCCACGGCCAAGACCGATGTGGAGCGCCGCACGGCCATCAATTCGGTAGGGCCGGTTTGGGAAGGCAATCAGGTGTGGCTGATTCTGGGCGGCGGTGCCATCTTTGCCGCCTGGCCGCAGCTGTATGCCGTGTCCTTCTCGGGTTTTTATCTGGCCATGTTTGCCGTGCTGGTGCCGCTGATCCTGCGCCCCGTGGCCTTCAAGTTCCGCAGCAAGCATGAGGATGCAGCCTGGCGCAACCGCTGGGACTGGGTTCTGTGCATCACAGGTCTGGTGCCTTCGCTGCTGTTTGGCGTAGCCGTGGGGAATGTGATTCTGGGCGTGCCTTTCCGCCTGGCGGATGACATGCGCATCTACTATGACGGTAGCTTCTTTGGCTTGCTCACACCGTTTGCGCTGCTCTGCGGTCTGGTGTCGCTGTCCATGCTGCTCATGCACGGAGCTGCCTGGCTGGTGTTCAAGACCGAAGGCGAGGTCTCGGTGCGTGCGGCCCGTTATGGCTCGGTGGCCGCAGTGCTGACCACGCTGCTGTTTGCCGCGGCCGGCGTGTGGCTGGCCATGGGCATCAACGGTTATCAGATCACCAGCGATATCAACCCTGTCGGCCCTTCCAACCCGCTGAACAAGACGGCGGCCGTGGCCGCTGGTGCCTGGATGGCCAACTTCAAGTCTTATCCGCTGCTGTGGCTCGTGCCTGGCTTAGGCCTGGTCATGCCGCTGATCGTGGCCCTGGGTCTGCGCGGCCGCCGTGAATGGCTCAGCCTGCTGGGCAGCGGTCTGGCGATTGCCGGCATCATTCTCACCGTGGGTGCAGCCATGTTCCCCATGATCCTGCCTTCCACCATTGATCCGCGCTTTAGCCTGACGGTCTGGGACTCGTCTTCCAGTCATATGACGCTATTCATCATGCTGGTTTGCGTAGGGATCTTTTTGCCATTGATCCTGATCTATACCAGTTGGGTGTACTCGGTGCTGCGCGGCAAGGTGGACATCAAAGCCATTGCGACTGGCCAAGGCCATTCTTACTAGTCAACAAAAAGGAAGGGACTGTATATGTGGTATTTCTCCTGGTTGCTCGGTTTGCCTCTGGCAGCTGCTTTTGCGGTGCTCAACGCCATGTGGTTTGAGCTGACGGAAGATGAGGTGACCCGTCGTCGTCTGCTGGAAAAGACCAACTCGCTCCCAGAGGGCTGAGTGAGCTGAAACAAAAAAAGCCCGACTGGTTTTTGTCAGCCGGGCTTTTTTGTTTCCTGATGATTTTCAGCTTGGGCGCAGCGTCAGCGTGGCCAGCGCAAGCTCGGTGATCTGCGACCAGTTGCCGCTGTCCAGTGCGCTGGCAGGAACCAGCCAGGAACCACCCACACAGACCACATTGGACAGCTCTAGAAAATCCGCGGCGTTGGCAGGCGAGATGCCACCCGTGGGGCAAAAGCGCACATCGCCAAAAGGGCCTTGCCAGGCCTTGAGCATGGGTGCACCGCCGGACTGCAGGGCGGGGAAGAACTTCAGCTCGTTAAAGCCATCGTCCTGCGCCATCATGATTTCGCCGCTAGTGGCTACGCCGGGCAGCAGAGGCAAGTCCAGATCGCGGCAGGCTTGGCCCAGTTTGCTGGTGTAGCCGGGGCTGACTGCAAAGCGTGCGCCGGCACGTGCAGCAGCGGTGGCGTCTGCTGCATTGCGCACGGTTCCTGCGCCGACGATGGCTTCGGGCAAGGCCTTGGCAATGGCTTCGATACAGGCCAGGCCCTGCGGGGTGCGTAGTGTCACTTCCAACACACGGACGCCACCGGCCAGCAATGCCCTGGCCATGGGGACAGCATGTTCGACCTTGTGCAGCACGATGACCGGGATGACCGGGGCATCCTGCATGATGGAAAGGGCTGTCAGTTGAGTAGCCATGTGCACGCTCCTTCTTCTGCGCTGAGCGCATTGCGCCGGAATCCGGCAAACAGTTCCCGGCCCAGCCCTCGGCCATTGCTTCGCTTCAAGGCATCAGGCATCTGGGCCAGTTCGCGCGATGACCATTCGGCCTCGCTCACTTCAGCTTGCAACTGGCCAGTGCTGGCATTCAGGGTCATCAGGTCGCCGCTGCGCACCTTGGCCAGCGGGCCGCCTGCCAGCGCTTCGGGGCTGAGGTGAATGGCTGCGGGCACTTTGCCGGAAGCGCCACTCATGCGGCCATCGGTCACCAGTGCCATTTTGTAGCCCTTGCCTTGCAGCACGGCCAATGGCGGGGTCAGCTTGTGCAGCTCTGGCATGCCGTTGGCCTGTGGGCCTTGCCAACGCACTACGCAGACCACGCCGTTGTGGCCATTGCTCTGGCAGGCTTGTTCCAGCGCGCCAGATTTGAAGGCGGCTTGCAGCTCGTCCTGCGAATCAAACACCCATGCGGGGGCTCGCAGGTGGTGGCGGTCTTCGGGCACGGCGCTGACCTTGATCACGCTGCGGCCCATATTGCCCTTGAGCAGTTTGAGTCCACCCGTGGGGCTAAACGGTGCGCTAGCCGGGCGCAACACGCCATCGTCGCCCGATGCACCTGCATCGTTCCAGAGCAGGCTGCCGTTCTCGACATGGGGGATGCGGCCAAAGGCGGCCATGCCGTCTTCGCGCACGGTGAGTACATCGTCATGCATCAGCCCGGCCTGCAGCAACTGGGCGATGACATAGCCGGGGCCGCCTGCTTTCTGAAACTGATTCACATCGGCACTGCCATTGGGGTAGATGCGCGCCAGCAGTGGAACCACGGCGGACAGCTGTTCAAAATCGTCCCAGTCAATGATGATGCCCGCCGCACGGGCCACGGCCACCCAGTGAATCAGGTGGTTGGTGGAGCCACCTGTGGCCAGCAGGGCCACCATGGCGTTGACGATGCAGCGCTCATCCACCACGCGGCCAATCGGCGCAAAGCGCTTGCTATGGGTGATGGACAGCACGGTGCGCATGGCTTCGCGTGTCAGCAGCTCGCGTTCGGCTTCGGCGGGGTTGATGAAGGAGGTGCCTGGAACATGCAGGCCCATGGCTTCCAGCAGCATCTGGTTGCTGTTGGCCGTGCCGTAGAAGGTGCAAGTGCCCTGTTCATGATAGGCCGCATTCTCCGCAGCCAGCAGCTCTTGCCGCCCCACCAGACCTTGCGCCGCCAGTTCGCGAACTTTGGCTTTTTCGTGGTTGGACAGGCCCGATGTCATGGGACCC
The DNA here is from genome assembly GCF_012844455.2 of Comamonas suwonensis. Taxonomy (GTDB): domain Bacteria; phylum Pseudomonadota; class Gammaproteobacteria; order Burkholderiales; family Burkholderiaceae_C; genus Comamonas; species Comamonas suwonensis. The sequence goes on along the minus strand of NZ_JABBCQ020000002.1, from coordinate 372,637 downwards.
GCAGGCACAAACACGGTAGGCAGATGACCAAAGTGCAATGCGCCAATCAGCAGGCCGGGAACGATCTTGTCGCACACGCCCAGCATCAGCGCTGCGTCAAACGTATCGTGGGTCAGCGCAATGGCGGTGGACATGGCAATCGCATCGCGGCTGAACAGGCTCAGCTCCATGCCGGGCATGCCCTGAGTCACACCGTCGCACATGGCGGGTACGCCGCCGGCCACCTGAGCGGTGGCGCCATGGCGGCGGGCCTCGTCTTTCAGGATGTCGGGGTAGCGAGCAAACGGTGCATGGGCAGACAGCACGTCGTTATAGGCGGTGACGATGCCGATGTTGGGGCCTTTTTCTTCAACGATGCGGATCTTGTCGGCACCGGGAAGCGCGGCAAAGGCATGGGCCACGTTGGCGCAGCCCATGCTGCGCACCTGGGGCGGGCGGGCGGCCATGGCGTCAACCTGCTCCAGATAGTCGGTGCGGGTGGCGTGGCTACGCTCCTGAATACGCCGTGTGACTTGAGCGAGTACGGGATGGACTGCCATGATGAGAATCTGTGGTGATGCAGTAGCGTTATGAGCTCATGCATCTGGAAAGGGGATAGCCGCCACGGAGCGCCTTACGGGAGGAGCCGTTCGGGGCCGTGGCGACTGCGGGAGCAGGCTTACTTGGCCCGCGCTTGCTTGACGGCCGCTTGCACGGAATCCCAGGTGCTTTGACCCACGGTCTTGGCAATGCCTGCGTTCACCGTGTTCAGCTTTTCGCGCATGCGGCCCGCTTCTGCAGCGGGAAGCTCATTGACCTGCATGCCCTTGGCCTTGATTTCAGCCAGTGCCTTGGTGGCCTCTTCACGTGTGTCCTTGCGTTCGAAGTCGCGGCTCTTGATGGCAGCGTCTTGCAGTACTTTCTTTTCGGCTGGGCTCAGCGTGTCCCACCACTTCTTGCTGACGGTGACGATCCAGGGGCTGTAGACGTGGTTGGAGACCGTCAGGTACTTCTGCACCTCATAGAACTTGCTGGAAATCACGGTGTTGAACGGGTTTTCCTGCCCGTCCACGGCCTTGGTCTCCAGCGCGGTAAACAGCTCGGAGAAGGGCAGTGGCACAGCGTTGGCGCCCAGCGTCTTAAAGCTATCGAGGAAGACGTTGTTCTGCATCACGCGCAGCTTCACGTCCTGCAGGTCTTCCAGCTTGGTGATGGGGCGCTTGTTATTGGTCAGGTTGCGGAAACCGTTTTCCCAGTAAGACAGACCGACCATGCCCTTGGGCTCCAGGCTGGCCTTGACCTTATCGCCCACGGGGCCGTCCAGCACGGCATCTGCTTCCTTGGTGTTGGCAAACAGGAAGGGGGTGTCCCAGATGGCCATTTCAGGGCTCAGGCCGACCAGCGTCGCGGTAGACCCCACCATCATTTCCTGGGCACCGCCAATCAGGGCTTGCTGCATCTGGGTGTCAGAACCCAAGGCCGCGTTGCCGATGGCGCGCACTTTCATCTTGCCACCCGTGGCTTTTTCTACTTCCTTGGCAAACATGCGCACGGCGCGGCCCTGGTTGGAGTCTTCCACCAGACCGTAGCCAAAGCGCACCAGGCGGGGTTTGAAGTCCTGAGCCTGAACGGCTCCCGTTGCCAGCAACATGGCTGTGAGGGCTGTGACTGCAAATTTGATACGCATGACCGTCTCCTTGCTTAAATGGGGCAGAGCCCTTTTGTTGAAGTGAAATGGGCTGGATACGCTTGAGGCTATTACGCATCCAGCTATGAAAACAAGAGTGCTTGATGGACTTAGTGCAGCCACTTGAGCGGCGTTGTCACCAGTTGCGGGAAGATCACAAACAACGCAGCCAGCACCACATAAACCATCAGGAAAGGATTGGTGCCTTTGATGACGGTTTCCATGCGCAATTTACCCACGCCAGCCACCACGTTCTGCACCGTGCCCACGGGTGGCGTAATCAGGCCAATACAGCCCACATAAATGAACATGAAGCCGAAGTAGACGGGGTCGATACCCGCCTTGACGGCCAGTGGTGCGCAGACGGGGCCGAAGATCAGGATGGTGGGTGTCAGGTCCATAGCGGTACCCACTACCAGCAGGAAAATCATCATCACGGCCATGAACAGCATGGGCTGGTCCAGCAGGCCCGCAAAGCTGTCGGCCAGCATATTGGGCAGGTCGGCCAGGGTGATCATGTAGGCCGTTACAGTCGCGGCACCGCACAGGAACATAACGACGGCGGTGGTCTTGGCGGCTGCCAGAAAGACGGCGTAGAGCTTGGTCCAGTTCATCTCGCGATAAACCACCATGGAGACAAACAGTGCATAGACAGCGGCAACCACGGCCGCTTCGGTGGGGGTGAAGACTCCGCCCTTCAGTCCACCCAGAATGATGACCGGCATCATCATGGCCCAGAAGCTCTTGACTATTGCCTTCATGCGCAGGCCCCAGCCCACGCGTTCACCCGATGCCAGCTTGAATTTGCGGGCAATAAACCACCATGCGGCGATGAGGAACGCACCCATGAACAGGCCGGGGAACACGCCTGCCAGAAACAGCTTGCTGATGGAAGTATTGGTCGTCACGCCATAAATCACAAAAGGCATGGACGGCGGAATGATGGGGGCGATAATGCCGCCCGAAGCCAGCAGGCCTGCGCTGTAACTGTCGGGGTACTTTTGGTCGCGCATCATGGGCAGCAAGATGGTGGCCAGTGCTGCAGTGTCGGCAATGGCCGAGCCACTCATGGACGCCAGCAGCACGGCAGCGCCAATGGCCACATAGCCGAGGCCGCCTGGGATATGGCCCACAAAGGCGCGGGCGAGGTCGATGATGCGGCGCGACAGACCGCCCGCATTCATCAGCTCGCCCGCCAGAATGAAGAAGGGCACGGCCAGCAGTGGGAAGTTGTCAAAACCCGCTTGCAGATTTTGCGCCAGCAACTGCGTGTCGAAGAAGTCCAGGTGCCACATCAGGGCCACGCCGGTGAGGATCAGCGAATGCGCGATCGGCATGCCAATGACCATGCCGCCAATCAGAACGGCCAGAAAAATCAGGGTTACAACCATGGCGCTCTCCTTACTCCACGCTGGTTTCAGAAGATTCGGTGGGGGTGCCGCGAATCATGTCGCGCACCACCACGACCAGCATGCCAATGGCCAGCACCAGCGTTGCCGCAGCGCCCAGCGCCAGTGGGTAGCCCAGAACCGTGCTGTAGCTGCTCCAGCCTGCCACCACCTGCTCCCATGAGCCCCACAGCAGCAGCAGCATGCAGGCGATAATCAGCAACTGTGAAATCCAGAACAGCGCCTTGCGGGCAGCAGGTCCGACTCGGGATGTGACCATGTCGAAGCCCAGATGTGCGCCTTCAAACGCGGCCACGATGGATCCAATAGCGACCAGCCAGACGAACAGCAGGCGCGAGATTTCCTCGTACGACACGATGCTGGTGTGAAAGACGTAGCGCAGCACCACATTGATGAAAACGGCAATCACCATGCCGGCCAAAGCCAGCACCATCAGCCCTTCGGCCAGCCGTTTGAGCAGTGGCTTGCGCTCTTGCTCTGTTGGGTTGTTTGTTGACATCGTTGGGCTTCCTGTTATTTGGGTATTGGCGATGCAGGTGTTGTGCTGCTCAGCCACTGCTGCACCTGGCCGGCGATCTCGCCCAGCTCCGTGGTGGCACTGATGGTCAGCACATCGTGCTCAAGGCGCGGGTCTTCCAGAGTGGCGAACTGATTGGCGACGAGTTCAGGCGAGAAGAAATGTCCGGGCCGGGTCTGCACGCGGGTCAGAGCGGTTTCGTAATTCAGCTCCAGAAACACAAATCCCAGACGCTGGGCGCTGCGCAATTGCTCACGGTATTTGTGCTTGAGGGCAGAGCAGGTGAGCACCAGGCTATGGCTGGCGCTGGCTTGGGTGAGTCGCTGGGCAAGACGTTCCAGCCAGCCTTGGCGGTCTTCATCATTCAGTGCAATGCCGGCCGCCATCTTGTCTACGCTCTGCTGCGAGTGGTAGCTGTCGCCTTCCACCAGTTCCCAGCCCAGTTGCTGCGCAATGGCTTGCCCGGCACTGGATTTGCCGCAGCCGGAAACACCCATGATGACCAGTGCAACCATGGGTTGAGGGGTGTCTAGCTTGTTGTTATTCATTTTGGATAGCGCTATCCTTACTGGTCAAAAAAATGCGCCGCGAGAAACTCTGAACTACGCAGAACTCGTAGACTTCAGAACTGCTTCGGCTGCAGATAGGGGATCCAAATAGTTTGGTTAGCGCTATCATAGCTTTGCTGAATCCAAATTTGATTAGGAGATTCCCTTGCCTCGCGCCTCAAAACCTCACGCGGATTGCAGTTCTGAACCAGCGAATTCACGTCGCTCACGTGCCAGCGGAAGGGTCACGCTCAGCGATGTGGCAGAGGCAGCGGGTGTCAGTTCAATGACGGTCTCGCGCGCCCTGCGGGGGGAGCGCAGAGTCGCACCAGCGCTGGTGGATAGGGTGCGTGAGGTGGCGGCCTCTCTGGGCTATGTGCCTGACCTTGCTGCGCGTGCGCTGGCATCGCAAAAAAGCACGCAGGTGCTGGTGCTGGTGCCCATGTTGTCAAACACGCTGTTTGTGGATGTGCTGGAGGCCGCGCACAAGGTGCTGTTTGCGCGTGGCTATCACATGCTGATTGGTGTGACGCACTACGACTCTCAGGAAGAAGAGCAGCTGCTGCGAGCCTATTTGCCCATGCGCCCGGCAGGTTTGCTGTTGACAGGGTTTGACCACAGTGAGGCGTCTCGAAAGCTCTTGGCCGCCAATCCGGTGCCGCGTGTGCACCTGATGGAGCTGCACCAGGCAGAGCGAAGCCAGGATACCTATAGTGTGGGCTTTTCGCAGACTCAGGCGGGGGCCGAGATCACGCAGCATCTGCTGGACAAAGGCTACCGCCGCATCGCCTTTTGCGCCGCCCAGCTCGATGCACGGGTCATGCAGCGGCTGGAGGGGTTCCGTCAGGCGCTTAAGCAGGCCAATTTATATGATCCGGCGCTGGAGTTCCTGGACCCCGAACGCTCATCGATGGCACTGGGTGCAAGGCAGTTTGAGGCTCTGATGAAGAGCCAGCATGCGGTGGATGCTATCTTTTTTTGCAATGACGACATCGCGCAGGGCGCCTTGCTGGCTGCCAGTCGCCTCGGTGTGCGGGTGCCGCAGCAGGTTGCTATAGCGGGCTTCAACGATTTACCGGGTAGCGACCAGATGGTGCCACCGCTGACCACTATTCATACGCCCCGAAGCGAGGTGGGAGAGAAAGCGGCCACCATGCTGCTGCAACTATTGGATGGCGAGACGGTCAAGCAGACTTGCATGGATCTGGGCTTCACCTTGGTGCCCAGATCTAGCACCTAATAAAAAGAGGCTTGAGCGGTGCCTTGCTCAGGCTTCTGGTGCTGACTTGCCGCGTCCCGTAATCTTGTCTTTCAGATCCAGCAAGCGGGTCACGGCAGAGCCCATGCCCATGAGTTGCATGGCGGTTTCTGGCGAGAGGCGCTGCACATCGTCAAACCAGCTCATTAGCTTGTCGATGAGCTCGTGCATGTCGCGCATGCGCTGCTGGGCATAGCGCTCTTCATCAGAACTGGCTTCTTCCATCATGGCGGCGCGCAGCATGGACTGTGTGGGTTCAATCTCGCGGCGGCGGCGCTCTTCAGCCAGACGTTTGAAGATTTCCCAGACATCCTCGGGTGCCTGAAAGTATTCGCGGCGGTCGCCGGGTTGGTGACGCAACTGAACCAGCCGCCAGGCTTGCAGTTCCTTGAGTCCCATGCTCACGTTGGAGCGGGAAAATTCCAGCGTCTCGGCGATCTGGTCGGCATTCAGCGGCTCGGACGAGATAAACAGCAGGGCGTAGATCTGCCCCACGGTGCGATTAATGCCCCAGCGGCTGCCCATTTCACCAAAATGCGAAACAAATTGCCGGCTCAGTTCCGGCAGTGGTTTGGCTTGAGTCATGGCCTCCATTGTGCCTTTGCAGGGGCTTCTCAGGAGGGCAGAGGATCAAGCCAGAGCGCAACTCCAGCACTTTCAGTGATTTAATTTTGTGATTCCTTGCATGCTTTGTTGCGTAACACTTGCAACGCGTCAGCAAATTGTTGGGAATCAGCGCAAAATCGCCACCTGTTTTTACGTCGGCTTTCTGACCTTTCGGGTCTTGGATCAAAAGCGCACTTTGTTGCCTGTGATTTGCTAGCTGCAGGTGGCCGTGATCAGATGTCCCAAAGTTCAACTTCTATTTCTTCTCATTCCCGTAGCGCGTTGCTCGATTGCACCAAGGGGCTGGCCTGCGCCGCTATCGTCTGGCATCACCTCGCCTTTTACGGCCCGATGTCCGATGTGGCCCACCCCGTCATGCCAGATCTGCTGGACTGGCTGTATGAGTACGCCCGTATGGCGGTGCAGATATTTCTGGTGATTGGCGGCTTTCTGGCCGCTGCCAGCCTTGCACCCCAAGGGTTGTTACGCTTTGATTCACCCTGGGCCAAGATCGGCAAGCGCTTTGTGCGCCTGCTCGTTCCCTATGCAGTGGCGCTGGTGGTGACGATTGTGATTTCAGCGGCCATTCGTCCCTGGTTTGATCACGACTCCGTCTCTGCCGATCCTGACCTTTGGCAGCTCATGGCCCATGCGCTGCTGCTGCAAGGCATTGTGGGTGAAGAGTCGCTGTCTGCCGGGGTCTGGTATGTCTCCATCGACTTTCAGCTGTTTGCGGGGACTGTCTTGTTGCTGGCCGGGGTCCGCTGGCTGCAGCAACGGATTGCTGTGCGCTGGGGCGATGCGGCCGTTGCACGCTGGTGGCCGTGGGCAATCACTGGCGCGCAGGCGCTGGTCGTGCTGGGCGCGGCGGCCTCGCTGCTGAGCTTCAATCTGGACACTGAGCTTGATGTCTGGGCCATTTACTTCATGGGTGCCTATGGCATAGGCATGATGGCCTTCTGGGCCGTGGCAGCAGAAAAGCGCATCACGGCGTGGAGCTGGGGCATGCTGATTGCCGCACTGGTCATTGGTGCGCTGGTCTATGAATGGCGCGACCGCATCTTTCTGGCTGGCGTGACGGCCATGCTGCTGATTGTGTGCATGCGTACCGAGGGCATTGCGCGCTGGAAGGGCTTTGCGCCGCTGCGTCGACTGGGTGAGATTTCGTATTCGGTGTTTCTCATCCACTTCTCCATCTGCCTGTTGGTTAACGCGGTGGTCAACCACTTCTGGCATGGCTCGGTCACAGCGGCCGTGGTGGGTATTCCGTTTGCCTTTGTGCTGTCGCTGACGGCGGGCTATGCGCTGTACCAGCTGGTCGAATGCCATGTCTCTTCGTGGAACCAGGCATTGCGCTGGCAGGCGGGTCTGATTGGTGCCGGTTTGCTGACGACCTTGCTGGCCGGTCTGCGCTAAATCGGTTGGCACCCATTAAAAAAGCAGCCCGACGAGGCTGCTTTTTCGTGAATGCAGGTTGGATTAGCGGTGCAACTCGCCCGAGCTTTCTGGCTGGAACTCGATGGCATCGACGCGCACCGTGACCTGATGACCCGTGGGGCTAGGCATCTTCAACTCATCGCCGACAGAAAGGCCCAGCAAGGCAATGCCCACGGGCGCAAAGATGGAGACCTTGTCGGCGCTGCCATCCATGTCCTTGGGGTAGACCAGTGTCAGCGTGTTGGCCTTGTTGATTTCGAGCATGGTGAAACGCACCGTCGAATTCATGGTCACCACGTTGGGCGGCATATCTTCTGGGTCGAGCACATCCGCGCGGTCCAGCTCGGCTTCCAGCGCGTCGCGGCCAGGGAACTGGCTGCTGTTCTTTTCCAGCAGCGTTTCGATGCGCTCCAGATCCAAAGACGACAAAGTGATGTTGGGCTTGCGCTCCATGGTGTGACTCCCTTGCGAGATGCAGTAATTGGCGCTTTGGCGTTGCGCAAACGGACAAAAGCCCGGGCAACGGTGTTGTCCGGGCCAAGGCGTGCAGATAGGCACCAAGTTGGTGCATTCCTTGCATTGTGAGCGAAGGATAGCGAAGTGCCAAGTCATCTCGCACTGGGTCAGTGCGAATTACGGTCAATATTTGCTCTTCTTTAAGTAGCGTGTTACGCCTGTCAGTAAAGGGCTTAAGCCTGTTTTGAAGCAGATTTTAAACTCTTGGTTGACACAGTATTGATTGGAATTTCTCAAGAGTTATCTCTTTCATTCATTTTTAAAAAAATTAATATTCGTGCGTACAGAATTCTGTTTTATTGAAAATTATTTTTAGAAATCAAATATTAATTTATTGCTGACTTGGATTAAGTGATTCTTGATGATTTAATTTTTAGATAGATAATTTATTTTTTAATAATTTCATTTTGGTAATTAATAGTCGAATGATTTTTGTCCGATGGCGACAGTTTTTGGCTTTTGGTGTCATTTTATTTGTAAGGGAAGGCTTGCTCTCGGTAGATGCCCGGTTGATGCTGATCAAGAAGGTTGGGGAAAATGCTCCAAGGTAAGCCAATGGCTTTTTATATTGATTCAGAAGTGAGTAAGTCATGAATCAGCGCAGTGTTCGTAATATCAGTCTCAAGAAATATTCTCAGGTCGCCACTGATCTGGGAATCGATCAATTACGAATGTTCCGGCAGGTAGGTCTTGAATTCAGCTGGCTGCAGGCTTCTGAAATTCGGGTGCCTGAAACCAATTTTGCCCATTTGCTTCAAACGACATCCAGCGCTGCTGATAATGCATCGATAGGCCTGTTAATGGGGGCGCTGTGGAAACTTTCGGATTTTGGTTTTTTAAGTCTTGCCCTTCAGCACCAGGCCAGTCTGGGGCAGGCGATTGCCACCATCTCTGAGTACTCGCACCTGCTCAGCAGCACCATCAGCGTCAATGTGGTGCGGCAGAAAAAAATTGCCATCATTCAGCTGAACTTGACGACGGGCCGGGAGCAGCCTGGACGTCACCCGGTAGAGCTGGGCGTGGCGGTGCTGCAGGCCTTGTGTCGCCATCAGCTGGGCCGCAACTGGTGCCCGATGAGCACGCATTTCACACATGAGGCACCGGTCAGCACGGTGCAGCACCGGCGTATTTTTGGCTCGGACATGGTGTTTGATTCTGATTTCGACGGACTGGTGCTTTCATGCGCAGACTTGGACCAGATTCACCCCGCTTATGACGAAAGCATGGAGCAGTATGCGCGCCATTTTCTGGACACCATGGCGCCTGTGCGTGCCCGCCCAGATATTGAGCAGCAGGTCAAGCTGGCCATTCAGGCCTTGTTGCCCCATGGTCGCTACAGCATCGCCCAGGTGGCCAGCACCATTGGACTCAGCACGCGCTCGCTGCAGCGCAATCTGGAGAGCTCGGGCACCAGTTTTCAGCTGGCGCTCAATGCCGTGCGTATGCAGACTGCGACCCGGGCGCTGAAGAACCCGCGCCTGTCCATCAGCGATGTCGCTCTGCAGACGGGCTTTGCCGAGAACAGCTCTTTTACGCGCTGGTTCAATACAGAGTTTCAGCAAAGCCCCAGCCACTGGCGCACATTGAATTTTGCGAGCGTGGCCGTGAACTGATGGAGCGGACCTGATCGCCGGGTGATCCAGAATGGATAAGGCCGGAGTCTGAATGACTCCGGCCTTATTTTTTTAGAGGCGCTTGCTATTACTGGGGCTGATAGTCAATCGACTTGAGCAGTGCCTGCTGGCGCTGATAAGCCTTTTGCAGCTCGCTCATCAGGGCTTCAGACGTTGCATCGGTGCCAGATTCCATTCCCATGTCCCTGACCTTAGCGGCTACCTGAGGCTGCTTGAAGTACTGCAGTGCAATTTCACGGACCTTGGCCTGCACGTCGGCAGGCGTATCAGGGCGAGACCAGACGCCAAACCAGCTCACTTCTGATAACTGTGGGTAGCCCAGCTCCTTGAAGGTTGGGACGTCGGGCAATTGCTCCATACGGTTGGGGTAGTTCACGGCCAGAGCCTTGACTTTGCCAGCCTTTATCAGGGGCAGGGAGGTGGTGAGTCCATCCATCATCAACGGGATATGACCCCCCATGAGATCGGTCAGAGCAGGCGGCGAGCCCTTGTAGCCCAGGTGCTTCATCTTGACGCCCATCAACTGCCCCATCAGCATGCCGGAGGTATGACCGCGCATGCCCGCAGCATAGGAGGCAAAGTCCAGACCTTCGGACTGCTTTTTTCCATAGACGCTGAGCTGCTGCAGATTGCTGGCAGGGAAGTCTTTGTTGGCGATGAGCACCAAGCCGTTACGGCTGAGCTGGGCCAGCGGCTTCAGGTCTTTGAAGGGCTGATAGCTGACCTTGTAGGCCAGCGGCGTTTCACTGACGATGCCGCCCTGGATCAACAAAAACGTGTGCGCATCTTTGCCGTTATTGAGCAAGTCCGTCACGGCCAGCACACCGGCAGCGCCGGGTTTGGATTCCACAATGACGGGCTTTCCCAACTGCTTTTGCATGCCGTCTGCCAGCAGGCGAGCGAGAGAGTCGGCATTGCCGCCTGCTGGCCCGCCCACGATCATTCGAATGGGTTTGCTGGGCCATGCTGGCGTTTGTGCATGGGCTGAAACGCTTGTGGCAACGCCCATCACACTCAGGCAGGCCCCCAGCGCGACTGCTTGCCATTGAATTGTCTTGCTCATCGTTGTCTCCGTTTTTTCTGGTCTGTTTCCCAAAAAACCGTACACCCAAATGCTTGAGGAATGGTTCCGGGTGCGCCGGTGTCGCAGCGATGCAAGCCACGTCACACGATGTCAAAAATTCTCAGATGGAGCCCTCAGATACAGCTTGACGAATGACGCCAGCATTTGACGGCTTCAGACGGGTCAGGGTTTTGGAGCAAAGACGCACTGGTCTGTTGTCTGGGGGCTTTTCGGGCGTTCTATGGCATTCAGAAAAGAGCGTACCAGCAGGCTTTCGCTGCGCTCTTTCATGCAATACACATAGGTGGTGGTTCTGGCTGGATCGCCCGCAATGCGCACGGGTTTGAAGCGCGGGTCGGCAATGAACTCGGCTTCGGACACGGTACCCACGCCCAGACCACGCGCCACGGCTTCACGAATGGCTTCACGGCTGCCGATCTCTAGAGAAGTGCGAGGCTCAATCCCCGCTTCTTGCAGAACTTTTTCCAGTGCAGAGCGTGTGGTGGAGCCCTGCTCACGCAGCAGCAGGGGCTGGCCTCGCAGCTCATGAATTTCAATCTGCTCGCGCCGCGCCAGCGGGTGATCGACATGGGCAAACAAGATGATGGCGTGGCGCGCATATTCGAGGGCCAGTAGCTCGGGCCTGTCGTAGAAACCGGCCAGTACAGACACGTCGGTGGTGTAGTTCTCCAGATCCTGCAGTACTTGCTGAGAGTTGCCCATGCGGATAGACAGCTGTAGCTGTGGGTGGCGCGCGCGGTAGCTGGCCACCATTTCAATCACATGAAAGGGTCCCACGGCCCCGATCTTGAGTTCGCCCTGATTGAGCTGGCCCGAGTCACGCAGAAAGAACTCGGTTTCTGACTCCAGCGCCAGCAGCTTCTGCGCCAGCGCCATCAGTTTGTGACCAGCGCTGGTGAGCGTCATGCGATAGCCCTGACGGTGAAATAGCTCGATCTGGCTTTGCCGCTCCAGTGTGGCGATCTGGCTGGAGACCGTGGGCTGGCTCACTCCCAGGCTGCGGGCTGCAGCGCTCAGGCTGCCTTGCTGTGCGACGGAGATAAAGGCGCGATAGCGGGCGGTGCTCATGCAAATGTCATCTCAAGGTTGAATCTATAGAAGCTGTCAAAACTGATTTTGAAACCTTCACATGACAGTCATATGTCGTCCCTAACATTTGCATCAACGCACTGCAATGACGGTGCGATGGCTCCAGCGAGAGCTGCACTCTACAGACGCACATGCAAAGGATGAACCTCATGACGATGACCCGCAAAACCTGGCTGAAAGCCGCAGTCGCCAGCCTGACCCTGGCAGCCACCACCGGCGTCATAGCGCAGCAGCTCACCGAGCTGCGCGTGGGCCTGATCCCCTCTGAAGATGCGCAGGCCATGATGCGTGCCAGTCAGCAGGTGATGGAGCAACTGGCTGCGAAGACGGGCATGAAGGTCAAGCCCTTTGTGGCGAATGACTACAACGGCGTGATCGAAGCCATGCGCTCGGGCAAGATCGATGTGGCATATTTCGGCCCGTTCTCCTATGTGCTGGCCAGCCAGCTGGCGCAGGCCGAGGCCTTTGCCATTCCTGTGGCCAAGAAGTCGGGCAAAAGCTCGTACCAGAGTCTGATCATCAGCAAGAAAGACAAGGGTCTGACCAGTGTGGCTGCGCTGCAGGGCAAGACCTTTGCGTTTGTCGATCCCAGCTCGGCATCGGGTCATTTGTTCCCCAAGGCTGGACTCAAGGGTGATGGGGTTGACACCGACAAATACTTCTCACGCGTGATCTTTTCGGGTTCGCATGACGCCAGCATCATGGCCGTGGCCAATGGCAAGGTGGATGCAGCAGCTGTGGCCGACCCCATCTTTCAGACCGCCGTTGCCAAAGGGCATGTGAAGGCTGAGGACTTCCAGATCATCTGGCGCTCGCAGCCCATCCCTGAATCTCCCATGGCCTGGCGCAAGAACCTCGACGAAGCCACGAAGAAAAAAGTAGCCGCCGCGCTGGCCGAGATCAAGGGCCTGCCCTGGGGGGACCGCGGCGAGCTGAACGGCTTTGCTCCGACCAACGATCAGGCCTACGACGTGGTGCGCAACACCGCCAAGGCCCTGAATCTGGACCTGGGGAAGATGAAATGATCACCATCCGCAATCTGCGCAAGAGCTATGGCAGCAACCACGTGCTGCACGGTATCGACATGGATGTGAAGGCGGGTGAGTTTGTGGTGATGCTGGGCTTGTCCGGCGCAGGCAAGTCCACCTTGCTGCGCTGCATGAATGGCCTGAACCAGCCTGACAGCGGCCAGCTGCAGGTGGGGGGCATTGACCTGATGCAAAAGCATTCGCGCCGCGAACTGGCCCGCCATGTGGCCATGGTGTTTCAGCACCACAACCTGGTACAGCGCCTGTCGGTGCGCAAGAACGTGCTGACCGGGCGACTGGGGCAGGTGGGCACGCTGGCATCGGTGCTGCAGCTGTTCAGGCAAAGCGATATCGCGCTGGCCGATGCATGCCTGCAGCGCGTGGGCCTGGCCCACAAGGCTGATGAGCGCACCGAAGCGCTGTCGGGCGGGCAGATGCAGCGCGTTGGCATAGCACGGGCCCTGGCCCAGCAGCCGCAGGTGATTCTGGCGGACGAGCCCGTCGCCAGTCTGGACCCCAAGACCGCCCGCAGCGTGCTGCAGTATCTGCGCGAGGCCACGCGTGAGCTGGGCATTGCCGTGGTCTGCAATCTGCATCAGGTTGATTACGCCAAGGAGTTTGGCGATCGCATCGTCGGTCTGTCGCAAGGGCGCATGGTGTTTGATGGAGCGCCTGAGCTACTCAATGAAGATGCGCTCAACGCTATCTACAGCACCGATATGCCGCACCCGCCGCAGGCACAAGCAGAGCCGGGCATGGTGCTGACCGCGCCAGGCGCATGGTTGCCCAAGCCCATGTCTGCCGTAGCCACTGCAAGAGGTTTGCAATGAACAGTCCCAGCTTGAAAAACACGCCGGATCGCTGGCAATGGACGGCGGCACGCCCCGCAGGTATCAGCGGCTGGCTGGGGTATGCAGGGCTGGCTCTGGCGATTGTCTGGGTTCTGCACTGGAGCGCAGAGGGCGCACAGATGAGCTGGGGCGAGCTGGCGGGCGGCATGCCGCAGATTGGCGACTTTTTCTCGCGCTCTGTGCCACCGGACTGGAGTATGTTGCCGCGCCTGTGGGCACCGGCGCTGGAGACGATTCAGATTGCCGTCTGGGGTACGTTGCTGAGCGTGATTCTGGCGCTGCCTCTGTCCTTTATCGCGGCCAGCAATTTGCACAGCTGGCACTGGCTGCGTCGCATCACGCGGCAGTTTCTCAACGTGGTGCGCAGCATCAACGAGCTGATTCTGGCGCTGGTCTTTGTCTCGGCTGTGGGCCTTGGACCTTTCCCCGGTGTGCTGGCGCTGGCCCTGCACGGCATGGGCATGCTGGCCAAGTTCTTCGCCGAGGCGATCGAGGAAATCGACGAAGGCCCGCTGCAAGCCCTGCGCAGTGCCGGTGCCACGCAGTTGCAGATCATTGCCTTTGGCGTGGTGCCGCAGGTGATCACCGCGTGGATTGCCGTGGTGCTCTACCGCTTCGAAGTCAATCTGCGTTCAGCCACCGTGCTGGGCATGGTGGGCGCGGGTGGTCTGGGTTTTGAGCTGGTCAGCAGCCTCAAGCTCTTTCGCTATCAAGAAACGGCGACCTGCATCATCGTCATCACGGTAATGGTGATTGCCGCCGACATGGTCTCCAACTGGCTGCGCAGCCGCATTCAGCAGGGCACGCGCCACTGATTCAGCGGCAGTGCAACTGCGCACGGCTGTCTTAAGCACTCCCAAAACATGAGCTGCTTGCGCTTGATACACAAGCGTGAGGGGTAGATTTCGCTCAAAAAAACGCAAAAGGTACTTCTCGTGTGGACCTATCACAACCCCGTGCACACCCATGTGGGCCGCAACAGCCTGAGCCAACTGCCTGCCTTGCTGGCTGGCCGCAGCTGCCTGCTGGTCACTTTTCCCGAGGCCGATGGCCTGGGGCTGGTGCAGCGTGTGCGTGCCCTTCTGTGCAGTCAGCTGCGCGGCGTGATCGACAGCATTGCGCCCAACCCCGATGTGCAATGGCTGGCTCCTTTGTACGAGATGGTGCAGCGCGATCATGCCGAGGTGCCCGTTATCGTGGCACTGGGCGGCGGCAGCGTCATTGACTCAGCCAAGGCCTTGCTGTGCGCCACAGACTCCGGGCAATTCTCGGATTTGCTCTCGATTTTGAAGCAGGGAGCGCAATTGCCACCAGCGCCACACAAGCATTTGATTGCCATTCCCACCACGGCAGGCACGGGGAGCGAAGTGACGCCCTGGGCCACGATCTGGGATCAGGCGGGGGGGCAGAAGTACTCGCTGCACCAGCATTGCACCTGGCCCGAGGCGGCGGTGATTGATGCCGACTTGATGCTCAGCCTGCCGGCGGGCGCGACGCTGGCCTCTGGGCTGGATGCGCTCTCGCATGCACTGGAGTCCATCTGGAATGTGAACCGCAACTCCATATCGATGGCGCTGGCCGTGCAGTCGGCCCGCCGCACGCTGGCCACATTGCCTGCGCTGATGCGGGACTTGCACAACCCACAACTGCGCAGCGATATGGCTGAGGCCGCGCTGCTGGCCGGGCTGGCTTTTTCCAATACCAAGACGGCGCTGGCGCATTCGCTGTCGTACGACATCACGCTGCAGCATGGCGTGCCGCATGGTCTTGCCTGCTCATTCAGCTTGCCACTGGTGCTGGAGATGGCGCTGGGCGCAGATGCCGTGGCGGACGCCGCGCTGCTCTCCATCTTTGATGCCATGGCACCTGCCGTTGCCGTGCAGCGCCTGCAGCAGTTTTTGCAGCAGCTGGGTGTGGCGACGGACCCCGCGCATTACGGCATCGCCTCCGCTGACTGGCAGACCATGGTGACCAAGGCCGCCAGCGGCCCGCGCGGTCGTAACTTTATTCGCAGTATTTCAATTTGAAAGCCCAGGTTTGATCATGAACACCACCACCCATACCGAAGAGCAAGCCGTTTCCAAGGCCTCCACTACCGCCACTGGCGACCTGTCGCCGCTGCAAGCCGTCATCTTTGACTGGGCCGGCACGCTGGTGGACTTTGGCTCGCTTGCGCCCACACAGATTTTTGTGGAAGCCTTTGCCAGCTTCGGTGTCTCCATCACGCTGGCGCAGGCGCGCGGGCCTATGGGGCTGTCCAAATGGGACCATATCTACCAGTTGCTGCAGGACGAGAGTATTGCCGCCCAGTGGCAGACCCGCTTTGGCCACAGCCCGGGCAATGAGGATGTGGATGCCATCTACGCCCGCTTCATGCCCATGCAGATTGCCAAGGTGGGCGAGTTTTCTGCGCCTATCGACGGCGCGGTGCAGACCCTGCAATGGCTGCGCGATCAGGGACTGAAGATTGGCTCCTGCTCCGGCTATCCGCGTGAAGTTCTCAACCAGTTGTTGCCGCAGGCCGCAGCAGCCGGTGTGCAGCCCGACTATGTGGTGGCTGGCGATGAACTGGAAGCTGGTGGCCGCCCCGGCCCATATATGGCGCTGTCCAATGTGCTGGCTCTGGCCGTCAGCGATGTGCGTGCCTGTGTGAAGGTGGACGACACCGTTCCTGGAATTGCGGAAGGCCTGAATGCCGGCATGTGGACCGTGGGGCTTAGCCTGTCGGGCAACGAAGTGGGCTATAGCCTGCAGGAATTTGCCAATGCGCCAGAGGATGAGGTCAACGCCCGCGTGGCTTCTGCCGAGGCCAAGCTTAAAAAAGCAGGGGCGCATTACGTGGTGCGCAGCGTGATCGATTTGCCTGACGTGCTGCAAAGCATTGCCGCGGAGATGCGAGCCGGGCGCAAACCGGTTTGATGTGGGACGAGAAACAAAAGAGAAAATGCCAAAGGGCTGCCTGTGGGCAGCCCTTTGGCGCGCGCAGAATGTGGATCGGAGATCGCCTGCAGGAGGCCGCCTTTATCGCCATTGTTAATGGTTTCTGGCGTTACCTAGACCTTCGGCGTAGCACAGTCTGTCAATGCCTTCGCGCTGGATCTCTGGTGGGCATGGTGCTCAGGCTACATCACGAGCCGCTGTGTTGGCCTCTGGCCCGCCCTGCTCATGGTGTTCAATCACTTTGCGCATCAGCTGCGCAAAAGTCTCCCGTTCTTCGTCGCTCAGTGGGTCCAGCATGCGCTGCTGGGCTTGCAGCACGGCTGGGCCAGCGCTGGTCAGCAGGGCTTCTCCATCAGCGGTGAGCGAGAGCAGGCGCACCCGGCGGTCTTTGGCGGTTTGCTGGCGCTGCAAAAGGCCGCGTACTTCCAGGCGGTCGATGACGCCGCCAATAGTGGCTTTGTCAAAGCCCACTTCCACACTCAGCGTGCGCTGATCAATGCCTGGCAGGTGCACCAGTTTTTGCAGCACAGCAAATTGCAGAGGCGTGATGCCCCATGCATCGGTGGCCTGCGTAAACATGGCCACAGCCACTTGTTGCAAGCGGCGAATGCCATGGCCGGGAAAGGTCTCAACCTCCAGTCGAGGGAAGACGGGTTGGTTGTTGTCACGGATGGTAACCGTCTCCCGAGAGTCTGCTTGATTCATGGTTAACCCTTATTTTGTTTGCGTTTTGATGTACAGATAATACGCTGCATACATCTGGTGTGTATGCATACTATATGCATGCATATCTAAGATAATGGAAAGCAGTCCGCCAGCGCTTTCCGCACAAGATTCACCTGACGCACTAGAGGCCTTCATGCAATTTCATCTCAATGGTTTTCGTCCCGGCAGCCCGCTGGTCGCTGAGGCCTCTCCACTGGCACATGCCCATACCGAAACCGTACCCGCCAAGGTGGATGTCCTCATCGTGGGTTGTGGTCCTGCAGGCCTGACGCTGGCCGCGCAGCTGGCGGCATTCCCGGACATTCATACCTGCATCGTCGAGCAGAAGGAAGGTCCCATGCAGTTGGGCCAGGCCGACGGTATTGCCTGCCGCACCATGGAGATGTTCGAGGCTTTTGACTTTGCGGACCAGGTGATCAAGGAAGCCTGCTGGATCAACGATGTCACATTCTGGAAGCCTGATGACAAGACACCCGGCAACATCGCCCGCCACGGCCGTGTGCAGGACACGGAAGATGGTCTGTCGGAGTACCCGCACGTCATCCTGAATCAGGCACGTATTCATGACTTCTATCTGGAGCGCATGCGCAATTCGCCCAGCAAGATGGAGCCTCACTACGCCCGCCGCGTGGTGGATGTGAAGGTGGACCACAGCGCTGCCGATTACCCCGTCACCGTGACGCTGGAGCGCGTTGATCCACAGCACGCCGGGCAGATCGAAACCGTGCAGGCCCGCTATGTGGTGGGCTGCGATGGTGCGCGCAGCAATGTGCGCCGAGCCATGGGACGCCAGCTGGTGGGCGATTCGGCCAACCACGCATGGGGTGTGATGGACGTTCTGGCGGTTACCGATTTCCCCGACATTCGCTTCAAGGCTGCCATTCAGTCCGAGCACGGCAATGTGCTCATCATTCCGCGTGAAGGCGGCCATCTGGTGCGTTTTTATGTCGAGATGGACAAGCTGGGCGTGGACGAGCGTGTGGCCCATCGTCAGATCACGGTGGAGCAGTTGATTGAAACCGCACAGCGCGTCATTCACCCCTACAAGCTGGATGTGAAGAATGTGCCCTGGTGGTCGGTGTATGAAATCGGCCAGCGCATCTGCGACAAGTACGACGATGTGACGGATGCCGTCGCCACCGAAAATTCGCCGCTGCCTCATGTGTTTATCGCTGGCGATGCCTGCCACACCCACAGCCCTAAGGCTGGGCAGGGCATGAACTTCTCCATGCAAGACACCTTCAATCTGGGCTGGAAGCTGGCCGCCGTGCTGCGCAAGCAATGCGTGCCTGAGCTGCTGCACACTTACTCATCTGAGCGTCAGGTCGTTGCCCAGCAACTGATTGACTTTGACCGCGAGTGGGCCCAGATGTTCAGCGACCGCGCCAAGGAAGGCGGCGAGGGTGGCGTGGACCCCAAAGAGTTCCAGAAATATTTTGAGCAGCATGGCCGCTTTACCGCAGGCGTGGGAACGCATTACGCACCCTCGGTGCTGACGGGCGAGGCTGCGAACCAAGCGCTGGCTACCGGCTTTACGGTGGGGATGCGTTTTCACTCAGCGCCTGTAGTGCGCGTGTCGGATGCCAAGCCTGTGCATCTGGGTCACTGCGGCAAGGCTGATGGTCGCTGGCGTCTGTATGCGTTTGCAGGTCAGGCGGATCTGGATCAACCTGAATCCGGTCTGTTGGCGCTGTGCCGCTATCTGGAGACCGATCCTGCATCGCCCCTGTGCCGCTTCACGCCAGCAGGGCAGGACATGGACAGCATCTTCGATGTGCGCGCTATTTTCCCGCAGGCTTATACCGATGTGGCGCTGGAGAAGCTGCCCGCGCTGCTATTGCCAAGCAAGGGCCAGCTGGGTCTGCTTGACTATGAAAAAGTCTTCAGCCCTGATTTAAAGAGTGCAGGTCAGGACATCTATGACATGCGCGGCGTGGACCGTCAGCATGGCGCGCTGGTCATCGTGCGGCCTGACCAGTATGTGGCCCAGGTTCTGCCCTTGGGCGATCACGCCGCGCTGAGCGCGTACTTTGAGGCCTTTATGCTTGCGTGATGGAATGGATCCCCCGTGGATGGGACTGAAAGGAGGGCTAGCCCTCCTTTTTCATGGCGCTGTTTGCTACGATATTTGCAGTGGGTCTTTTCCAGTCAGCTTGCTTTGTAGAGGTAAATCATGTTGCTGATCGTGGGGACGGTGCGACTGCCGCCCGAAAATCTTGAACGCGCCAGACCGGCCATGCTGGCCATGGCACAAGCATCCCGCGCAGAGGTGGGATGCCTTGAGTATGGCTATGCGGAAGATGTATTTGTGCCAGGACTCATTCATGTCAAAGAGTTGTGGAGCGACCAGGCTGCGCTGGATGCGCATTTCGCATCGGCCCATATCCAGACTTGGCGTGCTGCGTGGCCTGCTCTGGAGATTGGCGACAGAGATTTGCGGGTGTATGAGGTCGGTCAGCCGCGCGTAACCTGAGTCAATAGGTGGCCCCGCTCAGCCTTGCCTGACGATATCGACCGAGATCTCCACCGCGGTGCTTGAGCCCCGGTTTTCGAGCCAGTGCGTGGTGTTTCGGTCCTCGGGCCAGCCCACTCCAGGTCCGTAGTTCGTCGCTACGCCATTTCGATGGTCGGTGATCGTGCCTTCAAGGATAAAGACCGTGCCGGGTCTGTCCTTGTGGTTGTGAACCGGGCCAAAGACGCCTCCTGGCGCTATGGTCACCAGGCGCATGCGGAGCTGGCGCCCTGCCATGCCGTCGATCTCGGGGCCAAGGTCGACGGTTGAAAGCAACTTCACTGTCACACCCTTTGTTTCGGGTACCTGCTGTTCATGGGACATCTTGCGCTCCTTCACATTCAATCAGAGCCTTCGATACAACGCGCTTTTGCTGCGTTTTTTGTTGCGCTGTCTGGCAAGGCCGGTGCACTGCTCAAAAGTGTGATCTCTCGTCGGCGCATATGAAAGGGCAAGGCCATGCCATCGGCATGGCGTAATCTAGTTCCCTGTTGTCTCAGAAGACTGGGGAGGCGGCTTGTGCTTGTTTGGTCTTTCCCCTTGTGTGACCTTATCCAGGCGAATCCTCGACAATGCGCACATGACTTCCCAAGAACAACCGCACAACCCGCTGCATGGCTTGACGCTGGAGCGCATCGTCTCCGATCTGGTGGACTACTACGGCTGGAGCGAGCTGGGCCGCCGCGTGCAAATACGCTGCTTCAATCAAGACCCCAGTGTTGCGTCCAGCCTGAAGTTCTTGCGTAAAACGCCCTGGGCGCGCGAGCAGGTCGAGCAGCTATATGTGAAAACGCAGCGTGCGTATGAGCGTGAGCAACGCGGCTATTGATGGTGTGATGGATTGAGCAATTTAGCGCTGGCACATGATCTGCACAAAAAAATGCGGGACCGTGGCCAGCGCTTTTTTCAGCGCAGAAAGCGCTCGGCCAGCTGGCTCCAGAACGCTGCGCCATAGGGCAGGTTGGCGTCGTTGAAGTCGTATTTCGGGTTGTGCAGGCTGCGCCCGCCGTCCGAGGGGCCGTTGCCAAGACGCACCAGTGCGCCGGGGCAGCGCTGCAGCATGTAGGCAAAGTCTTCGCTACCCATGAGCTGGGGAAAGGCTGTATCTACCGCCTCGGCACCCACCAGGTCCGTGGCCACCTGCGCCGCAAGCTCTACGGCCTGCGCATTGTTGGCCAGTGCCGGGTAGCCTTCCACATAGTTGATTTCCGCCCGTGCACCGTGCCCCTGAGCAATGCAGGTGATGAGTTCGGTAATACGTGCTTTGAGCAGAATGCGTACGGCAGGTGAGTGGGAACGCACGCTGATGCCAATCTCGGCATCGGCCGGAATGACGTTCAGCGCATCGCCCGAGCGCAGACGGCCCACGGTGACCACCGCCGATTCGGTCGGGTCCACATTGCGTGCCACCACGGTTTGCAGGCTGGTGACGATGGCAGCCGCTGCCACCAGCGGGTCCACCGCCAGGTGCGGGCGGGCGGCATGGCCGCCCACGCCGACAATCTTTACGAACACGCGGTCACCAGCGGCCATGAAGGAGCCGCTACGCATCGCGAACTGGCCTTGCGGCAAGCCCGGGTGGTTGTGCATGGCATAGACGGCATCGCAGGGGAAGCGCTCGAACAGGCCTTCTTCCACCATGGCCTTGGCACCGCTGTCAAAGCCGCGCTCTTCGGCGGGCTGAAAGATCAGGTGCAAGGTGCCGCTGAAGTTGCGGTGGCGCGCCAGATACTTGGCCGCGCCCAGCAGCATGGTCATATGGCCGTCGTGGCCGCAGGCATGCATGCAGCCTGCGATGAGGCTGGCATGCTCGGCGCCCGTGGCTTCCTGAATCGGCAGCGCATCCATATCGGCGCGAATGCCCAGGCGGCGGCTGCCATCGCCGTGACTCAGCGTGCCGACCAGGCCCGTGCCGCCGATGCCGCGCGTGACCTCGTAACCCCATTCGGCGAGCTTGCCTGCGATGAAGTCGGAGGTGCCGTGCTCGGCAAAAGCCAGCTCGGGGTTCTGGTGCAGATGGCGGCGAATGGAAACCAGCTCCTGCTCATAGGGCAGGAACTGGGCGATACGGGCGAAGCTCATCTGTTGCGTAGCGGTCGCTGTCATTCGAGAACGATGTTATTGGCCTTGGCGATGCGCGTGTAGAACTTGATGCGCTCGATGATCTCGGCACGGTAGGCCTGTGGCTTGAGCTCTTCCGGCACCATCATGCCCTTCTCGGTCCAGGTGGCGTGGGTTGAAGGGTCCTGCAGTACCGTGCGCATGGCCTGGTAGAGGCGGTCGATGATGGGCTGGGGTGTCTTGGCCGGTGCGGCGATGCCGGTCCAGGAGGTGAGGTTCAGGTCGGGCAGCTTCAGCTCGGCAAAGGTGGGCACATCGGGCAACTGGGCCACGCGCTGAGGGGCGGCCACGGCGAGAGCACGCAGCTTGCCGTTTTTGATGCTGGCCAGATTGGTGGACAGATTGTTCCAGGCCAGCTGAACTTGGCCCGACATCACGTCCGTAATGGCCACGCCGGCACCTCGATAGGGCACATGGGTGAGATTTATCTTGGCCTGTGTCTTGAGCAGCTCCATGCTCAGGTGCGAGACGGAGCCTGTGCCTGCGCTGGCGTAGTTCAGCTTGCCAGGGTTGGCCTGGGCATATTTGACCAGATCGGCAAAGGTACGCACGGGCAGGCTGGCGTTGACCAGCAGTACATTGGAAAGGCGGTCGATCAGTGTGATGGGCGCAAAGTCATTGACTGCGTCGTAAGGCAGCTTGGGGGTGACGGCGGGGTTGACGACATGCGTGCTCTGCGAGGTGACGATCAGCGTGTAGCCGTCGGGCTTGGCCTTGGCCACCAAGGCCGAGCCCAGTGAGCCGCCAGCGCCGCCCTTGTTGTCCACGATGACGGGAACGCCCAGCAGACGGCTCAGGCGGTCGGCCATCAGACGGCCCGAGTTGTCGACCGAGCCACCGGGCGTGAAAGGTACGACCAGTGTGATCGGCTTGTTGGGATAGGGTGCCTCTGCATGAGAGAGAGGGGACAGGCCGGCAGCAGCGGCCAAGCTTACGAATTCGCGACGGTTGATTTGCATGTTATGTCTCAATGGATAAGGCGCGAGATTACGTAGGCGTCAGCCGCTCGGCAAACGACATTCTCGTCATGTGCGATGACATAATGTCATCGCTCCCATCATGAAAATTCGCTCCCCCTCACTGGTCGAACTGCACGCATTCCTGGCGGTCTGCCGCCACGGAAGTTTTCGCCGTGCGGCCGACGAGCTGTGCGTCACGCAGGCAGCGGTCAGCCGTGCCGTGCAGCGGCTGGAAGAGCATTTGCAGGGCAGCCGCCTGTTTGAGCGCAACTCGGCAGGGGTCTCGCTCACGGCGCGCGGAGAGCAACTGCGCAAGCTGACCGAGCGCCATGTGCTGGCGCTGGAACTGGCGGCCGAGACACTGGGCCGAGCCGCCATGCCGCAGCTGGTACGCCTGAGTGTCATCCCCACATTGTCTATTCAATGGCTTATGCCGCGCCTGCCTGAGTTCAATCAGCGCCACCCCGAAGTGCATGTGGAGCTGAGGCAGTTCAAGCATGACGAAGACTTCACGCGCGACGATGTCGATCTGTGGGTAGAGGTCAAACGCCCCCACCGCCGCTGGCCCGAGCAGGTGCAAGCCCGCTACTTGCTGGGGCGTGAGCTGGTTCCGGTATGCGCACCGGCCTTGAGCCCTCAATTTCATCAGCCCAGCGATTTTTTGACGGCCAGCCTGCTGCACCACACCAATTTCCCGGACAACTGGGCACTGTGGTTGGCCCAGGCGGGTGTGGCCGATAAGCCGCAACTGGGCCCGGGCTTTGATCTGACCATGCATCTGATTGTGGCTGCCAAGGCCGGAATGGGCGTGGCCGTGGTGCCGCGCTGTCTGGTACAAAAAGAGCTGCAGGCGGGCGAGCTGGTGATGCCGTTTGACACCACCGTTTCTTGCGGCCGTGGTTATTACCTGTGTTGGAACCAGGATGCCCCCCGCTTTGCAGCGCGAGACAGGTTTGCTGCGTGGCTGGTTGAGCAGGCCGATGCAGACAATCAGCCTGAAGGCGGATTGTCTGCTGCACTTTAAGGCGCGCTGCTAGCTTGAAGATTTAGCCCGTGAGTTGCTGTGCATGGTGGCGCAGATGGTCGTCGATAAAGGTCTGGATAAAGTAGTAGCCGTGGTCGTAACCGGCTTGGCGGCGCAGGGTCAGTGGTTGACCGGCCTTGGCACAGGCGGCTTCAAAGGCTTCGGGCAGCAGCTGCTTTTCCATCAGGAATTTATCGGCCAGACCCTGGTCGATCAGAATGCCGCCGGGGTAGGGGGCGCTGGTCTGCGTGCTCATCAACTCGCTGGCGTCATGCTTGGCCCATTCGGCCTTGTCGTCTCCGAGGTAGCCGGTGAATGCCTTTTGGCCCCAAGCGCAGTTCACAGGATTGGCAATGGGCGCAAAGGCCGAGAGCGACTTGAACTTGCCGGGGTGGCGCAGCGCCAGTGTCAGCGCGCCGTGGCCGCCCATGCTGTGACCGAAGATGCCCAGACGTGCCATGTCCACAGGCAGTTTGCTGCCCACGAGCGGCAGCAGGTCGTTGAGGATGTAGCTTTCCATGCGCCAGTGCAGCGCCCAGGGCGTGGTGGTTGCGTCGAGGTAAAAACCTGCACCTACACCAAAGTCCCAGCTGTCCGCCTCCCCCGCCCGACCCGCGCCGCGTGGGCTGGTGTCGGGGCAGATCAGGGCGATGTTCAGCTCTGCTGCCAGACGCTGCGCACCGGCCTTGGCCATGAAGGTTTCTTCGGTGCAGGTCAGGCCAGCCAGATAAATCAGCGCGGGCACCTTCTCGCCCAGCACGGCCTTGGGCGGCAGATAGATGGAGAACTTCATGTTCAGTCCAATCTCGCTGGAGAAATGCTCGTAATAGCGCTGGGCGCCGCCAAAGCAGGCGTGGGCGGTTTTGAGTTCGAAAGAAGAGGACATCAGATGCTCCTGAATAGAAAGCTGCATGCGCATGTTGAAAAAGGGTTTCAAGCCTTTTGATGCCTGAAACCCTTGCTTTGAAGGCGCTAGCAGCTATGGTTTTGATTATTCAGCGTAGTTGACTACGGAACGGATCGACTTGCCTTCGTGCATCAGGTCAAAGGCTTCGTTGATCTTGGCCAGGCCCATGGTGTGGGTCACAAAGGGTTCGAGCTGAATCTTGCCGCTCATCGCGTCTTCCACCATGCCGGGCAGCTCGCTGCGGCCTTTGACGCCGCCGAAGGCCGTGCCCATCCACTTGCGGCCAGTGACCAGCTGGAAGGGGCGGGTGGAGATTTCCTGACCGGCACCGGCCACGCCGATGATGACGGACTGGCCCCAGCCGCGGTGGGCGCATTCCAGCGCCGCGCGCATCACGTTGGTGTTACCGATGCACTCGAAGCTGTGGTCCACGCCCCAGCCGGTCATCTCGACAATGACTTGCTGGATGGGCTTGTCGAAGTCCTTAGGGTTCACGCAGTCGGTGGCACCGAAGGTCTTGGCCAGATCGAACTTGCCGGGGTTGGTGTCGATAGCGATGATGCGACCGGCCTTGGCCAGCTGCGCGCCCTGAATCACGGCCAGACCGATACCGCCCAGGCCGAACACGGCCACGGTGTCGCCGGGTTGCACCTTGGCGGTGTTCTTGACGGCACCCAGGCCCGTGGTCACGCCGCAGCCCAGCAGGCAGACCTGCTCGGGGTTGGCATCGGGGCTGATCTTGGCCAGCGAGACGGCCGCCACCACGGTGTACTCGCTGAAGGTGGAGCAGCCCATGTAGTGGTAGATCGGCTCGCCGTTGTAGCTGAAACGGGTGGTGCCGTCGGGCATCACGCCCTTGCCCTGGGTGGCGCGCACGGCTGTGCACAGGTTGGTCTTGCCGCTCTTGCAGAACAGGCACTCACCACATTCGGCGGTGTACAGCGGAATCACATGGTCGCCGGGCTTGACGC
Organism: Comamonas suwonensis; assembly: GCF_012844455.2. Taxonomy (GTDB): domain Bacteria; phylum Pseudomonadota; class Gammaproteobacteria; order Burkholderiales; family Burkholderiaceae_C; genus Comamonas; species Comamonas suwonensis. The sequence goes on along the minus strand of NZ_JABBCQ020000002.1, from coordinate 346,834 downwards.
TGGTCACGCCTTCGCCGACTTCCACCACAATGCCTGCGCCTTCGTGGCCCAGCACGGCGGGGAAGATGCCTTCGGGGTCGTCACCGCTCAGGGTGAAGGCATCGGTGTGGCAGACGCCGGTGTGGGTGATCTTGACCAGCACTTCGCCCTTTTGGGGTGGCGCGACGTCGATCTCGACGATTTGCAGGGGTTCTCCGGCTTTGAAGGCAACGGCGGCGCGTGATTTCATGATGGTCTTTCTGTAGAAGGCGGGGAAAGCGAAGCCGCCAAAGGGCGTTGCGTGCTTCGCTTTGCGAAACCTCGACTGTAGAACATGTGAGTGCGCTCACCCAGCGCAATGGCCGCAGGCACAGCCATGTTGGCCGCAGATCACGCTATCTCACGGCACCTCAGGGCGTCTCAGTCCTCCCTGCTCGGCTGCAGCGGCCCCCAGACCTCGGTCTGTGTCTCTTTCGGGCCCTTGTCGGTGTAGGCAGGCTTGACTTCGATGGGCTCACTGTCCGTGCATTCCGTCACCGCCCATTGACTGGGCTTGAAGCGCGCATCGGGGCCGTCGGGCTCGGGTTTGCCGAATTCGGCCACGATGTCGTAGTCGATCAGCGGAACATTGAAGCGTGCCTGTTGGCCTTTCTTGCACTCCAGATAAGGGCGCGACGGGTCGAGAACCCAGCCGCCATAGCCATCCTGGGCCTTGTCATCGAAATGGAACACCGGGCCGATGCGCTGATCGCGGACCAGCTCCAGCACGCCCCCGTTCATGGCCGAAGCCCAGGTGCCCGCGACCTGTACCGGATGGGCAAAGCGCACGGCATCCAGCCGGCTCATGCGCAGCGGGCGCTGGGGCTCGCCATTGTCAAAGGCGTCATAGCGGTTGATCAGGCTGCCCTTGGGGATCAGCAGCTCGCCATATTGAAAGTCCTGCGGCAGCACAAACTGCTGGCGGCTTTGGCGATAGTGGGTTTGCAACGCGAAGTCTTGCTGAAACTGCCAGCTTTTGAACTGTAAAAACACACCCCAGAGGCAACCCACGACGGCGATCACACTGAAAACCATGGTGCTGGCGCGCCAGAAGCGTGGGCGCTGATCGGCAGGCAGATGCCGGTTGCGCAGCTTCCAGCTCAGGCCGTAGAGCAGCAGACCGGCTCCCAGCAGCACAGCAACAAATGGGTAGAGCAACAGCAAAAGCTGCGGCCAGGAAAACAAGGGGCCAGGAATCATGGGGTATCTCTCAGCACGGGATTCCACAACTGTAGCGGTGGTTGCTCGGGCGGGCGCGCCGATGCAATGGCGGGTCTGCGTATAGTGGCAACTCTTTGCTGCAGCTTTATCAATAAAGGCCTGTAGCTCTTTATCCACCTGCGCTTTAAGCTCTTATTTTTGATATGGAACACCGCCACGCTGGCGCGCACCGCATTGATCTGGTCGTCTACCCGGGCTTCAAGGCCCTGGAGGCCATAGGCCCCATGTCCGTCTTCGATTACGCCAATATCCACCTGCGCGCCCGTGACCAGCAGGGTGGGTATGAGGTGCGCATTACATCGGCGGCGCAGGGTGTGGTGCAGTCCGATACCTTGATGGCGCTGCAGGCCACGCAGTCGCTGAGTGATCTGGCTGCAAACGGCACGGGCTGCACGGTGATCGTTGTGGGCTCGCGCCATATCGAGACGGTGCTGGGCACATCGGGTGAGCTGGTGCAGTGGCTGCAGTCCATGGCCGCCCGTGTGCCGCGCCTGATTGCCCTGTGCTCGGGCAGCTTCTTTCTGGCCGAGGCCGGCTTGCTGGACGAGCGCCGTGCTGCCACGCACTGGAGCGTGGTCAAGCTGCTGGCCCAGCGCTACCCGCGTGTGCAGGTGGATGCCGATGCCATTTATGTGCGCGACGATGTGAAAGACAGCGATGGCGAGCGCCAGATCTGGACGTCGGCTGGGGTGACTGCAGGCATTGATTTGGCGCTGGCCGTGGTGGAGCAGGACTTTGGTCATGCGCTGGCGCTGGAGGTGGCGCGGGATCTGGTGATGTATCTCAAGCGCCCCGGTGGCCAGTCCCAGTTCAGCGTACCGCTGGCCGCGCAATCCACCCAGCACCGGGGGGTGCAGGCGGTGCAGCAATGGCTGCTGGCGCATCTGAATCAGCCCGTGACATTGGCCCAAATGGCCGAGCAGGCGGCGATGAGCGAGCGCCACTTTCGCCGTGTCTTTCAGCAGGAAACAGGGCAAAGCCCATCGGCCTTTGTAGAAAACGCAAGGCTTGAAGCGGCCAAGCAGCTGCTGGAGGCGCAAAGCCAGTGGCCGCTGAAGACCGTGGCCGCCCATGTGGGCCTGGGCTCGGAGCAGGCGTTGCGCCACCTGTTTGTCAAGAAGCTGGGCATTACGCCTGTGGCTTACCGGGAACGCTTCGGGGATTGATGGACCATAAAACGGCGGTAGGGGACGGGGTGCTCTTCTATATGTGACGCTGACTCATGGGTAAGTGAGCATGAGCCTTCATGGTCGCCTGTAACTTTTATAATCGCGCCGCCATTGCTGCAGGTGCTTTGAGCCCTTCGCAGCGATTCACACGGAGATGCCCGGGACTCTGACGTCGCTCCGGTATCCGTTCCCATTGCGAATGACGCATGGGCGTGTGACCCGAATTTCAGCTATCTAAAATCATCATGAGCAGTATTGCTATCTCTTCCATTCTGGTGGTCCTGAGTATTCTGGCCATCATTTTTCTCACGGCCAAACTTAAAGCGAACGTCTTTGGCGCGCTGTTTGCCGTCTCGCTGCTGCTGGCGGTGTTCGGCACCAGCCTGCCCCTTCCCAAGGTGACGGATGCGCTCAAGACCGGCTTTGGTAACACGCTGGGCGGTATCTCCTTCATCATCATCTTTGGTGCTGCGATTGCCGTATGTATGCAAAAAAGTGGTGGTGCCCTGAGCATTGCCACCCACATCCTGAATCTGGCCGGCACAAAAAATGCCAGACCCGCCATGGCCTGGACGGGTTTCATCCCCGGCCTGACCATCTTCTGTGACACGGGCTACATCATTCTGAGCGGCATCGCCCGCAGCATCAGCGCCAGCTCCAAGGTGCCCATGCCGCTGATCGCGTCCATTCTGGGGACATCGCTGTATGCCGTGCACTGCCTGGTGCCCACGCACCCCGGTGCACTGGCCGCAGCCACCACGCTGAATGCCAATCTGGGTCTGCTGGTGCTGGCTGGCGTGCTGTTTGCCATTCCCGGCCTGCTGGCGGCTTACTACTGGGCCAACTGGATGTGCAAGGGCAAAGACTACGCACCTGCCGTGGCTGAAGACAGCGAGCAGCAATCCACCGCCAACCTGCCATCGTTCGGTTTCTCCCTGCTGCCCGTGGTGCTGCCACTGGTGCTGATCTCCATCTCTACATTGCTCACCACACTGGGCTACAAAGATGGCTTTGCCACCATTTTTCACTTCATGGGCAACCCCCCTGTCGCCTTGCTGGTAGGCATGTTGTGCGGCATGTGGCTGCTGGCCTGCAACGGCGGCAAAAAGGGTGACTTCAGCGCCGTGCTGGAAGAGGCCATCATCAAGTCCGGCCCCACGCTGATCATTACGGCTGCAGGTGGCATGTTCGGAGCCATCATCAAAGAAACCGGCGTGGGTGGCGCACTGGGCCAGGCTCTGGGCAATGCCTCTATCGGCCTGCTGGTGCCGTTCATCATTGCTGCGCTGCTCAAGACGGCACAGGGTTCGTCCACCGTGGCTGCGCTGACATCGGCGGCCATCATTGCGCCAAGTCTTGCCACCTTTGGTCTGGATTCAGAAACCGGCCGCATCTTTGCGGTGCTGGCCATTGGTGCTGGTTCCATCGTGGCGTCGCACGCCAATGACTCCTACTTCTGGGTGGTGACCAAGTTCTCCCAGATCGAAATGGAAGACTCGCTGCGCGTGTTCACCACCTCCACCATCGTCATGGGCATGGTCAGTTTTGCTTGCATCTGGGTGGCCAGCGCCTTCATGCTCTGAACCGGTAGGACTGCATCATGAAAATTGTGATCGCCCCCGATTCCTACAAGGAAAGCCTGTCCGCGCTGGAAGTGGCCACGCAGATCGAGCTGGGATTCAAGGAAATTTTCCCGGACGCCGAATACGTCAAAGTGCCCATGGCCGATGGCGGCGAGGGCACGGTGCAAGCCATGGTCGAAGCCACGCAGGGCCGTCAGGTTGACGTCGTAGTGACGGACCCGCTGGGCCAGCGCATCACCGGCTTCTACGGCCTGACGGGCGACGGCCGCACCGCCATGATCGAAATGGCTGCGGCCAGCGGTCTGGCCCTGGTGCCACCCGCGCAGCGCAATCCCAACATCACCACCAGCTACGGCACGGGTGAGTTGATCATCGCTGCGCTGGATGCGGGTGCCCGCCACTTGATTCTGGGCATTGGCGGCAGCGCCACCAATGACGGCGGCGCTGGCATGTTGCAGGCGCTGGGCGTGCAACTGCTGGATGCGCAAGGCGTTGAACTGGCACGCGGCGGTGCGCCGCTGGCTCAGCTGGCGCGCATTGACATGAGCGGCTTGGACATGCGCCTTGCCGAATGCCAGATCGAAGTGGCCTGCGACGTGGACAACCCGCTGACTGGCGAGCGCGGTGCATCGGCCATCTTTGGCCCGCAAAAAGGTGCAATGCCTGACATGGTGCAGTCGCTGGATGCCGGCCTCAAGCACTTTGCGGCCATCATCGAGCGCGACTTGGGTGTGGCCGTGGATGCCGTGGCGGGTGCTGGTGCCGCAGGCGGCATGGGCGCGGCCATGATGGCTTTCCTCAAAGGGCAGCTACGCCCTGGCTGCGAAATCATTGCGCGTGCCGTGGGTCTGGAAGCTGCTGTGCGTGATGCTGACCTGGTCATTACCGGCGAAGGCCGTATTGACCAGCAGACCATCTTCGGCAAAACGCCCTTTGGTGTGGCCACCGTGGCCAAGCAGTTTGGCAAACCTGTCATTGGCATTGCCGGTGGTCTGGGTGCCAATGCGCAAGTGGTGCATGAGTATGGCATTGACGCCATCTTCAGCGTGCTCAGCCGTATCTGCACCTTGCAAGACGCGCTGGCCGAGGCCGAGCACAATGTGCGCTCATCGGCACGCAATATTGCCGCCGTGCTGGCCATGGGGCAGCGCATGGGCTGAAGCGCTTTACCAGGCGCTTTGCCAAGTGTTATCCAAAGCCAAAACCCGGTCGCTAGCGCAGGCCGGGTTTTTTTGTTTTCAGAACTTCAAAATGGCGGGCTTTTGAAGAAATCCAGCGCCGCCTTGGCCGCCGCAAAGTTGCGTTCAATCTGCGCTTGCTGTTCTATGGCGGCGGCCTTGCTAGAGACTTCTTTTTGCAGTTTGGAGTCTTTTTGGCTTCTAGCCTTGGTACTGATTGCGCTAGCAGCTATGGTAATGGAAGCGTTTGGGGCACATGCCTGGCTCTCTTTGGCCGGGAGTAATTGCCCCAGATCCAGCGCCGGGTTGAGCTGCCACAGGCAAGAGACATAAGTCGCCATCGCCACCGCCGGGTCCCCGCGCTCAATTCGTGCCATGGTCGGCTGAGAGATACCGAGTTTGCTCGCCCACTGGGCCTGCGTCTCCCCCCGGCTTTTGCGCTGGGCCACGATGCTCTGGGCAAGTTGCTCGATCTGCGCAAGGATGGCTGGCGGAAAGTCTGCGGGGCTGGTGTTCTGGCGAGGCATATGCCAATGGTAGTGGTCCTGAAGGCTGATCCCGGGCTTGCCGGTGCTGCTACTGACAATTCCCTACGAGCAGACCAGGGCTGTAGTGCAAATATCGACGAAGTACCCAGGAGCGCACCCATGAAAATTCTGCACGCTGTTTTTATTGCCCTGCATTCTTTGATTGCCTTGTTGTTCGCGCTTGCCGCCGTGGCCCTGGTCTGGGTGGCGGCCAGCAAAGGCTGGCAGGTGGTTCATGGCGGTATGGAGGGCAGTGTCACGCTGCACCTGGTCGAAGCGCTGGGTACGCTGGCCTCCGGGGTCGTGGCCTTGCAGATTGCGCAGACCGTCATGGAAGAAGAGGTGATGCGCGATGCCCATATCAGCGGCCCGACGCGGGTGCGCCGTTTTCTGTCGCGCTTCATGGTGGTGCTCGTGGTGGCCTTGGCGATAGAGGGTCTGGTGGCCACCTTCAAGGCGCAGGAAGAGCCCGAGAAGCTGCTGTATTCCGCTGCCTTGCTGGTGTCGGTGGGCGTTCTGATGGGCGGCTGGGGCCTATTCGTGCACCTGAACCGCTCTGCCGAAGAGCTGGAGCCCGAAGCCATGGAGGATGCCAAGAGCGAGGACCACAAGGTGGACAAGGGCTGAAGCTGTTTTGCATGACAGGCATGCCAGACGCCCTGAAGATCTCAGGGCGTTTTTTCTGCAAGTCTCCAATCAGGCAGGCAACTGGTACAGCGTGCCGTTGAATCGGACCTCGGCGCTGTGGTGCAGTGCATCGAGCTGTCCCAGAATCATCTCGCGCACCGAGGCGGTGACGGCGTTCAGTCCCAGCATGCGCGCTACGGCCGCAGGCAGCTCGTCGCGCTGGCCGCCCAGGCTGGACTGCAGCGCCTGCTTGATGGCCTGGCGCACTTCTGAGGGCGGCAGGCAGTCGGGACGGCGCAGATTGGCCGAGCTGAGGGCAGAGCGGTCGCGCACGCGCACCGTGCGGCCCGGCAGATCGAGAAAGTCGGTTTCGGCGGTGATGACGCCGTCGGCCAGCAGCGATTGGCGGGCGGCATCCAGCGCATCGCGTACGCGGCTGCCCGCGCGTTGCAGACCCCAAAGGGTGCGCATGCGCGTGGTGAGCTCGTCGAAGTGAACCGGGCCTTCCTGCTCCACCACCTGCAGCACCAGTTGCGCCAGAAGCGAGGTCGGTAGGCTGTGCAGATCCCTGGGTGGCACATCCAGGCGTGCCTCGGCATAGACGGATTCGGGCGCGTCCTTGCCGCGGCTGCCGGTATCTTCCGCAGATTCTGCCTCTATGGCTTCACGCTCTATCACTTCCATAGCTGCTGGCGCAGGTGGAGTCTGGGCTTGCGGCAGATTGGGCTCAAAGTTTTGCTGCGCACGCTGCACGGCGGCCAGCACTTTTTCCGTCTCGGCGCGTGGCTGGCGGAACCAGTCGCAGCCCCAGATGCGCAGCAATCTCCAGCCCTGACTCTCCAGCACCGACTGGCGCAGACGGTCACGGTCACGGGCGGAGCGGCTGTGGTGGTAGCTCATGCCATCACACTCGATACCCAGCAGATAGCGGCCCGGCTGTTTGGGGTCCACCACGGCAAGGTCGATAAAGAAACCGGCAATCCCAATCTGCGTTTCGATCTGCAGGCCTTGCGCGGTCAGCGCCTCGTAAACATCTTCTTCCAGTGGCGATTCCAGATCGCGTCCGCTGATGCTCGCCACAGCCAGCTGGCCCGTGGCGGCGTATTGCAAAAACACCTTGAGCGAGGCAACGCCCTTGCCTTTGCCGCGCTCCAAGTCAATATCGTCAGCGGTGATGGAGGAGAACACTTCGCAGCGCTGCTTGGCGCGCGAGATCAGCACGTTCAGGCGGCGTTCACCCCCATCGGCGCTGACAGGGCCAAAGCGCATGGGCAGATAGCCTTGGGCGTTGCGTGCATAGGCCACCGAGATAAAGATCACATCGCGCTCGTCGCCCTGCACGTTTTCCAGGTTCTTGATGAAAAAGGGTTCATTGGGGTGGGCGACGAAGAAAGACTCGGCTTCGGGCTGCTGGCGGCGCAACAACTCCAGCTCATCCTGAATGGCGATCTTTTGCTGCAATGAGAACGCCGCCACGCCCAGACTGAGCTGAGGTGTTTGCAGTGCGTGCGCCATGATGGCACGCGCAATGGTCTGGGCCTCGATGCGGTTGATGCGCGTGGCACCGCTGTCAAACCGGCCCTCAGGGATGTGGTGAAAACGCAGGCCCATGCCCGCGCGCGCCGTGTAGGGGCTGGGCACGATGAACAGACCGCTGTTGTAGAACTGCTGGTTGGACACCGCAATCAGCGACTGGTGGCGGCTGCGGTAATGCCAGCGCAGCATGAGCTGGGGCATGCCTTTGGCCAGACACAGACTCAGAATGCTTTCCACATCTGCGGCGCCGGCGATGAGCTGCTCTTCATCGTCGTCGTCGAACTCGTCCTGCTCGCTGGTCATTCGCGAGAAGAAGCGCGTGGGCGGCAGCTGGCGGTCATCGCCCACCACCACCAGCTGCTTGCAGCGGGCCATGGCACCCAGCGCATCCACAGGCTCGATCTGGCTGGCCTCGTCAATGACCAGCAGGTCGAACTCGACCGCGCCAGGCTCCAGAAACTGGGCCACGGACAGCGGGCTCATCATGAACACCGGCTTGATGGCCTGCACCGCCTCGCCCGCTAGCTTGAACAGCTTGCGCAGCGGCATGTGGCCGCGTTTGCGGGCAATCTCGCCGTTGATGACACCCAGCGGCCCGATGCCAGAGGCCGTGCGCGGCACCTGTTCGTAATGCGATAGCGCGGACTGGGCGCGTGCCAGTTCAATGCGTTCGATATCCAGTGCGCGGAACTGGCGCACCTTCTGGCTGTGCTGGTCGCCGTTAAAGGCCACCAGCGCAGGATGCGTCTGTGTGGCCTGGCGCAGCAGTGCTTCGTAATAGGCGCGCTCAAAGCTGGGCGACATGGCATCCAGCGTGATGGCGTCCAGCTCCAACTGCTCGACCAACGGGGCCAGCCCCGAGGCGCGAGCCTGCTCGCGGGTGGCGTGGTATTGGGTCCAGTCCAGCAGGGCGGCGGGCTGGGCTATCCACTGTGCCAGTCGCGCATTCAGTGCGGTAAAAGCAATGCCGGATAGCGCTGGAGCACCAAAGGCTTCTGGCGTATCTAACTGGTAATTGGAGAGCATGGCCGACGCTGCTTGCTCAAATCTTTGTAGCGATGCTGTCGCTGTTGCGGCCAGCTCCGCACAGTGCGCAGGCGATGGCAGCTGGGCATAAAGCTGACGAAAGGACTCGCTACGGCCTTGACCGTCCGGGCCGCTCATCCAGCGCAGCACCGCCTGCAGCTGGCTCCAATCGCTTTGCTCGCCCAGCCAGAGCTGGCCAAAGGCGGCCGTTCCATCGGCGCTTTGCTGGGTCAGTGTCTGGCGCAGTCCTTGTGCCTGCAGCAGCGCATCCAGCCACTGAATACGCTCGGTCTTGGTTTTGGGGAGCGCCTCTTTGAGATGCGCCTTGACGTTGGCAATCGCCTGGCGGTAGCCGCCGTTGAAGAGGCGAAACAGTGAATCGCCATGGGCGGCAATGCTTTGGCGGGCGCTGTTCCAGTCCTGGTTCCAGGCCGACTCTGCAAAGCGGCTGCGTAGGCCTTGTGCCTGCTGGCTGAATTGCAGGCCCGTTTCCAGCAACTTTTGCAACTGGCCCAGGCCATGGCTCCAGATGGCACTGGCGACAGACTGCCTGTCTAGCGTGGGCGCAGAGGCCAGTTGCTGAGCGAGTGCAATCTGCTCTTCAATACCTTGAATGTTTTGTGGCGTTAGCGCATTCAGTGATTGCGCGAGTTGCTCACTATTTTGTAGCATCTGCTGCAGAAAATTCTGCACAGCAGGTAGTTGCTGGGCAAAGCGTTCGGCATCCATTTTGAGCAGGGCGGGGTGGCGGACGCCGCGCCATGGATGCTGCTGAACGGGCATGACCTTGCTGGCGGCCTGGCGCAGCGCCTGCACGGTTTGCTGGCGTGCAGAAAAGTCCGTGGGTGTCCAGTCCTGAGCACCTTGCAGCAAGTCGGGCAGGTGGGCAATTTGCACCGCATCGAGCTTTGCCAGCTGGCCCAGAATTTGATAAGGCGTCAGCGTGCAGGGCATCATCGCCTGATGCATGACCTCGCTGTGCGCATTGAGCTGCTGCTGTACGTGGGTCAGCTCGTTGATGATCTGGTCGCGGTGCTCCACACGCGGGCGGCCCAGGTCACGCGTGGCCTTGAGTTCTTCGAGAACCTTGCGCTTGTTGGTGTGGTGGCTGTGTAGTTCCAAGCAGGCGGGGCCAAGGCCCACGGCTTTCAGGCGGCGGTTGACCACCTCCAGCGCCGCCATTTTTTCGGAGATGAACAGCACCTTCTTACCATCGGCAATCGCGGCGGCAATCACGTTGGTGATGGTCTGGGACTTGCCGGTGCCGGGGGGGCCTTGAATGACGAGATTCTCGCCGCGGCGCACGGCTTCGATGGCCAGCGATTGCGAGCTGTCCGCATCCACCACATGGCGCTGGCTGACGACGGGAATCAATTCGTCCACATCGGCATCTTCGGGAAAGATCTGCACGCTGGCCTCGAAACCATGCTGCAGCGCAGAAGTAATCAGCGCCTGCTGATCCAGCCGCTTCTCTGGCGGCCAAGTGCTCGCATCCAGGTCGCGGTACATGAGGAACTTGGCAAAGCTGAAAAACCCCAGCGTCATCGCATCGGGCAGCACTTGCCAGCCGGGCTGGGCAGACGCCATGGTGCTGACGGCTGCCAGATAGGCGGCAGGGTCAAAGTCATCACCGGGCTTGAATTCAGGCAACTCCAGGCCAAAGTCGGCCTTGAGCTTGGCCGCCAGCGAAAGGTTTTCAGTCGCATCTTCCTGCAGCCAGCTCAAGGTAAAGCGCTCGGCAGCGCTTTTGCGCTCCAGTGCCACGGGCAGCAGGATCAGCGGCGCAAAACGCGGCTTGTCTGGCGCATTGCGGTCAAACCATTGCAGATGGCCCAGTGCCAGAAACAGGATGTTGACGCCTTGCTCTTCCAGAAAGGTGCGGGCATCGGAATGCATGTCCAGCAGGCGGCGCTGCAGCTTTTCGCTGCTAAGGCGCGTCTGCAGCTTCAGGTCACGGTGGCGCTGTGCCACGCCGCGCTCGTCGCGTTCTGCGATGGCATCGTCTTCGGGTTGGGGCAGGACGGAAGGCTGCGCTTCGGTGGGGTCCTGCGCAGTCTCGTCGGTCTTGCTCGGCACAAAGCGCATGGCCTTGCCATCCGTCACCAGCAGGCGATAAACCTCGGGCGTCAACTCATCGGCAAAGTGCAGCAGCTTGGCCGTGGCGGCCTGCGGCAGGCTCAGCAGCCGGTTGCGTGTGGACAGGTCCAGCAGTGACTGGCGGCTTTTTTCGAGCTGGCGGGAGATGGGGGTGGAGGGCAAAGCGATTGCAACTGGCGCAGCGGCGATGGCATCGCCAGACGCGCAGGCTTCCGAGCCAGAGGCTGCGCTTGAATTCTCATTGGCGGACATGGGTTTCCCAGATCAATCAGTTGGCACTGACTGTACTGGGAAAAGTAGATGGCTCCAGCGCTGTAAAGCTCTGGGCTAGCGGTACAAGTTACCTTTGGGCTTGCCGAGACGGGATCCCCAAAGTGGTTGGCACGCGCGACCCCATGACTTTCCAATCAGAACTTCCAGCCCAATTCAGCGCTGACAAACCCAGAGCAGTAGCTGCAGGTTTTGGGGCTCAGGCGGCCGGTAATTTCGATGTGCTCTGTGACACGCCACCGGACGAGCGCACCACCAGCGAATTCGACGGGTTTTTTGTAGTGGGTTCGAATGCCTGCAAACAAGCCTGCATCGAAGCTGCCGACTGAAAGGGGCGAATACTCTGCAATGGCATAGGTGCTCCACTTGCTGAGACTGTTTTTGTAGAAGCCCGCCTGAATGGAGAAGTCATTGCCGAAGTCTCTTCGAAGGCCGAGACCTGGGTTGGTGCCATTCCATGTTTTGCCATGTTCTCTTTCCGAGAAGTGATGGCTGAACGTATGCAGATTGAGGGACCAAGTCTCCTCAGCGTGAAGCGCCGAGCAGAAGATCAACAGAGATGACACCACAAGTACTTTAGGGCATTTCATCGATTTTCAGCGCTTAGGCTGCCTTGTTGAGAAATCAGCTTGCTTCGTCTGATTGCAGCTTATCGATGACCAATTTTGTAAAGTTACAAATGAGTCCCGTGAAGATGTAATCAAATGTCTTCATCTGGGGTAGCTCTCTGAGGAACGGCCACAAAAAAGCCGCATTGCTGCGGCTTGTGGTTTGAATGCGAGGCCAGATTTAGATCTTGCTGGTGCCGTTGACTGGTAAAAGTCCTGCAGCGCGCAGCTTGTCTTTCTTGCTGGGTCTGCGGCCCTTGATGCCGCCGTTACCGTCTTGTGCAACGGGCGGTGGCGGCACCTCTTCGGTGGGCTCGAAACCTTCAATTTGTTCCAGTGCGATGTCGAGCTGGTTACGTTTGCAGATCAGCTCCCAGTGCGCAGTTTCTGCGGGCGGGACAAAAGTGATAGCGGCTCCCGCATGTCCGGCGCGGCCTGTGCGGCCAATACGGTGAATATAGTCGGCGGGCGAGCGTGGCAGGTCGTAGTTGATGACCGTAGGCAGCTGCGCAATATCAATGCCGCGCGAGGCCAGATCAGTGGTGATCAGCAACTGCCAGCGTTTGGACTTGAACTGCTCGAGCACATCTTTGCGGGCTCCCTGGCTCATGTCGCCATGGAAGGTGGTGGCGAAGATGCCGGCCTTGTACAGCTTGTCCGCCAGCATTTCTGCGGTGTGGCGCTTGGCGACAAAGACCAGTGCACGCTCCCACTCGGGTTGGCCTTCGCCATCCTTGACCAGCTTGCGCAGCAGCTGGGCGCGGCGCGGGCTGTCCACGGCAATGGCGCGCTGGGTGATGTTTTCGGGGCTGGCCGAGTGTTCGGTAGTGCTGTCAGCATCGACCTGCACGCGCACGGGGTCGTGCAGCAGCTGGGTGGCCAGCGCTTCTACGTTCTGTGGGAAGGTTGCAGAGAACAGCAGGGTCTGGCGCTTGGCGGGCAGCAGGGCCAGCAGGCGGTTGAGTTCTTCGGCAAAGCCTTGATCCAGCAAGCGGTCAGCCTCGTCCAGCACCAGATGTTGAACAGCATTCAGGCGCACGGCGTTGCTGCTGACCAGATCGAGCAGACGACCGGGCGTGGCGACCAGAAAGTCGGCGCTGCCGCGCATCTGCATCATTTGCGGGTTGATGGAGACACCGCCGTAAACCACGCGGCTGCGAGGCTGATCTTGCAGCTTGCGCGTCAGGTCGCTCAGGCTTTCATGCACCTGCTGAGCCAACTCGCGCGTGGGCACCAGAATGAGGGTGGCCAGTGGGCGCACAAAGCCGGTGTGGCTGCGCTTTTGCGCCATCCAGCCTTGCAGCAGCGGCATCAGGTAAGCCATAGTCTTGCCCGAGCCCGTGGGCGCACAGGCCCAGAGGTCACGCCCGGCCAGTACGGCGGGGATGGCCTGGGTCTGGATCGGCGTTGCGTTGTGCAGGCCCAGGTCCTGGGCAGCATTCAAAAGCTCGGCGCGCAGGCCTAGAGGGGCAAAAGACATAGAGGCAGGATGAAAAGAATCAATAGCGGTGTGCAGGAGGCGCATTGTGCGGGAATTACCGCGTCGCAGCAGGGCGCAGGGACAAGCTACAGTCATTCCATTCAAGAAGCAAGGAGCAAAAACATGAGTCAGGCCATGCATCAAGCGATTGTGATTACCGAGTACGGAGGCCCAGAAGTGCTGAAGATGGCTCCCGTGGCCTCGCAGGCTCTGGCGGCGGGTCAGGTCCGCGTGCAGCACACGCGCATTGGTGTGAACTTTCACGATGTTTATGTGCGTTCAGGCCTGTACAAGATGCTGGCGCTGCCTGGCACGCCCGGTATCGAGGCTGTGGGCGTGGTCGCTGAAGTCGGTGAGGGCGTGAGCCGCTTCAAAGTGGGTGAGCGGGTTTGTTATATCTCTGCGGCCTATGCCATTTACGCGGCAGAGCGCGTGATTGCGGCCAGTGAGCTGATCGCCGTGCCCGATGATTTGAGCGACGCACTGGTTGCATCCAGCTTGCTGCGCGGGCTGACGGCTGATGTGCTGCTGCACCGCGTCGCCCAAGTGGGGCAGGGCACGCGCATTCTGGTGCAGGCGGCGGGCGGTGGCATGGGTCAGATTTTGAGCCAGTGGGCCACCCGGCAGGGTGCGATGGTGATTGGTACTGCAGGCAGCGATGCGACAGCGAAAAAGGCCGATCAGGCCGGTTGTGTCGAGGTGATTCGCTACCGGGGTGAGGGTGCTCAGGATGTGGCGGCCCGCGTGCTGGAGTTGACGCATGGCGAAGGCGTCGATGTGGCTTATGACGCCGTGGGCAAGGTCAGCTTTGATGGGTCGCTGGCCAGTTTGAATATTGGCGGGCAGCTGGTGATGTATGGACAGTCGTCCGGCCCGGTGCCTGCGCTGGAGATTGCGCGGCTTGCGGCCAAGTCAAACAGCGTGAGTCGGCCTATGGTGTTCCACTTTGTGAAAAAGCCTGCCGAGCGCGAAGCCATGGCAGCGCGCGTGTTTGAGGCGCTGCGTAAAAAGCACTTCCGCATGGGCGAGCCGCAGGAGTTTGCGCTGGCAGATGCCGCAGCAGCCCACCGCGCACTGGAGGCGCATGGTGCCGTGCAGCCTATCTTGCTGGTGCCTTGACAGCTGCGAACATGACCCTTGATACGTCGTTGCTTCGCCTGTCGTACGCTTGTACTGTCTGCGACTTCGTGCCTCGTTTCGACGCAAACCTCTGATTTGCTGAGTAGTGTTAGCAGCTCTAAGTGAAGCAGCTTGCGATGAATAAGTGAGCGGGTTGCGCTAGAACTGCCCTGGTTTTGAAGGTGAAAGAGGCTGAAGTGATTTGATCATGAGCGCTAACAGCTTCTGTTTTTGTAGCTATGCAGCTGAAATCTCAAAAAAAGCCCGCCAGCTTTTGCAAGCTGCGGGCTTTTGGGCACCTTGGCAAACCCGGCGAGCCGGGTTTGAGGGTGATTAACGCTTGCCGATAGGCTGAACGTCGCGCTGAGCGGCGCCGGTGTACAGCTGGCGAGGACGGCCAATCTTGTACTCGGGGTCACCCATTTGCTCGTTGAGCTGAGCGATCCAGCCCACGGTACGTGCCAGAGCGAAGATGCCGGTGAACAGGTTCACTGGAATGCCGATAGCGCGCTGAACGATGCCGGAGTAGAAGTCGACGTTGGGGTACAGCTTGCGCGAGACGAAGTAGTCGTCTTCCAGAGCAATCTTCTCGACTTGCTTGGCCAGGGCGAACAGAGGATCTTTTTCCAGGCCCAGCTCTTGCAGGATCTCGTTGCAGGTTTCCTGCATGAGCTTGGCGCGGGGGTCGTAGTTCTTGTACACGCGGTGGCCAAAGCCCATCAGCTTCACGCCGCTGGTCTTGTCCTTGGCCTTTTCCATGAACTCGCCAACCTTGGCGATGCCGCCGTTGGCCTGGATGTCTTCCAGCATGTTCAAGCAGGCTTCGTTGGCGCCGCCGTGGGCAGGGCCCCACAGGCAAGCAACGCCAGCAGAGATGGCTGCGAAAGGGTTGGTGCCGGACGAACCGCACAGGCGCACGGTCGATGTCGACGCGTTTTGCTCGTGGTCGGCGTGCAAGATGAAGATGCGGTCCAGAGCACGTTCAATCACGGGATTGACCTTGTACTCTTCGCAAGGGTTGCCGAACATCATGCGCATGAAGTTGCCTGCGTAGGACAGGTCATTCTTCGGGTACATGTAGGGCTGGCCCACGCCGTACTTGTAGGCCATGGACACCAGAGTAGGCATCTTGGCAATCAAGCGGATCGCCGCAATGTTGCGGTGCTCAGGGTTGGTAATGTCGGTGCTGTCGTGATAGAAAGCCGACATGCCGCCCACCAGGCCGGTCAGCACCGCCATGGGGTGTGCATCACGGCGGAAGCCACGCAGGAAGAACTGCATCTGCTCGTTGACCATGGTGTGCTGGGTCACGGTGTTTTCAAACTCGGCCTTCTGGGCTTCGTTGGGCAGCTCTCCGTACAGCAGCAGGTAACAGGTTTCGAGGAAGTTGCAGTTCTTGGCCAGTTGCTCGATAGGGTAGCCGCGGTACAGCAGCTCGCCCTTGTCGCCATCAATGTAGGTGATAGCGGACTGGCAGGCAGCGGTAGAGAGGAAGCCCGGGTCATAAGTGAAACTGCCGGATTGACCGTACAGCTTACGGATGTCGATCACGTCAGGGCCGATGCTGCCCTGATAGACCGGCAATTCGACGCTAGGGGCGCCATTGCTAAAAGACAGCGTTGCTTTGTTGTCAGCGAGTTTCATTTCAAACTTCCTTCTCTAAATTGCCTAGCCTACTGGGGTGAGCCGCCGGGTACGCGCTTGCGCAGCATCTCCAGGACTTCCCTTACTTCTTGGGTGTCGAGTTGACCTTCTGGTTCCTTGCGACGCAAGAAAAGATCCATCAGGTCGTTGTCTGCCAGATCCATCAAGGCAGACATGCCAGCCGCGTTTTGTTGCGTGAGCTGGCTTCCGTAGGTGGCGAAGAACTGCTCAATGAAGAGATCGTTCTCAACCAGGCCACGGCGGCTGCGCCACTTAAGCAGGTCGCGCTCACGTTCACCGAGCAGAGTATTCGTCATCAGCATCAGACGGTTCGACGAACCATCAGCTCCTTGATTTTGCCAATCGCTGCTGTGGGGTTCAGGTGCTTGGGGCACACGTCCACGCAGTTCATGATGGTGTGGCAGCGGAAGAGTCGGTAAGGATCTTCCAGATTATCAAGGCGCTCGCCCGTGGCTGTGTCGCGGCTGTCCGCGATGAAGCGGTAAGCCTGCAGCAGTCCGGCCGGGCCCACGAACTTGTCGGGGTTCCACCAGAACGAAGGGCAGCTGGTGGAGCAGCTTGCGCACAGAATGCACTCGTACAGGCCGTTGAGCTCTTCGCGCTCTTCGGGGGACTGCAGGCGTTCCTTGCTTGGCGTTGCGTACACATCGCTTTGCAGGTAAGGCTTGATCGAGTGGTACTGCTTGAAGAACTGGGTCATGTCCACGATCAGGTCGCGAACCACGGGCAGGCCGGGCAGGGGCTTCAACACGATGTCACCCTTCAGGGTATTCATGTTGGTCAAGCAGGCCAGACCGTTCTTGCCGTTGATGTTCATGGCGTCCGAGCCGCACACGCCTTCACGGCAGGAGCGACGGAACGAGATCGATGGATCCATTTCCTTGAGCTTGACCAGGGCGTCCAGCAGCATGCGTTCGTGGCCGTCGAGCTCGACTTGCACGGTTTGCATGTAAGGCTTGGCATCCCGATCAGGATCGTAGCGGTAGATTTTGAATGTGCGCTTCATTTTGATCTTCTCTCGTGGGCTGCTGGATTAGAACGTACGAACCTTGGGGGGTACGCTTGCAACGGTCAGGGGCTTCAGGTTCACAGGCTTGTAAGACAGGCCGTTCGTGGCGCTATCCCACAGTGTGTGCTTGAGCCATTCCTTGTCGTTGCGGCCCAGCGGGAATTCGGCATGGTCGGCAGGGTGCTCGTAGTCGTACACGGTGTGTGCACCACGACATTCCTTGCGGGCTGCGGCCGATGTCATGGTGGCTTGTGCCACTTCGATCAGGTTGTCCACTTCCAGAGCTTCCATGCGTGCGGTATTCCACACCATGGACTTGTCCTTCAGCGTCACGGAACCCACGCGTTCGCGCAGGGCGTTGATCTTGGTCACGCCTTCGTCCATGCTCTTCTGGGTGCGGAACACGCCAGCGTGTGTCTGCATGGAAGTGCGGATTTCGCCTGCCAGATCCTGGGCGTAAGTGCCTTCCTTGGAGTCCTGCAGCTGGTTCAGACGAGCCAGTGTGCGGTCAGCGCCGTCGGCGGGCACTTCATGGTGCGAGCCAAAGCCGTTGACGAATTCCACAATGTGCTTGCCGGCAGCCTTGCCGAAGACCAGCAGGTCCAGCAGCGAGTTGGTGCCCAGGCGGTTGGCACCGTGCACCGACACGCAAGAGCATTCGCCCACTGCGTACAGGCCGTTCACAACGCGGTTCTGTGTGCCGTCATAAGTCACAACCTGGCCGTTGATGTTGGTGGGGATGCCACCCATCTGGTAGTGGATGGTCGGAACCACGGGGATGGGTTCCTTGGTGATGTCCACGTTGGCGAAGTTGTGGCCAATTTCTTCCACGGAAGGCAGGCGTTTGCGAATGGTGTCAGCACCCAGGTGGTCCAGCTTCATCAGGATGTAGTCCTTGTTAGGACCGCAGCCACGACCTTCCTTGATTTCCTGGTCCATCGAGCGCGACACGAAGTCACGTGGTGCCAAGTCCTTCAAGGTAGGAGCGTAACGCTCCATGAAACGCTCGCCTTCGCTGTTCAGCAAAATTGCGCCTTCGCCGCGGCAGCCTTCGGTCAGCAGCACGCCAGCACCGGCCACGCCAGTGGGGTGGAACTGCCAGAACTCCATGTCCTGCAATGGAATGCCAGCGCGTGCCGCCATGCCCAGGCCATCACCGGTGTTGATGAAGGCGTTGGTCGATGCCTGGAAGATACGGCCAGCACCGCCAGTTGCCATCAGCACAGCCTTGGCGTGCAGCTCGTACAGGTCGCCGGTTTCCAGCTCGAGTGCAGTCACGCCCACCACATCGCCGTCGGAGTTGCGGATCAGGTCCAGAGCCATCCACTCTACGAAGAAATTGGTCTTGGACTTGACGTTCTGCTGGTACAGCGTGTGCAGCATGGCGTGACCGGTACGGTCAGCGGCAGCGCAGGCGCGTTGCACGGGCTTTTCGCCGTAGTTAGCGGTGTGGCCGCCGAATGGGCGCTGGTAGATGGTGCCATCAGCGTTGCGGTCGAAAGGCATGCCGAAGTGTTCGAGTTCGATCACAACGTTCGGTGCTTCGCGGCACATGAACTCAATGGCGTCTTGGTCACCCAGCCAGTCAGAGCCCTTGATGGTGTCGTAGAAGTGGTAGTGCCAGTTGTCGTCGGACATGTTGCCCAGCGAAGCGGACACGCCGCCTTGAGCGGCCACAGTGTGCGAGCGTGTAGGAAAAACCTTGGACAGGGACGCGACCGACAGACCGGCACGCGACAGTTCCAGTGCGGCGCGCAGGCCGGAGCCGCCGGCACCGACGATCACGACGTCAAACTTGCGCTTGGTGATATTTGCTTTGGAGTAGCTCATTCTTAACCTTCAATCGTGGAGACCGAGTCTCAATCAGAGACGCCACAGAACCTGGATGCCCCAGCCGACGCATCCGAGCAGCCAGACAATGGTGGCCACTTGCAGCGAGAGGCGCAGGCCCACAGACTTGACGTAGTCCATCCAGATGTCACGCACGCCAATCCATGCGTGCCAGCCCAGAGCCACAAACAGGGCCAGGGTCAGAAATTTCATCCACTGGGGGGCGAAAATGCCAGCCCACTGCTCGTAGCCCACGGGGCCGCCGACTGTCAAAAAGCGAACCAGCAGTACCACGGTGTACAGAGCCATCAGGACAGCTGTAGAGCGTTGAGCCAGAAAGTCGCGGGTGCCATAGTGCGCGCCGACAACGGTGCGCTTGGAGCCGTAATTCACGGACATGGTTGTTTCCTTATCGTGGGATGTTGTTAACCGGGGCCGATCAGTACAGACCGAACAGCTTGGCGCCCAGCACCACGGTCAGCGCGACGCTGATAACCAGTACGCCAACAGCAGTGGACTTGCCGGTCTGCTTATTCACAGCGTGGTGGTTCACGTCCATCACCAGGTGACGGACGCCAGCGCAGAAGTGGTGCAGATAGCCCCAGATCAGTGCCAGGCAGACCAGCTTGGCAAACCAGCCGAACTGACCGGCGAACACCGAAGTGAAGGTATCAAACGAAATTTCCGACGAGATCGAGTTGTCGAACATCCAGATGATGAACGGCAGCAAGAGTGCCATCAGCAAACCGCTAATGCGGTGCAAGATGGACACGATGCCAGCCAGGGGCAGGCGATAGGTCGGAAGGTCCGAGAAGAAGTTGATGTTGCGGAACTCTGGCCGCTGTTTTGCTTTTTGCTCTGTCATGGCAGGGTACTTTCGTGGATGTAACTGCGTTGTAATCGCTAGTGCGAAGCGACACAAAATTCTATTGCAATGCAGCAGAATCCGTTAGCCGAATTTGCATAGCGTTGATTGGGAATGGGCGCAATCAACGCTTTTACGGGGGGATTCAGTTCAAGGCATTGCGGTAATGGTGAGTGTCCGTGAGGTACAAACCACGTCGTAACTCCATGGGAACATCGTTATATGTGTAAGCCGTGCGCTCTACGCTGAGCAAGGGCGTGGTGCTGGGAATGTTGAGCAGTTGCGCCTGCTCTGCATCCGGGAGAACGGCTCGAATTTTTTCATCAGCCCGCACCATGCGCACGCCGTAATCCAGCTCAAACATGGCGTAAGTTGGGCCCTGGTAATTCGACATTTGTTCTGCAGTCAGGCCCTTGAAGGCGTTGCCTGGCAGCCAAATGTCTTCCAAAATAGTCGGAATTCCTGCGAAGGACAGGGTGCGGCGCACATGCATGACGGCATCGCCGGTGCGAAGCGCCAGGGCGCGAGCCACCTCGGCAGGCGCGCGCAGGCGACGGCATTCGAGAATCCGGCGCTCTGCGCGGCCTTCGCCTTGCAGATCGCCAGCATCGGGGCGAAGATTCAGAAAGCGGTATTGAACCTGTTGTGCGGCATGAGTGGCTACAAACGTTCCCTTGCCTTGACGGCGCATGACCAGGTTTTCAGCGGCCAGTTCATCAATCGCCTTGCGGACCGTGCCTTGGCTGACCTTGAAGCGGGCAGCCAGTTCCATTTCACTGGGAATCAGTTCTCCGGGGCGCCATTCGCCAGCTTCCAGTCCCTGGAGGATCAGGCCTTTGATCTGCTGATACAGAGGGCTGAATGCTGGGGTAGATACGCCGGCGCCAGTGTTATTGCTGGCGTTGTTGTCCGGGGCTGTGTTGTGAGGGGTGGGCATAGTATTTTTTGAAGGGATCGCCTCCGCGATGCAATGTGCAAAAACAAACAGGTTACAAGCAGGTTTGCGTTGGCCGCTAGGTGAGGATCATATCTTATATAAGACATAAGACAAATTGACTGGGATTTGAAATCAGCAGTACACTTGCCGCATGTTTGCGGAGCTTGTGCTACTGGTGGTTACGCTGGTGTTACCTCGAGCCCCTAACATCTCACTTTTTTCCAATATTGGAGTTTCACCATGAGCAAGAAGCCCGTCCGTGTCGCCGTTACTGGCGCAGCTGGCCAAATCGGTTACGCCCTGTTGTTTCGCATCGCATCCGGCGAAATGCTGGGTAAAGATCAGCCTGTCATTTTGCAGCTGCTGGAAATCCCCGACGAAAAGGCTCAAAACGCTCTGAAGGGCGTGATCATGGAGCTGGAAGACTGCGCATTCCCTCTGCTGGCTGGTATTGAAGCACACGCTGACCCTCTGACCGCTTTCAAGGACACCGACTACGCTTTGCTGGTTGGCGCGCGTCCTCGCGGCCCGGGCATGGAGCGTGCTGATCTGCTGGCTGCCAACGCTCAGATTTTTACCGCTCAGGGCAAGGCTCTGAACGCTGTGGCCTCGCGCAATGTCAAGGTTCTGGTTGTGGGCAACCCCGCCAACACCAACGCTTACATCGCCATGAAGTCGGCACCTGATCTTCCTGCAAAGAACTTCACTGCCATGCTGCGTCTGGACCACAATCGCGCTGCTTCCCAGCTGGCTGCCAAGGCCAACTTCGCCGTGGGCGACATCAAGCAACTGACCGTGTGGGGCAACCACTCGCCCACCATGTACGCAGACTACCGTTTCGCTTCCGTGAACGGCAAGTCGGTCAAGGACATGATCAACGACCAGGAATGGAACGCCAACGTGTTCCTGCCCACGGTTGGCAAGCGCGGCGCCGCCATCATTGCGGCTCGTGGCCTGTCCTCGGCGGCTTCGGCGGCTAACGCTGCTATCGACCACATGCGCGACTGGGCTCTGGGCTCTAACGGCGAATGGGTCACCATGGGCGTGCCTTCCAACGGCGAATATGGCATTCCTGCCGGTATCGTGTTCGGCTTCCCCGTGACCACGACTGCTGACGGCGAATACAAGATCGTCGAAGGTCTGGAAATTGATGCTTTCTCGCAAGAGTGCATCAACAAGACTCTGGCTGAGCTGCAAGGCGAGCAAGACGGCGTCAAGCACCTGCTGTAATAAGCACCATGCAAGACTGGAACCCCGCGCTGTATCTGCGCTTTGCCAATGAGCGCACGCGCCCGGCCGCAGAGTTGCTGGCACGGGTGAATCTGGTCGAGCAACCGGCTCGCAGCCTCCACCTCGTGGATCTGGGCTGCGGGCCGGGTAACTCTACCGAGTTGCTGGCCGCACGCTTTGCCAATGCGAGCGTGCTTGGCATCGACAACTCTCAGGCCATGCTGGAGACTGCACGTAAGCAGCTGCCCACGGCCCGGTTCGAAGCGGGTGATATCGCCACCTGGACTTTGGTGGCCAATGAAGCGGCACCTGATCTGATCTATGCCAACGCCTCCCTGCAGTGGGTCGGTGAGCATGAAACCCTGATTCCCCGTCTGTTTTCGCTGCTGACGCCCGGCGGCGTGCTGGCGATCCAGATGCCTGACAACCGTCAGCAACCCTCGCACCGGCTGATGCGCGAAGTTGCGCAATTGCCGCAGTTTGCCCCGTACATCGGCGATGCAGGCAAAGTGCGAACCGAAATTTTGCCCATTGGGGCCTATTACGATTTATTGGCTGCGCCCGAGCATGAGGTGGCAAGCGTTGATGTGTGGCACACCATCTACCAGCACCCTATGGATTCGGCGGCGGCCATTGTGCAGTGGCTCAGCAGCACGGGTCTCAAACCTTTTGTAGAAGGCCTGCCCGCCGCGTTGCAAGCAGAGTTTCTGACTGAATACGAGCGCCGCATTGAGGCGGCATACCCCTTGCGAGCTGACGGCAAGCGCCTGTTGGCTTTTCCTAGACTGTTCATAGTGGCGCAGCGCAAGTCATGACGAAAGAATTGGTTCACCCCGCTCAGGTCTTGCTGGACGCACAAGGCGGCGCTCAGCGTCTGCCTGTTTGTGATCATTACAGCGGCGTGGAAGTGCGCATGCGCAAAAGCCTGCAGTTGCAGGCCGAGATGATGCAAGAGTTCGGCACCTGCGTGTTTGATGTCACGCTGGACTGCGAAGACGGTGCCCCCGTGGGGCAGGAAGCGCAGCATGCAAAGCTGGTGGCCGAGCTGGCTAACGGCGCTGTGCATGGCGCGCGCGTGGCAGCGCGGGTGCATGCGGTGGACCATGAGCACTTTCAGCAGGATATGGACATCATTGCTGGCAACGCTGCAGAACGCCTGTGCCACATCATGATTCCCAAGGTTGAAAGTCTGGATGACGTGCTTAAGGCTGAAAAAGCCCTGCAGCGCGCTACAGGCAAGCGCGTTCCGCTACATGTTTTGATTGAATCGCCCGCCGCAGTGCAGCAGGCCTTTGACATTGCCGCACACCCCGCCGTGCAAAGCATCTCCTTCGGGCTGATGGACTTTGTCTCGGCCCACGGTGGCGCGATTCCGGCATCGGCTATGACGGCGCAGGGCCAGTTTGAGCATCCCATGGTGGTCCGTGCCAAGCTGGAGATCGCCGCCGCCTGTCATGCCCACGGCAAAGTGCCTTCGCATTGCGTAGTGACTGAATTCAAGAATCCACAGGCTCTGCAGGCCTGCGCACAAAAAGCGTCGCGCGAGCTCGGCTACACACGCATGTGGAGCATTCATCCGGATCAGATTCGTCCCATCTTGCGCGCTTTTTCTCCCGCTGAAGATGAAGTAAAGCAAGCGGCACAGATTCTTACTGCTGCAGCAGTGCAGAATTGGGCGCCCATCAATTTTGGTGGTGTACTACACGACCGCGCCAGCTACCGCTATTTTTGGCAGTTGCTTGAGCGCGCTCACCAGACGGGGCAGGCTTTGCCGGTTGAAGTTCAATCCTGGTTTGCCTCGCACTGACCCCCAAACGAACTCATAACAAGTCTGCAGGAGCTATTCCTATGAAGACCCTGATCGCTACTTTGATGATTGCAGCTCCTTTGCTTGCAATCAGCCACTCTGCTGTGGCCGAAACCGCAACCAAGGCTAAGGCCAAGGCTGTGGCTACCAAGAAGGCTCCCGCTGCTAAGAAGGCGCCTGTTGCCAAGAAGGGCAAAGCCGCTGCTGCAGCAGCCGTTGCGGGCGGCGCTGCGGTCGTGGCCGCGGGCCCCGCTTCCGCTGCTTTGAGCACAGAAGACCTGGCCGTCGCCGAGCGCGTGCACAAAGGCCGTATCGCCTGCGAACTGGGAGCTTTTGTCAATGTGAACGCTGATACGGCCAACCCCGGCTACTTCATTGTGGACGGCCGTGGTTTCAAGTACCACATGGTCCCCGTGAAGACCTCGACCGGCACCGTGCGCCTGGAAGACAAAGCCGCTGGTGCGGTGTGGCTGCAGATCGCCAACAAGTCGATGCTGATGAACCAGAAAGCGGGTCAGCGCCTGGCTGACGAATGCATGAGCCCCGAGCAGCAACAAGTGGCCGAAGCCATCCGCAAGAACCCACCTCCTAGCCTGCTGGACAACAAGTAAGTCCCGCGAGGCTGAGGGCTGACCTATCGCACATATGTGTCAGCCCTGTAATTCGCGCTAACCGCGCAGCCTTTTTCAAAAACCATTGGAGAGACCCCCATGTTGAAAGCCTACCGTGACCATGTGGCAGAACGCGCCGCACTGGGCATCCCCCCGTTGCCTCTGGATGCCAAGCAGGTTGCTGACCTGATCGAGCTGATCAAGAACCCACCCGCTGGCGAAGACTCATTCCTGATGGATTTGCTGACTCATCGCGTGCCGCCTGGTGTGGACGATGCAGCCAAGGTCAAGGCTTCCTTCCTGGCCGCCGTGGCTCACGGCGACATCAAGGTGGGTCTCATCTCCAAGGCCAAGGCCACCGAGCTGCTGGGCACCATGGTGGGCGGCTACAACGTTCACCCCCTGATTGAGTTGCTGGATGACGCTGAAGTCGCCGGCGTAGCCGCTGACGCGTTGAAGAAGACATTGCTGATGTTTGACTTCTTCAACGACGTTGCCACCAAGGCCAAGGCCGGTAACGCCAAGGCCCAGGAAGTGATGCAAAGCTGGGCGGATGCCGAGTGGTTCACATCGCGCCCCAAGGTGGAAGAAAAAATCACCGTCACCGTCTTCAAGGTGCCCGGTGAAACCAATACCGATGATCTGTCGCCCGCTCCTGACGCATGGAGCCGCCCCGACATTCCTCTGCACTACCTGGCCATGCTCAAGAACACGCGTCCCGACGCGGCGTTCAAGCCCGAAGAAGACGGCAAGCGCGGCCCCATGCAGTTCATTGAAGACCTGAAGAAAAAGGGTAACCTCGTCTCCTACGTGGGCGACGTGGTCGGTACCGGTTCTTCGCGCAAGTCCGCTACCAACTCCATCATCTGGGCGACCGGTGTGGACATTCCTTTTGTCCCCAACAAGCGCTTCGGTGGCGTGACTCTGGGTGGCAAGATCGCTCCTATCTTCTTTAACACGCAAGAAGACTCCGGCGCTCTGCCCATCGAAGTGGACGTTTCCAAGCTGGAAATGGGCGACGTCATCGACGTGCTGCCCTACGAAGGCAAGATCTTGAAGGACGGCGCCACGGTTGCTGAGTTCCAACTCAAGAGCGACGTGCTGCTGGACGAAGTGCAAGCCGGTGGCCGTATCAACCTGATCATCGGCCGTTCGCTGACGGCCAAGGCTCGCGAGACTCTGGGTCTGCCCGCTTCCACCGCTTTCCGCCTGCCTACAGCGCCTGCGGAAACCAAGGCTGGTTTCACTCTGGCCCAAAAGATGGTTGGCCGCGCTTGTGGTCTGCCTGAAGGTCAGGGCGTGCGCCCCGGCACGTACTGCGAACCCCGCATGACCACCGTTGGCTCGCAAGACACCACCGGCCCCATGACCCGTGACGAGCTGAAGGACCTGGCTTGCCTGGGCTTCTCCGCCGACATGGTGATGCAGTCCTTCTGCCACACCGCCGCTTATCCCAAGTCGGTGGACGTGAAGACGCACCGCGAACTGCCTTCGTTCATCTCCAACCGTGGCGGCGTGGCCCTGCGTCCTGGTGATGGCGTGATCCACAGCTGGCTCAACCGCCTGCTGCTGCCTGATACCGTGGGTACCGGCGGCGACTCGCACACCCGCTTTCCTATCGGTATTTCCTTCCCTGCAGGCTCCGGTCTGGTGGCCTTCGGTGCCGCTACCGGCGTGATGCCGCTGGACATGCCCGAATCGGTGCTGGTTCGCTTCAAGGGTGAAATGCAGCCCGGCGTGACCCTGCGCGATCTGGTGCACGCGATTCCTCTGTACGGCATCAAGCAAGGTCTGCTGACCGTTGCCAAGGCCGGCAAGATCAACGAATTCTCGGGCCGTATCCTGGAAATCGAAGGCCTGCCTAACCTGAAGGTTGAGCAAGCATTTGAGCTGTCCGATGCGTCTGCCGAGCGTTCTGCCGCTGGTTGCACGATCAAGCTGAACCCTGAGCCCATCAAGGAATACCTGACTTCGAACATCGTTCTGATGAAGAACATGATCGCCGACGGTTACTCTGACGCCAAGACACTGCAGCGCCGTATCGAAAAGGTCGAAGCCTGGCTGGCCAACCCTGATCTGCTGTCTGCCGACAAGGATGCTGAGTACGCTCACATCATTGAAATCGACATGGCCGACATCAAGGAACCTATCGTTTGCTGTCCTAACGATCCTGATGATGCCAAGACTCTGTCCGACGTGTCCGGTGTCAAGATCGATGAAGCCTTCATCGGTTCTTGCATGACCAACATTGGTCACTTCCGCGCCGCAGCCAAGCTGCTGGGTGGCCAGCGCGACATCCCCGTCAAGCTGTGGGTGGCTCCTCCCACCAAGATGGACCAGACCGAGCTGATCAAGGAAGGCCATTACGCCGCTTTCGGTACCGCCGGTGCGCGTACTGAAATGCCCGGCTGTTCGCTGTGCATGGGCAACCAGGCCCAAGTGCGCGAAGGTGCTACCGTCATCTCGACGTCGACTCGTAACTTCCCCAACCGTCTGGGCAAGAACACCAACGTGTACCTGGGCTCGGCCGAGCTGGCAGCCATCGCGTCGCGTCTGGGCTACCTGCCTTCCAAGGAAGAGTACTTGAAGGAAATGGGCGTGATCGATGCCGACAAAGCATCCGTCTATCGCTACATGAACTTCAACGAAATCGCTGAGTACGCCGAAGTGGCTGCCAAGATTTAAGCGCCCTCCATGAGTTCGCCGGGTTGCTGACCCGGCTCCTCATGCAAAAAGCCCGTGCAGTTCATGCGCGGGCTTTTTTTATGGCTTTGGTTTTGATCGCTGCTTGCGCTTGATATCAGTGGGCTTCTGTATTAAAAAATACTGAAACCGAATATCAATGTGCGGGATGTGCTATCAATTTTTAAGTCATTGCGTGTAATGCTCCGCCTTCGCAGGGTTGCCCGGCAGGTCGCACGCGGGGCTGGGTTGTTTAATGAAGACAGGGCTCCGCACAAAAGACGAGGCCTTGGTGCTCTGGTGGCCGCAACACCTCAAAGTACGAGCCGCTGATTGGGGTGCACCTGCGGCAGCATCCAGCGATCGTCATAGCGCAGCTGAGCCCTGCGGGGCTGCCGCAATTTGGCTTGTAAAACCCGAATAAGGCCCGAATGCGAGGGCAGCGGCCGGTACGGATGCAAGCAAGACCAGCAAGCCACGCCTGAAGTGCTGAAATTTCTTTGCTATTGAAAAAGTAGCTGCTGGCGATTTCTGATGAACCGCTGTGATGCATTCACTTCAGATATTTGGATGCCGCATTTCAGCAATGCACGGCATTGGAAAAGAGAGCTTTGCCATCAAAGACATGGATAGTGCGTCGTCCCACATCGCTTGATTGCAGGTTATGTGCACAATGTAAATACAAGTGCTTCCCTGTGTCCTATCGATGGAGAGTCTCGCGATGCCTCATGCTTTTGCAAAAACGCTGAAGTCTTTTGAAACCGACGGCGGAAGGAAAGGTCAGTTCTACTCCTTGCCCGCACTCGCCAAGCAGTTCCCTGAAATCAAACGATTGCCGGTATCCATCCGTATCGTTCTTGAGTCAGTGCTGCGCAACTGCGACGGCGAGAAAATCACCGCAGCCCATGTTGAGCAACTGGCGCGCTGGCAGGCAAAGCCGAAAGCTGAGCGGGTCGATGAAATTCCGTTCGTTGTCTCGCGCGTGGTGCTGCAGGACTTTACCGGCGTGCCCTTGCTGGCCGATCTGGCGGCCATGCGCAGCACGGCGGCCAAGCTGGGCAAGAAGCCCAAGTCCATCGAGCCGCTGGTACCTGTGGATCTGGTGGTCGATCACTCCATCATGGTTGATTACTTCGGCACCAAAAAGGCGCTGGACCTGAACATGAAGCTGGAGTTTCAGCGCAACCAGGAGCGCTACCAGTTCATGAAATGGGGCATGCAGGCCTTTGACACCTTTGGCGTGGTGCCGCCAGGGTTTGGCATCGTTCACCAGGTCAACCTCGAATATCTGGCGCGTGGCGTGCACAAGACCAAGGATGGCGTCTACTACCCCGATACGCTGGTCGGTACCGACAGCCACACCACCATGATCAACGGCATTGGCGTGGTGGCCTGGGGGGTGGGCGGCATCGAGGCGGAAGCCGCCATGCTGGGCCAGCCCGTGTACTTCCTCACGCCTGATGTGGTGGGCTTCGAGCTGTCCGGCCAGTTGCGCGAAGGCGTGACGGCGACCGACCTGGTGCTCACGGTCACGGAAATTCTGCGCAAGGAAAAAGTGGTAGGAAAATTTGTCGAATTCTTTGGCGAAGGCACGCGCAGCCTCTCCCTTCCCGACCGGGCCACGATTGGCAATATGGCACCTGAATACGGCGCGACCATGGGCTTTTTCCCCGTCGATGAGAAAACCATCGAGTACTTCAAGGGCACGGGCCGCACCAAGAGCGAAATCCAGGCCTTCGAGGCCTACTTCAAGGCTCAAAATCTGTTCGGCGTCCCCAAGGCGGGCGATATTGACTACTCCCATGTGGTCAAGCTGGATCTTGGCAAGGTCGCGCCGAGCCTGGCTGGTCCCAAGCGGCCACAGGACCGTATCGAGATTGGCAATGTGGCTGCTCAGTTCGATGAACTGTTCAGCGCACCGGTTGCGCAAAATGGCTTCAACCTGCCTGCCGAGCAACTGGCTCGCCGCCATCTTGTGCATCCCGATGGGCCTGAGGCCTTGCAGCCAGACAGCCAGCCGGTGCCTGCCAATGCCGAGCGCAACAAAGTCGAGATGGTGAGCAACAAGCCCACGACCAATAAGGCCGAGGCCAGCGCTATTGCCGTTGATGCAAGCAGCGCCGCCGCATGCGGCAAGAGCTTTGATATGGGCAGCGGCGACGTGCTGATTGCGGCCATCACCAGCTGTACCAACACCTCCAACCCCAGTGTCATGCTGGCGGCGGGCTTGCTGGCCAAAAAGGCGGTGGAGGCAGGGCTCAAGGTCAAGCCGCATATCAAAACCTCGCTGGCCCCCGGCTCGCGGCTGGTGACGCGCTATCTGACAGAGGCAGGTTTGCTGCCTTATCTGGAAAAGCTGGGCTTTGCCCTTGCCGGCTATGGTTGCACCACCTGCATTGGCAATGCCGGTGATTTGACACCCGAGATCAATGCCTCCATCACGCAGAACAATCTGGTCTGCGCGGCCGTGCTCTCGGGCAATCGCAACTTCGAGGCGCGCATTCACCCCAATATCAAGGCCAACTTCCTGGCCAGTCCGCCGCTGGTGGTGGCTTACGCCATTGCCGGCACGGTACGCAAGGACTTGATGACCGAACCCGTGGGCAAAGGCAAGGGCGGCAAGGATGTGTATCTGGGTGACATCTGGCCCAGCAGCGAGGAGATTCAAGGCCTGCTCAAGTACGCCATGAACGGCAAGGCCTTCCGCAGCAACTATGAGCAAGTGGCCAGCGAGCCAGGCAAGCTCTGGGAAAAAATCAAGGGCGTGACAGGGGCCACATACACCTGGCCTGAGAGCACCTATATCGCAGAACCCCCGTTCTTTGCAGATTTTGCTCTCGATTTGAAAGCGCCTTCCACAGGTGCAGAAAGCGCTGCGGGCCCAAAAGGCTCAAACTCCTATGCAGTGCATGGCGCGCGCGTGATGGCCTTGTTTGGTGATTCCATCACCACCGACCATATCTCGCCTGCGGGCTCCATCAAGGAGACCTCACCGGCCGGTAAATGGCTGCTGGAGCATGGCGTGCAAAAGGCTGACTTCAACAGCTACGGCTCGCGACGCGGCAACCATGAGGTGATGATGCGCGGCACCTTTGCCAATGTGCGCATCAAGAATCTGATGATTCCTGCGCAGGCCGATGGTGCACGTGAGGAGGGCGGTGTCACGCTCTACCGGGATGACCATGGCAAGGTGGAAAAGATGTCCATCTATGACGCAGCCATGAAGTACCAGTCTGCAGGCCGTGCCACCGTGGTGCTGGCGGGTGAGGAATACGGCACCGGCTCCAGCCGCGACTGGGCGGCCAAGGGTACGCAGTTGCTGGGCATCAAGGCCGTAGTGGCACGCAGCTTTGAGCGTATCCACCGCTCCAACTTGGTGGGCATGGGCGTGCTGCCGCTGCAGTTCAAGGGCAATGACAGCTGGCAAAGTCTGGGGCTGACGGGTGAGGAATTCATGGATGTGATTCCCGCTGCAGACCTGGCGCCGCAAAGCGATGCGCAATTGGTCATTACGCGCACTGATGGCAGCAAGAAGACGGTGACCGTCAAGCTGCGCATCGACACGCCGATTGAGGTGGACTACTACCGTCACGGCGGCATCTTGCCCTATGTGCTCAGGCAGTTGCTGAGCTGAGGTGGCTGAAAAGCAAAAGGCCTGCTCGCTTGCGCGGCAGGCCTTTTTTTGCCTTGGCTAGGTGCTATTTCATGGAGTGCAGGCCGAACATATTGCCTTCGGTATCGGTCGCCAGGGCAATAAAGCCATAAGGGCCGATGGAGATTTTCTCGCGCTGAAGGCTGCCGCCCTGTTTCGCTACGCGTGCGGCCTGCTCGGCACAGTCTTCGCAGACAAAGTAAATCATGGTGCCGCCGCTGCCGCCGCCGGTTGGACAGCCGGGCATGTGTACCAGCGCGCCGGTCGCGCCGGCGTTGTCCGGCTGGCCCGGAAAAGCCCACATTTCCATATCCGGATGCTCGCCGCCTTCGGGCATGGGCAGCGCCTGCAAGGGGTAGCCGAGAACGGCCTCGTAAAAGGTCTTGGCACGCTGCATGTCTTGCACATAGATCTCGAACCAGCCTACGGGATTCATTGCCATCACGAACTCCTTGCTTGCGCTTTGTGGAGTTGCGATGCTGAGGTGCTTTGCGGCGCGACGCAAGCAGACCTGGCCTCGAATGTCTGTATGGCGTCAGCTGCCGTTGAATTGGCGGATCAAGGAGCTTGGTCTGTTGACGATGAGCGCTCAGGACATTCGGCTTTTGGCCAGCTTTCTGGCCTTGCGGCGCTGCCACCATAGCCAGACGCCGCTGAGGCCTAACCCCGCCAGTACCATCCCAGTCAGGCCATTGATGATTTCCAGCAGCACTCCGCCCAGCTCGCCGGTATGCAGCGGATAGGCAATAGCCACTGCTGCTGCTCCGGGGTCGAGCTCATACCAGCGCTGCACGGCCAGCACGGCTCCGGTGCGGGGGTCCAGCCATACCGAGCTGACGCCATTGGGGTGCGGCTCGCCAAGGGCACGAAAGCGTATGCGCATGGCCTGCTTGGCCTCAGCGTTCTTGGCCGCGATCTGCACAAAGCTGGCCTGGCCGTCGGGCATGGCGGCCCGTGCACCGGCCAGCAGGGCATCCAGGCTGGGCGCCGCGGGCGATGTATCCACTGAAAGCGGTGGCAGCTTGGGGGCTTTGACCGGCGTGGAGCCGCTGAGCGCATTGAGCACATTGCCCAGCGGCCGCCAGGCCATATAGGCACCGGTCACGACCAAGACGGCAATCAGCAAGCCCATGACCACACCGCCTATGCGGTGCAGATCGAACAGGGCGCGTATCAGATTCTTGTTCAGCTCGATATGCCAGTTGCCAGGCCAGCGCTTGGGCCACCAGAGAATGACGCCGGTCAGCAGCAGCAAGACATAGGCCAAAGCCGTCCAGGCCAGTATGGCTTTGCCATTCGCGTCCAGCAGCAGGGTGCTGTGCAGCTTGAACAAGAAGTTGACAAACCCTTCTGTCTCGCCGCGGCGGCCTTGCTCTAGCCCGGATGCAGGGTTCAGATAGACAGTGCCGCGCCAGCTATGCGACTGCACCCTGAGCCAGAGGCTGTCTCCAGCCTCCTGAGGAAGCTTGAAGCGAAAGGTCGCCTTGTCACCGAACTCCTGGCGGGCCTGCTCCAGTATCGGTGCCAGTGCTGCGGCAGGCGTAGCGGCTGGGGCTTTGAACAGCTGGGGATGGGCCAGGCGATCGAGTGGCTGGGCAGCGATGAGCACCGCTCCCGTGAGTCCGGCCAGAATCAGAATCCAGCCCAGGCTCAGGGCGAACCAGCGATGCAGCCGCAGCCACAGAGAACGTAGCGAAGTCATGGAGTCAGAGGTCGTCGCGCCCCAGGCAACCCAGCCACGGAGGCTGGATTCGCTGGGGCGCTGGTGCTTAGAACGGCAGCGAGGCCTGCAGATACACGGTGCGTGGCATGCCCACGTACTTTCCGCCGCCATTGTTGTCGGTGGAACGGGTGAAGTAGCGGCGGTCAAACACGTTCTTCACACCCACGGTCAGGCGCAGGTTGTTCAACTCCTTGCTGGCCTGATAGCTGGTGCGCAGGCCCAGAATCGCGAAGCCGGGAATGTCGCCCAGATTGCCGTTGGCGTCCTCCTGAGTGACATAAGGGTTGGGCTTGCCGCTGGTGCCTGGGGTGCCGGGTGAGCGCTGTTTGGACTGGGCGTTGAGCTCGGCGTTGAAGGTCCAGCGATCGACCGCATAGCGCGCCGACAGCCCGGCGGTGTGGCGGGCGTACAGCGGAAGGTCGCGTCCAGCAAACGGTCCGGCCTGGCTGGTGGCTTGGGTGAAGGTATAGGTCGCGCCCAGCGAGAAGCCTTTGAGCGCAGGATAGTTCTTGCCGAAGTCGTAACGCAGTGCCGATTCCAGGCCACGATGGCGTGTCGCACCCAGATCGGTCCAGATGCCGTTGCCCGTGCCGTCGCCGGGCCGGTCCAGGAACAGCTCCTTGTCGAAGTCGATGTTGAACAGCGTCAGCTCGCCATTCCAGGTGTCGCTTTTGTAATGCGTACCCAGCTCATAGGTCTTGGCTGACTCGGGATAGAGCTGGTTATTGGACGACTGGGCCAGCTGAGCATATTGCTGCGGACCGAACGATTTGCCTGCATTGGCGAACACCGTCCACTGGTTGTTGACGCGCTAGAGCACCGACAGCGTGGGCAGCCATTCGTTGGCGGCAGCCGTCGGGTAGATGGCTGCGGCGGTGGAGCCCTTGTAGTCCACCACATTGTTGAAGCTGCGTATGCGTTCGTAGCGCACGCCGGGCGTGATGGTCCAGTTGCCCACGTCGATGCGGTTGTCGATATAGAAGGCATTGGCCGTGGTGCCGCCCTGGCTGGTCTGGGTGACATTCAGCGGCAGCGCCATGGCGTTGACCTGGCCCGGCACATAGAAGCCCGAGGTGGCCAGCGCCGTCTCTGAGCTTTTTTCTTTCAGGTAGCGGTAGCCCACGCTGACTTCCTGCACCACGGAGCCGGTCTCGAAAATGCGCGAGTAGCGCGGCTCCACGCCGTAGTAGCTGTAGTTGCGCGGCGCGGCCGTTAGGCTGCGCTTGCCGGCATTGGCACCGGTGGCGTCACGCTCGATATAGCTGCCGCGAAAGGAATCCACGTAGTAGCTCAGCACTTCGAAGTTGTCGCGGCCATCCTTGTAGCTGTACTTGAGCGAGCCGTCGGTACGCCGGCCCGTGAACTGGTCGTAGTTGCGCGTGCTCTGGAACGGGTCGGCTGCGTATTGCTTGGTGGTCAGGCCGCCGGGCATCTGGCCCTTGCCCTCGAAATGGTGCAGCGATGCGGACAGGCTGCTCTTGCTCGTGAGCTGGTAGCTGCCCTTGAGCAGCAAATCGTCGACATCGGTTCTGTCGTTGCTGCTGCGCCAGCCCTTGCCATGCGTGCCGGAGTAAAGCAGGGCTAGGCCCAGACCGGCCTCGTTGGTGCCACCCACAAACAGGCTGGGGCTGGTCTTGGTGTTGCCGCTGTGGCCGTAGATTTCCGTGCCTATGGAGGCTTCGGCGGCAAAGGTCTTGGGAATGGCGCGGGTCGTGAAGTTGATGATGCCGCCCACGTTCTGCGGGCCGTAGCGTACAGAGCCGGCTCCGCGCACCACGTCGATGGATTCCAGGTTGCCCAGCGCCACGGGGGCCAGCGATAGCTGCGGCTGACCGTAAGGTGCATAAGAGACGGGGATGCCGTCCTGCAGCACATAGGAGCGCGGCGAGAGGCGCGCTGTCAGGCCGCGCACGCTCAGGTTCAGCGAAATATCGCTGCCGCCCGTGCCATTGCTGTCCTGAACCTGCACGCCGGGCACCAGGCGCAGCGCTTCGCGCAGTGTGGTGGCTCCGCTTTCCTGAATGCGCTCGCGTTCGACAATGGTACGGGCACCGGGGTGCTCCAGCACTTTTTCGGCATTGGGCGTGTCGCCGTCCAGCCAGTTGCCGGTGACGGTGACGGAATCCAGTGCGACTTCCGGCGCGGCCGTGGTCTGTGCATGAAGAACGGGGCTGGCAAAACTGCCAAAGAAGGCTGCGACAGCGGCGGCTGCGCAGCTCAAACGGAATGCGCGATGAGAGGAGTGATTTGGGTTGGCCATAGGGTGTTGTGTGTGCACACACAATGGCTGGCTTGCAGTCAGAGCGTAGCTCCGTGGCGGCACGGACTACGTCAAAAGCGCGCTTGGCTATGTGGCGTTTATAGGCAGGCGCCGATATTAATGAGAACAGCTGTCATTTGGCTGTTTGTGGTTATATGGCTGCGCAAAATACAACAGCCTCCCCATCCGGCATTCGCCAGTTGGGGAGGCTGCATGTTTTTGCTGCGGCGCGTTGGCTTTAAGCCTGTTCGGCCAGCAGCTCCTGCAAAGTCTTGACCTGCATGCGCAGGCGCTCGTTCTCGGCTTGCAGCTCGGTTACGCGGGCTTGCAGCTCTTCGGCGCTGGCAGCGGGTGCCGCTTCTGCCGACTCATCGGCTTCGGGCTTGGCAGCCTTGGGCTTTTTCTTGGCGTCGCGCACGCGCTTGGCGGCTTGTTTGAGTGCATCGGCACCTTCGGCGGCCACGGCCTGTTGTTCTTCCTCCGGCAGGGTGGCAACGACGGCAGCCGCGTTGAGTGACAGCTCGCCGGCCTTCACGGCGGCGACCACTTCAGGCGCCGCTTTTTCCTGGATCGTCTCGATCATCTTGACCTGGCCAGCCGACAGGCGGGCGGCACGTGCCAGCGCTTCGCGTGTGTCCAACGCCTCATCGGGGACCTTGGCCACGCTGGCGAGTGCCTGGGCGACTGCGGGGTCGGTATCGCCTTCCCATGGGGCTTCCTCGCTGGCGGGCTGGGATGCTTTGGCTGCGTTCACCGCAGCGGCCGCAGCAGCACGGCGCTCGGCAATGATTTCGCGCTTGCGCAGGGCCAGCACACCGCGCTGGAAGTCAGACACTGAGCGGCGGCCCAGGTGCTGGTCGATCATCCACAGGTGGACGTCGTCTATGTTCTTGAACTGCGTGGCCTGAATGGTGTTGAAGGGCAGGCCGTGTTTTTGGCAGATGCCGTAGCGGTTGTGGCCGTCGATCAGCAGATCATCCCAGACCACCAGCGCATCGCGGCAGCCTTCGGCGAGGATGCTGCGCTCCAGCGACTCATGCTCGTCAGCGGTCAAAGGGTCGATATAGGCCTTGAGGCCTTCGTCAATGCGGAGATCCATGGTGTGTCTGTTCGTGTGTGGCCGCTGGCAGTTTGCCGGGGGTCACTATCAATAAATGAGCTGCTTGCGCCTGATATTCATGCATTTCAAAAATAATTTCATTGAAATTTGAAGCAGAACGGGTGCAAGAAGCTACGGAAAAAAGAGCAACGCCCCAGCGTATGGGGCGTTGGAAGAGGTAACGCTAGTTGAGCTTACAGCAGGCGCGAAATCAGCGCGCCTTCAACCGGGCCTTCGAGCGGAATGCGCACGCGGATCGGGTTGCCTTGGGCGACGTCCACGGGCTTGCCTTCCAGGTCAAACATTTTTTCCAGCTTGATCTGGCGATTGCCCTGGGGGTGAATGACTTCAATCGTGTCGCCCACCGCAAAGCGATTCATGGTTTCCACCTCGGCCATGCCGTCGGCGTAGCTACGCACCGCACCCACAAAGTGGCTGCGCTGCAGCACGCTGTGGCCGGTTTCGTAGTTTTGGTAATCGTTGGCAGGACGGCGCTCCATCAGGCCGCCGGTGTAGCCGCGGTTGGCCAGGCCTTCGAGTTCGGTGATCAGCTCGGGGTTGAAGGGACGACCAGCCACGGCGTCGTCAATCGCGCGGCGGTAGGTTTGTGCCGTGCGAGCCACGTAGTACAGGCTCTTGGTGCGGCCTTCGATCTTGAGCGAGTCCACGCCAATCTTGGTCAGGCGCTCCACATGCTCCACAGCGCGCAAGTCCTTGGAGTTCATGATGTAGGTGCCATGCTCATCTTCCATGATGGGCATCATCTCGCCAGGGCGGCCTTTTTCTTCCAGCAAGTAAATCGCGTCAGCCTTGGGGTGGCGCTGTTGGTCACCGCAGGTGCTGGTGAACTGGTTGTCCAGATCGTTCTTGGCGTCTTCAAAGTTGAAGCCGTTTTCCATGGTCTGGCCCAGCGCTTCGCCCGTGTTGGGGTCCACAGCCGCATTGTGCGTCTTGTAATCCCAGCGGCAGGCGTTGGTACAAGTGCCCTGGTTGGGGTCGCGGCGGTTGAAATAGCCCGACAGCAAACAACGACCGGAGTAGGCAATGCACAGCGCACCGTGCACAAAGACTTCCAGCTCCATGTCCGGGCATTCCTGGCGGATCTTTTCGATCTCGTCCAGGCTCAGCTCGCGCGACAGGATGATGCGCTCCACGCCCATTTTCTGCCAGAACTTGACGGTGGCGTGGTTGGTGGTATTGGCCTGCACGGACAGGTGAATGACCTGCTCTGGCCATTTTTCCTTGACCATCATGATCAGCCCGGGGTCGGCCATGATCATTGCATCGGGCTTCATGGCGATGATGGGTTCGATGTCGCGCAGATAGGTGCGGACCTTATCGTTGTGGGCAATCAGATTGCTGGTCAGGAAGAACTTCTTGCCGCGCGCGTGCGCTTCGGCAATGCCCTGGCCGATCTGCTCCAGGCGGAATTCGTTGTTGCGCGCTCGCAGCGAGTAGCGTGGCTGGCCGGCATACACAGCGTCGGCACCAAAGTCATAGGCGGCGCGCATCTTGTCGAGCGAGCCGGCAGGCAGCAGCAGTTCGGGGGCTTTGAGGGTCATGATGGCTCTATTGTCCTGCATCCCGCTTTTCATTACGACTTGATAAGGCTAGGCGGACTGGCTCAGGTGTGTGAGTAACTGCCGCACGGGCAAGGACAGGCCTGTCATGGCCGTTGTGCATAGGAGCAGCTGACGCTGGGCCCAGTCATCGCCCAGCGGTACGGCCACCACGCCGGTGCTGGCGCAGTGACGCTGGACCGCCGCCAGCGGCAGCACGGCAATGCCTACCTTCTGGCCGACCAGCTGGCACAGGCCTTCAAAATGTGGCAGCTGTACCTGGGTGCGCAGCAACTGGCCGTTGATCTGCTGCGCCTGTTTTTGCAACAACTGTTGCAAGGCCGAATCGCGCGCCAATCCCACCCAGTTCTCATGCTGCAGCTCGTGCAGGCGCAGCTGTTGCCGCTCTGCCAGGGCATGGCCCAGGGGCAGAACGGCCGCCAGCGGGTCTGGCCGCCAAGGCTGACAGTGCAGGCCGGTCAAGCCTGCTGCATCTTGCATATCCCAGGCGACCACACCCAGATCACACAGACCCTGGCGCAGGTTGGACAGCACCGCGCTGCTGGCGCCTTCCTGTAGCTCGAGCGCAATCTGCGGGTGCTGGCCCAGAAAGCCGCTGATGGCCAGAGGCAGGTGCTCGCGTATGGCCGAGGTGTTGCCGCGCAGCCTGATCTGCCCGGCCAGGCCCGCGCCGAACTCGCCCATGGCGCCACGCAGCTGCTGCATTTGCGCCAGCACCTGGCGTGCGTGCTGCACCAGCGTGTGGCCGGCCGCTGTGGCCTGCACGCCCCGCGGCTTGCGTAGCAGCAGAGCGCAGCCCAGCAACTCCTCCATGCCGCGAACGCGTTCGCTGGCCGATGCCAGGGTGAGATGGCAGCGCTGCGCCGCGGCCGTCAGGGTGCCGCAGTCCAGGATGTGCACAAACAGCTGCAGATCGGTGAGGTCAAAGCGCATGAGATTTAAGACTTAGTTTGATACTAAGTCTCGGTTTAAGAGATCCCGCTAGCCAATTGGCTGATATCTAGAGATTATTAGGAATGCAAAGAGTTTTCTGAATTCTTTTTCTTATTTTAGGGTTCGGTTAATACGAAGGATTGACAATGTGGGATGAAGGCTGGATGGCCGCGGCGGCTATTGTCGTATTTGGGTTGGCTGGGCTGGTGAAGGGCGTGGTCGGGCTGGGCTTGCCCACGGTATCCATGGCCTTGCTGGCGATTTTCATGCCGCCCGCCCAGGCGGCGGGTTTGTTGTTATTGCCTTCACTGGTTACGAATCTGGTGCAACTGCGGCCTGTAGCCGGTTTGCTGCCGCTGCTCAAACGCCTGGGCTGGATGCAACTGGGCATTGTGCTGGGTACGCTGGGCGGCATGGCGCTCTGGGGCGGGGTGGGGAGCTTGCCTGCGGCACGTACGGCTCTGGGTTTGGCGCTAGTGGTGTATGCGCTCTGGGGTCTATGCGGCCCCAGCCTGCAGGTGCCTCTGCGGCATCAGGCCTGGCTGGGAGCTTTATGTGGCTTACTGACCGGTGGCATGACCGCGCTGACGGGTGTGTTTGTAGTGCCTGCCGTGGCCTTTTTGCAGTCTTTAGGCTTGGCGCGGCCAGCGCTAATGCAGGCCATGGGGTTGTGCTTTACGACGTCCACCCTGGCGCTGGGGGTAGGCTTGCTATGGCTGGGGCAAGGTCTGGGGCCTCAGGGCGAGGGGTCTGCAGCAGGTCTGCTGGCGTCGGCGTTGATGTTGATCCCGGCCCTGGCTGGCATGCATTGGGGGGAGTTGTTGAGCCACAAAATTTCGGCAATAGGCTTCAAAAAGCTACTGATGCTGAGTTTGCTGGGTTTGGGTGCTTACCTGTGTTGGTGATTGAACCAGCGTCTTTGCATGCACCCGAGGTCCGCGGGAATGCTCGCCTTCGGGGGGAAGCGTCTAGCCAAACAGGCGGTGAGGCCGGCAAGCCCGTGGAGGGAGTCATGTCCTATGGCGTGTTGCCTGAGTTCAGTTTTGACCCGTTCATGGCGGGAGCCGGCGGTGTATGGCAAGCGCGTGCTGTTTCTGGATGAGGATGGGTGATTTGCATTCATCTATGTTCACGCCTGCTGCAGTGCGTAACACCGGTATCGCAATGAAAGGGCTTGAAGACTTTTTGCCTTCAAGTCCTTTTCTATTGAGCGCAAGCAGCTATGAATTTCATAGTTTCTGCGCCGTTGAGCAGTGCATCAATCTTGCGGTCTGAAGCCGATAACCAGGTCGGATGGCACCTTGCCGTCGATATCGCGCGGTAGTTTGTCGGTCTTGTGCAATGCGCGGACCACGGCCTCATCCCAGGCGGCATTGCCGCTGGACTTGGAAATCGTTGCTCCAGTGATGGTGCCGTCCGGCGCTGTACGCACGCGAACCTCGGCGCGCGGGTTGCCGCTGATGGCGTCTGGATAGACGATATTGGGCTTGACCTTGGCAGCGACTTTCGCTCCGTAACCTGCCGATGGGCCGCCGCTGGTACTGCTGCCTGCTGCACCGCCTGAGCGACTTCCGCCGGTGCCGCTGTGGTCGCTGCCACCGCTTCCGCCGGCATTACCTGATCCTCCGGCCAGACCTTGCAGGCGAGCCAGTTCGGCCTTGCGGCGGTCATCGGCGGCCTTGGCGTCTTTGGCCGCTTTTTCTTTAGCGTCCCTGGCAGCCTTCTCTTTGGCTTCCTTAGTGGCTTTATCCTTCTCGGCTTTTTCTTTTTCAGCCTTCTCTGATTTTTCCTTGGCGGCCTTGTCCTTGGCCGCTTTCTCTTTTTCGGCTTTCTCGGACTTTTCCTTTTCCGCTTTTTCCTTGCGTTCCTTCTCTGCTTTTTCGGCCTTCTCGGCTTTTTGCTTGTCCAGTTTGTCCTGGCGCGCCTTTTCAGTCCTGTCCTTTTCCGCTTTTTCCTTGCGATCCTTCTCGCGCTCTCGCTTCTCCTGGGCTTCCTGCTCGGCCTTTTCCTTCTTTAGCTGCTCCTGCTTCTTCTTTTTGGCCAGCGCCACCTCGGCTTCATGATCGTCGTCATGGGCCTGGGCTTTGGGGGGGGGCGTAGGAGCAGGTGTCGGCATGACCACCGGCTCAGGTGGTGGAGGGGGCGGAGGAGGTGGTGGCTCGGGTACCGGCTCGGGCGTGGGATCGGGCAGAGGAGGTGGCGTTACCGCGGCGGCAGAAGCTGGGGCAGAACTGCTCCAGACCTCGGCTTCGACCATGGCTTGCTCGGCTTCTTTGGGGGTGCGCACTGTCCACAGCAGAGCCGCAATCAGCAGCCCGTGCGCGGCCAGAGCGAGCGACCATGAGCGCACCCGGCCTTGGTGGCGGGGGGGCGCAAACTGATCGCGATCTTGCTGGTTAGGCATGGTGAATGAGGGGTCTGCTCTGGAGGCCATGCTCAAGCGTGGCGGGGCAGAGCTTTATGACTGGGTTCAATTGCTGGAAGAAGAGACAACGCCAAAGGCGATGCGTTTGACGCCAGCCTTGGAGAGCGTGGTGTGTGCCTTCATGACGTCATCGAAGGGCAGGCCTTTGTCGGCGATGATCTGAATGGCGCTGTCTTCGCCCTGGCCTTCTTGCCAGGACTGGGCCAGGCCCTTGAGGTCATCGAGCTTGACGGTCTGTGTACTGCTGCCGTTCTTGAACTGAATGCTGCCGTCTTTATCGAGCAGCACATAGGCAATGTTCTTGGTCGGAGGGCGCGAGGACTTGCCTGCGCTTGGCACATTGATGGAGCCCGGCGTGAGCATGGGTGCGGTCACCATGAAGATGATGAGCAGCACCAGCATCACGTCGATGAAGGGCACCATATTGATTTCGTTGACGGTGCGGCGGTTACGACCACCGCGTGAACTCATGGCTGGCATGGACTTACTCCTTGCGTTGAGTCATCAGTGGCCGGAGGCGGATGCATGGGCGCTCGAGCCCACATTGCGCTGCAAGATATTGGAGAACTCTTCGATGAAGGTTTCTTCCTGGCTGGCAATGCGGTCCACGTTGTGGGCGTAGCGGTTGTAAGCCGTCACCGCAGGAATGGCCGCAAACAGCCCCATGGCTGTGGCTACCAGCGCTTCGGCAATACCGGGGGCGACGGTGGCCAGCGTGACTTGCTCCATGTTGGCAAAGCCGGTGAAGGCGTGCATCACGCCCCAGACAGTGCCGAACAGGCCGACGTAAGGCGAGACCGAGGCCACGGTACCCAGAAAGGACAGACCGGATTCCTTCTCATCGAGCTCGCGCTGGAAGCTGGCGCGCATGGCCCGGCGTGTGCCGTCCATCAACGTGGCGACGTCATCCATACGGCGCTCGCGCAGCTTTTGATACTCGCGCATGCCGCTGGCAAAAATACGCTCCATGGGACCGCCGGTTTTGGCGTTCTGCGCCGCAGAGGCGTAGAGGTCATTGAGGCTGGTGCCCGACCAGAAGTCTTGCTCGAAGTTGTCGTTCAGCGTGCGTACACGCTTCAAGGTTTTGGCCTTGTTGAAGATGGTGGCCCAGCTGGCGATGGATGCGATCACCAAAATCAGCATGACCAGTTGAACCACCCAGCTGGCCTGCAGGATGAGGCTGAGGATGGACATGTCTTGGGAGTTCATGAAAGTTGCTCCAGGATATGGTTTGGAATTCTCGTGGGGCGCATGGTCTTGCCATCCACCCATCCAATGCGGATGGAGCCCGTGCACAGCAGCGCTGGCTCCAAAGCTTGATTGTTGGGGTTTGCCAGCAGCGCCTGCTGCTCAATGACGAGCGAGGCGCGGCCGGCGCTTTTCAGAGCGGCGGAGACACGTAGCTGGTCATCAAGCCGGGCCGGGCGCAGATATTCAAGCTGCGCAGAGGTTACGACAAAGATGCCGCCGGTTTGTTCCCGCAGATTTTGCTGAGCAATGCCCAGCGAGCGCAGCCATTCGGTGCGCGCACGTTCAAAGAACTTGAGGTAGTTGACGTGGAAGACGCGGCCGCTTGCGTCAGTGTCTTCCCAATAGACTCGAATGGGGAACTCAAAAGCCATGGTTCATTAGCCCAGAAGCTTCTTCAGGCGCGCAATGGCTTCCTGCAGCTGCTCCATGGAGTTGGCTGTGGAAAAGCGCACATAATTTGCTGTCTCGGCATGACCAAAGTCGCGGCCGGGCGTAATGGCCAGGTGGGCCCGATTCATCACTGCATAGGCAAAGTCCCAGCTTCCCTTGACGCCGAGCTTTTCAGCGGCGGCGCGGCAGTCGGCCCAGGCGTAGAAGGCTCCATCGGGCTTGACGGGCACGGGCAGGCCAATCGATTCCAGGGCCGGAATGAAATAGTCGCGACGGGCCTTGAACTCGGCACGGCGGCGTTCGTACTCGGCAATGCTCTCGGGCTCGAAACAGGCCAGTGCCGCATATTGCGAGATGGTGCTGGCGCAGATGAACAGGTGCTGGGCCAGCATCTCGATGGGAGCGACCAGTGCTTCGGGCACCACCATCCAGCCCAGACGCCAGCCGGTCATATTGAAATATTTGCTGAAGCTATTGATGGAGATGATGTCATCACCCAGCTCAAGGGCCGATTGGCTATAAGCGTCGTCGTAAGACAGGCCCAGATAGATTTCATCGACGATAGTCAGCCCACCCTTGGCGCGCACCACTTCGTGAATGCGGCGCAGCTCATCGGGTGCAATCGAGGTGCCCGTGGGGTTGGACGGTGACGCCAGCATTACGCCGCGTGTGCGCTCGCCCCAAGCGGCTTCCACCTTGGCGGCGCTGAGTTGAAAGCGCTCTGCAGCCGAGGAAGGAATCAGTACCGGCTTGCCTTCGGCGGCCGAGACAAAATGCCTGTTGCAGGGGTAACTGGGATCGGGCATGAGTACCTCGTCGCCCTCATCAATCAGCGCAAGGCAGGCCAGCTGCAGAGCTGCCGAAGCACCGGCGGTAATGATGATGCGGCGCGCAGGCACGTTGATGCCGAAGCGGCTGGCATACCAGCCGCTGATTTTTTCGCGTAGCTCGGGCAAGCCGGGGGCCTGTGTGTACTGGGTACGCCCGGCGCGAATGGCGCGTTCAGCGGCTTGCTGCACCAGAGGCGGGGCGGTGAAGTCGGGCTCGCCAATGTTGAGATAAATCATGGGCGAGCCGCTGGCGCTGGACTGGCGTGCCACTTCCTGCGCGTGCTTTGCCATTTCCATGACGTAAAAAGGCTCTATGCGTTGGGCGCGGCGGGAAAGCTCAATAACGGACATGGACGAAGAAAATCTTTCAATCAATCAGCAATGGGCACCAGCCTGTTCTAAGGCTGCGCTCATAAAAAAACTGCAACCAGCCAGCGGATGCACGATAGCACCTGTGGCCTGGTCGCAGTATTTGCATTGACTATGCATGAGGCGGCAGCAGGGCCGCGTAAGCACGGCCCATGGGTCGGCCCAGCTTAGTTGGCAGACTTGTTCTGGGCCGAGCGGTCGTGCGTCACTTCTGTAGCGCGCAACTCTGGTGCCAGGCCGTTGAGCACGGCGTTCACATACTTGTGACCGTCGGTGCCGCCAAATTCCTTGGCCAGCTCGATGCACTCGTTGAGCACCACGCGCCATGGCACGTCGAGGCAGTTCTGGAACTCGTACACGCCAATCCACATGCAGGCATGTTCGACGGGTGAGATTTCGGCCAAGCCACGGTCCAGCTTGGGTGCAATCAATGCGTCCAGAGCGGCTTCGCTTTCGGCACAGCCGCGAAGCAGGGCGTCGTAGTGCACCACGTCGGCCTTGTGAAAGCCAGCCAGGTCGCGCGTGAATCGGTCGATCTCCAGGATTTCGTTGCGGCCAACAATGTGCTGGTACAGGCCTTGCAGCGCAAATTCACGTGCGCGGCTGCGGTTGGATTTGGAGCCCGCCTTGCGCGCGCCGGTGCTGGTCAGGCCCGTGCGGCTTTGGCGAGTAGGTCGGCCGGAGGCCGACGAGCTGGATTGTTCGTCACTCATGATTGTCGTAAGAGTTGAGCAGATTGGCCATTTCCACGGCAACACGGGCGGCATCGCGACCCTTGTCCACCTGGCGGGCAATGGCTTGCTCCATGTTTTCAGTGGTGATGATCGCATTGGCGATCGGCAGGCGGTAGTCCAGGGACAGGCGTGTAACGCCCGAGCCCGATTCATTGGCTACCAGCTCGAAGTGGTATGTCTCCCCACGGATGATGCAGCCCAGCGCCACTAGGGCGTCGTACTGATCGGTGTCGGCCAGTGTCTGCAGGGCCACGGGCACTTCCAATGCGCCGGGGACTGTGACATGGTCGATGTTCTCGGACTTCACACCCAGTGCCAGCA
This sequence comes from Comamonas suwonensis, assembly GCF_012844455.2. Taxonomy (GTDB): domain Bacteria; phylum Pseudomonadota; class Gammaproteobacteria; order Burkholderiales; family Burkholderiaceae_C; genus Comamonas; species Comamonas suwonensis. Next base: position 302,172 of record NZ_JABBCQ020000002.1, on the reverse strand, counting down.
GCTCATCGCGGCAGGAGGCAAAGAGGGTGTTGGTAATGCTTTCGTTGAAGCGAGCTTGCACGATGCCGATCTTCAGATCAGCGCCGTTCATGTTCAGGCCTTGGCCTTGTTCTGCGTTTTGCATCTTGTATTTTCCGTCTCTTATGCTTTGGGGATGTAGCCGGTGATTTCCAGTCCGTAGCCAGCCATGCTGGGCATGCGACGGGGTTGGCCCATCAGCTGCATCTTGCTCACGCCGACTTCGCGCAGAATCTGCGCGCCCACACCATAGGTGCGCAGGTCCATGCGGCCGCGTTCGGGGGCCTGGGCAGATCGTGCCTTGCCTTCAAACTGGGTCAGCAACTCGTCGCCGGATTCGCTGCAGTTGAGCAGCACGGCCACGCCCTGGCCGTTGTCGGCAATGTATTTCAGGCTTTCATCTAGGCACCATGAGTGCTGGTTGCGGCCCACTTCCAGTACGTCCAGCACCGACAGAGGCTCGTGGACGCGAACGGGTACGGTGTTGTTGGTCTGCCATTCGCCCTTGACCAGCGCCAGGTGCACGGAGCCGCTGGGTACGTCGCGGAAGGCGTGGGCGATGAACTCGCCGTGGGCCGTCTGCATGGGGCGGCTGCCCACCTTTTGCAGCAGCGATTCATTGCGGCTGCGGTATTCGATCAGGTCGGCAATGGTGCCTATCTTGATGCCATGCTCGGCGCAGAACAGCTGCAAATCGGGCAAACGGGCCATGGTGCCGTCGTCTTTCATGATCTCGCAGATCACGGAGGAGGGCGAGCAGCCTGCCAGAGCGGCCAAGTCGCAACCGGCTTCGGTGTGACCCGCGCGCATGAGCACGCCGCCATCAACGGCTTGCAGCGGGAATATGTGGCCGGGCTGAACCAGATCGGTAGGCTGGCTGTTCTTGTCCACGGCCACTTGAATGGTGCGGGCGCGGTCAGCGGCGGAGATGCCGGTGGTCACGCCTTCGGCGGCTTCAATGGAAATGGTGAAGGCTGTGCTGTATACCGTGCCATTGCGCGCGGCCATGGGCGGCAGCTTCAAGAATTCGCAGCGCTCGCGGGTCAGCGTCAGGCAGATCAGGCCACGGCCAAAACGGGCCATGAAGTTGATGGCTTCGGGCGTGACATGGTCCGATGCCAGCACCAGATCACCTTCGTTTTCACGATCTTCCTCATCAACGAGAACGACCATACGGCCTGCGCGCATTTCCGCCACGATGTCTTCGACGGGCGAGATGGGCACGGGTTGGAGGGAGCTGTTCATGGAATGCCTTCTTGGACGTGATCTTGATGCGATGCAAGCAGTCAGGGCTGGCGCACGACACGCACCAGTGAGGCATTGCCAGTGCCGCCTAAGAGAGGAGGGGCGATGGCAGGACTTCCAAAGAACGTGTGAAGCGGGTAAGCCGCTTTCTGCAGGGCAAGGCCTTGCGGAAAACATCCATTCTATTGCAGTGCGAGCTTTCAGTGCAGTAGTTACCCCATGAAACCATGATGTAGTACAAGCAGGCTCTGAAATGGACATAACCCAATGTTGAGGCAGCAAGCAACAGCTGCCTCGCGGCGAGACTGCAGTCCCCCTTCAATGGGGGAAGCCGCAAAGCGGCTCAGGAGGCATCCATCAGCACTACATCGCTTTCAGGAAAAGCGCAACAGGGCAGCACATAGCCCTCGGCCTTCTCTTCGGGTGTCAGGCCCGGCCATTCAATGTCATAGCGCACACTGCCCGACACCATCTGGCCCAGACAGGTGCGGCAAGTACCGTTGCGACAGGAGCTGGGCCAGTCCACGCCGCCGCCTTCCAGAGAGTCCAGCAGGGACTGGTCAGCCCATGCGTCGACCTGCTGCCCGCTGGGCTCGCACTTGGCAATAAAGAAGGGTGGGGCGAAAGGAGAGTCGTTGGACATGGGGTTGAGAAATCGGACTATGCAAAACCCGTGTTTGTAGCCGGTTTGCCAAGGCCGTGGGGTGGTGATGGATTGCCTGTTTTTTAATCAGATATTTGCAAGTTGTTTGAAATCAATGACTTGTGTGACTTATCCCTGTGGAAGGTTCAGTTGTTCACAAGGATGTTCAGCGCAGGATGGGATAAGTAGCGCTTGGGTGGAAAAAATTGATTAAAAAATAGGCGATATAAAAAAGATTATCCAGATCAAGGGTTTGAGCCTTTATTGCCAAAGCTATTCAGGCTTGTCCACAGGCTTGTTGCTGAAAAATGGGGACAAGGTTGGCGCGAGTGAGAGAGCACTTTTGCTATCTATTTGAAAGCTGCTTGTTCCTGATTTTTATGATTCCCAATCGATTTTCTATCTGGAGGCCATGTGATTCAGGCATAAGAAGCTCTGAAATAAATAGCAGTCTCCTGACTTACCCGCAAGCAGTCGCAAACGCTACGTTGCGCTGCAACATGCCCGCGTACATTGAAGCTCTAAAAGCAATGGTTTGAGCAAGGAGCAAGACATCATGGCAATGGATTTTCAAGGTCGTGTAGCTATCGTGACGGGTGCGGGTGGTGGTCTGGGGCGTTTGCATGCGCTGGCGCTGGCCCGGCGCGGTGCCAAAGTGCTGGTCAACGATCTGGGTGGCTCGGTCGATGGTTCGGGGGGCTCGGCGACTGCCGCGCAAAAAGTGGTCGATGAAATTCGCGCCGCAGGTGGCGAGGCGATTGCCAATGCCGCATCGGTGACGGACTTTGACGCCGTGCAGGCCATGGTCAAACAGGCCATCGCGGCCTGGGGCCGCGTGGATATTCTGGTCAACAACGCAGGCATTCTTCGTGACAAGAGCTTTGCCAAGATGGACATGGCGGACTTTCGCCTCGTTGTCGATGTGCACCTGATGGGCGCTGCCCACTGCTGCAAGGCCGTGTGGCCGTATATGCAAGAGCAGAACTATGGCCGCATCGTGATGACGACCTCGTCCACGGGCCTGTATGGCAATTTTGGTCAGGCCAACTACGGTGCGGCCAAGCTGGCGCAGGTGGGCTTAATGCAGACGCTGGCCATTGAAGGCGCCAAGAGCAATATCCGCGTCAATGCATTGGCGCCCACGGCGGCCACGCGCATGACGGCGGGCCTGCTGCCTGAGCCCGTGCTTGAGGCCCTGAAGCCCGAAGCCGTGGTACCCGCCATGCTGGTGCTGGCCCATGAAACTGCCCCCACGCGCACCATTCTCTGCGCCGGTGCGGGTGGGTTTGAGGCTGCGCATATCACCATGACCGAAGGTGTCTACCTGGGCATGGGCGATCAGGTGCCCGATGAGCTGGCTACGCGTCTGGCTGAAGTCACGGCCAGCGAGGGCCAGCAAGTGCCGGGCAGTGGCGCTGTGCAGGGGCAGGTTGAAGTGGGCAAGGCCATGAAGGCGCACGGCCATTGAGCCGGTTTGTACTGATCTGCTCGTGCTTTGGCGGTGTAAGAAGTGCATCAATAGTCGATTAGCACAGCTGAAAAAAGCCCTCTTGTGAGGGCTTTTTCTGTGTGGGAGTGAGCAGGTGCTCTCTTTTTGTTGCTGATTAAACTGACAATTTTCTGGCTCGTGCGCATGCTTTATGCGCTTCAACAGGCCGAAAAACGTGGTTAAGCGGCCAGCCGCCATCGCGTTTGGTCCGGTTTCTCTATCATTCGCCGACTGGGCGCGATTGGGCAGACGAAGTTTGTCGTCAGCGTCTTCACCAATAAGGTAAACAAGAATGAAGACATCGCAGGCCACCGTGGACATGCCTTCAGCCGAGCGGCTGCTGGGCATTCGTCGCGGTATCGAGAAAGAGGGATTGCGGGCACTGGGCACAGGCTCGCTGGCCCTGACGCCGCACCCGGCCGAGCTGGGCTCGGCTCTCACGCACCCCCACATCACCACCGATTACAGCGAGTCGCAGCTTGAACTCATTACCGGCGCGCGTCTGGGCGTGCAGGAGTGTCTGGATGAGCTGACCGAAGTCCACCAGTTTGTGCTGCGCAATTTGAGCGAGAGCGGTGAGCTGATGTGGAACTCCAGCATGCCCTGCCGCTTGCCCACGGATGAAACCATTCCCCTGGGCCGCTACGGCAGCTCGCACTCGGGCCGCTCCAAGAGCGTGTACCGCATGGGTCTGGGTCACCGCTATGGCCGCCGCATGCAGACCATTTCCGGCATTCACTACAACTGGTCGCTGCCCGGTGTGACTAGCGATCAGTATTTTGCGCTGATTCGCAACTTCCGTCGCAATGCCTTTGTGCTGCTGTACCTGTATGGTGCATCGCCTGCGCTGTGCCCCAGCTTTGTGGAAGGGCGCGAGCACCGCCTGCAGCCGCTCGGCGATGGCAAGGACGCGCTGTATCTGCCCTATGCCACATCGCTGCGCATGGGGCGACTGGGCTATCAGAGCGATGCCCAGTCCACCATCTGCGTCAGCTACAACGGGCTGGAAGGCTATGCCGATTCGCTTCACGAAGCGCTGACCCGCCCTTACGCGGCTTATGAGCAACTGGGCGTACGCAACCCCGGTGGCGACTACAACCAGCTGGGCACCGGCCTGCTGCAGATCGAAAACGAGTTCTACGGAACCATTCGCCCCAAGCGTACCGTGAAAAGCGGCGAGCGCCCGCTGCATGCCCTGCGTGAGCGCGGCGTGGAGTATGTGGAAGTGCGCCTGATGGACATCGACCCGTATGAAACCGTGGGCATTGCCCCGGCCACCATGCGCATGATTGACGTCTTCTTGCTGCACTGCCTGCACACAGACAGCCCTCAGGATACGCCGCAGGAGATTGATGCCCTCAAGCACAACCAGCATCTGGCCGCCGAGCAAGGCCGTGAGCCAGGTCTGACGCTGGAGCGCAATGGCCAGCAGGTGCGGCTGACCGACTGGGCACTTGAAGTGCTGCAGCAATGCCGCCCTTATGCACAGGCGCTGGATGCGGCCCACAACAGCGGTGATTACAGCGCAGCGCTGGAGCAGGCGCTGGCCCGTGTGCAGAACGCGCAGACCACGCCTTCGGCCCATGTGCTGCAAGAGCTGGTGGATGGCTACGACAGCCGCTTTATCGAGTTCATGACCACCCAGTCCGCCAAGGCGCGCGATACCTTGCTGGCCATGCCCTGGACGGCTGAGCAGCAGGCACGCTTTGAACAGATGAGCGCAGAGTCTGTGGCCGCGCAGCAGCGCATTGAAGCTGCCGACACGCTGACTTTTGAAGAGTGGCGCCAGCGCTATATGGACCCGGCCAGCCTGCGCTGATCCATTCAATCGATAGCAGAAAGCGCTTGCAGTCTCTGGGTTGCAGGCGCTTTTTCTGTATGGATGGCGCGGCCGTGTCATCGCGATGTCATCTGTGTTTCATATCGTAACCATCGACGGGTAGCGACACGCTCCCGCGTTTGATGAGCGATATGGCATGTCTTTGAAAAATTTCCAGAATCTTTCCGTGGCGCACAAGATGTGGGCCTTGTTTGTGGGCCTGCTGCTGTGCAGCGTGCTGGTGGCGGGTGGGTTGTTTGGCTATTTGCAGAATGTGGAGCAGCGTGTCAGCGCCGCCGTGCAGGCCACGGACAAGCGCATCAACCTGGCCCTGCGCTGGCAGGCCCTGACGCTGCAAAGCGTAGAGGCGGCCCTGGCCAGCGTGCTTTCGTCGGAAGAGCATTTGATTGCCCAGCTCTCGCAAAAGGCTCGGGGACTGATGGCGCAGGCCAGCGGCTTGCAGCAGCAGGTGCAGGCCGATGCCCAGACCGCGCTGGACCGCGACGGACTCGCCACGGTGGAGCAGGAGCGCAAGGCTGTGCTGGGGATTTATGAACAGGCCTATCAGGCACGCGATCTGGGCAAGGCCTGGGAAGCACAGAAACTGGTGGACGAGCAGCTGATACCTGCGGCTAAGCGCTATGTGCAGGCACAAGATGCCTTCATCGCCGCCCAGCAGCAGCAGCGCCTGAATGCCGAGCAGCAGGGCCGCGCGCAAAGTGCCATTGCCAAGCGTATGGCTGCAGGCGTGGGTCTGTGCGTGGGGTTGCTAGGCGCTCTGCTGTCGCTGGCGACGATCCGTTCCATCACCACGCCCTTGGGTGAGGCCGTGCAGCTGGCGCAGACCATTGCGGCGGGAGATTTGAGCTATGCACCGCAAAGTGTCCGCAGGGATGAACTGGGCCAGCTCATGCAGGCCTTGGCGCAGATGACCCAGCAGCTGCGCGGACTGGTGGGCGAGGTGCAGGGCGGGGTGGAAGCCGTAGCGGCTGCATCCAGCCAGATGGCGCAGGACAACAGCGACCTGTCGGACCGTACCGCCCATGCGGCGGTGCAGCTCAAGGCCACGGTCAGCAGCATTGAGAACATGGTCACCCTGGTCACGCATGCGGCCGACAGCGCCCGGCATGCCGATCAGAGCGCACGCAGCGCAGCCGAAGCCGCAGCCAGCGGCGGCAGTGTGGTGCAGGAAGTGGTGCGCAATATGGAGCACATGGCGCACAGCAGCCAGCAGGTGGCGGCGATTGTGGGCGTGATTGACGGTATCGCCTTTCAGACCAATATCCTGGCGCTGAACGCAGCCGTAGAGGCCGCACGTGCCGGATCGCAAGGCCGTGGCTTTGCCGTGGTGGCGGCCGAGGTGCGGGAGCTGGCCCAGCGCAGCAGCGAGGCGGCCAAGCAGATCCGCCAGCTCATGGAGAACTCCACCAAGCAGATGAAGTCTGGTCAGTCGCTGGCGCTGCAGGCCGGCCAGCGCATGGAGCATATCGTGCGCGATGTGCGTACCGTCAGTGGCCTGATTGCGTCGATCACCGAGGCGGCACAGGCCCAGAATCAGGGCATCGCCCAGATCAGCGATGCCGTGCAGGCGCTCGATCACATGACCAGCCAGAATGCCGGCCTGGTGGCCGAGTCCAGCGCCGCTGCGCGCGAGCTATTCCATCAGGCACAAAGACTGGAGGCGGGAGCCGGACGCTTTCGCATCGATGATCTGGCGCGTCTGGAATGCGTTTCAGGTGCTACGAAAAATGATGGTCAAGCGCACGCTCTGCTTGGGCTGCAGCCTGAAATAGCTTGATTTGATGAGTCAGGGCTCAGACGGCGGCCAGGGCCTCGGCCGCATCTTCCAGCCAGAAGCCTAGAGCGCCGTAATAACCTTCCCACACACAGCCGTTGCAGCCGCGCCCGCAGCAGCTTGTGGGCTCTGGCGGCGGCTTGCGCAATGTGACGGCTGCCTGGGTTGCCCGGCCTTGCCAGAGCGCAATCTGGCTGCGGGCCTGGCTCAGAGGCTGAAGCAAAGCCTCGGTGCTCACTTTTTGAAGCGCACCCACAGATGCTGACCGATAAAGGCCAGGCCCAGCACCAGCGCAAACCAGCCCACGATATGCGACTGGGCAAACAACTGGGCAATGCCGCTTTCGGGCTTGAAGACAGGGGCCAGCAAAATAATGATGCCGATCAATGCAATCGTCAGACCCTTGATCAGAATTTCGTTGCGGGCTTTGGATTTTTGGGGGGCGGAGGGCAGGGGCATAAGCGAGCAGGCAGGTCAGAAAAGCAGGAGGAGATTATCCTTGCGCGCCTGAATTCACTGACATAAAAGGGTGTTTGCGCAAATCAGGCGACCCGCCGCGGCGGCGCGCCGACTCTTGTTCCTGACGCCCACCATAAAGAAAGATCTCTGCTTATGGCCATCCAATGGTTCCCCGGTCACATGCATTTGACGCGTCAGGCCATCATGGAGCGCGTCAAGGATATTGATGTGGTCATCGAGGTTCTGGATGCGCGCTTGCCGGGCTCCAGTGCCAACCCTCTGCTGCAGGAAATGACAGGCCACAAGCCGCGCCTGAAGATTCTGAACAAGCAGGATATGGCCGATCCCACCCAGACCAAGGCCTGGATTGACTGGTACAACGCTCAGAGCGAAACGCGTGCCATCGGGCTTGATGCCTCTGAGCCGGCCCCCACCAAGCGCCTGATCGAGCAGTGCAAGCTGCTGGCACCCACACGCGGCGGTCTGGCCAAGCCCATGCGCGTGCTGATCTGTGGCGTGCCCAACGTGGGAAAGTCCACGCTGATCAACTCCATGAGCGGCAAGACCCAGGCCAAGACCGGCAACGAGGCCGGCGTGACCAAGCTGGAGCAGCGCATTGTGCTGGCCGATGACTTTTACCTGTGGGATACGCCCGGCATGTTGTGGCCGCGCATCATCGTCGAGAAAAGCGGCTTCAACCTGGCCGCCAGCGGTGCCGTGGGTCGCAATGCCTACGATGAAGAGCTGGTGGTACTGGAGCTGCTGCTGTATCTGCAGAAAAACTACGCCGGTATGCTGGCCGCCCGTTACAAGCTGGGCCTGAATGACGAAGAAATTGCAGCGCTTCACGACGATGAGTTGCTGACCCTGATTGGCAAAAAGCGCGGCGCGGTGATGAGCGGTGGCCGTGTGAACCTGCAAAAAGCGGCCGAGCTGGTTCTGACCGACTTCCGCGACGTGACCATTGGCCGCATCACGCTGGAAACGCCTGCAGAGTTTGAAGTCTGGCTGGCTGCGGGTCAGCTCAAGGATGCGGAACGCCAGGCCAAGAAGGATGCTGCTGCGCTGGCACGCAAAAAAGGGCGTAAAGCACGTTTGACCTAGCACTTTTGCCTACGTGCTCAAGCATGAATTTTGTTTAAAACTATTCCCATGAAAATGTTGATAGCTAAAACAAGATGTTCACACTTGAGCCATCCATAGAAAAAGCCAATTCGCCTTCTTTGGCTTATGCCCGGGCGGGGGGGGTGCTAGTCAGTCTCTGGTATTGCTCCATGGGCTGGCTTGCCACTCTTTTTGCGGACCCTGGCCATGCGCGAGTTTGGGCTGGGCCGATTGCCACGGCCATTGCGGCAGTCACCTTGCTGCTGACCTGGCGTGGCTATTGGCGCTGGGGCGCGCGCTGCCTGGTGAGCGGAGCGCTGGCTCTGACGACCTTTCTGGCTTGGATTACGGTGTTTCAGCCGACGGTCAGTGTGCTGATTCTTACCGTGCTGGTGGTGTTCGCGGCATGGACGCTGGGCATTGTTGAAGCGAGCCTGGCGGGCATTGGCGTCATGCTGCTGGGTCTGATGCTGGCCTATAACGGGCATGCCCGCTGGGAGCAGGTGCTATCGATCACGTATGTCATGCTGTTCTTGCTGGGCATCACCTGGCTGATGGTGCAGGGCTATAAGCGCCACCTGAGTGAGTTGAAGTCGTCTTTGATTGCGCTTGAGCAGCACAAGCGTCAGCTGAATGTGCTGTTTCAAGCGGTTGAGCAAAGCACATCCAGCATCATGATCGTCGACGTTGATAAGGGCGCTGAGGTCTATGCCAACCAGAAATATCGTCAGCGCATGGGCCGTGATGACCAAAGTGAGCATGGCCGCCGGGTTACCGGCGCAGGCATGACGGCTGCCCAGCGTGTGTAGATGTGGACGCTGCTGAATGTCGGCAAGACCTGGGAAGATGTGGTGTATCTCGTGCGCGAGAACGGGGCCACTGTGATTGACGAGATGCGCGTGGCACCCGTGCTGGACGAAAGCGATCAACTGGCTTTTTTGGTGGAAACGCGTACGGACATTACGGAAAAGATGGAGGCGGAGAACCGCATCCGTCATTTGCAGCACTACGACGGCCTGACACAGTTACCCAATCGCAAAGGCTTGCTGCACGAGTTGACCGAAATGCTTGAAGCGCAGAGTGAGGCGGAGCTGCATGGCACCGCCAACAACTTCAGCCCCTACCGCAACGGTCATGACTGGCACAGCTTGCTCATCGTTGATATTGACCGCTTTCAGAATTTTGAAAATTCCCGCTCCCGGCTCTGGACAGATGCCTTGCTGCAGGCATTTGTCGCCCGGATGAAAGCCCTGGTGCCAGATGCCGCCATCATGGCCCGTATCCGCGGTAGCCGGTTTGCCGTGGTGGTTAAAGGCGTTGGCAAGGCGCGGCATGAAGCCCGTATCGGAGCCTACGCAGTGGCTCAGGAGCTGCAGCGCGGCCTGAGCCTTGTTCAGGTCACCGGCTTGCCTGAGGGGGCTGAAGCGGTGCAGCTGGCCTGCAGCGTGGGCTTTACCGTGTTCCCGTTTGTGGAGGAGGGGCTGAAGGCTGACAGCGGCGACCATGTGCTGCGCCGCGCCGGGGTGGCTTTGAGCCAGGCACGCCATCAGGGGGGGGATCAGGTCCATGCGTATTCAGAAATACTGGATGAGACCATGCAGCGGCGCATGACGATTGAAAAAGAGCTGTTTGTCGCGATTCAAGAGGGGCAGTTGCGGGCCTTTTTGCAACCCCAGGTCGATATGTATGGTCGAGTGCTGGGGGGGGAGGCTTTGGTGCGCTGGCAGCATCCTGAAAAAGGCATGGTCTCGCCCGGTGAATTCATTCCCGTGGCCGAGGACTGCGGCCTGATTGTGCCGCTGGGCGACTGGATGCTGGAGCAGGTGTGCTTGCTGCTTAACGACCCACGTGTGAGGGCCGCGGGCTATTCGCTCTCTGTGAATGTCAGCCCTCTGCAGTTTCAGCATGCAGACTTTGTGGAGAAGGTCAAAAGTGCAATACAGCGCTCTGGCATAGATCCGCGCAAGTTGACGCTGGAAGTGACAGAGAGCTTGCTGCTCAGTGATGTGGATCACGCCATTCAGAAAATGGTGAACCTGGTGGCCTTGGGTGTGCAGTTCGCTCTGGATGATTTTGGGACGGGCTACTCATCACTGGCCTATCTGATGCGCTTGCCTATTCAGGAGCTCAAGCTCGATCAGGTCTTTATCCGCGATCTGCGGGTCAATGCAGAAAGCCGGGTGCTGGTTGAGGCCATCCTTATGCTGGCCAAGGCCAAAGGCCTGCGAGTGGTGGCCGAAGGCGTGGAAGAGCTGGAGCAGGCCGAGCTGCTGCGAGCGCTTGAACCCAGCATTCTGTGCCAGGGCTACTGGTTCAGCCGCCCGGTGCTAGCCGAGGAGTGGATGGCCAATCCTGCTCTGGCTCACACTGAGAGTCCTGGGCCCAATCCCGTTCTAGGTTGCTTGACCGATTGAAATAATCGAGAACAGCTTCTAGCATTCGAGATCTTCATTGAGTGCCAAAGGGCTTGCATGCAGCGTCATTTTGTCGAGGCCGGATACCGCTTACCCATGCGGCGCATGGTGTGGCTGGGCTGCCTGTGGATGCTGGGTCTTGGCGCATTGATGACGCTGGTGGGGTGGCTCAGCCCTTCCATTGATCCTCAGGTAATGGTCATTACGCTGGCCATCACGGTGCTGTCACTGGTGTGCATGGGACTGGCGCGCGCCAGGCAGTGGGATTGGGTGGTGCGCTGCTTTGTCTGGGGGCACTGGCTGCTGAGCTTGCTGCTGGTTTGGCGTGCTGGCGGCTTTTACAGCTCGGCGGTGATTGCTTTTCCGGCCTGGCTGGTGATTGCGGTCTGGATGTTGGGGCTGCGTGCTTCATTGCTGATGTTTGCGGCGTCTATTACGGCTCTGGGTGTTTTCTGGTGGTTTTTTCCGATGATCGACCGCCCTGCAGCCATGCAGTCCACGGCAGCGCAGATGGGTTTGATTTATGTGCCGGGCATGCTGGTGCTGGTGCTGATGATCAGCCTGCAGGCGCGATTAATTCTTGGCCGCCGGGTGCAAAAAGGGCAGGCAATGCTGGCCACTCTTCAAGCCAGCCAGAATGAGCTGCGCAAGTTCTACCTCGCAGTCCAGCAAAACCCTGAGAGCATCGTTATCACCGATACCGAGCTCAAGGTGGTCTATGTCAACGATGCCTTTCTGGTCCGCTCTGGCTACAAGCGCGAGCAGGTGTTGGGCCAGTCCACTGAACTGGTTTCTACCATTGGCATGGACCTTGGCAGCCGTCAGCGTGCGCTGGCGCAGCTGGCCTCGGGCACGATCTGGCGCGGAGAGATGACCAATCGCGCCAGCAATGGTGAGGCGCTGCGTGAATCCTTACTGGTCGTGCCCATTCGCACGCCACAGGGCGAGGTCGTCAACTACGTGGAACTCAAGCGCGACTTGTCCGAGCGCGTGCTGGCAGAGCGCCATATTCACGATCTGGTCTATCTGGATTCGCTCACCGGCCTGCCAAACCGCCATTCGCTCACCTTGCACCTGCGCGAGCTCATTCATACCCAGCAGGGCGACTGCCATGGTTTGCTGTTGCTGGATGTGGACCGCTTCTCTGTGTTCAACGATGTGCATGGCATGCAGCACAGCGATGAACTGGTGCAGGCGATGGGAGCCAGACTGGTGGAGGTTCTGCCCGACGATACCTGGATAGCGCGGATTGCGGCTGCTGAGTTTGCTATTGTTTTTGCTAGCTTGCACCCTCATGCAGAGGGGGTGGAAGAGCAACTGCGGCAATATGCGCACACCTTGAAGAAGGCCTTGCAAAAGCCCTTCAGTCTCAATAGCTGGGTGGAAACCGAGCTGGTCAGCTGCTGTATGGGCGGGGTGGTGCTGGAGCCCGCCAGCCGTGGTGGCAATGGCAATGACGCGCTGCGTTTTGCCAGTGTGGCTCTGCACGAGGCCAAGCAAAAAGGGCCGGGCAGTCTGGTGCTGTTTGAGCCCCGCATGGCGCAGGATGTGCACCGCCGCGTGCGCATCGCCAAAGACTTGCACAACGGCATCCCCCAGGGGGAGTTGCGCATGTATCTGCAGACCCAGGCCGATGCACGCGGCCGCTGCGTGGGGGCTGAAGTGCTGGTGCGCTGGCAGCACCCGAAGTGGGGGCTGGTCAGCCCGGCGGAGTTCATTCCGGTAGCAGAGGAGTCTGAGCTGATCGTGCGGCTGGGTGACTGGGTTCTGCGCCGGGCCTGCTTGCTGCTGGCAACGCCCGCACTGGCCGGGCGCGGGCTGCGGCTGTCGGTCAACGTCAGCGCTTTTCAGTTCGGGCATGAGGACTTCATGTCATCGCTGGAGCAGGTGTTGCAAGAGACCGGTGCCAATCCGCACCAGCTGACGCTGGAAATTACCGAAGGCGCGGTGGTGCGTGATCTTGATCAGGCCCGCACGCGCATCGAGGCGCTGACCCGCATGGGCATAGAGGCTTCTCTGGATGACTTTGGTACCGGCTACTCCAGCATGTACAGCTTGCAGCGCCTGCCGATTCAGGAGCTCAAGATTGACCAGAGCTTTGTGAGCGGCAGCCACCGATCAGAGAAAGATGCCGCCTTGGTTGAGGCCATGCTGCTGATGGCGCGCCGCCTGCAACTGCGGGTCGTGGCTGAAGGGGTGGAGTTGTCTGAGCAGGCGCTGCAGCTCACGCAATGGAACCCGGACATCGTTTTGCAAGGCATGCTGCTCGGCAAGCCCCTGCCAGAGCAGGAGTGGCTGTCCAAGGTGCTGGGCGTTGACCAAGGCGGTACTCAATCTGCCGCTGAAAAGACATGAAAAAGCCCGCACCCATTGCTGGATGCGGGCTGGAGGCTATGAATAGCGTAGTTGGCCTGATGCCTTAAGCGGCTGGCTGCTCGAAGTAGCGACGTGCCAGCAAGTCCCAGAACTTGGAGCCGCGACCGATGTTGTCATCGTTGAAGTCGTAGGCCGGGTTGTGCAGGCTCACGCCGGGCTGGTCGCCCTTGGCATTGCCAATCCAGCCATAGGCGCCGGGCACGGCTTCGAGCATGAAGCCGAAGTCTTCGGAGGTCATGGCGGGCAGCACGTCGTCAAATGCGTTGTCATTGCCGACCACTTCACGCATCACGGCAGCCATGAACTTGGCTTCTCTGGCGTGGTTGGTGGTATTGGGGTAGGAGCCGGGACGCAGCGTGAACTCGGCGGTGCACAGATGGGCGGCGGCGACATGGCTGCTGATGCGCTTGAGACCCTCGATAAACATCTCGCGCGTCTCCTTCTTCAAGGTGCGCACGGTGCCCGCAATGATGGCGTCATCGGGAATGATGTTTTCCACGGTGCCACTGGTGATCTTGCCTACGGTGAGCACGGCCGAGTCCAGCGGATCGGTGCTGCGCGAAACCAGGGTCTGCAGCTGGGTCACGATGGCGCAGGCCACGGGAATCGGGTCCAGCGTGGTGTGGGGCATGGCCGCATGGCCGCCCTTGCCGTGGACCTTGATCTGAAAGCGCAGCGTGGAGGCCATGATGGGGCCCACGCGCACGGCCATTTGACCTGCGGGAAGCGAGGGCCAGTTGTGCAGCGCAAACACGGCTTCGCAGGGGAATCTCTCGAACAGGCCGTCGTCCATCATGGCCTTGGCACCCGCTCCGCCTTCTTCGGCGGGTTGGAAGATCAGGTGCACCGTGCCATCAAAGTCGGGGTGCTGCGCCAGCGTGGTCGCTGCGCCCAGCAGCATGGTGGTATGACCGTCGTGACCGCAGGCATGCATGCGGCCCTTGTTCTGGCTGATGTGGCCGAAGGTGTTGATTTCCGTGACGGGCAGGGCGTCCATGTCGGCGCGGATACCGATGCTGCGACCGGGGTTGTCCTTGCTGCGGCCCTTGCCGTAAATGCTGGCGACGATGCCAGTCTGTCCCAGGCCCCGGTGCACGGTCAGACCGAGGGCTGTGAGGTATGCGGCGACTTTGTCGCCTGTGCGGTGCTCTTCGTACTTGAGCTCAGGATTTGCGTGCAGATCGCGACGGAAACTGAGCAAGGTGCCGAGGTGAGGTGTGATATCGGGAGTAGATCGCATACAGGGGCCGCGGAGCACCCAGCGCTATAACTGTCATGGCAAGCGAGCGAGGCGGGCCTGCCGGTGACCGCAGCATTTCAATAGCAAGACCCCCATCATAGGCGTATGCGAAGGCGGGGGGCTTAGGTAGATACCGACATCAGGGGCATCAAGGCGTGTGCTAGCCAAGCCAGTAGCAAGTGGTGACTTACCAAAAATTGCATGCCATTTTGGACTTCAAGAAGCGTTCATCGCACCCTGCTGTGGCTGCGGCAAAGCCCGCGCAATGCCGCGCTGCACGGCAAACGGCGAAAATAGACGAATATGACCGCCCTGAACGCCAAACTCCCCCTGTTCCAGCAGCTGCTGGTGCGTCCTGATCGCAATGATCCCAACCCACTCATTCTTTATCATGGCCGCCGCTGCCCCGATGGTTTTGGTGCAGCGCTGGCTGCCTGGCTGTTCTACGAAGGTCAGGCTGAGTTCCGGGGGCTCGATCATGGCGAGATTCAGACCGCTGATGACCTCGGCGACCTGACAGGCCGCGCGGTGTATGTGCTGGACTTCGCTTTTGAGCCCGTGCTGATGGCCGAGATCGAATCGCGTGTGGCCAAGCTGGTGGTGCTGGACCACCACAAGAGCGCCGCTGAAAAGCTCAGTGGCTATCAGTGCCGCTGCGGTGTGGTGCACTTTGACATGAACAAGTCCGGCGCTCGCCTGGGCTGGGAGTTCTTCCAGTCTGACAAGCCTGTGCCAGGCCTGATTCGTTACATCGAAGACCGCGACATCTGGAAGTGGGAGTTTGCCGAAAGCGCAGCCTTCCTCGCCGCGCTGGACATGGAGCCGGTGCGCAGCTTTGAGCGCTGGGCCGAAATTGCCGCTTTCACGCCCGAGCAGGAAGCTGTTTACATGGCCCGTGGCGGTGCCATGGACGAGAAGTTTCAGAAGCTGTGCGCCGACATTGCCGATGGCGCTCAGGTGCTGGTCTTCAACGGCAAGCAGGGCCTGATGGTCAACTGCCCTGGCATGTTCCACAGCCAGGTGGGCGACCTGCTGGCCCGCAAGAGCGGCAGCTTTGCCCTGATGTGGCATGCCAATCACAAGGGCACCAAGGTGGGCCTGCGTTCGCGTTCGGACTTCAACTGCATTCCGCTGGCCGAAAGTTTCGGCGGCGGCGGTCACGCACAGGCCTGCGGTTTCAAGATGCCCAATGAGCGCCTGGTCGAGCTGCTGCAGGGTGGACTCAGGGCCGACCTCGAAACCGAGTATGAGTTTGTGGCTGCGCCCAGCCTGCAGTTTGACGAAGAGGGTAAGTGGATTCGTGAAACGCCCAAGGCTGCGCTTTAATTCATAAAAAATCATAGCTGCGAGTGCTTGATGGATAAGCGTTAGCAGCTATTTTTTATGAAATCTTAGGTAATAGCCTGCCAGCCCGGCAAGGCCAGCAGTTTTTGCCAGTCCTGCGCTTCTGGCACATGGCTCAGTGCAGACCAGTTGGCCTCGAAGCGCAGCGGCTGGCCACTCACGGGGTGGGCAATCTCCAGGGCCTTGGCATGCAGCCACAGCCGCTGCTGGCCCAGTCGTTCTGCCCACCAGCGGTTCAGCGGGCCTTTGCCGTGGGTGGCATCGCCAATGATGGGGTGAGCCACGTGTTTGAGGTGGCGGCGAATCTGGTGCCTGCGGCCCGTGGTGGGCAGGGCCTGTACCAGGCTGATACGGGTTTCGGCATGGCGGCCGTCATAGCTCTCGGGCCATGACAGTTGTGACAGGCAGCGCAGCGTGGTGTGGGCTTCTTGCACGGGCGCATCGTCTGGGGCGTCGTCGGGTTTCAAGGCGTGATCGACCTCCAGCGCACCGGGCAGCCAGCCGCGCACCAGGGCCAGATATTCCTTGCGGGTTTGGTGCGCCGCAAAACTGGCGGCCAGCGCCTGAGCGGCTTCCTTGTGCAGCGCCATGACCAGCACGCCGCAAGTGCCCTTGTCCAGCCGGTGCACGGGCCAGACATGGCGACCCAGCTGGTCGCGCAGCGTCTGCATCACAAAGCGGGTTTCATGCGCATCCAGCCCCGTGCGGTGCACCAGCCAGCCTGCGGGCTTATAGACCACGACCATGTGCTCGTCCTGCCAGAGGATGTGCAACGGGGGATGGACGGGCAGGGCGGTTTCGGTCATGGCAGGCTAACGAGGAGCAGAGGGCGAAAACAGGGCGAGCCGCACTCTAACCCAGCGTTGCTGACCTTGCCGTGGCGGGCTTTGTGTTTTGCCAGTTGCAGCAGTCATGCGCCGCGCACGGTGGGGGTGAGTGCAGGGCTGGCGGACAATGGCTGCGGGACGGTGCAGGCGCTTTGCATGGACTGTCATGCTTCTTTATTCATAGCTTTTAGTGCTTGATTGATAAGCGCTTGAGGCTGTTTTTGCTTGGTATTTTGCTGTGATCTTCAAGGGCGTTGTCGTCTCTGTTCTGTCGTGCGTGCTGTTCGCGTCTCTGTATTACCTTTCGCCCTTTCTAGCCCCGCTGGATGGCGAGCAAATCTTTGGCTGGCGCGTACTGGTCACGCTGCCCTTCACCACCGCTTTGCTTTGCGTGGTCAAAGAGGTGGCTGCCGTGCGTGCGCTGCTGGCGCGGGGGTTAAAGCAGCCGGTGTTTGCATTGCAACTGTTGCTGAGCGCGGCGCTGTTGGGGGTGCAACTCTGGCTCTTTATGTGGGCGCCCATGAATGGGCGCGCGCTGCCCGTGTCGCTGGGCTACTTTCTGCTGCCGCTGGTGATGGTGGTGGCCGGGCGCGTGCTGTTTGCCGAGCGGCTGACGCGAGCCCAGGCGCTGGCTACGCTGGTGGCGGCCGTGGGTGTGGGCCATGAAATCTGGCAGGCCGGCAGCATGTCGTGGGAGACCTGGGTCGTCGCGCTGGGCTACACCGTCTATTTCTCGCTGCGCCGCTGGCTGCACACCGATACGCTGGCCGGGCACTGGGTCGACATGGCCTTGCTGCTGCCCGCAGCCATTGCCTTTACGCTGCGTGCACCCCATAGCTGGCCGCTGGTGGCAGAGCATCCGGCGCTGTGGCCCTTGCTGCTGGTGCTGGGCGTGGTCAGCGCTGTGGCGCTGGCGCTTTACATGATTGCCAGCCGCTGGCTGCCCATGGGCCTGTTCGGCCTGCTGTCGTATGTCGAGCCAGCCCTGCTGGTCGTTGTCGCATGGCTGCTGGGCGAAAGCATTGCGCCGCAGCAGGTGCTGACTTATGTCCTGATCTTTGCCGCCGTGGGCTTGCTGATCGGCGATGGCATCTGGCATTTATGGCGTGGGCGTTCACACAGGCTTCACTGAGATGGAGACAGTCCTTGCCCCAACTTGGTGCGCAGGGCGGCAATAATTGCTTTTTTGTCTCTTTGAAGGAATCGCTCGCCATGGCATCGACCACATCCCCTATTCGCGTTGGCATTGTTGGCTACGGCAATCTGGGGCGCGGCGTGGAAGCCGCCGTCGCCAAGAACCCCGACATGCAGCTGACGGGGATTTACACACGTCGCAACCCTTCGCAGCTCCAGCCTCTGAATGTCGGCACACCCGTGCACGCCATGGACGTACTGCTGTCCCACAAGGGCCAGGTCGACGTGCTGATTCTCTGCGGTGGCTCCAAGGACGACCTGCCCAAGCAAGCCCCCGAACTGGCAGCTCACTTCAATCTGATCGACAGCTTTGACACCCACGCCCGCATCCCCGAGCACTTTGCCAATGTGGACTCGGCCGCTCAGGGCAGTCAGTGCACGGCGCTGATCTCGGCCGGCTGGGACCCCGGCATGTTCTCCATCAACCGCGTGATGGGCGAAGCCCTGCTGCCCGATGGCGCGACCTACACCTTCTGGGGCAAGGGTTTGAGCCAGGGCCATTCCGACGCGATTCGCCGTGTGGACGGCGTGGCTGGCGGCGTGCAGTACACCATCCCCGTGGAAGATGCGGTGAACAAGGTACGCTCTGGCGTGCGCCCCGAGCTGAGCACCCGCGAAAAGCACAAGCGTGAATGCCATGTGGTGTTGAAAGACGGGGCTGACGCCGAAGCCGTGCGCAAGACCATTGTGGAAATGCCTCACTACTTCGATCAGTACGACACCACCGTGAGCTTCATCACGGCCGAAGAACTGGCCCGTGACCACGCTGCCATGCCCCATGGCGGTTTTGTGATTCGCAGCGGCAATACCAGCGCCGAAAACAAGCAGGTTATCGAGTACCGCCTGCAGCTGGACAGCAATCCCGAGTTCACCTCCAGCGTGCTCGTGGCCTACGCCCGCGCTGTGCACCGCATGGCGCAAGCCGGCCAGCATGGCTGCAAGACCGTGTTTGATGTGGCTCCCGGCATGCTTTCGCCCAAGAGCGCTGCCGAACTGCGCGCTGAGCTGCTGTAAGTTTTCAGCGCCTTCAGTCAAAAAGCCTCGCCAATGTTGCGAGGCTTTTTTATACAAAAAATGGCTGTGGTCTTTGTCTATTGAGCGCAAGCGGCTATCAAATCAGGACTCCTTGCCAGTGCCCACGCGCGCTGCATCTTCCAGTTTGTCCACATCGCGCAGGGGCTTGAACAGTGTCATCCACGCACCCACCACGCCCAGTGTGCACAGGCTGCCCAGAATGGCGGCAGGCACCACGCCAAACCAGGATGCGCTGCTGCCCGCGCGGAACTCGCCCAGCTCGTTGGAGGAGCCGATGAACAGCATGTTCACCGCATTCACGCGGCCGCGCATATGGTCGGGTGTGGAAAACTGCACCAGCGCGCTGCGAATGTAGACGCTGACCATATCGGCCGCCCCGGCCACGGCCAGCGCCAGCATGGACAGCACAAACCAGTGCGAAAGCGAAAACACCAGATTGGCCAGACCGAACACGGCCACGGCCGCAAACATCACCTTGCCCACGCGGCGGTTGATGGGGCGCGAAGCCAGCCACAGTCCCATGCACACCTCGCCCACGGCCATGGATGAACGCAGCAGGCCCAGCCCTTGCGGGCCGACCTTGAGCACTTCGTGCGCATAAACGGGTAGCAGCGCAATCACGCCGCCCAGCAATACGGCAAAAAGGTCCAGTGAGATGGTGCCCAGAATAATGGGCCGTGTGCGCATAAAGCGCAGCCCTTCGGCAAAGCGCTGCCACATGGTGCTTTGGTCATCAGCGCTGGGCGCTTTGAGGTTGGCAAAGCGCACGGGCACCTGGCTCAGCAAAGCAGCGCCCAGAATCAGGCTGATGCCGCAGACCGCATAGGTCAATACACCTCCGCCCAGCGCATAAAGCAGGCCGCCCAACACTGGTGCGGCGATGGCTGAAATGCGCATCAGCATGCTGTTGGTCGCCAGCGCCTTGGCCAGTTGCTCGCGGGCCACGATTTGCGGCAGCAGGCTTTGCAGTGCCGGGCCGCTGAAGGCGCGGCTGCAGCCGAACAGCACCAGCACTGCGTAAATCCAGTTCACATAATGGGTGCCGCTCTGGGACAGCAGCCATAGCAGGCCGGAGCAGACAGAAGCCAGCAGCCAGCTGATGGTGAGAAGGCGCTTGCGGCTCATGCGGTCGCTGAGGTCACCAGCCGGTATCAGCAGACACATCATGGGCAGGAACTGAGCCAGGCCCACATAGGCCAGCGACAGTGGCTCGCGCGTGATGTCGTAGACCTGCCAGGCCACAACGACGGCCTGCATCTGCTGCGCAAACATGGTCAGCATGCGCGCCAGTACAAAACTCAGAAAAGCGGGGTCGCGCAGTGGTGCAGCACTGGGTGCATTAGGCGCAGATTCAGGGGAAGGCGAGGGACGAGGCAAGAGGAATTCCGTGATGGCGGCCAATGCCGATATGCGCTGATGCGCCTGCCGAGCAATGTAAAAAATCAGACATCAGAGTATCTGCGATTGCCCTGTGCCGTGCAGAAGTCATGGGCAAGGAAGTGATCACTGTCGGCCTTGCGATGAGCTGACCTGAACGCTGCGAATGATGAGAAAACGGAGGAGTGAAATCCCGCTGTTTGTTAAAAAATATTTTCCGACGATGGCATGAGCGTCTTTCCCACAACTGGAAAAACGCCGGAGATTCACCATAGCTATACGCAAAAAGGTTGGCGTTGCGATTGAAAACGTTTTCATTCAAGGAGTCCCATCATGTCCATGCTTTCGATGCAATACGCTGGAACGCTTCTGGGGCGCGAAGCAGTCATTGAATTCCCGGACAGCCATGCCGAAGTTCGCTACACCGCCAAGGGACAGATGCGCTGGCGCGTGGTGGACTCCCAGGGCCATGTGTCCAAAGGCTGTGAAAAGCTCAGTTATCTGCAGCTCAGCGATCACCTGCACTTTCTCAACTGGATCGAGAAAACCGGCTTTACCGTCAGTCAGGTCATCGACTCCGCCAAGGGCACGGTTCAGGCCTTCTGGTCCTATGCCGATGAGCAGTGTGAAACAGGTCATCGCTCTTCCATGTTTGTGGAAGGCCGCTTCCGTCTGCGTTGAATTTCTCGGCTCTCGCTAAAGCCTTGTGGCAGCGGCGAGGTCTGAACTGTTTTTTGTGTGTGAAGTCAGTGTCTCTCCTCTCTTGCCAGCATCTGAAAGGTGCTGGCTTTTTTTGTCCGTGAAACATGGGAGCAGAGATGCGTCACTGCGTAATTTTTGATCGCGTGCCTAAGCGCCATTGGTGGTGCGGGTTTATGGCGTTCCAGGGGTGCTTGTCCACAGGACGCTCCACAGTGATTGGGTATAACCCGTAGATCTGCTCATGTCTCTGCTATGGATGGAGCAGCAATAGCTAAGTCGCTTTGATCAAAGGGAATTTTTTCTTGTGAGCGCCAATTCAATGTGAGTTGGGTGCGTGAAACATTGGCGCCCTGAAACGCGCCCTGGAAACAAAAAAGCCGACGCTGTGGTCGGCTTTTTTGTGCAGGCTGCGCTGACTTATTTGCGTTTGTCTGCAATGGCGGAGGAGACCACCATGTCCAGCACATAGGCATAGCTGGATGCATCGGCAGGCACGTTCTGGCGCTTGAAGCGGTTGATGCGCAGCACATTGCTCACGCCTGCTTCGTGCTTGTAGCCTTCAATTTCGCTGTAGAAATTTTCCCACGGACCGGTATAGGTCTTGACGCCGTTTTCGCCGTAGCGGATTTCACGCACTTGCAGGCATTGGTAATCCTTCATCACACCATGGCTGCAGGCTTTGCGCTCGGGGGCCACTTCCAGAAAGATGCGTTCGGGAGCGCTGCCGTACTGCGTCTGGGGGGTGGGTTTGCCGCTGAGCTGCCAGCGTGTGCCATCGATGAACTGGACCGTCAGGCGGGGCTGCTCTTGCGTGGTTCCACCCAATTGCACATTCCACTGCTTGCTTGTGGGCAGGATGCGGGCGACTTTTTGCTCCAGCATCATGAGCTGGCTGTCGTTGCAGGCACGCAGTGTGCTCACGGTGCGTTGCACGTTCAGGCGCTGGCCTTCAACGCTATAGCCTGCAGAAATGACATTGCACAGGTTTTTGACCATGACGCGCTGGTCGGCAAACTCCAGCTCGATAGGCGCATTGTTGCCGCTCAGAAACCAGCTCTGGTCTTCAGCGCCAGCAGGGGAGAAGGCTTGTTGCAACTTCCAGTGGTAAGCCGTCAGAGATGCGGCATCGCCAGCGGGGCCGTTGGGGCCCGGCTTGCTGACGCCACCACCGCTAGTCGTGCCGCAGGCGGCCAGCGTCATGGAGGCAACTAGAGGGAGGCACCAGGTCCAGCGAAATTTCATGAGGATTCCTTCAATGTGAAATAGGGGGAGATGGCAGCAAGCTGCGTCTGAGGCATCAGAGTCGTGTTGACGATATCAGTTCCCCGTGTACCTCTGTGACCTTAACCGAATGCTGGCAGCGCTTTTGCGATTTGAGTCGTTCACATTGTCAGTAAATGCTGCGACGATGGCTATAGGGGCGGTCAGCAAGCTTGGCGTATGCCGTGAAGGCGCTGTAAATATGGCAAAAATCCGTATTTCCGGCATTGGTTCGCCGGTCAAGGACTTGTCAAGCTGCTACCCTTGAGCGCTGAGGGTGCGCATTGCGCATGTCTAGGTATCAAGGAAATTGTGTGCGCTTAGGTGGAGTTGCTTTGTCTGCAAAGAGTTTTTTGAATCTGGGTCTTGCCAGTGTGCTGGTCGGTCTGTTGAGCGCCTGCGGCACCTCCCAAACGGTGCACGAGCCGCTGCAAGAGACTTTTGATTCAAGCTCCACGTTCTCTCGCGGCTTTGATGCGACGCCTGCGCAGACCTGCGAGGCGGCGCGCCGGGCTTTGCTGAGCCAAGGCTATATCGCTACGGCCAGGACCCAGGAGCTGATTGAAGGGCGCAAAAACTTCCAGCCCAATGTCGATACGAATCTGGAAATCAATTTCCGTGTGGTGTGTGTGCCGCAGACCAGCGATGGACAGGTCAGTTTGGGTTTTGCCACGGCATTGCAAGATCGGTACACGCTCAAGAAAAGTGCGAACTCGGCCAGTGTGGGCGTGAGTGCGCTGGGCTCGCTGTCTCTGCCGTTTTCATCCAGCACGGACTCGCTGGTCAAGATTGGCAGCGAGACCATTTCCAGGCGCAGTTTCTACGACAGCTTTTTTGAGCTGCTGGAAAGCTATCTCAAACAGGACAAGGAAACGCCTTGAGTACATAAGGATAAAATGGCCTTGCAACCCTTGATGGGCTTGCGGTAGTCATATCAAATGCATAGCGAAAAGCGGCTTTTTAAGCCGCTTTTTTGTGGGTGTGAGTTTCGCTTAAATAAACAGAGCCGGGTCCACCATGGCGCGGTTGAGCATCACGCTCCAGTGCAGATGTGGGCCGGTCACGCGGCCTGTAGCGCCAACCTTGCAGAATGCGTCGCCTGTTTGCAGCATGTCGCCGACCTTGCAGTTCACCTGGCTCAGATGGCAGTACATGCTGAGCAGGCCGCCGCCATGATCCAGCCAGACCGTGCCGCCATTGAAGAAATAATCGCCCACATCAATGACCTTGCCGGGCAGCGGAGCCTTCACCGGCGTGCCCGTTGGCGCAGCAATGTCCATGCCGCTGTGCGGATTGCGGGCCTGGCCATTGAAGATGCGGCGCAGGCCAAAGCTGCTGGAGCGGCGGCCGGGCACAGGCACCTGCATTTGCAGGCTGGCAGCCATGGGCAGCGGCTGGCTCAGGCTGGTCATGACCGTTTTGAGGTGGGCGGCCTCGCGTTCATAGCGGGCGTTGTCTTCGGGGGAGAGGTCCACGGTCTTGGGCGAGACCTTGAGGCGCTGTTCCACATACTTCTTGTCTTGCACCAAGAGGCGCTTGTCGCGTAACTGGCCGTCCATTTCCACGGGCAGGGTGTATTCACCGGGAGCGGTTGAAAGAGGAATGCCGATCAGCGCCGTCCACTCAATCATGTCGCCAAGCACCAGCGCGGGTGCATCGTTGTAGCTGAACTTTGGGCGGGTCGATGCTGGACCTAGCGAGAGGCGGGCTACGCCGCCGGGCACGCGGCTGTCTTGTGGCCAGACGCTGTCGCTTTGTGCGGCTTTGGCAGCCCATGCGGGGGCGCTGGCAATGCTTGCCGTCAGGCCCATCCATTGCAACAGGCGGCGGCGTTCAAGAGCTATGTTCATGTTCATCTTTGATTAAAAAAGGGCTGTAGCCCATATCTATCAAGCGCTGGCTGATACAGGAACGATAGCACGAGGGAAGCCGCTGTCAGCGCAGGTGGGGCCAAAGGGTGTGCAGAAGATTGGCTCTTGAATGAATAGCTGCGCACGCTTGTGAGGCGTGCACAGCAGGGCAAAACGGCCCAGACGTTTAACGCATGATGAGAAAGGCGATGATCGCAATCACCGCCACGATGGCGAGCAATGTCACCATCTTCATGCCTTGGCTTTTGCCATTTACTCCATGGCCTCGGTCATCAGCATGGCCGTGCCTTCCTGACTCAGAGGCTTGCCATTGGCCTGAATTTCACCTTGGGCAAAGACAATCTCGGTGCGAATTTTTCCGTCCTGGTCTTCAAAAATACCTTCCTTCGTGAGCAACTCCAGGCTGCCCTGAGTCTGGAACTTGGCGGCGGAGTCAATCTCCTCGGGCTGGTAATCGCTTTCATCGTCGAGATTGGCGATCAGGCTGGCGCGCTTGCGCGATTGGATCAGGCTTTCCATCAGGGGTTTGGGTATATCGGCCTTGACGCTGACCTTCAGATCCTTGAGCAGATTGCCCATTTTTTCGCTATCCCCCAGATATTGAACGGCGGCAGAAAATTCGCTCACGCCTTCAGGTGTGCGCATGGACAGGCGCTTGATTTCAATCGACGGCTGGCGCGCCAGAGCCTGTGTCAGTGACTTGAGCATTTTTTCGCGGAAATCTTCGCCAGACATTTTGTCTTCATCGTCCGTGGCTTCTTCACCCTCGGCGCGCTGCGCGTTCATGCGCTTGCTCATCTCCATGGCCTGGTTGATCCAGCCTGCATCGACATTGTTGAAGGCCATCTCCAGCACTAGGTCGTTGGCCTGCTTGTCTTCCAGCTTGGCGCTCTTGATGCCAGATTTGAGTGTCATCTCAACCACATCACCCTTGAGCAGGGTGTCCGAGTCCATGCTGATGCCCTCGAAATGGCTGACCGAGGTTTTGTCGTCTTGAATCTTGCTGGTTGCAAACTTGGCAATATTCATGGCAAACGGGCCGGTCCAGAACTTCTGGCCTTCGGGCTGCTTGATGTCAAAGCGAATCTCGGCCTTGTCCATCGTTGCGCTGCCTTCGGCATCCTTGAATTCCAGGCCTGCAAAATGGCCTGTGCCCTTGGCGCCCTTCAGGTTGGCGGGCATGTCCCAGTCGATCTTCATGCCGCCCCAGGTCATGTCGCTGTCATTGACCTTGGCGTTCACGGCGGGCGAGGTCATGACGTTGGAGCTGCTGCGGCCCCAGCCGACTTTGGTTGCGACCTCTAGCGGTGAGCGACCATCGAGCGCTGCTTTCAGCGCGGGTTCCACATCGTCGGGAAGATTGAAGCGGGTATGAATTTCGGCAGCATGTCCCAGAGGCAAAGGGCCGTGGCTGATCTTGTGCTCCGCAGTGAATTGCGTGGGCTCATCATCGTTTTCCAGCGTCCAGACCGTTTTGGCGGTGGAGGAGAATGCTCCGCGCTCGTAGCTGGTGATCTGAACCTTGACGCCGTAGTCGCTGCCCTTGGCAAGGCCTTCAGTAAATCTTTGCTGCAGTTTTCCGCCCATGTAATAGCTGGTGCCCAGAGCGCCTGCGACGACCACGGCTACCGCCGCTGCAATACCGATGCCTGCTTTCTTATTCATTGATTCCCTTTGATGATTGATGAAAAGCTTTTAATGAATTAATTGATTAACTTTGATAGTTAATCTAGAGAAATTGATTCTAGAAAGAAAAAGGCGAAATTAAGCAATTTCACAAAGTTTTATGGCGCTGCTTTGAAAGTACAAAATTTAAATACCGCTGGTATTTGATTTTTATCTGGGTTCAGAGAAAGTCAATTTCTGTGTATGGCTGAGAAAGCTCAGAACCCTGCTTCGGGTCTGTATTTCAGGTACGTGCGATGCATGCTTGAATAAAAAAAGGCTGCCGAGAATCCTCGGCAGCCTTTATCAATGCTTGAAAGCAAGCAGCTTTACTTGCCCCAGCTGTCCTTGAGGCCGGTGATCTTGTTGAACACGGGCTTTTCAGTGCTGTGGTCCTTGCGGTCAGCCACAAAGTAGCCAAAGCGCTCGAACTGGAACTTGTCATCGGGCTGGGCGCTTTTGAGCGAAGGCTCCACGTAGGCCGTCACCACCTTCAGGCTGTTGGGGTTCAGCAGCGTCAGGAAGTCCTTGCCGCCCGCATCAGGCTGGGCGTCGGTGAACAGGCGGTCGTAAAGGCGCACTTCGGCTTGCAGGCCGTCGCTCACGCCCACCCAGGTGATGGCGGCCTTGACCTTGACGGTATCCGCACCGGGCGTGCCGCTCTTGGTGTCTGGCACCACGGTGGCCAGCACCTTGATGATGTGACCGTCAGCGTCTTTTTCGCAGCCGGTGCACTCGATCACATAGCCGCCCTTGAGGCGCACCTTGTTGCCTGGGAACAGGCGCTTGTAGCCCTTGGGTGGTTCTTCGACAAAGTCTTCACGCTCAATCCACACTTCACGGCCGATGCTGAAGTGGCGCTCGGCCACAGGCTCGCCTTCGGCGGGGTGAGGCAGGGCAGGCAGGGTGCAAGGCTCCAGATAGTCGGCGCTGCCAAATACTTCGGCCCAGTTGCTGAGTTCGAGCTTGACGGGGTCCAGCACGACCATGGCGCGGTGGGCCTTGTTTTCTAGGTCTTCGCGCAGGCAGCCGTCCAGCGTGCCGTAGTCGATCCAGGCGTAGTCCTTGGTCACGCCAATGCGTTCGCAGAAGTTGCGGATGGATGCTGGCGTATAGCCTCGGCGGCGCAGGCCCACCACGGTAGGCATGCGGGGGTCATCCCAGCCCGTGACCAGGTTGTTGTCCACCAGATGCTTGAGCTTGCGCTTGCTGGTGATTACATAGGTCAGGTTCAGGCGCGAGAACTCGTACTGGCGTGGCTGGGGCGAGTCAATCAGGCCGCCTTCGCGCAGGTGGTCGAGCAGCCAGTTGTAGAAGGGGCGCTGATCTTCAAACTCCAGCGTACAGATGGAGTGGGTGATGTGCTCCAGCGCGTCCTCAATAGGGTGCGCGAAGGTGTACATCGGGTAAATGCACCACTGGTTGCCGGTGTTGTGGTGCTCTGCATGGCGCACGCGGTAGATCGCGGGGTCACGCAGGTTGATGTTGGGCGCAGCCATGTCGATCTTGGCGCGCAGCACGGCAGCGCCATCGGCCAGCAGGCCGGCCTTCATGTCGGCAAAGCGCTGCAGGTTTTCTGCCACGCTGCGATCACGGAAGGGGCTGTTGACGCCGGGACGGGTGAAGTCGCCGCGGTTGGCCTTCATGTCGTCGGCAGACTGCTCGTCCACATAGGCCAGGCCTTGCTCGATCAGGTAGACCGCACAGCGGTGCATGAAGTCGAAGTAGTTGCTGGCGAAGTACAGGTTGTCGTTGCCGCTGGCATCTTTCCAGTCAAAGCCCAGCCATTTGACGGCATCGATGATGCTGTCTACGTATTCCTGCTCTTCCTTTTCAGGATTGGTATCGTCAAAGCGCAGGTGGCAGACGCCGCCGTAGTCGCGGGCCAGACCAAAGTTCAGGCAGATGGCCTTGGCATGACCAATGTGTAGATAGCCATTGGGCTCCGGCGGAAAGCGGGTACGGATCTTGGCCTGATCGACCTGACCGCTTTGGTGGTGCTGGGCATCACCGGGCGTACCGCCCCAGTGGCGGGTGGCATAGGTGCCCTTGTCCAGGTCGGATTCAATGATCTGGCGCAGAAAGTTGGTGGGCTTGACCGCCTCGGGGGCGGCGTTGGTGGATTGGGAGGCGTCAACAGAGCTCATTGCACCATTTTAGGCTGGCTGCCATGACCTCGTGTTGACCTGCGGACACTGCTGCTGTGCATTTGGTCACAATATCTGGCGGGAACCGGCCAACCGAATCTGAGTCACAAGCGTTATATCCTCAGGGCTGAAGACTCCGCATAGATCTGCAAGCTCTGCCCTCGATGACTCATAAACAGAGGAGAGATTGTGATGTTCAAAACCACTTCCCCCCGCATTGCCAAGTGGCTGGCGGCTGCTTCCATGGCTGTCGCAGGCTTGATGGCGGCTTCGGGCGCTCAGGCGCATGGCGGCGGCGTCAGCTGGTCGATTGGCGTGGGTGTGCCCGGCGTTGCTGTGGGCGTGGGGGCTCCGGTTTATATGCCGCCTCGTCCTGTGTATTACGCACCACCTCCCGCTGCGTACTATGCGCCTCCCCCTCCTGTGTATTACGCACCTCCTCCGGTGTACCGTCCTGCTCCCGTCATGGTGGTGCCCGGACCCGGTTATTACCGCGGTGGCTACGGATATGGCTATAGGCACGGACATCGTCACAACCACCATCACCACCGTTAATGGAGGATTGAGTTTTGGGCATTACGCCCACCGCTCACAAAACCACGGCTGCTCAGGCAGCCGTTTTTTATGCCTGCAGCAATGGTGTAGCGCTCGCATAATCCGGGGCAGTCATAGAACAAGGAGAGTGCTTCCGTGAAAACCGTTTACGTCCTCAATGGCCCCAATCTGAACCTGCTGGGCATGCGCGAGCCTGCCATCTATGGCTCGGCCACGCTCGACGATGTCAAAAAGCTGTGCGAAGCCGCCTGTCAGCGCCACGGCCTGGCGCTGGTATTCCGTCAGACCAATCACGAAGGCGAACTGGTGGACTGGGTGCATGAAGCCGGACGTCTGCAGGCCAAGGGCGAGCTGGCAGCCGTCATCATGAATGCCGGTGCCTATACCCACACCAGCGTGGCGATTCTGGATGCGATCAAGGGCACGGCCGTGCCGCTGGTGGAGCTGCACAT
The DNA here is from genome assembly GCF_012844455.2 of Comamonas suwonensis. Taxonomy (GTDB): domain Bacteria; phylum Pseudomonadota; class Gammaproteobacteria; order Burkholderiales; family Burkholderiaceae_C; genus Comamonas; species Comamonas suwonensis. Next base: position 273,141 of record NZ_JABBCQ020000002.1, on the reverse strand, counting down.
CAGCAATGTTCATGCGCGCGAGAGCTTTCGCCACCATTCCTATCTGTCTGCTGCTGCCCGTGCGGTGATGTGCGGCTTTGGCGTGGCGGGCTATGGCCTGGCCATTGATGCGGTGGCGGAGTGGTGATTGCGCTCAGTACTGAGCGCGCTTGCTCTCTTGAGCAAGTCTCGCAGGAGCTGGGGCTGCCCCTGCCGCCTTTGATGCTGCAGTTGCAGGCCCGCTCTCAGCGCGTGGTGACTTCACTCAGCGCAGAAGAGGGCAGTGGGCAGATGGTCTGGCATGGCTGGCAGCCCCCTGCGGGTGTGGCGCCGCGCGGACTGCCTTTGGTGATGCTGCATGGCGGCAGCGGCAGCTGGACGCACTGGCTGCGTGTGATTGAACCCCTGACCGCCGCCGGTTACAGCCTGTGGCTGGCGGACTTGCCCGGCTTTGGTGAGTCCGACGGCGTGCCCGGTGGCATGGATGTGGACACCATGCTGGAGCCGCTGGCCTATGGCATCAAGCAGTTGCTGGGTAATGAAAGTACTGGTGCAAGCACGGGTCCCGTCTGTGATCTGGTGGGTTTTTCCTTTGGCGGCATGGCGGCAGGCTTGTTGGCCGCAGCTCACCCAGAGCTGGTGCAGCGCCTGCTGATGGTGGGTGCACCGGGTATGGGCATGACTGAGGGGCGGGCTGTGCGCCTCAAAGGCTGGCGCCATCTGTCGGGACTTGAGGCGCAGATGCAGGCGCATCACCACAATATTGCCGAGCTGATGCTGCATGATGCATCGCTGATTGACGACGAGACACTGGCCCTGCATGCGCTCAACGTAGCGCGTGACCGCCTGCCGCGCAGACGCCTGTCGCGCACCGATGTGCTGGCGCAGGCATTGACCCATGTGAAAGTGCCCGTGGCGGCCATTTACGGCCGGCATGACCCGCTGTACGTGGGGCGCTTGCCCGAACTGCATGCGCTGATGCAGCGCCAATGCGCTGGCCCGCTGCACTGGCAGGTGATGGAAGAGGCCGGCCATTGGGCGCAGCATGAGAGTCCTGCGGAATTTTGCGCGGCACTGCAGCAGGCCCTGCCATGAGCAGCGCAGCAGCCTTTGTGCTGACGGAAGCCGATGTGCAGTGGAGCGCTGTGCGCTCCCAAGGGCCGGGCGGCCAGAACGTAAATAAGGTGGCCAGCGCTGTACACCTGCGTTTTGACATTCGTGGCTCGCGTTTGCCAGACGATGTGCAGCAGCGCCTGCTGGCGCTGGGCGATTCGCGCATCACTACCGAGGGCGTGGTGGTCATCAAGGCACAAAAGTACCGCACGCAAGAGCACAATCTGTGGGATGCACTGGAGCGGCTCAATGCGCTGGTTGCCACCGTGGCCAGACCACCGCGCCCGCGCAAGGCCACCAAGCCTACATGGGGCTCGCAGCAAAGACGGCTGCAGGGCAAAAGCGTGCGCTCTGGCATCAAGGCACTGCGTGGCCGGGTTCAGGATTGATACTGTTTTAGGCCGCTGGCGCAATGACTGCAAGCGCTGGCAGCTATCAAAAAGTCCTTGATTACAGCGCCGTGGCCATTTGCGCCACACAATAGCGTGCTGCGGGTCTGCGCTATATTTTTTTGATAGCTGCCACCGCAGAATACAAAAGCACTACAGGCGGTTTTCCTCTTATTTTTACCTCCTTTGGGAGTTTTCATGACCACACTGCCTTTGACCTACTTAGAGCGGCCTGCTCAACCCGCCGCCGGGCGGCCCGCATGGTTGCTGGTGCTCATGCATGGTGTGGGCAGCAACGAGCAAGATCTATTTGCTCTCGCGGGCTATGTGCCGCCGCAGTTTCATGTCATCAGCCTGCGCGCGCCGTTTGCCATGGGCATGGGGGCGTATGCGTGGTTTCAGTTCACGGTGGATGCCGACGGCACGCGCCACATCAACGTGCCTCAGGAGCAGCAGGCGCGCACGCTTGTACAGCAGACGATTGAGCAGGCGGCGCAGCAGCTCGATATTCCGCCCGAGCGAGTGGTACTGGGCGGCTTTAGCCAAGGCGGCATCATGAGCCTGAGCCAGCTGCTGACCCAGCCGCAGACACTGCGCGCCGCACTGATCTGGCACAGTCGCCTGCTGCCTGAGATTGCATCGCTGCATGCGCCCGCTGCCGCGTTTGCGGGCAAGTCAGCCTGGGTGAGCCACGGCACTTACGACAATGTGATTCCGCTGACCAGCGCGCATGCCATTCGGGACAGACTGGGTGCCTTGCCCATGCAGCTGACGTATCACGAATACCCGGGTGCGCATGAAATTCGCCCGGAAGAACTCAAGGCCAGCATGCAGTGGCTGCAGGATTTGACGGAGCCTGCGCAAGCCCCAGACGCTGATCAATGACCGGCGGTTTTTGAAAAGATATTGATCACCAGCACGCCGCCCACAATCATGGCCATGCCAGCCAGGGCGGGGGCGTCCAGCTTCTGCCCTTGCCAGAAATAGGCCACGGCCGATACCAGCACGATGCCCACACCGGACCAGATGGCGTAGGCCACGCCCGTGGGCACGGTGCGCAACGTCATCGACAGCAGGTAAAACGAGATGGCATAGCCGACCAGCGCCACGCCCGTGGGCATTAGTTTGGTGAAGCCGTCCGACTTGGCGAGAAATGAGGTGGCAATCACCTCGCAGATGATGGCCAGGCCCAGATACAGGTAATTTTTCATGGCAAGCACTTTAGTGCGAGTGAGTCCTGCCTGTTTTACCCGCTGTGCCAAAACCCCGTGCCGGATCTGGCCCACCTTGCCAAATTTTTATGGCTGTGCGCACATCGCCAGCACGGGGCGATGTGCGCAGTTGTTGCCTTAGATCGTGGGGTAGCTGCCTGTGCCTTCGGGCCAGGGCGTCAGCACATCAAAGCCGGTTTCCGTCACCACCACCATGTGCTCCCACTGGGCGGAGAGCGATTTGTCATTGGTGATGACCGTCCAGCCGTCTGCCAGCTCGCGTGTGGCAGCCTTGCCGGCGTTGAGCATGGGCTCGATGGTGAAGATCATGCCGGGCTCCAGCACCAGCCCTTGGCCGGGCGTGCCGTAGTGCAGCACCTGTGGTTCGTCGTGGTAGACCTTGCTGATGCCGTGACCGCAGTACTCACGCACGATGGAAAAGCGCTCGCGCTGGGCCACGGTTTGAATGGCGTGACCCACATCACCCAGCGTGGCACCGGGCTTGACGGCGTGAATGCCGGCGACCAGTGCTTCATAGGTTGTGTTGACCAGACGCTTGGCCAGGTTGCTGGGCTGGCCCACGTAGTACATGCGGCTGGTGTCGCCAATCCAGCCTTCGGGCGTGGTGACGGCTACGTCGACATTGATGATGTCGCCTTCCTTGAGGATTTGCTTGGCATCCGGGATGCCGTGGCAGATCACATGGTTGACGGAAGTGCAGACGGTCTTGGGAAAGCCGTGGTAGCCCACATTGGTGGGCGTGCATTGGAGCTCATTGACGATGTAGTCGTGGCAGATTTTGTCCAGCTGGTCGGTGCTGACGCCGGCTTGCACATGGGGCGTGAGCATGGCCAGCACCTGAGCGGCCAGACCACCGGCCTTGCGCGAGAGAAAAATGTCGGATGCGTCGTGAATCGGCACCATTTTTTGTTTGCCGCGCTTCATTGCATGCCTCCCACCAGGCGCACAGAGCGGGGGCGGCGTGCAGAGGCCTCTACCTCATAGTCTGTCAGCGGCTGCAGTTGCAGCGTGCGTTCAGCCTCTTGCAGCAGTAGGGCGCAAATACCTTCGTAATTGAGCTGAGGGTGATGCTCGGCCAATTGGCCTACGCGCAGCCAGTGTTCGGCCTGAGCATTGATAGAGCGGCCAAGGGCCGCGCTGGAGACACGAATCTGGTCGTGTAGCTGGTCTGAAATTTTGACGATTCCCATGGGCACGCATCATACGGCGGGTATACGTTTCGTATATTGGTAGTCGAAAATTGCATGGTTGAGCGGGCGGATTTTTACAGCGCTGACTTGACTACAGAAAGCCTTCTATAGGCAGCCAGCTCAGCACCCGCACCATGGCGCGCTTGAACCAGCTGGTGCCCGGGTCGTGGCTGAAGGTTTGCAGCTGACCTGTTTCACTGATCCATTGCAGCTTGCCGCTGGCATCCAGTTGTACTTTGTAGGCCAGCATGGGCAGGTACTGATCGAGCGTCTGGCTGACCTCTTGCGCCAGTTTGGGGTTCAGTATGACCAGCCCCTGCTCGGTATTGAGCAGAGCTGAGCGTGGGTCGAAATTGAAGGAGCGGACAAACAGACGCTGTCCATCAATGGCAAAGGTCTTGGCGTGCAGGCTGGCACCGGAGCTGCCAGCCACTCCGCCCTTGCTGCCGCTGAATGCGGCGGGCGATGGCGCTTCTCCATAGGCTTTGGGGGCATTGCGTGGCTGCAGATCAATCTGGCGGCGCATTTCGTACAGCTCGACCCCGAGTTTGAGCAGAGGCTTGCGATATTGCTCATAGCCCGCATGCACGGCGGCGACGTCGGTGGCCTCAAGGCTATTGGTCAGAATGCGCACCTTGATGCCCTGAGCGCGCATTTGTGCAAAGGCGTTGATGCCGGCCTGTGTGGGCACAAAGTAGGGCGAGATCAGGTCCAGCGACTGGGCTGGTGTGCCAATGGCCGGTTGCAACTGGGCCAGCATCAAGTCTTCTTTGCCTGCCAGGCTCAAAACCTTGGCGGGGTCGTCGCTGACCAGCGTGGCGGCAGCCCATTCCAGCGGCAGATTGCCCGAGAGCAAATCCTGGCTGAACCGGCTTTGCTGCACGGCCTGAATATAGGCCTGGGATTCAGGTCGCAAGGTGTCGGCCTGCAGGCTGCTATAGACCTGCTGCACGGCTTGCTCTGGCATGGGTGGCAGAAGGCTGGCGCTGGGATAGGCGGACTGGCTGTTCCAGTAACGATCAAAGTCGCGGCCAATATCGGGCACCACGGTGCCGACAGCGACCACATCAAGGTCGGCAAATAGCACGCCATCCGTGGCGGCAAAGTACTCGTCGCCAATATTGCGGCCCCCGACGATGGAGGCCTGGTTATCTGCCGTAAAGCCCTTGTTGTGCATGCGCCGCTGGGTGCGCGAGAACTCTGTGACGTAACCCAGCACTTTGGGTGTGCGCAGGGCAAAGGGGTTGAGCAGGCGCACTTCAATGTGGGGATGCTGATCCAGCGCAGCCAGCGTGGCATCCATGCCGGCGGTGCCGCCGTCGTCCAGCAGCAGTCGCACGCGCACGCCGCGGTTGGCTGCCTGCAGCAGTTCATTGAGCAGTAGGTGACCCGTGGTGTCGTTGCGCCAGATGTAGTACTGCACATCCAGCGTGTGCTGGGCCGCTCGGGCCAGCAGGGCGCGGGCGGCGTAGGCGGCATAGGCATTGCTCAACGGGTGAATGCCGCTCAGCTTGGGGTGCGCTTGCTGCAGTGGTGCCAGCGCCTGACCGAGCCGTGACTGGGTTGCAGCTTCTGTACTCAGTGATTGCGTGGTGGTGCGCTCGGGCATGGGCGGCAGGCTGCAGCCGGTGAGCAGGCCCGCGATCAGCAAGGCGGCCGTGCTGGGCCACAGGGAAAGTGCGAAGCGAAGGGCCTGTGTGTGTTGCATCGCGCCAGTATGCCGCAGGCCTTCCGATGACTTTGAGGAAACTCTCAGGCGATTTTTTCGGGGCCGGGCCTGCCGTCTTGCACGACAAACCGGGCCAAGGTGTAGATGCTGCTGTCGGCCTGCAAGGGGTTGGTGACGGCGCGCAGCTCGCAACTCATGGCTTGCGGCGTGATATGGAGCAGGCTGTAGCCGCGCTCGTCGCTGCGGGCATAAAGCACCTGCGGGTTGTGGGCAACGATGGCATCGACCTTGGCCTGCGTGGTGCCGCTGCGCGAGCTGATGGAGGTGCCGCAGAACTCGCTGGCAACGATGGGGTTGTCGCGCCCCGGCGCTTGCGCACTTTGCTGGGCAATGGCGCAGACATAGTTCTGGTGAATGTCGCCGCCCAGCACCACGGTGTTGCGCGGGCGGGTTTGGCGGATCTGACTCACCAGCCGCTGGCGGGCGGCAGGGTAGCCGTCCCAGCTGTCGGTGGCTTGTTTGCCGTTCTTGAAGCTGCGCGGTGAGAACAGCGTGGTCTGCACCAGCGATGTCCAGCGCGGTGCGGTGGCTGCGCTCTGTGCATCGGTTTTCAGCTGCTGACCGAGCCAGCGCTCTTGTTCCCAGCCCAGAAAGCTGCGCGTCGGGTCTTGCAATGCGGTGCAGGTTTCGATGTCGACCGTGCCGGTGCTGGCTTGGCCCGGTGTGCGGCAGGCTTGCAGATCGCGGTACTGGCGCCCATCCAGCATGTGCAGCCGTGCCAGTCGCCCCCAGTTCAGCGTGCGGTACAGCGCCAGCCGTTGCTGGTTGCGCAGCATGGCGGCTGGGCGCAGCGGCATGTTTTCATAAAAAGCCTGCCATGCTGCCATGCGCCTTTCTAAAAAGTGAGCGGGCTCCCCTCGTCCATATTGGGCTACATAGTCATTTTCTACTTCATGGTCGTCCCAGATAACGGACCAGTTGCACACGGCATGTGCGGCTTGCAGGTGTGCATCGCTTTTGTGCAGGGCATAGCGGTCGCGGTAATCCTGCAGTGTGTGGGCTGTGCGCAAAGGCTGGGGGCGAGCCAGGCCTTCTGCTTTTTCGGGTTGGGCATATTCATAGATGTAGTCACCCAGAAACAGAACCATGTCGGGTGCATCCTGCGCGACTTGCCGCCATGCGGTGTAAAAACCGTGTTCCCAGCGCTGGCACGATGCCACGGCAAGGCGTAACTGGCGTACATCGGCATTGGCCAGCGGCGCTGTGCAGCAGCGGCCTGTGATGCTGGTGGCATCGCCACACATGAAGCGGTAGAAGTACCAGTGGTCTGGCGCCAGCCCATCGACCTGCACGCGCACGCTGTGGCCCCATTCGGCAGTGGCCTTGGTGTTGCCGTTGGCGATGATCTGGCGAAACTGTTCGTCATGCGCCACCTCCCAGTGCACCTTGAGCGGGGGCAACTGCGGGGCGTCTGTCGTGCCCAGTGACTCGGGCGGGGTGGTCAGCCGGGTCCAGATGAGGATGTTGTTGCTCTGGGCATCCCCGCTGGCCACGCCTATCGTGAACGGGTTGTAGCCCAGCGCATTGCTGGCACGGGCCCAGAGCGGCAGGCTGCCCACCGCCGTGGCAAAGCCAGAGGCAATGAGAAAGCGACGGCGTTGCAGCGTGGGGCTGTTTTTCAGAGCGGACATGGCAGTGTGATGAATACGGTCTGCTGGCAGTATGCGCGCCGCTTATCTTGTTTTTATGAACACCGCCATGGCGTCCTTTATTTACGCGTTGACCATCACCAGCTTGCCCTGGACTTGGCGCGAACCCATGCGTTCGTAGGCGGCAAACAACTCGCTCATGGGCATGGTGCGGTCAATGACGGGCTTGATCTTGCCCTGTGCGTACCACTGGGCTAGCTCCTGCATCATGGCGGCGTTGTTCTGTGGCTCGCGCTTGGCAAAATCGCCCCAGAACACACCAACCAGCGATGCGCCCTTGAGCAAGGCCAGATTCAACGGCAGTGACGGAATGGGGCCAGATGCAAAACCGATGATGAGGTAACGCCCGCGCCAGGCGATGGAGCGGAAGGCGGGCTCGGCAAAGTCGCCGCCCACGGGGTCATAGATGACATCCGGGCCTTTGCCATCGGTGGCAGCTTTGATGGCTTCGCGAAGATCGCCCTGGCTGTAGTTGATCGTGATGTCCGCGCCTTGGGCCTTGCACAGGGCGCATTTTTCATCGGTCGATGCTGCGGCAATCACGCGTGCACCTGCGGCTTTGGCAATTTGTATGGCTGCCGTGCCTACGCCGCCTGCTGCACCCAGCACCAGTACGGTTTCTCCCGCCTTGAGCTGACCCCGGTCGATTAGCGCGTGGTGGCTGGTGGCGTAGGTCATGATGAACGCAGCGGCATCTACAAAGGGAAAATTGTCTGGAAGCGGCATGCATAGTGCAGCAGGCGCTAGTGTATGCGTCGCAAATCCGCCGGTTCCAGACAGGCAGGCCACATGCTGGCCCACCTTGAGGTGCTTGACGCCTTCGCCCACGGCCTGCACCACGCCAGCGTACTCAGAGCCGGGCACAAAGGGCAGCGGCGGCTTGATCTGGTATTTGTTCTGCACGATCAGCAGGTCGGGAAAGTTCAGGCTGGCGGCCTTGACCTCCAGCAGCACCTGACCGGGGCCGGGCTGGGGTGTGGGTAGCTCGGTCCACTGCAGAGTCTCAACGCCGGTGGGGGTGGTGCAAAGCCAAGCGTGCATAGGGTGTCTCCTGATCTTTATGGGTGAAGAATGCCCGCTGATGATAGAAGTGTGGTGCGAATGCTGCGTGTCTCTGCCGTGACCTTGGAGCCGCCTACAATCCGCTCATCCATGAAGATTCTTATTTGCAATGACGACGGCTTTCAGGCCCCCGGTATCGTGTCTTTGCACGACGCCCTGCGCACCGTGGCAGACGTTGAAGTGGTGGCCCCGGAGCACAACAACAGCGCCAAGTCCAACGCCCTGACGCTGAACGCGCCGCTGTATGTGCACAAGGCCTATAACGGTTTTCGCTACGTGAACGGCACACCGGCTGACTGCGTGCATATCGCGCTGACAGGATTGCTGGGCTACCGGCCCGATCTGGTGGTCTCCGGTATCAACAACGGCGCCAACATGGGCGACGACACGATTTACTCTGGTACCGTGGGTGCGGCCATGGAAGGCTTTTTGTTTGGCATTCCTTCCATTGCCTTCTCGCAGGTGGACAAGGGCTGGGCCGAAATTGAAGCCGCAGCCGCAACAGCCCGCCAGATGGTGCAGGACATGCAGTCGCAGCAACTGATTGGCACTGCTCCCTGGTTGCTTAACGTGAATATTCCCAATATGCCGCTGGAGGCACTCAAGAGCATCAAGCTGTGCCGTCTGGGGCGCCGCCACTCGGCTGAGCAGGCTATTCAGCAGCTAAGTCCGCGTGGCGAGACCATGTACTGGATCGGAAGCGCAGGCGCGGGCAAGGATGATTCCGAAGGCACGGACTTCCACGCGACGGCCCATGGTCATGTGGCCATGACGCCGCTCAAGGTGGATCTGACCGATTACGACAGTCTGGGTTACTGGGCTCAGACCGCCAGCAAACTAGCGGGTGTGGCATCGTGAGCGAGCGCCGCTCGCCCCAGGTGCCTGGCTGGATCGCCCGCTCCGTGCAAACCGGCGTCAGCGCAGCGCGCTCGCCAGTGGCTCCACGGCCCATCAATCCCTTAGGTGTGGCGGCTTCGCCTGTGGGGGTAGGGCTTGATTCATCGACAGTGCGCGCGCGCATGGCCCAGCGCATTGGCGCGGCAGGCGTCAGCAACCCCGCAGTGCTGCAGGCGATGGCGACGGTGGAGCGCCATCGCTTCGTCGATAGCGCCTTGGTTAACCAGGCTTATGAAGACACCAGCTTGCCGATTGGTCTGGGTCAGACCATCTCCAAGCCCAGCGTGGTGGCACGCATGATGGAGTTGTTGCTCGACTCTGACGCCGCCAGAAGCGGCCAGGGTCGTGTGCTGGAGATTGGCACGGGCTGTGGTTACCAGGCCGCTGTGCTGGCCATGGTGACCAAAGAGGTGTATTCGATTGAGCGTTTGCGTGGCCTGCATGAAAAAGCACGCAGCAATCTGCGGCCCATGCGCCTGTCCAATGTCCATCTGATTCTGGGTGACGGCATGGTGGGATTCGCCAGTGGCGCGCCTTATGCGGGCATCATCTCTGCTGCAGGCGGAGACACCGTGCCACAGGCTTGGTGCGATCAGCTGGCCATCGGTGGGCGTCTTGTGGCGCCAGTCGTAATTGCCTCTGGTAAGCAGGCACTGCTGGTGATTGACAAGAGTTCACACGGTTTTACGCAAACAGTTTTAGAAGCAGTTAACTTTGTCCCTCTAAAATCAGGGATCGCCTAGAAGGGAATAGCTTATGTTGGTATCGCGAAGTCTTGGTGCATTGGGAACGGCAGTGCTGGCAGGTGTCATCCTGGCTGGTTGCTCCACCCAGGCAAACAGGGCTCCTGTGGAAGATCGCGGACAGCCGTCGTCTTCCACCTCTTCCGGTGTGGATGTCAAGTCTCTGCCCGGCGCAGAAAACGCAGGCAAGCCTGGTTACTACACCATCAAGCCCGGTGACACGCTGATCAAGGTCGGTCTGGAGCATGGCCAGAGCTGGAAAGACATCGCTCGCTGGAGCAATCTGGACAACCCCAATGTGATCGAAGTCGGTCAGGTGGTGCGCGTGGTGCCGCCAGGTCGTGATGTGGCTTCTGCACCTTCGACAAGTGGTGGTCGCGGTGTGGCGCCTGTGGTGGTGGGTGGTGGCAGTGCTGCTACCCCGACGCCTGCTCCTACCCCCGCGCCTTCGAGCAGTCCGGCTCCCGCAGCCAAGGGCGCGGATGATGTGGACTTCATCTGGCCAGCCAGTGGTTCGCTGATTGCCGGTTTTGATGAGCAGCGCAACAAGGGTTATGACATCAGCGGCAAGGCCGGTGACTCGGTCGTAGCTGCTGCGGATGGTCGCGTGGTGTATGCGGGCGCTGGCCTGCGTGGCTACGGTAACCTTATCATCCTGAAGCACAACAACACCTATCTGACCGCCTACGCCCACAACCAGTCTTTGATGGTCAAGGAAGATCAGTCCGTGAAGAAGGGTCAGAAGATTGCCGAAATGGGCAGCACCGATGCGGACCGCGTCAAGCTGCACTTTGAAGTGCGTCGCCAGGGCAAGCCTGTCGACCCTTCGCGTTACCTGCCCTCTCGTTAAGCATGGCATCGCAAGGTAAAAAAACCTCACAAGCCCCTGCCCCGCAGGGGCTTGTGTCTTCTGACTCCCCCGAGCAAAGCTGGGATGAGGCGGCTGAAGACCTGATGTCCGGCGCAGAAGTCGAACAGCGCGAGCTGACCGCCACCACTGAGCACCATGGTCAGCGCGCCGACAAGGTGCTGGCGCTGGGTGTGTCGGAGTTCTCGCGCAGCTATCTGCAGCAGTTGCTGGCGGATGGTGCCGTCACGCTCAACGGCAAGGTTTTGAGCAAGCCCTCGGCCAAAGTCAGCGTAGGTGACCTGTTGCGCGTGGAAATGCGCCCCACCCAGCAGAGCATGGCCTTCCAGCCGGAAGAGATGGATTTGCAGGTGGTCTATGAAGACGACGATCTGCTGATCATCAACAAGCCTGCAGGTCTGGTCGTGCACCCTGCGCCAGGCAACTGGACGGGAACGCTGCTCAACGGCCTGCTGGCACGCGATGAAAAAGCGCGTCAGGTGCCGCGTGCAGGCATTGTTCACCGGCTGGATAAAGACACCAGCGGCCTGATGGTAGTGGCGCGCAACCGCAGCACCATGGATGCGCTTATCAAAATGATTGCTGCGCGTGACGTGAGCCGCCAGTATCTGGCCATTGCGCACAAAGACTGGGGCAGTCGCAAGCACCGCGAGGTCAGTGCGCCCATTGGTCGCGACCCGCGCAATCGTCTGCGCATGGCGGTGGTCGATTTGAATTTGCACCCCGGAAAGCAGGCTCGCACTGATTTTGATCTGCTCGATGGTGACGCTACACACAGTCTGGTGCGCTGCACGCTGCACACCGGCCGCACGCACCAGATCCGGGTGCATATGGCATCGCTGGGTCACTCGCTGATTGCCGACACGCTCTATGGCGGCCAGCAAGAGGGCGGGCTGGAGAGGCAAGCACTGCATGCTTTCAGGCTGGCGTTTGAGCACCCGGTGAGTAAGAAGCCACTGGTGCTGTATGCCCCGCTGCCACAAGACATGGCTGCAGCACTGGATTTATGGGGGCTGCGTTACAATAGCCCTGAAAGCCTCTGACCATCACTCGCATGGCACTGATGGGGCGCTTCCACTCTCTTAGAAACAGGCGACCCACCAGTCATGGTGCGGCAGCCGCTCCCGAAACGCTGCGCCCATGAATACGGTAGATGCCAAGCGGGTTCTTGAAACAGCATTGATTTGTGCCTCGCAGCCCGTAACGCTGCGGGATATGCGCTCACTTTTTGATGATGTGCTGGGCTCGGACACGGTTAAGGATTTGCTGCTGGACTTGCAAAAGGACTGGGCCCTCAAAGGCGTAGAACTGGTGCAGGTGGCTTCAGGCTGGCGTTTTCAAAGCCGGCCTGAGATGCGTGTGTATCTGGACAAGTTGCACCCCGAAAAGCCGCCCAAGTACACCCGAGCAACGCTGGAGACGCTGGCCATCATCGCCTATCGTCAGCCCGTCACGCGCGGGGATATTGAGGATATTCGCGGCGTCACGGTCAACAGTTTGCTTATCAAGCAGCTGGAAGATCGGGGCTGGATTGAAGTGATTGGCCACCGGGAAACCGTAGGTCGGCCTGCGCTGTTTGCCACGACGCGCCAGTTTCTCGATGATCTGGGTCTGCAGTCGCTGGATCAGCTGCCCATGCTGGAAGAAACGCAAGCCCAGCAAAGCCTGTTCAAGGCGCTGGATGGCGAAGAGGGTGGGCCAGCGCTTGCGCCAGATGCCAGTGTGGATGCGGGTGCTGAGACGGCTGCGGAAGCGGATGTCGAAGTCTCTGTCGATGCTAATGCATTGAAGCAGGTGCCAGAGCCTGCGGTCGAAGACGTCGGGCAGGCTGAACTGCTGCCGCAGTCTGAGGTTCAGGAGTTTGAGTCAAATCAGCCCCAAGCCCATGAGGAGCAAGCGCAGATTGCTATTGAAACGATAGAGGTTGAAGCGCCTGAGACTGAAACGCCCGACATTGACGTGGTTGAGAGGGGAGAGCCCGAGCAGGTGAAATCCCGCCAGGCCAGACCGGTCAAGCCTGCAAGGCCCGCCAAGGCGGCGGTGCCTGAGGAAAAGCCGGTGGTCAAGAAGTCTGGCCGACCTGAATGGGTGGGGCTGAAGGCATTTCTCGATGATGACTACGGCGCCGAAGAAGACGAGACCGTAGAAGACAAGAACACTGCGCTGGTCGATGTTGCATTGCAAGCCGAGCCAGCAAACGAGCGAATTGTGGAGGATGACGATGTAGTCATCCCCGAAGGAAAACCGGAATGAACAACGAGACATCGAACCAGATGCCTGAACCCGCAGACGCTTCACCTGAAGCCGAGCCGGTCAAGAAGGCCCGCAAGCCTCGCGCGCCCAAGCCCGTCGCTGAAGCGCCCAAGCCCGGCGCAACGCGCAAGCAAGGCAAAAAGAAGACCAATGCGGCTGAGGCCAAGCTGGCCCGCAAGCGTGCTGAAGCACGTGCTGCCGAATTTGAGGCCACTCAAGCACTGGAAGCCTCTGATGAGGAGTCGCTGAATGCTGCAGAACTTATAGCTGATGACGCAGGCGTCGTGAGCACTGTGGCGCAAAAAGCCGCTAAGGGTCAGAACATCGACTTTGCCGATGTGATCTCGGGTGACTTCGACGACGAAGAAGAAAACGGCACCGAAGCGCCCAGCAAGCGCGTGCTGGCTCCCCAAGTCGACTCGCCCAAGCTGCACAAGGTGCTGGCGCAAGCCGGCATGGGCTCGCGTCTGGAGATGGAGCAGCTCATTCTGGAAGGCCGTATCTCGGTCAACAACGAGCCAGCCCACGTGGGCCAGCGCGTTCAGTTTGGCGATACTGTCAAGGTCAATGGCGAGCCCATTCGCTTCCGTATCGATCCACCACCCGCACGCGTGATTGCCTATCACAAGCCCGTGGGTGAAGTGGTGACGCATGACGATCCTCAGAACCGTCCCACCGTGTTCCGCAAGCTGCCTAAGCTGCAACACGGAAAGTGGCAGTCGGTGGGCCGTCTGGACTTGAACACCGAAGGCCTGCTGTTGTTCACGAGCTCCGGTGAGCTGGCGAACTCTCTGATGCACCCCCGCTTCGGTTTGGAGCGTGAGTATGCCGCCCGCGTGCTGGGCAAGTTGGACAAGGAAGAGAAGCAGCGCCTGCTCGATGGCGTGCAGCTGGAAGACGGCGAAGCCAGCTTCGGCGCGGTGGAAGACGGCGGCGGCGAAGGTGCCAATTGCTGGTACCGCGTCACCATCTCCGAAGGCCGCAACCGCGAAGTGCGCCGCATGTTTGAAGCCGTGGGTCACGCGGTCAGCCGCCTGATCCGTATTCGCTATGGCGCGATGATGCTGCCCCGCGGCCTGAAGCGCGGCGCTTGGGTGGAGCTGGATCAGGCCGATATCAAGGCTCTGATGTCGGCTGCAGGCATGAAGGAGCGCGCACCGGTTGAGCGCACCAATGCCGGCGCCCGTGGCGCCAACAACCGAGGCGGCGCTCGCGCGACCGGTCGCAGCATTTCTCGCGGTGAAGGCGCGAATCCCCCCGCGCCTCAGGGTCGCCGCGAAGGCGGTGGTCAGCGCCGTGGTGAGTGGGATGGCAACCGTCCCGCGCCTACGGGCATTTTTGGCGATGGCCGTGATGGTCAGCGTGGCAACAAGGGCGCCAACCGCTCGGGTGCTGGCGCTGGTCGCTCGCAAGCTGCAGGCAATCAGCCAGACCCAATGCGTACCGCTGCTAGCTATATCGGTAGCGATAGTCTCTCGCGTGCGCGCCAGAACGCCAAGCGTCGCCCCAGCGGTGGCGGTCGCCGCGGCGGTCGTTAAATCGACGGCTGAAAGCATTTCAGTGGTGCCCGGGCTTCAAGGTCTATGGCGGCACCGCTAAAATCAAGTGTTTTGCTTTTTTGGCAAAAACCCATAGTAACCCTGACTAGGAAAATCATCATGGCTATCGAACGCACTCTCTCCATCATCAAGCCCGACGCAGTTGCCAAGAACGTGATCGGCCAGATCTACTCTCGTTTCGAAGGCGCTGGCCTGAAGGTTGTGGCCTCCAAGATGGCTCACCTGTCCCGCCTGGAAGCTGAACAGTTCTACGCTGTGCACGCTGCCCGTCCTTTCTTCAAGGATCTGGTGGACTTCATGATCTCCGGCCCCGTGATGATCCAGGCTCTGGAAGGCGAAAACGCCATCCTGACTAACCGCGAACTGATGGGCGCTACCGATCCTAAGAAGGCTGAGAAGGGCACCATCCGCGCCGACTTCGCCGACAGCATCGACGCCAACGCCGTGCACGGTTCTGACGCTGCTGAAACTGCTGCTGTGGAAATCGCTTTCTTCTTCCCCGGCATGAACGTGTACACACGTTAATTCCACGCTAGCCTCACAGCATGCTCTCGCTGACGCCAGTGCTTTGCTTTCGCGAAGCCGGTGTCAGCATCTGAAATTGCTGGCCACGGCGTGGCAAATCCCGTTCGCAAGACGCCTCGCCACATGCCGATATGAATACAAATTTGCTTGATTTTGACCTCGAAGGACTGACCGCTTATTGCGAGCAGCTCGGGGAGAAACGTTTCCGTGCAACGCAGCTGTTCCGCTGGATTCACCAGCGTGGCGCATCCGATTTTGACCAGATGACCGATCTGGCCAAGTCCTTGCGTGAAAAGCTTAAAGGCCGGGCCCATGTCACTGCTTTGCCTGTGGTGTCCGAGCATGTCTCGACCGACGGCACCGTGAAGTGGTTGTTTGATGTGGGTGACGGCAATGCCGTTGAAACCGTTTTTATTCCTGAAGACGACCGCGGTACCTTGTGTGTCTCGTCTCAGGCAGGTTGCGCCGTAGGTTGCCGCTTTTGCTCGACCGGGCATCAGGGCTTCAGCCGCAATCTGACCACGGGCGAAATCCTCGCCCAGCTGTGGTTTGCAGAGCATTCGCTGCGCAAGCGCTTGGGCACCGAGGAACGTGTCATCTCCAACGTGGTGATGATGGGCATGGGCGAGCCCCTGCAGAACTACAGTGCGCTGGTGCCAGCGCTGCGCGTGATGCTGGACGACCATGCCTATGGCATGTCGCGCCGCCGCGTGACGGTATCCACCTCCGGCGTGGTGCCCATGATGGATCGCTTGTCCCAGGACTGCGCGGTGGCGCTGGCCGTGTCGCTGCATGCACCCAACGACCCGCTGCGTGACAACCTGGTGCCGCTGAACAAGAAGTACCCGATTGCCGAGCTGCTGGATTCTTGCGTGCGCTATCTGGAATTCGCGCCGCGCGATTTTCTGACCTTTGAATACTGCATGCTCGACGGCGTCAATGATCAGCCTGAGCATGCGCGTCAGCTGATAGAGTTGGTGCGCGCGCGCGGCGACGGCAAGAACTGGTGCAAGTTCAACCTGATTCCGTTCAATCCGTTCCCAGCTTCAGGGTTGCTGCGTTCGCCTTCGGCGCGTGTGACCGAGTTCGCTGCCATGCTCAGCAATGCTGGCATTGTGACGACGGTTCGCAAGACCCGTGGCGATGATATTGACGCCGCCTGCGGTCAGCTGGCCGGTGACGTGAAAGACAGAACGCGCGCTGCTGAGCGTATGGCCAAGCAGCGCATCATCCCGCTCAAGCAGGTGTCTTGACGGAGTTTGAATACATAAGGGACAGTACATGCGGGCAGTGGCACAGCGATCGGTTTGGCAACATTGGGGCTTGATGGCCCGGTGGGGAGTACCGGTTGCGGTTGCAGCGCTGATGGGCTGTACCACGACAACGACGACAACCACGTCTTCGACCTCGGTGCCTCAGGCTTCGGTAGTCGGGACCGGGGGGGCTCAGATTGCGGATGCGCATCGCCGTGCGCAAATCCGGCTTGAACTGGCGGCCAGCTACTTTCAGGCCGGACGCCTTGACATCGCTCAGGATGAAGTCGGTCAGGCTCTGAGTGCCCGCCCTGATTACGCCGATGCCTACGGCTTGCTGGCTCTGATCCTCATGCAGAACCGGGACTGGACGCAGGCCGAAATTGCCATGCGCAAGGCGATCGACCTCAACCCGCGCGATGGCAACCAGCTGCACAACTACGGCTGGATGCAGTGCCAGCAAAAGAACTTTGACATTGCCAACCAGTGGTTTGACAAGGCTTTGCAGGCCCCTGGCTATCGTGAGCAGCCTAAGACCTTGCTGGCCAAGGGCATGTGCTACCAGCAGGCAGGGCAGCTGGAGCAGGCCTATGAGAACATGTTTCGCGCCTATGAGATGGATGTGGGCAACCCCGCTGCTGGCTACAACTTGGCAAATGTGCTCTGGCTCAAGGGTGATCTGAAAAAAGCCCAGTTTTACATCCACCGCTTGAATAACAATAGCAACCAGGCCAGCGCAGACAGCCTCTGGCTGGGTATCAAGATAGACAGGGCATTGCACGACGACATTGGAGTGCGTCAACAGGCCAATCAACTGCGTGATCGCTTCCCGCAATCGCGCCAGTGGTTGGCCTATGAACGCGGAGCCTTCAATGAGTGACGGTGCGGTGGAAGAGGAAACTATGCAAAGCGAAGAGCAGGTGCAAACGCCGGTCCATGCCACAGCGGGGACCATGCTGCGCCAGGCGCGGGAAGCGGCCCGTATACAACTGCCCACCATGGCAGCCACACTGAAAGTGCCGCAGCGCAAGCTGGAAGCGCTGGAGGCCGATGACCATGAGTCCTTCCCGGACCATGTGTTCATGCGCGCTCTGGCCATGGGCATGTGCCGAGCTTTGCATATCGATGCCGAGCCTGTACTGGCTCTGCTGCCGCAAAGAGCGCTGAAAAGCCTCGCCAAGACCGGCCCTGGTATCAATGAGACGGTGAAGGTGCGCAGCAACTTCAAGTCTTCGGCTGCGCCGTTGGGCTCTGGCAGTGGCAGTTCACGCAAGATTGCTGCTGGTGTGCTGGTACTGCTGGCCGCAGCTGCGGCTGTCTATTTCGTGCCATTCCATCCGTCGGTGGATGGTGCAGAGGGTGGTGTTGCAGGCGCGCAGCAGTCCGAAGCTGCAAATCATTCTGATGCCTCAGACCCGACTGCCGCAGTGCCTCTGGGTCAGGCGTCTAATAGTGCCGAGGCTGAAACGGTGGTGACAGAGCCATCGGCTGAACCCGTGGCCCATGGTGCAGCACCAGCGGTTGCGCCCGCCACTGCTGCGTTGACTCCTGAAGGCGCAACTCCCGCTGCTGCAGCAACCGCAGCGTCTGCTTCAGCCGTGGCGACGCCCGTAGCAAGCACCGGTGCATTACTCGCCCTGAAGGTGAGTACTGGTCAATCCTGGGTCAAGGTCAAGGATGCGACGGGCAAGGTGGTGCTGGAAAAAACCTTGGCCAAAGATGAGTCCGCGACTGCTGAAGGTCAGGTGCCCCTGACTGTGATTGTGGGCAATGCCAAGGGCACGCAAGTAACAGTACGTGGTGAACCGCTCGATATTTCGACCACGCGTGACAACGTGGCTCGCTTCGAGGTGAAGTAAACCATTCGAGGTAAACAAGAGTGCAAGATTCTCAAAATTTGCAGCAGCCAGCCGAGCAGGGCATTGCCATAGCCAGCCCGCTGCCGCGCAAGTCGCGTCAGGCCAAAGTGGTATGGCGCAACAACGTGGTCACTGTGGGGGGCGATGCGCCCGTTCGCGTGCAGTCCATGACCAATACCGACACCGTGGATGCGGTAGAGACCGCCATTCAGGTGCGTCAGCTGGCGCAAGCTGGCTCGGAGATGGTGCGCATCACCGTGAACACGCCTGAAGCGGCGGCGGCGGTGCCCTACATCCGCGAGCAACTTGATCGCATGGGCGAGTACGTGCCGCTGGTGGGGGATTTTCACTACAACGGCCACCGCCTGCTGACCGATTACCCCGATTGCGCGCAAGCGCTGTCCAAGTACCGCATCAACCCCGGTAACGTGGGTAAGGGCGACAAAAAGGACAAGCAGTTCGGTCAGATGATCGAGATTGCTGCCAAGTACGATAAGGCCGTGCGCATTGGCGTGAATTGGGGCTCGCTGGACCAGGAAATCATGGCCGAGCTGATGGATCAGAATTCGCGCCGCGCCAAGCCCTGGGAAACGCGCCAGGTCATGTACGAGGCGCTGATTACCTCGGCCATCACCTCTGCAGAGCTGGCCAAGAATATCGGTCTGAACCCCGACAACATCATCCTGTCCTGCAAGGTCAGTGGTGTGCAGGATTTGATCTCTGTCTACCGCGAGCTGGCTCGCCGCTGCGACTATGCGTTGCATCTGGGCCTGACCGAGGCGGGCATGGCCACCAAGGGCACGGTGGCATCGACTGCTGCGCTGTCTGTGCTGCTGCAAGAGGGGATTGGCGACACGATTCGTGTCTCGCTCACGCCCCTGCCGGGCGAGGCACGCACGCAAGAGGTGGTGGTTGCTTCCGAAATCTTGCAGGCTCTGGGTCTGCGCGTGTTTGTGCCCAGCGTCACGGCCTGCCCCGGCTGCGGTCGCACGACCAGCACCACGTTCCAGGAACTGGCCAAGAAGATCGACGATTTTCTGCGCGGTGAAATGCCCGTGTGGCGCACCCAGTTCCCCGGTGTGGAGGCGATGAAGGTGGCTGTGATGGGCTGCATCGTCAATGGTCCTGGCGAGAGCAAGCATGCTGATATCGGTATCAGTCTGCCCGGCAATGGCGAGGCGCCTGCTGCACCGGTGTTTATCGACGGTGAAAAAGCGCTGACCCTGCGCGGCGAGCATATTGCGGAAGAGTTTCAGACGCTGGTGCTGGAGTATGTGCAGCGCCGCTACGGCGCGAAAACCTGAGTCATCAGGGGTCAGGCTGCATCAATAGCCGCCTGAAATCGGCTGGTCATTGGGCTTGCTGGCACAATGCCAGCGAGTTAAGACTTTGGAATTGATAGCTGCTAGCGCGCTATCTGTATGGATTTGAATAAGGTTTCTAGGCAAAAAGCTTGATTGCCGAGCGCAACTTGCTCTTGTTTTGCTAGTAACTCCAATGTGAGATTTCACGTGGCCAAGAACGAAAAATTGACTGCCGTCAAAGGCATGAACGACATCCTCCCGCCCGATTCGGCGCGCTGGGAATGGTTTGAATCCAAGGTGCGCGACCTGATGGGCCGCTTTGCCTATCGCAATATCCGCACGCCCATCGTGGAGCCCACAGCCCTGTTTGTGCGTGGTCTTGGCGAAGTGACCGATATCGTCGAAAAGGAGATGTACTCCTTTGAAGACAAACTCAATGGCGAGCACCTGACTCTGCGCCCTGAAGGCACAGCCGGTGTGGTGCGCTCTGTAGTGGAGAACAATCTGCTGTACGAAGGCGGCAAACGCCTGTTCTACATTGGTCAGATGTTCCGCCACGAGCGCCCCCAGCGCGGTCGCTATCGTCAGTTCCACCAGGTCGGTGTTGAAGCCATGGGCTTTGCGGGCCCTGAGCTGGATGCGGAAGTGATTTTGCTGGCTGCGCAGCTGTGGAAAGAGCTGGGCATTAATGATGTGCGCCTAGAACTCAATAGCCTCGGTCAGCCCGACGAGCGCAAGGCGCATCGCGCGGCATTGATTGCCTACTTCGAGCAGCACACCGATGCAATGGATGAAGAAGCCAAGCGCCGCATGCACAGCAACCCGCTGCGCGTTCTGGACACCAAAAACCCTGCCATGCAGGAGATGGTCAATGCGGCGCCCAAGCTGATGGACTATCTGGGTGATGCCTCCAAGGCGCACTTGAAGGCGGTGCAGGACATTCTGGATGCCAACGATGTGGCCTGGTCGCTGAACCCGCGTCTGGTGCGCGGCATGGATTACTACAACCTCACCGTTTTCGAGTTCATCACTGACAAGCTTGGCTCCCAAGGCACCATCTGCGGCGGCGGTCGTTACGACTATCTGATCGAAGAAATTGGCGGCAAGCCCGCTCCGGCCGTGGGCTGGGGCATGGGTGTTGAGCGCGTGCTCGAAGTGCTCAAGGAAATTGGCACCGAGATCCCTGCGCCTGCCGCTGATGTTTACGCCATCATTCCCGATGCCTCTTCGCTGCCTCAGGTCTTCAGGACCGTGCAGCAGCTGCGCACCGCCGGCGTGGCTGTGCAGATGCACGCTGCCGCAGGTGGCTCGGCTGAAGGCATGGGCTCCATGAAATCTCAGTTCAAAAAGGCCGACGGATCGGGCGCACGCTTTGCGCTGATCTTCGGCAGCGATGAACTGGCTCAGGGCAAGGTCACCGTAAAGTCGCTGCGCGACGGCGAAGGCCTGCAATCCCAGCAATCGCTGGCGGATGTGGCCCAGTGGGCTGACAGCCTAAAATCAGCGGTTTGATTCTCCGCTTCTCGTTTTCTGACCAGCGTTCCATTCAACCAAAGTAGCCATGGCAAACCATCTAGATCTTGAAGAACAAGAGCAAATTGAGCAGCTCAAGCATTTTTGGAACTCCTGGGGGACTCTGATCACCGCCATTCTGGTGGTGGTCTTCGCCGCTCTGGCTGGCTGGAATGGCTGGCAGTACTGGCAAAAGCGTCAGGCCGTTCAGGCCTCGGCGCTGGAGTATGCGGTCGATGAGGCCTTGCTTGCCAAGGATGCTGGGCGTGCTGACCATGCGTTTGCCGAGCTCAAGGAAAAGTTCGCTGGCACTATCCAGGCGACACAAACCGCACTGCAGATGGCCAAGGCCTCGGTAGAGGCGGGCAAGCTCGATGACGCCAAGGCTCAGCTGAGCTGGGTGGCAGAAAAGGGTGATGAGGGCTACAAGGCTCTGGCCCGCCTGCGTCTGTCGGCTGTGCTGGAAGAGCAAAAAAACTACGACGAAGGTCTGAAGGTGCTCGAGGCTTCCATGCCTGAGTCCTTTGCCGGTCTGCAGGCCGATCGCCGTGGTGACCTGTATGCCGCTCTGGGCAAGCAGGCCGAGGCAATCACTCAGTACCAGTCTGCCTATAAGGCGATGGACAAAGAACTGGACTACCGTCATCTGGTGGAGTTCAAGCTCAATGCGCTGGGTGCTGCTCCTGAAGCTGCCACTCTGGTCAAGACAACGTCGTCGGAGAAATAATCTTGAAGACTTTTGCCCATCCCATGAAATCGGCTGCTCCCGCAGCGAAATCTGCAGCCCGCGTGCTGATGTTGACTGCGTTGACGGCATCGCTGGCCGCCTGCTCCATGTTCAGCGGCAAGGACAAGCCCAAGCCTATGGATTTGGGTCCTAACCCCGCCAAGATTGCGGTGCATCAGGCGTGGACTGTCAAGCTGGGCAGCGAAGTGCCTTTGGCCATGCCGGCTCTGGTGCAGGGCAATAACGTGACCGTGGTGACCAAGGATGGCAGCGTCACGACGCTGGATGGCAGCACGGGCAGCCAGGTGGGCAAGTTCAACGTGGGCGAAGCGCTGACCACGGGCGTTGGCAGTGATGGCCAGCGCACCGCTGTCGTCACACGCAGCAACCAGCTCATGGTGTTTGCGGAAGGCAAGCAGCTGTGGAAGCAGACGTTGAATGCCGCGGTTTATACGCCACCGCTGGTGGCTGGTGGCCGCGTGTTTGTGATGTCTGCGGATCGCTCGCTGGCCGCATTTGATGGCAATAACGGCCGCGAGTTGTGGTCGGTTGAAGGCCCCAGCAACGAACCGCTTATTTTGCGGCAGCCCGGCGTTTTGCAGGCTGTTGGTAATAATCTGGTTGTAGGCGTCTCTGGCCGTCTGGCCGGAGTTGATCCTGACAATGGTTCCGTGCGCTGGATGGCGCCTCTGGCCGCACCGCGTGGCACGAACGATGTGGAGCGACTGGTTGATCTGGTAGGCCCCGTCAGCCGTGTTGACGGCAGTGTCTGTGCTCGCGCGTTCCAGGCGTCGGTTGGCTGTGTGGATGTCAGCAATGCCAACGTGCGCTGGACTCAAAGCTCCAAGGGCAGTGATGGCGTGGCTGGCGATGCGCAGGCCGTGTTTGGCGCTGAAAGCAATGGCACGGTGCAGGCATGGAGCCGCAATGATGGTCAGCGCCTGTGGTCCATTGACAAATTGCAGTACCGCAAGCTGACCGCACCACTGGTGCTGGGCCGCTCGGTGGTGCTGGCTGATGATTTTGGGACAGTGCACATGCTCTCGCGTGAAGATGGCTCTGCACTGGCCCGTTTGGAAACTGACAAGGCGGGAGTCGCCACGTCGCCGGTTGTCGCTGCCAATACTTTGGTCGTCGTCAGCCGTAGCGGCACGGTGTATGGCTTCAAGCCTGATTGATAGATTGTTTTTGGAATGAAGCCAGTTATTGCCCTGGTAGGGCGCCCCAATGTGGGCAAGTCGACGCTGTTCAATCGACTCACCAAGTCGAGAGATGCCATCGTCGCTGACTTTGCAGGGCTGACGCGTGACCGCCATTACGGCCAGGGTCGTCAGGGCAAGCATGAGTACATCGTCATCGATACCGGTGGTTTCGAGCCTGACGCATCGCGCGGCATCTTCAAGGAGATGGCAAAGCAGACGCAGCAGGCAGTCGCCGAAGCCGATGTGGTGATCTTTGTGCTGGATGCCCGTGCCGGTCTTGCCGGTCAGGACCATGAGATCGCCAATTACCTGCGCCGTCTGGGGAAGCCCACGCTGCTGGTGGCCAACAAGGCCGAAGGCATGAAGGACGGCCTTCAGCTCACTGAGTTCTATGAACTGGGTCTGGGCGAGGTTCAGGCGGTGTCTGCGGCTCATGGCCAAGGTGTGCGCGATCTGGTTGATATGGCTCTGGGTCTGCTCAATCTGCCAGAGCCTGAAGAAGAAGTCTTTGGAGATGATGACCAGCGCCCCGTGCGTTTGGCCGTTGCTGGTCGCCCCAATGCAGGCAAGTCCACACTGATCAACACCTGGCTGGGTGAAGAGCGTCTGGTGGCCTTTGACATGCCGGGTACCACGCGTGATGCGATCACTGTACCGTTTGAGCGCAATGGTCAGAAGTTTGAACTGATCGACACGGCGGGTCTGCGCCGCAAGGGCAAGGTGTTTGAGGCGATCGAGAAGTTCTCGGTGGTCAAGACACTACAGGCCATTGAAGGTGCCAACGTGGTGCTGCTGCTGATTGACGCCACGGCTGGCGTGACCGATCAGGATGCGCACATTGCGGGCTTTATTCTCGAAAGCGGTCGCTCGGTGGTGTTAGCCATCAATAAGTGGGATGCCGTGGACGATTACCAGCGCCAGATGCTGGAGCGCTCCATCGAGACGCGGCTGTCCTTCTTGAAGTTCGCTCCCATGCACTTCATCTCTGCGCAAAAGCGCCAGGGTATCGAGCCGCTGTGGAAGTCCATCATTCAGGCGCACCGTGCAGCCACCTGCAAGATGCCTACGCCTGTGCTGACGCGCATTCTGCTGGAGTCCATCCAGTTCCAGACGCCCAAGAAGGTTGGCGCGTACCGTCCCAAGATGCGTTACGCCCACCAAGGCGGCATGAATCCACCCATCATCGTGATTCATGGCAACTCGCTGGAGCATGTCACCGAAGCGTACAAACGCTTTCTGGAAGGTCGTTTCCGCAAGGAATTCAATCTTGTGGGAACCCCGTTGCGCATTGACTTGAAAACCTCCCATAATCCTTACGCCGACAAGGATTAACTGTTGTCGCGAAACCCTAGGGAAAACCCTTTTTTGAATGGTTTTCTCAGGGCCTGTGGTAACGTGTCGGTTTACAACAACACTCCTCGAACACGGAGAATATCGTGAGCAACAAAGGTCAACTCCTCCAAGATCCGTTCCTGAACGCACTGCGTCGTGAACATGTGCCGGTTTCCATCTATCTGGTGAACGGTATCAAGCTGCAGGGCCAGATTGAGTCGTTTGACCAATACGTGGTGCTGCTGCGTAACACCGTCACCCAGATGGTTTACAAGCACGCCATCTCCACCATCGTTCCCGGCCGTGCCGTGAACTTCTCGGCCGCTACTCCGGCTGATAACGACGCCGAAGCCACTGCTTCTTAAGTTTTTTGCGTCAACGCCCGCCGGCTTGCCCGGCGCGGCTTACCCTACGGGACAGGTATTTGAGTTCTGAATCCTTTGAACGTTCCGCGTCTGCGCCAGTGTTGCTGGTGGGCGTGGATTTTGGCGTTCCCCATTTCGACGACGAGCTGGAAGAGCTGGGCCTGCTGGCTCAGACTGCTGGCTTGCAACCCGTGGCGCGCTTGACCTGCAAGCGCAAAGCTCCTGATCCAGCACTGTTTGTGGGCAGCGGCAAGGCGGATGAAATCCGCATGCTGGCCCAGATGCACGGCGCCAAGGAGGTCTGGTTTGACCAGTCCCTGAGCCCGGCGCAGCAGCGCAATCTTGAGCGACATATCCAGATGCCGGTCAACGACCGGACCATGCTGATCCTGGAAATTTTTGCCCAGCGTGCGCGCAGCCACGAAGGCAAGTTACAGGTGGAGTTGGCCAGACTGCAGTACATCAGCACCCGCCTTGTGCGTCGCTGGAGTCACCTGGAGCGCCAGGCTGGCGGTATTGGCGGCCGTGGCGGCCCCGGTGAAAAGCAGATTGAGCTGGATCGCCGTATGATTGACGAGTCCATTAAACGCACCAAAGAGCGTTTGAAAAAAGTCAAAAAGCAGCGCACCACACAGCGCCGTCAACGCTCGCGCCGTGACGTTTTCAATATTTCTCTGGTTGGCTACACCAACGCTGGTAAATCCACGCTGTTCAATGCCATGGTGAAGGCTCGTGCCTACGCTGCGGATCAGCTTTTTGCCACGCTGGATACGACAACCCGACAGATGTATCTGGTCGAGGCTGAGGAATCAGTGTCTCTGTCAGATACCGTTGGTTTTATTCGCGATTTGCCGCACGGTCTGGTGGATGCTTTCCAGGCTACCTTGCAGGAGGCGATTGACGCCGATCTGCTGCTGCATGTCGTGGATGCATCGAATCCAGGTTTCCCGGAACAAATACAACAAGTTCAAAAAGTTCTGGCGGAAATCGGGGCAGATGACGTGCCGCAGATTCTGGTCTTCAACAAGCTGGATGCGATTGATCCCGAACGGATGCCTGCCGAGTTGCAGGATATGTACGAGCTCGATGGTGAGCCAGTGCCGCGTGTGTTTGTCAGTGCTCGCTCTGGGCAAGGGCTCGCGCAGCTGCGACAAATGTTGGCTGACCGGGTTTTGCAGGTACGTGAAGAGGCAGCAAGCGAAGAAGTTGAGGCTCGGGGCGATACGTCCTGGATGTCCTCTGACGACGACGCACAACACTAGGGGCTTATGTTCCTATTGGGCACAATGCTTGCCATGGTCCATGTCTTTTTGAAAATACAGAGACGTCTCGCATGAATTTTTCACAACGCGTCCATCGCCTGGCGGTGTTGCCGCAACGCATTCGCGGGATGTTCAATTTGAACGATCCGCGCTGGGGTCGTGGCGACAATAACAACGAAGATAGCTCCAAGCCCGATAACTCGGCACCAGAGGGGGAGCGTCCTTCGCCACCTCCTGCTCCGGAGCAGCGTCCAAGGCCATCTTCTCAGCAAGGCGGCCAGCCGCCTGATCTGGAGGAAGTCTGGCGTGATCTCAATCGCAAGCTCTCGGGTTTGTTTGGTGGTGGCTCCGGCAATGGCCGTGGCGTACCGCCTGCGCGCAACGGTGGCCAGCCCACAGAACCTTTCAATCCCGGCAAGGGCATGTTCCTGATTGCTGGTGTGGCGGTGCTGATCTGGCTCGGTACAGGCTTTTTCATCGTGCAGGAAGGCCAGCAGGCCGTCATCACGCAGTTCGGTAAGTACAAAAGCACGGTGGGTGCAGGTTTCAACTGGCGCCTGCCTTATCCGGTGCAAAAGCATGAGCTGGTCTATGTCTCGCAGATTCGCTCTGCGGATGTGGGTAGCGACAACATCGTGCGTAGCACCGGTTTGCGCGAATCGGCCATGTTGACTGAAGACGAGAACATCGTCGAAATCAAGTTTGCTGTGCAGTATCGCCTGAGCGATGCACGTGCCTGGTTGTTTGAAAGCCGCAGCCCTTCCGAAGCCGTGATTCAGGTCGCTGAATCTGCGGTGCGCGATGTGGTTGGCAAGATGAAGATGGACACCGCTCTTGCTGAAGAGCGTGACCAGATTGCCCCCCGCGTGCGTGACCTGATGCAGTCCATTCTGGATCGCTACAAGGTGGGCGTGGAGGTGGTGGGCATCAATATGCAGCAAGGCGGTGTGCGTCCGCCAGAACAGGTCCAGGCGTCGTTTGACGATGTGCTCAAGGCCGGTCAAGAGCGTGAGCGCGCCAAGAACGAGGCACAGGCCTATGCCAACGACGTGGTGCCTCGCGCCACAGGTACGGCGGCACGTCTGAGTGAAGAGTCTCAGGCCTATAAGGCCAAGATCGTGGCTCAGGCTCAGGGTGATGCCGGTCGTTTCAGCTCGCTGTACACCGAATACCAGAAAGCACCTCAAGTCACACGCGATCGTCTGTACCTTGATGCCATGCAGCAGGTCTACAGCAACGTGACCAAGGTGCTGGTCGAGTCGCGTCAGGGTTCCAACCTGCTGTACTTGCCACTGGACAAGATCATGCAGGGTGTGAATGGAGCGGCAGTACCTGCTGCTTCGGGTGATGCTGCTGCGGGGGGCGCTTCGACGACTCCTGCTGCCGCACGTGTAGTACCCAATCCCGCCGGTGACGCTCGCAGCCGCGATGCCCGTAGCCGCGATCGTGACGCACGCTAGGAGAGAATGCAGTGAATCGAATCGGATTTTTTGTCACCAGCATTCTCGTGGTGCTGGCTTTGTTGAGCTCCACCCTGTTTGTGGTGGATCAGCGCCAGTTTGGCGTGGTCTATGCGCTGGGTCAGATCAAGGAAGTGATTACCGAGCCCGGTCTGAACTGGAAGATGCCTCCTCCATTTCAGAACGTGCGCTACATTGACAAGCGTTTGTTGACGCTGGACAGCACGGACACCGAACCCATGCTGACGGCTGAAAAGCAGCGCGTGGTCATTGACTGGTATGTGCGCTGGCGCATCTCTGAGCCTTCGGAATACATCCGTAACGTGGGCTTGGATGAGTCTGCAGGTGCCATGCAGCTCAATCGTGTGGTACGCAACGCCTTCCAGGAAGAGATCAACCGCCGCACTGTGCGCGAGCTGCTGTCTTCCAAGCGCGAAACATTGATGGCCGACGTCAAGCGTGAAGTGCTGGAAACCGTTCGCGGTGCCAAGCCCTGGGGCGTGGACATCGTGGACGTGCGTATTACCCGCGTGGATTACGCCGAGACCATTACCGAGTCCGTCTATCGCCGTATGGAGGCGGAGCGCAAGCGCGTAGCGAACGAGCTGCGCTCTACGGGTGCTGCTGAAGGTGAAAAAATTCGCGCCGAGGCAGACCGTCAGCGTGACATCACCATCGCCAACGCTTACCGCGATGCCCAGAAGATCAAGGGTGAGGGCGATGCTGAAGCCGCTCGTGTCTATGCCGAAGCCTTTGGCAAAGACCCACAGTTCGCGCAGTTCTACCGCAGCCTTGATGCGTACAAGGAGAGCTTCTCCAAGAAGAGCGATGTGCTGGTGCTGGATCCGTCGCAAAGTGAGTTCTTCAAGGCTTACCGCAATGGCGGCTCAGGCAGCAAATAAGCTTTGACTTGTATTGAAACAATGGCCCCTGGAGGGCCATTGTTTATTTCGGGAGGCGTAAATGGATTGGTGGGAATCGTTGGGCATGGCGATGGCCATGGTGCTGGTGCTTGAAGGGCTGCTGCCGTTGCTGGCTCCAAGGCAATGGCGACTGATGTTTACGCAGCTATTGCAGCTCAAAGATGGGCAGCTACGCTTTTGTGGATTGTTGTGTATCGCAGCGGGCGTAATTTCGCTGGCCTTGCTATAAATACCGTCGATACTGGCTAGGCGTTGCGGGTCAAATTGGGGAGGGCTGGCAAAGCCGGTAGAATCACGTTTTTAACAGCCTCCCCATTTCTCCATGTCTGCTTGGGTCCTGCCGGATCACATTGCCGATGTTTTGCCTTCCGAGGCACGGCACATCGAAGAATTGCGTCGAGGATTGCTCGATACTGCGCGCAGCTATGGCTATGAACTCGTCATGCCACCCATGCTCGAGTATCTGGAGTCCTTGCTGACGGGTACAGGCGAAGCTCTTGCCCTTCAAACCTCCAAACTGATTGACCAGCTCTCTGGTCGCACCATGGGCTTGCGTGCCGATATGACGCAACAAGTGGCGCGCATTGATGCTCATCTGCTCAATCGCAAAGGCGTGACTCGCCTGTGCTACTGCGGCCCCGTGGTGCATGCGCGCCCCGATCGCCCGCGAGCCACACGTGAGCCCTTCCAGTTTGGCGCTGAAATCTATGGTCACGAAGGTCTTGAGGCCGATCTGGAAGCACTGCTTCTGGCGCTCGACTGCCTCAAGGGCGCAGGCGTCAAGGATGTCATCGTGGACTTGGCCGATGTGCGCATCGTGCGCAGCCTGCTGGCGGGTGTGATGGTGGATGAGTCGGTGCTGCGTGGTGTGCATGCGGCGCTGGCTTCCAAGGATGCGACAGAGCTGGCGGCACTGACCGTCGACTTCCCTGAAGCTTCGCGCGAAGGCCTGATGGCCTTGCTGCAGCTGTATGGCGGCATGGAAGTGCTGGATAAGGCAGAAATCGTGCTGGAGCGTACTGCTGGCGTGCGTGATGTGCTATCACATTTGCGTTGGCTGGTGCAGCGCCTGGATGGCGTCAAGGTCAGCTTTGATCTGGCGGATCTGCGAGGCTACTCTTACTACAGCGGCACGCGTTTTGCTATTTATGTGCCCGGTGGCAGCGATGCCCTGGTGCGCGGTGGCCGCTATGACGAAGTGGGTGCAGTGTTCGGTCGTAACCGACCTGCTGCTGGCTTCAGTCTGGATATCAAACAACTGGTGGCTGTCGTGCCCGAGCGTCCGCTCAAGGCTGCCATTCGCGCTCCCTGGGGTGATGACGTGCAAGTGGCTGCTGCCATTGCCGCATTGCGTCAGCAGGGCGAGACGGTGGTCTGCGTACTGCCTGGGCATGAAAGCGAAGTGGACGAGTTTCACTGCGACCGTGAGCTTGCCAATGTTGGCGGGCAATGGGTCGTGCAAGCCATTTAAGGCTTTTGACTAATTCTTCGATTTATCGGATTGAGATATGAATACATCCAAAGGTCGCAACGTCGTCGTAGTCGGAACCCAGTGGGGTGACGAGGGCAAGGGCAAGCTGGTTGACTGGCTGACCGAAAGCGCCAACGGCGTCGTGCGTTTCCAGGGCGGCCACAATGCGGGTCACACTCTGGTCATCAATGGCGTGAAGACGGCTCTGCACCTGATTCCCAGCGGCA
Source organism: Comamonas suwonensis (assembly GCF_012844455.2). Lineage (GTDB taxonomy): Bacteria > Pseudomonadota > Gammaproteobacteria > Burkholderiales > Burkholderiaceae_C > Comamonas > Comamonas suwonensis. The sequence goes on along the minus strand of NZ_JABBCQ020000002.1, from coordinate 243,056 downwards.
TCATGCGCCCTGGCGTGAAGTGCTACATCGGTAACGGCGTGGTGCTGTCCGTGGGCAAGCTGTTTGAAGAAATCGAAGGTCTGGAAAAGGCCGGCGTGCAAGTGCGTGACCGTTTGCGCGTGTCCGAAGCCTGCCCGCTGATTCTGCCTTTCCACGTGGCACTGGACATTGGCCGCGAAGCAGCCCGTGAAAAGGGCGGCGTGCAGAAGATCGGTACGACCGGCAAGGGCATTGGCCCTTCCTACGAAGACAAGATCGCCCGCCGTGCTCTGCGCGTGCAAGATCTGAAGCACCCCGAGCGCTTCGCCACCAAGCTGCGCGAGCTGCTGAACCTGCATAACCACATTCTGGTCAACGTGCTGGGTTCCAAGAACTTCGACTTCGGCGCTGGTCTGGCTCCTTACATGAAGGACGGCGAGATTCAATTCGAAGTCGTGTATGAAGAAGCCATGCGCCATGCAGAGCTGCTCAAGCCCATGATCGCCGACGTGTCGCGCGAACTGAACGCTGCGCACGCTGAAGGTGGCAACCTGCTGTTTGAAGGCGCCCAAGGCACGTTGCTGGACGTGGATCACGGCACTTACCCCTATGTGACTTCGTCCAACTGCGTGGCGGGCAACGCCGCTGCCGGCGCTGGCGTGGGCCCTGGCATGCTGCATTACATCTTGGGTATCACCAAGGCGTACTGCACTCGCGTGGGTGGCGGTCCTTTCCCTACCGAGCTGGAATGGGAAAAGGAAGGCACTCCTGGCTATGTGATGAGCACTGTGGGTGCCGAAAAGGGTGTAACTACAGGCCGTTCGCGTCGCTGCGGCTGGTTTGACGCTGCGCTGCTCAAGCGCTCGGCGCAGATCAACGGTCTGTCTGGCCTGTGTATTACCAAATTGGACGTGCTGGACGGCATTGAAGAGCTCAAGCTGTGCGTGGGCTACGAGCTGGATGGTGAAACCATCGACCTGCTGCCCCTGGGTGCCGACGATATCGAGCGTTGCAAGCCCATTTATGAATCCATCCCCGGCTGGACTGACTCCACCGTGGGCGTGACCGAGTACGACAAGCTGCCTGTGAATGCGCGTCGTTACCTGGACCGCATCCAGGAAGTAACGGGTGTGCCGATTGCCATGGTTTCCACAAGCCCTGACCGCGATCACACCATCCTGATGCATAACCCCTACAGCGCTGCGTAAGCGAGCTGGGGTTTCACTGAAATTTCAAAGGAACTGTGCCCATGTTGACTGAAGACGGTAAGCACCTGTATGTGAGCTACGACGAGTACCACGGTCTCATCGAAAAGCTCGCTGTCAAGATTCACCAGTCCGGCTGGGAATTCGACACCATCCTGTGCCTGGCACGCGGTGGTCTGCGCCCAGGCGATATCCTGAGCCGTATTTTCGATAAGCCCTTGGCCATCATGTCCACCAGCTCCTACCGCGCCGAAGCCGGTACGGTGCAAGGCCATCTGGACATTGGTCGCTTCATCGCCACGCCCAAGGGTGATATCTCTGGCCGCGTGTTGCTGGTGGACGATCTGGCCGATTCGGGCGCTACGCTCAAGGCCGTGATTGCCATGCTCAAGACCAACTATGCCCCGATTTCCGAGCTGCGCAGCGCCGTGATCTGGACCAAGGGTGTGTCGACTTTCGAGCCTGACTATTCGGTGGACTATCTGGGTACCAACCCCTGGATTCACCAGCCGTTCGAAGGCTACGATTCTCAAAGCCCTGAAAAGCTGGCAGAGAAATGGAAGGAATGAGCACCTTGCTCAGCCTTGCAAAAAAGGAGCCCTCTGGGCTCCTTTTTTTATAGAAGCATGATGCTCATCATTAAGTGAGTAGTACGTGCCTTTATTCCAACGGTTTCAAGTATTTTTAGTACTGAATGACATGCAATGCAGGCGCTAGCTGCTCCTGCTTTTGATGTTTTTCCATAGTATGAGCCAGCGCCGCTAAGGCTTCAGCTGGGTTGTACAGCAGCAAGTTCTGCAAACAGTTGGCTTGTGTGGGCAGTGGCTGCTCTGGCGCGGATACACTGCAGGAATTCTGAGAAGGTGGTGGTTGTGGGACGTCTTTCTATTGGGCGCACTGGCGCTGCTGTGGCATTGGTAATTGGTGTGGGGGCGGCGGCCTGGCTGGGTGCTTCGGCAATGCCTGGATTCAAATCTGCGACGGCTGCTTCGACTCAGGCATCGCCAGCGGCAAAGCCTGCAGCGACGGCGGCGACAACCGCGGCAGCTTCTGACGCGTCCGTTCGTCCGGCAGTCGTCATGCCGGCACAGGCATCGCGTGCCGTACAAGGCCCGACGCCTATTTTTGTGCTGAATTCTCTGGATGCCTCCATCAGCGTGGTCGACCCTTTGACCTGGAAGGAGCAATCGCGCATTCCTACGGGCAAAGAGCCGCATCACCTGTATCTGACGCCTGACGAAAAGTCGCTGGTTGTAGCTAATGCGCTGGGTGATTCGCTGTCGCTGATTGACCCGCGTACAGGCGCTGTGCAGCGCGTGATTCGTGACATCGTGGACCCTTACCACCTGCGCTTTTCGCCCGATATGAAGTGGTTCATCACGGCGGCCAACCGCCTCAATCACATTGACTTCTACCGCTGGGATGCGGCGACGCAGACCCCCACGCTGGTCAAGCGCGTGTCCACGGGCAAGACGCCTAGCCATCTGTTTGTCGACGCGCAAAGCAGGACGCTTTACTCGACCATGCAGGACAGCGATGCGCTGGTCGCCATCGACATCGCAACGCAGACCATCAAGTCCCGCGTGCCCACCGGTCCTATGCCGGCGGACGTCTATGGAAGCCCTGATGGCAAGAAGCTGTTTGTGGGACTGACCGGCGGGGATGGCGTGGAGGTGTTTGACCTCACGGGTGCTGAGCCACGTAGCGTGGGACAGATTAAGACGGCAGCGGGCGCACATGCCTTCCGCGCTGCGGGCGATGACCGCCATCTGTTCGTGAGCAACCGTGTGGCCAACACCATCAGCAAGATCGATATGGTCACCAGCCAGGTCGTCGCCAATTACCCGGCACCGGGTGGCCCGGACTGTATGGATGTGTCGGCTGACGGCCGCTACATCTATGTGGCCTCGCGCTGGGCGCGCAAGCTCTCTGTGATCGACACGGTAGAGAAGAAGGTGGTTAATCAGGTCAATGTGGGCAAGTCACCCCACGGTGTCTGGACACTGTCCCACGCTGCACGCTAAGGGAGACTCTCCCTGCTGCAATCAAACAGCGGGGAGTACTTCATGCGTGTTGAGCGCGGGCCAGCTCCCCTGAAGGAGGGTGGATGCAAAGACGTCAATTCATGCTCGCATCCGCGGCGGCTGGCCTGCCCGGGTTGTCTGTGGCTGATGATTTTTCAAAAAAGATAGCTGCTAGCGCATGCAACAAGCCGGTCTACCTGACTTTTGATACGGGGCACATGGGCATTGCCAACCTGGTCGCCCAGGTGCTGCAAAAGCACAAGGTACAGGTCACTTTCTTCGCGGCCAATGAGCCGGCGAAAGAGGGCGGTAGCAGTCTCAGCGACTTCTGGGTACCTTGGTGGAAGGCGCGTGCCGACGAGGGTCACCAGCTCGCATCGCACACCTTTGACCACATGTACTGGCTGGCTGATGTTCGCGACAAGGCCACAGGGCAGGTCACGCACTTCAAGGTCAAGCCATCGGCAGGGCCCAGAGCAGGGCAGAGCTTTGTGGTCTCGGTGGCCGAATACCAGCAAGAAATTGCCCGCGCCGCCCAGCGGCTCACCCAGATGACCGGACGCAAACCCTTGCCGCTGTACCGCGCGCCGGGCGGCAAGACATCGCCCGCATTGATTGCTGCAGCGCAGCAGGGTGGTTATCAGCATATTGGCTGGGCACCTGCAGGTTTTCTGGGCGATGAGCTGCCCAGCGATAAATACCCCAATGAACGTTTGCTGTCGCAAGCGCTCAAAAACATACGCGGCGGCGATATCTTGCTGGCCCACCTTGGTATCTGGTCACGTCAGGACCCGTGGGCACCAGCGGTGCTGGAGCCGCTGATCGTCGGCCTGCTGGACAAAGGCTTTTGCTTCCGTACGCTGGTCGAGCATCCTGCGTATCAAGGCTGGATTGCGCAGCACCGCTGAGTGCCGCGCCAGGAGTGATTTGTGGACTGGTTGATTCAGATTTTTGGCGATGCGCAGCAACGCCTGTTTGAGGGCGTGGTGCAGCCTTTTCTGTTCCACTTCGGCATGGCCAACCTGCTCGAAGATGGTTACGCCGCCACCGGCTGGCTGCTGGTCGGCCTGCTGCAGATTGCCATCATGATTGTTGTCATCGTGCCGCTGCAGCGCTGGAAGCCGGTAGAGCCCGTGGTGGACCGCCAGGCTATTCGCGTGGACATCATCTATACGCTTATTCACCGGCTGGGTCTATTCCGTCTGGCGCTGTTCTTCAGCATTGACCCGATGTGGGACGCCGTCATGGGCACGGCCCATGTCTGGGGCTTTCCCGCTTTCCATCTGGACGATCTCTGGCCGGGCGTGACGGACAACGCTTGGGTCAGCCTGCTGCTGTATCTGGTGGTGTTTGATCTGGTCGAGTACTGGATTCACCGTGGTCAGCACGGCCTGCGCTGGTGGTGGAAGCTACATGCGCTGCACCACTCCCAGCGTCAGATGACGGTTTGGAGCGACACCCGCAATCATTTGCTCGACGATGTCATTCACGACGCCATCATCGTACTGGTGGCCCAGCTCATTGGCGTAGCCCCCGGCCAGTTTGTGGCGATTGTGGCGCTGACTCAGCTCAGCGAGAGCTTTCAGCATGCCAACGTGCGTATCTGGTTTGGTCAGCTGGGAGAGCGCCTGTGGGTTAGCCCACGCTTTCATCGCCGTCACCATGCCCTCGGCATTGGTCATGAGCCCATGGCACCGGTGCGCAACAAAAAGGTGCACGGCAACAACTTCGGCGTGCTGCTGCCCTGGTGGGACATGCTGTTTGGAACGGTCAACTTTGATCTGCGCTATGACCCGACCGGTGTTCGCGATCAAGTGCAACCGGATGCGCAAGGCCAACTGCGTGACTATGGCCGTGGCTTCTGGGCGCAACAATGGCGGGGCGTCCTACGACTGATGGGTCGCGCTTAAGGCCTTCCTTCGGTATGCTTGCTGGCATGGGCTTGCTACTCGACTCTTTTTGGCGTGCATTGGCGTATTGCCTGCATAAGCGGGTTATCGCCTGGTCACTGCTGCCTTTGCTGGCTATGGCCTTGCTGACCTGGGTGCTAGGCTACTTTTTCTGGGCGGATGCCGTTCAGCGGGTGCAAAACCTGCTCGACGGCGTAGGTTGGCTACATTCCATCTGGGTGTGGCTGCAAGAGCACGGAATGAGCTACGCCTCTGAGGTGGTTGCTTCTATTTTTGTAGTGCTGGGGGCCACACCTGTGTTGGTGGTTGTCACTCTGCTGTTTGCAGGGCTCTTCATGGCACCGGTGCTGACCTCGCTGGTCGCTGAAAAACGCTTTGCTCAGCTTGAGAAAAAACACGGTGCATCTACGGTTGCCAGCGTGCTCTGGTCAGGCGGCTCCACCTTGATTGCCTTGCTGGCTTTGTTGGTAACGCTGCCGCTGTGGGTCTTTCCACCTTTGATGCTGGTGGTCGCACCGCTGATCTGGGGTTGGCTGACTTACCGCGTCATGGCTTTTGATGCTTTGGCTGAACATGCCAGCAAAGACGAGCGCCGCAACCTGTTTGTGCGTTACCGCATGTCGTTGATTTTGATGGGCATCATCTGCGGCTATCTGGGGGCCGCGCCGGGAATCGTCTGGGTTTCGGGTCTGGTGTTTCTGGCCGCATTCTGGATTTTGATTCCCATTGCCATCTGGATTTATGCGCTGGTGTTTGCTTTCTCGGCGCTGTGGTTTGCGCATTTCTGTCTGAGCGCGCTGGAGCAGATGAGGGCGCAGTCCACACCGCAGGCTGCAGACCCCAAGGTGCCATTTGCCCACGATGTCGCTGATACAGCTCAGATCACGCGCTGAGTCGGCTTGCAGGCATTCGCATTGCATGCTGCGCACCAAAATCAGTCATTTCTCAAATATGCACCAATCTGGTGCAATTAAATCGCCAAATTGGTGCAATCAAGAGTGGGGCTCAGGCAGTGCGACAATATGGGCCTGTTTGGTGCAGTGTGCGAAACACAGGTTGCTCAGCGTATCTGTAAGTGACAAATATGTTGGATCACCGTAGTGCAACGGAAGTTGGCACGTAAACTGCTTAATAGTATTTATTCTTTATTTGATCAGCCACGTTGGCAGGAGAGATCTAATGGCGAAGACCGTAGCAGATGTGATGCAGATGGTGCAGGATAACGAGGTCAAGTTCGTAGACCTGCGCTTTACCGATACCCGTGGCAAGGAACAGCACGTGACCGTGCCCGTGTCGCACTTTGACGAAGACAAGTTTGTCTCCGGCCACGCTTTTGACGGCTCTTCCGTCGCGGGCTGGAAGGGTATTGAAGCTTCGGACATGCAACTGGTGCCCGATCCCAACACCGCCAACATCGATCCCTTCTTTGAAGAAACCACACTGATTTTGCAGTGTGACGTGATCGAGCCCGGTGACGGTAAGGCCTATGACCGTGACCCCCGTTCCATCGCCAAGCGCGCTGAAGCCTATCTGAAGGCCTCTGGTCTGGGCGACACCGCCTACTTCGGACCCGAACCCGAATTCTTCATCTTCGACGGCGTGCGCTGGGGTACCGAGCCTCACAACCCCTTCTTCGAAATCGAAGAATACGAAGCGCCATGGAACACTGGAACCAAGTTTGAAACCGGCAACCGTGGTCACCGTCCTCGTAACAAGGGCGGCTACTTCCCAGTGCCTCCCGTTGACAGCACGCAAGACATGCGCGCAGAAATGTCGCTGTTGCTGGAAGCTGTCGGTATTCCTGTTGAAGTGTTCCACCACGAAGTGGCCGGCGCTGGTCAAAACGAAATCGGCACACGCTTTTCCACGCTGGTTGAGCGTGCTGACTGGACACAGCTGCAAAAGTACATCATCTGGAACGTAGCCAACACCTACGGCAAGACGGCTACTTTCATGCCCAAGCCCTACGCTGGCGACAACGGCTCTGGCATGCACGTGCACCAGTCCGTGTGGAAAGATGGCAAGAACCTGTTTGCTGGCGACGGCTATGCCGGTCTGTCTGACTTCGCGCTGTACTACATCGGCGGCATCATCAAGCACGCTCGTGCTCTGAACGCCATCACCAACCCCGGTACCAACAGCTACAAGCGTCTGGTTCCTGGTTTTGAAGCTCCTGTGAAGCTGGCTTACTCGGCCAAAAATCGCTCCGCTTCCATCCGTATTCCTTACGTGAGCAACCCCAAGGGTCGCCGCGTGGAAGCCCGCTTCCCCGATCCACTGATGAACCCCTACCTGGGTTTTGCGGCTCTGCTGATGGCGGGTCTGGACGGTGTGGAAAACAAGATCCATCCCGGCGAAGCAGCCACCAAGGATCTGTACCATCTGCCCCCCGAGGAAGACAAGCTGGTGCCTACCGTGTGCCACAGCCTGGACCAGGCCCTGGACGCTCTGAACGAAGACCGCGCCTTCCTGACCAAGGGTGGTGTGTTCTCCGACAGCATGCTGGATGCCTACATCGAGCTGAAGATGGGCGAAGTGACTCGCTACCGTCAGTCGGTGCACCCTGTCGAATACGACATGTACTTCTCGCTGTAAGGCGAGGAGCAAAAGAGGCGGCGCAAGCCGCCTTTTTTATTGCACAGTTCTTGAGGTAGCGTGGCCCATAAGGAACCAAACAGGACGGCAGCAATCAAGTAGTGAATAAACCCGCAAGCTTGGAGCGATACTCAAGGTATCGCGGACTTGCTGTCGCTGTCTGCCTGAGAGGGAACGAATGAAGAAGCTTTATGTGTTGTCGTTGTTGCTTGCAGCGTCTGGCGCTGTCTTTGCGCAGGATGCGATTTACCGCTGTGGCAATGAATACACCAACAATGTGGCGCAGGCCAAGGCCAAAGGCTGCAAGCCGGTGGATGGCGGCGGCGTCACCGTCATTCATGGCACACGTTCATCTGGCAGCAGCGCTGGCACATCCACTGCGCCGGCCAAGCCCAAACCTGCAAACTCTAGCAGCGCAGTGCCTGCGCCTGTGCGCAGCGATAACGCCGCTCAAAAAGCACGTGACTCTGATGCCCGAGCCATCTTGCAAAGCGAGCTGAGCAAGGCACAGGCCCGTTTAAGCGAGTTGAAGGCGGAGTACAACGACGGCAACCCTGTGCGCACGGCGCTGGAGTTGCGCAACCCTCAGGGCTACCCAGAGCGGGTGGCCAAGCTAAAAGCCGATCTTGCCCGCCAGGAGAGCGATGTCGCGGGCATCAAGCGAGAACTGGATCGCTTGCCCGCAGGCAATTAATCCAGTCCATGGGGCTGGTTACATCTGATTGATTGCATGAGTTCAACCGCTGACTTGCCCCCCGATGCGTCCAACCTGGAGTTGGATGAAACCGACCAGAAAAACTACCAGTCTTTAGACTGGCTTTGCACCTTGATTGCCGTGCTGGATGAGCGCGGAATGGTACGTTTTGTCAATGCGGCGCTTGAGAATGCGCTGGGCCAGTCGCGCCGCATCATGGTGGGTAGCGAATTTGCCACCTGCGTAGCCGAGCCCGCTTTGCTGGACAAGGCCCTGAGCGGTGCGCGTTCCAATGATTTCGCGGCGCTACGCTTTGAGGCCAACTTGCTGCGTCTAGGGCTGGAGCCATTGCCGATTCATGCGGCAGTCTCTCTGGCGGAGAAGGCTGGGCATGTGATGGTGGAGATGTGGCCGCTTGAGCAGCAGGCCCGCCAGGACCGGGAAGAGCGCATTCGCGAACAGGCTCAAGCCAACAAAGAGCTGATTCGCAATCTTGCGCATGAGATCAAGAACCCCTTGGGCGGTATTCGCGGTGCCGCGCAGTTGCTGCAGATGGATCTGGTCATGCCGGAGCTGCTGGAATACACCACCGTCATCATCCATGAGGCAGATCGCCTGCAGGCCCTGGTTGATCGTTTGCTGGCCCCGCATCGCCAGCCGCATGATGTGGGTGACGTGAACATTCACGAGGTGTGTGAGCGGGTTCGTTCGCTGGTGTTGATCGAGTACCCGCAAGGGCTCAAGATCCTGCGTGACTACGATATATCCATCCCCGAGTTCCGAGGCGATAGCGCGCAGCTGATTCAGGCCCTGTTGAACATTGTTCAGAACGCCGCGCAGGCACTGGGCAGGCGTATTGCTGAGGGCGATGCGGAGATCATTCTCAAGACCCGTGTCGCCAGGCAAGCCACTTTAGGGCGGGAGCGCCACAGACTGGCACTGGAATTGCATGTCATTGATAACGGTTCAGGTGTACCCGATGCCATCAAGGAGCGAATCTTCTATCCCCTGGTATCTGGCAGAGATGGTGGTTCAGGCCTTGGTCTGACGCTCGCTCAGACCTTTGTTCAGCGCCATCATGGCTTGATCGAATGCGATAGCCAGCCCGGGAGGACGGATTTCCGAATTCTGATTCCGCTGCCATAAAGCCTGACATTACAAATATTCCGAACAGGGAAAGGGTGTTGCACGAATGAAGCCGATCTGGATTGTGGACGACGACCCTTCCATCCGCTTTGTGCTTGAAAAGGCATTGGGGCGTGAAGGTTGGCCCATTCGCAGCTTTACCCAAGCGCGTGATGTTCTCAAGGCCCTGGCAGATGTAGACAGCAGTGATCCAGAGCGCCAGGCCCCGCAAGTGCTGGTCAGTGATATCCGCATGCCCGGTGGCTCGGGCCTTGAGTTGCTGGAGCAGGTGAGGGCGCAGCAACCCGGCCTGCCCATGATCATCATGACGGCTTACTCCGATCTTGATAGCGCTGTCTCCGCATTCCAGCGTGGCGCGTTTGAATATCTGCCCAAACCTTTTGACGTGCCCAAGGCGGTGGAACTGATTCGCCGCGCAGTTGAAGAGAGCCAGCGCGAAGAAGTGGCCGATGTGCAGGCCCCGGTGCAGGCCGAAATGCTGGGTCAGGCCCCGGCCATGCAGGACGTGTTCCGCGCCATTGGCCGATTGAGCCAGAGCCAGGTCACGGTCTTGATCACAGGGGAGTCCGGTGCGGGTAAGGAGTTGGTCGCTAGAGCCTTGCACAAGCACTCCCCCGTGGCTGGAGGGCCGTTTGTAGCTATCAATACCGCAGCGATCCCCAAAGACTTGCTGGAGTCCGAGCTGTTCGGGCATGAGCGCGGTGCATTTACCGGCGCGCAGACCCAGCGCCGGGGGCGTTTCGAGCAGGCCGAGGGCGGCACGCTGTTTCTTGATGAAATCGGCGATATGCCCTTCGAGCTGCAGACGCGACTGCTGCGCGTGCTTTCTGACGGGCATTTTTACCGGGTAGGCGGTCATCAGGCCGTCAAGGCCCATGTGCGCGTGATTGCTGCCACCCATCAGGACTTGGAGCTGCGCGTCAAGGATGGGGCTTTCCGGGAGGACTTGTTCCACCGCTTGAACGTCATTCGTCTGCGTTTGCCAGCCCTGCGTGAGCGCAAGGAAGATGTGCCCATGCTGACCCAGCATTTTCTGCAGCAAAGTGCGCGCCAGCTGGGGGTTGAGCCCAAGCGCATGAGTGGCGTTGCCATGAACCGGCTGCAGACTTTTGGCTTTCCGGGCAACGTGCGCCAGCTGGAAAATATCTGTCACTGGCTGACTGTCATGGCACCTGCGCAGCAGATTGCACTCAAGGATTTGCCGCCCGAAGTGCTCAATAGCGGTGCAGTAACAGAGGTGCCAGCACTGCCAGTTGCTGCACAGCCTGCTGAGAAAGTGGGGCTTGTGCTCAGTGCAGAGGCTACTCAGCCTTTCATTCAATTACCTGCAGAAGTTGAAGGCTGGCTGGAAGGGCTTGGCAAGCAAGCGCAGGAGCTGCTCGCAGAGGGGCATAACGATGTGTGGGATCAACTCTCCCACAAGTTTGAAGCGCAGTTGTTGCGTACCGCACTGGCCGCTACCCATGGCCGACGCGTTGAGGCAGCAAGCCGCTTGGGTATTGGCCGCAATACCATTACACGCAAGCTGCAGGAGCTGGGGCTGGAGAACGAAAACTTTGATTGAGTCCCCGGTCAAGGGCCCTATCTCGAAGGTGAATTTTCAGTTTTCTGGCTTGTATTTGCTGTGTTAGATGAGGCCGTAATTGCCCTTGCTCTCTTTTTGAGTGCACTAGTCCTACAAAGTGCAATTACGGCTGACGACAATAGCGTCTAGATGACGAGACAAAAATTGACAAATGTCTTGTCAATTGGATCACTGCTTTGTCCGCTGACCTGCTTTCCCCCCATCACCGGTCTGCAACAGCGCCTGACTTCCTGTCTGCAGACAGCTGGTCGCTTTTGCCGAAGATGCCGGAGGCGCAAGAAGCTTTCTGGCACACACGGTACACGTTTGAGCCCTACTTCGTTGCCGGGCGCGGCTTTGATCAGTATGCGCCGGCCTATCTACTGGGCTGGCAAGCTGGCCGTGAGCAAGGGGACAGTCAGCAGGGCTCGCCCAGTTTTGAATCTCAGGAAAACGAATTGCGCGCCCGCTGGCTGCAAGCACATGGCAGCAGCTTGCTCGACTGGGCACAGGTTAAAGCCGCCGTCAAAGCTGCTTTTCGCCGCACTGTTGCACTGCAAAAGCTGGAGGAGCAGCTCAAGCCTTTGGGTGATACCGCAAAAATGGGTCTTGCGCTGGTATTGCAGGCTGGACAGAGTTTTGCAGAAAGCTCAAGCTCTTTTTTGCGCACAGCGGAGTCCAGCATGGCCAATGATGCGCTGCGCCGCTTCTCACATGACTCTCACAAGCTGGTGGCCGAGCTGGAAGGCCTGGTTGACGGTAACTCTTTACAAAAGGCGATAGCCGCCGAAGAGCATTCAGGCCTGCTGGTGCGCCTGCGCAGGGTCTGGGCTGACTATCTGGGTGCGGCGGCTACTGAGACATTGAGCGGCGTTTTACAGCGCTTGCAGACATGGCTGGACAGAACTGAGCGCATTGCTCAGCAGGCTTTGCCGTCAGATGTCATCAAGCTGCTTAAGCACCATGTTCTGGTGCTGCGCGGTCACGTTGAGGCTTTGCAGTGGCTGAGCCGCGGCCCAGCCTGAGACATATTCAACGCATTTGGCAGCAACCCGCTCATTTCAACCCAGCGTTACCACCACAGGGGTGTGATCGCTGGGTTGTTTGTTTTTGCGAGGAGTGCGGTCGACAGCACAGGCCGTCACACTGCTTTTCAGTGCGTCGCTGACCAGAATATGGTCGATGCGCAGGCCGCGGTTCTTCTGGAAGCCCAGCATGCGGTAATCCCACCAAGAGAAGCTTTTTTCGGGCTGTTCAAACATGCGAAATGAATCACTCAGGCCCAGCTTCAGCAAATCCTGAAAATGCCCGCGCTCTTCAACTGTGTGGTGAATCGTATCCTTGAGTCCGACAGGATCATAAGAGTCACGATCCTCGGGGGTTACGTTGAAGTCGCCCACCAGAACCAGACGCGGATGCAAAGCCAGCTGTTCTTTGACCCAGTCATGAAGCGCCTGTAACCAGCGCATCTTGTAGGCAAATTTTTCGGAGCCCGGCTCTTGGCCGTTGACGAAGTAGCCATTGATCAGGCGAATCTCGCCCGAGGGTGAATCAATCGTTGTTGCAAGAATGCGGGCTTGCTCATCCTCTAAGCCGGGAATATTGCGCACCACATCGCGGCCAGCTTCTCGTGTGATCCAGGCCACGCCGTTATAGGTTTTTTGCCCGTGGCTGATGGCCTTGTACCCGGCTTCTTCAAAAGCCATATGGGGGAATTTATCGTCAGTGAGCTTGAGCTCTTGAAGGCCCAGCGCATCAACGGGGTTCGCTGCCAGCCAGTCTAGTACCTGGGGCAGACGCACCGTCAGAGAGTTCACATTCCAGGTGGCAATTTTCATCGTCATAAAAACTTCATTCAATCAGTGGTGTTTTCGTCTTCGGCGTTCTGAGGTGAGTCTAGTCGCCAGTCACTCAAGACCTTGCCGAAGCGGCGTTTCCATCATTCTGAATGCGTAGCGCATTGAGGTGTTTTTCAAGGGATTCGTGGCGATGTTGTCTGTCTCACCGTTCATCTGAATGCAAAGCCCGCTTTGGATGCGAGGCCTGCTGAGCGATGGTTGAATAGGGCTTTTAAGCTGAGGGCACAACAATGCATTTATCGAGAAGCTCTTTGATTCGTACAGCGGCTTTGACCGTGGCCGCTGCAGGCGTTGCTGCGGTGGTTTCGGGTTGCGCAGTCTCGGTGCCAAGAGGCATCACGCCGGTCACGGGTTTTGATGCCAAGCGCTATATGGGCACCTGGTATGAACTGGCCCGTATCGACCATCGGTTTGAAAAGGGTTTGACGGAGGTATCGGCCAACTACAGCCTCAATGACGATGGCTCGGTGTTGGTGGTCAACCGGGGTTATGACGCGGCCAAGAAAGAATGGCGTCAAGCCAATGGCAAGGCGCGCTTTTTGGGTGAATCCGATGTGGCTGCGCTCAAGGTCTCGTTCTTTGGCCCGTTTTATGGCGGATACAACGTGGTGAGTCTGGATGATGATTACCAGACCTCGCTGGTGATTGGCGATAGCCTTGACTATTTCTGGCTGCTCTCGCGCAGCAAGTCCATTCCTGAGCAGAAGTTCAAGCAGCTGCTTGAAAAGGCCCAGAGCCTTGGTGTAGATCTGAGCCGTGTGCTGCTTGTCGCGCAATAAGATCCGGTAGCGTAGCCATTGAGACGCAGGGGCTAAGCGCGTAACCAGCTCGGCTTAGTCCCGCAAGACCACCTCGACCCCAAAATTTTCAGTTGCGGCTTGCATGCCATCATCAAAGACCAGTACACGTTCGGGCCAGCGCATGGCGGCTAGTTTGCTGCGTTGAATGGGGTCATCGCCGCGCAGGCGATCCAGCCAGCGTGCGCCGACGGAATAGTCCACGCAAAACACATTGCTGCGCAGGCCATGCCATGACAGGGGCGAGGTGCCGCCGAACAGGTTTTCAAACTGCGCACCATGCGCGGGCGCATCGGCGGCGCGCATGCGTCGCCAGTAGTGGCCGACGATCACGGCGGGCGTTTCGTTGTATTCATTCCACCAAGCCACGCGCTCCACAAAACGCCATTTGCCGCCTGCGTAAAACGGGTTGCGGCACTCACGCTCCACGCCGGCTGTCAGCACCTTGAGGGGGTTGACCATGGCTTTGTTCAGCTCGTTTTCGCTGTGCGCGGGCAGAAAGGGCGGCTCGTAGCGGTAGTCTTCAAGGCTGTGCGGCCAGCTGAGTTCTTCCTGGCGCATGCGCTCAGCCACGCGCTGGGCGGCGGACTGTGCATCGGCAAGCGCTTCAAAGTGATCGTAGGAGGCGCGGGCGCTGCCGCTGGGCAGTTTGCGAATCATGGCGATTTGCTCGGGCCGCCATGCGGCGTGCACGATGCGCAGGTCATCGCGCTCCAGCGCAATGGGCAGTTGGTTCAGTAGCCTGAGCATGGCCGGTGCTTGTGCTGCAGGCATGCGTGCAAAGGGGGCGTATTTGGGCTGATCCGCATCGACGCGGCTGTCGAAGAACCAGCCGGAGCCGTCCTTGGCATCTTCACGCAGCAGATTGATCTCGTGGTTGCCCAGCACCGCATGGGCTTTGCCCGAGGCCAGCATGGCCCCTACCAGCGCCAGCACGGAAGGACTGTCTGGCCCGCGGTCGCAAAAGTCGCCCACAAAGACCAGGCGTCTGCCGTCTGGGTGATTGCCTTGCAGGTCATAGCCCAGGTTGGCCAGAAGCTGCACCAGCGCGGAGTATTCGCCGTGGATATCGCCAACGATGTCGAGGGCGCCAGGGGGAAGGGGCTGGACTAGGCTCATGGTGAAGGGCTGTGGGCTTGCGCGGTTGGGGAAGGCGACCGGTAACGGACTTGCCATTGTCATACGGCAAGCCAGCGTGAACCTGACGATTGTTGCAATGCAGCAGTCATGCGGCAAGAGGGATGCTGTCTCTTGCTGGACTGTCTATGTGTCAGTTGGTGGAGTTATGGAGCCCGCTGTTCAAAGCGCACAAAGCTGTAGGGAAGGCCATTGGCTGCAGTGTGGCTGCTGCGGCGCACTTCCTTCCACTCGGTGCCCAGCTCGGGCGCGTGGGCATCTCCTTCGTAGTCGCGGCCAATTTCTGTGACTTCGACGGCATCGGCCAGTGGCAGGGCCTGCGCGTAGATTTGCGCGCCGCCTATGACCCAGATATCTTGCGACAGTTTCTGGGCCTGCTCCAGCGCCTCTTCAAGGCTGGCAGCGCGAACCACTTTGTCGGATGCAGGTTCGGGCTGCCAGTCGCCTTGGCGGGTGACGACGATATTGGTGCGACCGGGCAGGGGGCGAAAGCGCACGGGCAGCGAGTCCCAGGTCTTGCGGCCCATGATGACGGCGCAGCCCTGTGTCAGCTCTTTGAAGTGCGCCATGTCTTCTGGCAGGTGCCAGGGCATGGTGTTGTCCTTGCCGATGACGCCGTTGGCTGCGCGGGCATAAATGAGTTGGATGGCCATAGCTATCAATAAAGAAGCTGCTAGCGCTTGTTATTCATAGATTTCAGATACTAAAAATCTTGAAGCCTATTGAAATCAAGCGCAAGCAGCTTTGATTTTTATAGTGAACAGTGTGCGGCTTAAACCGCGACAGGCGCCTTGATGCCCGCGTGGTGCTGATAATCCAGCACTTCAAAGTCGTCAAACTCGTAGTCGAAGATGGAGTCCGGCTTGCGCTTGATGTTCAGCGTCGGGTAGGCAAAGGGCTGGCGCGTCAGCTGGGTTTGCACCTGCTCGAAATGGTTGTTGTAGATATGGCAGTCGCCGCCGGTCCAGATGAAGTCACCTACCTCCAGGTGGCACTGCTGGGCCAGCATATGGGTCAGCAGCGCATAGCTGGCGATGTTGAACGGCACGCCCAAAAAGATATCGGCGCTGCGCTGGTACAGCTGGCAGCTGAGCTTGCCTTCGGCCACGTAGAACTGGAAGAAAGCGTGGCAGGGCATGAGCGCCATCTGGTCCAGCTCGGCCACATTCCAGGCGCTGACGATGATGCGGCGGCTATCGGGGCTGTTCTTGAGCTGCTTGACGACTTCTGCAATCTGGTCGATATGTGTGCCGTCGGCCTTGGGCCAGCTGCGCCACTGCACGCCGTACACAGGACCCAGGTCACCCGTGGTCTTGTCAGCCCATTCGTCCCAGATGGTGCAGCCGCGCTCTTGCAGCCACTTTACGTTGCTGTCGCCACGGAGAAACCACAGCAGTTCCAGAATGATGGACTTGAGGTGAACCTTCTTGGTCGTCACCAGCGGAAAGCCTTCGCTCAGATCAAAACGCATCTGGTGGCCGAACACGCTGCGCGTGCCTGTGCCGGTGCGGTCGCCCTTGGCCACGCCTTGCTCAAAGACATGGCGCATAAAGGATTCGTACTGGTTGCGCACGGGGCGCAGGGGGATGTTGGCGTTCATGGTGCTATTGATGGACGGGACGGCCGAGCGTACAGGACGGGGGCCGACTCTTGAATGGGGCTGGCACCCAGATCAGAACTCTGTGCGGGCGCAATGGTTTGAGTTTGCCACGTGTAGGTTGATTGGCTGTGCGGGATAGGTCAAAGAGCCTATGTGCTGCGGCGTTAAGTGGGCTGATGCATTTTTGCACCTGCACAATTGAGCCATTACCTAAGGAGTTGTTGGATGTCGCGAATTTTGATGACGGCTGCCGCCAGTGCACTGGCCTGCGCGGCTTTGCTGGCGGGCTGTGACCAGACCAAGGCCCCTGCAGCATCAGCCCCGCTTGATGCCCCTGTGCAAGTGCCTGCACCGGCCCCAGAACCAGCAGCCGTGCCTGCGGCCACTGCACCTGAGCAAGCCCCTGCGGCGACCGCGCAGGTCGTGCCTGGCCCTGCCGTTGAGCAAGTGCGCGTGCTGTATGTGGCCAAGGATGGCCAAGAGGGTCTGGCCAGCCTGAAAAGCATGGAAGGCAAGTACCGCTGGGATGGCGTGGACTACCTGAAAACCGGCGTACTGGCCGAACGCCTGAAGGCGCTGACGGGCAAGTACTATGAAACCGTGCTCAAGAATCTGGAGACGGTGGGCCCGCTGGAGACGCAGGAAAATATGCTGACCGTGTTCGGCAACCGCCAGCGCATGGGGGGTGAAGAGTCTGCGGGCGTGGTGATTGACCCTGCCCGCAATGGCCTGCGCATCTGGCTGCTGACGGAGGGCAAACAGATCGTGTTTACCGATGTGGATGGCGCAGACATTCCATGGCCTCAAGATATGCAGACCTTGATTGCCAATCAGCAGCCCGCTTCCTGAGTCGTGAACATGCCAAAAAGCCCTGCAATTCCTCGCAGGGCTTTTTTGTGGGCGCTTGGCAATCAGGCTCGCGTCAGCACCACGCCAGGGTTCATGAGGCCTTGCGGGTCCAGTGCATTTTTGATAGCGCGCATCATTTGCAGGGCAACAGGGGACTGGTATTTTTCCAGCTTGTCCGTCTTCAGCGCGCCCACGCCATGCTCGGCCGAGAAGGAGCCGTCAAACTTCGCCACGGCTTCATAGACGAGGTGGTTGACCAGCGCTTCTTTCTCGCGCAGAAACTGCTTGCCGTCTTCGCCCTCGGGGACTTGCACGTTGTAGTGCAGATTGCCGTCGCCCAGGTGGCCGAAGTTGACCAGGCGTACGCCGGGAATTTCGCGCTTGAGCACCTCATCCGCGTGCTCCACAAAGGCCGGAATGCGCGATGCGGCGACCGAGATGTCGTGCTTGATGTTCAGGCCTTCCTCGGCCTGCGCCAGCGGAATGCTCTCGCGGATATGCCACAGGTCATGGGCTTGGCTCAGGCTCTCGGCCACCACGGCGTTGACCACACAGCCGTCTTCAAAGGCGAGTTCGAGAAGGTGCTCAAAGCGCAGGCGGGCGTGCTGTTCGGATTCGCTGTCGCTGTTTTCCAGCAGCACGCAGTAAGGGGCTTCGTCACCCATATCGGCGAACGGTACGCGCAGCTGCGGCATGTGCTTGACGACCAGAGACAGCGCAAACTGCCCCATGACTTCAAAACCCGTCAGGCCCGCACCCAGATGCTGGTGCGCCAGACCCAGCAGTCGCACGGCGGCTTCCATGCTGGGCACGGCGGCAAAGGCGGTCAGCTGTGCTGCGGGCTGGGGGAACAGCTTCATGGTCGCGGCGGTGATGATGCCAAGAGTCCCTTCGCTGCCGATGAACAGGTCGCGCAAGTCGTAGCCGGTGTTGTCCTTGCGCAAGCCTTTGAGGCCATCCCAGACCTCGCCCTGCGGCGTAACGACTTCCAGGCCCAGACACAGATCACGCGTATTTCCATAGCGCACTACCTGTGTGCCGCCTGCGTTGGTGCCCAGATTGCCTCCAATCGTGCAACTGCCTTCGGCGGCCAGCGACAGAGGAAAGAGCAGGCCTTGCTTGTCTGCCAGTTCCTGCAGGTTTTGCAGAATGCAACCCGCTTCGACGGTGAAGGTCAGGTTGTCCTTGTCGATATGGCGCACGGCATTCAGGCGCGTGAGGTTCAGCACGATTTGCTGGCCGCTGTTGTCGGGCGTGGAGCCCACCGACAGCCCGGTGTTGCCGCCCTGGGGCACGATCTGCACGCCAGCGGCTGCGCAGGCCTTGACCACGGCGGCCACTTCGGCCGTATTGCCGGGACGCACCACGGCCAGGGCCTTGCCGTGCACGCGCTTGCGCCAGTCCTGCTCGTAGGCGGACAGATCGCCGTCGGTCAGCACATGGTTGGCAGTAACGATCTGGCGCAGGGAATCAAGCAAAGCAGTGGAAGTCATGGCAAGCGGGCCGCAGCAGGGGCGGCAGAGAGGAGAAACAGAGGAAATCCTAAGCCACATAGCGGCACTGGCCGAGGAAAACCACGAAGCCGCAAGCGTAGAACATGGCAAACTTCGGGGCAATCGAAATAAATTGATGGGTTATGCCAGTTTTTCCGAATAATGTCAGCCTGCGCCAGCTGCGTGCCTTTGATGAGGTGGCGCGGCAGGGCGCGTTTGCCCCGGCAGCGCGGGAGCTGTGTCTGACGCAGTCGGCCCTGTCCGAATCCATTCGTCAGCTGGAAGACGCGCTTGGTATGCGCCTGTTTGACCGCACCACGCGCACCGTGGGGCTGACCAGCGCGGGCCAGGCCTTTCTGGTCGATGTGCGCCAGGCTTTTGACACGCTGGAGCAAGGCTTTCAGAACCTGGGCGACTTGGCGGCGTTGCGCCGGGGCAAGGTGCGCATTGCGGCTGCGCCATCGGTGCTGGCTGTGTTGCTGCTGCCGGTGTTGCCCGCGCTGCGTGCGCAGTACCCGGGTATTGAGGTGGATCTGATTGAAGACAGCGCCGAAGGTATTGCCCAGCGTGTACAGGCCGGGCTGGTAGATTTTGGCGTGGGTGCGGCCCACCCGGCAGGCGGAGATTTGCTGACCCAGCCGCTGGTGAGCGATGCGATGGTGTTGGTCGCCCGCGCAGATGAGCCATTGCTGCTGGCCACACGACTGGTGGCGGCTGATCTGGCCCATCTGCCGTTTGTGGGGCTGACCACCGATACCGCCATCAGCCAGTTGTTGGCCGCTGCGCCGGGCATGCCGGCGAATGTGCTGCAACCGTCGCTGCGCCTGTCTAACCCGCAGTTGCTGTTTGAGGCAGTGAGTCTGGGGCTGGGCGTGAGCATTGTCCCGGCACTGACGGCGCGGCATCCGTCGCTGGGATTACAGGGGGACTTGGGTTTTCGTCTGCTCGATGCACCGCGCATTCTGCGCCGCACCTTGCTGATTCAGCGGCCACGCCGGGCTCTGTCACCCGCTGCGCAGCTGCTGTTTGAAGCGTTGGCCGCTCAGGTGCAGACGCTGGCGCGCTATGAGGGCATTGCGCCGGATTGAGCTGTGGCAGCAGCCATGGCGGCCTTGGCTGCCTTCTGGCGCAGGCGCACATGGGCCGCGCAGGCGATGAAGAGCAGCACGCACAGTCCCACCTCCATCAGCGCCAGCCAGCGGCTGGGGGCAGGGTCGCTCCAACCGCGCACCACGCCTTCGGTGAAGTACAGCCACACCAGCAGGCTCATCCAGCGATAGGTGTACATGCGGCGCTTGAGCAGACCAATCACGGCAAAGGCCAGCGGCAGCGCCTTGAGGAAGAGCAGCGTGCCGCCGGGGCGCACGGGCGCAAGCCACAGCTCCCAGGCCACGCACAGCACCATCAGCGCAAGCAGACAGCCAACGGCCAGCCAGCGGGTAGCGGCCACGTCAGTGCCGGGCTGATTGATTGGTGAGGAAGTGTTTTCGGGGGCGCGGGGCGAGAGGGCGTCGGTCATAGCAGTGGCATCATATCGACCATGGCAGCTTCCTTTGAATCCGGATTTTTTCTTTTCAATCTTGCGTTTGATTTTGCGCAGGCCCCTGACTCCTTTTTCTCCCTTTTTCGCGTGAAAGGAGTGCAGCCATGAAGAAAAATGACCGCACTGGTTTCTGGACTGCGTTGGAAGGAAATCCGCAGGCACAGCCGCCATCACCAGCGGGTGTGACACCTTTGCCCGAGCCGCATCTGCGCCAAGAGCCCAGCTTGCACGAGCCGCAGTTTGATGCCCAAGAACCTCCGTTCGCGCCGCCATTGAATTCGTCCCATGCGGACCGGCCTCCGCAGCAAGCCGTTCCATCTGGTGCTCCGTCCGTTGCGCCACAGACTGCATCCTTCAGTCAGGCGGGTCAGAGCTGGTCTGGCTACGCTTCGCCTTCAGCACCAAACATGCCGTCAGCCCAGGCGCATCAAGCGGAAACTGCTTCTATTTCAGGAGTAAGTTCAGAAATAAGAAAAGCGTCTGCCGACAGGTTTGGCAAGGCCAAAGTGCTGCTGGCGGGTTGTAAAGACTTGGCCGGGCGCATTCCCAAACCACGCGTGCCCAGCAAGCAAGAGCTGAGGGACGAATTCCACCGCCAAAGCCGCCGCGTGCAGTTGCGCCTGCGTACCTTCCCATGGAAAAACACCGCGCAGGTGCTGCTGGCCCGCTTCAAGGAAGACCGGCTGGGTGTGACGGCCAGCAGCCTCACTTTCACCTCGCTGCTGGCGCTGGTGCCATTTTTTACCGTGGCGCTGGCTTTGTTCACGGCCTTCCCCATCTTTGGCAAGGCGCAACTGGTACTGGAGCGCTGGCTGATGGACAGCCTGATCCCCGAGACCATTGCGCGGCAGGTGCTGGGTTATCTCACGCAGTTTGCGTCCAAGGCCAGCCAGCTGGGTCTGGTGGGTTTTTCCATTTTGATGGTGACGGCGCTTGCGCTGATCCTGACCATTGACCGCACGCTCAACAACATCTGGCGTGTGCGCCAGTTGCGTCCGCTGGGCCAGCGCGTGCTGATTTACTGGGCTGCCATCACGCTGGGGCCGCTGCTGCTGGGTCTGAGTCTGGTGCTGTCGTCGTATGTGATGTCTGCATCCAAAGGGCTGGTCAACGCGCTGCCAGCCAGTTTGCGCTTTGTGTTTGACTCCATCGAATTTGTCGTGCTGGCCGCAGGCATGGCCGGGCTTTATCACTACGTGCCCAACACGCCGGTGCGCTGGCGCCATGCCGTGGTGGGTGGCGTGTTTGTGGCTGTTTTCATGGAAGTAGCCAAGAAGGCGCTGGGTGTTTACCTGGCGTCGGTGCCCACCTATTCGGTGATTTACGGCGCATTTGCCACGCTGCCCATTTTGCTGATCTGGATGTATGTGGCCTGGAGTATTGTGCTGACGGGTGCTCTGGTCACCGCCTATCTGCCCACCATCCTCAGCGGGGTGGAGCGGATGACGGGCCACAGGGGCTGGCAGTTTGAGCTGGCCGTCGAGGTACTGCAATGCCTGGCCAAAGAGCGAGAGCTACCCCACAAAGGCCTGTTTGTGCACCAGCTCTCGCGCCGTCTGCGCATCGAAGCTTCGCAGATTCAACCGGTGCTGCAGGCGCTGGCCCAGCTGGACTGGGTGGGCGCCGTGCAGCCACCAGATGCCTATGTGTCGCTGGAAAGTACGGAGCCTCGTTATGTGCTGTTGGTAGACCCGCAGACCACGCTGGTCGAGCCACTGGTGCAGCGCCTTTTGCTCCAGCCCTCTGAAGCGGTGCAGCCGTTGTGGCAGCGCGCCCAGCTGGATGTGATGACTGTGGCCGAGCTGATTGCGGTCCCTATAGAAAATATTCATAGAGTTGATGAGGTCCGCAAAACTCTATGAATAGTCATCGCGATAAGCTAGCTATTTGATAGCGGGTTCGCCTCTCCTGAAGGGGCGTTGCACAATCAGTTGACCCATTCACCTACTCGGCGGACTGGGGCCTGATGTCGCAAGCACGCTGCTTGCGCAGGTCCAGCCTTCGGGCGAACTTCATTCCAGCCTACAAACATGGTCGGAGCATGGCTCTAGCCTGCGTTTTGTTGCATTTTATTTTTTGATGTTTATGAGCCAATCTGTTTTGGGTCAACCGCTTACCCAACCCTGGCAGCAGCGCAGCCTGGCCCACATGCTGCAAGCGCGCGTGGCGGCCACGCCTGACTTGTCTGCCTATCGTGAATTTGCGGGCAAAGACCAGCCCTGGACTCAGCTCAGCTGGGCGCAGGCAGGTGTCGCCGTCATGCAGTTTCGTGCGGCCTTGCAGCAAAGCGCGCTGCAGCATGGGGACCGTATCGGCATCTGGCTGCCCAACAGCGTCAACGCCATGTGCGTAGATCAGGCTGCCTTGCAGATGGGCGCGATCTCGGTGCCCGTGCACACCACGGACAACCCGGCCAGCATTGCCTATATTTTTGATAACGCCGACATCAGCCTGCTGGTGCTGAGCAGCCTGAGCCAATGGGAGCGCCTGCGCGCCACAGACTATGCCATGTCCAGCCTGCAGACCGTGGTGGTGGCGGACGGCTTGACAGCCCCGCAAGTCAGCCTTGGCCAGCCCCGAGTGCTGGCGCTGGCAGACTGGCTGCAACAAGGCTCAGCCATGGCAAGCCAGCCCGCACCGGCTCTGCCAGAGCCTGGCGATGTGGCAGCCATCGTCTACACCTCGGGGACCACGGGCAAGCCCAAGGGCGTGATGCTGACCCACGCCAATGTGATGGCCGATGTCTCAGACTTTGCCGAGCGCGTGCACCCGCGCCAGGACGATCGCTTTTTGTCCTTTCTGCCGCTCTCGCACACCTTTGAGCGCACCGTGGGCTACTACCTAGCCATTGCCAGTGGTGCCTGCACGGCCTATGCGCGTTCTGCCGCCTTGCTGATGCAAGACATGCAGACCGAAAAACCCACCATCCTTGTCTGCGTGCCACGCATTTATGAGCGCGTGCATGCCAAGTTGCTGGAAAAATTTCTTGCCGGCCCCGAAGCCGAGCGCCAGGCCTTTGAGGCGGCTGTGGAATGGGGCTGGGCCAACTTCTGTGCGCGCCAGAACATTACCGACCTGCATAAGCACGATGCGTCGCTGATTGGCACGCCCGCCCCTGCGGCCCATGCGCAGCTCGGCCAGCAGATCGCCCAGATGTTTGGCGGCTGCGTGCGCATGGCGATTACGGGTGGCGCTGCCATTCCGCAAAGCACGGCCCGTACCTTTCTGGCGCTGGATGTACCGCTGCTGCAAGGCTATGGCATGACGGAAACCACGCCTGTGATCTCCGTCGTCACGCTGGACAGCAATGACCCTGCCACCGTGGGTGAGCCCCTGCCAAGCGTTGAGGTTCGTATTGGCGAGCAGCATGAGTTGCAAGTACGCGGCGCGATTGTGATGAAGGGCTACTGGAAGCGCCCCGAAGAAACGGCTGCGGCGTTCACCGAGGACGGCTGGCTGCGCACCGGGGATCAGGCTGAGCTGGTCAAGGGCCGCATCCGCCTGATGGGGCGACTCAAGGAAATCATCGTCACCTCGACCGGCGAGAAAATATCGCCCGCTGATCTGGAACTGTCGCTGCTGGCCGACCCGCTGATCGAGCAAATCATGGTGCTGGGCGACCACCGTCCCTATGTGAGCGCGATTGCAGTGCTCAATGCAGAAAACTGGGCTTTGTTTGCCCGCGAAAACGGCTGGGATGCAGACAACCCCGAAACCCTGCGCCAGCCATCGGTGGTGCAGGCTGTGCTCAAGCGCCTGCAGGCCCTGAGTGTGGATTTTCCCAGCTACGCCCAGCCGCGTGCATTGCTGCTGACGCTGGAGCCGTGGAGCGTGGAGAACCAGTTGCTCACTCCCACGATGAAGGTCAAGCGCGCCCCCATTCTGGCCCGCTATGCTCATGAAATTGAGAGCATCTACGGCAATCGCCGCATGGGCTAAGCGCCAATTGATTCATCAAAACGGGCCATGCGGCCCGTTTTTTGTTGGTGCGCGTGATCACATCTTGATGCGGCCCAGCAAGATATCGCGCCACATCATCCAGTCGCCGCGAAAGCTGTAGAGCGGGCGCTTGAAGCTGGCAGGCCGGTTCTTCTCAAAACCGAAATGGCCCACCCAGGCAAAGCCGTAGCCGCAGACCAGCGCGGCCAGCAGATACCACCAGTCACCCGTCAAAAATAGCACCAGCAAAAAGCCCAGCGACAGGCTGGTGCCGATGAAGTGCAGCCGTCTGCAGGTGGTGTTGCTGTGCTCACCCAGATAGAAAGGGTAGAACTCGGCAAAGCTCTTGAATTGGCGAGGGTCAACGGTGGTTGCTCCAGCTGCGTTGCCTTCCCGTTCGGTGGTTGTGGACTGAGACATGGCAAACCCCGGTTTGATGTGACCTTTTCTTATACTGCCGAGCGTGCAGCGGAGCCAGCGGGTAAGTGCGTGGCTGCTCGCATTCATCCGTCACCTGCAAGACAGGTCGTGCAAGGCCAGACTGCGCAAAATCTGCCGGGTCCACTACCGTTGCGGCCGCAGGCGCGTTCTTGCTAAGGTCTCAGCTTCGTACCTTGCTCTCAAACCCGAAACTGCCCATGTTTGACAACACCATGCCGCCTGTTGAAATCGCTATGAGTGACATCCGTGTTGCTACGCCTGACGGGTATTTGTTCGTCAAACGCTGGCAGCCGCCTGTCGGGGAGGGTAAAGCGTCTAAAGCTCCACTTGTGCTCATGCATGACTCGCTGGGCAGCGTGGCTCTTTGGCGTGATTTTCCTGAGCAACTGGCCGCTGCAACAGGGCGTGAAGTCATTGCCTATGACCGGCTGGGTTTTGGGCAGTCTGATGCCAACCCGCACCAATTGGGACCGCGTTTTGTCGAGGCTGAGGTGGAGGCAGGCTTTAGCCCCATTCATCAGGCGCTGGAGCTGGATGCCTTTGTCATGCTGGGCCACAGCGTGGGTGGCGGCATGGCGGCCATGGCGGCGGCGGCGTATCCGGCCCAGTGCAAGGCTCTGGTAACCGAATCTGCCCAGAGTTTTGTGGAAGACCGCACGCTGGAGGGCATTCGCGCCGCACGCGACAGCTTTGCCCAGCCGGGCCAGCTGGAGCGGCTCTCGCGCTATCACGGAGACAAAGCGGCATGGGTGCTGTCAGCCTGGGTCGATACCTGGCTGAGCGAGCCCTTTGCCCATTACCGGCTGGATGCGGCCTTGAAGCAGGTGCACTGCCCGGTGCTGGCCATTCATGGCGAGCTGGATGAGTTTGGCTCTCTCACCCATCCCGAAAATATTTGTACCTGGGCGCAAGGCCCGTGCGAGGCCGAAATCATTGCGGGCGGCGGCCATGTGCCGCACCGCGAACTGCCTGAGCGCATTACCGGGCGTATCGCACAATTTTTGTCAAAAATCGCCTGATTCGGGCTCAGCGCTCTGGTTGTGCGTGTGGGCAAAGTCCACCAGATCGGCGGGGTAGTGGGGCAGGGTGCGCAGCTCAGCATCGTCCCAGCCGTAAAGCACAGACAAGGCCCCCACTTCCAGTGCCCAGAAAAACGTGCCCAGCCAGGGCTTACCTTTCTTTTGCTGCGAAGGTGAGAGGCGCAAGAAATCGGCGTACTGAGCTTGAACATAGGCCACCAGCGGCTTGGGTGATGGCTCGCCCAGCAGCTCAAAAAACGGTAGCAGCGCGCCATAGGGGCGCGGGTGGAACAGTGTTTCGTTGACTTCTTCCAGCTCAATAGCCGCAGCGCTCAGGTAGTCGAGCAGGCGGTCGGTATCAAAGTCCAGCACTTGCTCGATGATGGCGGGGATTTCCTCGGGCGCATCGAGCAGCACGGCCAGTGCCATCAGGATGACGGCGTATTGGTACTCCCCGCTGCGGGCGTTGATGGGCGCGGGCACGCCATAGTCCTCACCGGAGGCCTGACGCATGCTGGTGCGCGCGTGGCTGGCCACGGCGGCTGCGTCTTTCCAGAGCGCCACAGTCTCCAGATAAATAGGCCGAAGCACATCGCCGGGCAGGCCCAGATCCATGCCGTAGATCAATAAATGGCAGGCCTCTTGCCCAGCAGCCTGCCAGCCCCAATAGTTCTCCAGCGCTGCATGGGCTTGGAGATCCAGTGGTGCCTGGTAGCCGGGGCTATTGGCAAATCGTTGCAGTGTGGCCAGTGCTGCCTTCCAGTCGGCTTTTTTGTCTGTCAGATTGAGTGTGCGGCGCGCAGTTCTACCGGTCAGAGGGATCTGCTGCCAGCTGGCGCAGGCTGCGGCAAGCTGGCTATAGGGAATGAAAGCTCGGGGCATGAAAGCGGTGGTCATGCCCCAGAGCTTAGTGGCAGATATGCCTGTTTTACGCCGCCAGAAAATCCCGGATCGCAAACAGCGTAGCGTCGGGCGATTCTGTCATCTGGTTGTGGCCGTTGGCGATCATTTGCACTTTGACTGTTTTACCTGCCGCTTGTGCCGCGTCGATCAAGCCCTTGGCGGCCTTGGGCGTGGTCATCTGGTCTTGTTCCCCCAGCACAAACAAAACCGGGCAGGTGATCTGGGCCATGGCCGCTTCACCATTCGCATAGCGGTCGCAGGCGGTGAAGCCTGCGTGCAGCAAGTTGGTATCGGCATTGCTGGCCAGCACGCGGCGGCCCAGCGCCATGCCGGCGCCGAACACCCAGCTGCCCGCGCCATTGGGCGGGGACAATGTTGCGCGCGAAAAGGTGTTGACCATGGCAATGGCTTTTTCGGGTGTGTTCAGGGCCGATTCCAGAAGCGCGGGCGAGACCTTCATGGGGAAGGCAGTGCCCACCAGCACCAGATGGCTGATGCGGTCTTTGAGCGTGGCGGCAGCTTCCATGCAAATCAGACTGCCCCAGCTGTGGCCGATCAGCGCGGCTTTTTGCAATCCCGCGGCATCCATCAGCTGGCCGATGAACGTGGCGGCATCTTCAACCGTCTTTGGCGCTGCGCCGCCGCTTTTGCCATGGCCGGGAAGATCCAGTGCCAGCACATTCCAGCCGTGGTTGGCGATATAGCGGCTTTGCAGCGCCCATACGCTGTGGTCGCACAGCACGCCGTGAATGAAGATGGCGGTGGGCTTGGCGGCATCGAAGGCCTTGCCTCCGGTATAGGCATAGACTTTGGCGTTGTTAACTTCGAAAAACATAGCTGTCTCCGCAATAAGGGTAAGCGCTAGAGGCTGTTTTTTATATAAATATGAGTGATGCAGAGGGCGGTCTCAAAGGTCGGGAATTAGCCGCTTGCCCAGGCTTACTGTCTGGTCGTCGGCATAGTCCAGGCTCTCATAGAAGGCGATCACGGCTTCATTACCAGCGCGAATCTGCAGATTGAGCTTGGGGCAACCTTGCTCCGTCAGTACCTGCTCGGCGCGCTTCATCAAATCTCGGGCATGGCCTTGGCGCTGGTGCGCTGGGTGCACGGCCAGGTAGTTGATCCAGCCGCGGTGACCGTCATAGCCCACCATGATGGTGGCGATGACCTGGCCGTTGACATCGCAGCCCACCCAGAACAGATCGGGCGATACGCTGCGCTTGCGCGCAATGTCTTTGTACGGATCGTTCCAAGGGCGGGTCAGTCCGCAGTCTTGCCATAACTGCACCACGGCTTCGCTGTCGGCGGGGGTGAAGGTGCGAACCTGCATCAAGCCGCTTTCTCTGCCGCCTTCAGCGCGCGCTTGAGGTCGTCGATCAGGTCGTCGGCATCTTCCAGGCCAATCGACAGACGAATCGTGCCTTGACTAATGCCTGCTTGCGAAAGCGCTTCGTCGCTCATGCGGAAGTGCGTGGTGCTGGCGGGATGAATCACCAGAGAGCGGCAATCGCCCACATTGGCCAGGTGGCTGAAGACCCTGAGCGTTTCGATAAAGGTTTTGCCCTGATTGCGGTTGCCCGCAATGTCAAAGCTGAACACCGAGCCCGCGCCGCGCGGCAGCAGCTTTTGCGCCAGCGCATGGGAGGAATGCGTCTCCAGCATGGGGTGGCCCACACGGCTGACCAGCGGGTGGGTGGCCAGAAACTGCACCACTTTTTCGGTGTTCTTCATGTGGCGCTCCATGCGCAGCGGCAGGGTTTCTATGCCTTGCAGAATCAGCCAGGCGCTGTGCGGGCTCAGGCAGGCGCCAAAGTCGCGCAGGCCTTCGCGGCGGGCGCGCAGCAAGAATGCGCCCACGGTTGATTCCTCGCTGAACACCATGTTGTGAAAGCCATCATAGGGCTCGGTCAGCTCGGGAAATTTTCCCGATTTTTCCCAGTCAAAACTGCCGCCATCCACCACGATGCCGCCGATGACCGTGCCGTGGCCCGACAGAAATTTGGTGGCCGAGTGGTAAACAATGTCGGCCCCGTGTTTGAGCGGCTGCATCAGCCAGGGCGAGGTGAGGGTGGAGTCCACCAGCAGCGGCACGCCGGCCTCATGGGCGATAGCGCTGATGGTGGGGATGTCCAGCACATCCAGCCCGGGGTTGCCCACGGTCTCGCCAAAGAACAGCTTGGTATTGGGGCGCACGGCTGCTTTCCAGCCGTCAATGTCGCCGGGTTTGACGAAGGTGGTTTCAATGCCAAAACGGCGCAGCGTGTAGTGCAGCAGGTTCTGGCTGCCGCCGTACAGCGCCGTGCTGGCCACAATGTGGCTGCCCGCGCCCATCAGTGTGGCAATCGACAGATGTAGCGCGGCTTGACCGCTGGCCACGGCAATCGCGCCGACACCGTTTTCCAGGGCCGACACGCGTTGCTCCAGCACCGCATTGGTCGGGTTGCTGATGCGACTGTAGACGTGGCCGGGGCGCTCCAGGTTGAACAGGCTGGCGGCGTGGTCGCTTGATTCAAAGACAAACGATGTCGTCAGGTGAATGGGCGTGGCGCGTGCGCCGGTAGCGGGGTCAGGCTGAGCGCCTGCGTGCAAGCTCAGGGTGTCAAAACCGGGGTCTGAGTAGCCGGGCATGTCTTGTCTCCGTGATGATTTTGATCATTGAAGGCGACATTGCGCCCGCAACAAATGTTCTGATTTGACGAATTGATGATTGATTTTGTAGAAAATCAACTGTTTCGTCGGTATTTTCGTTTTTCTGACCTCGTCCCATTGTGGGCTATATTGGTGCACGCACTCGCATTTTGCGCACAGTGATGCCGCACGTGCTGACACGTGCAGGACAAATACGGCCAGAGTGCAAACCAGATTCGGAGAACAGCAATGAAAGTAAGTGACATACTGCGCGTCAAAGGCAACACCCTGTATACGGTGTCGCCCGATGAAAGCCTGGCTGCTGCGGTGCAGGTGATGTCGGAAAAGGACATCGGCTCGCTGGTGGTCATGGAGCATGGCGATGTGGTGGGCATGCTCACCTTCCGCGAAGTGATTCAGGGCTTTGTGAAAACCGGCGGCGTAGAGCGTGCCTCTGTGCGCGGTGCCATGGACGATGCGCCAATGACCTGCACCATGGAAACGGATATGGATGAGGTGCGCCGAATGATGCTGGACCGCCATGCGCGCTATATGCCAGTGATGGACAAGCGGATGCTGA
This sequence comes from Comamonas suwonensis, assembly GCF_012844455.2. Lineage (GTDB taxonomy): Bacteria > Pseudomonadota > Gammaproteobacteria > Burkholderiales > Burkholderiaceae_C > Comamonas > Comamonas suwonensis. The sequence goes on along the minus strand of NZ_JABBCQ020000002.1, from coordinate 213,151 downwards.
TGGGTGTGATCTCTTTGTATGACGTGGCCAAGGCTGTGGTGGACAGCCAGAACTTTGAAAACCGCATGCTCAAGGCCTATATCCGCGACTGGCCCGAAGGCGAGCGCCAAGGCGCGGACTGAGCGGTCTGTATTTCCAGGTCAGCTTGAGTCTTTCTCACTTTAGGGTGAATGGAGCGGGCTGGTACTGAGGGCACAAACGACACACCCCGCATGCGCGGGGTGTGTCGTTTGTGCGGCCATCGGCGATTTCACATCGCCCGCACGCTATCAGCAAAGCTTGGTTTAAACCATGGCTTCACCGGTGCGGCGTGCTTCGCGTATATCGCGAAACAGGCCCACGCACAGCACCAGCATGACCATGGCGGCCATGAAAGGCCATACCAGAACGAAGGCGGTGAAGAAAAAGCTGCTCATATCAAATCTCCTTTGAGTTACTTTAATAAAACGTTCCAACCGATGCCGCGTCTGACATTCAGTGCGGCGAGCGCTGAAAGGCGACAACGCGCTCGGCAATGCGGTCAAAGTTGAATCGCTTTTGGTTGCGAAGGCTGAGCCCCACGCAGACCAAGGTGCTGACGCCGTACGCCGTGAGTGAACTCAGGAGTACGGGGTAGTCACGCAGGAAATTGAGGCTCAAGGGAAGCATCGCTGCCATGGCCAACGTACCGGCGATCAGGCCTGCGGTACGGCCCAGAAAGCCAAAAGCCATCAAACCGATCACGACGCCGCCGCCCACGGAGCTGAGAAGCTCAAAGAAGATGCCAACCGCGCCCTCCATGGGCAACCAGCCAAAGCGAACGACGAGGAACATGGCAAAACCGGCCAGTACGGCACCGGTAAAGGCAAAGTTGTTCACGCGAGGCCAGTACAGGCTGGCGATGACAGGGAAGACAATCGTGCCCCAGAGTGCGCCAACAAAGATCAGCATGGTCAGGATGTCGAGTTTGAGGCTGGCGAAGACCACGCCCACCACGGTCGCCACAATCATGGTCATGCGGCCCACCCACAGCATGGTGCTGGCTTTGGGCTTGCCCTTGGCGATGTTCTTGCCGTAGATATCGGTCATCACAATGGCTGACAGAGCGGCCAGATCGGAATCCGCTGTGGAGGACAGCGAGCCCAGCACCATGATGAAGAACATGCCGATCATGAAGGGCGGCAGATAGGTCGACGCCATTTGGGGGATCAGGTTGTTGAGGTCGCCATCCATGGGCTCAATACCTGCCAGCAAGGCCAGCACGCCAATCATTCCCAGGCCAATCACAATGGAGCCGTAGCCAATGGTGGCAGTGATGAAAGACGGTTTGATCAGGTCTTCTCGCACGGCAAAAAGGCGTTGGGCAATGGTCTGATTGCCAATGGCGTAAGCCAGTACGGCCACAAAGTAGGGTGCTCCTTGCTCCAGGAAAGCAGTCTTGGAGAAGAAGCTTGCCTGCTCGGGGGTAAGGCGGTGAATGCCTTCGACAAACAGCTCGGAGCCACCCAGCGTGAAATAAATCATGGGAATGATGATCACGGCCGCCAAAATCATGGCGATGAGCTGACCGAAGTCCGTCATCACCGAGGATCTGAAGCCCGACCACAGGGTATAGGACAGAACGCCCAGACCCGCGAGCACCACGCCCTGAATAAAGGACAGCGGGGTGAGCATGTCCACCAAGGTACCCGCGGCGGTGAAGTTCACCATCAGGCTGATGCAGCTGCCCAGGATATTGGAGCCTGCCAGGATGAGCTGACTGGACCGGCCATGGCGCGCGTGCATGATTTCGGCCAGCGTATGAGCCTGAGGTGCAAGGGCGCGAAAGCGTCGCCCGAAGGGGTAGATGAACAAGATCATCAAAGCGCCCCAGAAACCATAGTGCAGTGCGCCGGACAGTCCGTATTTGTAGCCGGAAGAGGCTGCCGCATAAAAAGAAGCGGCCCAGATCCAGGTGGCAGTCATGCTGGCTGCCGACATGCCAAAGCCGATAGAGCTGTTGGAGACCATGTAGCCATCGACATTTTCTTTTTTCTCGCCAATGCTCAGGGACATCAAAAACGTAATGCCATAGAACGCCAGCAGCAAAACGATTGCCGTGGTGGTTGAGAGCTGATACAAAATTCCTCCTTGGCGCGCACGGCAAAGCGCCAGACTTGTAAAAAGTCAGGCCAGTGGGCGCAGTTCAGTAGCGGCGCAGCGCGAAAACGCTGGCGCGGGCCTGCAAGTGGCTAGGCCCAAATCGCTTAATCAATGAAAGTGGCTGACAGGTGGGCTCAAGCCCTTAATCCATCCTGCGCAAGGGGCAGGGCCTGCAGTCGCTAACCAGAGTGACTGGTAAAAGCCGACGCGGAACTGGCGAAAGTAGTGTCCAGGTGTCCGCAACGACCCGGATATTTTAGCAGCAATGGGTTTGCGGTCTTTTGTCGTGTCAATTATTTGACAAAAATCGAAGGTGTGTCGCTCGCTTTGGTACGCGACGGATGGCATGGGTTGGTGGCTGCGCAGGCATAATCCGCAGCCTATGAGCGGCAATACCTTCGGCACAATTTTCACGGTCACCAACTTTGGTGAATCCCACGGTCCAGCCATTGGCTGCGTGATTGACGGCTGTCCCCCGGGCATGGCCTTGAGCGAGGCAGATATCCAGTTCGATCTGGACCGCCGCCGCCCCGGCACCAGCAAGTTCGTCACCCAGCGCAACGAACCTGATGCGGTCGAGATTCTCTCGGGCGTGTACGAGGGCAAGACCACGGGCACGCCAATTGCGCTGCTCATCCGCAATACCGACCAGCGCAGCAAGGATTACTCCAACATTGCGCAGAGCTTTCGCCCTGGCCACGCTGACTATGCTTACTTTCAAAAGTACGGCATCCGCGATCCGCGCGGTGGTGGCCGCTCCTCGGCACGCCTGACAGCGCCCACGGTGGCTGCCGGTGCCGTGGCCAAGAAGTGGCTCAAAGAGAAATTTGGCACCGAATTCCGTGCCTGCATGACGCAGATCGGCGAGCTGCCCATCGGCTTCGAAAGCTGGGAGTACGTTCCCCACAACCCTTTCTTTGCTCCTGTGGCTGATGTGAGCCAGTACGAAGAGTACATGGAGCAGCTGCGCAAGAGTGGTGATTCCTGCGGTGCGGCGCTGCGTGTGAATGCCAGCAACATGCCCGTGGGTCTGGGTCAGCCCCTGTATGACCGTCTGGATGCCGATATTGCCTACGCCATGATGGGCTTGAACGCCGTCAAGGCCGTAGAAATTGGTGCGGGGTTTGACAGCGTGGCCCAGCGCGGCACCACGCACGGTGATTCTCTGAGCCCCGAGGGCTTTCGCAGCAACAACGCTGGCGGCATCGTGGGTGGCATCAGCACCGGGCAAGACCTGGAAGTGCGCATCGGCATCAAGCCCACCAGCTCCATCATTACGCCGCGTGAATCGATTGATGTGCATGGCAATACTGCCGAAGTGATTACCAAGGGCCGCCATGACCCTTGCGTAGGCATTCGCGCTGCACCCATTGCCGAGGCGCTGCTGGCGCTGGTGGTGATGGAGCATGCGCTGCGCCACCGTGCGCAGAACGCAGATGTGGATTCGGGCCAGGCCCCCATTCCTGCTTCAGCTGCCTGACATTAAAAAGACCATTTTGTGCGGTACAACCAGAGGCTCAGGAGAGTCGTGATGGTTGTAGCAAACAATAAGATCAATCAACGCCAGCCCCGCGCTTTGTCACCGGGCTGGCGTTGTGCATTTCGAACCATGGCCGCAGGCCTTGCTGTGGCGCTATTGCCGATAGGTCTGTCGGCCTGCGGTGGTGGCACGATCAAGCCAACCAGCATGGACATTACCTTGCTTGGCTTCAATGACTTTCACGGCAACCTGGAACCGCCCAAACAGGCTGTGGCGGCCAAAAACGCGCAAGGACAGCGCGTAGCGGTGCCCGCAGGGGGCGCAGCCTATCTGGCGCAGGCGGTTGCCGAGCGGCGTGCTGCCAGCCGCCATGTGGCGGTGGTGACGGCGGGGGACATGATTGGGGCATCGCCCATCGCGTCATCGCTGTTTCTGGATGAGCCCACGATTGAAGCGCTGAACCTGATGAAGGTGGACTTTGCCGCGACCGGCAACCATGAATACGACCAGGGCGCTGACGAGCTGCTGCGCATGCAAAACGGCGGCTGCGAGAGGTTCACGAGCAAAGAGCCTTGCCAGCTCAGCAAGCCCTTTAAGGGGGCGTCGTTTCAGTATCTGGCGGCCAATACGCTGCGCGAGGATGGGAAACCGCTGTTCCCGTCCACAGGCGTGAAGTTTTTTGAGCAAGACGGCTTGCGCATTGGCGTGGGTTTTATTGGCATGACGCTGAAGAACACGCCGCACATGGTGCGCCCCAGTGGCGTGAAAGGGCTGCGCTTCACGGCAGAGGCGCTGACGGCCAATGCGCTGGTTCCGCAGCTGCGCGCGCAAGGGGCGGATGTGATTGTGGTGCTGGTGCATGAAGGCGGCAGCACCACAAGTAGTCTGCAGGACCATAGTTGCCAAGGATTGTCTGGCGATATCGTGCCGATTCTGGAGCAGCTCTCTGACGAGGTGGATGTCGTCATCTCCGGCCACACGCATCAGGCCTATCTGTGCGACTACGCCAAGGTCAACCCGAAGAAGCCATTTTTGCTGACCAGCGGTGGCATGTACGGTACGCTGCTGACGGAGGTAAAGCTCACTGTCGATACGCGCACGCGCCGCGTGAGCCAAAAGACAGCACGCCAGAATATCGTCCAAGGCGAGGCCTACACCGGTAGTGCAGGCGTGGTGGCGCTGCAGTCTGATTTTCCGGTCTTTGGTGCTGATGCGGATGTGGCGCAGCTGCAGCCTTGCGCATGCCCCACAGCAATGGCGAAAGCGTGATGGGCCGCATGGTGGCAGACAGCATTCTGGCCGCCACGCGAGATAAGGCAGCAGGCGGGGCGCAAGTGGCCTTCATGAATTCTGGCGGCGTGCGCGCCGATCTGGTGCCAGATGCCAGCGGGCAGGTCACTTACGGCCAACTTTTCAGCGTGCAGCCCTTTGGCAATACGCTGATGGTGATGAGCTTGACGGGGGAGCAGATTCGCCAGGTGCTGGAGCAGCAATTCAACAGCGGCACCAACACTGTGGATGCGCCGCGCATCCTGCAGGTGTCGCAAGGCTTTGGCTACCGTTTTGACCGCAGCCAGAATGCAGGGCAGAGGGTGAGCGATATTCGCCTCAACGGCCGCCTGCTGGACATGGCGCAAACCTACCGCGTGGGCCTGCAAAGCTACCTAGGCACGGGCGGCGACAACTTTAGTATTTTTATGCAAGGCACTGAGGTCGTGGGCGGCATGCTGGATGTGGATGCGCTGGTCGAGCATGTGCGCGCGCAGAGCCGGGTAGCACCCATGGCGCTACCGTTACAGGAGCGTATTGCGCTTGTCCATTAATGAAAATGAATCAAAAAAACCTTGGATCCATTGATTAGAAGGCACTACATGCTCTTGAGTTAATAGCAGTATCAGTTTGGAGCCGCCCAAAAACAAAGCCACCGGAGGGTGGCTTTGATGTGTCTGATCGATGTATCAGCTGGCAGCTGGTTTCTTGGGCGCTTTGGCCTTGGGGCTGCGGACTTCATCCATGATGTTGGTGAAGTCGTCCACATCCTCAAAGCTGCGATAGACGCTGGCAAAGCGGATATAGCCCACTTTGTCCAGGCCCTTGAGCTCATCCATGACCAGCTCACCAAGGCGGCTGGAATCGATCTCGCGCTGACCCAGATTGAGTAGCTTGTCTTCGATGCGCTCTATGGCAGCATCAATGAGCGCGGTGCTCACCGGGCGCTTGCGCAGCGCGATCTTGAAAGAGCCTTGCAGCTTGGCGCGCTCGTATTCGATGCGGCGGCCATCTTTCTTGACCACGGTCGGAAAACTGACCTCGGGCCGCTCATACGTCGTAAAACGCTTGTCGCAGCCACCGCAGCGGCGGCGGCGGCGGATGAAGCCCCCATCCTCGGACTCGCGTGTTTCGACAACTTGCGTGTCCGGGTTGCTGCAGAAGGGGCACTTCATGGTGTGTCAGCGCAGCCGAATTTACTTGCTGTAGACGGGCAGCTTGGCGGTCAGTGCGGCAACCTTTTCACGCACGGCAGCCAGGGTGGCTTCGTCTGTGGGGTTCTCCAGCACGTCGGCCACCAGGTTGGCAGTGATGCGGGTTTCTTCTTCGCCGAAACCACGGGTGGTCATGGCGGGAGTGCCGATGCGGATGCCGCTGGTCACGAATGGCTTTTCGGGATCGTTAGGGATGGCGTTCTTGTTCACAGTGATGTGAGCCAGACCCAGAGCCGCTTCAGCAGCCTTGCCGGTAATGCCCTTGGCGCGCAGGTCCACCAGCATGACGTGGCTTTCGGTGCGGCCGGAGACGATGCGCAGACCGCGAGCGGTCAGCGTGTCGGCCATGACCTTGGCGTTCTTCACGACTTGTTCCTGGTAGGCCTTGAACTCGGGAGTCAGGGCTTCCTTGAACGCGACGGCCTTGCCGGCGATCACGTGCATCAGGGGGCCGCCTTGCAGGCCAGGGAAGATGGCACTGTTCAGCGCCTTCTCGTGCTCAGCCTTCATCAGGATCACGCCGCCACGGGGGCCGCGCAGGCTCTTGTGCGTGGTGGTGGTGACCACGTCAGCATGGGGCACGGGGTTGGGGTAGACGCCCGCAGCGATCAGGCCAGCGTAGTGAGCCATGTCGACCCATAGGATGGCGCCGACTTCCTTGGCGATCTTGGCGAAGCGCTCAAAGTCAATGTGCAGAGCGTAGGCAGAGGCACCGGCCACGATGATGCGTGGCTTGTGCTCACGGGCCAGCGCTTCCATCTTGTCGTAGTCGATGGCTTCGTTGGTGTCCAGACCGTAAGAAACGGCATTGAACCACTTGCCGGACATGTTCAGTGCCATGCCGTGGGTCAGGTGACCGCCTTCGGCCAGGCTCATGCCCAGAATGGTGTCGCCGGGCTTGGCAAAGGCCATCAGCACAGCCTGGTTGGCTTGCGAGCCGGAATTGGGTTGCACGTTGGCGGCTTCAGCGCCAAAAATTTGCTTGATGCGGTCGATGGCCAGTTGCTCGACCACGTCCACATGCTCGCAACCACCGTAGTAACGCTTGCCGGGGTAGCCTTCGGCGTACTTGTTGGTCAGTTGGGAGCCCTGGGCTTCCATCACGGCGGGCGAGCAGTAGTTCTCGCTGGCGATCAGCTCGATATGCTCTTGCTGGCGATGATCTTCAGCCTGAATGGCGGCAAACAGTTCGGGGTCGACTTTAGCGACGGTATCGGTGCGTTGAAACATGGCAGTCCTGTGAACTTGAAATTCCCTTGAGGCCAAGGGCTGCCCAGGCGAACGGCTGAAACGCTTGCGGGTTGCAATCGCTGCGACCTTGGGCGGTACGCTCCCCGGTGGTTCACAAACCTTGCAGTCTGCTGGTTTCCACGTCAGCGGCAGAAAAACTCTGCGCCTATCGCCAGTTGCGTACACCCTCTAGTGTAGCTGAGCTGACATATCTCGGAACCGTATGCCCGCTTTTCTCGCAGGCTTGCGTTCGGGCATAAAAAAAGCTGGCACTCAGGCCAGCTCGAAAAAAATCGACAGTTTATGGTTTGAAGACTTACAGGCTGGAATCAGCCACAGTGACTTGCTGAGCATGAGATACCGTGGTGGCTTCTGCCGCCTTGGGCGCAGCAGACTTGGCTGCTGGCGTCACCGTATTAGCGGCAACCAAAGGATTGGCGGCGCGCAAGCCTGCACCCTGGCGCATACGCTGATGCTCGGCCAGCACCTTGGCCGCATAGCCACCATCGCTCGGCAGATTGGCTGCGCCCACGTAGTAGCGCAAGCCACCTTCGATGGAGCCAGCACGTGCAATGCATTCCTTGAGCACCTTGACGCCGACCTTAAGATTGGTCACGGGATCAAACGCGGCATGTTGGCCGCCAAAGCTCTCGTACTTGTCGGTGTGAATCTTGGTCATCACCTGCATCAGGCCTTGGGCGCCGACCGGACTTTGGGCAAATGGGTTGAAGCTCGATTCAATGGCCATGATGGCCAGAATCAGCGTGGGGTCCAGCTTGTTGGCTTTGCCTTGTGCATAGGCTTCGCTGACCAGAGCGGCAATGGGCTCGGGAGCCACGCGGTACTTGGTGCTGAGCCAGTAGGCGACCGCAGCTTGCTCCTTGGGCAGGCTTTTGGGGTTGACTGCGGTGGCGCGATCGCTGGCGACAATGATCTCAGAAATGGGGGCTTCTTCGATGCTGGCTTCAGCAACCACGGGCAGGCGGGCATCCAGCCACTGACGCAGCTGAGATTCGCCAGCCAGGCGCAGGTCTGGGCGAGAGATGAAAATCAAGGCCGAAATGGCCACGGCCAAGCCCAAGAGGGCGAAACCGTTGTGGGTAAGAGCAAGAAAACCGTTGGCCGTTTTGTGGCCCAACGTTCGCGCAGAGGCGACTAATTTTCCTGACGCTGGCATAGCTTGTCCTTTCTTGGCTATCGCCCGAGGTGGAACCGGGTCTGTGACACGGTGCGACCAGGGCAGCACGCCGATGAGGTTTGCTGCGGGCCGATTAAAAGCGCCCCGGCGGGGCGCTGATCGGTCTGCTCAGTCGTGAGGCAGCGGAAACAAAAAACGCTCATTTCGAGCGCTGGCGGATTCTAAAAGTCCTCTTAATACATAGTCAACACTAACAAAAATATTTTTTAGACTTTTAAATAATATAAAAACTGTATGAATATACAGCATGTAAATAAATTGACAGTAAACCTCACTGTGCGCAAGAGGGGTTCATGCTGATTTCGTGACATCTGTCATGAAGGCGAAAAAAAGTGCAAAAAAGCGGGTAACCCTTCACGAGCACAGATATAGTGAATCTGCCTGCACATCGCAGGTGCTTGCCAAAGGAAAGGGAAAGCAAACTCCGTCATGGCCTTTGATTCCACAGGCTACTGGCACTTGCTCTTTATCTTCGCTTGAGGCACCAAAGGGAGCAATCTTTGCTTCCAGCGGCAGGGACCACACCCTCCTTGACCGCGAAAGACGGCCCCGGTCTTGTACCGGCCGTGAAGCCCGGAATGACGGTTTTGACCGCTTCCGGGCTTTGTCGTTTCTGGGCGGTTGTTGCCTGTCGCCATATGCCGCGCATTGTTTGCATTTCTCTGTGATTTCAAGAGGTGCAAGGCATGGCCTGTGGCGCAAACTTCTCCTAGGAAATCTTCTTGTTCTCTATTTATATATAGAGCGCTGTTTTTCAAGGCCGCAAGTCGCGCAAGGTACAGTTGTCCCATGGCGTGTGATGCGCCTTTTTTCTGAAAGCCGGAGGGGCTTTCAGCCTTTGCTTGAATAAAAAAATACCCATGTCATTGCTCACATCGAATCGCTGGTTGCGCCGACTGCTCGGGTCTGTTCTTGTGCTCTTGCTGCTATGGCTGCTTTTGTGGGCCGTGGTGCCTGTCGTGGCCAAAAGCCAGCTGGAAAAACAGGCTTCTGACAAGCTCGGTCGCGGTGTGCATGTGGGAAAGATCGAGTTTTCGCCATGGGCGCTGTCCATCACCTTGCATGATCTGGTGATTGATAAAGCGATTAAAAAAGTAGCTGCAAGCGCTGATTCAGAAAGCGCTGAAGGCCAAAAAGACCTTGAATCTGCCGCCCAGCCCCAGCTGGAAATCAAGCGCATCTTTGTCAATGCCAGTGCGCAGTCTCTGTTCAGGCTGGCCCCTGTGCTGGATGCCATTGAGGTCGATGCGCCGGTGGTGCGCCTGACCCAGCACTCGCTGGGCAAGCTCGATATTGATGATGTGATCACCAAGCTCTCCGAGCCCAAGGACGAAGAGCCGTCCAAGCCGGTGAACTTTGCGCTCTACAACATTGCGTTGCGCGATGGCCGTGTTGAGCTCAATGATGAGTCTGTGCAGCGCAAGCATGAACTCAAGGGCTTGCAGCTGAGCATTCCTTTCATCAGCAATCTGAAGTCCAAGCGCGAGATCAAGGTCTTGCCACATCTGGCATTTGACCTCAACGGCAGCCAGTTCGACACCTCGGGCGAAAGCACGCCGTTTACCGATAGTCGCCAGACGGCAATGACATTGAAGTGGGGCAAGATCGATCTCACCCCCTATCTGGGCTATGTGCCCGCCAGCGTGCCGGTTCTGCCGCGTTCAGGTGTGCTGGATACGGACTTGCAAATTCGCTTTGAAGCAAAAGACCAGCCGGTGGTGAGCGTCAGCGGCAAGCTGGCCTTGTCGGGTGTGGAGTTGCAGGATCGCCAGAATGCGCCGCTGCTGAGCTTCGAGGCGCTGGAAGTTCAACTCAAGAACGTGCAGCCGCTGCAAAGCCAGATTGCGCTGGAGTCAGTGCGCTGGGTCAAGCCTGAGGTGCACGCCAGCCGTAATGCGCAAGGCGTGATCAACTGGCTGGGCTTGAACACGGCTGCGGCTCCTGCCGAGCCGCAGGCGCAAGCATCGGTAGAGGCGGCTGGCAAGGCGGAAGCAAAGGCTGAAATGCCTGCCAAGCCTTTGACAGTCATCGTGCAGCAGTTCGATATTGATAGCGGAACCCTGCATTGGCAAGACCTTGCAGCAGGCACCAAGCCTGCGGTCCTGACCCTGGCGCCGCTGGCCGTGCAGGTCAAGAACATTGCCTGGCCCATGAGTGAGCCGCTGAATCTGACGGCAACGGCTGGCCTGCATTCTGGCGAGCAAGCCAAGGCCGATGGCGCTGCCCAACTGGTGTTAGATGGCCAAGCAACGGTGAAGGACGGCAAGCTCAAGCTGAAACTGAAGCAGCTGCCGCTGCAGTGGGTACAACCCTATATTGAGGCGCACTTCAAGCCGCAGCTGAGCGCCACACTCAATACCGAGGCTGAAGTCTCCTGGGGTGAGGGCGGTGTAATGGCGCAGGTGGCAGAGCTGACTGCAGACAAGCTGCAGCTGCAAGACAAGCTGGCCCCTGTCGCGGTGGAACAGATCAAAGTTAGCGGCGTCCAGGTCGATCTGGCTGCGCAGCTGGTGCAGGTGGAGTCGATTGCCGTGCAAAAACCCCAGCTGGCCGCGCTGCGTGATGCACAAGGCCATTGGATGTATGAGCGCTGGTTGCCAGCGCCGGGAGCCAAGGCGGCAAAGCAGGGTGCGAAGGCTGATAAAGCAGAGCAGGGCAGGCCTTGGTCCGTCAAGCTGGCTGCGATAGCGGTAGATGGCGGTGTGGTGCAACTCCGCGATGCCGCGCCTGTGCAAGGGCAGAATGCGCAGCCTGTGCAGCTGGATGTGAGCGCGCTGCGTGTGCGACTGGGCGCTTTCGAGCCGCTGGCGACCAAGGCCGCGCCTACGCCGCTGGAAGTATCGGCACAGCTGGCTGCCAATCGCCGGGTACAGGCGGGCAACCTTCAGTTCAAGGGCCAGTTCGGCCTGACGCCTGTGTCTGCCCAAGGGCAGTTGCAGGCCCGCGCTGTGCCTCTGCATGCGTTTGAGCCTTACTTCGGCCACAAACTCAATGTGGATCTGATTCGAGCGGACGGCAACTTTAGGGGCAAGGTCAACTATCTGGCCCATGCCAAGGGCCCACAAGTCGCCGTGCAGGGCGATGCGGAACTCAACGACCTGCGCATGCGCTCCACCCTGGCTGCGCCCGTGCAGGAGGAGGCAGGCAAACCCACTACGGCCAAGGGCGCGTTGACGGCGGTTCTCAACGATTCCACAGCGGACCGCGCCAAGGCCATGGCGGCCAGAACGGGTCTGGGGCTGGGCGATGATTTGCTGGCCTGGAAGACGCTGGCCCTGCGCGGTCTGGATCTGAATATGCAGCCTGCTCAGCCGCTGCGCGTGAGCGTGCGCGAGACGGCGCTGAGCGACTTTTTTGCCCGCGTTATCGTGCAGCGCAACGGTCGTATTAATCTGCAGGATATTGTGAAGACCGAAAAGTCCGAGCAATCCGTGGTGCAAAACGAGCAGAGTAACGCGAAAGTGGCCGCGGGTGAAAAGCCTGAGGGGAATAAGGCCGTGGTTGTGGCTGAACCTGCCAAGCCTGCAGAGAGCGGCCCTGCGCCTGTCATCAAGGTTGGCCCCATCGTGCTGACCGGTGGCAAGGTGCAGTTCTCTGACTATTTCATTCAGCCCAATTACTCGGCTGATCTGAGTGAGCTGAAAGGTCGTTTGAGCGCTTTCTCGTCTGAAGCGCCTGTAGGCCAGGCAGAGCCGCAAATGGCGGATCTGGAGATCAAGGGCAAGGCGCAAGGCACGGCGACGCTGGATATTGGCGGCAAGATCAACCCGCTCGCCAAGCCGCTGGCACTGGATATCCGTACCCAGATGAATGACCTAGAGCTGTCGCCGCTGTCGCCTTACTCCATCAAGTACGCGGGCTACGGCATTGAGCGCGGCAAGCTGTACATGGATGTGACCTACAAGGTGCAGCCTGATGGGCAGCTCACGGCATCCAATAAATTGGTGCTGCGCCAGCTGACCTTCGGCGACAAGGTTGAAAGTGCTCCTGCATCGCTGCCTGTCAAGCTGGCCGTGGCCTTGCTGTCTGACCGCAATGGCGTGATTGATCTGGATGTGCCGCTGAGCGGCTCGCTCAACGATCCTCAGTTCCGTCTGGCGCCCATCGTCTTCAAGGTGCTGGGCAACATCATCATGAAAGCCGTGACTGCGCCGTTTGCATTGCTGTCGGGCGCGTTCTCGGGCGGCGATGAATCCGGTGGAGTGAGTTTTGCTCCGGGCAGTGCGCAGCTTGATGCCAAGGCCAAGGATCAACTGGCCAAAATCGTCAAATCGCTTAATGACCGTCCGGCACTCAAAATGACGGTGGTGGGGGAGGCGCGTGAGGTGGAAGACAAGGAAGCCTGGAAATCGGTTGAGCTCGATAGGCTGCTGCTGGCCCAGAAGCGCCGCGCAGTCATCCGTGATGGCAAGAGTGGTGACGAGGTGTTTGAGATCAGCGATGCCGAGCGTCCCGCGCTGCTCAAGGCGGTTTACGGCCGCGCCGACATCAAAAAGCCCCGCAACATGGTCGGAATGGCCAAAGAGCTTCCCGCCGACCAGATGAAGGCCTTGCTGGTGGCCAGCATCGCCGTGCCAGATGACGCCATGCGTGAGCTGGCGCTGGCACGTGGGGTGGCGGTGCGTGACTATCTGTCCACCCAGCAGCTGCCTCTGGAGCGTCTGTTTCTGGGCGCTCCCAAGCTCGATGTGAAGGATAAGGACTGGACGCCGCGCGCTCAGCTGAGTCTGTCTGCACAATGAAAAAAGCAATGCGAAATCCTTTGTGATTTCGCATTTTTTGGCTTGCCTTTAAATAAAGGCGAAAATACCGCTTTGTCCAAGCATGAAGATGCTTGGACTTGCGCTTGGAAAGCCTGCCCTCATGTGGGTTGGCATTGGTCTGTTGCAGCGTTGACTGCGAGGGCCTCCAGGCATTTTCTGACCCCTACATGACATCTATCTCTCCTAGCAGCACCATGTCTGATGCATCTGAAGTGAACCCGGCCTCTGCCAAGAATTCTGAGCAACATCCGCTGGATGCATTGACAGGTGGTGCTTTCTCCGCCGAAACCTCGGGTGATCGCGCTGCGCGCATCCGCGATTGGCTGGCCACTCAACCCACGGTTGAGCAACTCCAAGACGTTCACAAGGAACTGAGCAAGGGCGACAAGAGTGCCGCCCGCGCCGTGCGTGAGCGTCTGGATGAAATCCGTCGCACTGCCAACCAGGAAAAAATTTCTGTGGAATGGGCCGAAAAGGCTCAGGCCCTGCTGGCTGCCGTGCCTTTCGATGCTGCCGCCGCTGCCGCATGGCAGCGTGACGCGGCCAAGGCGGGTGCCGCTCTGTCGCGTGAGCCGCTGTCGCAGTTCAAGGCCCAGCTGGCCGAGCGTGTGAAGGCTGTGGAAGACCTGCAGCACCGCACGCAAGTGCAGCGCGAAGTGGCCTTGCTGCTGGCTCAGCGCATCGAAGTGCTGTCCACCAAGTCCTGGAAAGACGCCAAGTCCGTGCTTGAGGCACTGGGCGCGGATGTGGCCCGCTGGCAAGACCAGGCCAAGGAACTGACTGGCGACGCCAGCTGGACCAGCGTGGATAGCCGTTTCCCTCCTCAATTGGAAGCAGCATCTGCACAGCTGGCACTGGTTTGGGATGCTTTTCAGTCTGCACTGGCTCAAACCGAAGCGTCTGCCGCTGACGAAACTGCTCCTTTGCCTTCCGTCCCCGTCTGGGCCGATGAAATCCGCGTGGCCCGCGGCTTGCCACCCGAAGCGGCCGCTGCTGAAGCTGCCAAGCCCGCAGCGGCTCGTCCTGCGGCTGGTGGCCGTGGCAAGCCTGCTCCTGAGCAGGTCGAAGCTGCCAAGGCCGGTCTGAACCAGGCTCTGCAAGCGCTGAAGGCTGAAACGGCTGCTGGCAACAGCAAGGCAGGCTCTGAAGCGGTGCAAGCCATGCGCGCTGCCATCAAGGCTCATGGTCGCTTTGTCGACGAGGCTCTGGTCAGCGAAGTGCACGAAGCCCTGATCGCCGCCGGAGAAGCTACTGGTTGGCTGCGCCAGAACGCGGACAAGCTGCGCGAAGAGCTGGTGGCCAAGGCTGAAGCCATGCTCAACCGTCCAGACGGTCAGGTGCTGGGTGGCCGCAAGATTCAGGAAACCCTGCGTAACCTGCGTGAGCAGTGGAAGCTAGCCGACCAGGGTGCCATGGCTAACCATGCGCTGTGGAAGAAGTTTGACGAAGCCTGCAACGCAGCCTACAAGGTGGTTGAATCCTGGCACGACAAGATTCGTCAAGACAGCACCGAAGCCAAGACTCAGCGTCTGGCTCTGGTGGAAGAAATCAAGGCATGGGCTGCTGAAAACGCCGCCAGCCAGGACTGGAAGAACATGCTGCGCGCGCTGCGCCAGTTTGGTGAGCGCTGGCGCGAAAGCGGCCATATCGGCGAAAAGCTGTTTGCTGAGCTGCAGCCGTTGTTCAAGCAAGCGATGGCTGCTGCCGAAGCGCCTTTGCAAGCTGCACAAAAGGCCAGCCTGGAGCGCCGCCACGCCATGATTGATGAGGCAACGGCTCTGGGTGAAGCTGCCAGCCTGCGCATTGATGCTGTCAAGGCGCTGCAGCAACGCTGGCAAGCCGAAGCACAGGTGGTGCCTCTGGATCGCAAGCATGAGCAAAAGCTGTGGGATGCATTCCGCAAGCCTCTGGACGATGCCTTCAACCGCAAGAGCGTGGAGCGTGGTTCGCGCGCGCCAGCTGTTGAATTGTCTGAGCATGATCGCCGTGTGATGGAGGCTTCCAAGTCTGTGGAAGTCGCCAACGCCAGCGGTGATGCGCAGAAGATCCGTTCGGCTCTGGCCGAGCTGGAAGCGGCCATCAAGGCTCAGCCTGCTGCCGCTGCTGCTACCAATACAGAAGAAAAACAAGCGCAAGCCCAGGCAGATCAAGCGCCTGAAGCTACTGAAACAGAAGCAGTTGCAGAAACTCCTGTGGCCGCCAAGCCTGCTCGCCCCGTGGTGGCAGTGCGCGGTGATGACCGTCCCGGCATGAAGAAGGAAGCGGCTCCTGCCGCTGGTGGGCGTCCAGGTGATCGCCGTGATGGCGGTCGTGGTCGTGACGGTGCTCGTGGTGCTGATCGCGGCGGCCGTGATGGCCGTGACACAGGTCGTGGCCCGCGTGAATTCATCCGTGAGGATCGCGGTCCACGTCTGGCTGATCCGGCCTTCCGTGCTCAACGCGATGCGGTCGAGCATGCTCAAGAAGCCCTGCGCAAGCTGGCAGCTCAAGCCCATGGCGAAGCGCTGACACAACTGCTGGGTGCCTGGCAAGCGCGTGATGCAGAGCAACTGCCGTCGGCCCAGCAGCTGGGTGGAAAAGTAACGGCTCCTGTGCGCACTTCATGGTCTGCCGCTGTGGTTGCTGCTCCTAAGGGCAATGCCGCTGAAGCGCTGCTGCGCCTTGAAATGGCTGCCGATGTGCATACACCTGCTGACCAGCTGAACGCCCGTCGTGCGCTGCAGCTGCAGATGTTGACGCGCCGCAATGAGGCATCGCCCCAGCAGACATGGGGTCAGGACGTGGCAACGGTGCTGTCTAGCACCAGCGACGAGGCTTCTGCCCGCCGCCTGCAGACTGCGCTGAAGCAACTGCTGCGCAAGTAAGGAATGGCTGCTGCTGCCCGCTGTGGCGGTAGCAAACGCCAAATTAAAAAAGGGGAGCCATCAGGCTCCCTTTTTCTTTTGTGGCTCAGCGTGTTGTAGAGGCTGAGTTCAAGGGGCATTGGGGTAAACGAAAAAGCCGTTGCATTTGCATGCAACGGCTTTTTGTATTTGGTGCCCAGAAGAGGACTCGAACCTCCACGATGTTACTCGCTAGTACCTGAAACTAGTGCGTCTACCAATTCCGCCACCTGGGCTTTCAGAGTGATTGAATTATATAGCGGGAAAACCAGCACTCAGGCGATTTGCTGCGCTTTTTCCAAAAAATGTAGGTTCGGGGAAAAGGCAGGCAACAAACGAAAAAGCCGTTGCATTTGCATGCAACGGCTTTTTGTATTTGGTGCCCAGAAGAGGACTCGAACCTCCACGATGTTACTCGCTAGTACCTGAAACTAGTGCGTCTACCAATTCCGCCACCTGGGCTTTCAGAGTGATTGAATTATATAGCGGGAAAACCAGCACTCAGGCGAGTTGCTGCGCTTTTCCGAAAAAATGTACGGTCGGAGAAAAGGCTGGCGGGAAACGAAAAAGCTGTTGCATTTGCATGCAACAGCTTTTTGTATTTGGTGCCCAGAAGAGGACTCGAACCTCCACGGAGTTACCCGCTAGTACCTGAAACTAGTGCGTCTACCAATTCCGCCACCTGGGCATCTCAGGAAAGACATAGATTGTATATCAAGAAAATGAACCCTCGCGAAAAAGTTGCCGGTATGAATGAAGAAGTTTTGGGTACTGTGCAGGGCCACCGCGACGGGCATGGTTTTGTCGTTCGTGACGATGGCGAGCGTGACATTTACCTTTCATCCAGCGAGATGCGTGCGGTGCTGCACAAGGACAAGGTTCAGGTGCGCATTGCGCGTCAAGATCACCGTGGCCGTCCCGAAGGGCGTGTGCTGGAAATTGTGGAGCGCCCCGATCAGCCCATCATTGGTCGTTTTTTGCAGGAGAGCGGCGTGTGGCTGGTCGCCCCTGAAGACAAACGCTACGGTCAGGACATTCTGATTCCTGCCAAGGCCACAGGCTCTGCCAAGGTCGGGCAGATCGTAGTTGTGAAGCTGACAGAGCCGCCTGCGCTGTTTGGTCAGCCCGTGGGCCGCATTGTTGAAGTGCTGGGTGAGGTTGATGACCCCGGCATGGAAATTGAAATTGCGGTGCGCAAATACGGCGTCCCGCATATTTTTTCAGAAGCTTGTCTGGAGCAGGCCAAGGCCTTGCCCGAGAAGGTGCTACCCGCCGATCACGCCGGGCGTATTGACCTGACCGATATTCCTCTGGTCACAATCGACGGCGAAGATGCGCGCGACTTTGACGATGCCGTGTATTGCGAACCTGCCAAGGTAGGTAACAGCAAGGGTTGGCGTCTGCTCGTAGCGATTGCGGATGTGAGCCACTATGTGACCACGGGCAGCGCCATTGATATCGATGCCTACGACCGCGCGACCAGCGTCTATTTCCCGCGCCGCGTGATTCCTATGCTGCCGGAAAAGCTCAGCAACGGGCTGTGTTCGCTCAATCCGGATGTGGATCGTCTGTGCATGGTCTGCGATATGCTGATCACGTCGCAGGGCGAAATTCACGCCTATCAGTTTTACCCGGCGGTCATGCACAGTCATGCGCGCTTTACCTATACCGAGGTGGCGGCTATTTTGGCCAATACCCGTGGTCAGGAAGCTGCCAAGCGCAAAGACCGCATGCAAGATTTGCTGAATCTGTATGGCGTCTTCCAGTCCCTGCTCAAGGCGCGCGAAGTGCGCGGTGCGGTTGACTTTGAGACCACAGAGACGCAAATCGTCTGCGACGATAACGGCCGTATTGAAAAAATCGTGCCGCGTACCCGCAATGATGCGCATAAGCTGATTGAAGAAGCCATGCTGGCGGCCAACGTCTGCAGTGCTGACTTTATCGACCAGAGCGGTCAGCTGGGTCTGTTTCGTGTGCACGACAAGCCTTCGATGGAGAAGCAGGAAATCCTGCGTAACTATCTCAAGGCCATGGGTGTGAGCATGAGCATCAGCGAGAACCCGACCACAAAGGAGTTCCAGCAGATTGCCGCGGCGACCAAGGATCGCCCTGACTCCCAGCAGATTCACACCATGCTGCTGCGCTCCATGATGCAGGCCTTCTATACGCCGGAAGGCTCGGGTCACTTCGGTCTGGCGTTTGAGGCTTATACCCACTTCACCAGCCCGATTCGTCGCTACCCCGACTTGCTGGTGCACCGTGTCATCAAGGCTGAGCTGAACGGCACGCACTACAAATTACCTAACTTGCCAGCGCCGGGTGAGGCTGAAGCCAAGATGGCCAAGCGCCTCGCGTCGCGTGTGGTTGCTCCCGATCAAAAGCCGCGCAAGAAGCGCTCTGCAGCCAAGGATTTCCAGGCTTGGGAAGCTGCAGGTCTGCACTGCAGTGCCAATGAGCGCCGCGCCGATGAAGCCAGTCGTGACGTGGAAGCCTGGCTCAAGTGCAAATACATGCGCGAGCATCTGGGTGAAGAATTCTCGGGCGTGGTTTCTTCGGTCACTACCTTCGGTATCTTTGTGACGCTGGACGCCATGTATGTGGAAGGGCTGGTGCACATCACCGAGCTGGGTGGCGATTACTTCCGCTTTGATGAGGCGCGCCAGGAGCTGCGCGGCGAGCGCACCGGTGTTCGTTACGGCATTGGCGCGCGAGTGCGCGTGCAGGTCAGTCGTGTAGATCTGGATGGCCGCCGCATCGATTTCCGTCTGCTCCGCGACGGGGAAGATGCCCCTGTGTCATCGACCCGTGGCAACAGTGCAAGTGGTGTCGGCAAGAGCAACGGCAGTGCTGGTCATGGCGGTGGTGCTCGTACTCAGGGCAAGGATGACGGCCGTGGTCGCCGCGAAAACCGTGGCGGACGCGATGGTCGTGATGGCCGGGATAACCGTGAGCCACGTGCACCGCGCGATGAGCGCGGTAGTGGTGACAAATGGAGCCGCCGGGATGCCAAGTCCAACCGTGCGCAGCGCAATGCCGCCCAGTCGCCCGCACCGGCGCGAGCCCCGGAGCAGAACAAGAGCTGGAAAGATCGCAAAGAGGCTCAGAAGCCTTTGCACGAAAGTGTGAATCTGGCGGCGCTGGAAGCTGAGTATGACCGCGAGCGTCGGGCGATCAAGTCTGCATCTGTGGTGGTGCAGCCTCCTGCCCCGGCAGCGGTGCCCGCCCCCGTGGCCAGCAAGCCGCGCAAAACTGCGGCTAAGGCTGCGAAGAAGGTTGCCGCTAAAGTAGCCGACGAGACGGTAGTTAAGCCGGTGGATAAGGCAGAGGCGAAACCAACAAGCAAGTCCGCGCCTAAAAAGAAGGTTGCAGCTTTGCTTGCGCCTTCTGCTCCTGTGGAGTCCGCTGCCTCTGCGGAACCTGCCAAGGCCGCTAAACCTGTGAAGGCAGCAGCCAAGGCAACCGCTAAAACGGCGGCGAAGACTTCTACCGGCGAGACTAAAAAAGCCGCTGAAAAAGCGCCTGCTAAAACGCCTGTGAAGGCGGTGGCAAAGCCTGTGGCTAAGGCGGCTTCAGCCAAGGCAGCTTCAGCCAAGTCGGCTGCTGTCAAAGCGGCACCGGCCAAGGCCAAGCCCAAGCCTGCAGCCAAGACCAGCAAACGCAAGACAGAGTCTTAATCGGTCCTGTATTGATAGCTAAAAGGCCTTGCCAGATAACGGTGAGGCCTTTTTTTTGTTCAGTGCCGTAAACACAATCCTTGATGCAGCGCTGCTTTGTTTGGTCATACTTTTATGCCGCCTGCGGCTTCGCGGCTTGTCGCAACCGCAAAGCTTGGCTTTGCGGGGGCGCTCTTACTGCGCGAGGTGCATGGCCAGTGCGCCGGCGCTGAACGGTCGATCTGCAGGCCATTGATCTGCGGTGTGACCGTGTTTAAAGGCGCCCTGAATCGCCGCTTCGTCAGCATTGCTGCCTTGTGCCCACAGAGCGCCGATCAGCCCGGCAAGCACATCGCCTGTGCCGCCTGAGGCCAAGCGGGCGTTGCCGCTGGAATTGACCCAGATTTTCCGCTGTGCATTGGCAATCACCGTGCCCGAGCCCTTGAGTAGGGCTGTGCACTGAAATTTTTGCGCCAGTTGCAGGCAGGCCTGCAGGCGATGGGCTTGAATGGCTGTGGTGCTGGTTTGCAGCAGGCGCGCGGCCTCGAGTGGGTGGGGTGTCAATATTGTGGGTTGCTGGCGTGCTGCGCGTGCAGTCAACTGCTGGGCCAGCGCAGGGCTGGCGGCAATGGCGTTGAGTGCGTCGGCATCCAGTACCAGCTGCGGGGCTTGCCCCAGTATGTGCGGAAGCCATGCTTGCACGGCTTCGCCACCTCCGCAGCCGCAAACCACCGTAGGCTGGCTCCAGTCTTGTGCAGATGGCCGGCGCAGCATGATTTCTGGCCAGGGGGGAATGCCTTGCGGTGCGTGCTCGTCCAGCAATGCCAGCATGACTCGGCCAGCTCCGCTGTGCAGGGCTGCAAGAGCAGCCAACCAGGCTGCGCCCGTCATGGAAAGGCCACGCTGGCTAAGGCCTTCGCCGCCCAGCACGGCTACATCACCAAAACTGCCTTTGTGGCTGGTGTGTTGGCGAGGCTTTGCTTGCAAATTGGCAATGGTGCTGAGATGTGCCACGGGTTGAGTAGTGGATGCGTCCGCCTGATGGCTGGCAATGCCGCAACCCAGGTCATTCCACCAGATTTGCCCGCAGGCATCTCTGCCTTGTGCTGTAAACAGGCCGGGCTGCAATGTCAGCAGAGCCAATGTGTGGCGCGGGCTTGGGTTGCTCATGGCGTGGGGGGCAAACTCCGGCAGATATTGACCGGTGTTTGCATCAAGGCCTGAAGCAATGTCTAGGCATAGTACCGGGCAGACGGATTGGGTGACTTGCTTGAGTAATTGCTGCAGGCGCTGGTCTGCGTCTGAGGGTTTACGGTCGGCGCGATGATGAATGCCTATGCCCAGTAGCGCATCTATGCACAGGTCTTGCGGGCTCAGGTCGCTGGGGCAGTTGCTGACCCATTGCACGCCCGCTTGCTGGGCCTTGTGCCATGAGATTTGTGCATCTGCGGGCAGTTGGCTGGGCTCGCGCACCTGGCTGACCATGATGCGCGTGTGAGGTAGCCTCACTTGGAGTTGGGTGGCAGCCTCAAACCCGTCGCCGCCGTTGTTGCCGGGGCCGCAGGCAATCCAGATGCGCTGCGCATGTGGGGCGAGGGCCATGGCCAGTCGTGCAATGGCAAGGCCTGCGCGCTCCATCAAAGTGTGGGGTGGCAGTCGGCTTGCGCAGGCTTTCTCTATCTGGCGGGTGGCTGAGGTGTTGAAAAGCGGCCAGCCTTGATTCTCTGATATGGAGGTGGGAGGGGCGTCGAGAGAGGAAATGCGCAGCATGATTTGAGCATAGCGTCAGGCTGCGAATTTCTGAAATTTGATGTGTTTTATGCCGCTAGTGCTTTGCTGATAAGCGCTAGCAGCTATCAAAAAAGTAGTTAATTGGGATTCAAAACCGCCTCGATGCCTGCGCTGATGTTCAGCACGTCATCGTCGTGCAGGGCTGCGTGCCAGACCATCAGGCCCATGGGGAGTTCGTCTGGCTGGTGGCAGGGCAATGATAGTGCGCAGCCATCCAGCATGTTGACCACGCTGGTGTTGCGCAGCAGCAGTCCGTTGACGCGCACAAACTCCTCATCACGCTGGGCATCGGCTGCGGCATCTTTGCCATCGGCGGGAGCTACCGAGGCAATGGTGGGCGCAACAATAGGGGTGGTGGGCGAGAGCAAAGCGTCATAGGGGGCGATGGCGCTTTGCATCCGGGCGATCCAGTTCTTGCGGGCCGCCAGCAAGTCCAGGTAGTCGGCTGCGCTCATGCGAGCGCCGCGCTCGATACGGGATCGCACGCGTGGGTCGTACAGCGCAGCTTTATCGGGGTCTTGCAGAAAGTGGCGGTGCCAGGCATAGCTTTCAGTGGGCGAGAAACCGCCGATGGCGTTGACGCGGTCCAGCTCATGCAGCTCTGGCAGATCAATCCACTCAATTTGCGCACCAGCGGCTTGCAACTGCGCAATGCTGCGCTCAAAGGCGCTGAGAACAGCGTGCTCGATGTCGTCAAAAAAAACGGCGCGGGGCACGGCCAAGCGCCATTGGCTCAGGCTGCGATCATTCTTGGCGACCTTGCGGTCGGCCAGAACTTCATGAATCAGCACGGCATCGCGCACGCTGCGGGTCAGGGCGCAGGCCGTGTCTAGTGTGGGGGACAGAGGTACGGTGCCATCGGTGGGCACCAGGCGCGCCGTGCTTTTGAAACCCACCAGGCCATTGAGCGCGGCGGGAATGCGAATGGATCCGCCAGTGTCTGAGCCAAGGGCAGCCCATGCAGCTCCGCTGGCGACGGAGACTGCTGCGCCAGACGAAGATCCGCCTGGAATGCGCGCCGGGCGCGAGGGTGCCAGTTGCGGGTTGGCGGGGTGGCGGGCATCGAGTGCGGCGGGTGTGCCAAAGTGCGGGTTGACGCCCATGCCTGAGAAGGCGAACTCCACCATGTGTGTGCGACCGATGATTGCGGCACCTGCCGCAATCAGGCGGGCAACGGCGGCGGCATCGGTCTGGGCTGCGGGCGCATCCTGCAGCACGCGTGAGCTGGCTGCGCTGGTTGAGTCCTGGGTGTCAAACAAGTCCTTGATGGAAATAGCCAAGCCCGCCAAAGGGGCTGCGGGGGGCGTTTCTGCGGCTGCCCAGCGGGCTTTGTCAAAAAATGTCTGACTGAAAACATGGGCGCACAAAGGGCTTTGCGCGGCTGTAATGCTCATTTGCATGAGGTTTGAGGCGCTGTTGCGGCCTTCGCGAATCTCAAGAGCTGCGTGACTGAGGTCGAATTGCATGGCAGTGTGCTAAAATTTTGCGGCTTTGCTAAGGGTTAGTCCGTGAGGGGTAACTTGAAAAGCTCTGGGAGTGATTGATGCAGCGGCGCTTTTGCCTGCTACAGCACTTGCTTTCAGGTCAGCAAGGCAAATAGCAAACCGGCCTATTCAAGGTGTTGCAGCTTCCCGTTCATGGGGCGCTGCAATCGTTGGGCCGGATTTTAGACCCAACCTTTGAGGTAATTAACATGGCAGTAACAATGCGCGAGATGCTGGAAGCCGGCGTCCACTTTGGTCACCAAACTCGTTTCTGGAATCCCAAGATGGCTCCGTTCATCTTCGGTGCCCGCAACAAGATTCACATCATCAACCTGGAAAAGTCGCTGCCGATGTTCCAGGACGCCCAGAAGTTCGTCAAGCAATTGACTGCTAACGGCGGCACCGTGCTGATGGTGGGTACAAAGCGTCAAGCCCGTGAAGTGGTTGCTGAAGAAGCGAAGCGCGCTGGCGTGCCTTTCGTTGACCAGCGCTGGTTGGGCGGCATGCTGACTAACTTCAAGACCGTGAAGACCTCTATCAAGCGTCTGAAGGACATGAAGGCTCAGCAGGAAACTGGCCTGGAAGCTATGTCCAAGAAGGAACAGCTGATGTTTGTTCGCGAACTGGAAAAGCTGGAGAAGGACATCGGCGGCATTCAAGACATGAACGGTCTGCCCGACGCCATCTTCGTGATCGACGTGGGTTTCCACAAGATCGCTATCGCTGAAGCCAAGAAGCTGGGCATTCCTCTGGTCGGCGTGGTTGACACCAACCACAACCCCGAAGGTATCGACTACGTGATCCCCGGTAACGACGACTCCGCCAAGGCAGTCGAGCTGTACGCCCGCGGTATCGCTGACGCGATCCTGGAAGGCCGTGAAGCCCGTCTGAACGACGTGGTGAAGGCTGCTGCTGGTGACAACGGCGACGAATTCGTGGAAGTGGAAGCATCCGCCGCCTAAGCGAAGTCCGGCTGCGCGACCGCATCGCGAAAAAAAGCGGGGCTCTAAGTAGCCCCGTTTTTTTAGCCGAAATCCTGTAACGAATCGAACTGATACTGGAGAAATACGATGGCAATTACTGCAAGCATGGTCGCTGAACTGCGCGCCAAGACCGACGCCCCCATGATGGAATGCAAGAAGGCTCTGACTGAAGCTGATGGCGATATGGCCAAGGCTGAAGAGCTGCTGCGCGTCAAGCTGGGTACCAAGGCTGGTAAGGCGGCTTCCCGCGTGACCGCTGAAGGCGTTGTGACTGCTTTCATCGACGGCGGCAAGGGCGGCTTGATCGAAGTGAACAGCGAAACCGACTTCGTGTCGAAGAATGACAGCTTCCTGGCCATGGCTAACGCCGCTGCCAAGCTGGTCGCTGAAAACAACCCCGCTGATCTGGAAGCTCTGGGCGCTATGGCCTACGAGCAAGACGGTTTCGGCCCCACTCTGGAAGACGTGCGCAAGGGCCTGATCGGCAAGATCGGCGAAAACATGTCTTTCCGCCGCTTCAAGGCCTTCAACGGCTCCGTGGCTGCTTACGTGCACGGCACACGCATTGGCGTGGTTGTCGAGTTCGAAGGCGACGCTGCTGCTGCCAAGGACGTGGCAATGCACGTGGCCGCCATGAAGCCCGTGGCTCTGACTTCCGCTGACGTGCCTGCCGATCTGATCGCCAAGGAACGCGCTGTGGCTGAAGCCAAGGCTGCTGAATCCGGCAAGCCTGCTGACATCGTCGCCAAGATGGTTGACGGTTCCGTGCAGAAGTTCCTGAAGGAAGTTTCCCTGGCTGACCAGGTCTTCGTGAAGGCTGCTGACGGTAAGCAAACCGTGGCTCAGATGCTCAAGGCTGCCAACACAACCGTGAAGGCATTCACCATGTTTGTGGTGGGCGAAGGCATTGAGAAGAAGACTGACGACTTCGCTGCTGAAGTGGCTGCCCAAGTGGCTGCAGCCAAGGCTGGCGCTTAAATCTAAGCCTTAGCAACAATCGCGGCCTTGAGCCGCGATTGATTTATTCCCCTCCCGTTTTCATACTTATTTAATTTCCATCGGAGAAACACCATGTCCAACGCCAAACCAGCTCACAAGCGAATTTTGCTCAAGCTGTCGGGGGAGGCGTTAATGGGAGATGACCAGTTCGGCATCAACCGTGCCACGATCGAGCGCATGGTGTCTGAAATCGGGGAAGTGACCAAGGTGGGTGTGCAAGTCGCCGTAGTGATCGGTGGCGGCAATATCTTCCGCGGTGTGGCAGGTGGCTCGGTCGGCATGGACCGCGCAACGGCCGACTATATGGGCATGCTGGCAACCGTGATGAATGCGTTGGCTCTGGCGGATGCCATGGACAAGCAGGGCATGACTGCCCGTGTGATGTCTGCGATTGCGATTGAGCAAGTGGTAGAGCCCTATGTGCGCCCCAAGGCGCTGCAGTACCTCGAAGAGGGCAAGGTTGTGGTGTTTGCCGCTGGTACAGGCAACCCTTTCTTCACCACCGATACAGCCGCTGCGCTGCGCGGTGCCGAAATCGGCGCTGAAGTGGTTCTGAAGGCCACCAAGGTGGATGGCGTGTACACGGCCGATCCCATGAAGGATTCCACAGCGACTCGCTACGACAAGCTGGCTTTTGATGAAGCCATCTCCCGCAATCTGGGCATCATGGACGCTACCGCTTTTGCGCTGTGCCGTGACCAGAAGTTGCCAATCCGCGTGTTCTCCATCGTCAAGCCTGGCGCACTCAAGCGCGTGGTCATGGGTGAAGACGAAGGCACTCTGGTGTACGCTTGAGCGTTTGCCGCCTACTGCCCGCAAAGGAACAAGAACATGACGATTGCTGAAATCAAAAAGAACACTGAAACCAAGATGGGTCAATCCATCGAGGCTCTGAAGAACAATCTTTCGCGCGTGCGTACAGGTCGCGCCAATCCCGCACTGCTGGACACGATTCACGTGGAGTACTATGGCTCCATGGTGCCCCTGTCTCAGGTGGCCAATGTGTCCCTGCTGGATTCGCGCACCATCAGCGTGCAGGTCTGGGAAAAGCCCATGGGTGCCAAGGTGGAGAAGGCCATTCGCGAAAGCGATCTGGGCCTGAATCCCGCTTCGCTGGGCGACCTGATCCGCGTGCCCATGCCTCCCATGAGCGAAGAGCGCCGCAAGGAAATGACCAAGCTGGCTCGTAACGAAGGCGAAAACTCCAAGATTGCGATTCGCAATCTGCGTCGTGACGCCAACGAAAGCGTGAAGAAGCTGGTCAAGGACAAGGAAGCGTCTGAAGATGATCAGAAGCGTTCTGAAGCGGACATTCAGAAGATCACCGACAAGCATATTGCCGAGATCGATGCGCTGGTGACTGCCAAAGAGCAGGACATCATGGCGGTCTGAGGCTTGGCCACAGGACTTGCACTTTTGACATCCTCAAAAAACGGCGCGGTTCCGCGCCATATCGCCGTCATCATGGATGGCAATGGGCGGTGGGCCAAGCGCCGACTGCTCCCGCGCCTTGCGGGTCACAAGCAGGGCGTGGAGTCCCTGCGCCGCTGTGCTCGCGCTTGCGTAGAGCGCGGCGTGCAGGTTCTCACGGTATTTGCGTTTTCTTCCGAGAACTGGAATCGTCCGCAGGAAGAGGTTTCTGGACTCATGAGCCTGCTGGCATCGGCTCTGGCCAAGGAAGTTGCGCAACTCAGTCGTGACGGCGTGCGTCTGTACTTCGTGGGTGACCGTCAGGGTTTGAGCGACAAGGTGCGCGCAGGCCTGCAAGAGGCGGAGCGCACCACCGCGCACAATACGCGCCTGATTCTCAATGTGTGCTTCAACTACGGCGGTCGCTGGGATATTGCCCAGGCCGCGCAAAAGCTGGTGGCACAAGGCATGGAGCTGACGCCCGAGAATCTGGACCGAGCCATGGCTTTGGCGCATGTGCCGGATCCGGATCTGATGATTCGCACCGGCGGCGAAACCCGCATCAGCAACTTTCTGCTCTGGCAGGCTGCCTACACCGAGCTGTTCTTTAGCAATGCCCTGTGGCCCGAGTTTGACGAGGCTGCGTTGGATGAGGCTATTGCGGTGTTCAGTGGTCGTGAACGGCGTTTTGGCCAGACTTCAGAACAAATTCAACCATCGTCCGCCGTCCCTCAGACGGCTTAACTACAAGAGGTGCCATGCTCAAGCAGCGCGTCATTACCGCCTTGATTTTGCTGGCAATCCTGTTGCCCGCATTGTTTTATTCGGGCAGCAGCGTGCCATTTGCCGTGTTGATGCTGGTGTTCATGGCAGCCGGTGCCTGGGAGTGGGGGCACCTCAACGGTTTTGGGCAGGGAGGTTCTCTGGTTTTGGGAGCCGTCTGCACGGCGATGTGTGCAGGCTCCTGGTGGGCGGGCTGGCTTGACCAGTCTCTGACGACGGTCTGGCTGATTGCTGGTGCTCTGTGGGTGCTGGGTGGCGTGCTGATGCTGCGTGCAGGCGTGGCCGGCTGGCCGCATATCCCGCCTGCCGTGCGACTGGTGGGCGGTGTGCTGGCTCTGTGGTTGTCGTGGATGGCAGTCGTTCAGGCGCGCAATATTGGCATCAATTACCTGATGTCGGTGCTGGTGCTGGTCTGGGTAGCCGACGTGTTTGCCTATTTCGCGGGCCGCACCTTCGGCCTCAAATTCACCAAGAACAAATTGGCACCCTCCATCAGTCCCGGTAAAAGCTGGGAAGGGGTGTGGGGCGGCATGCTGGGGGTGATTGTTCTGGCTCTGGTCTGGAGCTGGGCTGATCGCCACTATGGTGCCAGCGTTCTCAGTTTCTATTCGGTACTGCAGTCGCGCGGGCTTTGGTTCCTGCTACTGGCCGCAGTGTTTATGGCTGCGATGAGTGTGGTGGGCGACCTGGTCGAATCCCTCATTAAGCGCAGCGTTGGTGTCAAGGACAGCAGCGGCTTGCTGCCCGGCCATGGTGGTGTCCTGGATCGCATTGATGCGCTCCTGCCCACGCTGCCGTTGGCGATGATGCTCTCATCCTTTGTGCATCCATGAAACAGAAAATCACGGTTCTGGGTTCTACCGGTTCTATCGGAACCAATACCCTGGATGTGGTGGCGCGCCACCCTGAACAATACGAAATTTTTGCCTTGAGCGCTTCCACGCAAGTGGATCTGATGCTCAGGCAATGTGTCCAGTTCAAGCCGCGCTTTGCGGTGATGGCGAGCGCTCCTCATGCGCAGCAGCTGGCTGAGGGAATCAAGCAAAACGGGCTTGTAACGCAAGTGCTGCAAGCGCAAGATGCTCTTGAAGTCATAGCGTCTCATCCCGATGTCGATGCCGTAATGGCCGCGATTGTGGGTGCAGCCGGTCTGGCACCCTGTCTGGCTGCGGCCAAGGCGGGCAAGCGCCTGATGCTGGCGAACAAGGAAGCGCTGGTCGTGGGCGGTGCGCTGTTCATGGACACCGTCAAGCGCCATGGCGCGACGCTGCTGCCGATTGACAGCGAGCATTCGGCCATCTTCCAGTGCCTGCCTGAAGACAGCAGCACCTGGGCTGATCGCGTTGATTCCTTATTGCTGACCGCATCCGGTGGTCCGTTCCGCCAGCGCGATCCAGCAACGCTGTCTCAGATTACGCCCGAGCAGGCCTGTGCTCACCCCAATTTTTCCATGGGTCGCAAGATCTCGGTGGACTCTGCCACCATGATGAACAAGGCGCTGGAAGTGATCGAGGCGCGTTGGTTGTTCGACATAGCACCCGAGAAAATCAAGGTCGTCATCCACCCGCAGCAGATCGTGCACTCCATGGTGCAGTTCAAGGATTCATCGGTGCTGGCGCAACTGGGCACACCCGATATGCGCGTGCCCATTGCCTGTGGTTTGGCCTGGCCAGAGCGCATTGCCAGCGGGACGCCTGTGCTTGATTTTGCCAGGCTGGCTGCGCTGACCTTTGAAGTGGCTGATGCCCAGCGCTTCCCCGGTCTGCACCTGTCCTGGCAGGCGCTGCGCGCACCTGAAGGTACAACCACGGTGCTGAATGCGGCCAATGAAGTCGCGGTGGCTGCATTCCTGGATCGCCGCTTGTCGTTTGATCGCATTCATGCAGTGAATTTGCAGACGCTTGAGTCTGTCCAGCCCGGCCCAGTCTCCACTCTGGAAGACTTGATGGCTCTGGATGCGCGTGCGCGAGAGCGCGCTGGTGTTATTGCCCAGCAGTGGGTTTGCTGATCTGCTGCACAGTATTGAGTAAGTGCAAGGTATACGTGGGCGGCGATTGAACTTGCCGCCTATTGAGCACTCCAAACTGACATTCAAATAAAGGAGTTCAGGTGCTGCTGACTGTTGTCGCTTTTGTTGTGGCTCTTGGAATTCTGATCGCGGTGCACGAGTGGGGGCACTATCGCGTGGCCGTCGCCTGTGGTGTCAAGGTATTGCGCTACTCCGTGGGTTTCGGCAAGCCTTTGCTGAGCTGGACCAGTAAAAAATCTGGCACCGAATATGTGGTGGCTGCACTGCCGCTAGGTGGCTATGTGCGCATGCTCGACGAGCGTGAAGGCGACGTAAAGCCCGAAGAAAAACACCTCGCTTTCAATAACCAACCCTTGCGCTCCCGTGCACTCATCGTGGCTGCGGGGCCTGTTGCCAATCTGGTGCTGGCCGTTGCTTTGCTGGCAGCGGTGAATTGGCTGGGCATGAGCGAGCCTGCTGCGCGACTGGCGGCTCCACCTGCTGGGTCGTTGCTGCAAACGGCGGGCGTGCAGAGCGGTGAGTGGGTGCAAAGAGTCTCTGTCGGTGGTCAGGAATGGCAGCCTGTGCGCGCCATGGGCGATTTGCGCTGGTTGGTGACCACGGCGGCGATTGAAGGCGAGTCGCTGCAGCTGGAAGTAGTGCGGCAACCGAATGGCGCTGCACGCGTGGTGCCGTTGAATCTTGCCGCTTTGCAGCAAAAAGAGCCCGATGCCGCTTTCTTTGAAAAAATAGGTTTGCAGGGTGCCTGGAGCAGCCCGGTCATTGAAGATGTGGTTGCAGGTGGCCCGGCGGATAAGGCAGGGCTGAAGAAGGGCGATGTCATCATCAGCATCAATGACCAGCCAGCACTGGATGGAGCGCAGGTGCGCGCTGCCATTCGTGCTTCTGGCGCAGAAGGTCATGTCGATGCGCAGGACTGGGTCATCGAGCGGGCCGGGCAGCGCCTTTCCTTGCAGGTTCAGCCCGAGATGCTGCCTGCCAAAGAAGGCCAGCCTGCAAGCGCCCGTGTGAATGCGTTTATCGGCAGCCAGCCAGAGATGGTTCAGGTGCGCCGTGGCTTCTGGGATGGTTTGGGCGCTGGTGTGCAGAAGACCTGGGAGCTGTCTTCCATGACGCTGCGCATGATGGGGCGCATGGTGATTGGCCAAGCCTCGCTCAAGAATATCAGCGGCCCTTTGACGATTGCCGATTATGCTGGCAGGTCTGCCAGCATGGGTCTGGTTCAGTACTTGTCGTTTCTCGCGCTCATCAGCATCAGTTTGGGCGTTCTCAACCTGCTACCATTACCCGTTCTCGACGGTGGGCACCTGATGTATTATCTTTGGGAAGGCGTGACGGGGCGGAGCGTCTCCGATGTCTGGGCCGAAAGGCTGCAACGCGCAGGCGTGGCAGTAATCCTGTTGATGATGTCAATCGCCTTTTTCAACGATATCAATCGGCTCTGGGGCTAACTTTTACCGCTACGGTAGGCCGCACTCGCGGCGATTTCCACTCATGAAAAAACATTTCAATCGCTTGGGCATGCGCTCTGCAACTGCCTTGGCTGCTATGGTTTTAGCTGCGCAGGCAGCATGGGCGCTGGAGCCCTTCAAGGTTCAAGATATTCGCGTCGAGGGCTTGCAGCGTGTAGAGGCCGGTACGGTCTTCGCCTCCATGCCTTTGCGCGTGGGAGATGACTACAACGACGAAAAGGGCGCAGCCGCTATTCGCTCGTTGTTTGCTCTGGGTCTATTCAAAGACATCCGTCTGGAAGCCAATGGCAATGTGCTGGTGGTGGTCGTTGAAGAGCGCCCCACCATTGCCGAAGTGAACTTCGCCGGCACCAAGGAGTTCGACAAAGACACCTTGACCAAGGCCATGCGCGATGTGGGGCTGGCTGATGGCCGCCCATTCGACAAGGCACTGGCGGACCGTGCGGAGCAGGAACTCAAGCGTCAGTACATCAACCGTAGCCTGTACGGCGCGGAGGTGGTGACTACGGTGACGCCTATTGAGCGCAACCGTGTGAACCTGACGTTCACTGTCTCTGAGGGTGACCCTGCCAAGATCAACGAAATTCATATCGTTGGTAACAAGGCATTCAAGGAGTCCACGCTCAAGGACCTGTTTGATCAGGACACCGGCAACTGGATGAGCTGGTACACCAAGTCGGACCGTTACGCTCGCAACAAGCTCAATGCCGATCTGGAGGCCTTGCGTTCCTACTATCTGCAGCGCGGCTATCTGGAGTTCCGTGTGGAGTCCACACAGGTTGCCATCTCGCCAGACAAGCAGAGCATTGGCTTGACCGTCAATGTGCATGAAGGAGACCAATACGTGGTTTCTGGCGT
The DNA here is from genome assembly GCF_012844455.2 of Comamonas suwonensis. Classification (GTDB taxonomy): domain Bacteria; phylum Pseudomonadota; class Gammaproteobacteria; order Burkholderiales; family Burkholderiaceae_C; genus Comamonas; species Comamonas suwonensis. The sequence goes on along the minus strand of NZ_JABBCQ020000002.1, from coordinate 181,532 downwards.
GAAGCTGGACGGCAACTTCCTGGATCGTGACGATGAGTTCAAGTCTCTGGTCAAGATCAAGCCCGGCGAGCCCTATAACGCTGACCAGGTTGCTGAAACGATCAAGGCTTTTACCGACTATTACAGTAATTTTGGCTTTGCCTTTGCCAAGGTTGAAGCGGTGCCTGAAATTGATCGCGCCAATAATCGCGTGAACATCGTCCTGCAGGCCCAGCCTTCACGCCGTGCCTATATTCGTCGTATCAGCGTCAGCGGTAATAACAAGACTCGCGACGAAGTGATTCGCCGTGAGTTCCGCCAGTTCGAAGCGTCATGGTATGACGGCCAGAAAATCAAGCTGTCGCGCGACCGCGTTGATCGTTTGGGCTTCTTCACGCAAGTGGAGATTGAAACGCAGGAAGTGCCGGGCTCTCCCGATCAGGTTGATCTGATGATCAATGTGGTGGAAAAACCCACAGGCTCGATTCAGCTGGGTGCTGGTTTCTCGAGTGCTGAAAAGGTTTCGCTGTCTTTTGGTATCAAGCAGGAAAACGTTTTTGGCTCCGGTAATTACCTGGGCCTGGACGTTAATACCAGCAAATACAACCGCACCATGGTGGTTTCGACCACCAATCCGTATTTCACGGATACGGGCATCTCGCGCACTTACGACCTGTACTACCGTACAACGCGTCCTTACTATGATGATGCTGCTTACAAGATCATCACCAAGGGTGCAAGCGTGCGCTTTGGTGTGCCGTTCAGTGAGGTGGATACCATCTTCTTTGGCGCAGGTGTCGAAGGCAATGAAATCAGGCCCGGCTCGTATATGCCGGGTATCTACAGCGAGTATTGTGGCGGTACGACTGCATCTAATACGGGTTGCTCCAAGACTGGCATTCCTCTGACTTTGGGCTGGTCTCGTGATAATCGAGATAGCGCACTGGCACCTAATGCCGGCCGTTATCAGCGCCTGAATCTGGAAGCGTCGTTCATGAGCGATATGCGCTACATGAAGGCTAATTACCAGGTCCAGCAATACATTCCCCTGAACAAGAAGTACACGATTGCGCTGAATGGCGAGTTGGGCTGGGGTAAGGGTATTGGCGGTAACCCATATCCTATTTTCAAGAACTTCTATTCGGGTGGTCTGGGTTCGGTGCGTGGTTTTGAACAAGGCTCGCTGGGTCGCCGTGATACCGTGAATACGAATCTGGCGCTTGGTGGTACACGCAAGCTGACTCTGAATGGTGAATTCATGGTGCCGTTCCCCGGTGCTGGTAATGACAGAACCCTGCGTCTGTTCACATTTGTAGACGTAGGTAATGTATGGGCGGAAGGTGAAAGCATGGAGCTGAACTCCCTGCGTGCCTCCACAGGTATCGGTATTAGCTGGATTTCGCCATTGGGCCCCCTGCGTTTGGCTTATGCTCAGCCTATTCGCAAGGAAACCGGCGATAGAATCCAGAAACTGCAATTCCAAATCGGAACATCTTTCTAATGAAATCTCTTTCTAGCCATCTTTCTCTGGCTGTGCTGCTGGGCGCCATGGCCGTCTCTGCGCATGCACAGGAATTCAAGGCAGGTTTTGTGAATACGGATCGTATCTTCCGTGAAGCATCTGCAGCCAAGGCTGCCCAAGCCAAGCTTGAGCAGGAATTTTCCAAGCGCGAAAAGGAATTGGTCGATCAAGGTAACACCTTGAAGACTGCTTCGGACAAGTTCGAGCGTGAAGCCCCCACGATGGCTGAAAGCCAGCGTGCTTCGCGTCAGCGTCAGCTGGTGGATCAGGATCGTGAATTTCAGCGCAAGCGCCGCGAATTCCAGGAAGACCTGAATGCCCGCAAGAACGAAGAACTGGCAACGGTTCTGGATCGTGCGAACAAGGTGGTCAAGCAAGTCGCCGAAGCTGAAAAGTACGACGTGATCCTGCAAGAAGCTGTGTATATCAACCCCAAGTTTGATATCACAGACAAGGTGATCAAGACCTTGAACGGCGCAAAGTAATCTCAAGGATACTTTTGTGAGCGTTCTATTGGGACACATTCTCGATGCGCTCGGCGGAGAACTGGTGGGTGGCGATCGCGAGATGACTATTTCTCGCATCGCTCCACTGGACTCCGCAGACCATGGTGATCTGAGCTTTTTAAGCAATCCCCGCTATCGCCAGCAACTGGCCGCCTCTCAGGCGGCTTGTGTCATTGTGGCTCCACCTCTGCGTGATGAAGCGGCGCAGCGCGGTGCTTGCATCGTCACGGCTGACCCCTATGCTTATTTCGCACGGGCTACCCAGTGGTGGAAGGCACATCAGCAGGGTGGAAAGCTGCAAGGCATTCATCCCACAGCCGTGGTCGAAGCGTCTGCACAAGTTCATGTCACGGCCTATGTCGGGCCGCTGTGTGTGGTGGAAGCGGGCGCCGTGATTGGCGCGGATACAGTGCTCAAGTCGCGCGTCACCATCAGCAGTAGCTGTGTGGTGGGCGAGCGCTGCATTGTGCATGCTGGCGTGGTGATTGGTGCGGACGGCTTTGGCTTTGCACCTTCGGCAGGTCAGTGGGAAAAGATTGAGCAGCTGGGCTGCGTACGCATTGGCAATGATGTCGAAATCGGTGCCAACACCTGCATAGATCGCGGGGCACTGGACGACACCATCATTGAAGACGGCGTCAAGATCGATAATCTCGTTCAAATTGCCCATAACGTGCACATTGGTGCCCATACGGTGATTGCAGGCAACACCGGCATTGCGGGCAGTGCGCGCATTGGCAAGCGCTGTCAGATTGGCGGCGCGGCAAATATTCTGGGGCACTTGACGATTGCGGATGGAACGGTGATCTCGCCGACCTCCATGGTCACTCGTTCCTTGCCCAAGGCAGGTTTTTACACAGGCATCTTTCCGTTGCAAGAAAACGAGCAATGGGAAAAGAACGCTGCAACATTCAGGCAGCTGTATGCGCTCCGTGAGCGCATCAAAAAGCTTGAACAAACGCTGGCTGAGGGTCAGCGTAGCAACAACGGAAATTGATGATGGATATTCAAGAAATTCTCAAGCAACTGCCTCACCGCTATCCCTTCCTCCTGGTGGACCGGGTGCTGGAGCTTGAGAGCAACACTCGCATCAAGGCGATCAAGAACGTCACTTTCAACGAGCCGTTCTTCACAGGTCACTTCCCTGGTCGTCCCGTCATGCCTGGCGTGCTGATTCTTGAAGCCCTGGCACAGGCCGCAGGCCTGCTGGCCTTTGATGCCATGGGCCAGGTGCCCGATGAAAACAATATCTACTATTTCGTGGGTATTGATTCCGCACGTTTCAAGCGTCCCGTGGTGCCGGGAGATCAGCTGGCTCTGGAAATCACCATTGATCGCGTGCGCGGTGGCATCTGGAAGTTCAATGCTGTTGCCAGCGTGGACGGCGAAGTGGCTGCGGAAGCGCAACTGATGTGCACCATGCGCCACGTGGGATAAGCATTGATGGCGTCAGCGAGTTTGATTCACCCCACCGCAGTTATCGACCCTGCGGCGCAACTTGATACCTCTGTATCGGTGGGGCCTTATGCCGTCATCGGGCCAGATGTGCGCATTGCTGCCAACACCAAGGTGGGGGCACATTGCGTGATTGAAGGTGCGACCACCATTGGTTGCGATAACCAGATTTTTCAGTTTGCTTCGCTGGGTGCTCAGCCCCAGGACAAGAAGTACGCGGGCGAGCCTACGCGGCTGGTGATCGGCGACCGCAACACGGTGCGCGAGTTCTGTACCTTCAATCTGGGTACGGCGCAGGATCGTGGCGAGACCACGATCGGTGACGACAACTGGATCATGGCCTATGTGCATATTGCGCACGATTGCATCGTGGGCAATAACACCATTTTGGCCAACAACGCCACACTGGCGGGTCATGTGCATGTGGACGACTGGGCCATCTTGGGCGGCCTGACTGGCGTGCACCAGTTCACCCACATCGGTGCGCATGTGATGGCCGGCTTTGCCAGTCATATCTCTCAAGATGTGCCGCCCTTCATGATGGTGGACGGCAACCCGCTGGCGGTGCGCGGCTTCAATGCCGAAGGCCTGCGCCGCCGCGGTTTTACACCGGAGCGACTGGCTGCCGTCAAGCAAATGCACAAGTTGCTGTACCGCCAGGGCTTGACGCTGGAGGCGGCCAAGCAGGCGATTGAAGCCATGAAGGCTGATATGCCTGAGGCCGCGCAAGATGTAGAACGCATGCAGGCCTTTCTGGCGGCATCGACACGCGGTATTGCGCGCTGAGTAAGTCTCAGGCTCTGCAAAACTGATAGCGGCTAGCGCTGCTTCCATCAAAGATTGAGACGTGAATAGCTCTGAAACCTCCAAGCAGATAGCGCAAGCTACTGCAGACTCCGTAGCGCCCAGCATTGCCATGGTGGCGGGTGAGGCCTCGGGCGATTTGCTCGCTTCCCTGCTGCTCGATGGCCTGCGCCAGCGCTGGCCTGATGCAACGTCGATGGGCATTGGCGGCGAGAGGATGCAGGAGCGCGGTTTTGAGGCGTGGTGGCAGTCTGAACGACTGGCCGTGCACGGTTACAGCTGGGAGGTTCTGGCCCGCGTGGCGGAGCTGCTGGGCATTCGCAAAAAGCTGCGCCAGCGCCTGATTGCGCACCCGCCCTCGGTCTTTGTGGGGGTGGATGCGCCGGACTTTAACTTGGGTCTTGAAACCAAGCTGCGCGAGGCCGGTGTTAAAACCGTGCATTTCGTGTGTCCCTCCATCTGGGCCTGGCGTGCGGATCGCATCGAAAAGATCCGCCGCGCGGCCGACCATGTGCTGTGCATCTTTCCGTTCGAGCCAGAGCTGCTGGCCCAGCACGGCATTGAGGCGACCTATGTCGGTCACCCGCTGGCTCAGGTGATTCCGCTGCACCCCGATCGCGCTGCCGCGCGAGGGCGTCTGGGTTTGCCTGAAGAGGGCTTGGTGCTGGCTTTGCTGCCCGGCAGCCGCCGTTCCGAGGTGCGCTATATCGCTTCCGGCTTTTTTAAGGCTGCAGCCCTGGTGCAGAAAGCGCTGCCAGCTACAAAAATTGTAGTGCCTGCCGTTCCTTCTTTGTATGAAGAAGTCAAGCGCATTGCTGCAGAGGCAGGCATGGCGGACAAGGTGCTCATCGTCAAGGGTCAGTCCCACGATGTATTGGCCGCCTGCGATTGCACGCTGATTGCCAGCGGCACCGCCACGCTGGAGGCCGCGCTCTACAAGCGCCCCATGGTCATCAGCTACAGCATGCACCCCTGGAGCTGGCGCCTGATGAAGCGCAAGCAGCTCCAGCCATGGGTGGGGCTGCCCAATATTCTGTGCGGCGATTTTGTCGTGCCCGAGTTGCTGCAAGACGCCGCAAGCCCGGAGGCACTGGCGCAAGCCGCACTGTGCTGGCTCCGAGCCAGCCAGGATTCTCCTGCCACCATTGAAGCGCTGGTTGAGCGCTTCACTGCGCTACATCACGAACTGCGTCGAGATACTGCCGAACTGGCTGCCCATGCGATCGAAAAAATCATTGCCTCCCCTGCTGCTTGAGCAAGATAGCCTGCCCTGGCATCCGCCCGGGCTGGTTGCAGGGGTGGATGAAGCTGGGCGCGGCCCGCTGGCGGGCCCGGTGGTGGCTGCGGCCGTCATCCTGGATGACATGAAGCCCATTACGGGTCTGAACGACTCCAAAAAGCTCACGGCCAACCGCCGTGAGGTGCTGTATGACGAAATCCGCGCCAAGGCGCTGTGCTTTTGCATAGCGCAGGCATCCGTGCAGGAAATTGACGAAATCAACATTCTTCAGGCCACGCTGCTGGCCATGCGCCGCGCGGTGATGGGCTTGCGCCTCAAGCCCGTGCTGGTGCTGGTCGATGGCAATCAGCTGCCGCAGATTGATGTGCAGGCCGAGGCCATCATCAAGGGCGATTCGCTGGTGCAGGCCATCTCTGCCGCGTCCATTCTGGCCAAGGTCACGCGCGACCGCTGGTGCGAGCGGCTGGATGCCCAATATCCGCAATACGGTTTTGCAGGCCACAAGGGCTATGGCACGGCGGCCCATCTTGCGGCGCTGCGCACCCATGGTGCGACGGCTGAGCATCGCCGATCTTTCTCGCCGGTGGCGCAGGTGCTGTTGGCCGGTCAGGTGTGCGAGGGTGCCGCAGCTCAGCCTGTGCTTTGCGAGACCGGGCTTTCCGGCGTGACTTCCACATGGCAGATGTCGCAGGCGTCGCTGTACGCGTAACTTAAACCTGAGTGCGGCACAGGGCCGGCTCAGGCGCTTTATCTTCAGATCATTCAAGCTCGGCAGGCATGAGCAGGCCGGGTTTTCTTTTTTTATCCAGAGGTTGACATGGCTGCACGCCCTCAAGTCACGGAAATTCATTCGCGCGACAACGCATTCGTCAAAGAGCTGCGCCGCCTCTCGCAAGACAGTACGGCCTATCGCAAGCAGGGCCACGTCTGGCTCGAAGGCGATCACCTGTGCCGCGCTGCACTGGCGCGTGGTTTGACGCCTAAAGCCGCCGTCTTTGCGCAGTCTTTCTGGCCTCAAGCGCCTGAGGAATGGGTGCATGCAGCGAGCAAAGTCATAGTGATTGCCGATGCGCTGTTCGATGAAATCAGCAGTCTGGAATCCCCGGCGCGGATGGGCTATGTGATGGACTGGGATGCGGGCGTTCAGGTGCAGTCCGGCGTGGCCACCGTGCTGCTCGATCGTGTGCAGGATGCTGGCAATGTGGGTTCCATCTTGCGCAGCGCCGCGGCCTTTGGTTTTAGGCAGATCGTGGCGCTCAAGGGTACAGCTGCGCTGTGGAGTCAGAAGGTGCTGCGTGCAGGCATGGGGGCTCACTTTGGACTGCATCTGGTGGAGGCCGCTGCGATTGAAGATGTCCAGTCGTTGGGCGTGCCGCTGATAGTGACCAGCTCTCATCAGGGGACATTGATTCATGAAGCCAATCTCCCCTGGCCTTGTGCATGGGCCATGGGTCATGAAGGGCAGGGCGTTGGTGATGCCTTGATGGAGATGGCTGAGCACCGCATCAGCATTGCTCAGCCGGGGGGTGAGGAGTCACTCAACGTCGGTGCGGCTGCTGCAATTTGCCTGCATGCAAGCAGCGTAAGCATGCTTCTGCGAAGAGGGTAATCCCGAGGCCTTTCAAGGGGCTGTAGCCGACCACCCCTATAATGGGCGGCTTTCAAGCATTCCTTCATACGCCTAGCGACGCTTCCTCGCCATTCCCTGCAGACAAAATGTCCCAGCACACATGCCGGGGCTTCGTTGGGCGTAACCGTAATTAAAAAACCGGAGAACCCTGTGCTTTTGTCTCTCAAGGGAAATTTCCCATCCGCCATTCTGGCGCTCGCAGACGGCACGGTCTTTATTGGCAACTCGATTGGTGCGCAAGGCACCACCGTTGGTGAAGTCGTTTTCAACACTTCGCTGACTGGCTATCAAGAAATCCTCACTGACCCCAGCTACTGCCAGCAGATCGTGACACTCACGTATCCGCATATCGGCAACTACGGCGTCAACTCAGAGGACGTCGAGGCTGACAAGATCCATGCCGCAGGTCTGATCATCAAGAACCTGCCATTGCTGGCCAGCAACTTCCGCAGCGAGCAAACGCTGTCGGAGTACCTGATTGCTGGCAACACCGTGGCGATTGCCAACATCGATACCCGCAAGCTCACACGTCTGCTGCGAGACCAAGGCGCACAAAACGGTGCGATCGTAGGCCTGGCTGCCGGCGAAGCCGTGACGCAAGCCAAGATCGACGAAGCTATTGCTGCTGCCAAGGCTGCCCCTAGCATGAAGGGTCTGGACCTGGCCAAGGTGGTGACCACCGACAAGTCTTACGCATGGACAGAGACCGAGTGGAAGCTGGGCCAAGGCTACGGCAAGCTCGAAGCGCCCAAGTTCAAGGTCGTGGCCTATGACTTTGGCGTGAAGAAGAACATTCTGCGCATGCTGGCCGAGCGTGGCTGCGACGTGACCGTCGTGCCTGCCCAGATGCCTGCCAAGGATGTGCTGGCGATGAACCCCGATGGTGTGTTCCTCTCCAACGGCCCTGGCGACCCCGCACCTTGCGACTACGCCATTGCTGCTGCACAAGAGATCATGGCTGCCAAGATGCCTTTGTTTGGTATCTGCCTGGGCCATCAGATCATGGCGCTGGCCTCTGGTGCCAAGACCTTCAAGATGCAAAACAGCCACCACGGTGCCAACCACCCTGTTAAGGATCTGGATTCCGGCCGCGTCAGCATCACCAGCCAGAACCACGGCTTTGCGGTGGAAGTGGAGTCGTTGCCTGCCAACACCCGCGCCACGCATATCAGCCTGTTTGACGGCACGCTGCAAGGCATGGAGCGCACCGACGTTCCAGCCTTCTGCTTCCAGGGTCACCCCGAAGCATCGCCCGGCCCCAACGATATCGGCTATCTGTTTGACCGCTTCACTGCGCTGATGGAGAAGAACTAATGCCTAAGCGCAACGACCTTAAAAGCATTCTGATTATTGGCGCCGGTCCCATTGTGATCGGTCAGGCCTGCGAGTTTGACTACTCCGGCGTGCAGGCCTGCAAGGCCCTGCGCGAAGAGGGTTACAAGGTCATTCTGATCAACAGCAACCCCGCCACGATCATGACCGACCCCGCGACTGCGGACGTCACATACATCGAACCCATCACCTGGCAGACGGTCGAGAAGATCATCGCCAAGGAACGCCCCGATGCCATCTTGCCCACCATGGGTGGCCAGACCGCGCTGAACTGCGCGCTGGACCTGTGGAAGCATGGCGTACTGGATAAGTACAAGGTTGAATTGATCGGCGCCAAGCCTGAAGCCATCGACAAGGCCGAAGACCGCTCCAAGTTCAAGGACGCCATGACCAAGATTGGTCTGGGTTCCGCACGTTCCGGCATCGCCCACACCATGGACGAAGCCTGGGCGGTGCAAAAGGAAATGGGCTTCCCCACCGTCATTCGCCCCAGCTTCACGCTGGGCGGCACCGGCGGCGGCATTGCCTACAACCCTGAAGAGTTCGAAACCATCTGCAAGCGCGGTCTGGAGGCTTCGCCTACCAACGAGCTGCTGATTGAAGAATCTCTGCTGGGCTGGAAAGAGTACGAGATGGAAGTGGTGCGCGACACCGCTGACAACTGCATCATCGTTTGCTCGATCGAAAACCTGGACCCCATGGGCGTGCACACCGGCGACTCCATCACCGTGGCGCCTGCTCAGACGCTGACCGACAAGGAATACCAGATCATGCGTAATGCATCTCTGGCGGTTCTGCGCGAAATCGGTGTGGACACCGGCGGCTCCAACGTGCAGTTCTCGGTGAACCCCAAGGACGGTCGCATGATCGTCATTGAGATGAATCCCCGCGTCTCGCGTTCGTCGGCACTGGCTTCCAAGGCCACTGGCTTCCCCATCGCCAAGATCGCGGCCAAGCTGGCTGTGGGCTTTACGCTGGACGAGCTGAAGAACGAAATCACCGGTGGTGCAACCCCTGCTTCGTTCGAGCCTTCGATCGATTACGTGGTCACCAAGATCCCACGTTTCGCGTTCGAGAAGTTCCCCGCTGCTGATGACCGCCTGACCACCCAGATGAAGTCTGTGGGCGAAGTGATGGCCATTGGTCGTACCTTCCAGGAATCCTTCCAGAAGGCCCTGCGTGGTCTGGAAGTTGGCGTGGACGGCATGAACGAAAAGACCCAGGATCGCGAGATTCTGGAAAAGGAACTGGGCGTGCCCGGTCCCGACCGCATCTGGTATGTGGGTGACGCTTTCGCGGCCGGCTGGACGCTGGACGAAGTGCACAACATCACCAAGATCGACAAGTGGTTCCTGGTGCAGATCGAAGAGATCATCAAGATCGAACTCGAACTGGATCAAGTCGCTGCCGCCAAGGGCGAAGGCGCTCTGGCATCGCTGGATGAGGGTACTCTGCGCGCCTTGAAGCAAAAGGGCTTCTCGGACCGCCGTCTGGCCAAGCTGCTGCACACCACCGACAAGGCCGTGCGTGAAGCACGCAAGGCCTTGAAGGTGCGCCCTGTGTTCAAGCGAGTGGATACTTGCGCGGCCGAATTTGCTTCCAACACGGCGTACATGTATTCCACGTACGACGAGGAATGCGAAGCTGCGCCCACGGACAAGAAAAAGATCATGGTGCTGGGCGGTGGCCCCAACCGTATCGGCCAGGGTATCGAATTTGACTACTGCTGCGTGCACGCCGCCATGGCCATGCGCGAAGATGGTTACGAAACCATCATGGTCAACTGCAACCCCGAAACGGTTTCGACCGACTACGACACCTCCGACCGCCTGTACTTTGAGCCGCTGACGCTGGAAGATGTGCTGGAAATCGTGGATGTGGAGCAGCCCGAAGGCGTGATCGTGCAATACGGCGGTCAGACTCCATTGAAACTGGCCTTGGGTCTGGAACGCGAAGGCGTGAAGATCATTGGTACCACACCCGACATGATCGATGCGGCCGAAGACCGTGAGCGCTTCCAGAAGCTGCTCAACGATCTGGGCCTGCGCCAGCCGCCGAACGCCACCGCTCGTACCGAGCCTGAAGCGCTGGAAAAAGCGGCCGCCTTGGGTTACCCCTTGGTGGTGCGTCCTAGCTACGTGCTGGGCGGCCGTGCGATGGAAATCGTGCATGAGCAGCGTGATCTGGAGCGCTACATGCGCGAAGCCGTCAAGGTTTCCAACGACTCGCCCGTGCTGCTGGATCACTTCCTGTCCAACGCCATCGAGTGCGATGTGGACTGCGTGCGTGACCACACTGGTGCCGTGTACATCGGCGGTGTGATGGAGCACATCGAACAAGCTGGCGTGCACTCCGGTGACTCCGCTTGCTCGCTGCCTCCTTACTACCTGAAGGCCGACACTGTGGCTGAAATCAAGCGCCAGACCGCTGCCATGGCCGAAGGCCTGAGCGTGGTGGGCCTGATGAACGTGCAGTTCGCCATCAAGGAAGTGGACGGTCAGGACGTGATCTACGTGCTGGAAGTGAACCCCCGCGCTTCTCGTACCGTGCCTTTCGTCTCCAAGGCGACTGGCGTGCAACTGGCCAAGGTGGCCGCACGCTGCATGGCCGGCCAGACGCTGGCTGAGCAGGGCGTGACCAAGGAAGTGACACCTCCTTACTTCAGCGTCAAGGAAGCCGTGTTCCCATTCGTGAAGTTCCCCGGTGTGGACACCATTCTCGGCCCCGAGATGAAGTCCACCGGTGAAGTCATGGGGGTGGGCAAGACTTTCGGTGAAGCCTTTGTGAAGAGTCAGCTGGGTGCTGGTGTGCACCTGCCTGCCGAAGGCAAGGTCTTCCTGTCGGTGAAGAATAACGACAAGGCACGCGCCGTGGCTGTGGCCAAGGAGCTGGTCGCCATGGGTTACAGCCTGAGTGCAACCCGCGGCACAGCTGCGGCACTGGAGGCCGCTGGCATGTCCGTGCAGGCTGTGAACAAGGTGACTGAGGGCCGTCCTCACGTGGTTGACATGATCAAGAATGGCGACATCGCCATGGTCATCAACACCGTGGAAGAGCGCCGCAACGCCATCGCTGATTCGCGCCAGATCCGTACCAGCGCCTTGCTGGCTCGCGTGACGACCTTCACTACCATCTTCGGCGCGGAAGCAGCTGTGGAAGGCATGAAGGCCATGCGTGGTAATCTAGATGTGCATTCCGTGCAGGAACTGCACGCCATGCTGATCAAGGCCTGAGAAGCCTGAATCCAGCTCAGTCCGTAAGGGCTGCCGGGTTTTTACCGGATTTTTGCCCTGTCAAACGGGGCATAATCATCGGTAATGTATTTGAACCGCCGCGCGGCAACGTGCGGCGGTTTGCTTTTGGGGCACAGGCCCCTGTTTGGCGTTGCCAGGCAGATCTGTGCGAAAAGTGCCGCGCAGTGCGCGGCGTTTGCTGAATTTGGAGACTCGATCATGGCCACCATCCCAATCACCAAGCGCGGAGCAGAAAAGCTCAAGACTGAACTGCAGCGCCTGAAGACTGTGGAGCGTCCCGCCGTCATTCAAGCCATTGCCGAAGCACGCGCTCAGGGTGACTTGAGCGAAAACGCCGAATACGAATCCGCGAAGGAACAGCAGGGCTTCATCGAAGGTCGCATTATCGAAGTGGAAGGCAAGCTGTCCGCTGCGCAAATCATCGACCCCACCGGTCTGGATGCGGGCGGTCGCGTGGTGTTTGGCGCCACGGTGGATCTGGAAGACGAAGACAGCGGCACTGCCGTGACCTACCAGATCGTGGGTGAAGACGAGGCCGACCTCAAGCACGGCCTCATCAACGTCTCCAGCCCCATCGCCCGAGCCTTGATTGGCAAGGAAGAGGGCGATACCGCTGTGGTGCAGGCACCCGGTGGCGAGCGTCGTTACGAAATCGTGGGCGTTAAATATATCTAACCCCTGAGGGGCGTTGCGTCTTTCCCTCTCTGCTTTGCCGAGGGGAACGACGGCCTCGCTGCGGGGCGGCCCTTGCTCGCTGCCTCTGTGGAGGTCGTGCGGATGTTAAGGATTGCTGACTATGTTTGACCGTTTGCCTGTTTTTTTGGCCGCTTTGTGGTGGGGCAGTCTGTGCTCTATTGGCTTTGTGGCTGTGCCCATGCTGTTCGTTAATTTGCCCGCGCCAGCGATGGCAGGCTTTATGGCAGCCAAGCTGTTTGCGGCGCAGACATGGATTTCGATAGCATGTTGCGGTCTACTGCTGGTCTTTTCAAAGCGAAAGCATGCTGAAAAGATTGAGGAGTGGGCGCAAGCCGCTATTGGTTTTGTGATCGCAGGCATGTTGCTAGCACTGATCGTGCAGTACGGCGTATCGCCCAAGATCGTGGCGCGTGAGAATCTAAAGCTCTGGCACAGCGTTGGCACAGGGATGTATGCCTTGCAGTGGCTGTGTGCCGCCATCGTGCTGTGGCGCGTTGCAGGCGTTCGCAAGCAGGCTTGATCCAGCCCAAGCCCGGCAAAGCGGCTGGGAGTAAACTGCCAAGGCCATGGAATCTCAAATCGTAAAAATCGACGCGACCGACTGGAGCAATGTCCAGCGGCGCGATGAATGGACTGCTGCCGTCGAGGCGGGCAAGTTGCTGTACTTTCCGCAACTGACCTTTCAACTGACCGAGCAGGAAAAAACGCTGCTGCGCCCCGATGTGCGCGACCCCAAGGCGCGCAATATCAGCCTCAATGTGGATGGTTCGATCAAGGGCGTTGCAGGCGATGAAGCCACGCAAAAGCAGGTCGCTGCCATGGTCGGCCGCTTTCGCGATCAGGCCACGGGTCTGATTGCCAGCTTGTTCCCCGATTACATGCCTGTGGTGCGCATGGCGCCCACCAGCTACCGCCCCTCGCAGGTTGAAACGCGCGCTCAGTCATGGCGTGCGGACGACAAGCGCATGCATGTGGACGCTTTCCCATCGCGGCCCAACTACGGCGAGCGCATCTTGCGCGTGTTCACCAATGTGAACCCCGCAGGCCAGCCGCGCGTGTGGCGTGTGGGCGAGCCATTCACCGATGTTGCCAAGCGCTTTGTGCCTCGTGCCAAGCCTTATAGCGCCTGGCAAGCGAAGGCGCTGGAGCTGCTGCATGTGACCAAGTCTTATCGCAGCGAGTACGATCACCTGATGCTGCAGCTGCACGACGGGATGAAGGGCGATATGGACTACCAGCAAAACGCGCCACAGGAGACTGTGCCGTTTGCTGCTGGCTCAACCTGGGTGTGTTTTTCCGATCAGGCTGTGCACGCGGTGATGTCGGGCCAGTACATGCTGGAGCAGACTCTGTTTCTGCCGCCGGGCAGCGAATACAACCCAGCGGCAAGCCCGCTGTCCATTCTGTCGCGCATGAAGGGCTACTCGCTGGTGGATGCCAAGCATCGCAAGTAGGTTGCGCTATCCATTCTGTAGCGCGAAATGCTTAACAAAAAAGGCGTTGAACCTTGTGGTCAACGCCTTTTGTTTTGGCTGCATAGCAATGCAGCAGACAGTTATCAGGGGTGAGGGGTCAGCCCCAAGCCTTTTCGATCCATTTGGCCGGCTCGATATGACGGAAGCGCTTGTTGCGGCGGCCTTCCAGAGCATCGGGTGGGTTCACTTCACCGTGGAAAATCACGATGCGAGCATCCGCAGGCGGCACAGGCTCTTTCCAGTAATTGGTGGGCCAGGTCGGAATGCAGTAGTACTTGAAGCTCGGGCACCAGCCGGCAGGCCAGTAATCCAGCTTGCCTTGCTTGTGCAGAAAGTGCGACAGGTACTCCTGCTCATTGCGGTATTTGGCACGCATTTCTTCGGTGTTGGCGCGGAAGTTCTCAAGAACATCGGCATGCGCACCCAGCTCAAAACGGTAGACCGAGGAATTTCCGACAATGCGCTTGCCAAAGCGCCAAAAGCGCGGGTAGTCGTGAATGATGCGAAAGTCACCGGGCAGCGCAAAGAACTCATCCAGGCTGCCCACAATGACCACATCCAGATCGAGGAATAACGCCTGACCTTTAAGGCCATGCAGGTCTCGCTCAAAGGTCGTGAGCTTTTTCCAGGCTCCGTCACGCTGGCCCGGGGCCAGGTGAATGTTCAAGTCGGGAATGGGCAGGCATTCCACTTCGGAACGAATCCCTTCAGTGCTGTCGGTCAAGCAGACAAAGCGAAAATCTCCGCTGAGATGGCGGCGCACCATGGCATAGAGTCGATTGACGTACTCCGGGCCGTACTTGGTGCCCCATTTCATGCAAAGAATGTGGCGTTGCTGCTGTGTGGTCTGAACCATGGATAAGCGGTCTCAGCGAAGAAAATAGCAAATGAGCGATGTGTGGCGGATCTTGAGGACCCGAATCAGTGGCCTTTTTTGACCGACTTTTGCTTGGGCTTGGCGCGCTTGATCGTGCCGCCAGCTGTCAGGCGCTGGTTGCCCAGTACGCGCAGTTGCTTGACTTCAGGCTTGGAGCCGGCGCGGCCAAACTTCAGCACTTTGATATCACGAGGGCCGGGCATGCGGTCTTCGTCGTGCTGACGTTCCTTCTCAGGAATGGGGCGCCACAGCACGAGCAATTTGCCGATGTGCTGGATGGGCGCTGCGCCGAGTTCGTCGCAAAGCTTCAGATAAATTTGCTCACGGCTGGCACGGTCGTCGCCAAAAACGCGGACCTTGATCAGGCCATGGGCATTGAGTGCGGCGTCCACTTCCTTCTGTACTGCAGGAGTCAAACCATCGCCACCGATGAGGACAACAGGGTCCAGATGGTGGGCTTCAGCACGGTGTTCCCGGCGCTGGGCAGGAGTTAATTCAATTTGGGGCATACCCGTATTATCAAGGCTGCGAGAATCTAGGTATGAAAACGAAAACTAAAAGTAAGAAGGTCAATAAGAATTGGCTGCACGATCACCTCAATGATCCGTATGTAAAAGCCGCTCAAAAGGATGGCTACCGCGCTCGCGCGGCCTACAAACTCAAAGAAATTGATGAGTCTTTCAAGCTCATTAAGCCCGGCCACACTGTGGTTGACTTAGGCTGCACTCCCGGCGCGTGGAGCCAGTATGTGCGCCGTCGCCTCTCGCCCACAGGTGCTGCCGTGGGTGAGTTGAATGGCCGAATCATCTCTCTGGACTTGCTGCCCATGGACCCTATCGAGGGCGTGCAGTACATTCAGGGCGACTTTCGCGAAGAGTCGGTGCTGGCTCAGCTGGAGGAAGCCATGCAAGGCGGCAAAGCTGATATCGTGGTCTCGGACATGGCGCCCAACCTTTCGGGCAGTGGCGTAACCGATGGTGCGCGGGTCGCTTTGTTGATCGAAATGGCCGTTGAGTTTGCCATCAATAACATGAAGCCTGAAGGGACATTGGTGGTCAAACTCTTCCACGGTAGCGGCTACAACGAGTTGGTGGACTTGTTCAAGCAGACTTTCAAGTTGGTTAAACCCATCAAGCCCAAGGCTTCGCGCGACCGTTCTTCCGAGATATTCTTGGTGGGCATTGGCCTTAAATAGCCTTTGAGCCCACTGTGTAAACAGGTTCTAAGGGCATTTTCTTGCATGGCTTGCTTAAGCAAGTCTATGAAAGTGATAGTGCAAAGCCTTGGTAAATCATTGGCTTAGCGCTGTTTCAGCGCAAGACCGCATTCTGCCTATGGCTGCAATAGGAGGAAATAGCCGTCTTTGGCGCTTGAAAGACCTAAAATGAACCTCAACTAGGTTTAGAAGTTCCCTTCTGGGCCTTTTCGTCTGAATATTCCTTTGGAGCCCCGCTTGAACAATCAGTGGTTTTCAAAAGTCGCCGTCTGGCTGGTCATCGCCATGGTGCTGTTTACGGTGTTCAAACAGTTTGACACCCGAGGCGCTGGTGGTGCATCTCATGTTGGCTACTCGGAATTCCTGGAGCAGGTTCGCAGTAACCGCATCAAGTCTGCAACCATTCAGGAAGGTGCCGGGGGCACCGAGGTTGTGGCGACCACAACCGATGATCGCAAGATCCGTACCACTGCCACTTACCTGGACCGTGGTTTGGTCGGCGACCTGATCAATAACAACGTCAAGTTTGACGTGAAGCCCCGCGAGGAAGGTTCGCTGCTCATGACTTTGCTCGTGAGCTGGGGTCCCATGCTGCTGCTGATCGGCGTGTGGGTCTACTTCATGCGTCAGATGCAGGGCGGTGGCAAGGGTGGTGCGTTCAGTTTTGGCAAGTCCAAGGCTCGCATGCTTGATGAAAACAGCAATACCGTAACTTTTGCGGATGTAGCTGGTGCCGACGAAGCCAAGGAAGAGGTTAAGGAAGTCGTTGACTTCCTGAGAGACCCCAACAAGTTCCAGAAGCTGGGTGGTCGTATTCCTCGTGGCCTCCTGCTGGTGGGCCCTCCTGGTACTGGTAAGACCTTGCTGGCCAAGTCCATTGCAGGCGAAGCCAAGGTTCCTTTCTTCTCGATCTCGGGTTCTGACTTCGTGGAAATGTTCGTTGGCGTGGGCGCTGCCCGTGTCCGCGACATGTTCGAAAATGCGAAGAAGAATGCGCCTTGCATTATCTTTATCGATGAAATCGATGCCGTGGGCCGCCAACGTGGCGCCGGCATGGGTGGCGGTAACGATGAGCGTGAACAGACGCTGAACCAGATGCTGGTTGAGATGGACGGTTTTGAGACCAACCTCGGCGTGATCGTGGTGGCTGCAACCAACCGCCCTGACATTCTGGATGCCGCTTTGCTGCGCCCCGGTCGTTTTGACCGTCAGGTGTATGTCACGCTGCCCGATATCCGTGGTCGTGAACAGATCCTCAATGTGCACATGCGCAAGATCCCCGTTGGCCAAGACGTGAACCCCGCGATCATTGCCCGCGGCACGCCCGGTATGTCAGGTGCTGATCTGGCAAACCTGTGCAATGAAGCTGCCCTGATGGCTGCCCGTCGCAATGCGCGCACGGTCGAGATGCAGGACTTCGAAAAGGCCAAAGACAAGATCATCATGGGCCCTGAGCGCAAGAGCATGGTCATGCCTGAGGAAGAGCGCCGCAACACGGCCTACCACGAAGCAGGCCACGCTCTGATTGGTAAGCTGCTGCCTAAGTGCGACCCCGTGCACAAGGTGACCATCATTCCACGTGGCCGTGCGCTGGGTGTGACGATGAGCCTTCCCGAGAAAGATCGGTATTCCTACGACAAGGAGTTCATGCTGAACCAGATCGCGATGCTGTTTGGTGGACGTATTGCTGAAGAAGTGTTCATGAACCAGATGACGACTGGTGCATCGAATGACTTTGAGCGTGCGACCCAGATTGCCCGTGACATGGTCACCCGCTATGGCATGAGTGATGCTCTGGGCACCATGGTGTACTCCGAGCAGGAAGGCGAGCCTTTCCTGGGCCGTTCTTTCAGCCGTGGCTCCAGCCTGTCTGAAGCCACAATGCAAAAGGTGGACGATGAGGTTCGCCGCATCATCGATGAGCAGTACACGCTGGCGCGCAAGTTGATCGAAGACAATAGCGACAAGATGCACGCCATGGCCAAGGCTATGCTCGACTGGGAAACCATCGATGCAGAGCAGCTCGATGACATCATGGCAGGCAAGGATCCCCGTCCCCCCAAGGACTGGACACCTCGTAACCCTCCTTCATCGGATGGTGGTAATTCGTCGGGCGGTACTCCTGCAGCCAGTGCAGACCCAGCGCCGACAACCGCTTAAAAGTTTAAGCACATGAACAAAAGGTCCCTTGTGGACCTTTTGTTTTTTCACTTTCAAGATCGGATCTTTATGTTCCAGCAGTGGCAAACATCGCGCTTTCTTTTGCAACTCGACAAACCTCAGGTCATGGGGATTGTGAATGTGACCCCGGACTCTTTTTCCGATGGAGGTAAACACACCGGCGTGTCTCAGGCGATGGCGCATGCAGAACTGCTTCTGAAGCAGGGCGCGCATATTCTGGATATTGGTGGTGAGTCCACAAGGCCAGGGTCGCCGGCTGTCAACTTGGAAGATGAGCTGGATCGTGTATTGCCCATGCTGCGAGAGGCCGTCAAGCTCAATGTGCCAATTTCCGTGGATACCTATAAGCCAGAGGTCATGCAGGCTGCTCTGGATATAGGCGCAGACATCATTAATGACATCTGGGCGTTGCGCCAACCGGGTGCTTTTGAGGTGGTCAGCAAGCACCGAAACTGTGGCGTTTGCCTGATGCACATGCACAAGACGCCTCAGGACATGCATCTCAACCACATGCAGGGGAATGCGGTTGCTCACGTTGCAGGCTTTCTGCAGCAAGTCACTCTGCCCTTGCTGGATGCGGGGGTGGAGCGCTCGCGCATCGTCTGGGATTATGGCATTGGCTTTGGCAAAAGCGTGGCACAAAATTTTGCCTTGCTGGCACATCAACAGGCGTTGCTGGGACTAGACTTTCCCCTTCTCGCAGGATGGTCGCGCAAAGGCTCTCTGGGGCAGGTTTCTGGTTTGCCTGTGGAAGAGCGGATGGTGCCCAGTGTGGCAGCTGCTTTGCTGGCGGTCGACCGTGGTGCACGAATCGTGCGCGTGCATGACGTGAAAGATACGGTGGCGGCGCTATCTGTCTGGCAGGCCATGCATGATGAAGATGCAATGACCGTTTGAGCGCAAGCGTAAAAGCAAGAATATTGAATCAGTAAAAGGAAAACGAGAACATGGCACGACAGTATTTCGGTACCGATGGGATTCGCGGAACAGTCGGCAAGTCGCCTATTACCCCTGATTTTGCTTTGCGCCTGGCGCACGCGGTGGGTCGTGTGCTGCGTCGCACGCAAGAGCGTCCCTTGGTGCTGATCGGCAAGGACACTCGTATTTCCGGCTATATGCTGGAGAGTGCGCTGGAGTCAGGCTTTAACTCTGCGGGCGTCGATGTCATGCTGCTGGGGCCATTACCCACTCCGGGGGTGGCTTACCTCACGCGTGCTCAGCGCGCCAGTCTGGGTGTGGTGATCAGCG
This sequence comes from Comamonas suwonensis, assembly GCF_012844455.2. GTDB lineage: Bacteria > Pseudomonadota > Gammaproteobacteria > Burkholderiales > Burkholderiaceae_C > Comamonas > Comamonas suwonensis. Next base: position 162,117 of record NZ_JABBCQ020000002.1, on the reverse strand, counting down.
CCAGTCATAACCCGTTTTATGACAACGGCATCAAATTCTTCAGCGCGGAAGGCACCAAGCTGCCGGACTCCTGGGAGGAAGAGGTCGAGGCGGCTCTTGAGGATGAGCCTGTCTGGGCAGAATCTGCCGCTCTGGGCAAGGCCCACCGTCTGGCAGATGCAGCTGGCCGCTATATCGAATTTTGCAAAAGCACGTTTGACCATAGTCTGTCGCTGCGCGGGCTGAAGATTGTGGTTGATGCGGCGCACGGTGCTGCCTATCAGATTGCACCCAAGGTCTTTCACGAATTGGGTGCGAATGTGGTGGCCATCGGCTGCTCGCCGGATGGCCTGAATATCAACGAAGGCGTGGGGGCAACCCACCCCGAGGCGCTGGTGATGGCCGTGCGCGCTAACAATGCTGACTATGGCGTTGCGCTGGATGGCGATGCTGACCGGCTGCAGCTGGTGGATGCACAGGGTCGCCTCTACAACGGCGACGAGTTGCTGTATCTCATGGCGGCTGACCGCCTGGCAGCAGGCGGTGCAGTGCCCGGCGTAGCAGGTACCTTGATGACCAATATGGCGGTTGAGCTGGCAATCAAAGCACAAGGTATGGGCTTTGTGCGCAGCAAAGTCGGTGACCGCTATGTGCTGGAAGCGCTGAAAACCAACGGTTGGCAACTGGGGGGGGAAAGCTCGGGCCATCTGCTGGCTCTGGACAAGCACACCACCGGTGACGGTCTGGTCAGCGCTTTGCAGGTGCTGCAGGCGTGTGTGCGCTCGAATAAGACGATTGCACAGTGGCTGGAGAAGGTGACGCTGTTCCCTCAAGTCATGATCAATGTGCGTTTGCAGCCGGGTCAAGACTGGAAGAGCAACCAGCAGCTGCCTCAGGAGCAGGCGGAGGTGGAAAAGCTGCTGGGCAACGATGGCCGCGTGCTGATTCGCGCCAGCGGAACAGAGCCCCTGGTGCGCGTCATGGTCGAAGCGCGAGATGCCGCCATGGCCAGCACCTGCGCAGAGCGACTCGCTGCAATCGTCAGGGGCAGTTAAATCGTTGAAGACTGTCATAGACAGTCTTCAACGTCACCAATTGGTCATGCGATTGTCACAAAGCGACGGCAGACTGTGAGCATGCCCTCAAGGGCGCTTCAGGCTCTGCAGGCCGCTGTTGACACATGTCCCAATCCTCTCAAGCCAGCTCTGGCTCTGCTTCTTCTTTTCTCAACTCCGCTACAACCCAGGCCGAAGAGGCTTTGGCGCAGCCCTTGCCAGTGCCTGCAAAGGTGGCCGAAACAGGTCCCGCATCGCTGGGGCTGGCTCACGATCTGCATGGTCTGGGTGGACAAGTGTCGCGCCTTGGGTTGGCGGCAGTTGCGAAACCTCAGTCTGACGGGCAACATGGCACGACCGGCAAGGCGTTGGCTGAGCCGGTCAAAGCTGTCACTAAAGCGCCGCGCAGGCGTCGTGCAGCGCCCAAGACTGAGGTTGCCATGCCCACTGCGATGGATCAGACGATTGAGCCGACTCTGGAGCTTCTGGATCGTGATCAAAATATTCTCATCTTCAATGAGCGGGTACTGAGCTGGGCCGAGCGCGAAGACGTTCCGCTACTTGAGCGCCTACGCTATCTGTGCATTGTTTCTTCCAATCTCGACGAATGGTTTGAAGTGCGTTGCGCACCGCATGTCTCTGCTGCCAAGGCAGGAGACGAACTGGGCACCTATACTATTGCCAGCTTTGAGCGGCTGATGGCGACGGCACATGCTCTGGTCGCCAAGCAGTACCAGCTCTACAACCAGTCCATCATTCCCGCGTTCAACAAGCATGCGATTCGCCTGATTTCGCATGGCGATCGCAGCGCGGCACAGCGCAAGTGGGTGCGTGAATATTTTCTGCGTGAAGTTCAGCCTTTGCTGATGCCAGTGGGGCTTGATCCATCACACCCCTTCCCGCAAGTGGCCAACAAGGCGCTGAATTTCATTGTGCGCCTCAATGGCGTGGACGCTTTTGGGCGCGCCAATGAGGTGGCAATTGTCAAAGTGCCGCGCGCCTTGCCGCGACTGATCCGGGTGCCGGAAAAAATCTCGGGCAAGCAAAAACTGTTTGTCAGCATCTCCAGTGTCGTACGGGCGCACTTGGCCGAGTTATTCCCGGGGCGCGAAGTGTCGGAGTTCTCGCAGTTTCGCGCCACCCGCCATTCCGATTTGGCCGTCGATGATGACGATGTCGTCGATTTGCGCATGGCACTGCGCCAAGGCCTGCATCATCGTCACTACGGCCAGGCGGTGCGGTTGGAGGTGTCATCGTCTTGTTCGGTGGAGCTGTCTGATCTGCTGCTGGAGCAATACGGTCTGCCTGCGCAGGCGCTGTTCCGAGTCAAGGGGCCTGTCAATCTGGTGCGCCAGATGCAGCTGATTGATCTGGTGGATGACCCTGCCTTGCTGTTTCCCAAATGGAAGCCCGCATGGCCCACGCAGCTCACGCCCGGTCGCTCCATCATGGCGCAGATGCGCAAGAGCGACATCATCATTCACCAGCCCTTTGAGAGCTTTGATGGCGTGCTGGAGTTGTTGCGCGAGGCCGTCAACGACCCACAGGTGCTGGCCATCAAGCAGACGATTTATCGCACCGGCACCGACTCCGAAATCATGAACTTGCTGGCTGAGGCCGTGAGTCGTGGCAAGGAAGTGCTGGCGGTGCTGGAGCTCAAGGCCCGCTTTGATGAAGAGGCCAATATCAACTGGGCCGAGAAGCTGGAATCGCTGGGCGTGCAAGTAGTCTACGGCGTGGTCGGTCTCAAGACACACGCCAAGATGCTGCTGATTACGCGCCGTGAAAAGCGCACCAACCAGCTCAAGCGCTACGCTCATCTGTCCACAGGCAACTACAACGCGCGCAGCGCAAGGCTCTACACCGACATCAGTCAGCTGACCTGCAATGCAGAAATGACGGCCGATATGGATGCGGTGTTTCGCCATCTCTCCAGCCACAACACCCTACCCAAGCTGCAAAAGCTGGTGATGGCACCGTTTCATCTGCAAAGCAGCATGCTGGAGCTGATTGGCAAGGTGGCTGCTGCTGCCGCCCGTGGCGAGCGGGCACGCATGGTGCTCAAGATGAATGCGCTGACCGATGAGCCGCTGATCCGGGCATTGGTTGCCGCAGGGCAAAAGGGGGCGCAGATTGATCTCATCGTGCGCGGCAGCTGCATGCTGCCGGCGCAGCGCCCCGGGGTGACGGACAACATCCGCGTGCGCTCCATCATTGGTCGCTTTCTGGAGCATTCACGCGTCTTCTACTTTGCGTGGGGCGATGAGGAGGAGCTGCTGCTGTCCAGCGCCGACTGGATGAACCGCAACATGCTCAGCCGCGTGGAGCTGGCTTGGCCGGTGTTGGACAAGAAGCTGCGCCAGCGCGTGATCGACGAGTGTCTGGTGGCTTATATGGGCGACGACCGCGATGCGTGGTTGCTGGATGCCTCGGGTGTTTATCGGAAGCCTCTGCATCCGCTGGATGGCAAGGGTGCCCAGCAGGCACTGATGGCGCGCTATGGCGGGGAGAAACTTGCCAAGTAATCTTTAAAAATGTGAGCTTCTTGCGCTTGATAAGCATGGGTTTCGAAGTTTTTTGATGCTGAAGCTCATGAATGAATTGCGCAAGCAGCTCTCATTCTTATGAGCACTGAATCAAAAAGGGACTGCGGTGCAGTCCCTTTTTGTTGCGTTATCGCTGTATCCGGAGCACCGGTTCAGCGCAGATGCAGCTTCAGGCTCCAGGGCGACTTGCTCCAGGCCATAGCTTCTTCTTCCAGCAGCCGGGCCGATTGTGGGTAGGTCAGCATCCAGCCGATGGGTGTGGTCAGCCTGAATTCCGTGCCTGTGCGTTTGAGGGTAATGCCTTGCATGTCCGGGTCGCGGCGCGTGTGGCATAGCTGTACAGCAAGGCGCAGCGCCATCAGCGGCAGAGCGACTTCGGGGTCGCCAATCACGGCATCCAGCTTGCGCAGCTTGCCTTGGTGGCCCAGCACCAGCTGGCAGATGCGCTCGCGCAGCTCGGGCTCCCAGGTGGCCTGGCTGCAATGCTCGGTAATGTAGGCACCATGACGGTGGTAGTTGCTCAGCGCCACGCGCATGCCCACCTCGTGCAACTGCGCGGCCATGCCCAGCGCCTTGGTCGCTAAAAGCGAGGGCGCTGTGGACTGCATTTGCTGCAGCAGCTCGGCGGCAACGTGCTGTACGCGGTGCGCGTGGGCCTCGTCCACGCCAAAATCCAGCTGCAGACCTCTGATTTCGGCGGCTTCCTTGTCGGCGGGTGGCTCATGGTCCAGCAGGTCATGCAAAACGCCCTGACGCAGCGCACCTTGTGCGACTTCCAGCTCGGTAATGCCCAGCAAGTCCACCACGGCCATCATCACGCTGATGCCGCCAGCCACCACGGCGCGGCGGTCTTCTTTGAGACCGGGAATGCGCAGCTTGTCCACATGGCCGATGTCCAGCAACTGCTCATACAGATGGCGCAACTTGGCTGGCGTGATGACGCGGCCATCCAGGCCTTGTGCCGTGAGCGCATCGGCCACCGCATTGGCCGTGCCGGATGAAGCATAGGCGCAGTCCCAGGCAGTGCCAGGGTAGGCAAACTGGGCGTGAGCCAGACTTTGCCTGGCGGCGGCCATGGCAGTCTGAAAGTTGGCTTTGTTCAGCATGCCATCGCTGAAGTAATGCGCGCTCCATGAGACGCTGCCCAGCGCAAATGAGGCAACCTGCAGCGCCTTGCTGTGCTGGCCGATGATGATTTCGGTGGAGCGGCCACCAATGTCAATGACCAGGCGCTTTTGCTGGCTGGGCGGCAGCGAGCTGGCCACGCCGCGATAGATCAGGCGGGCTTCTTCTTCGCCGGAAATGACCTCAATCGGAAAGCCCAGCAACTGGCTGCCGCGTTCCACAAACTCCTGAGCATTGATGGCTTCGCGCAGGGTCTGGGTGGCCACGGCACGCACTTGCGCGGCCTTGAAGCCCGTCAGGCGTTCACCAAAGCGGGCCAGGCATTCCCAACCACGCTCCATGGCCTCGCGGGAGAGTTCATGGCGTGCATTCAGCCCGTTGCCTTGGCGCACGGTTTCCTTGAGGTACTCCACACGCTCAATGCGCTGGTGGGAGCCGATGCGGCCAATTTCAAGGCGAAAGCTATTGGAGCCAAGGTCTACGGCAGCAAGCAGTGATTCAGGGGCCATTTCTGAGCCAATCTATGTGTTGTTCTAAGAGTGTGAGCGCGGGCGCTAATTCGCGCCGCGCCTAAAGTTCTGAAATATGCAGTACAGACGCGGTTCTGGCTGGCTTCAGGCGGGTTTCAACCTTTTCCAAGTCAGGTATTTGCCAACCATGACGTTGTCGGCGCTGGCTTCTCTGACACGTGCTTTTGCACAGAGCAGGGGCAGAATTTTGCGAATGAAATATGACGGTTGCATGACGCGAAAAACTGCTGTTTCACTCGGCGGCGTATTGAAATGTATGTGTCACGACGCTGTCATAAAAGCTTTTTACAGTTCACCCATCGAATCTTTCAACCCTAAGAGGTCGTTTCATGAAGTTGTCCTTGATTCACGTTCTGGTGGCTGGTGCTTTGTCTGCAGGTGGCATGGCCCAAGCGAACCAGGAAGCCACTGGCGCTGGTGCGAGCTTCCCGGCTCCTCTGTACTCCAAGTGGGCTGCTGACTATCACAAGGCCACAGGCGTCAAGATTAATTACCAGTCGGTGGGCTCCAGCGCTGGCGTCAAGCAGATCGAAGCCAAGACCGTGGACTTCGGTGCTTCGGATGAGCCCCTGAAAGACGATGAGCTGACCAAGAAGGGTCTGGTTCAGTTCCCCACTGTGATTGGCGGCATTGTGCCCGTGGTCAACATCAAGGGTGTGGCTCCCGGTCAGCTCAAGCTCTCGGGTCAGGTGCTGGGTGACATCTATCTAGGCAAGATCACCAAGTGGAACGATGCCGCCATCACGGCTTTGAACCCTGGTGTGGCGCTGCCTGATGCCGCCATCGCCCCTGTGCGCCGCGCTGATGGCTCGGGAACCACCTTTGGTTTCACCAACTACCTCTCCAAGGTCAACGCCGAGTGGAAGGAAAAAGTAGGTGAAGGCAAGGCGGTGAACTGGCCCACAGGTGCGGGTGGCAAGGGTAACGAAGGCGTTGCTGCTTTCGTCGGTCGCCTGCCCAACTCCATCGGCTACGTTGAGTACGCCTATGTGAAGCAAAACAAGATGACCTTCACGCAGCTGCAGAACAAGGATGGCGTCTATGTCTCTCCTGACGACGAAACCTTCAAGGCGGCTGCTGCCGGTGCTGACTGGGCCAAGAGCTTCTATCAAATCCTGACCAACCAGTCTGGCAAGAACGCCTGGCCCATCACCTCGGCCACGTTTATCCTGATGCACAAGTCGCAAGACAAGCCTGCTCAGGCCGCCACCTCGCTGAAGTTCTTTGAGTGGACTTACAAGCAGGGCGACAAGACCGCTGCCGATCTGGACTATGTGCCCATGCCTGAAGCGGTGAAGACGGTGATTTACAAGTCCTGGAACAATATCAAGGACACTTCCGGCAAGGCCGTTTCCCAGTAATGTGTGAGTGGCAAGGTGCCGTTCCGGACGGCACCTTTGCTGCTTCTTTCAACCTTTGCGAATAAAGGCGCCCACGTGTCCACAACGTCGCCCTCCAGCTCGCTGGCTGCTTCTACCGATGCCGCCAAGCGACGCTCTCCCTCACCGCCACGAGCACCGATGATGTCGGGTCGTCTGGCGGATCGCCTGTTTGGTGTCTTAGCGCGCAGCGCAGCGATTTTGACGCTGGTGCTGCTCGTGGCCATCATGGGCTCGTTGATTGTGGGCGCCTGGCCCGCCATTCATCAATATGGTCTGGGCTTTCTGACCAGCAGCGTCTGGGATCCCGTGCAGGACCAGTACGGTGGTCTGGTCATGATTTACGGCACGCTGGCCACTTCCGCCATCGCGCTCTTGATTGCAGTGCCCGTGAGCTTTGGCATTGCCCTGTTTTTGACGGAGCTGTCGCCCGCCTGGCTCAAGCGCCCGCTGGGTACGGCCATTGAGCTGCTGGCTGCGGTGCCATCCATCGTTTATGGCATGTGGGGCCTGATGGTGTTCGGCCCTGTGCTCGCCACCTATGTGCAGCAGCCTCTGCAGTCGCTGCTGACCGGCGTGCCCTATCTGGGCGCTTTTGTCTCTGGCCCGCCCGTGGGTATCGGTATTTTGTCGGCCGGCATTATTCTGGCGATCATGATCATCCCGTTCATCGCCTCGGTGATGCGCGATGTGTTTGAAGTCACGCCTGCGCTGCTCAAGGAATCTGCCTACGGTCTGGGCTCCACGACCTGGGAAGTGGTCTGGAAAGTGGTGCTTCCCTATACCAAGACCGGTGTGCTGGGCGGCGTCATGCTGGGCCTGGGCCGCGCTTTGGGTGAGACCATGGCCGTCACCTTTGTGATCGGCAACATGAACCAGCTCAATTCGTTGTCCGTCTTCGAAGCGGCCAACAGTATCACCTCGGCGCTGGCCAATGAATTTGCGGAAGCGGGCGAAGGCCTCCACCAGGCATCGCTGATCTATTTGGGTCTGGTGCTGTTCTTCATCACCTTTGTGGTGCTGGCCATGTCCAAGCTGCTGCTCAATCGCCTGCAGAAGAATGAAGGAGCCCGCTCATGAGCTCGACCTCCACAAAAATGCTCAATGCCGCCGATCTGGCGGCCGTGCGCCAGGCCAAGTATGACAAGCGCAAGCGTATGAACCTGCTGGCGCTGGCCCTGTCCTTGGCGGCCATGCTGTTTGGTGTCTTCTGGCTGGTCTGGATTCTGTGGGAAACCGTGCGCCAGGGTGTGGGCGGTCTGAGCTTTGCGCTGTTCTCGCAGATGACGCCGCCGCCCAATGATGAAGGGGGCATTGCCAATGCCATCTGGGGTTCTCTGATGATGGTGGCGCTGGCTACGTTTGTGGGCACGCCCATCGGCGTGATGGCAGGCGTCTATCTGGCCGAATATGACAAAAAGAGCTGGTTGGCCGGAGCAACCCGCTTTGTGAATGACATTCTGCTGTCGGCTCCCTCGATTGTGATCGGCCTGTTTGTCTACACCGTAGTGGTGATACGCCTCAAGAGCTTCTCCGGTATCGCCGGTGTGATTGCGCTGGCGCTGATTGTGATTCCCGTGGTCATTCGCACTACGGAAAACATGCTGGTGCTGGTCCCTGCCAGCCTGCGCGAAGCGGCCTATGCACTGGGTACGCCCAAGTGGAAGGTCATCATCATGGTCACGCTGCGTGCCGCACGGGCCGGTGTGATTACCGGTGTGCTGCTGGCGGTGGCCCGTATTGCGGGTGAGACCGCACCGCTGCTGTTTACCGCACTGAACAATCAGTTCTGGAATGCCGACATGACCAAGCCTATGGCCAGTCTGCCGGTCACCATCTTCAAATTTGCGATGAGCCCGTATGAGAACTGGCAGCAACTGGCCTGGGCCGGTGTGCTTCTCATCACCGTGGCGGTGCTGGGTCTCAATATTCTGGCGCGCTACATCACTCGCCAAAAATAATTCGAAAGTTCACGATCATGACTGCAACCACTGCTCCCTCCAACGTTAAGCTGGCTGTGCGCGACCTGAACTTCTACTACGGCAAGTTCCACGCACTCAAAAACATCAATCTCGACATTCCCGAGAAAAAGGTCACGGCCTTTATCGGCCCTTCGGGCTGTGGCAAGTCCACTTTGCTGCGTACCTTCAACCGCATGTTCGAGCTGTACCCCGAGCAGCGCGCCGAAGGCCAGATTTTGCTGGACGGCGACAACCTGCTGACCAGCAAGCAAGATGTGGCGCTGATTCGCGCCAAGGTGGGCATGGTGTTCCAGAAGCCGACGCCGTTCCCCATGTCCATCTACGACAACATCGCCTTTGGCGTGAAGCTGTTTGAAAGCCTGAACTCTTCCGACATGGACGACCGCGTGGAATGGGCGCTGCGCAAGGCGGCGCTGTGGAATGAAGTCAAGGACAAGCTGCAACAAAGCGGCTCTGGCCTCTCGGGTGGTCAGCAGCAGCGCTTGTGCATTGCACGTGGCATTGCCATCAAGCCCGAAGTACTTTTGCTCGATGAGCCATGCTCGGCACTGGACCCTATTTCGACGGCCAAGATTGAAGAACTGATTGCGGAACTCAAGAGCGACTACACCGTCGTCATCGTGACCCACAACATGCAGCAGGCCGCACGTTGCAGCGACTACACGGCTTATATGTACCTGGGCGACCTGATGGAGTTTGGCGAGACCGAAAAAATGTTCTTCAAGCCCGAGCGCAAAGAAACAGAAGACTACATCACTGGCCGGTTTGGTTAAGAGCCTAAAGCGGTCGCTAAGACCTCGAAAAACTGAGAAGGATTAGAGCAATGACAGAAAAACATTTGTCCACCCAGTTCGATGCGGAACTCAACCGCGTCTCGGCCCGCGTCATGGAGCTTGGCGGCCTGGTCGAGTCGCAGATCCGCAATGCCGTCTATGCGCTGACCAGCTTCAACCTCGATACGGTGGAGCAGGTCATCAGCACCGAGCAGCAGGTCAACGGGATGGAGGTCGAAATTGACCATGAGCTGTCTTCCATCATCGCCCGCCGCCAGCCCACGGCGCGGGATTTGCGTTTGCTGATCGCTTTCTCCAAGGCCACGGCCAATCTGGAGCGCATGGGCGACGAGGCCTGCAAGATGGCCCGTATGGTCAAGTCCATCATTGAAAGCGGCGCAGCGCGTTCGCTGCCCAGCGGAGAGCTGCGCATGGCGGCACAGATGGCTTCAGAGCTGTTGCGTAAGACACTGGATGCGTTTGCCCGTCTGGATACCAAGGCCGCGGTAGCGATCCTGAAAGAAGATGACCTGATCGACGAAGAGTTTGATGGCTTTGTGCGCAAACTCATCACGTACATGATGGAAGACCCACGCACCATCTCGGCCAGTCTCGACCTGCTCTTCCTCGCCAAGGCCATAGAGCGTATTGGCGATCATTCCAAAAACGTGGCCGAGCTGATCATCTATCTGGTCGAGGGCAAGGATGTGCGCCACCAGACCATGGCCGAAATCGAATCGGCAGTGCTGTAAGCAGGAGGCAACCGAGGGATGAAGAAGATGCCTATGGTTCTCATCGTTGAGGACGAACCTGCGATTGCAGAGCTGATCGCAGTCAATCTGAGGCATAACGGCTTCCAGCCCGTGTGGGCAGAAGACGGTGTTTCGGCGCAGCGTGAGCTGGATGCCGTGCTGCCCGATGTGATCTTGCTGGACTGGATGCTGCCCGGTGCCAGCGGCCTGTCTCTGGCGCGAAAATGGCGTGCCGACAGCCGCACCAAGGGCGTGCCCATTCTGATGCTGACGGCACGTGGCGACGAGCCCGACAAGGTGGCCGGTCTGGATGCCGGTGCGGATGACTACATCACCAAGCCTTTTTCCACGCAGGAGCTACTGGCCCGCATTCGCGCCGTGTTGCGCCGTCGCGCGCCCGAGCAGGTGCAGGACAAGGTCAGCATGGGCGAGCTGATGCTGGATGCAGCGGCCCACCGCGTGAGCTGGCAGGGCGATTTGCTCAAAATCGGCCCCACAGAGTTCAAGCTGCTCAATTACCTGATGAAGCACCCCGAGCGCGTGCACAGCCGTGCCCAATTGCTGGACAAGGTCTGGGGCGACCATGTCTTTATTGAAGAACGTACGGTGGATGTGCACGTCAAACGCCTGCGTGAATCGCTGGGCGTGGCCGGTGCGCTGATTGAAACTGTGCGCGGTGCGGGTTACCGTTTCAGCGCGCAGGCTCTGGGTTGACAGCGTTTTTCCGAGCCTTGGCTAAACATCACAATAAAGAGCAAATATGGGATGGCGTGCTTTTCGATTCTTAGCCTCTCAGATCGCCGCAGGCCTTGTGCTCTGGCTGATCTGGGTCTATCTCATTCACCCAGAAGCGACACCGGCCCAGCAGGTGATGGTGGTACTGGCTGGCTTTTGTCTGGGTGGCTGGATCTGGTGGCTGGTTGATAGTTGGAATGGCGCGCGGCTGCTGCGCTGGCTGCGTCAGTCAGAGCTGGGCGCTGCGCCTGATCTGTCTGGCATCTGGGGCGAGGCCGGTGTGCGTATGCGCCGCTGGATTCGCCAGGGTGAGCAGCAGGTGCACCAGGGCGATCAGCGCCTGAATGATATTTTGTCTGCTCTGCAGGCCAGTCCCAACGGCGTGGTGTTGCTGGATGAGCAGGGCCGTATTGAATGGTGCAACCAGATATCGGCCAAGCAGTTTGGCTTTGATGCCAAGCGTGATGTGCTGCAAAGCATTGGTAACTTGGTGCGAGACCCGCAGTTCAGCGCTTACTTTGCTGCACATGACTTCACGCATGACTTGGTCATGCAGGGGCGAGAAAGTACGCCTTCGCGGCCTGTGCGCCTTTCTGTGCAGCTTTATGGTTATGGCGAAGGCCGAAAGTTGCTGCTGGCGCGCGATGTGACTGCGCTAGAGCAGGCCGAGGCCATGCGCCGCGACTTTGTGGCCAATGTCTCGCATGAAATTCGCACGCCGCTCACGGTGCTGGCGGGCTTTGTCGAAACGCTGCAGAACCTGCCGTTGGAAGAAGATGAGCGCAACCGCTATCTGGAGCTGATGGCCCAGCAGGCCGAGCGCATGCGGCATCTGGTCGAAGATTTGCTCACGCTTTCGCGTCTGGAAGGTAGCCCGCTGCCCAGCAATAACGATTGGGTGTCGGTGGCGCACTTGCTTACTCGCTGCGAGAACGAGGCGCGCGGACTGTCTAACGCCCTGACGCGCAAGCAGGTCAGGCCTCATGTATTGAATTTCCCCGATGAAGCTGCGCTCAAGCATGCTGGTGAAATCGCCGGTGCCAGTGCAGAGCTACACAGCGCATTTTCCAATTTGCTGGCCAATGCCATGCGCTACACCCCGGCGGGTGGGCAGATTGATGTGAGCTGGCAGATTCTGGATGATGGAACGGCCCGCTTTTCCGTCAAGGATTCAGGCCCGGGGATTGACGAGAAGCATGTCTCACGCCTGACGGAGCGCTTTTACCGGGTAGACCGCAGCCGCTCGCGTGATACAGGCGGCACGGGGCTGGGGCTGGCCATCGTCAAGCATGTGCTGCAGCGCCATGGCGCCAAGCTCCACATTTCAAGCGCAATGGGCAAGGGCTCGGAATTTTCTGTGACCTTCCCGGTGACGCGGGTGCGTTCCAGCAGTGCGGATGCTACGGCCTCGCTGCTCTCTCGGTAAGAGCAGCGAGGCGAGGTTCAGTACTCAGCGCTACTGGGCGGGCTGGACTGATTCAGGGCTGCGAATCACTTTGAACAGAATGCTGCTGAAGGCAATGGCGGTCACAAACAAAGCCGCAGCGCTGCACGCCCAGAACAGCATGGGCGTGGTCTGCCAGTCTTGCCAGGCGGGGCCGGCCTGCCATTCGTAGGTCAGCCAGTATCCTATGCCCAGGCCGCCGCCCCAGAGCAGCACGCAGTAAATGAGCAGCGGAGCCACGGTCACGCGGTAGCAGCGCAGCACAAAGATACAGTAGGTCTGCACACAGTCGGCTATATGGTAGGCGGCCACAGAGAGCAGCAACCAGGAGGCGAGAGCCAGCACCTTGGGGGAGTCTGTGTAAATGTCCACAATCAAGCCACGAGCTATTAAAAGCGTAGCTGCTAGCGTAATTCCAATAAGGGCTGAGAGCTTGAAGCACTGCTGAATCAGGCTGCGCGCCTGCGCTTCATCACCCGCGCCGCGCCAATAGCTGACGCGGGCGCTGGTGGCAATGGCCAGCGACAGCGGCACCATATAGAGAATGGCGGCCAGATTGGCTGCAATCTGGTGGCTGGCTGATGAGAGCGAGCCCTGGCGCGCCACATACAGGGCCATTAGCGTGAAGGAGGTCACCTCCACCAGAATGGCCAGCCCGGCGGGCACGCCCAGACGGCAGAAATACCCGAGTTGTTTCCAGTCTGGTGGTTCCAGCTTGGTCCAGAGCGCCAGTGGCTCATAAAAATCCTGCACGCGCACCAGCCACAGGGCAATGGCAAACATGGTGTAGTTGACCAGCAGCGTTGCCAGTGCGCAGCCCACAGCGCCCATGGGCTGCAGGCCCAGGCCTCCAAATGTGAACCAGATGGACAGCGGTATCTTGATCAGCAGCGAAAGCAGTTGCAGCCAGGTGACCAGCTTTGGGTGGCCCAGCGCCTGATTCAGTGCGCTGTAAATGCGAAACAGCAATGCTGGCGGCAAGCCCCAAGCCAGTACGGCCAGATAGCGTTTGACTTCGTGCTGAAGCGCGTCTGGCACATCGGTCCAGCGCAGCAGCGCATCGGGCATGAGCAGCACGGCCATGCCAAGCATGCAGGCCAGCACGCACAGATACATGGACTGCCGCAGCGACCGGCCAATAGCCAGTGGCTGGCCTGCGCCGCGTTGCTCTGCCCACAGCGGCAGCAGGGCCTGAAAAATGCCCATGAGCGAGGCATAGACGCTGACGAAAATGGCGGAGCCTACGGACAGGGCGGCCAGCGCATCGTCGGAATAGCGGCTAGCGACAATGGTGTCGGTGGTGCCAAAGGCCATGACGGCCAGCTGGCCAGCCAGCACCGTGCCGGCGTGGCGGCCTATGTGTTGCAGCTCGCCCTTCATTGCACAGCTGCGGAATCTGTGCGCTTGAGCAGAATCAGCACTTCCTTGCGGCCGCTCAGGCGGGTGATACGGCTCACTTCATTCCAGCCCTGGCGCAGCTTGATATTGTGGTCGCCCGCCCAGCGGTCGGCATCGACCAGCGCCCAGTTGCATGGGGCGGTTGGGTTGTGGCGCAGCAGGGCGGTATCTACATGGGTGTAGTAACGCACGGCTGCTATTTGCGAGCGACCCAGACCATAAGTCAGCACGCAGCCGGTGGCCTGTGCTTTTTGCATCTCATCGGCCAGTTGGGTCATCTGAAATTCATAGCTGCGCGCATGGTCCAGTGGTGCGATCCAGAGTGTGGACAGAAGCACCCAGCTCAGCGTGGCGCCGCCTGCAGGCAGAACCAGACTCTTCCAGATGGCGGCGCGATTGCGCGAGGTGCGCCAGACCACCAGCGCAAACCAGCTGGCTGTGGCGATCAGTGCAGTCAGAACTGAAATCCAGGAAATGCTTGCTTCAAATTGAGGAGCTAGTCGCGCAATATTGGAGGCGATCTTGGGTGGATATCCTGTCTGAAATGCCAGCCAGACCACCCAGATGGCGATGGCCGAAACGGTGAAGAACAGCAGCGTAAACCAGTCAATTAACGCGCTGATGCTGCGGCGGAAGGTGGGCAGTGCAAAGGCAGCTAGCGTGGCAATGGCAGGCAGGCCGAGCAGCAGGGCGCGGTCTGCGGGGGTGCTGCTCAGGCAGGCGGCGACGGGCACTCCTGCAAACAGCAAGGCAATGGACAAATGAGCGTTTTTGCGGGGCGACGAAATCTGACGGCGCCAGACCCACAGTGTCCACAAAGCCAGCGGCCATGCGGGCCAGCAGAACCACAACAGCAGCTGCAGCAGTCCACTCAGGTCGCTGACGGAATCCACCAGGTGCCAGACCCATTGGTCAAGGGCGGTGGTCAGCATGGCGGCCAGAACCGTGGCCGCCAGCCATGCCGCAGCCCAGATGCGGGCTTGACGATGGGCGCGACCGGGGTTATCGCCCCAGCTGTGCTGCGTGAAGGCAATCAGACTGCCGCCCAGACCAAATAGTATGGCCATGGTAGGCGCGCCGCTCAGGGCCAGACCCAGCAGGCCGATGAGAAGTGCAACAGCAGATTTGTTGGGGTGGTAGGCCATGGCGGCCACCGCAAAAAAGACCAGCGCCGTGCAGCCCAGCTGGGTGACGTAGCTGGTCGTTTCATGGGATGGCTGGGCCAGCCCCAGTGTGGCGACTAGTGCCAGCAATGCCGCATCGGCCATGGCACGGGAGTAGTCAATCAGCTGTGCTTCGCCGCCAAAGGCAAAGGCAACGGGCTGTGCGCCAGGGGTTCGGGCCAGGTAGTAGGCGCCCCACCAGGTAGCACCCAGCGTGAGAACCAGTAGTGCAATAAACGGCAGACGTGTGGCCATCTCGGGCCCGATCAGCCACCCAAAGCCTTGCAACGACAGGGCACCCAGCCAGTAGGGCAGCAGGCCATCCATGCTAGGGGAAAGGCCGGAGAGCTTGGGTGCCAGCCAGCTGGTGTGGCCCAGAGCCAGCTCCCGCATGAAGCCAAAGGCCTCCATGTCGTTGGAGCGCCAGGGGCCACGCATGACAAAGCCAGGAATGACGTAGGCCAGGCACAGCAAAAGCAATGCCCAGCGAGGCAGGCGGCGCACAGCGCTTTGGGCAACGATGGCGGGTGTGGGCTGGTTCACACAATCAATCCAGTAGCGGCGGTGCAAAGTTGCACGGCCAGATCAAGCGGTAGCGCTGGAAAATAAAGCGCAGGGTGCTGCGATGATAGGAGCGTTGAGGGCGCTGCGGAGCAGACCTCAAAAGAAAAGGCAGCACGGTTGCCCGAGCTGCCTTTGTCAGCGAAAAAGTAAAAATTACTTCTTGCCGAAGCGGTTGCGGAACTTCTCCACGCGGCCACCCATGTTGTCCACCGACTTTTGTGTGCCAGTGTAGAAGGGGTGCGACTCAGAAGTCGTGTCCAGCTTGAACAGGGGGTATTCCTTGCCTTCGAAGTTTTCTGTTTCCTTGGTGTTCACGCACGAACGGGTCACAAACTTGAAGCCGTTGGACATGTCCACGAACAGAACTTCGCGGTAGTTAGGGTGAATGCCTTCTTTCATGATCTTCCTTTGGTCAAGTGCGGTAGCCGTGCCTGACCTGCTACAACCCTTGTAGCAGTGGTTAATCAAGCGTACTTTCCGCAATAGAAAAAGCCCACCATTATAACGTGGCGGGCCTGATGAGTTTAATACAGGCTAAAGCCCGTATATGGCAATTTATTAACCGCCGCGACGCATCATGTCGAAGAATTCGACGTTGTTCTTCGTCGCCTTCATGTTCTTGATCATCAGCTCCATGGATTCGATCTCATCCATGTTGTACATGAACTGACGCAAGATACGCGTCTTTTGCAGAATCTCGGGAGCCAGCAGCAACTCTTCGCGGCGTGTGCCGCTCTTGTTGAGTTCGATGGCAGGGAAAACGCGCTTTTCGTAGAGGCGACGGTTCAGGTGCAGTTCGCTGTTACCTGTACCCTTGAACTCTTCAAAGATCACTTCGTCCATGCGGCTGCCGGTATCGACCAGCGCTGTGGCGATGATGGTCAGAGAACCACCTTCTTCCACCTTGCGGGCCGCGCCAAAG
Organism: Comamonas suwonensis; assembly: GCF_012844455.2. Lineage (GTDB taxonomy): Bacteria > Pseudomonadota > Gammaproteobacteria > Burkholderiales > Burkholderiaceae_C > Comamonas > Comamonas suwonensis. The sequence continues at coordinate 145,770 of NZ_JABBCQ020000002.1, read as the reverse complement.
AAGCGCTTGGGGCGCTGCAGAGCGTTGGAGTCCACACCACCCGACAACACCTTGCCCGACGAAGGCACGACGTTGTTATAGGCGCGTGCCAGGCGGGTGATGGAGTCCAGCAAAATGACCACATCCTTGCCCAGTTCTACCAGACGCTTGGCGCGCTCGACAACCATTTCGGCCACGTGAACGTGGCGTGTGGCGGGCTCGTCGAAGGTGGAGGCAATGATTTCGCCCTTGACCGAGCGCTGCATTTCCGTCACTTCTTCGGGGCGCTCGTCGACCAGCAGCACCATCACGTGTACATCTGGGTAGTTGGATGTGATGGCGTGAGCAATGCTCTGCATCATCATGGTCTTGCCGCTCTTTGGAGGGGCAACAATCAGTGCGCGCTGGCCGCGGCCGATGGGTGCAATGATGTCAATGATGCGGCCGGTAATGTTTTCTTCACCCTTGATGTCGCGTTCAAGGCGCAACTGCTCCTTGGGGAACAGAGGGGTCAGGTTTTCAAACAGCACCTTGTGCTTGTTTTGTTCGGGTGGGTTGCCGTTGACCTTGTCGAGCTTGGTCAGGGCAAAGTAGCGCTCGCCATCCTTGGGGATGCGCACTTCGCCTTCGATCATGTCGCCGGTGTGGAGATTGAAGCGGCGCACCTGACTAGGGGATATATAGATATCGTCCGTGCTGGCTGTATAGCTTGTGTCGGGGCTGCGCAGGAAGCCAAAGCCGTCGGGCAGAATTTCGAGCACGCCGTCGGCAAAAACTTGTTCGCCCGCTTTTGCGCGCTTTTTGATGATGGCGAACATCAGTTCTTGCTTGCGCATGCGACCGACGTTTTCGATCTCAAGCGCTTCGGCCTGCTTCAAGACTTCAGACACGTGCAGTGCCTTGAGTTCATTAAGGTGCATGAAATGACTCCAAGCGTGGAGTGAGAATAACCAGGGGGGAGGCGTAGAGCCTAACGAAACACTGTGAAAGTGGGCAGGCTTGCCTGAAGAAAAATCCAGCGCGGTCCCATGCGGTGGCCGGCGGTTTAACCATTATGACAGGAAAAGCGGCACAGCCTGCAAGCTATTTATTTAGGGCCTGTCATCTGCTGCCTGCTTTGGGCGATCTGCAGATGTTGGGGGTCAAGCCCAAAAACAAACAGGGCCTCAAATGAAGCCCTGTTTGCTGAGCACATCAGATGTGCTGGTCGAGGAATGCCGACAGCTGAGTCTTGTTCAAAGCCCCCACCTTGGTGGCGGCCAGCTGGCCATCCTTGAACAGCATCAGTGTGGGGATGCCGCGAATGCCAAATTTGGCAGGAATTTCCCGGTTTTCGTCCACGTTCATCTTGGCGATCAGCACCTTGCCTTTGTAGCTTTCAGCCACATCGTCCAGGATGGGTGCAATCATCTTGCAGGGGCCGCACCATTCAGCCCAGTAATCTACCAGCACCGTAGTGCCGGGTTGCAGTACGTCAGATTCAAAGCTTGCATCAGTGATGTGCTTGATCAATTCGCTAGCCATTTGTAGTCCTGGATTTTCTTGAATCAAAAAAGGTTGACGGTGTATCCGCCTAGTGACTTGATTGTGACAGAAACTCATCTCCCGCTGCATTGTGTGGCGGTTGTTTGCAGCTATGACGTTAATAGTGCCTGTCTTATCGCAGAAATGCCTGCGGTGGTATTCTGCGCAGCCTTTGGTAGTCCGTTGGCTGCCTGTTGAATTAGGTAATAGAAGTATGAGTTTCTCGGAGCCGTTGGTGGCCGATTCTGAAGTGGTCTGTGATGTGGCAGTAGTGGGTGCAGGCCCTGCCGGGCTGATGGTGGCTGAGCAGTTGGCGCAGGCTGGTTTGTCTGTGCGAGTGTTTGAGGCCAAGGCCTCGGCTGCGCGTAAGTTCCTCATGGCTGGCAAGGGAGGGCTCAACCTCACGCATTCAGAGGAGTTTGCGAGTTTTGTCACGCGTTATGGCTCTCGTACTGAGGAGTTGACGCCCTGGTTGCAGCATTGGGGTGCAGAAGAATTGAAGGCCTGGGCTGCAAGCTTGGGCTTTGATACCTTTGTGGGTACGTCGGGCCGAGTCTTTCCCGCAGATATGAAGGCGGCGCCACTGCTGCGCGCCTGGTTGGTGCGTATGAAAGCCCAAGGGGTCAAGTTTCATATGCGCCATCGTTGGCTGGGCTGGGATGCAGATGGAAAGCCCGTGCTGCAGACGGAAAATGCGAAGGTTAAGGTGAGCTGTAAGGCTTTTGTGCTGGCAGCCGGCGGTGCAAGCTGGGCTCGTCTGGGCTCTGATGGCGCATGGGCTCCGTTGCTTGAAGGCCAGGGTGTAGATCTTGCGCCACTGCAAGCAGCCAACTGTGGCTTTGATGTGGGTGGGGCAGGGGGGCGTGCAGCAGGCTGGAGCGACCTATTTGTTCAGCGCTTTGCCGGTCAGCCTTTCAAGCCTGTGGTTCTGCGATTCACCGATGACCAGGGCGCCCGCTTTGCGCGCCAGGGTGAATTTGTCGCGACACAGACGGGGGTGGAAGGTAGCCTGATTTATGCTGTTTCTTCCATGCTGCGGGACTGTATTGCTCGTCAGGGGCATGCGACGCTTGAGCTGGATTTGCTGCCGCAATTTAGCGCCGAGCGTGTGCTGAAAGAGGTCATGCACCCGCGGGGTTCGCGCAGCCTCAGTAGCCACCTCAAAGGGAGGTTGGGTCTGGATGGCATCAAGGCCGGTCTTCTGTATGAAGTTCTTGGTAAAGATGGAATGGCAGATTCCTTACGCTTAGCTGCAACGATCAAGGCAGTGCCTTTGACGGTGAATGCGCCGCGCCCTATTGATGAAGCCATTAGTACTGCGGGCGGCGTGCGTCTTGAAGCTCTGGATGAACATGGCATGTGCTCAGCGCTTCCTGGGGTGTTTTGTGCTGGGGAAATGCTGGACTGGGAGGCGCCTACAGGGGGTTATCTGCTGACCGCATGCATGTCATCGGGTGTGCATATTGCCTGTGGCGTTATGAAATACCTGCAAGGTAAGTAATTTTGTGTAGATGTTTTGGCAATAGGCAAACTGCATTAATTTTTGAGAATGTATTTGTCGTGAGAAAGATTGTTCTTGCTTTAACTAGCGGATAAGCAGGCGGCCTTCGTGCCGCTCACGACAAGAGGTCTCCCCAAGTGTTCACACGCGCTTGATTCGCTGAAGCAGCCTTTACTGCGGTTCACCGTCATCAGTATTGTTTTTTCTGGTGCCAATGCTTGGAGGGGTGCTGTTTACATTGTTCAATGTCGGTGATTCCTTGCAAGAAGTGACAACGCATCGGCTGCAGGAAACTGTCAAAACGTTAACGTGCTTTACTGCCAATGAACTGGAGCTGATCTCAGGTGCTTTGTGAAGTCTGGCAGAGCTTGATGATGCTAGAAGAGGGCGCTCAGTCGATGGGGCGCTGCCAGTGATCTTTTTCCTGGTAGTTCTGGAAACAATCCAGTTCCTGGTGGATAGAGGGGTTCTGCCGTCTTCTGGACTCCCTGGGCAACATCAGCTTCAAACTCGAACGTGGATGGATTTCGTTGAAGTGCCCAAATTCCTGTGCCAATTGCGCCGGTACGGCTGATGCACCGCGCAGATCCATGCGGCTTATGTGGTCTCGTTGAGGGTGTGACGACGCTCTCTGTCATGCACATTGCTTTGTGGGCTGCGCATGGGTAATGTTGGTGGCTTGATATCCAGTGACCTTGCAACTGTGCGCGTCTCGTGTGCGATAAAGGTATCGCCGTTGCCGCTGAGGATTATCCATAGGGATGTCATAGGCCGCGCCGAAGCGTTGTTCTGCAGCCTGTGCAAGCATTTTGCGCACGGCTCGCACGGCAGCCTTTTATCCTCCCAAGCCCGCCACGCCAGTATCTCAAGGTCATGGCAGGCCGACAGACTTCATTGGCTGTCCTTGGGCAGTAAGGGCGAGCGCGCAATTCTCTTTTTGCGGCGGTGACCTCCACGGCTTCCTTGAGAATCTCGTCCTCAAAGTTCTTCTTGCTCCGTGTGCGTTACAGCTTGGCGATCTAGGCGCGGGCTGGGGCTAATTGCGATGCAGGCGAAACCGCTTCGAAGGCTCCTGTCGCGACTAGCGCACCGTCCCGCTCGTCTGCGCCAAGTAAGTAGCAAAACTGGCCGATAGGCCTTCCTGGCGGGTCACGAGCGACGTACTCATGCCAGGTGCATGTGTTTTGCGAATCAAGGCCGACTTTTCTGAGGTTGACTAGCGTTGATGGTGCTGATCGTGGGTGTTGACTTCGATCGTATCTATGTGCTTAGTTGTATGTGCGGTCCTATGCCTATGTGAAAGATAAGCGATGAGCCGTGTCTGGGGGGGAGGGGGCTGACTCCCCAAGTTCGTGAAGTCTGGCGCTTGTACTTCAATAAACTAGCCTTCACCAAATGCGGTGTGATTCAGTTCGCTGGCGCTGCTTGAGAAGTTGATTCACTCTCAAGTGGAGGTTCGTTGCAAGATCAAGCGTAGGCTGCATTTGATGGCCTGGATTCTGCGGAGGCGTAGCGGATGCTTTCGCAATTGCGCAGGCATTTTGCATGAATTGAAGTGTTACAAAAGTGCGTGGGTGTAAACCTACATGCTTTATATGGTGCTGATGCAGAATTCTGAGGCATATCGGTGCTTTGCTTGGGGTTGTGTGGGCGGGTAGCTATCCTACGGGGGGAACTCTTGGAGTGGGACAGTTGCTAGAACCTGGACTCATTACGCTGGCAGTGTTGCTTGATGAATGAGTGCGATAGACGCACTTGATCATTAGTAAAGGAGGTCGACATGTTTTTCGGCAAGATTTTTGGCTTTGGGCGCTCCGAGCCGCGCTATATCCGCCGTACACGTGCCTACCTGCAGGAGGCGCGCATGGCCATGCTGGAGCACACGATTGCGGCAGAGCATTACCAGTCATCTGCGCAGATGTATGCCGAACGAGCGACGCGGCTTGAAGAAGAGCTGCACGCCTGGGAGCAGGGTGACCAACATGCTCCTGCGGTGCCGCATCACTATGCCTATCCGACACGTGCAGTGCAAAAGGCCGTTGCAGTAGATGCAGCGCCGGTCAGTGGCGTGGTTCGCGCTGCTTGAGGGTGGCAAAAAAGAAAAGCCTGTATGCGTGAACATACAGGCTTTTTATGGTGGCTCCTCAACCTGGGCTCGAACCAGGGACCTACGGATTAACAGTCCGGCGCTCTACCAACTGAGCTATTAAGGAAGATGTCTTTAAGACCTGCCTTGAGCGATTGCAAGGCAATTAAATTTTGGCTCCTCAACCTGGGCTCGAACCAGGGACCTACGGATTAACAGTCCGGCGCTCTACCAACTGAGCTATTGAGGAAAATGTTGGCTAATGCTTTGAAATGATCAAGGCATTGGAATTCTTGGCTCCTCAACCTGGGCTCGAACCAGGGACCTACGGATTAACAGTCCGGCGCTCTACCAACTGAGCTATTGAGGAAGAAGACCCAGATTATAGGACGGAAAAACAGGCTCGCAGGAAGTTCGCCAGAATTTCACCAAATTCTTTACGTTTGAGCTCATCAATGGCTAGGTCGGAGATGCTGTGCGGGGCTGGCGCTATGCTTTTGAATGTTCGCTACAGCAATGTAGCTCTTTGCTTTGAGGGTATGGAGCGCAAAAGCGGTGGCTCAAAGGCTGCCGCGCATGGTACTTATATGACAGTTCAAACAATTTTAAAAATGGGTGACTCCCGCCTGCTGCAGGTTGCCAAGCCTGTGACTGAATTTGATACGGATGCTTTGCACCTGCTTCTTAAGGACTTGTTGGACACCATGCATGCTGCCAACGGAGCTGGTTTGGCTGCTCCTCAGATTGGTGTCGATCTGCAAGTCGTGGTGTTTGGTTCGGGGCAACCCAATCCTCGTTATCCCGACGCACCTATCGTGCCGATCACGGTGTTGATCAACCCTGTCATCACGCCTGTAGGTCAGCAGGAGTTGCTGGATTGGGAGGGTTGCCTTTCTGTGCCAGGGATGCGAGGCATGGTGCCACGCTGGAATACTGTGCGTTATACCGGCTTTGATATCTATGGTGACCCCATAGATCGGACGGTGGAGGGCTTTCATGCGCGAGTGGTTCAGCACGAGTGCGATCACCTTTGGGGCAAGCTCTACCCCATGCGGATGCGGGACTTCAGTCAATTCGGCTTTACGGATGTGCTGTTCCCCGGCATTGCCCAGGCTGAGGATGATTGATTTCTCTTTGCCTTCGCCTTGACGCTTCGTTTCACGCGCCACTTTTGGGCTGCTGGGGCTGCTTTAGTCAGGCTTAGCGAGAGCAAAAATGTAAGTATTTAGTTCGTTTTTCCACTTTGGAAAGGTTATGGTCAGCACTTTGTATACAAAACTGTAGACAATTTTTGCATTCTGTCGACGTACATTCTCAACTCATGCCCTGTTGGGTATGGCTTTGATTGCGTAATGGAATAGTCCGCCTGACGGACATTGCGCAATCGAAGGAGATTGATGGACTAGCTTAGGTGAATGAAAGAGTTGTTTGCTCTTCGCATGCGCCAGATCGTTCTCGCATAGAAGAGCGACAGGCAGCGACACAAGTCACGAGGCTGCGCATCAAAAAATCGCAGCGTTTGAGTGTGTTGTAAATCGAATAAATAGAGCAAAAGGCCTCCAGAGCCTTAGTACGTTGGACAAATTAGGAGACAGAGATGAGCGATCAGACCGGAGCGCCCCAGAGTTCGGGTGCCCAGCGGCCCGAGGATGAGAACTTGGGCTTCGCAGCCAACCTCATGTATGGCCTGCAACATGTGTTGACGATGTATGGCGGCATTGTGGCTGTGCCTTTGATTGTTGCTGAAGCTGCCGGCATGTCCGCGGCCGATGCCGGTCTGCTGGTGACTGCTTGCCTGTTCATGGGCGGGGTTGCAACGCTGTTGCAGACCTTGGGCCTGCCTTTCTTTGGTTGCCGTTTGCCTCTGGTGCAAGGCGTCTCGTTCGCGGGCGTTGCCACCATGGTCAGCATTTTGCATACCGGTGGCGGTATGCAAGGCGTGCTGGGGGCTGTCATGTATGCCTCGGTACTGGGCTTGATCATTGCACCGGTTTTCTCGCGCATTACCAAATTCTTCCCGCCATTGGTCAATGGCTGCGTGATTACGGTTATTGGCATGTCGCTGATGCCTGTGGCTGCGCACTGGGCCATGGGCGGCAATGCCAAGTCTGCTGATTACGGTAGCATGGGCAACATCGGTCTGGCTGGCCTTTCCCTGTTCATGGTTCTGCTGTTCAGCAAGCTGGGCAATGCCATGCTGTCGCGCCTGTCCATTCTGATGGCGATTGTGGTGGGGACGGTGACTGCCGTGTTCGTCGGTAAGGCTGATTTCTCGCAAGTCCTCAGCGGCCCCATCTTTGCCGTGCCCACACCGCTGCACTTTGGCTGGCCTACCTTTGATATGGCAGCCACCATCTCCATGTTCATCGTGATTCTGGTGATCCTGGTGGAGACCTCGGCAGACGTTCTGGCCGTAGGCGAAATCGTGGACAGCCCTGTGGACGGTCGCCGCCTGGGTGATGGTTTGCGCGCTGACATGCTCTCCAGCATCGTTGCGCCTATCTTCGGCGGCTTCACACAAAGTGCATTTGCCCAAAACGTGGGTCTGGTTGCTGTGACTGGTGTCAAGAGCCGCTTTGTGGTGGCGTTCTCCGGTCTGATCCTGATCGTGTTTGGCGTGCTGCCCGTCATGGGTCGTATCGTGGCTTGCGTGCCTCCCTCTGTGCTGGGCGGCGCGGGCCTGGTGCTGTTCGGCACCGTGGCTGCCAGTGGCATCCGTACTCTGGCCAAGGTGGAGTACAACAACAATATGAATCTGATTATTGTTGCCACTTCGGTGAGTGCAGGCCTGCTGCCTGTGGTGGCTCCCAAGTTCTACGACCAGTTCCCTGACTGGTTTGCGACGATTTTCCACTCCGGTATCAGCGCAACAGCGCTGGTTGCTGTGACTCTGAACCTGGTCTACAACCACTTCAAGCAAGGCAACTCCGATCAGCCTTCCGTGTTTGAAGCGGGCTATGGTCGTGTTTTGAGCCAGCATGTGCTGGAAGCTCTGGCTGATGGTGACCGTGTTGAAGGTGGCAAGGTGTTTGATAAGGAAGGCAAGGAAGTGCCGGTCATTCAAGCCAAGCCTGCTCACGGCCATTGATTTGAATAAGAGCGCTGGCACCCACCCGCTCAACCGACGGTTGAGCCTCAAAAGAGGTGTTGACGGGTCTCAACGAAGTGCGCGCGGTGGGGTCAGATAGCCCCGTCGTGATTGACACCGCTATCCCATGCAGATGGGGTAGCGGTTTTTTTATGCCTGCGGCGCGCAGGCAGAGATGGGCCGGATATTTAGTGAGCGACGCCCAGAATGGCGTGCAGACGGGCGCTGGTGGTCGTGTATTCCAGCAGCGGCTTGCTGCCTTGCAGGTACTCGGCAGCGGCAAATGCGGCCATGGTGGCTTCATGGAAGGCGCAGAGAATCAATCGTTTCTTGCCCGGGTAGCTGACGATGTCGCCAATGGCATAAATGCCTTGGGCGCTGGTGGCCAGCGTGGCAGGGTCTACCAGCAGTTGCTTGCGCTCCAGTGCCAGTCCCCAGTCCGTCACTGGGCCTAGCTTGGGGGAGATACCCTGAAAAATTAGCAATTGCTTGATGGCAAGAGGCTGTTCATTGCCCTCACCATCCATCCATTGCACGGCGTTGAGCTGGCCGCTTTCTTGTTGAATGTCGGTGATCTGACCAATCAGCACCTCAATGGCACCGGATTCGCGCAGCTGCTGAAGCTGAGCCAGCTGCGCAGGCTCGGCATTGAAGCTGTCGCGGCGGTGCATGAGCTGGGTCTTAGCGGCAGTTGCAGCACAGCTGATGGCGGCGTTAACCGCTTCTTCATCACCGCCATAGACCAGCACATTGTGGCCAGCTGCCATATCCAGTTGCAGCGGGTGATAGTGCAACTGGCCCGCTGTCAGCAGCTCTACGCCTGCAACTTTCAAGGCCTTGGGCACAAAAGCGCCCACGCCTGCGGCGACAAAGACGGTGCGGGCGTGAAAGACCGCGCCGGCAGAGCTTGAGACTTGCCAGCGCCCGTCCTCCATGGCTTGCAGGGTCTGAACCTGCTGGCCCAGGTGGCGGGGCACGTTCATGGGCTCAATCTGCTTTTCCAGCAGTTGCACCAGTTCTAGCCCCGTACAGACCGGGATGCCGGGCACGTCGTAGATGGGCTTGTGAGCATAGAGCTGGCTGCACTGGCCGCCGACATGGGGCAGTGCATCAATCAGATGGGCGTGAATGCCCTGCAGGCCTAGCTGAAAGGCCTGAAACAAACCCGCCGGACCTGCGCCAATGATGAGGGCGTCGGTTTCCACGGCGGGTTGTGGGGAAGAGGATACGTTGGGCGTTGCGTTGGACAGGCTCATGCTGTCGAGCGTAGCGCAGACGGCACCCTGAGCGGCTTAGCGCTCGAGCAAATCCACTTTATTTGGCTTGCCATTCCACTCGTCGGCATCAGGCAGCGCAGCCTTGCGCTTGGTGATGCTCTTCCAGGTCTTGATCTGGGAGAGATCGACGTTCAGCTTGATGAAGGCCAGCTGATCAGCAGGCACATCTTCTTCGGCAAAGATTGCGTTCGCTGGGCATTCGGGAATGCAGACTGCGCAGTCAATGCACTCATCGGGATCGATGACCAGGAAGTTAGGACCTTCACGGAAGCAGTCCACGGGACAAACATCCACGCAATCGGTGTATTTGCACTTGATGCAATTTTCGGTAACGACGTGAGTCATTGGGATTCTTCTTGTAGGGTGGGATTGGTAAACCCTGTGATTCTAGGTTTTTTCCCGCTTGGCGCCAGTGCCAGGTTGGATAAGGCCGCACGGTGATCTGGTTTGCAGCCCAGATCACCGTGCGGCCGTGGTGTGTTTGCCGGGTTCAGTGCACCAGCACTGCACCAGCAGTTGCGTTGCTGGCCGTGTCCACCAAAATCATGGCGCCCAGCTGGCGAGCCTGTGTGAAGGGGGCCGCGGGGATGGCTTCCTGCAACACCAGCTCCACCTGGCCGATGGCGTTGGCTTCGAGCTGCTGGGCTTGTTCTTCGCCCAGTGTGTTGATGTTGAGGCGGTGCACCAGACGGCGTGCCTTGGCCTTGACCCAGCGGTGGCCGTGCAGCGCCCAGTAGATGCGGCCGGGCACCAGAGGCTCGTTGTCCATCCATGCGACGGTGGCCGTGATCTCGCGGGTGCTGGGCCATGGGCTGACCGCTGCCGGGGCATCAAAGTCGTCTTCGGCGGCGGCTGCAGGCGCCACGGGTGCTGCCACAATCCAGTCGCCACGCGAGACATCGACCTCGCGGTCCAATGTGATGCCGGCGGACAGGCCTGCGTGCACTTCCCTGGGCGCGCGGGCATGGTCGATGACCTGGGCCACGGTGGCCAGCTGGCCGCTGGGCAGAACCTGCACCTGTGCACCGACCTGCGCCACGCCTGTGGCGACGCGGCCCCAGAACACGCGGCGGCCTTGGCTGGTGTCGGCAGAAGACGAGAACTTCTCGACCCATTGCACGGGGAAGGCCAGCGCCTGCGCGCTGTCGGTAGGGGTGTTGGGTAGTTGCTCCAGCACTTGCAGCAAGCTGGGGCCGTTGTAGCCCGCCCAGCCCGCTTCGGTGTTGACCACGTTGAAGCCCTTGAGGGCTGACACGGGTACGGTGGCTGTGACCTTGATATCGGCAGAGGCTGTAAATTTTTGCAGCGCAGCACTGATGTGGGCGAAGGCCAGAGCCGGGTCTTGCACCGCATCGAGTTTGTTGACCGCGAAGATCAGCGAGTTCACGCGCAGCAAATGGGCAAGCAGGCTGTGGCGGCGGGTCTGGGGCAGCAGCTCCAGATCGGCATTCTTCCAGTCCAGCTTGGTGGCATCGACCAGCACCACGGCGGCGTCGGCGCTCGATGCAGCCGTCACCATATTGCGGGTGTACTGCTCGTGGCCGGGCGCATCACCAATGATGAACTTGCGCGACTCGGTGGCGAAGTAGCGGTAGGCCACGTCAATGGTGATGCCTTGCTCGCGCTCGGCGGCCAGACCGTCGGTCAGTAGCGCCAGATCGGTCTCGCCGCTCTTGGTGACCCCAGCCAGCTGGTCTTGCAGCACGGCGCGGGTATCGACCAGCAGACGGCCAATCAGCGTGCTCTTGCCGTCATCGACGGAGCCGCAGGTGATAAAGCGCAGCGCGTTGCTGTTATCAGTATCAAATTGGCCTGCAGTGCTTGAGGCAGTAGCGCTAGCAGCTACGGAATTAATAGTTTCAGTCATCACATTCTTTCGAAAACAGGCATGTTCCACCCAGAGACACCAAGGAAGCGCCGCCGCGCACCGAGGGTGTCGCCCCCCTTCCGGAAAGCGAAGCGCTGCGAGAGAAGGGGGAAGGCGCGTCAGCGCCTCAGGGGGATGTCGTTAGAAGTAACCGTCCTTTTTGCGCTTTTCCATAGACGCTTCGCTGGTCTTGTCATCCATGCGGGTCGCGCCGCGCTCGCTGACTTCGGCAGACAGGGTCTCAATCACGATGTCTTCGGCCGATGCGGCGGTGCTTTCCACCGGGCAGGTGCAGGTGATGTCGCCCACGGTGCGAAAGCGCACATCGCGCTGCACGATTTCCTCGCCATCACGCGGGGGGGTCAGCTCGGTCACGGGCACCAGCAGGCCCTTGCGCTCCACCACATCACGCTTGTGGGTGTAGTAGAGGCTGGGCAGGGCGATGTTTTCGCGGGCGATGTACTGCCACACGTCCAGCTCCGTCCAGTTGCTGATGGGGAAGACGCGAAAATGCTCGCCTTGAGCAATGCGGGTGTTGAACAGCGTCCACAACTCAGGGCGCTGATCCTTGGGTTGCCACTGACCAAAGCTATCGCGGTGGCTGAAGATGCGCTCCTTGGCGCGGGCCTTTTCTTCGTCACGGCGAGCGCCGCCGATCAGCGCGTCAAAGCGGAACTCTTCAATCGCTTCCAGCAGCGTCACCGACTGGTGCACATTGCGCGATTCGCCGGGGTGAGCCAGTCGCACGGTGCCGCGCGCCATGGAGTCTTCCACGCTGCGCACGATCAGCTCGGCACGCAGTTCCTTGGCCCGCTGGTCGCGGAAATCGGTCACTTCATGGAAGTTGTGGCCGGTGTCGATCATCAACAGCGGGTAGGGAATGCGGCCCACGCCAAACGCCTTCTCGGCGCAGCGCAGCATGACCAGTGAATCCTTGCCGCCCGAAAACAGCAGGGTGGGGCGTTCAAACACGGCAGCCACTTCGCGCAGGATGAAGATGGTTTCTTCTTCCAGCGCATCCAAATGGCGGTTGCTGAGATGGCTCAGGACGGAGGTATCCACTCGGGCGTTCATTGTTTGTCCAATCAAATCGTGCTTTAGCGCTTGTGAGAAAAGCGCTGGTAGCTATCTTTTTAAAAGCAATTTCTCAAAACTGGTGCGACCCGAACAACGGGGCAGCGAGCTAGGGCCGCCCCGGCGCGAGGCTGCCGCCCCCTTGGGGGAAGTAGCCGCGGGCGACTCGGGGAGTTAGTGAGAAATGTGCAGGCCGCACTCGCGGTTGTCTTCACCCTTGGTGGGATCGACGTAGTCAAAATTGTTGGGTAGACCGTGCTTCTGGCAGTACTCGTGCAGGTCCTTGCTGGACCAGTGCAGCAGCGGTGCCACTTTGATCAGGCCGTCGGGGTTGATGCTGACGGGCTCCATGGCAGCGCGCACGGCAGTGTCGGTCGCGCGCAGGGCGGTGAACCAGACCTTGGGAGCGGTTTCACGCAGAGCGCGGGCGAAGGGCTCCAGCTTGACTTCTTCAGTAAAGGCTGCGTGGCGCGGGTCATCCAGCGCTGGCGTGGCCCCTTCTACCGCTTCGCGGTGGGCACGACTGCGCAGAGGCAGGTAAATCTTCAGGTTCAGGCCCAGTTGCTTGGTGACTGCGTCGGCAAACTGGTAGGTCGCTTCGGTGTTGTAGCCGTTGTCCATCCAGATCACGGGCACATCAGGACGGGCCTGAGCGACCATGTGCAAAATCACCGCTTCAAACGGGCGGAAGTTGGTGGTGACGATGGTGGGCTGACCCAGACCTACGGCCCAGCGCACCAGCGCAGCGGCATCGTGGCCCAGCTCAGCGTTGACGCTGGCGAGATTCATGACGGGGGCGAGCTGGCTCATGCGGCCTCCAGCGACGAAGTCTGTGCAAAGTGGGGGTGGTGCTCCAGCGCATCGGCCTGGTAGTAACCGCCAAAGCGCTCAAACTGGCGCTGGGCATCGGCGGCGTCCACGCCTGCGCGGAGCACGGCAGAGCTGAAGCCCGTGCGCTGCATCTGCACCAGCTGGTCGATCAGCACATCGCCAGTGGCGCGGATGTCGCCCGCAAACTTCAGGCGGCGGCGCAGCAGGTAGGCCTGGCTGAATGCACGGCCATCGGTGAAGTTGGGAAAGTTCAGATCGACTTGCGTGATGCCGTCGAGATTGGCGTCCAGTGCGTTCACATCATTGGCCAGTACCAGCACGTGGCCGGTGCTTTCGCTGGGCGCCTGGTAGTCATGGTTTGCCAGAATTTTCATCATCAATTCCTTGCTCTTGGCTTTTTGTTCTTGCTCGCGGCTCAGGCCAGTGCGGCTTCTTCGTCTTCTGCGGGGTGGCGGGCAGCCTTGCCAGCTTCCTTGAAGGGATCGATGCCAATGCGGCGCACGGCGTCAATAAAGTGTTCGCCGCTGTGGCGCAGGTCGCGGTAGGTGCTGAGCACGGCTTCGATCACGTCAGGCACCTCGGCGGCGCTGAACGATGGGCCGATGGCCTTGCCAGCCACGGCGTTGCCCGAGAGAGTGGAGCCGTCAGAGCCGCCCAGCGTGACCTGGTACCACTCCTTGCCGTCCTTATCCACGCCCAGAATGCCGATGTGGCCGCTGTGGTGGTGCCCGCAGCTGTTGATGCAGCCGCTGATGTGCAAGTCAATCTCGCCGATATCGTCCAGCTCGTCCAGATCCTGATAGCGGGCGGTGATGGCGTCGGCAATGGGCAGGCTGCGGGCGTTGGCCAGTGCGCAGAAGTCGCCGCCAGGGCAGGCAATCATGTCGGTCAGCAGGGCCACATTGGTGCTGGCCAGGCCCAGAGCCTTGGCCTCGGTCCACAGCGCATGCAGCTGGCCGACCTGTACCCAGGGCAGCATCACGTTCTGGTCATGCGTCACGCGGGCTTCGCCAGCGGAGAAGGCATCGACCAGTTGGGCCAGTGCATCAAGCTGCTCGCTCTGTGCATCGCCAGGGGCCTGACCCACGCGCTTGAAAGACAGGGTGACGGCGCGCAGGCCTGCCAGCTTGTGAGCGTGCACGTTGCGCGCTACCCAGCGGGCAAAGGCGGGCTCCTTGGCCGTTTGCTCGATCAGCGCCTGTTCATCGGCGGCCGCATCGGCCACGACGGGCAGAGCGGGTGTGGTGAACATGGCTGCCACACGGTCGAATTCGGCCTGGGGAACGGTATGCGGGCCACCGTCTACGTCAACGATCTGGCGGAATTCTTCTTCCACCGCATCGATATAGGCCTGGCCTTCGGCCTTGACCAGAATCTTGATGCGCGCCTTGTACTTGTTGTCGCGGCGACCCAGCTCGTTGTAGACGCGAACAATGGCTTCGATGTAATTCATGATCTGGTTCCAGGGCAGGAACTCACGAATCACGGTGCCGATCACGGGCGTGCGGCCCATGCCGCCACCGACAAAAACCTTGAAGCCGATTTCGCCCGCTTCGTTTTTGACCATGTGCAGACCCACATCGTGCCAGCCGGTGGCGGCGCGGTCTTCCTTTGCGCCGGTGATGGCGATCTTGAATTTGCGCGGCAGAAAGGCGAACTCGGGGTGCAGCGTGGTCCACTGGCGCAGAATTTCTGCGTAGGGGCGGGGGTCAATGGCTTCGTCAGGGGCAATACCCGCCAGCGCGTCGGTGGTGGTGTTGCGGATGCAGTTGCCGCTGGTCTGAATGCCGTGCAGGTTGACGCTGGCCAGCAGGTCCATCACATCGGCAGCTCTGGACAGGGGAATCCAGTTGAACTGCACATTGGTACGGGTGGTGAAGTGGGCGCAGTTCTTGGGCAGATAGGTGGTACCCATCTTGCCCTGACCATCCAGCGCGGCCTGAAAGACGGCGGCTTCCGGCTCGTCATACTCACGGGCGACCTGGGCCAGCACGCGAATCTGGGCGGAATTGATCTCGCCATAAGGCACGGCCACGCGCAGCATGGGCGCATAGCGCTGGACATACCAGCCGTTTTGCAGACGCAGCGGACGGAAATCATCTTCCGGGAGCTTGCCTGCCTGCCAGCGTTCCAGCTGGTCACGGAACTGGTCGGCGCGTTGCTTGACGAACGCTTTGTCGAAATCGGTGTATTGATACATGTCTTCAGTTCTTCCGTGGAGCGAATGCCTTGCCTCGAATGGCATTGCACTGTGATCGTTGGAGCGAACTGTAGAGAGGCTTTATATAAAAACAAACGATTATTTAGTCCTTCATATATAACTAAAAGAATATGTGAGGCCGTAAACAAAGGCTCGCTTTCGGGCCAAAGTGCGCCATATCTGGGAATTTCCTTGCAGTGCACTTGCATTTATCTCTAAGCAAGTCTCGCTGATTCCCTAGAATCGGGGCTTGTTCAATGATTGAGGCGCCTGGATTGAAAGCGGGTGCCTGACTATGGAAATAGCCATACTTTTCGCTCTCATCTGTTTGAACGGCGTGTTCGCCATGTCGGAAATTGCGCTGGTGACCGCCCGCAAGAGCCGCATGCAAAAAATGGTGGATGAGGGCGACAGCGGCGCGGTAGCCGCTATCAAACTAGGAGAGGACCCAACGCGTTTTCTCTCCACCATTCAGATTGGTATCACCTCGATTGGCGTGCTCAACGGTATCGTGGGCGAGGCGGCTCTGGCCGGCCCGCTGGCGCTCAAGCTGATAGACGCCGGCATGCAGGCCAAAACAGCTGGTTACGTCTCTACCGGTCTGGTTGTGGTGCTGATCACTTACTTCTCTATCGTGGTGGGCGAGCTGGTTCCCAAGCGTTTGGGCCAGACCAACCCCGAAGCGCTGGCGCGCCTGATCTCGCGCCCCATCAACTTTCTGGCGCTGGCCACCAAGCCTTTTGTGTGGCTGCTGTCGGCCTCTACACGCGGCCTGCTCAAGCTACTGGGCGTCAAAGAAAGCAACGGCAGCGTGGTGACCGAAGAAGAAATTCAAGCCATTTTGGTCGAGGGTCACAGCGCCGGCGTGATTGAGTCGCAAGAGCACACCATGGTGCGCAATGTGTTCCGGCTGGATGACCGCCAGATCGGCTCGCTCATGGTGCCGCGCAGCGATGTGGTGTTTCTTGATATTGATGACAGCCTGGATGTCAATCTGACCCGGATGGAAGAAGCCGACCACGCGCGCTACCCCGTGGTGCGTGGCGACATGAACAATATCGTGGGCGTGCTCAATGCCCGCCAGTGGCTGGCACAGACCGTGCGCCACAAGGGTGAGCAAAAGCTCGGCGATCAGCCGCTGCAAACGGCGCTCTATGTGCCGGAAACCATCACCGGCATGGAGTTGCTGGACACCTTCCGCAACTCTGATCTGCACATGGCGTTTGTGATCGATGAATACGGCGAGGTGCAAGGCATTGTCACGCTGCAGGACTTGATTGAAGCGATTACCGGTGAATTCCAGCCGCGCGACGATGAAACCAGCTGGGCGGTGTCGCGTCCGGATGGCAGCTGGCTGCTGGATGGACATATCCCCGTGCCTGAGCTCAAGGACCGTCTGAACCTGCATGCTGTGCCCGAAGAGGAGCGCGGCCGCTATCACACGCTCAGCGGCATGGTGATGCTGCTGCTGGGTCGCGTGCCCAGTGAATCCGACGTGGTTGAGTGGGAAGACTGGCGCTTTGAAGTGGTGGACATGGACGGCAAGACGCTCGATAAGGTGCTGGCCACCAAGCTGGAGCCTCTGGTCTCAGCAGACGCGATTACGCTGCCGTAACCTCAGTCTTTTCAGGCATTAAAAGAGCACTGGTTTCTGGCCAAGTGCTTTTCGGGTCACGCATCGCGCGTCACACGACTCCACAGTCGCTGCGTGCCCAGCGATTGCGCCAGCTTGGCATCCAGCGGCAGCGGCTCCCCATGCAGGCGCGCTGCCAGCAGCTCGCCGCAGAGCATGGAAAGCGTCAGCCCGCGCGAGCCCAGTCCCGTCAGCATCCACAGGCCGGGCAGGTCGTCCGCCACTTCACCGGCGGGTCCGGTCAGAGGCAGACGATCATAGGCGGCGCAGCGCACGCGCGACCATGTTTCTGGCCGTTTTTCGGGTTGCTGCGGCGCATCAAAAAAGGATTGCAGCGCCTGCCGGCATGCGGGCAGCAGGGCGGCCAGCTTTTCGCCATTGCCGGCATGTGCAGCCTGCTGGTCCGCAGGGCTGGGCGGCAGCTCGGTCACGTCGCGCTCGAAGGTGGAGCCCATGATCCATTGGTGCGGGCTGGCAGGGGTGTCACCCGGGAAGTCCGGCACCAGATTGCCGTGGCCGTTGACCGGAAAAGGCGGCATGGCTGCCTGCGTCTGCGCCGTATGGTCGGCCATGCTGACTTGCCCGCGTATGGCTTGCAGCTCCCACCGCCCAGCATTCATGCCACTGGCTTGCAGCAGTGTTGTGCTGGCCGGGCCCAGCGCCACGACCAGCATGTCGGCCTGGGCAATGCTCTGGCCCTGCTGGTTCAACACCTGCCACTGGCCGCTGACTTCATCGCGCTGCAGCTTGGCAGCATCGGCATTGCCCTGCCACTGAATAAGGGGCGATTGCATCAAGGCCCGGACCAGTCGCGCAGGCCTGACCCAGCCCGCCTGCGCGTGCCACAGGGCGTGGCTGTCATCAGGCAAGTGGGCGGCTTGCAAGTGCTGAGCGGTCGCGGGTTGGCTCCACTGCAGGCCCCAGCCGTGTTCAGCGCTGTCTGTCTTCAGCCATTGCGGTGGCAGGTGGGCGGGCTGGTTCAGGTTATGCTCCAGCACGCCGCCATGGGCCCAGTCCTCGCCGGGTTGCAGCTTTTGGGCTGTGCTCAGTTGCTGCAAAGTTTGTAGCGTGGTGCGCACGCCGCTGCGAGACAGGCGCGATAAAACACTGTCATCGGAGGAGACATGGGGGCAGAACAGCCCTGCAGGCAGACCCGATGCCCCGGCAGCGGGCTGCGCAGCACTGTCAAGCACGGTCACCTGCCAGCCCCGCCTTGCGAGACTGGCTGCTGCTGCGGCACCGGCCAGCCCCGCACCCAGCACCAGGCAGTGGCCGGGCTGCTTGACGGGGGCAGGCAGCCCATCCGTGCGGTGGCGCGGCTCCCACGCCGGGTTGTAGCTGGCCTGCAGGTTGTGTCGCTTGGGGGGCGTCCCCGGCACTTTTTTGACCTCAAAGCCCTGTGTCTTCAGGGCTTGCCGAACGCTGCCAGCCACGCACCAGGTCGCCAGCTGCGTGCCGCGGCGGCAGTGGCGGGCGATGTTTTTCATGGCATCTTCATCCCACAGCTCGGGGTTGAGCTGGGGCGAAAAACCATCGAGGTAGACGCTATCTGCCGTGATCTGCTGCTTGCGCAGCATGGTCTGTGCCTGGCCTATATACAGCGTCAGCAGCACTTGGCCGCCCTCAAAAGACAGGCGGTGCACGCCTGGCAGCAGCCCCCACCACTGCTCGGCCAGTTGCAGGCCCAGTGCGCGCAGCGGCTCATCCGCAGGCAAGGACTGCAGCAGGTCTTCGCGGGAGACGGGAAACGCCTCAACCGAAACAAAGTGCAGCAGCCGCGTGCGCTGCGGGTCTGCCTTCCAGGCCGCCCAGGTAACCAGAAAGTTCAGGCCAAAGCCGAAACCGGTTTCCAGAATCCGCCATTGCGGTGTGTCGGCCCATGCGGCAGGCAGGCCACAGCCGCCCAGAAAGACATGGGTAGCCTGATCGAGGCCGCCATCTTCGCTGCGGTAGCGGTCGCCAAATCGGGCGTTATAGGGAGTGCCATCCGGCATCCATGTGATGGGTTCAGACATGGAAAGAAAAACTACATGGGTAATGCATGGCGCAGAAAAGCGGGCACAGCGCAAAGATCAGGGGCAGCAAGCAAGAGCCGCCTCGCAGCGAGGCTGTCGTCCCTCACCCGCGTAGCAAGAGAGGGAGAAGGCGCGCAGCGCCACAGGGGGAGCTTGTATCTCATTCCCAGCGCTGCTGGTAGGAGAAGACAGGGAGGCGCCATTTAAAACGAATGGCTGCCATGCGAAAGGCCAGACCACCGGCAAAACATACGATGGTGCTGATATTGGGGCTGACATCCAGATGGCGCAGGCCCAGGAACATCAGGCACACGGCCAGGGACACGCTGGCATACAGCTCGCGGCGGAAGACGACGGGCACCTGGTTGCACAGCACATCACGCAAAATGCCGCCGCTGATGCCGGTAATCATGCCTGCCATGATGACGACGATGGTGGGGTAGCCCAGCTCCAGCGCGGTGTTGCAGCCGATCAGCGAGAAGGCGATCAGGCCCATGGCGTCCAGCAGCAAAAACACCTGCTTGAGTCTGTGCATATGGCGTGCAATCACCGTGGTCAGCAGGCCGAAGCTGATGACCAGGTACACATATTCGGGGTGCTGCGTCCAGCCGATCGGGTAGTGGCCCAGCACCATGTCGCGAATGGTTCCGCCGCCAAGGGCCGTGACAAAGGCAATGACGACGACGCCAAAGATATCCATGTTGCGCCGGCCTGCAGCAAGGGCGCCGGACATGGCTTCGGCCGTGATGGCCACCAGATAGATGACCAGCATGACGGTGAAATTGGCGGTCTGGAACGAGTCCAGCAAAGAGACGGAAGGAAGCATGACGGCACTTGAAAATAGACCAGCCACTCACATCAGCAGGAGTGTCTGGCTTGCCTCTCCCGCTGTCCTTTTACCTGAGAGTTGCGCATGTGCACCTTCGCGGTGGACATGCTTGCCCCTTCGGTGAGCCCTGCAGACTTGTGATTGCGGGCTGCTCTCCAGTTGGCGATATCCGGGCCTTGTCTGACCCACCTGCGGTACTTGTTGCCTGAGCGATTATGGGAGTTTGCGCCTTCGGCGGGAGTCGTTGCCGGCTCCGCTCTCCCGCAGGATGGGCGCGATTTTAGCCAGTTATGGCGGTGTTTTACGGGTTAGTACCTGTGTTGCCGGGGTTAGATGCGCTGTTTCTTTGTTTTATTTGAAGTCTGGTTTTCGTTGGCGACGGCAACGGCGGTGATGGGAAGTTAATTTTGATAGCTGTTCGCGGTTGATGCGAATGGGGTTAAGGCAGATTTGGTTTGAAGTCTGATGGTGAAAAATCTGGCACCTTGGGCTGCAGCCAGCCACAAAAAAAGCCCCGGGCAATGCCACGGGGCTTTTTCTCTGATTCTGTCCCTGAGTCGGGCGAGCTTACTCAGCGCTAGGAGGCACGTAGCCCTGAGCCGCATCGGCTCCGCCGCCAAAGAAATGGTTTTCCATCTGACGGGCCAGGTACTGGCGGGCGCGGGCGTCGGCCAGGTTCAGGCGGTTTTCATTGATCAGCATGGTCTGGTGCTTGAGCCAGTCGGCCCAGGCCTGCTTGCTCACGCTTTCATAAATGCGCTTGCCCAGTTCGCCGGGTGCAGGGGGAAAGTCCAGGCCTTCTGCATCCTGATCCAGCTTGATGCAATGAATGGTACGTGCCATGTGTAGGGTCCTCTTGTGTGATTACAGATGTTTGAGTAATAACAAACTGAAATCTTAGTAGTTTGAGTTTTAAGACTGTGGATCAAAAATGCATAGCAACGGGGGAGAAGAAGCCCGTTATCCATTCACTCCAAGAACACAGTCCAATGAAAAATCGTCGCAACTTTATCAAGTTTCCTCTGGCTGCCGGTCTGATTGCTGGCTTGACCCTCTCCGCTCTGCCCACATTGCCTGCTTTTGCACAACAAAGCGGCGTGCAATTGCTCAACGTGTCCTACGACCCGACCCGTGAGCTGTATGTGAATTACAACCAGGCGTTTGCCAAGCACTGGAAGGCCACGCAAAACCAGGATGTGACCATCAAGCAGTCGCACGGTGGCTCGGGCAAGCAGGCGCGCTCCATCATTGACGGCATTGATGCCGATGTCGCCACGCTGGCGCTGGCCGGTGACATTGATGCATTGGTCAAGAACGGCAACGTCAAGGCCGACTGGCAAAAGCGCCTGCCGCACAACAGCGCACCTTACAGCTCGACCATTGTGTTTCTGGTGAAAAAGGGCAATCCCAAAGGCATCAAGGACTGGGACGACCTGGTCAAGCCCGGCGTGCAGGTGATTACGCCCAACCCCAAGACTTCGGGCGGCGCCCGCTGGAACTATCTGGCCGCCTGGGAGTTTGCCAAGCGCAAGTACGGCGGTGATGCGCAGGCCAAGGACTTCATCACCAAGCTCTACAAAAACGTACCCGTGCTGGACACCGGTGCGCGTGGCTCCACCGTGACCTTTGTACAGCGCGGTCTGGGCGATGTGCTGCTGGCCTGGGAAAACGAAGCCTATCTGGCGCTCAAGGAATTCGGCTCAGAGAAGTTCCAGATCATTGCACCTTCGTTGTCCATCCTGGCTGAGCCCTCGGTGGCCGTAGTCGACAAGGTGGTGGATAAGCGCGGCACGCGTGCCGTGGCGGAGGCTTATCTGAAGTACCTGTACTCCGAAGATGCCCAGCGCATTGCCGGCAAGAACTTCTACCGCCCCACCGATGCCAAGGTCGCGACCGAGTTCGCCAGCCAGTTCCCCAAGCTGGAGTTGTTCACCATCGACAAGGCCTTTGGCGGTTGGGCTGCGGCTGACAAGGCGCACTTTGCCGACGGCGGCAGCTTCGACCAGATTTACGCCAAGAAGTAAGCACAGCGCGGCGGGCCAGCCCGCCGCACACCAGATCACAGCAAATACAGGAGCGGGTAATGAGCAATTTCTGGAGCCGTCTGGGCCAGTCTTTTTTGAGCGCAGGAGCGATGAATGCTCGCCAGCCCCTGCTGGCGTGGGAGGCTTCGTGGGACGAGGCCGAGGCACTGATTGCCAGCGGCAAGCTGTGGCCTGAGTCGCAGCAAACCCAGGCCGGGGGCAGGGAAGTGGATGCATCCCCCGGCACGGCGCAGCAGCCTTAGTGCCTTCAACACCACCCTTGATATCTTGTGCAGCGAAGTCTTGCCGTACTTGGGTACTGCCTGTGGCTTTGCGCCTCGTCTGAAACGCCAATCACCGATTTTCCGGGCCCTGTTCACAGCTCTTAAAGCACTCCAACAAAGATAAGCCAAGCCATGTCGATTTTGCTGATTGCCGGAAGTCCCACGCAGCCCTCGCGCTCCACATCCTTGCTGCATGCCGTGGCGAGTCGTTTGCAGGCGCAGGGCCTGAGCACTGATCCCGTGCTGCAGCTTAACCAGTTGGACCCCGCAGCGCTGCTGCTCGCCCAGTTTGATCACCCCGAAATTCGCGCCATCACAGACCGTGTGGCGCAGGCCGATGCCGTGGTGGTCGCCACGCCGGTCTACAAAGCGGCTTATAGCGGCCTGCTCAAAGTGTTTCTCGACGTGCTGCCGCAGACCGCGCTCAAAGGCAAGCTGGTCTTGCCACTGGCCACAGGCGGCAGCCCCCACCACATGCTGGCGCTGGACTATACCTTGCGCCCCGTGCTGCAGTCGTTGGGTGCGCGCCACATCCTGCCCGGTATTTACGCCACCGACCAAGGCGTGCCCTTGCTGCCTGAAGGCGGCTACGGCCTGACACCTGATATTGCCGAACGACTGGACGACGCCGCCCAGTTGCTGACCACCGACCTGCGCCGCAGCGCGCAATGGGCTGGAAACCACTTTGAAAACATCGCGTTTACTGACGTGCGATGTAGTGTTTGATCTGGCTTTCCTCTGAGCGGCTGCGCCGCTTCCCCTGCGGGGCCGACGGCCTCGTGGCTTCGCTGTAAGGCGGCCTTTGCTGGCCATCCTTTCCTGCGCCCCTAACGTCTCCACCATTGTTTTTGATAGCAGTCCCCGCGCTGTGAAGGCCGAGTTGCGCCTGAAAAGTGCCCAAAACAGGTCTGAGCACCAAAGGCCTGCGGACTGTCCCTTCCAAGGATTGAATTCTCATGACTGATCGCAACTTCACCACCTCTCGCGTTTCGACCCAGCTTTTGAAAACCACCCGCCGCCAGTGGCTGGCGGGGACCGCTGCCTCGGTGCTGGCACTGGCTTCGGGCCAGCTGCAAGCCCAGCCAAGCAATGGCGCACAACGTGTACTGCGCGTGGGTCACCAAAAAGGCTGGCTCTCCATCCTCAAAAATCGCGGCACGCTGGAAAAGCGGTTGACGCCACTGGGCGTGTCTGTGCGCTGGGTGGAATTCAATGCCGGCCCCGTGCAGCTGGAGGCCCTGAACGTCGGCTCCATCGACTTTGGGGATGTGGGCGAAGCTCCGCCCATCTTTGCGCAGGCCGCCGGTGCACCGCTGGTCTATGCCGGTGCCACCGTGGCCCGCCCCGGTCTTGAGGCCGTGATTGTGCCCAAGGGCTCGGCGATTCGCAGCGTGGCCGACCTCAAGGGCAAGCGCATTGCCTATAACAAGGGCTCCAACGTTCATTACTTTCTGGTCAAGCTGCTGGAAAAGCATGGCCTCAAATACGGCGATGTGCAGTCCGTTTTTCTGGCACCCGCCGATGCCCGTGCGGCATTTGAAAAAGGCTCGGTCGATGCCTGGGTGATCTGGGACCCCTTCCTGGCCGCTGCCCAGAAGACGCTGGACGCCCGCCTGCTGGCCGATGCCAAGGGCGTGGTCAACAACCGCGCCTACTACTTCACCTCACGTGACTTTGCCAGCCGTAACGCCGATGTGCTGCGCATTGCAATTGAGGAGATTGCCGTTATCGACAAATGGGCCAGCAAGAACCAGAAAGCCGCAGCCGCTGAGCTGTCGCAGATTCTGGGGCTGGACACCACCGTGACCGAGCTGTACCTGAGCCGCGCCGAGTTCGGTACCCAGGCCGTCAACGGCGAAATTCTGGCCGAGCAGCAAAAGATTGCCGACACCTTCTTCGACCTCAAGCTGATTCCCAAAAAGCTCAACCTGCTGCATGCCGCTCCCGTGGACTTTCTGGCCAGCCGCTGATTCATGAAAGAGATCCGATCATGAGTGCTTCACCCTCTACTCCCCGCTTTTATCGAGGCCGTCGCCAGGCCTTGCAACTGCTGGGCACCACGGCGTTCAGCTGGGTGTTGGCCGACCATTACGCCAGTGCGCAGACCAAGCCTTTGGCCGGGGCACCTGCCCAGTTGCGCATCGGCTACCAGAAGTCAGCGGTCAACCTGGTCTTGCTCAAGCAGCATGGCGTGCTCGAAAAACGCCTGCCGCAGACCCAGATCAGCTGGCTGGAATTTCCCGCTGGGCCGCAACTGCTGGAAGCGCTGTCGGTCGGCAGTCTGGACTTCGGCCTGACCGGTGATTCGCCACCCGTGTTTGCCCAGGCTGCAGGCAAGGACCTGCGCTATGTGGGGGCCGAGCCGCCCAAGCCCGAAAGCTCGGCCATTCTGGTGCAGTCGGATTCGCCGCTGCGAACACTGGCCGAGCTCAAAGGCAAGCGCATTGCGTTGCAAAAAGGCTCCAGCGCCCACTATCTGCTGGTGCGTGCGCTCGACAAGGCCGGCATTGCCTGGGCCGACATTCAGCCCGTGTACCTGGCTCCGGCCGATGCGCGCGCCGCCTTCGAGCGCAAGAGCGTGGATGCCTGGGCCATCTGGGACCCGTACTACGCGGCCACCGAACTCAGCATCCGTCCACGGGTGCTGAGCAATGGCGAAGGGCTGACGGGCAACAACTCCTTTTACCTGGCCTCTAGGGCGCTGGTGGAGCAGCAACCCCAGCTCATCCATGCACTGTTCGAGGAGCTGACCCAGGCCGACCAGCTGGTGCAACGCTCGCGCCAGGAAGCCGTGCAGCTGGTTGCCGCTTTCAGCGGGCTGGAGGCCAATGTGGTCAGTCGTTTCATAGGCCGCCGGCCCAGTTCTCCCACATCGCTGCTCAGCCCCGTCATGGTGGCCGATCAGCAGCGAGTGGCCGATGCGTTTTTTCGTCTGGGCGTGATTCCACGCCAGATCCGGGTCGCCGACATCGTCTGGCAGCCATCCAAGGTCTGAGGAGATATTTCATGCAAGTTTTCTGGTTCATTCCCACTCATGGTGATGCCCGCTATCTGGGCAGCAGCGAAGGCGCACGGCAACTCAGCCACGACTATGTCAAGCAGGTCGCTGTCGCCGCCGACAGCCTCGGCTACGAAGGGGTACTGATTCCCACCGGTCGCTCTTGCGAAGACCCGTGGGTGGTGGCTTCCAGCCTGCTGCCTGTCACCAAACGATTGAAGTTTCTGGTTGCAGTGCGCCCAGGTCTGCACCAGCCCAGTCTGGCAGCGCGCATGGCGGCCAGCTTTGACCGGCTCTCTGGCGGGCGCTTGCTGATCAATCTGGTGACCGGCGGTGATCAGGCCGAGCTGGAGGGGGACGGCGTGTTTCTCGACCATGCCACGCGCTACGAGCAGTCGGCAGAATTCATCAAAATCTGGCGCGAGATTCTGGCGCGCAGCCATGAAGGTGGGGCGCTGGACTTTGATGGCCAGCATCTGCAAGTCAAGGGTGCCAAGCTGCTGTTCCCGCCGCTGCAAAAGCCGTATCCCCCCGTGTACTTTGGCGGCTCATCCCCAGCCGCCCATGAACTGGCGGCAGAGCAGGTCGATGCCTATCTGACCTGGGGCGAACCACCGGCCGAAGTCGCCAAGAAGCTTGCCGATGTGCGCGCCAAGGCCGAGCGCCATGGCCGCAAACTCCAATTCGGCATTCGCCTGCACGTCATCGTGCGCGAGACCGATGAGGAAGCATGGGCCGATGCCGAGCGCCTGATCAGCCGCGTTCAGGATGAAACCGTGGTGCAGGCGCAGGCTGCGTTTGCGCGCATGGATTCGGAAGGCCAGCGCCGCATGGCGGCCCTGCATGCAGGTGGCAGCAAGCGCAGCCGCAAGGATCTGGAGATCAGTCCCAACCTCTGGGCCGGTGTCGGACTTGTGCGTGGCGGCGCGGGCACGGCGCTGGTGGGCAGTGCGCAGACGGTGGCTGACCGCATCAAGGAATACGCCGATCTGGGCATCGACACCTTTGTGTTCTCGGGCTATCCGCATCTGGAAGAAGCCTATCGCTTTGCCGAGCTGGTCTTCCCGCTGCTGCCGCTCAAGGTGCAGCAAAAGCTGGGAGGCGGCAACCCCAGCGGCCCGTTTGGCGAGACCGTCGCCAATCTGTACTCACCGGGCCGTGATCAGGTCCGGGTTTCGCAAAGCTGAAGGAGACGGCATGAGTGATGTTCAAACGCTGGCTTTGAAGCCCGCAACTCAGTCGGTGCCCCGTCTGGAGCAGTTTGCCCGGCAGGTCGGTGTGCGGCTGCTGCCCTGGCTGGTGCCGCTGCTGCTGATCGCCACATGGCAGGCCGCATCGGCCTACGGCTGGCTTTCGAGCCGGGTGCTGCCCGCTCCGCTGGATGTGCTGCGCGCCGCCTGGACACTGGCCGAATCGGGTGAGCTGTGGACCCATGTCAGGGTCAGCGCCGGGCGTGCACTGGCTGGGCTGGCGATTGGCGGCAGTCTGGGTCTGCTGCTGGGTCTGCTCACGGGCTCGCTGCGCTGGGCCGAGACGCTGCTGGACTCCACCATCCAGATGGTGCGCAACATCCCCGCGCTGGCGTTGATTCCACTGGTGATTCTGTGGTTCGGCATTGATGAGTCGGCCAAGCTGTTTCTCATCAGCATCTCGGTGTTTTTTCCCATCTATCTCAACACCTTCCACGGCATTCGCAATGTGGACCCGGGCCTGATCGAGATGGGCAAGAGCTACGGCCTGACGCGCTGGCAGCTGTACCGCGACATCGTGCTGCCCGGTGCGCTGTCTTCCATCCTCGTGGGGCTGCGTTTTTCGCTGGGGCTGATGTGGGTGATTCTGATCGTAGCCGAGACCATTTCGGCGCAGGCCGGTATTGGCTACCTGACCATGAATGCCCGTGAGTTTCTGCAGACCGATGTGGTGCTGGTGGGCATCTTGCTCTACGCGATTCTGGGCAAGCTGGCCGATGTCTTTGCTCGCAGCCTGGAGCGCTGGTGGCTGCGCTGGCACCCGAACTACGGGACCCCCTGAGTCGCCGGGCGACTTGCCCCTGAGGGGATGACATTCTTGCTGCGAGGCGGCCTTTGCTGGCTGTCTCTGATCTGGGGTGTGATGGTTTTTGAGGTCAGTGAAAAGAATGACAGGAGCTTGTGATGAGCAATTTGTGGAGTCGTTTGACGCAGTCGCTGGTGAGTTCCGGTGCCTTGAATGCCCGCCAGCCGCTGGAGGCCTGGGAGGCCTCGTGGGACGA
The DNA here is from genome assembly GCF_012844455.2 of Comamonas suwonensis. Classification (GTDB taxonomy): domain Bacteria; phylum Pseudomonadota; class Gammaproteobacteria; order Burkholderiales; family Burkholderiaceae_C; genus Comamonas; species Comamonas suwonensis. Next base: position 118,309 of record NZ_JABBCQ020000002.1, on the reverse strand, counting down.
AGCGCAGGTGCTGGAGCTGGCTGGCCAGCTGCGCAATGAAGAGGAGGAGGCCGATCGCATCAAGCCTCAAGGCGTGCAGCTGCAGACCCGGCAGCTGACCAAGCGCTATGGCGAGCGGGAAGTGCTCAAGCAGGTGCAGCTTGATGTCCAGCCCGGCGAGTTCATCGCCATCGTGGGCCGCAGCGGCTGCGGCAAGTCCACGTTGCTGCGACTGGTGGCGGGGCTGGAGGGTGCGAGCGCAGGTCAGCTGCTGATTGATGAAGCCGATGCCAAAGCGGCCAAGCAGGACACGCGCATCATGTTTCAGGACGCGCGCCTGCTGCCTTGGAAGCGGGTGCTGGATAACGTGATTCTGGGTCTACCCGACTCGGCCAAAGAGCAGGGCCGCAAGGTGCTGGCGCAGGTAGGTCTGGCCGACCGTGAAAACGAATGGCCCGCGCGCTTGTCTGGCGGCCAGCGCCAGCGTGTGGCCCTGGCCCGTGCACTGGTGCACCAGCCGCGTCTGCTGCTGCTCGATGAGCCGCTGGGCGCTTTGGATGCGCTGACGCGCATCGAAATGCACCGCCTCATCGAAGGCCTGTGGCGCAGCCACGGCTTTACGGCTTTGCTGGTGACCCACGATGTGCAGGAAGCGGTGGCGCTGGCTGACCGCGTGGTGCTGATTGAAGACGGGCGCATTGCGCTCGATGAACGCATAGACCTGCCGCGCCCCCGTGTGCATGGTGATGCGCGCTTTGCGGCGCTGGAAACCCGCATTCTCGACCGCGTGCTGCAAAAGCCCGAGTCTGAACAAGCGCCCACTCAAGACCGCTGGCCGGGTGTGCCCGTGAGCGGCCTGCGCTGGGCCATCTGATTTTTTATCTCTCTCAACGCTTTCAACACAAAGGAAACATCATGTCCATTCAAGCGATCAACGTGCGCAACCAGTTCAAAGGCAAGGTCAAGGAGATCATCCGTGGCGATGTGGTCTCGGAGGTAGATGTGGAGACGCCTTGGGGCATCGTCACCTCGGTCATCACCACGCGCTCGGTCAATGATCTGGGGCTGGTAGTTGGCTCCGAAGTCGTGGCCCTGGTCAAGTCCACCGAGGTCTCCATCGCCAAGCTGTAAACCTTTAGATACTTGATTAAAAGAGCACCCAGCGCAGGTAATGCTTGCGCTGGGTGCTCTTTTTTAGATAGCTTATGGACGCGGTGCTTAAGACTGGCGTGGCCTGGCAGAGTGACAGCAAGCCAGGCTGCGCCAAAGCCATGCTGTCATCCCGCCTCCCGGCGGAAGGCGCGAAGTGATGCCAAGGGCCTCACTCCAAGTTCATCAACGCCGCATTCCCGCCGGCGGCCGCCGTGTTGTGCGACAGCGCACGCTCATGCCACAGCCGCTCCAGTCGCACGGGCTGGCCCGCATGGCAACGTGTGGGTAGAACAATGGGGCCGCTGCGATGCGCCAGCGCCTGTGCCCATTGCATGAACTGCGCGTCATCGCATTCCAGCAGTGCGGCGTCCATGACTGTGCTTTCAGCGATCTGTGCCGTAGTGAGGCCCGCAGACAGCAGCACCACATGGCTGCGCAGCGCCTGCGGCAAAGCATTGTGCAGGTGGGTGCTGACGGGCGAGTGAGGCCATACCGCTCTGGATCCGCAGGCCAGCACGGCGGCCAGTTGCTGCTGCAGCATGTGTTGGCTTTGCGCCAGGCACAACGTGCGTGGCTTGGCGATGAGAGTGTAGAGATTGCGCTCGCCCGTAGGGCCGGGCAGCAGGCGCGTGGCATGCAGATCGGGCAGGGCGTCTTGCAGGCGCTCACAACTGCTGCTGATGGCCATTTCGCCATTTTTTTCAGCCCAGTGGCCCAGTTGCTGCAATGCGGCGGCTGGCTCAGGCGTACTGACCTCTTGTGCGACTCCCGCTTGCTGCAGCACATGGCAAAGCAGGCGCAGCGGTGAGCTGGGCGCTTGCTGCAGACGTGGCAGGTACAGCGGCCCGCCCGCCTTGGGGCCGGTGCCCGACAGGCCCTCGCCCCCAAATGGCTGCACGCCCACCACCGCACCCACCATATTGCGGTTGACGTAGAGATTCCCCACATGGGCGGACTGAGCGACTTGCTGCACGGTTTCATCAATGCGGGTGTGCAGGCCCATGGTCAGGCCGTAGCCCAGTGCGTTGATGCGCGCAAGCAGCTGCGGCAGCTCGCGCCGCTGGTAGCGCAGCACATGCAGCACGGGGCCAAACACCTCGCGCTGCAAGCTTTGCAGGTCGTTTAGCTCGATCAGCGTGGGCGGCACAAAGTGGCCTTGCGCCATCACCGCATCGCTGATCGGCGACTGATAAACGCGCAGGCCCTGTGCTTTGAGTTTGGCAATGTGCTGCTCAATCCCGGCCTTGGCTTCGGCATCAATCACGGGGCCGATATCGGTGTGCAGCTCGGCCGGGTCGCCGCAGCGCAGCTCCTGCATGGCGCCTTTGAGCATGTCGACCACGCGATCCGCGCAGTCGCTTTGCACGCACAGCAGGCGCAGGGCAGAGCAGCGCTGGCCCGCGCTGTCAAAGGCCGAGGCGGCAATGTCTTGCACAGCTTGCTCAACCAAGGCAGAGGAGTCCACGATCATGGCGTTCTGGCCACCGGTTTCTGCCACCAGCACCACGGGCTCGCCATCAGCGCGCAGGCGTTTAGCGGTTTGCTGGTTCAACAGTCGGGCCACGTCGGTGGAGCCGGTAAACAGCACGCCCGCTACCCGCGCATCGGCCACCAGCGGCGCGCCCACGATTTCGCCCCGACCGGGCAGCAGTTGCAGCACATCGGCGTGAATATTGTGGTTCATGCCTGCCTGATGCAGCAGGCGCATGGCTTCGATGGCAATCAGCGGGGTTTGCTCGGCCGGTTTGGCCAGCACCACATTGCCTGCGGCCAGCGCGGCGGCTATCTGGCCGGTGAAGATGGCCAGCGGAAAATTCCAGGGGCTGATGCAGACCACCGGACCTATGCCGGATGCGAGTAAACCGGCCTCATCCTGCCTGCGAATTTGCGCGGCGTAGTAGCGCAAAAAATCTGTGGCCTCACGCACCTCGGCCACTGCGTTGGCGGCGGTCTTGCCGGCTTCGCGCATCAACAGGGCCATCAGCGGCTGCATCCGGGCCTGGTAGCTGTCGGCTGCGGCCTCCAGCACGCTGGCGCGCAGGGCGGCGGGGGTGTTGTTCCAGGTGGACTGGGCCTTGTGGGCCGCTTGCAGCGCCTGCTGAATTTGTTCGGGCGTGGCATCTGCCACATGGCCCAGCACTTGCTGCAACTGGGCGGGGTTGGTGATGGCGCTGCCTGCCTCGCGCGCTGTGGCAACGGGTGGTGGCCGGGTTTGCGTGAGACAGTGCGACAGCGCAGCCAGCACACGTTCATCGCTCAAATCCAGACCCTCTGAGTTGGCGCGCTGTGCGCCCAGCAAGTCGCGTGGCTTGCTTATGCCCGGGTGGGGCTGGCCTATGTCCTCGCCAGTTTCTATATTTAGGTTTTTTTGGCCTTCAGCCAGCGTCTGATCTGCGGGAGCAGCTATCAAATCTGATATGGGCCAGTCGGGGTTGGCAATGCGGTGCACAAAGGAGCTGTTGGCCCCGTTCTCCAGCAGGCGGCGTACGAGATAAGCCAGCAGCGTCTCGTGCGTGCCCACGGGGGCGTAGATGCGGCAGGGGCGGCGTGCGGCGGTGTCTGCCGCTTCGACCACGTTGCGGTAAAGCGGTTCGCCCATGCCGTGCAGACATTGAAATTCATAGCGCTCAGCGCTGTATGGTTGTGCGCTGGCGAGTGATTCGATGCTTGCCACGGTCTGTGCATTGTGGGTGGCAAACTGCGGGTAAATGGCGTCTGGCGCGGCCAGCAGCTTGCGGGCACAGGCGATGTAGGCCACATCGGTATGGTGCTTGCGGGTGTAGACGGGGTAGTCGGCCAGGCCGTCGATCTGCGCGCGCTTGATTTCGCTGTCCCAGTAAGCGCCCTTGACCAGTCGCACCATGAGGCGGCGGCCGCTGCGCCGGGCCAGATCGACCAGATAGTCGATCACATAAGGGCAGCGTTTCTGGTAGGCCTGAATCACAAAGCCCAGACCATTCCAGCCCGCCAGACTGTGCGCGTGGGCCAGTTGCTCCAGCAGGTCCAGCGAAAGCTCCAGCCGGTCGGCCTCTTCGGCGTCGATATTCAGGCCTATGTCGTAGCTGCGCGCCACCTCGCACAGTTGCAGCACGCGGGCTAGCAGCTCGCCCATTACACGCTGCACTTGCGCACGGCTGTAGCGCGGGTGCAGAGCGCTGAGCTTGATGGAAATGCCCGGCCCGGCGTAAATACCGCTGCCCGCCGATGCCTTGCCAATGGCGTGAATCGCATCCACATAGGACTGCATATAGCGCTGCGCATCTTGTGACGTGAGTGCCGCCTCGCCCAGCATGTCGTAGGAATAGCGAAAGCCCTTGGTCTGCAGATTGCGAGCGCGCTCCAGCGCCTCGGCAATGGTTTCTCCCATCACAAACTGCTCGCCCATCAGGCGCATGGCCATGTCTACGCCCTTGCGTACCAGTGGCTCGCCGCCCTTGGCGGTGATGCGTTTGAGGGACGCCAGCAGCCCTGATTCACTGTGCGTATCGACCAGCTTACCCGTCACCACGAGTCCCCACGCGGCGGCGTTGACAAACAGTGATGGGCTTTTGCCCAGATGCGCCTGCCAGTCACCGCCGCGCAGCTTGTCGCGAATCAGTGCATCGCGCGTCGCGGCATCGGGAATGCGCAGCAAAGCCTCGGCCAGGCACATCAGCGCTACACCTTCTTGTGACGACAGTGAAAACTCCTGCAGCAAGCCCTGCACCAGCCCCTGCCGCCCCAGGCTTGCGGGCTGGGCGCGCAATTGCTCTACCAGTTTTTGGGCATGGGCTGCCACCTGCGCGGCCTGCGGTGCGGCAAGGGTAGCGGCGGGCAGTAGCTGGGCTACGGCATCTGGCTCTGCCATGCGCGTGGCCGCGGTGACGGCGCGGCGCAGTGCATCGGCAGGGCGGCTGGAGTCTGGCAGCGGTGTGAAGATTGGCATTTCAGTGCAGATGATGGAGAGCAGGGCCGCGACAAGGGTGCGCGGTCTTCACCATGTCAACACCTGCATTGCATGCGGCCCGGCTGCAGCTGTCTACATAGGGAAAATCATTGCTGGTTTGCCAAAGAATGAATCACTATATTTGTTGAATTCAAAAGAGGAAATCACCAATGAGTGACGTCTTGGAAGTCGATTTAGACAGGATTGACCGCAAGATACTGGCAATTCTGCAAACGGATGGTCGTATCTCCAACCTGCGACTGGCCGAGCAGGTGGCCCTGTCCCCCACCGCCGTGCAGGCACGGGTCACGCGGCTCACGCGGGACGGCTATATCCTGGGCTACGAAGCGCGGCTCAACCCCAGAAAACTGGGTGTGGGCATGACGGTGTTTGTCGAGGTGCTGCTGGACCGCACCACGCCCCATGTGTTTGACGAGTTCAAGGCCGCTGTGCTGGCTTACCCGGCCATCATGGAATGCCATATGGTGGCGGGCGGCTTTGACTATCTTCTCAAGACCCGTATGGCGGACATGGCGGCTTACCGCGAGTTTGCGGGCAGCGTGCTCTGGCAACTGCCGGGTGTGCGCGAGACGCGGACTTATGCGGTGATGGAAGAAGTCAAGGACGATGCGCGTTTGCCTTTGTAGCGGCGTGGGGTGATTGCTCCCCTGTTTGACAGGCCTCCGGTCATTGACTTATTTTCTGAAAAGGGCTTCCCAACGATGGAGTTGGATTGAGTCTTTCACAGGAGTGCTGCGATGTATAACCCCATTGATTTCACGCTTGCCGGACAGGTAGCGGTGGTGACCGGCGCTGGCGCGGGGATTGGCCGCGCGATTGCCGAGACCTTTGCGGCAGCGGGCGCTGCGGTCATGGTCAGCGATCTCAACGCCGATACGGCAGCAGAGGTGGCGCAAGGAATCAATAACCGGGGTGGGCGAGCCGCAACCCAGGCCTGTGATGTCACCAAGGAGGACGATCTGGGTGCTCTGGTGCGCGAGACCGTACGCCATTTTGGCAAGCTGACCACCCTGGTCAGCAATGCCGGGGGCGGAGGTCCCAAGCCCTTTGAGATGCCGATGGCCGATTTCCGCCGTGCCTACGAGCTCAATGTCTTTTCACTGTTTCGCCTGGCGCAGTTGGCCGTGCCTGAAATGGAAAAAGCCGGTTATGGGGCAATTCTGGCGATTACCTCCATGTCGGCAGAAAACAAAAACAAACGCATGGCGGCGTACGCATCTTCCAAGGCCGCCACCAGCCATTTGGTGCGCAATATCGCTTTTGATCTAGGACCCAAGGCGATTCGCGTGAACGGGATTGCCCCAGGTGCCACGTTGACCGATGCGCTGAAGTCCGTATTGAACGATGAAATAGAGGCACAAATGCTGGCCCACACACCCATCAACAGACTGGGCTTGCCGCAGGACATGGCCAATGCGGCGTTGTTCTTGTGCAGCCCGGCGGCGGCTTGGATCAGCGGACAGATTCTTACGGTTTCGGGCGGCGGCGTGCAGGAGCTGGATTGAGTGCCTGACCCCGCTGTGAATCACCTCAGTGAATTTTGGCAGGCCAGATGCTGCTTTAACCCCAGAGCACCGGCTTATTCACCATCAAATAATACGTAGCCGCCATGGCAATAAATGCGGGGTAGCCCAGGGATTCCCAGCGCAGCTGGTATTGCTGATAGAGCTGGGGCAGGGTTTGATTCTGGGCATTGGCTTCATTCGCCATGGCTGCCATGCGAACCTGCAGCCACACCACGGGCAGCCAGCAAATACCGGCCAGTACATATAGCCCCAGTGACAGCGCCAGCCAGGGCGTGCTCAGTGGATACCCAGCCATATAGGCCATGGCGATGCCGGTGATGGGCTGAATAAAGATGCAGGGCGTGGTGAACCACCAGTCTGCTCGCACGACGAGGCGGCTGACGACGGCTTGAGCGGCTACGGAGCCGCTGCGGTTGGCAAAAAACATGTAAAAGGCCGAGCCAAGACCTGTGCCGACCAGCAACACGCTGGAGAGGATGTGCAGGGTTTTGAGCAGCAGATAGGTATTCATGATTCAAGCGGATGGGTTGCGTTGTGCGCCTGCAGCAAAAACCACAGCATGGCAGCGATGGGCAGGTTTTTGAGCAATGGCCCCAGCGGGTGCAGCCACAGCGTGGGTTGCAGTGCGGTGCCGATGATGGTCATGGCGGCCATCATGAATAGCGCGACAAAATAGCTGGCGCGGCCGGGGCGCAGCAGCAGGGCCAGGCCGATGAGCAGGTCAGCCAACAGCCCTGACCAGATGAGGGCGGCCTGCCAGCGGGGCTCGCTAATGCCGCCGTCGGCCAGTAGGCGCGCGCCTTCATGGTGAAGGCCAGAAAGTCCGAAGTAGTCGAGCACGCTGACGACGGCGGTGCCCAGCCAGACGATGACCAGCGTGGCGTGCATGGCCTTGAGCGGCGGGTGCAGGGCTTTATCCAAGGCGGCCTCCTTTGGGCAGGGTGTCAATCATCTGGTAGATATCCAGGGGCTCGTGCCCCAACAGATTTCGCAGAGTGGCGGGGTCGGTCACGTTGTCGTTCTCTAGCAGGGCCATGGCTTCGCTGCACCAGGGCATCCAGCTGATTTTGTCGCCGAGCTTGGCGCTGGCAGTACTGAGCCTGGTGGGCAGGATGCGCACGGTGGCGGAGCGGTATTTCATTTGCGCGCGCAGGGTGGCGATAAAGCGCTCAATAGACAGAGGCTGCGTGCCGCCGATTTCAATCACGCCGCAGGGCGTATCGCTGGTGGCCAGTTTGGCGATGACTTCGGCCACATCGCGCACGGCGACGGGCTGGATCTGGCTGTTGCGCATGATTTGCGGCAGTGGCAGGATGGGTAAGTTGGCCAGCAGAACGAAGAGCTTGCTGCTGGCCCCGCCGCTGCCAAAGATGATGCTGGGCCGCACGATGGCGGGGTTGAGCTCGCCCGCCTGCCCCAGCGCCAGCAGATAGTCGTCTGCCGCGCGTTTGGTACTGGCGTAGAGCGTGTCGCCCTTGTCCACGCCCAGTGCAGAGACTTGCACCACGCGCCGTATGCCGGCCTGTGCGCAGGCGTCAAACAAGGCGGCTGGCGCTGTCATGTGCAGGGTTTGCAAGTCAGTGTCTGGCCGGTTGCGCAGTGCCCCTACGGCATTGATGACAGCATCAACGCCTTGAAGATGGGGCAGCCAGTCTTGTGCGGTGCTTAGCCGGACAAAGTCCAGTGCCGGGTCGGAGTGGCGGCTGCGCACCACGGGGTCGTGACCTTGCTGCATCAGTGCGTTGACGATATGCCGACCCAGAAAGCCGGTGCCGCCGCAAATCAGAATTCGCATACGTGACTCCTTTGCAATTTTCTGCTGTTGCAGAAATTTAAATCAGTGAGGCTGTTTCCCTTTTGCGAAGCAGAGCGATGCCTCAAGAACTTCGCACAAAACGCTGCACGCTAGCGCCCAGGCGCAAAATCTTGTCCAGCGTGGAGGGCGACAGGCGCAACATTTCATCCGTCCAGACGCCCAGTGAGTCCATCAGGCGCAGTGTCTCGTGTACGCGATCCTGTGCATCGGGCGTTTCCTGCTCAAACTCGGGCTGGGCAATCAGCTCGCGCAGCATGGCGCTGGTGGGGTCAAACTCCCGCTGCTTGCGTTCCCTCACAATGGTGCGCAGCAGCTCCCAGACATCGGCCGATGTCTCAAAGTATTCGCGGCGGTCGCCTGTTTTGCGGCTGCTGCGGATGAGGTTCCAGCTCAGCAGTTCCTTGAGGCTGTTGCTGACATTGGAGCGCGCAGCGCCCAGTGTTTCGCAGATGTCATCTGCATTGAGCGGGCGGCCATGAAAGAAGAGCAGTGCATGGATTTGTGCCACGGTTCGGTTCACGCCCCAGGCGTTGCCCATGTCTCCCCAGTGGTGTACAAAACGTTCGGCGATAGGGCTGAGTTGCATGGGGTGAAGTGTGTTGTTGATTGAAATTTCTGTCAATACAGAAATTTCAATCAATTCAAGCGCTATTTAGCCTGTGCTTTATTGGTTGTAGCAAGGAATGCAGAGCCGGTAAGGGGGGGCAGAAATTTCTGTCTTTGGCGACTGCCACATAGAATGGCGAGCATCCAAGGGGCATGGAGCCTCTGACTGGGAAGGGAGAGAGTTCATGACCGCTGTATCCGTATTGCGTGCCTGCGTGCTTGTGTCGGCCTTCGCCGTGGCTCAAGCCGCATCGGCCGCTTGCTACTTTGTGTATGCGCCGAATAACGAGCTGATTTATCGTTCCAATCTGGCGCCGGTGGATCTTTCTTTGCCGCTGCATATGACGGTGCCCCAGCTCAGCCCCGGTGCGAGAATGTTTTTCTCGCTGGACGAATACAACTGCGCAACGGAGGTCAACCTGATTGCGGAGCGCGCGCAGATTGCTGAAGCGCGCAACAGCCGCGAACTCCGCCGCCGTGAAGATCAACGCTTCTGAATTTGTAGCTGCTTGCGATTGACTGGTAAGCGCTGGAGCTCTTTTCAGCTTGTATTTGAAGTGGCTGAACAGGCTCTTGTCTGGTGAGTGGATGCTGTTACTCGTGCAGGTTTTTGCCGGGTCTGGCTCTCGGGTATGGGGTGGCCTGAGACAATCGCCCACCATGAGTAAATCCAGCGACAACAAAATCCCCGAGAACCTGCCAGAACTAGACACCGATGCGCCCACTTTGCCTGAGGGCTGGCTGCAGGTGTTGTCCATGGATATGGACGCCAAGGGCGTAGCGCGCAAGCCCGATGGCAAGGTGGTCTTTATTGACGGTGCTTTGACAGGTGAAATCGTCAGTGCCAGTACCCATCGCAAGAAAAACAACTGGGAAGCTGCCTCGCTGACCGAGATTCACCGTGAATCCTCGCAGCGCGTGACGCCCGGCTGCCCCAATTTTGGCCTGCATGAAGGTGCCTGCGGCGGCTGCAAGATGCAGCATCTGCATGTGGGTGCCCAGGTCGCCATTAAGCAGCGCGTGCTGGAAGACAACCTCTGGCATCTGTCCAAGGTCAAGCCCGAGACCATGCTGCGCCCCATCGAAGGCCCGGCCTGGGGCTATAGGGACCGTTCGCGCCTGTCGGTGCGCTACGTCATCAAGAAGAGCAAGGTGCTGGTCGGCTTCCATGAGCGCAAGAGCCGCTATGTGGCCGACATGGAAACCTGCAAAATATTGCCGCCCCATGTGGATGCCATGCTGATGCCTCTGCGTGGCCTGGTTGGCAGCATGGATGCGCGTGAAACCCTGCCCCAGATTGAAGTGGCTTGCGGCGAACATGTGACCGCCATGCTGCTGCGCCACCTGGAGCCGCTGAGCGTGGCCGATCTGGAACGCCTGCGCGTCTTTGGCACTGAACACAATGTGCAGTGGTGGCTGCAGCCCAAGGGCCCGGACACTGTGCACCGCATGGAAGAGGGCGGCACCCAGCTGTCATACAGCCTGCCGGAATTTGGCATCACCATGCCGTTCAAGCCCACGGACTTCACCCAGGTGAACCCGCAGATCAACCGCGTGCTGGTGGGGCGCTCGCTGCGCCTGCTGGATGCCCAAAAGAACGAGCGCGTGATCGATTGGTTCTGTGGTCTGGGCAACTTCACCTTGCCGATTGCCACCATGGCTGGAGAAGTGCTGGGTATTGAGGGCTCGGACACGCTGGTGCAGCGCTCGCATGAGAACTATGCCGCCAACAATGCCGTTCGCGCTGAAGGCGAAAAGCTGGCACCTACGACCTTTGTGGCGCGCAATCTGTTCAATATGACACCCGCCATGCTGATTGCCGATGGCAACGCAGACAAGTGGCTGGTCGATCCTCCCCGTGAAGGTGCCTTTGCCCTGTCGCAGGCGCTGGCGGATATTCACCAGATTCGCACGGGTGCCAAGCAAGTCGGCGTGGCCACGGAAGAGCAGCCAGACCTGCTGCCCGCTCTGCCTGAAGGCCAGGAGAGCTGGGAGTTCCCCAAGCGCATCGTTTACGTGAGCTGCAACCCTGCCACCCTGGCGCGCGATGCGGGCTTGTTGGTGCATCAGGCCGGTTACCGCTGTGTGATGGCGGGCGTGGTCAATATGTTCCCGCATACAGCCCATGTGGAAAGCATGGCTGTCTTTGAGCGCATCTGATGGTCCTTTGATCGCCTTTGGTCTTTGAATGATTTGCGCAGAGCTGGCGCAGATCATTCAAGCACTTGGCACTGTTTGTGACTGTTCCCTGCGCGATGGAGCCGTTCTGAGAAAAGGTCGCTGGTAAGTCTTACTCCCAAAGCCACGAAGCTATGACCAGCAAGCCTGCCATGCTGATGAGTAGCCCCAGCAGGGTTTTGAAGGAGCGAGTGCTTTTCTTCATCCAGGCGGTCTCAGTCGGACTCACATTCTTGCCTTGTGCTTTCAAGGCTGGCTTGCGCTGCCACCACTTTTCCATCTTCTGACGACATGTGCAGACGTACCACGCGCAAGGCGTTGGGTTCGTCGACCAGCACGCACTGCTTGCCATTGCGTTTGCAGTGATCCTCGACCCGCCAGTAGTCACCATCGCTGATGCAGCCGGTCTGGCAGATCACCAGATCAGCAGCATGCAGGCTGCTTTCCAGTAATTGCTGCTCAGGTGTAACGGGTAACGACGCTGGCGAGAGCTGTGTTTTTCTGGGGCTAGATTGGGTGAGCAAGCTGGCTGCCAGCTCTATAGCCATGGCATGCCGCTGCTCGCGCTCCCAGAAGAGGGCAGTGTCGCGCGCAATGAGCTGGGCTCTGAGGCGGATGAGCTGGCGTTTGAGCTTTTCAGCCTCGTGCGTCAGCGATTGGATTTGTTCAGTGCAACGAATTTGCACCTCCTGATAAATCTGCATGAGTGCACCATGCTCAAGGCGCAGTTGCTGGAATTCATCATCTGGCATAGCAATCCTCTCTGCATGGTTAGTAAGACATTGCTCGCATAATAAATGAGAATCGTTATCAATAATGATTAGACCAGAAGTTTGTAAGGGTGGATATTGGCCGGGCAATAAAAAAGCCGTAGCACTGCGGCTACGGCTTGTGGGCTTAGCAGGCGGGCTTAGCTGCGGTTGTTACGGCTGGCGTTGTTGTCTGCTTCAGGGACGCTGCGCTTTTCTGGGGCGTTTTGGCCCAGTACAGATGGAACGCCTTCAATTTTGTTGGAGCGCATGTATTCGTCCATGTCCTTCCAGCCTGCGAATACCAGCGCCTTGGGCGCTTTGGGGTTGAGGACGTAGCAATCCTCTAGCCCGCGCATGGCGTGGCGGCAAGCACCGCCGATAGCCTTGGCCTCAGAGTCCTTGGCCACGGCGCGTGGGTCCGGGCCTAGGCCGGGAATATCTTCGATCTTGCAGCCTGCCAGCACCAGGGGCAGCAGAGCAATGGCAAGCGCGCGGGGGAGGTGGTTTGGCTTCATCTTGTCTGGATATCGGCAATGGCTGGCTGAAATTGAGGCCGAATCTGAAATATCCAGCAACATTCAAAACAAAGCAAACAAAAAGGAGTGCCGAGGCACTCCTTTTGAGTCATAGGCGTCTGAAGACGCTTAGTCGCGTTCGCCGCCCATGATGCCCAGCAGGGCCAGCAGGCTCTGGAACACGTTGAACAGGTCCAGATACAGGGCCAGAGTGGCGCTGATGTAGTTGGTTTCGCCGCCGTCAATGATCTGCTTGAGGTCATACAGCATGTAGGCCGAGAAAATGCCGATAGCCAGCATGGAGATGGCCATCATGCCTGCGGTGGAGCCCACAAAAACATTGATGATGCCGCCCACCATCAGCACCAAAGCGCCGACGAACAGGAACTTGCCCATACCCGACAGGTCACGCTTGATCACCGTGGCCAGCATGGCCATGACGAAGAAGATACCAGCCGTGCCGGCAAAGGCCGTCATGATCAGCTGCGTGCCGTTGGAGAAGCCCAGAATCATGCCGATCATGCGCGAGAGCATCAGGCCCATGAAAAAGGTGAAGCCCAGAAGCACAGGCACGCCAGCGGCCGAGTGCTTGGTCTTTTCAATGGCGTACATGAAGCCGAAGGCACCGCCCATGAACACGAGCAGGCCCGTAAAGCCTGTCAGCGAGCGGGTAATGCCTGTGGCAACGCCCAGCCAAGCACCCAGCACGGTAGGTAAGAGGCTCAGTGCCAGCAGCCAGTAAGTGTTGCGCAAAACACGGTTGCGCTCTTGCTGCGAGACACCGTAGCCCGCAGTGCCCAGTGTGGTGACTTGTTCGTTCATGTGGCCATTCCTCCTTCAGGAATTGTGTGTAAAAACATTCTCATTCTAGGTGGGGCTCTTGACAGGAGATTGCAATACCCCCCGGCACTGCGGCAGTTTTAGGATGAAATGTTTTTCACATGACATCTATTGTCAAAGTCTCAGTACCGAATATGCTTGTCGCACTGAAAATCCGACGGATACCTATACCTGTATGAAAACGAAGCACGAACTCGAACTGGCCGACGTTAAGGCAATCGCCGCTGCCGCTGAAGCTGAAGCGCTGAAGAACAACTGGCCTGTGACGATTTCCATTGTGGACGATGGCGGTCACTTGCTGCTGTTGCAACGCATGGATGGTGCTGCTGCTATCTCTGCACACATTGCTCCCGCCAAGGCCCGCTCGGCTGCTGTCGGTCGCAAGGACACCAAGGTGTTTGAAGACATGATCAACAACGGCCGTACCGCTTTCCTGAGTGCGCCTTTTGTGGATGGCCTGCTCGAAGGCGGCGTGGTCATCGTCAAGGACGGCCAGGTGCTGGGTGCCGTGGGCGTTTCTGGCGTCAAGGCCAATGAAGATGCGCAGGTTGCCAAGGCTGGTATTGCCGCTTTGGGTCTGTAATAGTGCGGCTCTGCCGCTAAGGCAGAGCCCAAAACAAAACCCCTGCGCGCGTGAGCGGCAGGGGTTTTGTTTTGGGCGGTTGTGGGTAAAAAGCGCGTGGCTATTGAGGTGTGAGCGAAAGAGAGGGCTTGCGCTCTACAGCAACTGTGGCTGGCGAATACGACACTTTCGGTGTCGCCCCACGATGAAACGGTTTGAAGCGCGCGCTACTTGGTCAAAATCAGTTTGCCCAGCTTGGTGGCCTGCAGGCGGTAAGGCGTGCCGTTGTGCACGATGGTGACGGCCTTCTGGCCATTGAGCAGCAGTGCGCTATCTACGCCTGGGCTGCTACTGGCGGCGGCAGTGGAAGATGCCATGGTTGCGGCGGCCATCTGTGTGGTGGGCTGTGAGGTCGCAACAAGCGGTGCAGACATGCCGTGATTCCTTAATTTCTAAACTGAGTGAATGATAACAATTCTCAGTTGAATTGCAAGTGATAACTACTCGCATTTAAGTTATTTCTTTAAAAATATTTGGTGTTGCTATTCCTATGTCGCGAAGCTTGGATAGGCAAGTCAGTTTTGTAGTGCAATCTGGTGCTTCTGAATTGAGAGCTACAAGCGCACTCTGGTAAAGCACTGGAGCCTTTTTTCTTCTAATTTGACGCATAAAAAACGGCCCTCGAAAGGGCCGTTTGGATCAATAGCGCAAGGGCTTACTTGGCGGGGTCGGTCACAAAGCCAATTTTCTTGACGCCTGCACGCTGTGCGGCGGCCATGGCTTGGGCCACGCGTTCGTAGCGAACTTCCTTGTCGCCGCGAATATGCAGATCGGCTTGGGGCTCCTTGGCGGCTTCGGCCTGAAGATTGGCTTCCAGCTGCTCGTCGCTGACTTCCTGTGCGTTCCACGAGTATTTGCCATCAGCAGTAATGCCCAGCTGCACAGTGGCAGGCTTGGTGTCTTCCGGCTGATTGGTGGCGCGGGGCAGGTCCACGTTGACCGAGTGTTTCATCACGGGGACGGTGATGATGAAGATGATGAGCAGTACCAGCATGACGTCCACCAGAGGCGTCATATTGATTTCGTTCATCACCTCATCACTGCCCTCGTCGTCCATGGTTCCGAATGACATGGCTTAAGCGCCTTTCTTCAGCGGCAGCACATTGCCGGAGACCTGGCCGTCCACGGTTACGCGGGCACCGGTCACAAAATAGGCATGCACATCGTGGGCAAAGCTGTTCAGTGCGTTCAGGATGCCCTTGTTGCCGCGCACCAGAGCGTTGTAGCCTAGAACGGCAGGGATGGCCACGGCCAGACCCAGAGCAGTCATGATCAGCGCTTCACCGATGGGGCCTGCCACCTTGTCGATGGAGGACTGGCCCGAGGTGCCGATAGCCACCAGTGCGTGGTAGATGCCCCAGACCGTGCCGAACAGGCCGATGAAGGGCGCGGTGGAGCCAACGGAGGCCAGAATGGCCAGACCGGACTGCAGGCGTGCTGTGAACTCATTGATGCCATTGCGCAGGCAGCGGGTCACCCAGTCGCTGATGTCCAGCGTGTCATGCAGGTGGGCGCTGGTCTTGCGGTGGTGGGCAGAGGCTTCACGGCCTTCGAGCACCATGAAGCGAAAAGGGTTCTGCTTGTCGCTGCCCAGCTTTTCCAGGCCCGTGGCCAGGTCAGTGCTATGCCAGAAGTCTTGCGCCGTATTGGCGTACTTCTTGAACTTCACGATGTCGATGGCCTTGAGAACGATGACTAGCCAAGACGCCACTGACATGGCGAGCAAGATGATGGCCACGGCTTTGGTCACGAAGTCGCCCTGTGTCCAGACGTGGGCAATGCCGAATTGGGATTCCATGGGTACTCCTGAGAACTTCTGAGTTATTTGAGAACAAAGTTGATGGGGACGATGTGCCACATGGGTTCGGGCACACCATTGCGCTTGCCAGGAACAAATTTCCAGCGTTGCACAGTGTTGATGGCAGCTTCATCCAGACGGTCAAAGCCGCTGGTCTGCTTGATTTCGATCTTTTCGGGCTGGCCCTGCTCGTTGATGTATACGCGCAGCAGCACCTTGCCTTGCTCACCCATGCGCTTGCTCACCGATGGGTAGGCGGGCGATGGATTGTTCAGATAGGCCGCATTGCTTGAAGGCTGCTCAAACTTGGGCGGGGCCGGTGGAGCAGGAGGGGCGGGTGGTGCGGGCGGCGCCGGTGGTGCTGGAGGGGCGGGTGGCGCAGGCGGTGTCTTGTCCGCCTTGCTATCGTTGTCATCCAGCGAGCCTTTGGGGGCTGCGGGCGCAGGCGTCGTGTCCTTGATCGCCTTTGGCAGCGGCGGAGCCTTCTTGATATCCGGCTTGGGCTGAGGTTTGGGTGCCGGCTTTGGTGGCGCAGGAGGTGGCGGAGGCGAAGGCGGAGTGGGTGTTGGCGCAGGAGGTGCCACAAACTCGGCAATTACGCTGGCAGGAACCACTATCTCTCCCGGTTTTTGCTGTGCCAGGCCATGCTGCATGGCCCATAGGGCGGCAGCGTGCACAACAACCACAGCACTAGCAACTGCCACATTGCGGCTGATGCCACTGGCAGGTGCAAATTGATCAGACTGGGACATAGGAGCGGAAAGAGCAACCAGCGCAGGCTGGAGCCGGTAAGGAAAAGCGCTGGTTACGGGTAATGGGTGGCAGGGAAGCAGAGGTAGTCACAGAAGACGCTGGCGGGGCTGCATCACTCGCGCAGAATCCACCAGGTGCAAGCCATCACAAGAATCAGACTGCCGAAGACGGCTGAGAGGACAGTGAAGTGGGCCATGCTTTGCTTTCCAGAATTTGGGTGGCAAGCTGAACTGTCTGTAGGGGCGCACAAGCGTGCGCTTCGTTGTGAATGGCCGCGATCGGGTGGGTTGCACTGCACTGGGCTACCACATCGCGTGCGCAGCCTTCGCAGCGCCCACATTGCATGGCGACTCCCAGTTCAAACTGGATTTCGTCAAAGCTCATCCCCGCGTGAGCGTGGCGTGCTATTTCTCGGTCGGAAACCCGGCGGCATACACAGACGATCATGGCTACAGACAGTTGTTGCTGGCTATTGAAGTGATAGCTGGAGTATAAATGAGAATCCGTCGCATTTGCAATGCATGCCCCTGAATTACTCACATTTGATAAGTGGTTAAGAGATTTTTTTCAATGTTTTCAATGCTTTGGCAGCCGGTCTGGGCCATGGCTAGTTCAAACTCGGCGCGCAGCAAATACAGCATGTGAGCCACGCCCAGCATGCCAGCCACGGCCAGTGCATGCATCTGCGGGCGGCCCACCATCACGGCACTGGCACCCAGCGCAATCGCTTTGAGCACATCGGTGCCGTGGCGCACGCCGCTATCCATCAGCAGGGGTATATGCGCTGGTACGGCTGCACGAATGGGAGGCAGAACCTCCAGCGGCGACACGGCACCATCCAGCACGCGGCCGCCATGGTTGGAGACGACGATGGCATCGGCCCCCAGCGCCACCGCCTTGGCTGCGGCGCTGGCGGAAAGCACGCCTTTGACGATCAGCGGCAACTGTGTCTGTGCGCGCAGCCAGACCAGATCGTCCCAGGTAGGGGCGCTTTGGGTCAGATCGGTGCCCAGCAGAATGTGCTCGCTCATCAGATCGCTGGTCTGGCGCTGCTCGGGCATGCCGCGCAGATTGGCGGCTTCCACACCTGGCGGCAGCGGGTAGCTGGAGCGTTTGATATGCGCATCAATCGTCCAGACCAGTGCCTGATAACCTGCGGTTTCAGCGCGGCGAATCAACTTAAGCGTGTGCTCGCGCGATGGCTGTTGGTACAGCTGAAACCAGAGCGGGCCGCTGCGTCCCAGCTCTTGCGCCGCTGTGTGTGCGGCCTGTGCAATTTCTTCCAGTGTGTAGCTGGAGAGGGTACTGACCACCATGCCGGTGCGCATGGCCATGGCCGCGCGGGCCGTGGCCAGCTCGCCATCGGCATGCGCCAGCCGCTGGTAGGCGACAGGGGCCAGCAGCAGCGGCCATTCAAATGGCTGCCCCAGCAGGTTTTGCCGGGTATGGGCTTGCGACAGATCGGCCAGAGGCTCGGGGCGCAGTCGGATCTGGTCAAAAGCTTTGCGGTTATGCGCCAGCGTCAGGCCCTGGTCGGCACCGCTTTCCAGGTGGGCCCAGGCATGTGCTTCCAGATGCTCGCGCGCCAGTGTGGCGTAGTCGGCCAGATTGCTGACATGGGGCGGAATCTGCGTCAGCGCAGGCTTGACGGGCTGACCTGCGGCATTCAAACGTTCCGTTGTCATGCTTCGGACCACATGCGAAGAAGGTTGTGATAAGTGCCCGAAAGCGATGCGATGCGCGCGTGCCCGGGCTGCTCCTGCGTCAGCTGCTGAATCGACTGGTCCAGATCGAACAGCAGGCGGCGCTGCTCGGCAGATTTGATGAGGCTGTGTGTCCAGAAAAATGAGGCATAGCGCGTGCCGCGGGTCACGGGGTTGACGCGGTGCAGGCTGGTGCCGGGGTAGATGATGGCGTCGCCTGCCGCCAGTTTTACGCTTTGCTCGCCGTAAGTGTCTTGCACCATCAGCTCGCCGCCCTCGTATTCGTAAGGGTCGCTGAAGAAGACAGTGGTGGAGACGTCGGTTCTGACCTTGATGGCGGTGCCAGGAATGGTGAAAAAGGCGTTATCGATGTGGTTGCCATATCCATGATTGCCGCTCTTTCCACCGCCTTCATAGCGGTTAAAGCGCGGGGGCAGCACCTTTAGCGGCAGTGCGGCAGACATGAACAGCGGATTGCGGCCCAGCCTGTCCAGAATCAGGTCGCCAATCTGCTGGCCGGTGGCGCTGTCCAGCGGCAGTTGCAGATTGCTTTTGACCTGTGCGGCCACATGGCCTGCCGTGGTGCGGCCATCTTGCCAGGCGGCGCTCTCCAGTGCCTGGCGGCAGCGGCGCACTTCATCGGGGGTCAGCAGAGCTGGGATGCGAAGCAGCATGATGAGACTTTATGGGGTGTCAGTCTTGGAATAAAACTGTAGCGCCTGCCGCCTGATGCACAGGCTATTCAAGCCAGTTGGGCATTGAAGTCCTCATGGATAAGGCGCAAGACGCTATTGTTTTCAATAGTGTGAAGAGGCGTTGCAAAGGTTGCCGTGCATCTTCAAGAGTCAAGTGTGCATGCAAAAAGCCCCGCTGGCAGTAACGGCCAGCGGGGCTGTGTGTCATGCATTGAAGCAGACCTGCGCCAGATCAAGCGCAGGCGAGGTTCAAATTAGTACGTGAACTTGAGGGACGCCACAGCCGAGCGGCCAGCCGCCATGGTGGCGTAGTGAGGCGAGCGCACGCCGCTGTAGTAGGTCTTGTTGCCCAGGTTGAAGACGTTCAGCTGGAAGGCCAGGTTCTTGTCGATTTGGTAGGCCATCATCGCGTCGTAACGGGCATAGCCGGAAGCGCCCTTGGTCACAATGCCGCCATCTACGGTAGACCTTGCATAAGAAGCATTGACGCTGCTTTGTGCATAGATGCCCAGACCCAGAGTCAGCTTGGCCATGGGCTTGTAGCTGGTCCACAGGCTGAAGCTGTGCTTGGGCGTGTTGGTGAAGCGTTGGCCATTGGCGATGTTGCCGATGCCCATGTTCTTCTGCTCGCTATCCATGAAGGTATAGCCGCCGAACACGCTCAGGTTGGACAGGATCTGGCCGGTGAAGCCCAGTTCCAGACCATTGACTTCCTTGTTGCCGCCCATGTAAGTGATGCCGTTTTCCGTGATACGGACATTGGTCACTTCATTGCGGAAGATGGCAGCCGTCAGGTTCAGCTTCTTGTCCAGCAGGTCCCATTTGGTGCCCAGCTCAATGGACTTGGTCTTTTCTGGCTTCAGGTCAGCCAGCAAATCGCTGCTGATGGCCAGATCTTCGCTGCCGTTGCCCAGAGTCGAGCCGCCAGGACGCGAGGAAGTGCCGAGATTGGCGTAGATGCTGCCATTGGCTGCAGGCTTGTAGACCAGGCCCAGCTGATAGTTGAGCAATGTGTCGCTGCGAGAGTAGTCGAAGGCTGCAGACTTCGCATTGGTCACAGTGTTTGTGTAATCGGGTGCTGTGCTGGACACTTTGTAGTGGTCCGCACGCAGACCGACATTCAGCAACCACTGGTCATTGAACTTCAAGGTATCGAAACCATAGACAGCAATAGTGTCAACCTTGTTTCTTGTCGAGCGGCCTTTGTCCCAGGCATAGTTCCAGGGAGTGGATGCATCGGGGTTGTTCAGCGAAGTGCACCACATGTTGAGTGTCTTGCAGGTGCTGGTGGTGTTGTCTTGAATGGCGCCGGACTGGGCGTCAGACTTTTCCTTGGACAGTTCCAGGCCAAAGGCATAGGTATGACCCACGGATCCGGTCTGCTCCTTGCCGGTGAACTCGGTCACGTTCTGCAGGGTTTCCACATCAGAGAAGCGGAAGTTGCCGCGACGCCAGACATAGCCGTTGAGAACATTGCCCTTGGAGTCATCGGGCTGGGTCCAGACATAGTCCTGCTTGCTCTTGCTGTAGCGCAGGCTGTTGCGCACCTTGTTGGTATCGCTGAACTTGTGCGTGACCGAGGCGGTGAGCAGATCGCTCTTTTCCTTCTGGTAGTCACGGTTATCCATGCCGTACCAGTTGGCGCTGTTGCTGCCGAAGGTGGGGCGAACGGTAGAGCCGCCGGGCAGTTTGGCCATGGCGGCATTGGTCAGCAGATAAGGTACGCCGCCATCGGGCATGCTGTCGGTCTGCAGGTGCTGCCACGACAGAGTCACTTCGGTGGGGGTGCCCATGCCAAAGGTGACAGTCGGAGCAATGCCCCAGCGCTTGTTGTCGGGACCATTGCGGCCGGGAACATCGGCGCTGTGACCCATGGCGTTCAAGCGGAAGCCGGTGGTGTCGTTGATCTTGCGGTTGATATCGACCGTGCCGCGCAGGTATTTGTCGGTGCCAAGGCCCACATCGCCAGCGATGAAGTTCTCGTTCTTGGCTTTCTTGGTGCTGATATTGATCGAGCCGCCTGCGCCGCCACGACCGGCATAGGCCGAGTCTGCTCCCTTGATGACTTCCACGGATTCGACGTTGAACAACTCACGCGAACCGGCGGCGATGTCGCGCATGCCGTCTACAAACGTGCTGGCTTGTGCGTCCATGCCGCGGATGAAGGGCTGATCGCCAGTGGGGTTGCCGCCTTCGCCGTTACCGAAGGTGATGCCGGGGGTGGAGCGCAAAGCGTCCTGCAACGTGGTGGCACCCGTCTGCTTGATGATTTCTTCGTTGATGACCTGAACGGTCTTGGGCGTATCCAGCAAAGGGGCGGTGAATTTGCCTTGTGTGCTGGTTTCCGTCTTGAAGCCGCTGTCAGCGGCTGCTTCGACATTCACAGTGGAAAGCGTGGTTTCCTGCTGAGCCATCGCGCTGGCACCTATCAGGCACAGGCCTGCGGCAATCACGATTTGCTTGAGCTCGCAGCGCAAGCCATTGGAGTCGGTTGGAGTTAGATAGTTGTTGGACATGCTTTTGAAGTAGTCGTCGGTTTTATTGAAAAAGCGATCGAATTCTAGGTGATACTGATAATGGTTCTCGATTAGATTCGCAGTAAAACCAGCTAGAGAGCGTGATTTGTTGCGATGCAGCAACAGCGAAGCCTCCCCTTGTCTATTTTTTGCGCAGATTTGTTGACCGATGCCTGTCAGGTTTCGCTGACTAAAGGATTGGTGTGTGCCGGCATTGGCGCTGAGGTTTGTTTCCGTGAAGTAAAGTAAATAGAAGTGATATGCATTTAGAATTTTCAACTACTAAAATGCCGCACATGCTGTGCAAGCACTGTTGAGCCGCCGGGCAATCTGTCAGGCATACCGGCTCGGTCTGGCGGCTTTGCAATCCCTGAAAGTTTTGAATGACAGCGGCTTCCTCCAACGCTCCGCAGCGGGCGTACTGGCTCAAAAAATTGCACGAATGGCACTGGATCAGCTCCGCGATCTGTCTGATCGGCATGCTGCTGTTCGCCGTAACGGGTTTCACCCTCAACCATGCCGGGCAGATTGAAGCCAAGCCCAAGGTCGAGACGCGCGAGGCGCAACTGCCAGCCGATTTACTGGAAAAACTGCAGCAAGCCCATAAGCAGAGCGCGCAAGCTGCTAGCAAAGATGTAGTGAACTTGCCGGCCGACATTGAGGCCTGGCTGGCGCAGCAGATCAAGGTCAGCGCCAAAGGCTTTGCCGTGGAATGGAGCGAAGAAGAGGCCTATGTGCCCCTGCCGCGCCCCGGCGGCGATGCCTGGCTGCGTGTCGATATGAACGATGGCGCGGTCGAGTACGAAACGACGGACCGGGGCTGGATCTCTTACCTTAACGACTTGCACAAGGGCCGCCACGCTGGTGCGGCCTGGAGTCTGTTTATTGACCTGTTTGCGATTGGCTGCCTGGTGTTCTGTATTACGGGCTTGCTGATTTTGAAAATGCACGCGCAGCGCCGCCCCATGACCTGGCCCATGGTAGGTCTGGGCTTTGTCTTGCCGGTTCTGCTGGTCTTGCTGCTGGTGCACTGAGCTGAATTTTGTGAAGGAAAAAAGAATGGCGAAGAGGATTTTCAAGACCTCGGTGGCATTGAGCGCCGTGATGGGTCTGCCCGCAATCGCAGGTGGCCTGAATGTGTCTGTCACCGTGCCTCAGCTGCAAGTGGCCGAGTACCACAAGCCTTATGTGGCCGTGTGGCTGGAAAAGGCCGAGGGCGGCGTGGCGGCGAATCTGTCCGTCTGGTACGACGCCAAGATGAAAGATGGCGAAGGCACCAAGTGGCTCAAGGACATGCGCCAGTGGTGGCGCCGCACCGGCCGTGAACTGAGCTTTCCCATTGATGGCGTGACTCAGCCGACCAAGCCCGCAGGTGCCCACGCCCTGTCGTTTGCCGAAGGCAAGAACCCTCTGCCCAAGCTGGCCCCCGGTCAATACAAGCTGATGGTGGAAGCCGCACGCGAAGTGGGTGGCCGTGAGCTGGTGTCCATTCCGTTTGAATGGCCCGTCAAGCAGGCAACCAGCCTGAGCGCCAGCGGCAATGCCGAGCTGGGTGCTATTAAATTGAATATCACCCCCTGAGGCGCTTTGCGCCTTTCCCCTCTCTGCTTCGTGGGGGGGATGACGCCTCGCCGCAAGGCGGCTTTTACTCGGCGTCTCTGAGTTGGACCGCGCTTGATTTCTGCGGTATCCCTTTTTCTGATTTGTCACCCTTTTTATTCTCAAGGACCTGATATGAAGTTCAAAACACGTGCTCTCGCTGCTGCCGCTCTGGCGCTGACCGTACTGGGCGCACAGGCGCATGACCTGTGGTTCAAGCCTTCCAGCACTGTGCTGTCCAAGTCTGACTGGGTGACGGTGGATGCCGCGGTGTCCAACGATGTGTTCTTCTTCAACCACCGCCCTCTGGGTCTGGATGCGGTGAAGGTCAGCGCACCTGATGGCTCTGCTGTGGAGATGAAGAACGTCGCCAAGGGCGAGCTGCGCAGCATGTTTGACTTCAAGCCCGAGAAGACCGGCACTTACCGCGTGACCATGCTGATGACTGGCGTGATGGGCGGCTACAAGGACGCCAACGGCCAGCCCAAGCGCCTGCGTGGCTCGGTGGAAGAAGTGCTCAAGCAAATTCCTGCGGATGCCAAGGAAGTGCGAGTGACGGAAAACCTGCGCCGCATGGAGACCTTTGTTTCGCTGGGCAAGCCCTCGAACATCGCCCTGACTGGCAAGGGTCTGGAGCTCAAGCCCGTGACTCACCCCAACGATCTGGTGGCCAGCGAAGAAGCCACGTTTGAGTTCCACATCGACGGCAAGCCTGCAGCGAATCTGGAAATCGAGCTGGTGGCTGACGGCATTCGTTACCGCGACGGTGTGGACGCGATGAAGCTCAAGACCGATGCCAAGGGCCAGGTCAAGATCAAGTTCCCCCGCGCCGGACTGTTCTGGCTCAATACCGATGCGACGGACAACAAGACCAGCATCGCCAAGGCGACCGAGCGTCGCCTGAGCTATATCGCTACCCTGGAAGTGCTGCCCTAAGACTCACCCACGCAACCCTTGATACGTCGGACGAAGCCTTGTCGTACTTGGGTACGGCCATCGGCTTCGTGCCTCGTTTCCAACGTAAACCTCAGGTTTACAGGCTTGTGTAAGCGGCTCCAGGCGCTTGACTCGTTGAATGCGCGCCCGATAAGGGCGCGTCGTCGTTTTCGCTTTTGCTGATTTTTTTGTGGTTTTTCTGAATCGCTGCCCATGACCTCCACACCGCGTGTGCGCTTTGATGCCAGCCTCTGGAAGCTGCCTTCGCAGGCTGCGCCGCCAGCGCAGCCGACTGTCGCCCAGCCCGCACAGGCGGTGAACTTTGGTGTGCAGCGCTGGAGGCCTGCGAGCCTGCAGCATCAGCAAGATGGGCGCATCCATCGGCTGTCTGGCCAGACCATGGGTACGCACTGGTCACTGCGGCTGGCCAACCCTGATTACCTGCCCATGGCACCTGTGCAGGTGCTGCTGCAGCAGGTATTTGATGACGTCATTGCCCAGATGAGCAACTGGGAGGCTGATTCCGTCATCAGTCGTTTTAATCGATCGGAACCCGGTCAAGCGCTTGTGCTGCCTGCGGAATGTGCTCATGTTCTGGAAGCAGCGTTGCATTGGGCCGAGCTTTCGGGTGCCGCCATGGACCCGAGCATGGGCGGTCTGGTGTCGCTTTGGGGCTTTGGCCCGCGCCAGAACCCGCTGCAGCCTCACCAAGGTCAGACCCCTGCGGCACAGGACATTGCGCGACTGCTGCAGACCAGCGGCTACCAGCACTTGCAATGGAATGCGCAGACCCGGCAACTGCGGCAGCCGGGTGGGTTGGAGCTGGATTTTTGCGGCATTGCCAAAGGCTTTGCCGTGGACTGGGCGGTGCACAAGCTGAAAGCCGCTGGCTGGGCTGCAGGCTTGCTGGAGGTTGGCGGCGAGCTGCGCAGCTGGGGTCAGCGCCCCGACGAGCGGCCCTGGCAGGTACAACTGGGCACGGGGGCGGTGACGAAGACTGCGAGGGATAGCGAACCGCTTGTCGTGGCCACCAAGGATGGCGCTTTTGCCACCTCGGGTGATTTCTGGCACCAGTTCAGATTGGATGGTCGTCGCTACTCGCACACGCTGGATCCGCGAACGGGCTGGCCTGTGGCACATGATCTGGCCAGCGTCACCGTGTTTCATGCCGAATGCATGCACGCCGATGCATTGGCGACTGTGCTCACGGTGCTAGGGCCAGATGAAGGTATGGACTTTGCCCGCCAGCACGCCATTGCGGCGGTGCTGAGCTCTCATTCCGATGAGGTCGTGGCAGACAGGCGGGTGCTCAAGACGCCGGCCTGGATCAATCAATTTGGGGCATGACTGTGGAATGGATTTTGACGCCTGAGCGCCTCTCTGGTGCTACGGCTTTAGTAGCTGCTTACGCCGGCCTGTGCTGGGGTATTGCTGCAAAAGTGCGTAAACAACGCCGGGTGGAAGATGCGCAAAGCAGCACCTCGCAAGGCAATGCCGCCGCACCTGCCGTGCTGGTGGTCTATGGCAGTCAGACCGGGCAGGCTGAAGCATTGGCCCGCGCAACCACTCAAATGCTGGTCGATGGCGGCTTGCAGGTGCGCCTGGTGCCCGTGGAGAAGCTGACTGAAGCTTTGCTGCAGCAGCACGCGCAAAGCCTGTGGATGCTTTCGACCACCGGTGAGGGCGATGCACCCGACCATGCGCTGGGCTTTGTGCAGACACTGCTGTCGGCCCGCCTGCAACTGTTACAGCACCGGGCGCTGGTGCTGGCATTGGGCGATCGTGAATACCAGCAGTTCTGCGCTTTTGGCGTGGAGGTGCATGAATGGTTGCAGGCCAGCGGCGCAAGCAGCGAGCTGATCTGCGTGGACAACATGAATGCCGAAAGCCTGCAGTCCTGGCAGGCGCAGGTGGGGCAGATTCGCCAGAGCCTGATGGGCGAATCTGCAGCGCAGGAGCCTGCGCCTGCAGACTGGCTGCAAACGCCTGTCAGCCTGCCATTTGTGCTCAGCCAACGCCGCTTGCTCAACCCTGAAAGCCAGGGCGGGGCGCTGTATCAGCTTAACTGGGTGCCACAGGCGGGCGAGCTGCCGCCGTGGGAGTCTGGTGATCTGGTCTCGCTATGCGTGCCTGCCGACCCTGAGCGGGCGCGCGACTATTCCATTGCCTCGGTCATGGCGGATGGCAGCCTGCAACTGCTGGTACGCCAGAGCACGCGTGCGGATGGCTCGCCGGGCCTGGCCTCAGACTGGCTGTGCCGTGGCATGGCGGTGGGCGATGCGCTGGCACTGACGGTGCGCGCGCACAGCGGCTTCAGGCTGGGTGATAACGCAGAGCGACCTCTGATGCTGATCGGCAACGGCTCGGGCCTGGCAGGCCTGCTCAGCCACATCAAAGCCCGCGTGGAGCAAGGCCGCAGCGATCAATGGCTGCTGTTTGGCGAGCGCAGCCCGCAGCATGATGCCTTGTGTGCCGAGCAACTGGCCGCATGGGTGCAAGGCGGCCAGTTGGCGCGACTGGATCAGGCCTGGTCACGCAACGGTAAAGATTCACGCTATGTGCAAGATTTGTTGCGCAGTCAGGCCGAAGAGGTGCGCAAATGGGTGGAGCAGGGCGCGGCCATCTATGTCTGCGGCAGCTTGAATGGCATGGGGCAAGGCGTGCACCTGACGCTGCAGGCCATTCTGGGCGAAGCCAAAGTGGATGAGCTGCTGGGGTCAGGCCGCTACCGTCGCGATGTGTATTAGGTGCTGTCTTCGGTGCGAAGGGCATTGAAGCCCTTCCTCGGAAACCTTGGAAATGCAAAAAGCTGGCGAATGCCAGCTTTTTTGTGGTCAGAGCAAGCCTTGGCTTACTTGACGTGCTTACCGATCAGGCCAGCCATCTCGAACATGGAGACTTGTGGCTTGCCAAACACTTCCTTGAGCTTGGCGTCGGCGTTGATCATGCGCTTGTTCGCGGCGTCTTGCAGGTTGTTGGCCTTGATGTAAACCCACAGCTTGCTGATGATTTCAGTGCGGGGCAGGGGATCCTTACCAACCACGGCAGCCAGAGCAGCGCTGGGAGTCAGGGGTTTCATGAAGGCAGCGTTGGGTGTGCGCTTCTTAGCGGCGGGAGCTGCTGCGGGTGCGGATGCTGCAGCGGTTGCCTTCTTTGCAGTTGCCATGTTGCTTATTTCCTAATTGGGTAGTGGACTTATCACCAGCGAAAAACAGCTGCAATCCACTGGTTGAGTCTGATGCTAATGGCAAAAAATCTCTCTTCCAAGCTAGAAAGACGTTTTTTTACTTTGATTTGTTGCTACGAGGCTCTTTAGAGCCTGTTTCCGTGGGTTTTCCCCCGGGAGTGTTGTGAAAAAGTTGCTCCCTTTGTCCGGCAGCCTGAGTCTGTGCTAACGCTAAATCGCGGCCCGAGGCAAGATAAGAGCGTAGTTTGAATATCTCCCGGAGACCTTTATGAACGATTCCTCCTCACGCAGTTCTTTCAGCACCTGCGACTTGTGCGATACCCATATCAGCGATGACAGCGGAGACTTCCGCGTGCTCCCGCCCGTTTTCCACAGCTTTGGTGCGCACGTCAGTTTTGCGGGTGAAGTCAGCACTGTTCAGTGTCTGGATGACAACAGTCTGGTGCGCAGTGCTCTGGCTGAGCCGGGCCGGGGTCGTGTTCTGGTGGTGGATGGCGGCGGCTCGCTGCGCCGCGCGCTGGTGGGCGGCAATGTGGCGGCGTCAGCGGCCAAGAACGGCTGGGCGGGCGTGCTGGTCTACGGCTGCGTGCGGGATGTGGCCGAGCTGAATGCCACGGCAGTAGGGCTGTATGCGCTGGCGCTGAACCCTATGCCTACGGTGAAGCAGGGGCAGGGCCTGCGCGATGTGTATGTACAGATCGCCGGCCTGTGGGTACGCCCGGGCGACTGGCTGTATGCAGACGCGGATGGCATTGTGATCAGTCGCCGCAACTTGCTGGATCTCTCTTTAATTTGATAGCGGATAGCGCATTACTGAAAAGGGTTTGATGCGTATTTGGCTTAAAGAATCGCCACTCTGATCCCGGTTCAGTAATGCAATTCGGCTGGTGTGGTTGCCAGTTGCAATGTGTTTATCAATGCTGAGTTGGAGTGTTGCCAGGTCATGACACTGCTTTGGGTTTATGCGCAAACCCCGTGTGTCTTTGCCGCGTCACTCACCGCTGTTTAACTGCTTTTACCTCGGTATTTGCGTGCAAAAAATGAGCGCAGCAGCGTATGCGATGCGACTTTCTCCATACTTCGTTTGAAGGATGCGGCTGTTTTGAAGATTTCAACTTGTGGTTTTTCACGAAGCAAGAGTTGAATTTCTTATTATGAAATTTCATGATGTTGCAGTGCCGCAAATTTTCTCAATATGAGAAATTGATTTTCTTATTGTGAAATTAATAAATAAGTTATTGTTTTTATTTATAAAAATTTGTAGTCTTTTATAAGACATAAGAGTCGTTGCAAAAGCATTGAAGACGTAAAGTTGATTCCAAGGACGAACACCTAACCCTCTCGTTTAACCGCTAAGGAGTGACCTGACCATGCCCCAATCTCTGAACCAACAGCTCAGCCGTGAACAGCAAATTGCCGCCCTCGAAAAAGACTGGGCACAAAACACCCGCTGGAAGGGTGTGAAGCGCGGTTATTCCGCTGCTGACGTGGTTCGCCTGCGCGGCAGCCTGCAGCCAGAGCACACACTGGCCCAGCGCGGTGCTGAGGTGCTGTGGAACAAGATCAATGGCGATTCCAAGAAGGGCTACGTGAACGCCTTTGGCGCTATCTCTGCAGGTCAGGCCATGCAGCAGGCCAAAGCCGGCCTGGAAGCCGTGTATCTGTCGGGCTGGCAAGTTGCTGCTGACGGCAACACGTCTGAAACCATGTACCCCGACCAGTCGCTGTACGCCTACGACTCGGTGCCCACCATGGTGCGCCGCATCAACAACACCTTCAAGCGCGCTGACGAAATTCAGTGGGGCAAGGGCGTGAACCCCGGCGATAAGGAATTCATCGATTACTTTCTGCCCATCGTTGCCGATGCGGAAGCCGGTTTCGGCGGCGTGCTGAACGCCTTCGAGCTGATGAAGAACATGATTCAGGCTGGCGCAGCTGGCGTGCACTTTGAAGACCAGCTGGCTGCCGTGAAGAAGTGCGGTCACATGGGCGGCAAGGTGCTGGTGCCGACCCGTGAAGCCTGCGAAAAGCTGATTTCTGCTCGCTTTGCGGCTGATGTGATGGGTGTTCCCACCATTATTCTGGCTCGCACCGATGCAGAAGCTGCCAACCTGATCACCAGCAACCACGATGCCAACGATCAAGCCTTCCTGACCGGCGAGCGTACACAAGAGGGCTTCTACCGCGTCAAGAACGGTCTGGAGCAATCCATCAGCCGAGGTGTGGCTTATGCCCCTTACGCAGATCTGGTGTGGTGCGAAACCGGCGTGCCAGACATTGGCTTCGCCCGTGAGTTTGCGCAAGCCGTGCATGCTGCCAGCCCCGGCAAGCTGCTGAGCTACAACTGCTCGCCCTCGTTCAACTGGAAAAAGAACCTGAACGACAGCCAGATTGCTTCCTTCCAGGAAGACCTGTCTGCGCTGGGCTACAAGTTCCAGTTCATCACGCTGGCCGGTATCCACATCAACTGGTACAACAGCTTCCAGTTTGCCCATGCATACGCTAACGGCGAAGGCATGAAGCACTACGTGAACATGGTGCAAGAACCCGAGTTCGCAGCGCGTGACAAGGGCTACACCTTTGTGTCGCACCAGCAGGAAGTGGGCGCCGGTTACTTCGACGATGTGACCACCGTGATCCAGGGTGGCAGCTCTAGCGTGAAGGCGCTGACCGGCTCCACCGAAGAGGAGCAATTTCACTGATCGACAGTGAATCTGTCTAGGTATTGAAAAAAGTGGGTTACACGCCCGGGGCGAAAGTCTCGGGCGCTTTTTTCATTGCCGGGTAGAGGTTCTCGGTGGTGTTTAGCTTTGATAGCTAAAGACGCACTGGATCTGTTTGATGGCAGCAATCGACCCATTGCAGTCATCCAAAGGCTTGTTAATCCTGCTTAGCGATGCAAATTCCCAAGTACAAAAAACGCCCTCAATCGTAGGGCGTTTTTCTTGGGTGTGTAGCTAAATTAGTAGCTGTTACCACCGCCATAGCCATCATTGCCATAGCCAACATTAGGACGAGAGCTGGCACGATATTCGCGATTGCCACCAACTCCACGCCCTTCTTCGCGAGGTTTCGCAAGGTTGACGACGATTGAGCGTCCATCAACGGACATTCCATTCAGCCCAGTAATAGCTGCTTGAGCAGCATCAGCAGACGTCATTTCAACAAATGCAAAGCCTTTAGAGCGTCCGGTATCGCGATCCATCATAACTTTGGCTGAGGTAACGCTGCCGAACTCAGCAAAGTTGCTGTTCAGGCTGGAATCGTTCACGGAGTAAGGCAGGTTGCCAACGTAAATTTTGGTGCTCATGGAAGGAGCCTTTTCTATTTGTGACGAGCCAAGGGTTGGCGCATCGTTTGAATATGGCTGTGGGAGTGGGAGTCCGTAGCAACCGGATGAAGTTGAGTGCTTGCTTTCAGCTCAGCACGTTGAGGGCTGCATGGACGCATGCAGCCAGCCTTGCGTCACAGCATAGATTTTTGCTGCTTCGGTTGTGGCGAATGTTTTGTCAAAGCGAAAAACGCGGCAGTAGCTGCTGTTTTGCCTTGTGCGCTGAAGTGCGAAAGAAGCTTGAAAGTGACCGCAATGGGTCTTGTGGGATGAGGGCGTAACGAAGTACTTGCCCATAGCAATAGAAGACAGTGGAATCTAGTTCAGTCAGAGAGCAGGCCGAGTGACCTGCATGAGCTTTCGATAACTCTATTGGCTGCTGCTCGACAGCCAACGGTGCGAAAAATTTCGCGAAAATTGCATGTCAGAGTGATATTTGAGCTCTGACAGAGCGCTGCGAGAAGACTAGTTGAAGTTATTTCGCAACGACTCCCATTATAATGCTTTTATATAAAAAATACAACTTTTATTATTTTTTCACCTTAGCCTTCTTTGTTTGATGCTCTGTGTGTCGATGGCTACTGATCTAGCCTCGATAACTCCTGCTTGTCGATCGTCTGCTATTGGCCGCGTTCTGCCGGTCACAGGACTGCTCGAGCCGACGCTCATCCGCCACGCTGAAGCTCCTTGCGCATCAAGGAATTCTGGACGGTCACACCTCGAAGCACTGGTAGTCGTCGCTCGACGACCTTGAACCCGTGGAGAGCAAAGAACGGCTCGGCAGTCTTACTCACGTCCGACGTCAGCTCGTTCAGACCAAGCAACTTGGCCTCTTCATGGATACGAGCCATCAGCAGTGTGCCGATTCCCTGTCGCGGATGGGCGCCTGACACGAAGAAGTGGTCGACGTAGCCGTCTGGCTGAACGTCCGCATAGCCGACGATTTCGCCGCCAAGCTCAACCACGAAGGGTCGGATTTCTTGAACTTTGTTCGCCCATAGGTCCATGTCAAGGTCCGCCGGCGCCCATGCCTCGACTTGCTCAGGTGAGTAGTTGCGAGAGGCGACCTCATGGATGGCCGTGAAGTAAACACGGAACAACGCAGCTTCATCACCAAGCCTGAACCGACGAATCTCCATGAAGTCCTCAATACGCAAAAAAACTAACCACGAGTCTGTCACACCTAGCCCGAGACGCGAACGTCCGCACCTGGCCGTTTGCGGTAATTTCTTCGAGCTATCCATCACCGGTCCAGCGGTGAGCTTGTCGAGAGGGCGCACTGCTGGACTAGGTTCTCACTTCTTTTTGCGCAGACTTGCAATCACTCCAACCGTAGCGCCTACGGTTGCACCGACAGCAGATCCCACCAGTGGAATCGGGAGGGCAATTACAGCGCCAATCGCGGCTCCTGTTGCTGCGTCCTTGGCCAGGTTGGATGACGCGACCTCCGCTGCTATGGCCTTGACTGCTGAGGCAGCTTTTTCGGTCGCAATCTTCACATCTGCCTGATCGAGCTGTCCATCACCATTCTGATCGAGCAAAGTTGTACCAATCGTTGAAGCCGTGCGGGCTGCACTTGCGCCAACAGCCCCTGCAACACTGCCAGCAACGCGTGCTGCTTTACCGGCTACATGCGTCGCATCAACTACGTTTATTTTTACGGTAGCTAGTCCATTTTGCACACTAGAAGCAGCAGTGCGTGCAACCTGGCCAGTGGTGTTGGACGCTGCTGCAGCTAAGGATTTGCCTGATTCGCCCAGCATTACTGCTTTATCGCCCACTTTGTCGGCAACTGTTCGCACAGTCTTGCCCGCAGAGTGTGTTGCATCAGCTGCGTTTATTTTGGCCTTTGCTAGCCCACTCTGCAGGCTCGAGGACGCTGCGCGTGCCGCTTCCCCTGAGGTGTTTGAAGCAGCGACAACAAGAGATTTCCCGGCTTCGCTGAGTCGTTGTGCTGCATCTCCTGCAGTATCTGTGAGCTGTCGAAAACGTGTCTTCATACTGAGTCCTCCATTCGGAAGAATAGCAGCCAAATGCTGTAGATGGCATGCGAGTAATAAAAAATTTTATTTCTCGATTTTCGGATTTGATGAGTGTTTGTTATAAAAATAATGTCAAATATTTTGCATTTATTTGAGTAAATCGTTAGTTGATAATCTGTGAGCTTTTAAAGCTCATATCCGTTGCCTGCCTTGATTTTTCGAGGTGGGCTTTTTTTATTTCAGAAAGGAAATTATGCAAGTATATAGAGGTATGCTATCTGTTCGTGAAGCTCAGAGTGTATTTTCTAGTGCTGAACTGCGGAGGCTTGTTGGTAGGCGTATTAAGGAGCTAATTGACTATACGGATTTTGACGATCCAACAATTTTTCGAGTAATCGTTTTGGAGCCTACTAATGAGGTTGCTGCATTGAATGGTGTTCTTGGTTTTTCACTGTTTGAGAGGAGGTGCGATGTAATCGAGAGCCATGAAGAATGGTTTGAATTGACGCTGGTGCTCAGTGATGATGGTGTTGGAGTGATTATCTATATTCCAAAGAGTCTCAGTGTCGATCCAAGCCTGTTGAGCTATTGCCAT
The DNA here is from genome assembly GCF_012844455.2 of Comamonas suwonensis. Classification (GTDB taxonomy): domain Bacteria; phylum Pseudomonadota; class Gammaproteobacteria; order Burkholderiales; family Burkholderiaceae_C; genus Comamonas; species Comamonas suwonensis. The sequence continues at coordinate 85,282 of NZ_JABBCQ020000002.1, read as the reverse complement.
ACGCAGATGGAATTGCTTTCGTCATGAGTGCGTTATATTTTGAACGTAGGCCGCTGTATGAAGCGGCTTTTTTTTATTCATTCGTGCAGTTTGCATTATCTGAATGAGTAATTTCTTCCATCTTATTTGATAGATCGTTCGACCTATCGTTTTATTAAACTGCGAGGAAAATTATGAGTGAAGTTGAGAAAATCGAATCTGTGCCTCAGTGTGAACTGATTGGCAGCTTTCACACCGGAAAATGTGCGTCAATCTCAGGGCAAAGCACGCTGACCTATGAGATTGGAAAACATAGGGCAGAAGGCAGCTTGCATCTTCGAATCACCCGCAACACAGGTGGTGGGATGTGGTGCAAGGACTGGGCTTCGTTTGAGGCTATCGAAGCCATTGTCTTGGGGGCGCAGGAGCTCAAGGCAAAGAGCTTTCATTGTTTGCACCCTGGAAAGTCCATCAATACCGGCGGCTTCGTGCTGGCGGTGCTGAGGGACTTGGGGTTGATTCGACCCAGTGAGGCAAATACCCGGCTTCATGAGCATGTGCCTAAGACTACCTTGGAGTTTGTCCTGCAAAGCCCGCCAAAAGCAATGAGCAGCAATGATGCCTCTTCTGCGGCGGTGAAGTTGCATCGGAAGGCCAAGGGGCGAGTTTGACTCCGCGCATCCTGGCCGCCTTAGTCACTGTATTGGCTCTGGGAATGTGGTTCAACACCACCCGTCCTATGTCCATAGCTGCTGCCGCGATCTTGACCTTCATGTATCCGCAGTTGTTGATCTTGGTCCTGATCGGAGCCGGGGTCGCGCTCTGGCTGCGTTGCTTTCGTAAGTAGCCACGTCAGAGGCGTTGCCGCCACGCACCGTGCCCCGTTGCCAGCGGCCACAGGAGTGGGGCAGAGGGGCGCGCTGGGGGCGTGGCAGTAGGGGGGTGATGCCCGCCTCCTCGTGGTGTCACCTCGGGGGCAATCTGCCCATCCGCTGTGGTGCGGGCGTCCCAGCCCCTCCCGCGCCGCGCATCCGCCCCGTGGGGCCCCTGAGGGACTGGCGGATTCCGCCACATCTGCCACTCCGACACGCACGGGGCGATAGTTTTCAACACCGTTGCGGCGTTGCAGATGTTGCGGATGCCATCGGGCGGGACTGCGGTCGGTGATGAGAAGTTCATTTACAAAATCCAACTATTTTGTTTTTGTGGACATGTTCTGAGGGGTTTGCGTGGTTATGCGGCAGTCATTTTCAATGTAAAAGCACGCCGTGCTGGGTATGCCAATTCTTCAATGGTTGGTGTGCAAGCTTTTTTTCCTTTCAATATTTTTAAATTCCCATGTGGAAGGTTCTCTATCTAGGAAAGAAATTTTTTCCCAGTGAGAAGTGCGCCAAAGGTTATTTATTTTTATTTTCCTATTTAATGTATCTTCAGTAACGGTGTTTGTATTTTTCTTTTCTTTAAATAATCTTTGAATATATAGGTGTATAGAAAAATGGGGCTTGGTGAACATATCGCTTGTATGGCAAATTGAATGCATGTTTCGCTGTATGCACACGGCGAACCAGGGATTGGCCAATCCATCGCGCTGAATGAAATCGGCGAATCTATGTCAAAAATTTTAAGTCCCTGAGAAATGAAATCAAAACCTAAGAACTCATCATCTTCAATTATTTTAGATAGCCTGAGCTTGAACGATGTCGAGCCATATCCGAAGGAGGTTGATTGCCATTTATTAATGGAAGATGTGATCGCTGTTGTAAAAAATTATGTGGTGCTCTTGGAGCATGATGCCTTGGCTGTCGCACTCTGGGTAATCAATACGTGGTGTTATTCGAATTTTCAGCGTTGTCCGCTGCTTTTAATCAATGCGCCCGAGAGGGAGTGTGGAAAAACACAGCTTTTGAAGGTGGTGGAGAAGTTGGTGTTTCGTCCAATGGAAACTACAAATGTCACGTTAGCCGCTCTTTTTCGAGTGATTACAAACTATGCACCAACGCTGCTGATCGATGAGGCCGACACGTTTATGGATGGGAAGTCAGAGATGGCCGGCGTGGTTAATAAGGGCTATGAGAAAGGTGGATTTGTTTTGCGCGTGGAAACTGTCGGAAAGGAACTAGTAGAGCGAGCCTTCCCTGTCTATGGTCCTAAAGCAATGGCTGGAATCATGCTTGAGAGGCACTTGCCAGGTGCCACGATGAGTCGAGGTATTCAGATACCCCTGAAGCGTAAGACTAAAGATGACACTGTGCAGCGTTTGCGTGCAGCGGATCCGAAGGATTTCAAAAGCCTGCGTTCTCGGATTCTCAAATTCGTCCTTGAGAACAAAGATACTTTGTCAAAAGGTTGGGAGGATTTTCCGGAAGAGCTCAGTGATCGGCAGCAAGACAACTGGGAGCCATTGCTTGCAATTGCGCACTGCTTTGGTGAGGAGTGGTATCGCAGGGCATGCAAGGCTGCGTTGCAAAACAGCGGGGAAACAGCACCAATCCAGCCCCCTTCTAATCAACTGCTGGAGGATATACGCGAAGTCTTGTTTATCTATGAGGAGAAATACATTCCGTCGGCTGATTTGTTAACCAAGTTGCATGAGGATCCTGATATGGACTGGTGTACCTACAACCACGGGAAGCCCCTCTCGCCGCGCCAGTTGGCTAGGTTTATGGGGGCCTATGGAGTCAAGCCCAAGACTGTGCGAATGAAATCGAACTACACGCCGAAGGGATATGAGGTGCGAGATTTCGAGGATGCCTTTGCACGCTATCTGCCCGAGCGTGTGGTTGATCCGGTCTTGGAAAAGGTGACGCCGCCTCCTAGTTGGAAGTCGTCCAGCCCGAACTTCTAAGGCGATTTTTGGGGCACAACCTCATGGCGAGGTTGCTGCCTTTCTTTCTGTCGATGGCGAGAGGCAAGGGCGCTTGGTCCAAGGCATTTCTCCTAAGTCGATGATTTCCAACATCGTCACCCCGGCGGTGGCTGTCCCAGGCGGGTAGCCCCGCTTCTTTATTTCCCCCAATGTTTTGTGAATGTCCACGGTTATGTGGATGGGCATTCGTGCGCCCTTTACCCAGGTGCCTATCGCAATAGGCCTGTTTCTTTATTCCAACCCAACCATGAAAGGAGGGCGTATGCCCGTTGTCCAACTCAGCGCACATTTTGTGCGTAATGCGGTGTGTCCACCCGGGAAGGCGAAGGTGGACTATTACGATAGTGCTATTAAAGGATTCATTCTGGAAGTGCGATCCTCAGGAGGCAGAACTTTTTACCTGCGCTATCGAGATGTCCGGGGTAAGTTGCGTCAACACAAGATCGGTGACGCGACAGCGATTAGTTACGACAAGGCTCGGCAGAGAGCGATGCGATTGCGCTCTGAAGTGGAGCTTGGCGGCAATCCTTTGGAGGAGCGCAAGGCATTGCGTTCAGTCTTGACGCTGGCGGAGTTTATTCGTGACATCTACGTTCCCCACATTCAACTACACAGGAGAAATTTTCAATCGACGCTGAGCTTCATCAAGTGTCACGTCTTGCCGCGCTTTGGTGCAACGCATCTGGATGCAATCACGACCGATATGGTGACGGAGGCTCATCTCGATTTACGTGCCAAGGGCTACGCATTGGCACAAGCCAATAAGCTACCAATCTTGCTCAAAGTGATGTTCAACTTGGCAAAGAAGAATGGTCTTCCGGGAAGCCAGTGCAATCCCGCCAATGGGGTATCGCTATTCACTCCCAACAACGCAAAGGAGCGGTATCTGAGTTCGGCTGAAACCCAGCGTTTGCATGAGGCACTGTCCCGAAGTGATAACACTCAACTCAAAAGTATTGTCACCTTGTTGTTGCTGTTCGGATGCCGCAAGCGTGAGCTGCTGGATGCCGAGTGGGAGCACTTTGATCTGGAGCGGCGTAACTGGCGCATTCCACTGTCCAAGAGTGGCAAGGCTCGCAACATCCCTATCTCTGACAAAGCGCTGGAGGTGTTGAAAGGTCTGCCGCGCTGGAAGGGGTGTCTTTATGTAGTTCCTAACCCGGATACGAAGCTGCCATTTGGCAATCTGTTCTATCCATGGGACAAGGTGCGAAAAGAGGCGGGACTTGCTGACCTGCGCATGCATGATCTGCGCCATACATTTGCCAGCAATCTGGTGAACTCTGGGCAATCCATCTATGTCGTGAGCAAGCTTCTGGGCCACTCCCAGCTCAAGACGACGGCTCGATACAGTCACCTGGCTGATGAGACGTTGTTATCTGCTGTGGACGCAGCGGCCAAAGTGGTTGCCCCAAGCTGGAAGTAGGGTACCCAGTGCTGTCTAAAATTTAGGCACTCCAAGAGACGATCTGCTCGTGCCCACAACCCACCCGCAGCGTTTGGGTGGATCGTGGGGTGCAGGCGTCCCAGCGTCAGTGAGGCTATTGCGAAAAGGTGGCGAAACCCGCAAGAAGCGCACTTTGGAGGAGTGGGGGATGCGTGGGTGGGGACCGTTTTTAAAGGCGGAAAACTGAAAAAGTCTTTAAAAATCTGGTGCTTACGGTATGGCTAGAGGGTACAACAGCTTCCAGTTTGCCCACGCATACGCTAACGGCGAAGGCATGAAGCACTACGTGAACATGGTGCAGGAGCCCGAGTTTGCAGCGCGTGAAAAGGGTTACACGTTTGTGTCGCACCAGCAAGAAGTGGGTGCAGGCTACTTTGACGACGTGACCACTGTGATCCAGGGCGGCTCTTCCAGCGTGAAGGCGCTGACGGGCTCTACAGAAGAAGAGCAGTTCCACTGATCTGCTGCTGCTTTGGGTAGTGAACCTGCCCAAGTCGTGAAAATTTGAAAAAAGGGTTATGCGTTCGGGGCGAAAGTCCCGGACGCTTTTTTCATTGCCGGGTTAAAATGCCGCGACTTCAATTCACAAGGGCGAGAAAGGCATCAACGGTTATGACACCGCGAACTACATCGGAGATGTATTTCAGCTGCTGATGGCAGCTGGCGGTTCGCGCCTGCCCGAGATTTCTCGACACCTTCATCAAAGCGCGGACTGGTTCCGCGCTTTTTGCTTTCAGGTAACTCCAAAGCTTTGGCGCTGGCTTTCACCCACAAAAATTTGGTTTGACAAGGAATTTCATGATCAACATCACGCTCCCCGATGGCTCCAAGCGCGAGTATCCCGGCCCGGTCTCGGTGGCCGAGGTTGCTGCTTCGATTGGCTCGGGCCTGGCAAAGGCGGCTCTTGCTGGCAAGATCAATGGCAAGGTAGTGGATACCAGTTTTGTCATTGAAAACGACTCCCCTCTGTCCATCATTACCGCCAAGGATGCGGATGGCTTGGATGTGATCCGCCACTCCACCGCCCACTTGCTGGCTTATGCGGTCAAAGAGCTATTCCCCGATGCGCAGGTCACCATCGGCCCCGTGATTGAAAACGGCTTCTACTACGACTTCTCGTACAAGCGCCCCTTTACGCCTGAAGACTTGGTCGCTATCGAAAAGAAGATGACCGAGCTGGCTAACAAGGATGAGCCTGTGCAGCGCCGTGTGCTGCCACGCGATGAAGCGGTGGCGCATTTCAAGAACCAGGGCGAGAACTACAAGGCCGAGATCATTGCCAGCATCCCCAGCAATGAAGACGTGAGCCTGTACCGCGAAGGCGCTTTTGAAGATCTGTGCCGCGGCCCCCACGTGCCCAGCACTGGCAAGCTCAAGCACTTCAAGCTGATGAAGGTGGCTGGCGCTTACTGGCGCGGCGACCACCGCAATGAAATGCTGCAGCGCATTTACGGCACGGCCTGGGCGACCAAGGATGAGCTGAAGGATTATCTGTTTCGCTTGGAAGAAGCCGAAAAGCGCGACCACCGAAAGCTGGGCCGGGAGCTGGACCTGTTCCATATCGACGAGCATTCGCCGGGTACCGTTTTCTGGCACCCCAAGGGCTGGTCGGTCTGGCAGCAGGTCGAGCAGTACATGCGCAAGGTTTACCAGGACAACGGCTATCAGGAAGTGAAAGCTCCCCAGATTCTGGACAAGACTCTGTGGGAGAAGACCGGCCATTGGGACAAGTACCGCGAAAACATGTTCACGACCGATTCGGAAAAACGTGAATACGCGCTCAAGCCGATGAACTGCCCCGGTCACATCATCATCTTCAAGCAAGGCATCAAGAGCTACCGCGACCTGCCACTGCGCTTTGGTGAGTTTGGCAACTGCCACCGCAACGAGCCCACTGGTTCGCTGCACGGCATCATGCGCGTGCGTGCTTTTACGCAGGATGACGGCCACATCTTCTGTACTGAAGATCAGATTCAGGCTGAAGTGACGGCCTTTACAGCACTGCTGCAAAAGGTGTACGCAGACTTTGGTTTCACCAACATCCTGTATCGCCTGTCGACTCGCCCTGAAAAGCGCATCGGCAAAGATGAAGACTGGGACAAGGCTGAAAACGCTCTGGCCGAAGGCCTGCGTGCGTCGGGCTGCGAGTTTGAATATCTGCCGGGTGAGGGTGCTTTCTACGGTCCCAAGATCGAATACACCTTGAAGGATGCGCTGGGTCGTGAGTGGCAATGCGGCACGATTCAGGTTGACCCGAATTTGCCTGAGCGCCTTGATGCGGAATTTGTGGGTGAAGACGGTGACCGTCATCGCCCCATCATGCTGCACCGCGCCATTCTGGGATCGCTCGAGCGATTCATTGGCATTTTGATCGAGCACCACTCTGGCGCACTGCCTGCCTGGCTGGCTCCGGTGCAGGTTTCCGTACTCAATATTACGGACGCTCAGGCGGACTATGCGAAGGAAGTGGCGCAAAAGCTGCAAAAAGCATTGCCGAATCAAAGCCTTAGAGTAGTAACTGATCTGCGCAATGAAAAGATTACGTATAAAATACGTGAGCATTCCATGCAGAAGCTGCCTTACATCCTTGTCGCAGGCGATAAAGAGAAGGCAGCTGGTGCGGTTGCAGTGCGCGCCCGAGGTAACAAAGACCTCGGTGTGATGTCGGTCGATGCATTTATTGAATTGATCGCCCAAGACATCACGGCCAAAGCCTGAGGCAAATTAATTTTTGTGGCGGGTCGGTCTGCGTGCAATGCACGCTAGCCGGCTACGCTGTTGTAGCCATTTCAATCCAAGGTGAAAACCATAGCTACTGAATTTCGCGATCGGCGCCACCGTGAAGAGCGCAAGCATCGACTGAACCGAGAAATCATGGCGCCTGAAGTGCGTCTGTCTGGTCCTGAAAACGAGCCTCTGGGCATCGTATCGCTGCAAGAAGCGCTGCGTATGGCCGGTGAGCTGGACGTTGATCTGGTGGAAATCGCTGCAACAGCGGTTCCTCCCGTTTGCCGTTTGATGGACTACGGCAAGTTCAAGTATCAGGAACAGAAGAAGGCTGCTGAAGCTAAGGCCAAGCAGACCGTCATCGAAATCAAGGAAGTGAAATTCCGTCCTGGTACCGATGATGGCGACTACAACATCAAGCTGCGCAATATCCGCCGATTCCTGGCGGATGGTGACAAGTGCAAGATCACGCTGCGTTTCCGCGGTCGTGAAATCACGCATCAGCAGCTCGGTCTGAATCTGCTCAATCGTCTGCGTGATGATCTGGCTGACTCCATCCAGGTGGAACAATTCCCCAAGCTGGAAGGCCGTCAGATGATCATGATGATTGCTCCAGCTCGTACAGCAGGTAAAAAGCCCGCTCCAAGTGCAAAAGTTTCGGGCGATGGCGCTGCTGCAGCACCAGAGGCTGCAGATAAGGCATAATTGCCGTTTTGCTTTTCAGCAAGAGTGGGCTCTGCCCACTTTTGTTTTGTCAGGCAGACAAGAAAAGAATTTGCAGGCTTGCCTGCAAGACATTAGTGGGGTTTCGGCCTGACTGATGAACAAGTGCCTCGGAGGCTAGCGAAGTGCGTGCAGGTTGCACGCCGCCTTGCGAGCACAAATTCAATAGGAGCATTCACATGCCCAAAATGAAGACCAAGAGCAGCGCGAAGAAGCGTTTTCGCGTTCGTCCCGGTGGTACCGTCAAGCGCGGTCAAGCCTTCAAGCGTCACATCTTGACCAAGAAGACCACAAAGAACAAGCGTCACCTGCGTGGCATTGTTAGCGTGCATGAGTCCGATATGGGCTCTATCGCTAAGATGTTGCCCGGTATGGGCGTGTAATTCACTGACGAACTAGGAGAAAACTCATGCCTCGCGTCAAACGTGGTGTAACGGCCCGTGCCCGTCACAAAAAAGTTCTAGCCCTTGCTAAGGGTTTCCGCGGCCGCCGTGGTAACGTCTATCGCGTTGCCAAGCAAGCCGTAATGAAGGCTGGTCAGTATGCCTACCGTGACCGTCGCAACAAGAAGCGCGTGTTCCGCCAGCTGTGGATCGCCCGTATCAATGCTGCTGCACGTGAACTGGGTCTGACATACAGCCAATTCGCCAACGGTCTGAAGAAGGCTGCCATCGAAATCGACCGCAAGATGCTGTCCGATATCGCTGTGCACGACAAGGCTGCTTTCGCAGCTATCGTCGACCAAGTCAAAGCCAAGCTGGCTGCCTGAGGTCACGATCGGTAGTTGCTTTTAATTGAGTAGCTGCTGGCGCACAAACAGCAAGGGCTAGGGCTTGAAAAGGCACTAGCCCTTGTTTATTTTTAAGATTCGATAAAGAGTCGATATGAACGAGTTGGATTCTCTGGTCGAGAGCGCGCAACAGCTGTTTGCGCAGGCCCATACCCCCGCTGATCTGGAAAATGCTAAGGCGCAGTTTCTGGGTAAGTCGGGCAAGATGACTGAGCTCATGAAGGGCATGGCGCAGCTTTCCGTCGAAGAGAAAAAATCGCGCGGCGCTGCTATCAACGTAGCCAAGCAGGCAATTGAAGCGGCCCTGACCGCCCGTCGCCAGGCCCTGGCCGATGCCGAACTGCAAGCCCATCTGAAGGCCGAAGTGCTGGATGTGACGTTGCCCGGCCGCCGCCGCGGTGCTGGTGGTCTGCACCCCGTGTCCATCACGCTGGAGCGCATCGAGGGCATTTTTGGCTCCATGGGCTTTGATGTGGCCCAGGGTCCCGAGATCGAATCCGACTGGTTCAACTTCACGGCGCTGAACACGCCCGAAGACCATCCCGCGCGTTCCATGCACGACACCTTCTATGTGGAAGGCGGCACGGCACACGCCCCTAACTTGCTACGCACGCACACCAGCCCCATGCAGGTGCGCCACGCGGTTCAGCACGTCAAAAAATACCGCAATGCGCTTGATGCCGGCCAGTCCATGCCCGAAATCCGCGTCATTGCCCCCGGTCGCACTTACCGTGTGGACTCGGATGCGACCCACTCGCCTATGTTCCATCAGTGCGAAGGCCTGTGGATTGGCGAGAACGTGAGCTTCAAGGACCTGAAGGTCGTCTTCACTGACTTCTGCAAGACCTTCTTTGAATCGGACGATCTGGTGCTGCGTTTCCGCCCCAGTTTCTTCCCGTTCACCGAGCCTTCGGCTGAAATCGACATCCAGTTCCAGAGCGGCCCCCTGGCCGGCAAGTGGCTGGAAGTGGCGGGCTCCGGCCAGGTTCACCCCAACGTGGTGCGCAACATGGGGCTGGATCCTGAAAAATACATTGGCTTTGCCTTTGGCATGGGCCCCGACCGCCTGACCATGCTGCGTTATGGCGTGAACGACCTGCGCCTGTTCTTCGACGGCGACATCCGTTTCCTGTCGCAGTTTCAGTAATTGAAAAAGTGAGCTGCGAGCGTCTGTCTTTCAAGCACTTCAAGTAGTTTTGATACTGAAGTCTTTATATACCTAGCGCTTGCAGCTCATCTTTTGAAAGTACGCATGCCCAGCCAGTTGCAGACCGAAGCGGTGCAGCTGGCATGAACGCCAAAGAGTCTGACTATGCAATTTCCTGAATCCTGGTTGCGTGAATACTGCAATCCCAACCTGACCACCCAGCAGCTGGCCGATACTTTGACCATGGCCGGTCTGGAAGTCGAAGAGCTGGACCCTGTGGCTCCTCCTTTCACCGGCATCGTCGTTGGTGAAATCAAGGAAGCCGTGCAGCACCCCGACGCCGACCGTCTGCGCATCTGCCAGGTGGACGTGGGCGGCCCCGAGCTGCTGAACATCGTTTGCGGCGCACCCAATGCGCGCGTAGGTATTCGCATTCCCTGCGCCACCGTGGGCGCAGCACTGCCTCCCGGTGAAGACGGCAAGCCCTTCATGATCAAGGTGGGTAAGCTGCGCGGCGTGCAAAGCTTTGGCATGCTGTGCTCGGCCAAGGAGCTGGGCATTGACGACGACGCCAGCGGCCTGCTGGAGTTCCCTGCCGATGCGCCTCTGGGCCAGAACGTGCGCGAGTACCTGAATCTGGACGACACGCTGTTCACACTGAAGTTGACGCCTAACTTGGCGCACTGCCTGTCGGTCTACGGTGTGGCACGCGAGCTGTCGGCGCTGACCGGCACGCCCTTGAAGGCGCTGTCGTTCCCGCAGGCTGCCGTGGCTTTGCAGGACAAGCTGCCCGTGAAGATTGAAGCGACCGACCTGTGCGGCCGCTTCTCGGGTCGCATCGTACGCAATGTCAACACGCAGGTGAAGACGCCCCAGTGGATGGTCGACCGTCTGGCCCGCTGTGGCCAGCGCTCGGTGTCGCCCCTGGTGGACATCTCCAACTACGTGATGTTCGAGCTGGGTCGCCCCAGCCACATTTTCGATCTGGACAAGATCAGCGGTGGCCTGACGGTGCGCTGGGGTCAGCAGGGTGAAACGCTCAAGCTGCTCAACGGCAACACCATCAAGATCGACGACTTCATCAAGGTTGGCGTGATTGCCGATGACAAGGAAGTCGAATCGCTGGCCGGCATCATGGGTGGCGATGCGACTGCCGTGTCTGACGATACCCAAAACATCTACATCGAAGCCGCCTTCTGGTTCCCCAAGGCCATGGCTGGCCGTTCGCGCCACTTCAACTTCTCGACAGATGCGGGTCACCGCTTCGAGCGCGGCGTGGACCCCGAGTTCACCACCGAGCACATTGAGCGCATCACCGCGCTGGTGCTGGAAATCTGCGGCACGCCCGACACGCAAGTCGCGGCCATGGATGACCAAAAACCCAATATGCCCCAGCCAAAGCCCGTGCAACTGCGCGTGGCCCGCGCTGCCAAGGTGATCGGCATGGCCGTGACCCAGCAGCAGGTGCTGGATGCGCTGAACGGTCTGGGCCTGCCCGCCACCGTGGTCAGTGACGGTGTGGTTTCCGTGACTGCGCCGACGTTCCGCTTCGACATCAATCTGGAAGAAGATTTGATCGAAGAAGTGGCCCGCATGATTGGCTATGAAAACCTGCCGACCACCAAGCCACTGGCGCCCATCTCGCCCAAGCTGCGCGCTGAAAACCAGCGCAGCCCGTTTGGCGTGCGCCATGAACTGGCGGGTCTGGGCTATCAAGAAACCATCAACTTCAGCTTTGTGGAAGAAAAGTGGGAGCAAGAGCTGGCGGGTAATGCCAATGCCATCAAGCTGCTCAACCCCATTGCCAGCCATTTGAGCGTGATGCGCTCGTCGCTGCTGGGTTCCTTGCTGCAAGTTTTGAAGTTCAACGTCGACCGCAAGGCCCAGCGCGTACGCGTGTTTGAGCTGGGGCGCGTGTTCTTCAAGGACGACTCCGTGGTCGACTCCGACACCACCGTCAAGGGCTTTTACCAGCCCATGCGCGTGGCGGGTCTGGCCTACGGCGCTGCCGACCAGCTGCAGTGGGGCAGGGCAGAAGCCAAGGTGGATTTCTACGACGTCAAGGGCGATGTAGAAGCCTTGCTGGCACCGGCCAAGCCCGTGTTCGAGCCTGCTGAGCACCCTGCGATGCACCCCGGCCGCTGCGCCCGTGTGTTGCTGGATGGCAAGGAAATTGGCTTTGTTGGCGAACTCCACCCCAAGTGGCGCCAGGAATGGGATCTGCCTCAGGCACCTGTGATGTTTGAGCTGGAGCTCGATGCTGTGCTGGCCCGTAACGTGCCGGTGTTCAAGCCCGTGGCCAAGCACCAGGCTGTCGAGCGCGACATTGCCGTGGTGGTGAAAGAAGCCGTGACCCACACCCAGGTGATGGCCGCTGTGGAGCAAGGTGTGACGGGTGGCATTCTGCGCAATACCGTGCTGTTTGACGTGTTCCGCGCCAAGAAGCTCAAGGCGGGTGAAGAGGCTGCGCCGGGGGCGCTGGCTCAGGACGAAAAGAGCCTGGCCGTGCGCCTGACGCTGGGCAGCGATACTGCATCGCTGACCGATGCAGAAATCGACGCAGCCATGCAGGGTGCCATCGCCGCTTTGGTGGAGCGCGTTGCTGCGCGCCTGCGTTGATATGTTCAATCACCAAGGAGATCGACCTATGGAGCTAGCCGTAGAAAGCATCGACAGCCCTGCGCTGACCAAGGCGCAGCTGGCCGATCTGCTGTTTGATGAAATCGGGCTGAACAAGCGCGAAGCCAAGGATATGGTGGATGCGTTTTTCGACCTGATCTCGCAAAAGCTGGTGGAAGGTGAGGACGTCAAGCTCTCGGGCTTTGGCAACTTCCAGATCCGTACCAAGGCACCGCGCCCCGGCCGAAACCCCCGAACCGGGGAACTGATCCCCATTGCGGCACGCCGTGTGGTGACTTTTCATGCCAGCAGCAAGCTCAAAGAGCTGATTCAGGGTGAAAGCTCGGAGTTTTAAGCCATTGGCGTGATACCTGATGCCTTGCATGCCGGGGCATCGCACAATTGAAGAGCTGACAAGTCTTGTGCCACTAAGGGCGCAATGTCCTGTCAGCTCTTCGCGTTATATTGCATACCTTCCTGCTTCCAACTTCCACAGACTGCTTGCAACCAGCCATGGGTACCCATTTGCCAGCGATTCCCGCCAAGCGCTATTTCACCATTGGTGAAGTAGCCGATCTGTGCGACGTCAAGCCCCATGTTCTGCGTTACTGGGAACAGGAGTTTGTGCAACTCAAACCCATGAAACGTCGGGGTAACCGCCGCTACTACCAGCACCATGAAGTGCTGATGGTGCGTCGTATTCGAGAACTTCTTTATGAGCAAGGCTTTACCATCAGTGGTGCGCGAAACCGCCTGCGTGACTTGGTGGTAGGCCATGGCAGAGCGTTGTCAACAGACTCATTGCGCGTGCAAGAGATAGCCCAGCCTGCAAACACCATGTCTGCCGAGGTGCTGGCTCAAAGTCATTTGCTCGCAGAAATGCTGGAGCTGCGCACTTCTGAGTCCGCGAGTACGCTGGGCATTGAAGAAGTCAAAGAAGAGCTTTTGCAGATCCGAGCGCTGCTTTCCCTTTGATGGGCTGAATCTGTGTATAATCAGAGTCTTCGGAATGTAGCGCAGCCTGGTAGCGCACTTGCATGGGGTGCAAGGGGTCGCGAGTTCGAATCCCGCCATTCCGACCATAAAAGACAAGGACTTAGCTTCGCAAGGAGCTAAGTCCTTTTTCTTTTTTTGATTTGTGCCCAACAATGTGCCCAACACATTGATTTGGTAGGTCAGCAGAACACCCGCCCAAAGTTGATCCGGTAGGGGCTTGTTGGGTTTGGATGTGTCCTGCAACAATTACCTTCAACGTGCCAAGTGATCAAGATACGGATCGAGGTTCACAAACTTGGTCGCTGCACTTTTGAGGTCACGGGCTGCATGCCCCCAGAACACGACGTGAACGGGAATCCCGCGCTTCTTCAACTTCTCGATGGCTGGAACATAGTCCGCATCCCCGGAAACGAGTGTGATCTCGTCTTCCCCCACTTTTAGAATCTCGTATGAGTCTTCAATCATGGTTGCAACGATGTCAGTGTCAATCTTCTTCTCGTAACCTGCGATGTTTCGGTCATAGACGATAACTTCAAATCCTTGACGTTCTGCTGCCGTCCATAGCGAGTCATTCTTGGGTGGGCGAGACCCAAAAAGACCAGCCTTCTTGATGTTGGCTCGCTCGCCCCCTGCAAACGCGTACAGCTTGCCAAAGTCGATTGTCCAGTCATAGTCACAGATTTTTTGCTGGACTGCGGCCCAAACATTAGGGGCTTTACCACTGGCTGCTGCCGCAACGTGCATCCCTTCAATCCAAACATTTGAGTTATCGACATACAGTAAATTTGCCATTGATTCTCCACGGCGGTTAAAAAAGTTACATCTTACGGGGCAAGACGTACACCGAGAAGCAAAAAGCCCCATTGCTGGGGCGTGACCGGTGGGAGCGTGGTGGGTGCTGGCTACACATGCCGATCCCGCCAAGTCGAATGTGCTGGGGGTAGTCCTTCGGTCGCCATTACGTCTGCACAGATAGACCTGTTGAGGGCTTCGGCTTCCTCTTCTGGATCGGCAGGTATGCGGGCCAAAACCTCCTTCGCGCTCCACATGCGTGTGCTCGGGTTTGGAGAGTCGAGGCCATCCGTAAACACTCGCAAAGCCTTGCGGCGTAGGTGCTTGTGGAATGCGGCATCGTCCATGGAGCGCGAGTAGATTTCGCTCTCCAAGCGGTCATGGAATGTGGGGTCTTGCATCCATGCTGTGACTGTCTGGGGACTGGTGCCCGCAAACTCGGCTGCTGCGGCCTGAGTCATGCCTTCTGCCAGTGCTATCACGGCTTTTATCTGGCGATTTGACAAGAGTTTTTGCGGGGTGGGCTTGGAATAGTTGACGGCCATGGCTTCACCTTTGATCTGGGGACTTCAACCTGTGGAATAGCGTTCGCCCACGTTGGAATAACGCGGCTGTTTGTCAGGGCTGGTAGAGGTCAGGAGTAGGCGCGTATGGTGGTGTGGGTGATGCCTACCCCTGACATCTTGGTTATGCCTTGGGGCCCGCAGCGCTGAAGGCTCGGAAGGCGGTGTTCGTTGGGAGTGGTTTGTCTGTGCCTCCCAGAAGCTGTACACCCAGTTGAGCGCCATGGTTACGGAGGCTCCACGCATCACCAGCGCCACCACGTCCAACATGGTGTTGCTGGGTCGGTGCGATCTGGCTGAAGGCGCTACGCCCGGAATTGAACTGTTCTTGTGCGTCTTGTTTCTTGCTGCGGGCCAGGGCGTTGTCGATCTCGCCCCGCAGTTCCTTGAGGGTGACCGTATCGCGGGAGGGTGCGGGTTGCTTCGGGGTGTTGCTGGCACGGCGTGCCGGTGATGGTGTGGCGTGTAGTGGTTGATTCGGAGCAAGTCCTTGGTGCTGGCGTTCCTCTTGGGTTTGTGCCCGCTCCGACTGGCGTGGTGCCGATGGGCTTGCCGGTGAGGTAGCCCGATTTGTCTCAACGTGTTTTGCAACTGGTTGCACGGATGCTGCCTTCACCACGGTTTGCGGGGCTGGCTTACCACCTCGGAGGATCGCCGCGAATCCCATGCTGGTGGGTTTGGCCTGGACGGGCGCATCGCCCTTGAATACGTGGCGAAGCTGGGTCAGGTCTAGCATTTGACTTTCTCCTTGGGCAGATTTGAGGACGCGGAAGGGGATGCGATTGGCCCCGCGAGTAACCAAGCTGATGAAATTCACCTTCGCTTCTTTCATCTGGCGCATAGTCGTTTTCACTTTCACGTTGGCCTCGTTGGTGGAAGTTGATGATGAATTTCATTATATAAAATTGTTATAAAAAATTCAATCCATATATCGTTTGCAATTGATTGCCAGACGTTGGTTTGACTAACCATTGAGTTGGTGATCGCCCTTCAAGTGCTGGGCCAGAACCTCACCACTGAGGAAAAACGGCTTATCGTCTTCCTCGTCCTCTTCACCCTGTAAAACTGGTTTTGGTGGCGCTGCTTCAAACTTTGGCTTAGGCGGTGTGATCGGTGCTGGAGTATTGAAGCCTGCTGGTGTCTGTGGCTTCCCTGTGTCGTATGGGTTGATTTTTCGGATCAGGACTTCAGCACTCTTATGGTGAAGCTGTTCCAGACGATTTTTCAGCATCAACAAGAACTCCCGTGTTTTGGTCAGGCGAAGCTCAAGGTCGGAGATAAGAGGACTTTTCGGGTTAACTGTGTAGAAATACGTTAGCGAGCGTTCAATCTTTTCGGTCATGCTCTTGGTGTATTCGATCTGGAAGGTGATGTTCGATAACCAGGGCTTGGCCTGCTTCTCCCTCTCCCAGTCGATACCAAGGCCATCCATGAGCGGCTCGTCCTTGATGAGGTCGCCTGATTTCTGGGTGATGGCCGGAACCTTCAGCCGCTTCAGCAATTCATCGTGAATCGCTTCAGGCGTGGGAAATCTGGGCTTGCCGTCTTTGTCCGTGGCAGAGTTGATGCGGTAGCGCATCTGTTTGATGGAATCAGGGGAGTGAGGTTTACCGTGTTGGTTGAGTACACCCTGCTTGGCAAGCTCTGCCGATAACTGTGTGTCGGTGATGGCGATGTCGTTCCAGACGTTCTTGCGGTTGCGACGCTGGTTTGCAGCCTGTGTTGCTTTGTCTGCCCACCTCAGATTACCCGCCACATAGGGCTTGGTGGGGTCGATGCGGTCAATGGAGAGTTTGCCTGGATCGGGGTTCGGCCCCATGTGGTAGCAGATACCCGGCCACACCATGAACTCGGGCGAGGGCTCGCCCCATTGGGCAGTGTCTTCCGTTCGCTGCTTGCGCTTGTTGAACCACTCTGCCAGGGGCTTCAGGTGGGGAAGTGCTGAAGTCTTGAAGCTGTTGGCAGTGGCACCAGAGGCCAGCTTGATCTGCATGTCCAAGTACATGGTCAGGTAAGCAGGGTCAGTTCTGCACATTGCCTTGGCCTGGGAGGACATCTTTTCCGGGTGGGTAACGCCGTTACCAATGAGGAAGGAATCTTCCGGCGCGTTCCCCACGTCCATATTTTCTTGGTGGTGGGCTTTCTTACCCTTCTCTCTCACAGGAGAAGTAACGGTGCCGTTTTGACCTACTGATGCGCCCACAAGAAACGCTGTTTTTTGCGGTGTATGCGTGCTCATTTGATGCTTTCATGGATTCGGTTGGTCTCGATGTGCAGGTAACGCACCGTTCGTTTTGGGTAACGGTTTACGGTGCGTAAGGTGTCAAGTGACACCCACATATCGAGCCGCTGAGGAAGTTGTTCGGAGGTTCTGGGGAGACCACAATTCAGGGGCCGGGTTTGCTCGCCCGGCGTCCTTCATTTGTTGGAACGGATTGCCCCTCGGTCAGTAATGGTCGAGGGGATTTTTTTCGTCCCTACTTCACTGGCTTGGTGCCACCTGCATCAATCCATGCCTGGACACTGGAACGCTTCCAGCGAGGGCGACATCCGGCCATGGCGTCATGGCTCGGGAATGTCTTCATTCCAAGCCAGCGGTAAAAGGTGGGTCGGGAGATTTTTAGCCACCCCTGAATGTCTTGAGGGCCGAGAAGCACGTCAACATCAGCAGGAGGCGTGGGAGTGATCTTCTTGGTGGGCTTGGTGATCATTGCTTGAGTCCAGAGCGCGGAAACGAAAAAGCCATTGGAGGTACGCCAGCCAGTCCAAAGACTTATTGCTTAGCGTCACAATTCCAATGGCTTCTTTGAAGTCCATCCCTACACCCGTATCTTGTGCAGGTTAACGGCCCATGACTCTCTGCCCAATGGTGCAGGGCAGATGTGTTCATTATCTCACCGGCTCTAATCGAGCGTCAACGTGTCATGCAATCAATTTCTGAGGCAGCGTCACCACGTTGGACTGTTCGCCAGTCAGAACCCAGTCGAGATGCGCTCCCAGCTTGTCCCATGCGATCTGCTGCTCTTGGTATCGGCTGGCTGTTTGGTACACGGCAATCAGCGAGTTGGCCGGGGTGTGGTTCAGTGCCTTCTCGATGATGTCCACGGACACGCCAAGGTGGGCCATGATCGTGGCACCAGTGCGGCGGAGGTCGTGAGGCGTCCATTTGCCACCGGGTAGGGCAAGGGTGCCTGTGGCCTTCGTGCGGCCACTCATGGGGGTGTCACGTTCTTGGCGGTCGCCAAACTGCTTTGCCAGGGACTTCGGGCATACGTGATCTGCTGGTGTGCCGTCCTTGCGTGTGTTCCTGCCAGGAAGAACCCATTGGCTGTTGCCGGTCAGTGTGTGGAGTTCACGGAAGTGTCGGAGTGCAAAGGCGCTCAGGTGAATGTGGTGTGCCTTGCCGTTCTTGGTCTCAGGCAGGAACCACATGCCCTTGATCAAGTCCACGTCCTTCCACTGTGCCTTGGCGATTTCGCCCACGCGGGCCAGGGTGGACAACAGAATCCAAATGGTGAGTACGCTTTCACGTTGCAGGCGTGCTGATGGCAGGCGGTCACGGAGTTCTTGTAGTTCAGCTTCTGGCTTGGTGGTGGTAGGTGACACGTCCCAGAGAACGCGGTCGCGTGGGGTGGCCTTGCCGCCTACATGCTTGCGGCGCACATCCTCCAATGGGCTGGTGGTGATGTAGCCCATGACGCGGCACCAGTTGAAGAACTGGGTCATGTCGTTGAGCAGGCGGTTAGCCATGCGGAGCGCACCGCGTTCCTTTACGCTGTTCAGGACGTGGAGGCAATCGGTCTTGCTGACTGCCTGCACTGGCTTGGAGCCGATGGCGGGGAACACGTCCTTGGTGAAGGAGCGCATCAACTCCACACCATTATCAAAGCGCCCGGTTTCCTGTTCACCAGACACGCGCTTGGTCAACTCCACGGACTGCCACTTGAGGGCGAGGGCTTCCACGGTCTCGATCTCATGGATGCGTACTTGTTCGGCCTGAGCCTGCGCTTCCTGCACCTTGGACAGTTGCCGGGTTGCGTTGGGGTTGCGGCCTGCCTTGAGTTCGTCCTGTGCCCACTCATGGGTTTGTCGGATGTTCGCCAGAGAGTCCTTCGGCCAGGAACCTGCCGTGAAGTCCAACAGTTTCCCGCCGTGGCGAAAGCGCCAGCGGAACATGACGGAGGGTGATCCGTCCTTGCCGCGCCTGACTACTCCGTAGAGGCCCGCTTCAGACACGCGGGTGATGGCCGGATTCTTGATCGCTGCCTCAAGTTCCTTGTGCTGCCAGCGGTCGCCCTTGGGCTTTGCTGTGCTGGTGGTGGTGAGGGTGGTGTCGCTCATTGTTCGCCCCTTGTACGGTCTTCTGGTGGCCTTGTTGCACATCCTGTTGGGCTAGGGTACATTCGATTTGTGCCCAACAATGTGCCCAACAACTTCATGAGCTACAGTGTAACTGTTTGGTTCGAGTATGAGACAAAGAGAGAGCCTAACTATTTGACAAACAAAGATTATGTTGGTGTTTGTCGATATGTACTCAGTGAGGTGAAATGTATCATTCACCTAGATGGGGTGCAAGGGGTAGCGAGTTCGAATCCCGCCATTCCGACCAAATTAGATAAGGGTTCCTAGCTATTAAGTTAGGAACCCTTTTTCTATTGCAGTGATTCACTTTGAAATCGAGGTGACTTTTGGGGTCCAGTCAAAAGGACCTACTGTTGGGCAGCCAAGGTTTTGACATTGCTGTCCAACGTAGAGCGATGTTGCCTGCCAATCGCCCGGATAGCCCGGAGATGTCTACCTGCCTGGGGCGGTCCAATCTCCCGTGGAGCAGTCCAAGACCTCAATCCCAATGTCAGTTATGAGATATTCGCAACAGGTTGCGATGTGATACGACAACCACTGCTCAGAGGTTCAATCATTTCAAGCAGCCTCTTGTAGCCTGTACGTTGAATTCGCCATTGCCCAGAGACCTTGACATAGCAGTCCTCGTACAGAGCACTGCCGGTCAAAATGGTCTGTTCATCAAGGTTGATGAACAAGTCATTCAGGTACCAAATTCCAGTGGCTGAGTCGCCTTCTACCTTGATCTCAGGCGTGTGTCCGTTATGCATGCCAAAGCGCCGATGAGTGAACGCATTGCGGTAGAAGTCCATGGCTGCGTTGATGCCATTGATTTCGTACTGGTAAGTCGGGCTGTCGAAGCGAATATGCACATCGTTGCTCAGAACTGTTTGCAGCAGCTCCAGATTGCAGGTGTCAATGCCTCGAAAGTAGCGTGCTTTGAGCTGTTTGATCTCTTCGATGTCAAAAAGAGTTTGCATGATTTTTTCGCCTAGCCTCAGTGAGGCAGGTAGTGACCACCGCTGACATCAAGCTGAGCTCCCGTCACGACACGCGCATAGTCGCTGGCCAAATACAGTGCCGCGGAAGCGCAATCAGCATCATCGGGAATTTCGTTGCGCAGTGGGATCTGTTTGGCAATGACATTCACCAGCGATTCCATGGGGACGCCCTGGCGCTTGGACTCGGCCTGGAAGTAGCCTTTGACTGGCGCACCCCACATCCAGCCGTTGTAGGTGCTGTTGACACGTATGCCAAAGGGCCCCAAGTCTTCGGCCAGATACTGCACTGCTGTCTTGAGGGCACCCTTGGATACCGCGTAGCCTGCCTCCAATTGATTGGGACGGCGTGTCGCCATGGTGTTAATCATCACAATGCTGCCATCTTTTTGTTTCTTCATCTGTGGAACAACAGCCAGGGTCATATTCATGGAGCCATACAGGTTGACCTCCATGACCTTGCGCCAGTCATCCATGGATGAGTTGCTGGAAGAGCCCCAAGTGCCATGCGCATAGGCCGAGTTGATCAGTGCATCGATGCGGCCAAACTTTGCAACGGTCAGCTCAGCCAGTCTTTGGCATTGTTCGGGCAGCGAGATGTCCGTCGCGACTTTCAGTACTTCGCATTGGTGGCCGGCTTCACGGATGGCGATTTCCGTGTCATCCAGCATGGACTGGGTACGGGCTGCCAGCACTACCGCTTTGGCCTGGTATTCCGCTGCACGCAGCGCGAGCTTGATGCCCATGCCGGGGCCGATGCCGGAAATGATGACGACCTTGTTTTTTAAAAGCATGAGGGGGTCTCCTTTGGTTTAGGGATTCTTTGTTCAGACTGAAGCCGTGGTACGTGCGAAATGCAGTTCCTCGGCACGGTTCTTGACGTCAACAGCCACCTGGTCAAAGGCGATCCTTACCCAGGCACCATGCTCGCGCATGATCGTGTCGGCATTGAGGCCCAGGAACTGATCGGTTGTGAAGTAAGTGCAGCGGCTGTCGTCGATTGCTTCGATGTATTGATCGCGGCGCGCGGCGTCCTTGTTTTCCGGTACCGGGCGCTGCTCCCAGGACAGCAGTTGTTCGGGCTCGAAGGCCACCAGGTACTCGTTGACGGGCCAGACTTCACCCGTTAGCGGATGGCGGGTTTTCATCTCGACCAGGTCATTGAGCTGCAGCCCACAGCGAATATCAGGGCAAAAGCGATTCCACAGGCGGTAGTTCTCGAGGTCCGCCAGTACCTCCCAGACCACGCTGGCGGGTGCATTGATTTCGACCTTGATCGAGGTGACGAGATTGGCAGCTTTAGTCATCTTGAACTTCGCTTTAGTGGATGGGCTTGGACGTGATCTGCAATTGATCGCTCAGTGGCTGAATCGTCTCCAGCAAGGTCTTGTAGCCAGTCTCGGCAATCCACCAACGGCCATCGCGCTTGACATAGCGGTCCTCGTAGATGGCTCCGCCCTGCATATGCGTCTTCTCTTCCAGGTTGATAAAGACGTAGCTCAGATACCAGAGTGCGGTTGCTTCGCCCCCCGTGACCTCAATCTCGGGGGTGTGCCCGTTGTGCATGGCCAGACGGGTCGTGGTAAACGATGTCTTGTAGAAGTCCAGGGCCTTGTCAAGGCCTTGCAGTTGGAATTCATAGACAGGGCTTTTGAAGGCCAGTTTCACGTCGGGCGTCAGCATGCCCTGCAGCAACTCCAGGTTGCAGGTGTCAATGGCGCGAAAGTAGCGCGCCTTGAGCTGCTTGATGAGCTCAATGGCTTCGAGGTCCAACATACTTTTGTCTCCTGTTGCGATGGGCCAGTCTTAGACGCTGACTTGATAGAAGCTGGTGAGAATGCAGTCCAGGCTGCTGAAGTCCATGAAGGGTGACACGGATTCGGACATGTACTTCTGCCGCTGGCGCAGCAGCTCTTCATTCCCTTGAGCGTCGTAAAAGCCATCGGCACTACCGATGGCGATAGCGGGAAACTGCTCTTCTACGATGGCGTGAACTTCTGGTGCATCGAGAGTCAGGGGACGGACGACCAGGTTTTGCCGATACCCATAAATCGACTGCAAGGGGTAGGCCTTGCTTCCATGGCCTTCACGCCAGTTGACCATCCATCGTTCAAAGTCCATGCCTGCAGGTTTACGGAATAGTGCGACTTGGCACATTCCTGGTGAGCGCTGGCCCAAAGGCACTTCTGTGCTGAAGCGTTCGATACGGGCTTTGCGCTCCTGGGGGTAGGGCTCGGACTCGCAAACCAGGTAAGCATGCAGGCGAGTGACATGCTGCTCGATCAGCGCCTTTATGGGGGCCAGCATGGAGGTGCTGTCCACCCACAGACTGATCACTCCATCCAGAGGATCTGTGCTGAAAGTGATGCGCTGGCTGGATGCTTTGTCCATGGCTTCGTCAACGACCATTACGCGCATTTGCTTTGCACCACAGGCTTGCAGTGGGCCATGCAGTGCCATTAACGATTGGCGCCAGGCGGCGGCCGATTGCGGCTCGGGTCGCCACAGGCTGAACATGATTTTTTCCATGGTGCTTTACTGGCTGGTGTGCTGCAGATGTCGTGCGCGGTAGGGAGCGTAGTCGTCTTGCATTTGCTGTTCACTCAGACCAAAGGTCTCCAAGCGGTAGTCATGGCCCGCGCGCTTCTCTCGGCTATTGCTGGCGATCCATTGCTGCGCATCAACGCGTGCTTTCTCGGAGAAAGAAAGATTGGCGAACTGATAGACAGTCTCCAGAACCTCCATGGGCTTGGCCACGGTGTCCGAGAAGTGAATGTCCAGAAAGCGCTTGCTATCTTGCTGATCGCGCACTTGCATGGTGTGATGAATGCCACGCGCCATGCGGTGGTTCCACTGCCGACCGGCGGAGCGTGGGTCCGGTTGGTCGCTGTAGATTTGCCATAGCGTGTGCGCCATGCTGGCCATGGAGGGGATCGTCTGCGCGGGCTCGCGGTGGGTCAGAATGACCTGAGCCTTGGGAAAGACGGACAGCAGAATTTCCAGCGTGTGCAGGTGCTGAGGAGCCTTGAGCAGCCAGCGTTGTCCCTGGGCCTGACCACGCTGCATTTTTTGCCACTGCAAAAATTGCAGCATGCGTTTGAGCTGCGTATAGACGGGCCGCTGGTCCTGCTGATCCAGCCAAGCCGTGTAGCTGGGCACGTCGGCGTAGGCGTCCATGGCACAGAGAAATGAATGCTCCATGAGCATGAATTCCTCGTCGCACAGCGTAGCGCTCATGGGGTGGATAGATAGAATCTGGGGGATGGCTTCAATGGTCTGCGCCACTTCGACCTTGGCCATTTCAATGCGCCTGCTGGCATCTTTCAGGTCTTCCTCAGTCAAGGGAGCCGGGTAGCGAGTCTCCCACCAGGCAGCGGAGTAAAAGCGCGGATCCACGGCCAGTGTGCGCTGCAGCATGGTGGTTCCGGTGCGTGGCAGGCCCACGATGACCAAAGGGTCGTCAATCTCAATCTGTTCTATTTCCGGGAAGCGTTTGAAATAGTCTTCCATGAGGAGGCGATTGAGTAGCTGGCCGATTAGGCGCTCGCGCATCATGGCGATGCCAGCTGCAGACAGCTTGGCTTCGGTATTGAGTGCATGCGTCAGCACGTCAAGTGCTTGCTGGTAGTTATCGTCGCCAAAGTAGCTCAGCCCTGCAGCTCTTTCGCGCGCTGCCTGCAGCAGTTCTTCTACCTGGAGTTGATTGGGGTTGTCTTGGACGTTCATGCGGTCTCCGCCAGTTGATCGATGGATAGGACTTGCGTGCTGGGGTGGCACTGTTCTTTGGCTCCTACCCAGCGCAAGCACATGGTTCCTTGGCGGATGCCTGCGGTTTGCAGCCAGTTGGCAACGCCAGGGTCGCGCTCACTCAGAATCAGGATGACACCGCCGTTTTCGTTGTATTGGGCCTGGTGCTTGTTGATGCAGATCTGGTGATAGCGGTAGTCCAGGGACTCCAGCCAGTAATTGTTGATCTGCAGATTCCAGAACGAGCACTCCGGAACCTTGTCCACATGAATGACCAGTGCCTGATCTTCATTGAGTTCCCAGTGGGAGTGGTAGTAGAAGATGTTGGGATCACCGCCCACGGATTGGCAGTAGGCCTGGTCGGCAGGAGGCAGCTGGTTACTATGAGGAAGATAGCTTTGAGCCCAGTCTGCAAAGAGCCTGGAGGTGTTTTCGACAAAAGATGAGACACGCTGCAGTGACTGCGCGAAAGCCAAAGGGTCGAGAGGGCCGGGCTTGTCTTGCGCACCGATACGTTCGATAGCGAGCTTGGCGGGAGTTTCACTCTTGCGATCCATGAAAGTCTGGCGCACCAGGACAGAAACGGAGGCATCCTCCATTGGCAACCAGTTACCAGGCTGGGGATCACGGCTGATGATGATCTCGAAATTGCCGTCCTTATCCGTCTGTAGCTGGTTGGCATCCAGAAACCCCGTCACGATCATGCGGCCATCGGCTTCATAACCGCCTTTTTGCGTGCAGAAACTCAGATACGAAACGCTGCCGCGGTTGCCATGAATGCGGTACCGCATGGTGCCGTTCAAACGAGAGTATTCGTAGATGTTGTCCGGGTTGTCCGCGCCAATCTTGGCTGTTTCATGCGAGGTCTTGAAAAAGCTGGGGAATGCCGGATCGGCAAACTCGACATGCATTTCCAGAGCGATACGCAGCAGGCGTGTCAGGTAGCGAAAGCCCTCGGCCCGCGTGGCCGGGTCTGCAGGGGTTTCGGGACGCAGAATCTGCTCGCCACAGCGTTTGAGGTGATCGCAGAACTCTGACCAGGTTTCGCCGGTAAGGAGTTTTTCGTTAATCGCTTGCTTGTCCATGATCTGGCTCTCTTTGGGTGCCACGCAAAGCCCAGCTTTTCGAGGCATCACGCAGCATATGAAAGAAGAAAGAGCGCGCGCTGCAGTGGTCGGTAGCGCGCAACTCCACCCAATCGCTTTAACTGTCCGCGGCGATGATTTCGCGGGCTACCAGTTCAGCGATGATCTTGTCCACGGCTTCCTCTGCACTCAGGGATAGGGTGGAGATATGGATGTCCGGGGTTTCAGGTACCTCAAAGGGGGAGTCAATGCCGGTGAAGTTCTTGAGCTCACCACGGCGTACCTTTTTGTAGAGCCCTTTGGGGTCGCGCTCCTCGGCCACCGCGAGTGGTGTGTCGATGAACACTTCCAGAAATTCGCTGTTGCTCATCAGCTTGCGCGCCATTTCTCGCTCTGCCTGGAAGGGCGAGATGAATGCCGTGACCGTGATGAGGCCTGCATCCACCAGCAACTTGCCCACTTCCGCCACGCGGCGGATGTTCTCCACCCGGTCCGCATCGGTAAAGCCCAGGTCACGGTTCAGGCCGTGGCGTACGTTGTCCCCATCGAGCAGATAGGTGTGTCGTCCGCGTGCGTGCAAACGGGCTTCAAGCAGATTGGCGATCGTTGACTTGCCTGCGCCCGACAAACCCGTGAACCAGAGCAGTGCCGGCTTTTGCTGCAGGCGTTCTGAGCGATCCTTTTGGCTGACACTCACATGTTGCATGTGAATGTTTTGCGAGCGGCGCAGAGAAAAATCGATCAGGCCTGCACCCACCGTGGAATTGCTCAGCCGGTCAATCAGAATGAAGCTGCCTGTTTCGCGATTGTCTGCGTAGGCATCAAAAGCGATAGGCTGGCTGCTGGAGAGATTGCACACGCCAATTTCATTGAGAGCCAGCTCTTTGGCTGCCAGGTGCTCAAGGGTGTTGACGTTGATTTTGTATTTGGGTGCAGCAAACGTGACCGGAATGGTTTTGCCACTTATTTTCATCAGATAGGGGCGGCCTCCCAGCATGGGCTGCTCGTGCATCCAGATCAGAGTGACCTGGAATTGATCCGCCACATCAGGGGGGGCATCCGCTACTGCAATCACATCGCCACGGCTGCAATCGACTTCATCGGCCAGGGTCATCGTGATGGACTGACCTGCAACGGCCTGCTGCAAGTCACCATCCTGCGTGACGATGCGTGCAACTTTGCTTACCCGGCCACTGGGCAGAATGCGAACCGAATCACCGGGGTGAATCTGACCGCTGGCGATGCAACCGGCAAAGCCGCGAAAGTCCAGGTTGGGGCGGTTGACCCATTGCACTGGCATGCGAAATGGCAGCTTTTGCTGGCGTGCTTCGTCGATTTCCACCGTCTCAAGGTAGCCCATCAGCGTGGTGCCGTGGAACCATGGCATGTGTTCGCTTTGCTCGGTGATGTTGTCACCGCGCAAGGCCGACATGGGGATCGCCGTGATGTCTTCCAGATTGATCTTCTTGGCGAACTCGCGGTAATCGGCCACGATGTCGTTGAAGATTTTTTCGGAATAGCCCATCAGGTCCATCTTATTGACGGCCAGCACAATTTTCCGGATACCGATCAGCGAAGCCAGATAGCTATGTCGCCGAGACTGCGTCAGCACACCGCGGCGGGCATCGATCATGACGATGGCGACATCAGCCGTTGATGCGCCCGTGACCATATTGCGGGTGTACTGCTCGTGGCCGGGAGTATCTGCCACGATGAACTTGCGCTGATCGGTAGAGAAGAAGCGGTAGGCCACATCAATGGTGATACCTTGCTCGCGCTCTGCGGCCAGACCATCGACCAGCAGCGCGAAATCCAGCTCGCCGCCTTGCGTGCCGACTTTCTTGGAGTCCGCGACCAGTGCTTCCATCTGATCCTCGAAGAGCATCTTGGACTCATACAGCAAGCGCCCGATGAGCGTGCTCTTGCCATCATCCACGCTGCCGCAAGTGATGAAGCGCAGCAGGCTTTTTTGCTCGTGTGCCTTCAGGTATTTCTCGATATCTTCAGAGATAAGTGCAGATACATGTGACATCAGAAATACCCCTCTTGCTTCTTCTTTTCCATAGATGCGGCCGAGTCGTGATCGATCATTCGTCCTTGTCGTTCCGAGGTACGGGTCAGCAGCATTTCCTGAATGATCTTGGGCAGACTGTTGGCGTCGGATTCGACGGCACCCGTCAGTGGGTAGCAACCCAGGGTACGAAATCGCACATTGCGCATCATGGGAACTTCGCCACTCTTAAGCGGCATGCGGTCGTCATCGACCATCAGCAGCGTTCCGTCTCGCTCCACCACTGGGCGAGGCGCTGATAAATAGAGCGGCACGATGGGGATGTTTTCGAGATAGATGTATTGCCAGATATCCAGCTCAGTCCAGTTGGATAGCGGAAACACGCGAATTGATTCGCCCTTGTTCTTGCGCGTGTTGTACAGATGCCAGAGTTCCGGGCGCTGGTTTTTGGGATCCCAGCGGTGCTGGTCCGAGCGGAAAGAAAAGATGCGCTCCTTGGCCCGGGATTTCTCTTCATCGCGGCGTGCACCGCCAAATGCGGCATCGAAACCGTATTTGTCCAGCGCCTGTTTCAAACCCTCGGTTTTCATCACATCGGTGTGAATTTGCGAGCCATGCTTGAAGGGGCTGATACCCATCTCAAGGCCTTCGGGGTTGATGTGGACCAGCAGATCCATTCCCAGCTTCGCGGCCATCTGATCGCGAAAGCGATACATCTCCTGGAACTTCCAGGTTGTGTCCACATGCAGCAAAGGAAACGGAGGCTTGGCGGGGTAAAACGCCTTCATGGCCAGATGCAGCATGACCGCGCTGTCTTTGCCAATGGAGTAAAGCATGACGGGGTTTTCTGCCTCAGCAACAACCTCGCGCATGGCCTGAATACTTTCGGATTCCAGCCTTTGCAAATGAGTCAGCACCACAGATTTCTCCTTGGTTTTTTGTTTTGGATGCTGCCAACTGTAGGAGTCGGTTAAAGAAAATTTTTGCGCGAATTGATGTTTTAGAAGTTGCTGCGTCATGCTCGCCATAGGGTCGAGCGTTGGTGGTTTTGGATTCTTTGCTGGGGTGTTTTTCGATGTTCGCGATGTGTCTTGCGCAGCCTCCAAAACGCTGCTGGCCAAGTCGTTCGACTGCCTGAGCATCTCTGTGGCGGCAGGCAGATGGAACAGGCGAAGCTGGTCCTTGCTGTCGTTTGCAAGCGATGAAAATGTGGCGGCGCGCTGCCATTGCATGGCAGGAAGCAACGCAAAAATCTTGCCCTCGCTGGAGCGCCTTAAACGATCAAAGAAATCTTCTAGATGCGCGGCGCACAAACTGCCCTCATAGGGCTGCCAATACACCTTGCCGCGGTTATTGACGGCACGCAGAATGCCGTGCCTGAGGCGTCCGGGGCAGTTGTTATGAGCACCAAAATCGTCGATCCAGACAATACTGGCACTCTCTTTTCTGGCTTGTGCGCAAATGTCCCGATAAGTGCTGGCGTACCAGCGCTGCACATTGGTGGATGCCTGCTGCATACGCTTGATGGGGCGTTGGGCATTGAGATTCCAGCGCTGCAGGTACTGAGCGTTCGTGCGTTCGGGCAACTCAAGCTGCTGGCGCTGAAGGATCAGCTGTTGCATGGCTTCCAGCTGCCACAGCAGAAAAGGCAGGCCATGGTCAGCGGGCTGGGTGCTGACCAGTTGGATGTAAATGTCTTGTTCCTGCATGGCCGACAAGGTGCGGCCTTCTCCCGGTTTACGCCCGCGCTCACGCACAAGGACCGCGTTCCATCCCCCTTCTCGCCAGGCTTTGTGGGCGGCAATGATGGTTGGCGTAGACAGGCCTGTTGCCACGCCGACTTCCTTGAGTGTTTTACCTTCAAGCCGCAATTTGACGGCCTGAATTCGCAGTGGATTGATTTCCTGAACACTGAGTTTCTTACCAACAGCCATGCGCATTCCTGTTAAACATTTAATCGCTTATTGGCGAAGATTCGGATGCATTTACTGTCGGTCTGTCCTTTGATTGGCGCATAGGCCAAACGGACCACATGAAGAACAACACAGGAGACTTTTGTGACTCAGATCCAAGGCGTACTGCTTGAAGACGTGATGGCCATTACCCGCGAAGCGGGTGCTTTAGTCATGGAGATCTACCGCAGCGACTTTGAGGTACGCGGTAAGCAGGATGCTTCGCCTGTGACTGAAGCCGATGAAAAGGCAGAGCATCTGATTCTTGAGCGTCTGAGTACCTTGCAGTCGCGGTTTCCTGTGGTTTCTGAAGAAGCCGCTGCTGCGGGATTTGTGCCTGAGATGGGGCAGTGCTTCTGGCTGGTTGATCCTCTTGATGGCACCAAGGAATTTATTCAACGCAATGGCGAGTTCACCGTCAATATCGCGCTGATCGACAACGGAATCCCTGTGCTGGGCGTCGTTTTCGCACCAGCGCTGGATCGCATGTACGCGGGTGCGATAGGACTTGGTGCATGGCTGGAAGTGCAGGGGAAGCGCCAAGCCATTGAATGCAGAAGCATTCCTGAGGATGGCCTTGATGTGGTCGCCAGTCGCTCTCATGGCGATGCTGATGCGCTGGATCAGTTTCTTAAGGGGCGCTTGGTGCGCTCGCGCAAAAGTGCAGGCTCATCGCTCAAGATTTGTCTGGTCGCCGAGGGAGAAGCGGACCTCTATCCGCGCTTGGGACGCACCATGGAGTGGGATATCGCTGCAGGCCATGCAGTGCTGGTCGCTGCAGGTGGCCAGATTCATGCACTCAATGGAGATGTTCTGAGCTACGGAAAGCGAGATTTGAGCAATCCTCATTTCTATGCCTGCTCGGCAGGTTACCGCTGATTTCAAGCGATCACACCGGAGTTCAGACCTGCCGGAATGCCCTGGATGCGGGCATTCATTCCTCTCCTTTCTGTTTGACGATTGATGAATTTTGCCGCTACGCTAATTCGAGCCAGCCTGCTTTGCGGGCTGCTGCTGACTGGAGCTTGTGCTGACAAAGCAGCATCTCGCCAACCCGTCAAGATCGTTGTTGGCTTCGAAGCTGGTGGTGCGATGGATACCTTGGCACGCGCGTTCGCCACCCGTCTCTCAGCGCGATTGCAGCGTCCTGTCTATGTGGAAAACAGGGTGGGTGCAGGTGGAGCCATTGCTGCGAACTATGTTGCGCAATCCAGACCCGATGGAAATACGCTGCTCTTGGCTTCGCCGGCCGAGATTTTCATCAATCCAATTGATGCCAGGAGACAAGAGTCGGGCGAAGTCGCTGAGATGGTGCCGGTCGCAAAAGTCTCCTCCGCTCCGGTTGTGCTTGCCACGCGGGGTGACTCCGCAATACAGCAGCTGGGTGATATCGCAATTGCCGCCAATAAAAATATCCGCAGCCTGAGCTTTGCATCTTCTGGAGTTGGTAGCTTGCAGCATTTGGTGGGAGAGAGCTTGGGCAAAGCCCTGGGGGTGGAGCTATTGCACATTCCATACGCGGGAGCGGCCTCTGCAACTGCAAGCCTGATGAGCAATCAAGTGGACTTGCTGTTTGCGGGACTTGCTCCCATCGCCGCGCATCTGGAAAGCCAAAAGATGCACGCATTGGGGATTGCATCGGCTCACCGGTCGAAACGCCTATCCGATGTCCCTACGTTTCAGGAGCAGGGGCTCCAGGGCGTCAGCTTTGAATACTGGCAAGGCATTTTTCTCCCGAAAGGGGCGTCATCTGAGCGGGCTCTATTTTTATCAGCCGAGATCAATGAGGTGCTCAAAGACACGGGCTTTGTGGCTCAATTAGACAACCTGGGCTTTGAAGTCGCATACAAAGACTACAAACAATTCAAGCTATTTTTGCAGGCTGAAGATCAGAGCTACCAAAGTTTTTTCAGGAAAAACGGCTTTTTATTTTGACTTCGCTGAATCGCTGCGCATGCTGCGGTCAGTCGTCAACGCGAAGACCAAGAATGCCTGCAAGCGTCCACTGGCAGCTTTGCCAGTCTCTGACCTGGGGCAGGGTCACCAAGGTACATGTCCACAAGCAATTCACCTTGGTCACGGGTATGCAGGTCTACTCCTGCGATCCGCAGAGCACATGGCAGTGGGGAAGTAGCTTGAGGTATTTATCTCCATGGCAGCCTAGCCATAAGGCACAAACCCGCTCACGTTTTCGTTCACCCTCAGCGGCTTACCCACGAAGGGGAAAGCTCGCTGCGGGCAGGCATTGCGCTCACAAACCTTGCAGCCCATGCCTATGGGGGTGGCAGCATCGACATTGCGCAGGTCAAGCCCTCTGGAGTACACCAGCCGTGCGGCATGCTGCACGTCGCAGCCCAGCCCAATGGAGAATGTCTTGCTCGGAGCG
Organism: Comamonas suwonensis; assembly: GCF_012844455.2. Lineage (GTDB taxonomy): Bacteria > Pseudomonadota > Gammaproteobacteria > Burkholderiales > Burkholderiaceae_C > Comamonas > Comamonas suwonensis. The sequence continues at coordinate 54,113 of NZ_JABBCQ020000002.1, read as the reverse complement.
CCCCAGCCTGCGCCGGCATGACTGATGGTTCGCGCAATCCACAGATACACGCGCCCATCGGGCATCGATGCGAGCTGCGGAACAATTTTTCCGGGCTGTGTGAATGCTTCATACACCACCCACAATGGGCAAGTGCCACCCGTCTTGGAAAAGTGGAAATGAGTGGCCGATTGGCGCTTGCTGATATTGCCAGCCCGGTCCACTCGAATAAAGAAAAATGGCACGCCTGGTGCCTCTCCTCGCTGCAAGGTGGAGAGGCGGTGGCACACAGTCTCAAACCCCACGCCAAAGTGCCGGGCCAGCAAATCGATGTCGTAGTGCAAGCTCTCAGCCGCTTGCAAAAATTCTGCGTAAGGCAGAACAAAAGCACCAGCCACGTAATTGGCCAAGCCTGTACGTGTCAAGCGCCTTGTGGCGTCGTCTTGCCATGAGGTTGAATGAAGTGCCTCGTCGATCAAGGGCTCAAACTCCAGCAGTGCCAGCTGTGTTGCAAGCTGAAATGCCTGCTGTGATGGGCTCAATCGAGGCGAGACATAAAGTGTGCGAGTGCTTCTGTCAAAGCGACGGTGACTGGGATCCTGCCCAGAATCCGGAGTATTTGGAGCTCGAAATACCAGTACCTTGTGTCGCGCTTGCAAGCGATCTTGTAGCCACTCCAGCATTCCGGTACCTTGCTCTCTGGCCTGTGTGGCCAAATTTTCTGCCGCTCGATCCAGCGCATCAAAGTAATTGTGGTGGGCAAAGAAAAAATCACGCACTGCTTCAAAAGGCATCTGTTTGGGTGCTTCACCCCAAGCCGCACCAATGCCTTCAATATCGGAGCGGCCGTCACCTAAACGTGCTGTTAGAGCCTCCAATCGCTCAGCATCGGCAAGATGGCGCTGATGCATGGCCAACAACGTTTTGGCGAGTTGCGGCAATTTAGACGCGACCTCACGTAACTCTGGTAATGGCACAACGCCGTCAGCTTGCGGCATCGTCGCTAGGGCATCGCGCAACTGGGCCAGCAAACGGGCTTCTTCAGCTTCGGAGAACTGCTGAATGTCCACACCCAGCACTTTGTGGATCTTGAGCAGCACCGGTACGGTGAGCGGTCGTTGATCTTGCTCGATCTGGTTCAGATAACTGGGCGATATCTCCAGCGCCTGCGCCAGCGCAGCTTGCGTCATGCCGCGCTCTGCACGCAGGCTGCGCAGGCGCACTCCCATAAATGTTTTGGCCATCGCGCCTTCTCCGGAATTCGCAAACTTTGCAAACCACAAAAATTCTCTTCGCAATCATTCGCTAATTCAGGTCTATCCCAACGAATTGCAAATGCGTAGATTGCGAAGTATGGCAGATCAGGCAGCGCTGAAAAAACGCTGTGAATCTGCTCCACCAATTTCAGGAGACTTGTATGAGCATCGTGGCCGAACCCACTGTCCAATCCACCGCCCCGGCAACGGGCAGTTTCAAGCCCAAGAAATCGGTCGCACTGTCGGGCGTGACCGCCGGTAACACGGCACTGTGCACAGTCGGCAAGACAGGGAACGACCTGCACTATCGCGGCTATGACATTCTGGACATTGCCGAGGTCTGCGAATTTGAAGAAATCGCCCACCTGCTGGTGCATGGCAAGCTGCCCACGCGGGCCGAACTGAAAGCCTACAAAACCAAGCTCAAGGCTCTGCGTGGTCTGCCCACCAGCGTGAAAGTGGCACTGGAGCAGCTGCCAGCCGCCAGCCACCCCATGGATGTGATGCGTACCGGCGTATCGGCCATGGGCTGTGCGCTGCCTGAAAAGGATGACCACAACCTGCCCGGTGCACGCGATATTGCCGACCGGCTGATGGCATCGCTGGGTTCCATGCTGCTGTACTGGTACCACTTCAGCAATTCCGGTCGCCGTATCGCAGTAGAAACAGATGACGACTCCATTGGAGGCCACTTCCTGCACCTGCTGCATGGAACCAAGCCTTCGGATAGTTGGGTGCGAGCCATGCACACCTCGCTTAATTTGTATGCGGAGCATGAATTTAATGCCTCCACCTTCACGGCTCGCGTGGTGGCAGGCACGGGCAGCGATATGTACTCAGCCATCACCGGCGCGATTGGTGCATTGCGTGGCCCAAAGCATGGCGGAGCCAACGAAGTGGCGTTTGAAATCCAGAAGCGCTATGACAACCCGAGCGAAGCCGAGGCCGATATTCGCCGCCGCGTGGATGCCAAGGAAGTCGTGATCGGCTTTGGTCACCCTGTCTACACGGTGAGTGATCCGCGTAATGTGGTGATCAAGGGCGTGGCCAAACAGCTTTCTGATGAAACGGGCAGCACCAAGATGTATGACATCGCGGCACGTCTGGAGTCGGTGATGTGGGAAGTCAAGAATATGTTCCCCAACCTCGACTGGTTCAGCGCCGTGAGTTACCACATGATGGGCGTGCCCACCGCCATGTTCACACCGCTGTTTGTGATCGCCCGCACCAGCGGCTGGGCCGCCCACATCATCGAGCAGCGTCAGGACAACAAGATCATCCGCCCCAGCGCCAACTACACCGGCCCGGATGATTTGAAGTTCGTTCCCATCGACGAGCGCCAGTGAAGCCTTTGCCCAAAAGCTATGACTGCCCAGCCCATGCAACCCCATTCACTGTGCATCGCCATCGCGAGCAAACTGCGTGAACGCATTCTGAGTCACCAGATACCTCCAGGCAGTGACATCAATGATGGCGTGCTGGCCCAGGAGTTTGGCGTCAGCCGCACACCTGTACGCGAGGCCATGAAACTGCTGTGTCACGAAGGGCTGCTTACAGCGCAGCCCAGGCGAGGCATGACCGTCACTCAGCTCTCTGCCGCGCAGGTTGCCGAGGCCCGGCTGCTATGCCATCTGCTTGCTCAGCACTTGTCGCAACTAAAAGCCCAGCCGCTTAATCGCTGCACAGAGCTGACTGAGCGTTTGCATGCTGTGGCACAGGCAAGGTTGCATTTGGCGCTGGGACCTTCAGCGCATACATCTGTGAGCTTTTCCACCCCTCAAGCAGTGCACCAGCACGCCGCTTTGACGCTCTGAAACCCGAGACAGAACAAAACAATGAGCAAACCCCAACCTCACCCCTACCGCAAGCCGCTACCAGGCAGTGAACTGCATTACTTTGATGCCCAAGCCGCCGTGGATGCCATCAAGCTCGGAGCCTGGGCCACCTTGCCCTACACCAGCCGTGTGCATGCCGAAAACCTGGTGCGCCGCTGTGATCCCTCCATCCTCAGCGAATGCTTGACGCAAATCATCGAGCGCAAGCGCGAGCGCGATTTCCCGTGGTTCCCGGCGCGCGTGGTCTGCCACGATATTCTGGGCCAGACGGCTCTGGTCGATCTGGCGGGCTTGCGTGATGCGATTGCCGATCAGGGCGGTGACCCCGCTGCCGTCAACCCCGTCGTGCCTGTGCAACTGATCGTGGATCACTCGCTTGCCGTTGAATGCGGTGGTTCAGACCCTGAGGCTTTCGAGAAGAATCGCGCCATCGAAGATCGCCGCAACGAAGACCGCTTTCACTTCATCGACTGGTGCAAGCGCTCGTTCAAGAATGTGGAAGTGATCCCACCGGGCAACGGAATCATGCATCAGATCAATCTGGAGCGCATGAGTCCTGTGATCCATGCTATCAATGGCGAAGCATACCCCGACACACTGGTAGGCACGGACAGTCATACACCTCATGTCGATGCGCTGGGCGTGATTGCCGTGGGCGTGGGCGGGCTGGAGGCTGAAAACGTTATGCTTGGCCGGGCATCGTGGATGCGCCTGCCCGAGATCATTGGTGTGAAGCTCACCGGAAAACGCCAGAGCGGTATCACTGCGACCGATATCGTGCTGGCCTTGACACAGTTTCTGCGCCAGCAAAAAGTGGTGGGCGCCTATCTGGAGTTCTATGGCGAAGGTGCCCGTAGTCTGACCATTGGCGACCGCGCCACCATTTCCAATATGGCGCCTGAATATGGTGCCACCGCTGCCATGTTTGCCATCGACGAACAGACCATTGACTACCTGCGCTTGACAGGCCGGGAACCTGCTCAGGTGCAGCTGGTGGAAACCTACGCCAAGCAAGCTGGCTTGTGGGCAGATTCGCTGGCCAATGCCGAGTACGAGCGCACGCTGCAGTTCGATCTATCCAGCGTGGTACGCAACATGGCCGGACCGTCTAACCCTCATGCGCGCCTGGCTACCAGTGACCTGGCTGCCAAGGGTATTGCGGGCGAGTGGACGGAGTCTGAGGGGCAGATGCCTGACGGTGCGGTCATCATTGCCGCCATCACCAGTTGCACCAACACCAGCAACCCGCGCAACGTGATTGCAGCGGGTTTGCTGGCCCGCAACGCGCGCAATCTGGGTCTCACGCGCAAGCCTTGGGTCAAGTCCTCTCTGGCTCCTGGCTCGAAGACCGTGCCGCTGTATCTGGCTCAAGCTGGGTTGCTGCATGACCTTGAAGCAATGGGCTTTGGCGTCGTTGCTTTCGCCTGCACCACCTGCAACGGCATGAGTGGCGCGCTGGACCCTGTCATCCAGCAAGAGATCATGGATCGTGACTTGTACACCACGGCCATACTCTCGGGTAACCGCAACTTTGACGGCCGCATCCATCCCCATGCCAAGCAGGCTTTCCTGGCATCGCCCCCATTGGTCGTGGCCTATGCGATTGCCGGCACGATTCGCTTTGACATTGAAAACGACGTGCTCGGTACCTTCCAGGGCCGGGAGATTCGACTGCAGGACATCTGGCCCAGCGACGAAGAAATCGATGCCGTGGCAAAGGCCGCAGTCCAGCCAGAGCAGTTCCGCAAAGTCTACGAGCCCATGTTTGCTATACAGGTCGACAATGGCGAAAAGGTGGATGCGCTGTACGACTGGCGAGCGCAATCTACCTACATCCGCCGTCCGCCTTATTGGGAAGGTGCCCTGGCCGGAGAACGCACTCTGCGCGGCATGCGACCGCTGGCCATCCTGCCGGACAACATCACCACCGATCACCTCTCTCCCTCCAACGCCATCATGCTGGACAGTGCAGCCGGTGAATACCTGCACAAAATGGGCCTGCCTGAGGAGGATTTCAACTCCTACGCCACGCATCGGGGTGACCACTTGACGGCCCAGCGCGCAACCTTTGCCAACCCCAAGCTGTTCAATGAAATGGTGGTGGATGACAATGACAAGGTTCGCCAGGGGTCTCTGGCCCGCATCGAACCAGAAGGCAAGGTCATGCGGATGTGGGAAGCCATCGAGACCTATATGCAGCGCAAGCAGCCGCTGATCATCATCGCAGGGGCGGACTACGGCCAGGGCTCCAGCCGCGACTGGGCCGCCAAGGGTGTGCGTCTGGCTGGGGTGGAAGCGATTGCGGCCGAAGGCTTCGAGCGCATTCATCGCACCAATCTGATCGGCATGGGCGTGCTGCCGCTGGAGTTTCTGCCCGGCACCACTCGCCACACGCTGGGCTTGGATGGCACTGAGACCTTTGATGTAATCGGCAAGCGCAAGCCCCGTGCTGAGCTGACGCTGCATATCTACCGCACCACTGGAGCCCGTACCGAGGTGCCTGTCACCTGTCGCTTGGACACCGCAGAAGAGGTCAGCATCTACGAAGCCGGTGGTGTGCTGCAGCGCTTTGCCCAGGACTTCTTGGCTGAAAACACTGAGCAAAAAGTGCTTGAACCCCAGGTGTGACGAGCGCAGGCAGCTATCAAAATAGTGCTGGCTGCCGCGCTCAGACATCCTGCATCTCATTCAGAAAGAAAAAGACCAATGAGTGAAATCCAGCGGTTCGCTCCGCAAATCAAAATCCCCGCCACCTATCTGCGTGGCGGCACCAGCAAGGGCGTGTTCTTCAAACTGCAGGACTTGCCCCAAGCAGCGCAGCAACCCGGCCCGGTACGTGATGCTATTTTTTTGCGAGCCTTGGGTAGCCCCGACCCTTATGGCAAGCAAATCGACGGCATGGGCAATGCATCGTCCTCGACCAGCAAGGGTGTCATTCTTTCCAGGAGCAGCCATGCCGACCACGATGTGGACTACCTGTTCGGACAGGTTTCCATCGACCAGCCTTTTGTGGACTGGAGCGGCAACTGCGGCAACCTGAGCGCCGCCGTCGGCCCCTGCGCCATACACATGGGTCTGATCGATATCGCAAAGATCCCGCACAACGGCGTGGCCACCATCCGCATCTGGCAGGCCAATATCGGCAAAACCATCGTGGCCCATGTGCCGATTACGGAAGGTCAGGTGCAGGAAACCGGTGACTTTGAACTCGATGGCGTGACTTTCCCGGCTGCCGAAGTGCCGCTGGAGTTTCTGGATCCCGCTGACGATGGAGAAGACGGCGGCGCAATGTTTCCCTCCGGCAATCTGGTTGACCGGCTGGATGTCCCCGGCGTGGGCAGCTTTGCCGCCACGATGATCAATGCGGGCATTCCCACCATCTTCTTGAACGCCAAGGAGATTGGCTACACAGGGTGCGAGCTGCAGGAAGCGATCAACAACGATGCCGAGGCTCTCGCCAAGTTTGAGAGTATTCGCGCCCACGGTGCGCTGCGCATGGGCCTGATCAAGAACCTCAGTGAGGCTGCTACCCGCCAGCACACGCCCAAGATTGCCTTTGTAGCCCCTGCGCAAAGCTATACGGCATCCAGCGGCAAAGCCATTGATGCCAAGGATATTGATCTGGTGGTGCGGGCGCTGTCCATGGGCAAGCTGCACCACGCCATGATGGGGACCGCAGCCGTGGCCATCGGCACGGCCGCTGCCATTCCTGGCACGCTAGTCAACATGGCTGCTGGCGGTGGTGAGCGCCAAGCTGTTCGCTTCGGTCACCCCAGCGGCACGTTACGGGTGGGGGCCGAAGCCAAGCGCATCGATGGCGAATGGCAAGTCACCAAAGCGTTGATGAGCCGTAGCGCCCGCATCCTGATGGAGGGATGGATACGCATACCCGGCGAAGTCCTCCACGCTAAATAAGTATTCAAACAGGCTGCAGCGCTTGATGGAAGAGCGCTTGCAGCTATCAAAACAAGAGACAGATCATGAACCCCAAGCAACAACTCAAAGCCTTGGCCGACGCGCGCCGTGGCGTGCTCGTGCCCGGCGCCTTCAACGCCATGTCTGCCAAAGTGATCGAAGACCTGGGCTTTGAAGCCATCTATGTCACCGGCGCTGGCGTCACCAATATGTGGTTTGGCATGCCCGACCAAGGCTTTATGGGTCTGAGTGACATCGCCGATCACACCGCCCGCATCCGCGACGCGGTGGAAGTGCCGCTGCTCGTTGATGCCGACACCGGCTTTGGCAATGCCGTCAACACCTATCACGCCGTGCGCACGCTGGAGCGCGCCGGTGCCGACTGCATCCAGCTCGAAGATCAGGTCAGTCCCAAGCGCTGCGGCCACTTCAATGGCAAGGCGGTGATTGAAACCCACGAAATGCTGGGCAAGATCAAGGCAGCCGTCGATGCTCGCCGTGACAGCGGCACCCTCATCATGGCCCGCACTGATGCTGCCGCTGTTCACGGCTTTGAAGCCGCCATCGAGCGCGCACAGCAGTTTCAGGAAGCCGGTGCCGATATTCTGTTTGTGGAAGCCGTGACCCAGGCCGAAGAAGTGCGCGCCCTGCCTCAGCGCCTGCAAGCGCCCCAGCTCATGAACATGGTCATCGGCGGCAAGACCCCCATCTTCAACGCCGACGAACTGGGCGCGCTGGGCTTTGGCTTTGTGCTCTACGCCAACGCTGCCCTGCAAGGCGCGGTGGCCGGCATGCAGAAATGCCTGACCCTGCTGCGAGATGAACACAAGATTGATGAAGACCCCGCCATCGTGGCCCCGTTTCTTGAGCGTCAGCGACTGGTGAACAAGGACTTCTGGGATGGACTGGAGCAGAAGTACAAATAGCTCGCGTACCGAAATTGAGGGTGGCGGCGCCGCTTTAAAGCAGCGCCGCCAAAGATGAGCGGTCAGGAGCGGAATTGGATGACGCCCCGTTCCAGCTCCGTTCCATGAAGCCGCTTTGCCAGTCGTTCTGAAAGGCCGCCCTCTAGCCAAAGCACGAAGAATTTTCGCTCAAACTGAACTAAGGGATGGGAGCGTCGGTTTGAAAGGCATCGCATCCCGTTCTTCGCACAGCGCATTTCTTATTTCGTCGTGGCAATGGTTGTCACGCTTGATGGCTTCAGCGCTTTCAGGCGAGTCGCTGACTGAAACAAGCGTGCACTTTGACCACAGGACATGTTGACCCGTGGAATCGAAGATGTCTGTTTGGGTCTTGCGAACAGACAATTCAACGCATTGAGTCTGGACGATTTTTCCCACGAACTCTGTACGCAACAAGACTTCTGCAGCGACACGAACGATTGCCATAATTTTTGCCCTCTCTGCCGTAGTTGAATGACCGAATCCTGATCGACCGTCATTGTCTAATTTAATAAAAATCCCAATTGAGGTGACCCATATATCAGCCCAAGCCTTTGGCTTGCGCAAGCCAGAGGCTGGTGTTCTGAACTACATTTCGATCTGGTTAATTTACGCTGTTGCAATATCCCAATGCTGCTAAAGAAAATTGAATCTGTTGTGATCTTTGTTGCGAATATTGATAAAGCGGCGGCTTGGTATGCCGAGTTATTTCAAACAGAAATTCGTCGCGAAAATTCCCAATACGCCTTCATCAAAACACCTGGCGGTTTGCTAGGTTTTCATCCCCTTGACAGCAAGTGCCCGGGCGGGCCGGGCGGCACAACCGTGTATTGGGAAGTCGAAGATTTACAGGAAACCATCAAAGCACTAGAGAAACGAGGTGCCGTCTTGTATCGTGGCCCCATCTCAACCAGCTTCGGCGCTCGCGCCGCAATGCTTCTTGACCCATTCGGATGCACTATCGGACTGAACCAGTCCACCGAACAATCTCTGCATGCATTAGCAAGCGATGACAGGGCTGGATGAAATGGCTCCGCAGCCAATACCGGGATTGATATGGACCAATTTATTGAAATCTCGACTGAAAATTTCCCGCAATTTACGCTCCTTTATCAAGAGGTCTTCAACGCTCCTCCGTGGAGTGATGGCTGGACGGTTTTAGCCGCGACAGAGCGACTTGGAAGCTTTGCGGCAATGCCGACTTTTAAAGGGCTAGGCATTTTTCGGCATGGGCAAGCCATCGGCCTTGTTTTAGGCTGGGGTGAACGGTGGGTCAATGGCTGGCTATTTCACATCAAGGAGATGTGTGTCCACGTTGACTACCAGCACCAGGGTGTCGGTAAAAAGTTAATGCGTGAGTTCGAAAGATCACTCGCCCAGCACGGCTTCACCGGGATCACGCTGCAAACCGGGCAACAGGCTCCGGCACGAATCTTTTATGAAGCACTGGGCTATAAGCCGCGCAGCTTGCTCACTTTAAGCAGGCCGCTACAGGCTATCGAATAGCTGCGTCAATATGGCCAGTGAACGGCGCAATCAAATTGCGACCGAGCCCCTGGCCAAAGCAATGAACGCCTGCAAGTAGTCGGTGTGCAACTCAGACTCGCGAGCACCCAGATAGATTTGCTTGGCAATGCCTTTGGAGCCCAGCTTCACCGGTGTGACCGCCATTCTTTCGGCATATTCCAGAGCCAGCCAGCGCGGCAGTGCGGCCACGCCGCGACCGCTGGCCACCATCTGCATCATGATGTCCGTGGTCTCTATGGTTTTATGGCGGTGCGGCGAAATACCTGCGGGCAGCAAAAACTGGGTGTAAACATCGAGTCGGTCCACTGCCACGGGGTAGGTGATCAGCACCTCACTCATCAAGTCCTTGGGGTTCACATGCTTATGGCTGGCCAGCGCGTGATCACTGCTGACCACCAGCACTTGCTCGTAGTCAAAAACAGGCTCGAAGTGCAGACCAGGCTTGAATAACGGGTCGGGTGTCACCAGCAAGTCAATCTCATAGCCATACAGCGCGCCAATACCGCCGAACTGGAATTTCTGTTTCACGTCCACATCCACATCAGGCCAGGCAGCCAGATACGGTGAAACGATTTTCAGCAGCCACTGGTAGCAAGGGTGGCACTCCATGCCAATGCGCAGCGTGCCGCGCTCACCCTGCGCAAACTGCTTGAGCCGGTCTTCGGCCAGATCCAGTTGCGGCAGCACACGGTTGGCCACAGCCAGCAGATATTGCCCCGCCTGCGTCAGGCGCAGGCTGCGGCCTTCGCGCAGCCAGATATCGGTGCCCAGTTGGCCTTCGAGCTTTTTCATGCTGTGACTGAGCGCCGACTGGGTGACGCACAGCACATCGGCGGCGGCCGTCAAAGAGCCTTGTTGTTCAACCTCTTGAATGATGGCGAGATGGATGCGCTCTAGCATTGATGAATTTCATTCATGGATACGTGAGATTTAACCATTTTACTTCATGGCTTTGAGTCTTTAGCATCCACCCCAGTTTCTTTGAGAGGGGGAAGCCATCCCATGAGCACTATAAGAACGACACGACCACTGCGCGTAGTCGCCGTTTCCGGCGGGCTGCAGCGCCCTTCCAAATCAGCAGCGCTGGCTGAGCATCTGCTGGACCTGATTGCCAGCGAAATTCCGTGCCAGCCACATCTGATTGAAATGGGGCAGATCGCACCTGAGATTGCGGGTGCGGTCTGGCGCTCACAACTGCCCGGCGCGGTGGTGCAGCAACTGGTTGCGGTTGAACAAGCGGATGTGCTGGTCGTGGCCACCCCGGTTTTTCGCGGCTCCTACACCGGACTGTTCAAGCACTTCTTCGACTTCATTGATCAGGATGCCCTGATCGATAAGCCCATCTTGCTGGCTGCGACGGGTGGCAGCGAACGCCATTCTCTGGTCATCGACCACCAGTTGCGCCCGCTGTTTAGCTTCTTTCAGGCGCGCACCTTGCCGCTGGGCATCTATGCCACCGACAAGGATTTTTCGGGCTACCGACTGCAAAGCGAGGCCCTGATAGAGCGGGCCAGCCTGGCGGTTCAAAGGGCACTTCCATTGCTGCAATTGGCGCAGCACACCGCGCCCTTGCAGGCCGAAGAATGGCTCGCAGCCTGAAACAAGCGTCTTTTTCATTTTTAAAATTTATTACGGGATCGCCATGAACACCGAACTCACCTTTGAGCTCAAGAGCATTTGCTTCGATGAAACGTACCATCCCGCGGACAGCACCCGCTTAACCACCAATTTTGCCAACCTGGCACGGGGTGCAAGCCGGCAGCAAAACCTGCGCAACACGCTGAGGATGATTGACAAGCGCTTCAATGACTTGGCCCATTGGGACAATCCTGAAGGAGATCGCTACGCCGTCGAACTGGAGATCATCTCAGTCGAGATGTATTTGAATGGCAAAAGCTGCGATGCAAGTTTTCCATTGATCGAGATTTTGAAGCCCAGTATTCTCGACAAGGCCACGAACAAATATATCGACGGCATTGCGGGAAACAGCTTCTCTTCCTATGTGCGCGATTACGACTTCAGCGTTCTGCTTCCTGAGTACAACCTGCAGCGGACTGAATTCAAAACGCCGGAGAATTTTGGCGACTTGCATGGCAAGCTGTTCCAAGAGTTTGTTCACTCGGACGTCTACCAGCAGCGCTTTCACAAGCAACCTGTCATCTGCATCAGCGCATCGACCAGCAAGACCTACCAGCAGACAGGCAATCAGCATCCCGTGTTGGGCACCGAATACCAGCAAAGTGAGCTGTCATCGACGGATCAATACTTTGCCAAGATGGGAATGAAGGTGCGCTTTTTCATGCCGCCCAACAGCGTTGCCCCGTTCGCTTTCTACTTTCATGGCGATCTGTTAAACGATTACACCAATCTGGAGTTGATTGGGACGATCGCCACCATGGAAACCTTTCAGAAGATCTATCGGCCCGAAATCTACAACGCCAACTCTGCGGCTGGAAAGTTCTATCAACCGAGCTTGAAGCACCAAGACTATTCGCTGACGCAGATTGTCTATGACCGGGAAGAGCGCAGCCAGCTGGCTGTCAAGCAAGGCAAGTTCACGGAAGAGCACTTTATCAAGCCCTACCAGCATGTGCTTCAACAGTGGGCTGCCGAGTTCGCGATCTGAGAGATCTGAACAGGCACCAGAAGCTTTGTTGACCCCATGGCTGCACAAACAAGCAGACCCTAGACGCACCCCCCCCATTTTTGAAGGAACTCTCTGATGTTTGAAACTTCCATCGCAGGCAGCCTGCCCAAACCCGCTTGGCTGGCTGAAACCAATAAGCTCTGGCCTCAGTGGAAGGCTGAAGGCGATGCGCTTCGCCAGGCCAAAGCCGATGCAACCCTGTTATGGATCAAGGCCCAGGAGGATGCAGGCTTGGATATCGTGTGCGACGGCGAGCAATCGCGCCAGCATTTCGTGCATGGCTTTTTGGAGCAGGTCGAGGGCATCGACTTCGACAACAAGGTGAAGATGGGCATCCGTGACAACCGCTATGACGCGATGGTGCCGCAGGTGACATCGCCCCTGCGCCTGAAGGGCCGCGTACATGCCTTTGAAGCACAGCTGGCGCGTGCGCACACGAAGAAGAAACTGAAGTTCACCCTGCCCGGGCCTATGACCATCGTGGACACTGTCGCGGATCGCTTTTACGGTGACAAAGTCAAGATGGCTTTTGCCTTTGCAGAGTTGCTGAACCAGGAAGCACTCGCCTTGCAAGCCGATGGCGTAGACATCATCCAGTTCGACGAACCTGCCTTTAATGTCTACATGAAGGATGCCGCCGACTGGGGGGTGAAGGCGCTGGAGCGCGCAGTGCAGGGCTTGAACTGTACGACGGCCGTACACATCTGCTACGGCTACGGCATCAAGGCCAATACCGACTGGAAGAGCTCTCTTGGCGACGAATGGCGCCAGTACGAGACAGTATTTCCCGCACTTGCACGCAGCAGCATTGATCAAGTGAGCCTAGAGTGCATCCACTCCCATGTGCCGCCCGATTTAATGAAGCTGCTGGCGGGCAAGGATGTACTGGTCGGCGTGATTGATGTCGCCAGTGATGTCGTCGAGACCCCCGAGGAAGTTGCGGACACCATTGGCCGAGCGCTGGAGTTCGTACCCAAGGAGCGACTCTTCCCATGCACCAATTGCGGTCTGGCACCAATGAGCAGGGATGTGGCGTGGCGCAAGCTAAAAGCGCTGGCAGCAGGCACGAAGCTGGCAAAGGAGCGCCTCAGTGCCGTGTGAGGCATGGCCTGATGAGGGTGCTGCAGCCATCTTTTGCTATGAAACGTGCAGCGCATAGCGCGCAATAGGTATGGGGTCTGGCAGCTTTTGTCACATTTCTGACCGGCTGCCCTCAAGCTGTCCACGCATAATTGAATCAGCCAAGTAAGCCATGATTCAAGGAGCCACTGACAATGAACAGCCCCCAGACCACCCAAGCCCCCGAAGTGATTGCCGAAGTTCGGGGCAAGCTGGGCATGATTACGCTCAACCGCCCCAAGGCGCTCAATGCGCTGTCTCTGGGCATGGTGCGTGACTTGCTGGCCACGTTGCTGGCCTGGCAAAAGGATGAATCCATTCTGGGCGTGGCCATTCGCGGAAGCAACAAGGAAGGCGTTTTTGGTGCCTTCTGTGCGGGTGGAGATATCCGTTTTCTGCATGCCGCAGGCAGCAGCGGCAATCCTCAGCTGGAAGATTTCTTCACTGAGGAATATGCGCTCAACCATCTGATTCACAGCCTTGGCAAGCCTTACATCGCCTTTATGGACGGCATCGTCATGGGCGGTGGCATGGGCATCAGCCAGGGCGGTTCGCTGCGCATCGTGACCGAGCGCACCAAGATGGCCATGCCCGAAACCGCGATTGGCCTGTTCCCCGATGTGGGCGGCGGCTACTTTCTCTCGCGCTGCCCCGGTGCGGTGGGTGAATGGCTGGGCTTGACCGGCGACACCATTGGCGCGGGCGATGCCGTGGCCTTTGGTCTGGCGGATGGCTGCATTCCCGCCGATCAACAGGCGGATTTGTGGGAGACGCTGGCGACGACGCCGTTTGCCAATGTTGAAGCCCTGAATGCCGTGGTGCGTGCCCGCTTTGTGAGCGCAGAGCCCCGTCTTGCAGCGCATCGTGCGGAGATTGATGCCTGTTTTGGCCTGCCCAGCGTTGCTGCGATTGAGCAAGCCTTGCTGGCCGGCAGCGACTGGGCCAAGGCCGTGGCCCAGACCTTGCGCAAGCGCTCTCCGCTGATGATGCATGTAGTGCTGGAGCAAATTCGCCGCGCCCGCAAGATGACGCTGGCCGAAGACCTGCGCATGGAGCGCGATATGGTGCGCCACTGTTTTTATCTGCGTCCCGGCCAGAGCGAAACGCTGGAAGGCATTCGCGCTCTGGCGGTGGACAAGGATCACCACCCGCGCTGGAACCCCGCCTCTATCGAGGATGTGACGGATGCGCAGTGGCAGGCTTTCTTTGTCAGCCCGTGGCCCGCGCATTCACACCCACTGGTCATGCTGCAAGACTGATTGAGCCTTTGGGAGTACAAAGCCCGGCAAGTGTTGAACTTGGAGGGCTTTGTTTTTGATAGCTACAAGCGCTTGATAGATAAGCGCTCAAGCCTTTTTAGATGATGATTCTGGGGCGTCTGGCTTGCTGCCGCTGATCAGCTCTTGTTCGGTTTTTGGGCGTGAGATTTTTGTGTGAGATGGGTCACGGCCTGTGCCAGCAGCGCAATAGACAGGGGAGCGCAGCCTTCCGCATCGTTGCTGATGGTCACGAACGCTGGCTGGCCTGCGCCAGTGATGCCGGCAATCGTGCGGGCCAGCAGCTCGCGCGTGTGCAGGTCTTCACTGCGAATCTCGCTAAAGGGTTCATGCTTTTTCTGGGCGTCGGCATAGCCATAGGCACCAAAGATGCGGTTCAGGTTCCAGCGGCAGACGAGAGGGCCGGGCCACAGGGCGCGCAGCATGGGGAGCTGCGCTTCAATGGGCGGCATCTTGCCGTGCAAGCCCAGGCAGTAGGTGGCTCCCTGCGTTTTGAGGGTTTGGGTAAGGGATGGGCTGAGCAGCTCGGGGTCGCGCACCTCCACGGCCACAATCACTTGCGGATGCTTCAGTAGCGCTTGCCGCACCGCCGCCAGTAGCAGTCCCAGCCTGTCCAGCACCCGGCTGGGCTGGCTGAGCAAGCCCCAGGGCAGGGGGCTGAGCTGAAACACCAGCACGCCCAGTTTGTCGCCCAGCCCCTCGAGGGTGGGCTCCACAAAATGTTCGACGGCCAGACGGGGGTCCAGAAAGGCCGGGTTGGACTCGCGCGGCTTGCCTTCTTCGGTACGCACCTGGGCGTCGGTAATGCCTGCCGGACATTTGACGACAAAGCGAAAGTCGGCATCGACCTGCGCCGCAAAGGCGGCGTACTGACTGGCCGTCAGCGGTCGCCAGAAGGTGCGATCCACGCAGACAGTGCGCAGCAGCGGGTGCTGGTGATAGGCGCCGAGCCCTTTTTTGGCCAGCACGCTGTTGGCATAGGCACCGTCCCAGACCAGTCCCTCCCAGCCCGGATACGACCAAGTGGATACGCCCATGCGCAGCTGAGGCGGCAACTGTGCAGCCAGTAGCGTGTGCTGCGCAGCGTTGGGTGTCAGCGCCACATCGCTGCGCTTGGCCTGGCGTTGGGTGCTTGCCGCTGCGTCGGCAGGTTCAGTGGATGACTCTGCCGCTTTGGCCCGCGACTGAGCTGCGCCTGCGCTGGGCGGCGGTAAGTCGTCGGCAAAAAAATCATCCTGAAACGGATTTGGCATGGCAGAGGTAATTTTAATGAAATTGGCACGTAGCGCTTATCCCTAAAGCGCTAGCAGCTATGAAAAGCATAGTTTTTACGCTTTGCTTGCAATTGCCTCGGGCATTGAGTCTGGCGAGCCGTTTTGCCTATGGCAAACTCTTTCGTTTCCTCTGTCAGACGCCGTGGGGCGAGTATCGAATGCAAAAAATCATTGGTCAGATTGCTCAAGAACTGAACGTCAAGCCGCAGCAGGTGAGCGCAGCGGTGGAGTTGCTCGATGGTGGTGCCACGGTGCCGTTTGTTGCCCGCTACCGCAAGGAAGCGACAGGTGGCCTGGACGATACGCAGCTGCGTACGCTGGATGAGCGCCTGAGCTATCTGCGCGAGCTCGATGATCGCCGCGAAACGGTGCTCAAGGCGATTGATGAGCAGGGCAAGCTGACCGATGCGCTGCGTCTGGCCATTGCCACCGCACCCACCAAGCAGGAGCTGGAAGACATTTATCTGCCTTTCAAGCAAAAGCGTCGCACCAAGGGCCAGATTGCCAAAGAGTTTGGCATCGAGCCACTGGGCGACCTGCTGTTTGCTGACCCCACGCTCGATCCGCACAAAGAAGCGGAAGCTTTCTGCAAGCCCGCCACGGTGCTGGACGATGGCAAGCCCGGCCCTGACTTTTCCAACACCTTTGCCGTGCTGGATGGCGTGCGCGACATCTTGTCCGAGCGCTGGGCAGAAGATCCGGCCTTGGTGCAAAAACTGCGTGAATGGCTGTGGGAAGAAGGGCTGCTTAAGTCGAAAAAAGTGGAATCTAAGAACGAGAACGACCCGGAAGTCGCCAAGTTCCGCGATTATTTTGAGTATGACGAGCCGATTGGCCGCGTGCCATCGCACCGCGCACTGGCCGTGTTCCGTGGCCGTGCTCTGGAGATCCTCGAAGCCAAGCTGATTCAGCCTATCGAGCCCGAGCCGGGCCAGCCTAGCCTGGCCGAAGGCAAGATTGCCCTGCACCTGGGCTGGAGCCACGCCAAGCGTGCGTCTGATGACCTGCTGCGCAAATGCGTGGCCTGGACATGGCGCGTGAAGCTGAGCCTTTCGACCGAACGTGACCTGTTCAGCCGCCTGCGCGAAGACGCCGAGAAGGTGGCCATCAAGGTATTTGGTGACAATCTGCGCGATTTGCTGCTGGCCGCCCCTGCAGGCCCGCGCACCGTGATTGGTCTGGACCCGGGCATTCGCACCGGCGTGAAGGTGGCCGTGGTAGACCACACTGGCAAGTTGCTGGAAACATCGACCATTTACCCGCACGAGCCGCGCCGCGACTGGGACGGATCGCTGGCCACGCTGGCCAAGCTGGTGGAAAAGCATGGTGTGAATCTGATTGCCATTGGCAACGGTACCGCCAGCCGCGAAACGGACAAGCTGGCCGCCGATCTGATCAAGATTGCCGAAAAAGCCGATAAAAAGATCGAAAAAGTGGTGGTGAGCGAGGCCGGTGCCTCGGTCTATTCCGCCAGTGAATTCGCTTCGCTGGAGATGCCCGATGTGGATGTGAGCCTGCGCGGTGCGGCATCGATTGCCCGCCGCTTGCAAGACCCGCTGGCCGAGCTGGTCAAGATCGACCCCAAGAGCATTGGCGTGGGCCAGTACCAGCACGATGTGAATCAGAGTGAGCTGGCCCGCCAGCTGGATGCCGTGGTGGAAGACTGCGTGAACTCGGTGGGCGTGGACCTGAACACCGCATCGGCCCCGCTGCTGAGTCGTGTGTCGGGCCTATCTGGCTCGGTCGCCAAGTCGGTGGTGCGCTGGCGCGATGCCAATGGCTCGTTCAAGAGCCGCAAGCAGCTGATGGAAGTGTCGGGCCTGGGTGCGAAGACCTTCGAGCAGGCGGCAGGCTTTTTGCGCATTCGCGGCGGAGAGAACCCCCTCGATATGACCGGTGTTCACCCCGAGACCTATCCGGTGGTGGAGCAGATCATTGTATCCACTGGCAAGGCCGTGGACCAGATCATGGGCCGTGCAGAGGTTCTCAAAAACCTGAAGCCCGAGCAGTTTGCCAGCGAGAAATTTGGAGCCATCACCATCAAGGACATTCTGGGCGAGCTGGAGAAGCCCGGCCGTGACCCGCGTCCCGACTTTGTCGTTGCCCGCTTCAATGAGGGCGTGGAAGATATCAGGGACCTCAAGGAAGGCATGACGCTGGAAGGCACGGTGAGCAATGTGGCCCAGTTCGGTGCCTTTGTGGACCTGGGCGTGCACCAGGATGGTTTGGTGCATGTGAGCCAGATGAGCCACAAGTTCATCGAAGACGCACGCGAGGTCGTCAAGACCGGTCAGATCGTCAAGGTGAAGGTGCTGGAAGTGGATGTAGAGCGCAAGCGCATCAGCCTGACGATGAAGCTGGATGCGGCACCCGCCCGCCGCGACGGTCCGCGCGACAATCGCTTTGAAGGTGCTGGCCGTGGCAATAGCTACGGCGGTGATGGCGGCAGTCGGGGAGGGCGCGATGCTTATACCCAGCCGCAGCGTGGTAATCAGCCAACACAGCAAAACGCCATGGCTTCAGCCTTTGCCAAGTTGCAGGGACTGAAGAAATAATCTCCAACCGGGCCGCCAGCTCATGGAAATGACAGGCGGCCTTTTTGTGGGAGATCGGGATGCGAAAAGTCAGGGGCAGAATCTTGCCCGTCATCGGTGTGGTTCTGCTGGTCGTCTTTATCGGCGTCAAGATGACATCACGTGGCTGGGTGTCGCTGGACAAAGTCAAGCAAAAGGCGCAGGCCGGCCAAATTGCACCCTTGGTCTGGCCGCCTGCACTGGCTCCGCAAAGTGACAGTCTCTGCCACACCATCAAGCTCAATCTTGCTCAGGTCGACAAAGCCATGGAAGAGGGCATTCCGGTTGACCAGCAGCGGCGCTGCATCACCCGCACCGCAATGGATGAGTATGAAACGGCAAAAGTGCGCCATGCAGCGCAAAGAACGCTGCGTGCTGCGCATGATGCAGAGCAAGCGCAGATTGAAAAAACAGTTGAGCAGCAGATTTCAGCAGGCACCATCACCTTGCAGAATTTGATGCAGGCGCGCGCGGGCAAGACCACGATGATCTCTACCGCCTTGCTCCCCGCTGCGCATATGCCCATCAAGGCCATGCCTAAGCCTCCGGCGCAGATGTTTTTGCCCATGAGCTATCAGAGTGGCAATCTTTCCCTTAAAGCGTTTGTGACCCCCAACCCGGGCGATGGAAAAAAATTGCCGCTGATGGTGTGGCTGACGGGCGGTGATAGCAATAGTCTGGATGATTTCTGGACGGAGGGTGCCGCAGCCAACGATCAAAGTGCCAGTGCCTTTCGCAAGGCGGGTATGGCCATGCTGTTCCCCACGCTGCGCGGTGGCAATGACAACCCGGGTCAGCGTGAATACTTCTGGGGCGAGGTGCAGGATGTAGCCGCCGCCATCCTGGAGGCAACACAACTGCCTTATGTGGACCCCACGCGTATCTATCTGGGTGGGCACAGCACCGGGGCGACGCTGGCGCTGCTGACGGCCACGGCGGGTTTGCCGGTGCAGGGCGTCTTTGCTTTTGGTCCGGTGGATGAGATCAGTGGTTATGACTGGCCTGTGAAGTGGTCGCTGGTCTCTGCTGATGAGAAGCGCATGCGCTCCCCCATGTACTGGACGCACGCCATAAAGAGCCCGACCTGGATCATTGAAGGCAGCAGGCGTCCAAGCAATATCACTAGTCTGGATAATCTGTGCGCAGCTCGGAAATCGGAGCAGGTGCATTGCGTTTCGGTTCAGGGTGCGGATCACTTTTCCGTGCTACAACCCATCACACGCAAGATTGCAAGCCAGCTGGTAATGGGTCAGCCAGTGCAGCTGCAAAGAGATGAAAAGCTGTGACTGTTAAAGCCTGTCTGTATCCTGTCCGACAGGCCTTGTCGCCCCATTGCAGATGACCCAAGCCATGATCCGCGCCAAACCACTGAATTTGTCAACGCTGCTGGAGCAGCATGCGCTGCTGCCCAGCCAGCCACGTGCGGTTGCACTGCTGTCGAGTGAGCTGCGCCAGCTAGAGCCGGGCATGCGCAGCCTGGTGCAACTGTTTTCAACAGACCCGGTATTGACGGCACGCATGCTGGCTGTGGCCAATGGACCTGTGCACCAGCTGGCCCAGCGTGTGCATAGCATTCCTGAGGCCTTGGTGGTGCTGGCCCCCGTTCAACTGCGCCAGCTGGTGCAAAAATCCGCCCCCACAGGGGCAACTCATACCCAGGGGGGCTGGAGCCTGGCAGGCTTCTGGCGCTACAGCCTTGATACCGCGCGCATTGCGCGTGCGCTGGCGATGTCGGTGCAGGCCAATGCCTCGGCAGCTTATACGCTGGGATTGCTGCATGGTTTGGGGCAGCTGCTTTTGCGCACGGCTGATCCAGAGACCTTTGTGCGACTGGCTGAGCTGCTGGAGCCGATGCACCCCAAGCGCCCGGAGGTAGAGACGCAGCTGATGGGATATTGCACAGGGCAGATTACCGCCCATCTGGCCCGGCAGTGGAACTTTCCATTGCTCATGAGCGATGCCTTTCAGTATATGAATACTCCGCTGGAGCAGCCGACCTTTGAGCCCTTGACCGGCGTGCTGCATTTGGCTATCTGGCGTGCGTCAACTCGGGCTTTGAACTGGAGCGAGCGTCAGCTGGCCGTGTCCTTTCCTGCGGAAGCGGGCCTTGCGTTGGGCATGGATATCGACATGGTGCTGCGCCAAGCATCTATCAACTGGTATGCGGCTAATTCGCTGGATGTGCAGTTTTAGATTTTTATTCGGCTGCGTAAGATAATTTTGTTACATAAATTGCATTTCTTCTTGCGCAGAAATTGCGGATTTATTGTCAAAAATTATTCAATGATGCATTGTCGAGTTTCTGTCTAGGTGGTGCTGGACAGCTCAATTCAGTGCAACATCAAACCAAGGCAGTCAGGAGGGAAAGATGGACTCGAAAGATGCAATCTTTACTAGCGACACGCAGATTGTGCGTTCTCCTCCGATGGAGCTTGGAAGTCCTTCCATGTGGCCTGACCACATGGTGGGCCAGCCCGAAAAGCCGGTTCGGGTGTTGCTGATTGATGATGATGCTCATCTGCGTATGGTGATTGCGCAGGAAATCATGAATGATCGCCGCACCATGGTGGTGGGGCAGGCCGGTAATCTCAAGGATGCGAGAAAAGCCATTCGCCAAAACGACTTCGATGTCATGTTGCTCGATCTGAATCTGGGCGACGGCGATGGACTTGAGTTGATTGACGTGATGAAAAGCCAGCACCCGCATGCAGAAGCCATTGTGGTGTCGGTGATGGAAACCGAAGAGCAGGTGTTGCGGGCTTTTGAACTGGGCGCAACAGGCTACTTGGTCAAAAATTCATGGTTTGGCAATTACCCTCAGGCTGTGCTGCAGGTTGCCAATGGCGGAGCTTCCATTACGCCGAGTTTGGCCAGACGACTGCTTCAGCGCTACGACAAAAAGCCAGCTTCAGATCCGCAGGTCAGCCTTAGCACGACAGACCGACTTTCCAGCCGTGAGAGTGAGGTGCTACGGATGGTGGCTGGCGGCTATACCAGTGTTGAAATTGGTGTACAGCTGCAAATCAGCACTATGACGGTCAACACGCATATCAAGAATATTTATCGCAAGCTGCAAGTGCGCTCGCGTGCGCAGGCCGTGCGCTTTGCATCGTTGCGAGGCTGGTTTTAGTTCACCAAGGTCGCCAGAGGAAGTCTTGAATGATTTACGTTTGGCAGTCACTTCTTTGGGGCATTCAACTGCTGTTGTGGCTGCTTTGCTTTGCTCAGGACTCAGCGGCTTTGCATTCTCTCCAAGGGGGGTACCCTGCGCTCGGTGCGCTGATCAGTGCCGGGACTCTTGTCTGGCTGCTGCCTAAAGCCTATCGCAGCTTGCTGTGGCGCAGGCGCAAAAGTGTCCGTCCTTCACGGGAAGTTCAACTGGAGCGGCGGCGCATGGCTGCTGCCTTGCATGATGGCGTGGGCAGCCAGCTGGTACACCTGATAAGTCTGTCTGAGCAGCACCCTGACCCGGCAATGCGCCTGGCGCTGGAGCAGTGCTTGCTGGACTTGCGCTTGATTGTTGATTCAATGGATGCTCAGAATGAATCCTTAGCCGTACTTCTGGCGAGATTCCGGCACCGCCTGCAACCAGTTCTTGAACGCCAAGGTATGAGCCTGCACTGGGATATCTGGGATCCCGAGGCTCTGGGTGCGGCGGGCTGCTTGCCACGCGGCAGCATGGCCAGAGAAATCATGGCTGTGCTGCAGGAAGCCATCAGCAACGTGCTGCAACATGCACAAGCGCATGAGGTATGGATTAGCTTGGCGGCGACGGCTCAAACCGATACCTCAAGTGCTTTTGTGCATGCGCGTCTTAGCATTGAAGATGACGGCCAAGGTTTGGCACAGACGGATGGGCAAGAGGCGAACACAGAGACCTCCACTGGCATGGGTTTGCGCAATATGCGCCGCCGAGCGCAGGCCATGGGCGGCAAGTTCGAAATTCAGCCGCGCATGGGTGGCGGGACCCAAATTACCATCACGTGGTGACTGCTCTGGGCGTAGTGGTTGCAAGTCGTTCGTCAAGCACAATGGTTGAATGACGTCACCACCAAGAGCATTACGCATCTATGCCGGCCGCAAAGCCCGGCAACTTGTAGAGCAGCAAGGCTTGCAGCCTGAAATGGTCAAAGTCATACCAGCTGCGGCGGGTGGGCCCAAGGGGCTGATTCTCGGACCTCTGGATCGTTTTATTTTTGGACACTGGCTGACGCAAAGTCACCATCAAGTCGATCTGGTTGGCGCATCCATAGGTGCCTGGCGCATGGCGACGGCTTGTTTGAATGATTCTGTTCACGCTTTTGAGCGGCTCGAGCGTGACTATATTGCTCAGCGCTTTGACCCTCCCGAAGGGGAAAAGCGCCCGCCAGCGAGCCTGGTCAGCGAGCGTTTTTCACAAAGCCTGCAAGAGTTCTTCGGTGGCCGTGTCGCAGAAGTCTTGAACCACCCGCGCTATCGTTTGCATGTCATTGCATCCCGGGGGCAAGGACTGCTGTCGCGCGCCACACCTTGGCGTACCCCGCTGGGATATGCAGGGGCCTTTCTCAGCAATGCTTTCAGTCGACAGGCTCTGGGTTCATGGCTGGAGCGTGTGGTGTTTTCAACGTCTCAGGGGGATCGCCTGCACAGCTTGCCATTTGGCGTGAATGACCTGCGCTCTGCACAGGCGGGTCTGACGAGCACCAATTTCATGGATGCTGTACGCGCCAGTTGCTCCATCCCCTTTGTGCTGGATGCTGTGCATGACATTGCGGGCGCTCCCAGGGGCGCTTACTGGGCGGACTATCACATGCATCTGGACTATCTGGCATCGCAGACAGGGCAGGGGGTGGTGCTGTACCCGCATTTTCAGAAAGCCGTGGTGCCCGGCTGGCTGGATAAAAACTGGAAGCGCCGCCACCAGCCCAGTGCGTATCTGGATTCCATGATCGTGCTGGCTCCTGATCCTGCATGGGTGGCCCGTTTGCCCAATGGGAAGCTGCCCGACAGACATGATTTTTTGAGCTATGGCCGTGATCACGGGGCCCGGGCCAATGCATGGAATGCCTCGGTTACGGCCAGTCAGCAACTGGCTGATGAGTTTGCTCAATGGCTGGCTACTGCAGATATGGGGCGGGTAGAGCCGCTCTAGCGTTTGCCCTGTCTGTTTGATTTGGAAATTGCGGTGAATCCTGACAAACAATGTTGATCGGCTCGCGTGCAATGCCTGAGTCTGGGCTTTCCTCACATTAATAACAACAAACAAGGCCGTTTATGTCTGACCTTCCCACAGAATCCTCGAAGCCTGCCAATGCATCTGCTTCGGTTGCTGTCAATTTTGGGGCTGTTGCGCCAAATGAACCCCATGCGGGAGCGCCTGTAGAACTTGAAACTGCAGCGCCGCTGGTGCAGAAGCACCGCGAAGAGCGAGCGGGACGTGGCGATTCAACTCCCTGGGAGGGGGCCGACAGACGTGCTCGGTCGACTATGCTGCCCGGCGTTATGCAGCTGGCTGATCTGATTCCCGCCCTGCGCCTGCTGATTGGGCTACTGATTGCCTCTATCGTGATCCTGGCGCTGTTTTTCGGCAGGGACATGCTGATTCCGCTGGCGCTGGCGATGCTGTTGGGCTTTTTGCTGGATCCCGCAGTATCGCGGCTCAAACGTTGGGGGCTGCCGCGCATGGCTTCGGCCATTGTGGTTGTGGCTTTTGCACTGGCGGCGCTGGGTGGCCTGGGTATGTATCTGGGGAGTCAGGTGCAACAACTTAGCGCCGATCTGCCTACTTATCAGTCTACGATTCGCGAAAAACTGCGTGGGTTGCGCAAGAGCGTCAACATGCCCAGCGCGTGGGATGGTGTTTTCAAAACCTACAACACGCTTGAAAAGGAAATATCCAGCGCTGATGGAGCCACTGCGCGGGTGCAGAAGGTCGAGGTCCAAAGCCCTGAGTCCAAGCCCACCACCCGGATGCTGCAGTGGCTGGTACGTATTGTGGAGCCCGTGACAACTGCAGGCATTGTGCTGCTGTTTGTGATTTTGATTTTGCTGGACAGAGATGATTTGCGTGACAGGCTACTGCGGCTGATGGGCGGTAATCTCCATGTAGCGACAGATGCGCTGGATGAGGCGTCAGAACGTATTGGCAAATATCTGCGCATGCAGTTCATCGTCAATGTCAGCTATGGCATTCCGCTGGCGGCGGGCCTGTGGTTTATCGGCGTGCCGGGGGCGATTCTCTGGGGGGTGCTGGGCGCCATCATGCGTTTTGTGCCCTATGTGGGGGCGATGATGTCGGCCGTTTTTCCGCTGGTGCTGGCCTTTGCGGTGGATCCTAGCTGGAATATGTTCTTGCTGACGCTGGGTTTGATTTTGCTGTTGGAGCTGATCAGCAACAACGTGATCGAACCGTGGCTGTATGGTGCCAGTACCGGCTTGTCCACCCTGTCCATCATTGTTGCGGCGACCTTTTGGACGGCACTGTGGGGACCTATCGGTCTGATTCTTTCGACGCCGCTGACGGTGTGTTTGCTGGTGCTGGGTCGCTATATTCCATCGCTTAAATTCATGGAGGTTCTACTGGGTAGCGAGCCTGTGTTGGGCCCGCAGCAGCGGCTTTATCAGCGTTTGCTGGCTGATGATGCGGATGACGCCATCAGCATGGCCGTGGAGTCTGTGGAAGAGCGCATGCCATCCAAACCCACATCGGAAGACCGTGCCAATGCCATCAGTGGTTTTTACGATGAGGTTGCCATTCCTGCCCTGCGTATTGCTACTCAGCAGCACCTGGAGTCGGCCACTGCTGAGCATCGGCTGCGTCTGTCTAACGGTATGGGTGCCTTGCTTGAAGAGTTGCGTGATCACTATGCTCCTCATGTCGGCGGTAAGCGCCGCGGTGCACCGTTGCCTGAAAGCAATCAACGGCGCCGCTTGCGTATCCATTGCGCTGGCGCACGCTGGGAGGTCGATGCCTTGGGTGCGGCCATGGTGGCGCACACCGAGAGCTTGCATGGCCATGAGGTGAGCTGCTCTGAATGGGCCTTGACCACCGATTCTCTGGCGTTGCTACCAGATGCGAATGGACAACTGGGAGATGGAGAATGGGCCAAGGCCATGCAGATCTCGGACTTGCTGGTGCTCTCCATCTTTAACAACCAGCCCCAAAGCGTGGCGCGGCGCATGGTGCGTCGTATTCGCCGGCACTGGCCACGGGCACGTGTGGTTTTGTGCCTGTGGAATGCACCTACCGTGGCTGCAGACCCTAATTTTGCCGCGCAGTGCGGTGCGCAGGCCTGCGTGACCAGTCTGCATGAGTTGCATCTATGGGTAGAAGCCATGCAGGTCGATGACTCGGGTGAGAGCGTCATTGCCGCGCCGATCCCTGAAGGTGATGCGCTGCGCGTCAAAGCGCTGCATGCCAGTGGTGTGCTGAGCCCGTCGCTGACCCTGCTTTATCACGAGACGGCCAAGCAGGCTATCAACGCCTTCAACGTCAAATGGGCGCAAGTCTCATGGGTGGATGCAGACAGGGTCTATACGCCGGGCAGTTTGCTGCCATCGCCTGAAGAAGGTGTGGCGCTGCACAGTCTTCCGCGCGAAAGCACGGTTTCATCCTATGTGGTGTATGAAGAAGAAGCCATTGTGGTGGGGGACTTGGCGCGAGACCCACGCTTTGCGGCTGACCCGACGGTACAAAGTCTGAAGCTGCGTTTTTATGCAGGCGTGCCCTTGACCGATAAGAAAGGCCATGTGCTGGGCTGCTTTGCCATTCTGGACGATGAGCCCCGCAACTTGTCTGACGATGAACTGGCAGTGCTCAGCAGCATGGCCCAGCAGTTGATGGAGCAAGTGCGCGAGGTGCTGAAGCAAGGGCCCGCAGCCGAGGCTTGAATTTGAGGAGCATGCAACACAGCCCTCCGCATATTGGTGCGGAGGGCTGTGTTGTTTTGGCAGGCTGAATTCGGTGTCGTATCAGAGCGATGTGCTCAGCATCTGCTCGTAGTCCTGAACGGTGGCCAGGCGTGGGTTTGTGGCATGGCAATGATCCTTGAGGGCGCCGCTGATGATGGCTTCAAATTGCGCGCTTCCCACACCCATGGCAGCAAGGCCGGTGGGCAGGCCTAGCCGGGCATTCATCTCGCGAATCGCATTAGGGATGTCACTGCCGCTGCTCAGGTTCATGGCATGGGCAATGCGGTTCAAACGATTTTCGCGCTGCACGCTTTCGGCGTCAGCATTGAATCGCACAACGGCCGCTAAAAACATGGCGTTGAGCGTGCCGTGGTGCAGGCGCGGGTTCACGCCTCCCAGACTGTGGCTCAGACTGTGTACGCAGCCCAGTCCTTTCTGGAAGGCCATGGCACCTTGCATGCTGGCACTCATCAGCTGACGGCGGGCTTCCGCATCTTGCCCATCGCGGGTGGCGCGTTCGATATGTGCCCAGCCACGTGCCAAACCATCGAGCGCAATGCCATCCGCAGGTGGATTGAAGGCAGCCGCCATAAAGGTTTCCATGCAATGGGCAATCGCATCCATGCCCGTGGCGGCTGTCAGCATGGGGGGTAGGCCAAAGGTCAGCTCAGGGTCGCAGATAGCGGTTTTGGGCACCAGATGCCAGCTGTGAAAGCCCAGCTTGCGGTGGTCATCCACGATCAAAATGGCACCGCGTGCCACCTCACTGCCCGTGCCACTGGTTGTGGGTACGGCAATCAACGGTGCCACTTGTTCGGTGATTCGTGGCGAGCCGCCTTCTATCGTGGCGTAGTGCGAAAGCGGCCCCTCATGTGTGGCGGCAATGGCGACGCCCTTGGCGCAATCAATGGCGCTGCCTCCACCCACGGCAATCAGCCCGTCGCAGACCTGGGTTTTGTAGATTCCAGCCGCAGCGCGCACGGCCGCCTCTGTAGGGTTGGAAGGGGTCTGGTCAAACACCGCGTGGGGCAAGCCGCCCAGCGCATCCACCGCTTTTTGCAAAATGCCTGCGGCTTTGACACCAGGGTCGGTCACGATCAACGGTTTGGTAATGCCCACGCGCTCGCACTCAGCGCGCAGCAGCTGGATAGCGCCAAAGTCAAACTGGATCTGGGTGACGTAGTTGATAAAAGCCATGACTTGCTTATGCTGTCGAAACGGAGATCAGAACAATCTATGAGTCCTCAGGCTCAGGGCCAAGAACGCAAACCCTGAGGACCTTCTCTGAATCGTCGCGCCGGGGACATGCGCTGTTCTGAGTCATGACAGCGGGAAAGCAAAAACACGTTTTTACCAGCCTGTCGAGCTCAGCGATGCATCGAATCAAGGATCAGGCGATAGCCCACTTGCAACTCGGTCATCAGGTGCGCGGGCTGTGCCGCATCGGTTTCCACTTTTTGCCGTAGATTGGCCATGTGTACCCGCAGGTAGTGGGGGCGATCCAGATACTCTGGCCCCCAGACCTGCAGCAGCAACTGGCGATGGGTCAGCACGCGGCCTTGCCCGGCGATTAGGGCAGTGAGCAGGCGAAATTCAATGGGGGTCAGGTGTATGGGCGCACCTGCCTTGCGCACTTCATGCGTGGCGAGGTTGACGTGCACATTGCCAAACTGCACCTCGCTGCTGGGTTGCTGGGAGGGTGCCTGCTGGCGGCGGCGCAGCATGACGCGCAGGCGGGCCAGTAGCTCAGGCACGCCAAAGGGTTTGCTCAGGTAGTCATCGGCACCCACATCCAGCGCGGCCACTTTTTCGTCCTCATGATCGCGTGCCGAAAGCACCAGAATCGGCAACTGACTCCAGCTGCGCAACTCACTGATGACGGTCTTGCCATCGGCGTCGGGCAGGCCCAGATCGAGCACCACGGCATCGGGCTGGCGGCTGGCCGCTTCAATCAGGCCGCGTTTGGCGGTCTCGGCTTCAAAGACTTGCCAGCCTTCGTCTTCCAGCGCCAGCCGCACAAAGCGGCGGATGCTGGCATCGTCTTCAATCAACAAAATGCGGGGGCTGGCGGAGTTCATGCGAAATTATTCATCAAGACGAGGCTGGGGCAGCACAGGCAGGCAGATGGTGAAAGCCGTGCCGGGCACATCGGCTGCGGGGCTGGCGGCACTTGCGGTAAGGCTGCCGCCGTGGGCTTGCACAATGCGCTGTGCCAGTGCCAGGCCAAGGCCCATTCCTGAGATGGAAGATTCCGTCACGCCGCGCGTGAACGGGGCAAACAACTGGTCGGCGGGCATGTGTGGTGGCAGTCCGGGGCCATCATCTTGCAGAACCACCAAGCAGTTGCTGCCATCCACCTGCGCGCTGATCGTAATTGGGGTGCCTGCGGGCGTGTATTTGACAGCGTTGTCCAGCAGATTGACCAGCACGCGCTCCATCAGCACGGCATCGACTTGCAGCAGTGGCAAGTCTGCAGGCAATGCAGTGCGCACGGGATGCTGGGCTAGCCGTTCACGCATTTGCGCCAGTGCGCTACCCACCAGCTCATCCACCGGGATCCAGTCACGTTGAAGGTGCACGCCCCCTTGCTGCAGGCGGGCCATGGCCAGCAGGTTGTCCACCAGTTGCTGCAAGGACTGAGCTTGATTGCGGATTTGCCCCAACATATCAGCCAGCAGACCCGGTGGTGCATGGGGTAAGGCCGTCTGTGCGGCTCCCAGAATACTGGTCAACGGTGTGCGCAGATCATGGGAAACGGCAGACAGCAACGTGTTGCGCATGCGCTCGCCTTCCATGGCAACTTGGGTTTGCTGCGCTACTTCGACAAAGTGCACGCGTTCTAGTGCTAAAGCTATCTGGCTGGCGCAGGCGTCCAGCAGGCGGTGTTCTTCTGGCACATGCAGTCGCTGAGGTGTGCGTAGCAACAAAACCAGTACCCCGCGCGAGCGCACGGGAGCCATCAGCGGCACATACAGGGCGGGCGCTGCTGCCAGCGTATCTGTGCCTTGCCCAGCCATCTGGCCGTGTTCCATGGCCCAGCGGGCAATGCTGGCATTCACCGGCGCATCGCTGCCTGCTTGCACATGGAGCTGCTCCTCGGCATCCGGTAGCAGCAGCGCAGTCTGTGCGTCGAATACACCTGACATCGTGGTCAGTGCAATGTTTGTAACCTGCGCTTGCGTGAGAGCACCCGACAGATCACGCGCCAGCCGCGCCAGCGCTGCGGCGCGGCGTTCACGCTCAGCTGCCACGCGGGCTTCGTGTCGAAGCCGGGCCATGAGTTGGCCGCAGATCAGTGCCACGCCCAGCATCAGGAAAAAGGTAAAGACGTATTGTGTGTCGTTGACGTTAAAAGAGTTGAGCGGCGGCACAAAGTAAAAGTCAAACAGCAGCACGGACAGCAGCGCCGCCCATGCGCCGGGTCCGCGCCCCCAGCGCAGGGCCGACAGCACCACCACCAACAAAAACAGCATGACGATATTGGCGGGGGCAAACACCTGTAGCAGCAATTCAGCCAGGCCCGTAGCCGCAAAGCAGGCCAGAGTGACACCCAAGTAGCCTTTCCATGCTACAGGCCGCTGGTGCTCTACCCGCGGGCGCAGGGTGCTCTCCTTTTTATTGACTGGCACGGACAGCACCAGCACATCCAGCCCGGGGTCTAAACGCGTGATTTGCTCGGGCAAGCTACGGCTCCACCACTTCCAGCCGGTGCGGGCCACACGAGCCAGTACCAGATGGCTGGCATTGCGCTCACGGGCAAAGCCCACCAGTGCCTGCGCCACGCCCGCACCGGGAATGGTGGCCGTGTCCGCTCCCAGGCGAGCGGCCAGTGCCAGTGTTTTGAGCATGGAGGCCTGCGCATGCTTTGGGAGATGCTGGCGCTCGGGTGCATCCACATAAACGACCAGCCATTCGGCCTCCAGTCGCCGTGCCAGCCGTGCCACCTGGCGTACCAGAGCATCGTCGCCCGCGCGGCCGCCAATACCCACCATCAGCCGCTCGCGGGTGGGCCAGACCTCTCCAATGGCACGCTCGCGCCGGTAGTCACGCATGTCCTCGTCGACGCGGTCAGCCGTGCGGCGCAAAGCCAGCTCGCGCAGGGCCAGCAGATTGCCAAGCCGAAAGAAGTTGTGCGAAGCGCGCTCGGCTTGCTCCAACGGGTAGACCTTGCCTGCCTTCAGGCGCTTGAGCAGCTCTTCAGGCGGAATGTCAACCACGATGACTTCATTGGCATCGTCAAAGATATGGTCGGGGACGGTTTCGTGCACCTGTATGCCAACGATGCCGCTCACCACATCGTTCAGGCTCTCCAGGTGCTGCACATTCATCGTCGTCCAGACCTCAATGCCTGCATCCAGCAATTCCAGCACATCCTGCCAGCGCTTGGGGTGGCGTGACCCGGCTACATTGCTGTGCGCCAGCTCGTCCAGGAGCAGTACATCGGGGTGAGCCGCCAGCGCGGCATCCAGATCAAACTCGGTGAGCTGCCGGCCTTGATAGACAACTGCACGGCGCGGCAGTTGATCCATGCCGTTCAGTTGCTGTTCGGTCTCGGCCCGGCCATGGGTTTCAACCAAGCCCACCAGCACCCGGCGACCTGACTGGCGCTCTCGCTGGGCAGCGGCCAGCATGGCCCAGGTCTTACCCACTCCGGCGTTAGAGCCAAAGTAAATACGCAGCTTACCGCGCGCAGCCTGCTCTTTCTCCGCCTGCAACTGGGCGACCAGCGCATCAGGATCGGGGCGTGGAACAAGAGGGTTGGAATAGCTTGGCATCGGATTCTTAGCGTATCACTGTCAGGCCATCAGAATGCGGCACTCAGCCCCAGGACCAGACCGCTGCGCCCCAGACTGCGCATACGCCCCTGGCTGTTGACCGCGCTGTAGTAGCGGGCATCGGCCGATGTTCCCACCCAGGCGGCAGAGGCCGTCCATGCGCCCCAGGTCTTGGCCAGAGAGACGCGCCAGTCGGCATACGAAACCTCGCTGTAGTTGCGCACATGGGTATAGCCCGCATGCAGGCCCAGCGTGGCCCAGTCGCCCAGCGGGTGCTGGTAGTTCAGATCCAGATACTGGCTGCCACGGCTGCTGCCGGTAGGTGTGAGGGCCGTGGCAAAAGCAGAGGCTGTCGTGCTCTCGCGCAAGCCGAAATACGGCGTCATCGCCACCGACCATTTGACATTGAAGCCGCCATGCGTGGCCCCCAGGTAAGCCTCGGTGGTATCAAAGCGCTGGGCGCTTCCATCCGCCGCATTCAGGCGCGCACCGGGGTAGCGATAGTGCAGCAGGCCTGCGTCCAGCTTCCAGTCAGTCAACACGTCACCGCGCCAGCCCGCGTAGAGATCGTGCTCTAGGCTCTGGCCTTGCGGGTAACTGTTGCTGGAGACATTGGATAGCCAGGTTCCCAGGTACCAGCCATGAGGCATGGCCAGCTCGACTCCGCCTTGCAATGCAGCGCCCCGCCAGGTTTGCGAAATACCGCGAAAGCGATAATCGGTCAGCAGACTCAGGCTGCCGCTGAGGGCGAACGGAGAAGTTGCTGCAACAGGCAGATCAGACTCCACAGACGATCTAGGGACTACAGAAGCTATAGCTGACTGCGCCTGAAAATCTTGGGCTTGCGCCTTGTTGGATACAAAAAATAAGACACCCAGCGCCACCATCGCTACAGCGCAGGATAAGCAGGTTGGACGTGTTTTGAGAGATAAGGCGTACATGATGAATGATCGACAGACAACACTTTTTCACCCCGGGCCACAGGCCCAGGGCAGGCAAGACGTATTGATTAACGGAGAAAGATGAGAGCGGTGCGGTGCTTAAACCAGACCCAGCGCGGCCAGTAGCATGTCGATGAGCTTGATGCCGACAAATGGCACGATCAGTCCGCCCAGTCCATAGATCAGCAGATTGCGGCGCAGCAGCACGGCAGCGCCCACGGCGCGGTAGGACACACCGCGCAAGGCCAAAGGCACCAGGGCGATGATGATCAGCGCGTTGAAGATCACCGCACTCAAAATGGCCGAGTCTGAGCTGTGCAGCTGCATCACATTGAGTGAAGCCAGTTGCGGATAGGTGCCCACAAAAGCGGCAGGAATGATGGCGAAATACTTGGCAACATCGTTGGCAATGCTGAAGGTGGTCAGTGCGCCCCGCGTCATCAGCATCTGCTTGCCGGTTTCCACCACCTCGATCAGCTTGGTTGGGTTGCTGTCCAAGTCCACCATATTGCCCGCCTCTTTGGCGGCCTGCGTGCCGCTGTTCATGGCCACGGCCACATCGGCCTGAGCCAGCGCAGGGGCATCGTTGGTGCCGTCACCCGTCATGGCTACCAGACGGCCTGCAGCTTGGTGGCTGCGAATCAGCTGCAGCTTGTCCTCGGGCCGGGCTTCGGCCAGATAGTCATCCACACCTGCCTCGGCCGCGATGGCGGCGGCGGTGAGCGGATTGTCGCCGGTCACCATGATGGTCTGGATGCCCATGCGGCGCAGCTCGGCAAAGCGCTCTTTCATGCCGGGCTTGACGATGTCTTTGAGTTCGATCACGCCCAGTACCTTGGCACCATCGGCTACCACCAGCGGCGTGCTGCCTTTGCGCGAAACATTGTCCACCGCCAGCTGTACCTGGCCGGGGAACTGGCCGCCCAGTGCTTCCAGATGGCGGCGCACTGCATCGGCTGCACCCTTGCGCAAGTTACGCGGGCCTATATCGATACCGCTCATGCGGGTCTGGGCGGTAAAGGGGACAAACTCCACCGGTTGGCCCGTTTGAATATCGGCCACGCTGCGCTCTGGCTGGCCGTAGTGTTCACGCGCCAGCGCCACGATGCTGCGGCCTTCTGGGGTTTCGTCGGCCAGCGATGCCAGTTGTGCCGCTTCGGCCAGCAGCTGCATGCTCACGCCGGGGGCTGCAAAGAACTCGCTGGCCTGGCGGTTGCCCAGAGTAATGGTGCCGGTCTTGTCCAGCAGCAGCACGTCCACGTCACCGGCGGCTTCCACTGCGCGGCCCGAGGTTGCGATCACATTGGCCTGCATCATGCGGCTCATGCCCGCCACGCCAATGGCCGATAGCAGGCCGCCGATGGTGGTGGGAATCAGGCAGACCAGCAGCGCAATCAACACCGTGATGCTCACCACGTTTCCGGCTCCTGCCTGCGCCACGGCGAAGGTGGAGAACGGCCACAGCGTGACGATGACGAGCAGGAATACCAGTGTCAGGCCGACCAGCAAAATCGTCAGCGCCAGCTCGTTGGGTGTTTTCTGGCGCTTGGCCGATTCGACCATGGAGATCATGCGGTCCAAAAACGATTCACCGGGGTTGACGGTGACTTCAACCACCAGCCAGTCAGACAGCACGCGAGTGCCACCGGTGACCGACGAAAAATCGCCCCCAGCTTCGCGAATCACAGGGGCTGATTCACCCGTGATGGCGCTTTCGTCCACTGAGGCAACGCCTTCAATGACCGTACCGTCCAGTGCGATGACATCACCCGCTTCGACCAGCAAGGTCACGCCCTTGCGCAACTCGCTGGCGCGCATGGGAAGCCAGCTGCTGTCGTATCGAGGTTGTTGCAGCACCTTGGCCACGGTATCGCGCTTCATGCCGCGCAGACTGGCGGCCTGGGCGCGGCTGCGGCCTTCGGCCAGAGCTTCGGCAAAGTTGGAAAACAGCAGGGTGAACCACAGCCACAGTGCAATGGCCAGCGTAAAGCCTGCATCGGTAGATGCGGGATCATTGAGTGCCTGCACCCACAGCAGGGTGGTCAAAATGGCACCCAGGTAGACGACAAACATGACCGGGTTGGCCCATTGCGTGCGCGGCGACAGCTTGCGCAGCGCATCCCATAGCGATGTACGCACCAGTGCCGCACTGAACAGTGGTGATTTGTTTGTTGTATGTCTCATGACTTACTCCTTAGCCTTGGCAGCGGGTTGCAGTGCATCTAGCGCCAGATTGAGCTGCAGCACGTTCACGCGCGGCTCACCCAGCACACCCAGCGTGCGCTGCTGAGTAGCTTGCTGCAGCAGCGGTTGGACTTGCTCTAGCGGCAGACCGCGGGTCTGCGCCACACGAGGTAATTGCAGCTGGGCATTGGCCAGTGAGATATGTGGATCCAGCCCCGATGCAGATGCCGTAACGGCATCCACCGGCACCAGTGCACTGGTCCCCAGGCGGTTATCAGTCCGGTATTGCGCCACGCGTTCGCTCACGCTGTCCATCAGGCCCTGGTGAGTCGCCCCTTGATTGCTGGCTGCAGACAGCCCGGCGTTATAGGGTGCGTCAATGCTGCTGCCTTCCTTATCAGGGTCAGGCGCTGTGGTGGCGCTGGGGCGGCTGTGAAAGTAACCCGCACCAGCAAAGGATTGGCCAATCAGTGCCGAGCCAATAACCTGGCCGTTGCGCTCGATCAGGCTGCCATTGGCCGCTTGGGGTAGTACCGTTTGTGCAATGCCGGTGACTAGCAAGGGGTAGGCAATGCCGCCCACCAGCATGACCAGAACGGCTGCGCGCAGGCTGCTGCCTAGCAGCAGGGGCCAGCGGACGGGCTGCGCATTCACGGCAGTGTTGGAAAGTGTGAGATTGGTAGTTGTCATGACTTGCTCCTTGACCTGCGAGCACGTGGGCTGCAGGTCTTTGGCAAAAAAAATACTTATGCGTAGAGTTGGCCGATCAGCATTTGCAAATGCTCAATCACCGGACCAAGGGCCAGCGACGGCAAGAAGGTGAGCCCACCCACCACCAGCACCACAAACACCAGCAGTCCCATGAACAACGGCGTGGCCGTGGGAAAGGTGCCGGGCCCTGCAGGGACAGTGGCCTTGGCGGCCAGGCTGCCGGCTACGGCCAGCAAAGGAAGTAGCGTCAGATAGCGGCCGCCGAGCATGGCTAGGCCCAGCGTGGTGTTGAAGAAGGGTGTGTTGGCGTTCAACCCGGCAAAAGCCGAACCGTTATTGGCTGTGGCCGAGGCATAGGCATACAGAATTTCACTAAAGCCGTGCGGACCCCGGTTGTTGAGGCTGGCCGTGGCATCGGGCCATAGAACGGCCAGCGCCGTAAGGCCCAGCATGACAGCCGGGTGTGCCAGCACCGACAGCATGACCAGCTTGATCTCGCGCACCTCGATCTTCTTGCCCAAAAATTCTGGCGTGCGGCCAATCATCATGCCGGCCAGAAACACTGTGAGGATGGCGTACTGGATCAGGTTGATCAGACCCACCCCATCGCCGCCAAACACGCAGTTGAGCATCATCATCGCCAGCGGCGTGATGCTTCCAAGAGGCGTCAGCGAGTCATGCATGGCGTTGACCGAGCCGGTCGTTGCTGCCGTGGTGGTGGCGACAAACAGGGCGGTATCGGCAATGCCAAAGCGCAGCTCCTTCCCTTCCATATTGCCGCCGCTCTGCGTCAGACTGTATTGCTGATCTGCACCGGCGCGGGCCAGCAACTGGCTGCCGTTTTGCTCTGCCACAAACACTAGACTCAAAAAGCCGACAAACATCACCATGCAGGCACCAAACAACACCCAGCCTTGCTTGCGGCGCAGCAGCATGGAGCCAAAGGCATAGGTCAGACCTGCAGGTATCAGCAGCATCGACAGGATGTGCAGCATATTCGTCAGCGGTGTGGGGTTCTCGAACGGGTGCGCCGCATTCATGCTGAAAAAGCCGCCCCCATTGGTGCCTAGGTGCTTGATGCTTTCCAGACTGGCAACCGGCCCCAGCATCAGCTGCTGCTTTGCACCTTCAAGAGTGGTAGCAATGGTCTGGGTATTCAGCGTTTGCGGAATGCCCTGCCAGACATAGACCAGCGCCATGACAAAGGACAGCGGCAGTAACACGCGCCAGAACACGCGCACATAGTCCACCCAGTAGTTACCAACATCCTGACTGCTGGAACGTGCCAGACCACGCACAAAACCTGCGCCAGCTGCTACACCTGTTGTAGCGCCGGCAAACATCAGAAAGGTGATGGCTGCCATCTGCGTGGCATTCGTCAGACTGGCTTCACCCGCATAGGCCTGCCAGTTGGTATTGGTGATGAAAGAGGCTGCGGTGTTGAAGGCCAGATCGGGCGTCTGCGCCGCAATGTCCAGCGGGTTCAGTGGCAGCCATCCTTGCAGCCTAAGCACCAGATAGCCCAGCAGCAGCATCAGTGCATTGCTCATCAGCAATGCAGTGCCATAAGCTTGCCAGCCCATGCGCTGCGCTGGGTTCACGCCGATGATGCGGTAGCTCACCCGCTCCAGCAGCGTGTGGTGTTCACTCGTAAAGCAACGTGCCAGCCATTTACCCATGGGAATGGTCAGCAGCGTCACCGCCGTCAGCACGGCGGCAAATTCGATCCAGGGTAGCCACATGATCCTGCTCCCTTACAGCCGCGCGAGGGCGCGCACAAAGCCCAGCAGCCCGACAAAGCAGACCACGGTGAGGCTTACAAAAATAATGTCTTGCAGCACTTGCATGGCAGCCCCTTAAAAATTTTCGGGGCGCAGCAGTGCATAGCCCAAATAGGCAAACAGGCCCAGTGCGGCCAGCACGGCCAAGGTGGCGATCCAGTCGTATGTCATTGCATTTCCTCCCACAGGCGCTGCATTGCGCCCTGTTGCGATGGAAGAAATGTAGAAATTCACCCGTCAAGAGCGGGTAGAGATTTGCCGCTGCGGTATCAAGACGGCATCAAGATGCCATTGATATCTATCGGTGATGGCTATTGGGTGGTGATTCACCGCCGCGCAGGGGTTATCCAGCTCAGGCCCCGTGCTTCTCGCGCTGCGGTTCATGATTTACGGGGAATAATTGGCGACATGCCGCGCTGAGGTCCGCGCCTCACAATGCCAGCCTGTGTTTTTGTCAAAATCCATCGTGAACATGCCTGACTCTTCTGTGGCTTTGCCCGCCAGCCTGACAACTTCTATGCGCGACGTGCTGCGCCGCATGGAGCGAGCCGCACGGACCCCCATGTACCAATTGGGGGCCGATGGAGCCAGAGCTGCCTATGAGGCTGGGGCAGGCGTGCTTGAAATCCCCAAGCAAGCCTTGCCGCGTGTAGAAGATTTGCAGATACCTGCACGCGATGGCTCGCAGCTGCCCGCACGCCTGTATGCCCCGGTGACGCAGGATGAAGCTCCTGCTGCGGGCCTGCCCGTGCTGCTGTATCTGCACGGCGGCGGTTTTACCGTGGGCAGCGTGGCCACGCATGACCCGCTTTGCCGCCAGCTGGCGCACTTGGCGGGCTGCATGGTGGTGTCGCTGGATTACCGACTGGCTCCCCAGTTTCAATTTCCGGTGGCCCATAACGATGCCTGGGATGCGCTTCAGTGGCTGGCTGCCCATGCTGCGAGTCTGGGCGCAGATGCCAGCCGCATCGCCGTGGGGGGTGACAGTGCGGGCGGCACCTTGTCTGCAGCTTGCGCAATTGAGGCACGCAATGCGGGCCTGAAGCTGGCGCTGCAATTGCTGATCTACCCCGGCACCACTGCGCACCAGGATACGGACTCACACCGTCGCTATGCCCATGGGCTGGTCCTGGAAGAGCCCTCCATCACCTGGTTTTTTGCACAATATATTGCCAATCCCAAGGACCGAGAAGACTGGCGCTTTGCGCCGCTGCTGGCCCCTGATGTGGATGATGTGGCGCCGGCCTGGATAGGCTTGGCCGAGTGCGACCCGCTGGTAGACGAGGGCGTTGAATATGCGGATAAGTTGCGCATGGCTGGAGTGCCGGTAGAGCTTGAAATCTACAAGGGTGTGACCCATGAATTCATCAAAATGGGCCGTGTGATTGCCGAGGCGCGGCAAGCCCACCGAGATATGGCGCAGGCCTTGCGCAGTGCATTTGGACTGAATTAAACCGAGAGAGACAAAGCAATATGAACCGACAGGATTTCCGCAGCTTCACCCGTATTGAAGTGCGCTGGGCCGAGGTGGATGCTCAGAAGATCGTCTTCAACGCCCATTACCTGATGTACGCCGATGTGGCCATCAGCAACTACTGGCGCCAGCTGGCCATTCCGTACGAGACGGGTTTTGCCTCGCTGGGCGGCGAGATGTTTGTGAAAAAAGCCGGTACGGTCTTTCACGGCTCCGCCACCTTGGGTGATGTGCTGGATGTGGGCATCCGCTGCGTCAAGCAGGGCAATACCTCGCTGCAGTTCGAGGCAGGCATTTTCCGCGGCATGGAGCTGCTCAACACGGTGGAGCTGGTCTATGTGTTTGCCGATGCCGCCACGCAGGCTCCCAAACCCGTGCCGCAGTCCCTGCGCGACCTGTTGACTGCGTATGAAGCGGGGCAGGAGGTTGTGACTTTGCAATCGGGCAGCTGGAATGATCTGGGCCGCGATGCAGAGCGCCTGCGCCTGGCGGTATTTGTGCGCGAGCAGGGCGTGCCACGTGAGATCGAGATTGATGAGTTTGACCCTGTGGCCCGCCATGTCGTGCTGTTCAATGGCTTGAGCCAGCCCGTGGCCACAGGCCGACTGGTCAGCGATGCACCGGGTGTGGCCCGCATTGGCCGCATGGCCGTGGACCGCAGCGTGCGGGGTGGCCGCTGGGGTCGCATGGTGCTCGATAGCCTGGTCGCCTCTGCGCGTGACCGAGGTGACAAAGAAATCGTGCTGCACGCTCAGCGCCATGCCGAGAAGTTTTATCTGCGCGCGGGCTTTACGCCGGTGGGCGAGCCTTATGAAGAAGCGGGCATTCCCCATATCACCATGCGCCAAGTACTTTGATACTTTGTTATTGATAGCTGCTTGCGTATATTGGATAACCGGTAGAGCCTGTTTTTAATCAAAATGGAGGTGAGCGATGAGCCGAGTCATGACAATCCTGAGCCTGATCGGAGTGGCCGCAGCAGCCTATGTGGCTTATCGCTACGGTGTGTTTTGAGATCCAACTGAAAAAGCGGCCCCATCAGTAAATGATGGGGCCGCTTTTTTGTGGGCGCTTGCCCGGCTGGTTGGTTATTGCAGCTGGTCTTTCAGAGAGGTGATGGCTTTTTGCGCGCAGGCTTCATCCAGATGACCGCCGGGGGCACCGGCTACGCCAATGGCGCCAATGGTCTCGTTGCCGATCTTGACGGGAACGCCGCCCGCCAGCACCAGAAAGCCCGGAATATGGGCCATGCCAGCCGCATCAGGGTTGGACTGAATGGCCTTGGCA
Organism: Comamonas suwonensis; assembly: GCF_012844455.2. GTDB lineage: Bacteria > Pseudomonadota > Gammaproteobacteria > Burkholderiales > Burkholderiaceae_C > Comamonas > Comamonas suwonensis. Next base: position 14,724 of record NZ_JABBCQ020000002.1, on the reverse strand, counting down.
ATGCCACTGGTGGGGTTGCGCGATGAGGCCGAGGTAAACGCTTTGGACGTTGCGGCCTGCGTGGTGTGGGGGCCAGCGCCATCGGCACGCACCAAGCCCAGCAGCACGCCAGAACGGTCTACCACGGCGGCGGTGACGTTGTAGCCATCCGCAGTGCAGGCGGCCACGGTCTGCTGGGCCAGTTGCACGGCGGTCGCGCTGGCAATGCTGCGGGTGGATGCGGTGGCAGCGTTTGCCGCAGTCGCGCCAGCCATGGCGGCGGTGACGGTGAGGGCGCAGACGGCGGTTTTGGCGGTGTTCAGCAGGCGTTGGTTCATGTCAAAGCTCCTTGAGGATCGGCTCAGATCAGAGGTGATCAAGCGATGAATGAACTTTAGGGATTGCCGCACGGGTCGCCCATTCGCAAGGCAACGGATGGCTATCGGTAATCCTACGGAGTGCGATACGTTTCAGATGGCTGCAGTCAGCAGCAGCCGGGTCTGCTCGGCCACTGATCCCGTGCCCAATTTTTCAGCCAGTTTGGCGCGGTGCGTATCGACCGTGCGTACTGAAATATCCAGTGCGGCGGCAATTTCCTTGCTGCCCAGCCCTTTGGTAATCAGCTCCAGCACTTCGCGCTCGCGCTCGGTCAAGCTGCGCAGGCTTTGCCGGGCTTCATTGCGTTCAGCCTGCTGGTTCAGGCGGTTTTGCGCAGATTCAATGGCCTGCAGCAGGGTCTGCTCTTCGATGGGTTTGGTCAGAAAGTCGGTAACCCCGGCCCTGAACGCGCGGCGGCAGGCGTGCAGGTCGCCGTGGCCGGTAATCACAATCGTGGGCCAGTCCACGCCCTGTGCCATCAACTGCTCGTGCAACTGCAGGCCGGACATCATCGGCATGCGCAGATCGGTAATCAGAATTCCGGGCTGGCTGCGGTCCAGATGCGCTAGGCAGTCGGCAGGGGACTCAAAGCAGGTGACGGGCAGTTCATAGGTCTGCAGCAGCAAGTGCAGGGCTTCGCGCACCGAGGGGTCGTCATCGATCAAATAAATCATGGGTGTGCGGATAGTCCGTCAGAAGTCATCGTCAGAAGCCAGCGGCAAATGCATGACAAAGCAGGCACCGCGTGGGCTGTGGACATATTCCAGGTTGCCGCCCATGCGCTCCATCAGCGTGGCGCAAAGCGGCAGGCCCAGCCCCATGCCATCGGTCTTGGTGGTGAAGAAAGGCTCAAACATGCGCTGGGCGGTGGCCGCATCCACGCCGGGGCCGTTGTCCTGCACGGTTAGCAAGGCCTGCTTGGCATCTGTGCGCAGCGTGATTTCAATGTTTGCATCGGGTGTGGCGGCATGGCTTAGCGCATCCAGTGCGTTGCGCACCAGATTGTTCAGCACCTGCTCCAGTGAGACCGGATCGGCCCAGACCCAGCAGGGCTGCACCGGTGTCTGCCAGCGCAGTGCAATACCGGCTTGGCGAGCTGGGCCATCGAGCAACAACAGGGCCTGATTGACGGCCTGGGGCAAATCCAGGCGTTGGGGCTGACTGGGAGCGTTGCTGATATAGCCGCGCATGCGCTCCAGAATGGCACCGGCGCGCCTTGCCTCGCGCACATTGGCCTGCAGGGCGGTGGTCAGCAGTTCAGGCTTGCCCAACTCATGGGCGCGTAGGGCGGCCTGGCTCTGGCTCAGCAAGGCCGTGACGGGCTGCGCCAGCTCATGGGCAATGCCAGATGCCATCTCGCCCATGCCGTTGACGCGTGAGGCATGGGCCAGTTGGGCCTCATTCGCCAGCAACTGGGCGCGTTGCTGGTGGCGTCTGGCTTGCTGGCGGCTTTTCCAGATCAGATTGGCAGTGCCCACCAAAAGCGTGCTAAGCAGAACGCTGATCAGCACCATGCTCCAGCTCAGCAGGTTATGAGGGCGGGTGAGCAGTTGCACTTCAAGCGGCTGGTCGTAGCCGGCCAGTGTGAACTGGCCAAAGACCCTTACTTGCCGTAGCGGGGGAGGAGGCTCCAGCAGTGCGTGGCCATTGAGGCGGATGCGCAGACCGCTGTTGGCGGGCAGAGTCTGTTCATCCAGCAACTGGGCGGAATGGATGCGAACGCATAGCCAGTCTGAGGGTGATGCTACTTTTTTGATGAACAGGTAGTCGCCCGCATGTTGTTCGTCGGGCAGGCTGGTGCTCGCGCGAGCCTGCAGCGGGGCAGCGGCTTGAGCCACGGCCGGAACCAGGCAACTGCCTGTGGCCGGCGTGGCTGGGGTGACGAGCTGGATCTCCTGAATGCGTGGGTAGATGGTCTTGATCGACTGAGCGACCCGGCTCAGGGCAGAAGACTCTTCGGTGGCCTGCAGTGGCGCCACTGCCGTCAGCGCCGTCAGGTGGGCTTTGTGCTGGGCTACTTTTTCCAGCATCTGGCGCTGCACTATCTGCGTCAGCTGGAACTGCTCGCGCTGCTGCTGGGCATGAGCCTGCCACCATTGCAGAGCCAGCATCAGCGCGCAGAGCAAGGCCCAGGCCAGTGCCAGCAGCCAGCGACGGCGAGAGTCTGGTGACGTTATGCGCATGCGTAAAAGTGTAGTGTCAGCGGGCAAAAAAATGCCAAGGCAGGGCCTTGGCATGCTTTGGCGCGGGCTTAAACCTTAGATGTCTGCCAGCAACTCATAAGGCAGTGGCTGCACCTGCAGCGCCACGCCGTGGGCCACATCGGCGCTTTGGCCTTCTGCCAGTGCTGCATGAGCAAACAGGTCGTCCCGCGTGGACGAGGCAATCTGCATGGAAACGATGGCAGCCCAGCCGCCTTCAGGCGCAGCGGCCGCCTGCACCACGGTGCCGGTGCCTTGCTCCAGGTCTTCGGCGGTGAAGATTTCCTGACCCACGCTCAGCGCCTTGTCGGCATGCACCAGATAGGCGCGGCGCTTGAGCGTGCCGCGAAACTGGCTGCGGGCCACGATTTCCTGGCCGGGGTAGCAGCCCTTTTTGAAGTTGACGCCGCCCAGCGATTCGTAATTGAGCATCTGGGGTACAAAAGCATCAACCACAGGGGCGGACAGCGTGGCCACCACGCTTTGCACTTCAGACCACAGCCACAGGTCTTCGCTCAGCAGCTCGCCCTCTGGGGCCTGACCTGCTGGGGCCACCCACAGCGCACGCTGGTTGCCTGCGGCGGGGTAGAGTGCCAGCACATGGGCTTCGCCTTCGGCTTTGAGTGCCCAGGGGGCAGAGTCCGCGCTCAGGTATTGCGCAGCCGCTGTGCCGGTTAGGCCGTAAAGCGCAAAGTCTGATGTAGCGTCGCTAAGCTTGCATTGGGCGCGCAGCACAAACATGGACAGGCGCTTGAGCGTGGGAGCGAGCAGGCTGCGGTCACAAATCAACACAATCTCGTCGGTGCTGCGCTTGAAGCCGATGAAACTGGCCAGCATGCGGCCCTTGGCGGTGCAAAAAGCGGCAAGCCTAGCCTGATCCTGTTTGAGCAGCACAAAGTCATTGCTCAGCTGGCCGTGCAGAAAGCTGGCTGCATCAGCGCCAACGGCGCGGATCACACCAAGATGGGAAATGGGGGTCATGCCGTTCAGGGGCAGCGTCTTTGGCAGGGTCATGGCTGAATTATGATCGTCGCTCTGCGTCTTTATGGATTGAGCCTGTGCGTGCCCTTATTCGTGCACTGATATTGTTGTTGCTGTTGGCTGCCCTGGCTGCGGGCGGAGCCTGGTGGTGGCTGAACCAGCCACTGGGCTTGACTGCGCCCAATCTGGAGCTGGAAATCGAGCCCGGTACGACGCCGCGTGGTGTGGCGCAGAACGTGGTCAAGGCCGGCGTGCAGACCGATGCGCGTTTGCTGTATGCGTGGTTTCGTCTCTCGGGCAAGGATCGCGCCATCAAGGCAGGCAACTACGAGCTGAGCACGGGCCTTACGCCTTACGAACTGCTACAGAAGCTGGCGCGTGGCGAGGAAAGCCTGCGCGCGCTGACCATTGTGGAAGGCTGGAACTGGCGCCAGGTGCGCGCTGCGCTGGCCCGTGAAGAATTCCTCAAACAAGATAGCACTGGTCTCAGCGATGAAGCCGTGATGACGGCGCTGGGCCGGGTGGGCGTCATGCCCGAGGGTCGCTTCTTCCCCGATACCTATACCTATGCCAAGGGCAGCTCTGATATGGCGGTGCTGCGCCGCGCAATGCATTCCATGGATAGGCGTTTGGCCGATGCCTGGGCCATGCGCGCGGCCAATACCCCGCTCAAGTCTGCCGATGAAGCGCTGACTCTGGCCAGCATCGTAGAAAAAGAAACCGGCCGCGCAGCCGATCGTGCCCAGATTGCTGGCGTTTTTGCCAACCGTCTGCGCATAGGCATGCGCCTGCAGACCGACCCCACGGTTATCTACGGTGTGGGCGCGAGCTTTGACGGCAATCTGCGCAAGCGTGACTTGCAGACCGACACGCCCTGGAATACCTATACCCGTGCGGGTCTGCCCATCACGCCCATTGCCATGCCCGGCAAGGCGGCGCTGATGGCGGCGGTGCAGCCCGATCAGACCAAGGCCCTGTACTTTGTGGCCAAGGGCGACGGCACCAGCCATTTCAGCGCGTCGCTGGACGAGCACAATAGGGCCGTCAACCGCTACCAGCGCGGTCAGTAATTTTTGAAGGTCGCAGGGTGTGACGACTGCGTCTCGTTTGAATCAACAAGCTGGCGCTGCCATGAGGCGCGCTAGAGGAAATATCTGTGAGTACAGCTTCACCCAAGGGTCTGTTCATCAGTTTTGAAGGCATTGACGGTGCGGGCAAGTCTTCGCACATCGCCGGTCTGGCGCAAGCGTTTCGTGATCAGGGCCGCGTGGTTACTTTGACACGTGAGCCTGGCGGCACGCCGCTGGCTGAAAAGCTGCGCGCCCTGATGCTGCATGACGCCATGGACCCGCTGACCGAGGCGCTGATTGCCTTTGCCGCGCGCCGCGACCACCTGGTGCAGGTCATCGAGCCCGCGCTGGCGCGTGGCGAAGTGGTCATCAGCGACCGTTTTACCGATGCCACTTTTGCCTATCAGGGCGCAGGCCGGGGTTTTGACTGGAATCAGCTATCAGTTTTAGAGCGAATGGCGCAGACTGGTACTGCGTTGCAGGCCGATTTGGTATCAAGCTTCATGCGCGAGCCTGATATGACGCTGTGGTTCGATCTGCCGGCCGAAGTGGCCGCAGTGCGACTGGCGACAGCCCGTGTGCCCGATCGTTTTGAAGCCCAGCCCGGCGAATTTTTTGCCCGTGTGGCCCAAGGCTATGCCCAGCGCGCTGAAGCTGCGCCGCAGCGCTTTGTGCGTGTGGATGCCAACACCTGCCGTGAAGCGGTGTGGGAGCAGATTGCGCAGGCCGTGGTGGCTAAAGGCTGGCTGAGCAGCGCGGCGGAAAGCAAGGCATGAGCAAGGCGGGTATCGAGTCTGGCACTGAAGCCCCGTGGATTGCTGTGCAGCGCAGCCAGTTGCTGGCCCAGCGCGGCCACGCTTGGTTGCTGCAGGGGCCTTCGGGTCTGGGGCAGTACGCGCTGGGCTTGTCCTTGGCGCGTGCTTGGTTGTGCGAGCAGCCTTCGGCGCAAGGCGCTTGTGGTCATTGTGCCAGCTGCCACGCCATCGACGTGCGTGCCCATGCGGATTTGTGCGTGCTCATGCCCGAGGTGCAGATGATGGAGCTGGGCTGGCCGCTGTCTGAAAAAGCGCAGGCCGATATTGACGACAAAAAGCGCAAGCCCAGCAAGGAAATCCGCGTGGATGCCATGCGCGATGCCGTGGAGTTCTGTCAGCGCACCAGCGCACGCGGCCGTGGCAAGGCGGTGCTGGTCTACCCGGCCGAGCAAATGAATGCCATCACGGCCAATGCGCTGCTCAAGACGCTGGAGGAGCCGCCCGGCGACGCCCGTTTTGTGCTGGCCAGCGAAGCGTCGCACCTGCTGCTGCCTACCATTCGCAGCCGCTGCCTAGCCCACACCATGACTTGGCCAGCCGTGCCAGAAGCTGCGCAATGGCTGCAGTCGCAAGGCATGAGTGAAGCTGATGCAGCTGCGGCGCTGCAAGCGGCAGGAGGCCGCCCCGGTGATGCCCTACGCATGGCGGGCGATGCAGGCCGTGCTGCTGCCTGGGCGCAACTGCCGCGCCAGCTGGCCAAGGGCGATGTGGCGGCGCTGGCGGCCTTTGGTCCTGTGGATGCGGTGGAAGCGCTGCAGAAAATCTGCCATGACCTGATGGCGCAGGCGGGTGGCGCTAGCCCTCGTTACTTTTCGCCCGCGGATTTGCCGGGCAAGCCCCTGTCCATGACGCTGCTGGCCAATTGGTCGCGCGAGCTGGTGCAGGCTGCGCGCACGTCCGATCACCCCTTTAACGCCGGTCTGATGGTGGAGGCAATGGCCGCCCGGGCGCGCAGTGTATTGACCTCCGGCAAATCCGCCAGAGCCGCACGCTGAGTCATGGCCGTCGGGTTTGGTGAATGTTTTGCGGGGTGTTACTCTACAAAGCGCTGCCGCTCGGCCGTTTCAAGAATTTTGTCATCCCACTATGAACGCAACTACCGCCCCCCGTCCCAGCGTAATGCAGCTGGCGATCAAGGAAAAGGCCGCTCTCTATGCCGCCTATATTCCTTTGTTCGCCGAGGGGGGGATTTTTGTACCCACGCAGCGAGACTATCGTCTGGGCGATGATGTCTATGTGCTGCTCACGCTGCCTGAAGACCCACAGCGTTACCCCGTAGCCGGGCGCGTGGCCTGGGTCACGCCCGAGCGAGCCTCTGGTAACCGCACTCAGGGCATAGGTCTTCAGTTTCCCAAAGATGCCAAGTCTGCGGAACTCAAAGCCAAGATTGAGCAAATTCTCGGCACGTCACTGGGTTCTGAAAAACCGACGCAAACTCTTTAACTACCTCGCGTAGCCTTCAAAATGTGCTGCCCAAGTCAGGGTAGCCAAAGCAAAAGCCGCCTGGCGATGCTTTCCTCTCCCTCCCGCGACGCGAGATAGGAGAGGTGTGCAGCCGATCAGGGGTGAGATTTTCTATGTTTACCGATTCGCATTGCCACCTGAACTATCCTGATCTGAGCGCCAATCTCGCGCAAATTCGCGAGGCGATGGCCGCTGCCAAGGTCACGCGTGCGCTGTGCATCTGCACGACGATGGAAGAGTTTCCGGATGTGCACCAGCTGGCGCTGGACTATGACAACTTTTGGGCCACGGTGGGTGTGCACCCCGATACCGAAGACATGACCGAGCCCAGCGTGCAGGACCTGGTCGATCGCGCTGCGCTACCCCGTGTGGTGGCAATTGGTGAGACCGGTCTGGATTACTACGGCATGGAAGACCGTAAGGGCGGCCGCACGATTGCTGATCTGGAGTGGCAGCGCGAGCGCTTTCGCACCCATATCCGGGCGGCGCAGATTACGCAAAAGCCGCTGGTCATTCACACCCGCAGCAGCTCTGCCGAAACGCTGGCCATTTTGAGCGAGTGCGGCGAGGCTGATAGCGCCACGCAGGCCGGCGGCGTCTTTCACTGCTTTACCGAGACCGCTGAAGTGGCGCGTGCCGGGCTGGACATGGGTTACTACATCTCCCTGTCGGGTATCGTGACCTTTAAAAATGCGCAGCATCTGCGCGATGTGGCCGCTTTTGTACCGCTGGACCGGTTGCTGATCGAGACCGATAGCCCCTATCTCGCGCCCATGCCTTATCGTGGCAAGACGAATAATCCTTCCTATGTGCCGTTTGTGGCCAAGCAAATTGCCGAGGTGCGCGGTATTCCCGTGGAAGAGGTGGCCGAAGCCACGAGTGCCAACTTTGACCGCCTGTTCAAGGGCGTGACCCAGGCGTAAGCCATCCGTGAATTCTGGAGCCAGTGCATGAATCTGTTCGCAGCCCCATCCCTCTGCACCGCATCGTCATTGAATCGTCGCCACAGCCTGCGCTGGCTGGGCGCGGTCGTTGCGGGGGCGGCTGGTCTGCCAGGCATGGGCTGGGCCAGCGATTTTGAGGACTATTCGAGGGCGCTGGTCAGTGATAACTCCAGCACCATGGTGAATCTGATTTTTCGCGGCTTTGATGCCAATACGCTGGATTCGCGTGGGCGTCCCGGCTTGGTGGCGGCTTTGCATCAGGACTCGCTGAAGGTATTTGATGTGCTGCTCAAAGCGCCCAAGATTGATGTGAATCTGGCCTCTCGCCAGAATGAGACGCCTTTGATGATGGCCTGCATCAAAGGTCATCTCAAACTGGCCAAAGAACTCATCAAGCGCGGCGCTGATGTGAACCGTGAGGGCTGGACGCCGCTGCACTACGCCGCATCGGCGGATACGCCGCAGACGCTGGATATCATCAAGCTGCTGCTGGAAGAAAACGCCTATATCGACGCGGCATCGCCCAACGGAACGACACCGCTGATGCTGGCGGCACAGTACAGCAGCGAGGCTGTGGTCAAGCTGCTGCTGGAGGAGGGGGCGGACATCACGCTGCGCAATCAACGCAACTTGACGGCGGCTGACTTTGCAAAGCTGGTCGATCGCCAGTACATGGCGGATCTCCTGGGCAAGGCTCTGAAACAAGAGCGACGAACACAGCCGTCACGCGGCACTTGGTAACTACGGCCCCCCTGAGCGGTGATGCGGCTTCCCCCAAGGGGGACAACACCCTCGGTGCGCGGCGGCGCTTCCTTGGTGTCCCTGTAATTGCTGCGAACCTATTGCGAGCGATGATCGTAAAAATACAAAGGGCTACAAGGTATTTTGCCTTGTAGCCCTTTATTTATAAGCGATGGCTGCTATTAAATTTGTACCTCGCCGGGCGTCGCTGTACTCCGGACTTGCGTGTGCAGGCGGGCGTACAGGCCGCCCAGTGCAATCAGCTCGGCATGCGTGCCTTGCTCTGCAATCTGGCCGCGCTCCATCACCACCACACGGTTGGCATGTTCAATGGTGGACAAACGGTGTGCAATCACCAGTGTGGTGCGGCCCTGCATCAGGCGGTTCAGGGCTTCTTGCACCAGACGCTCGGATTCGTTGTCCAGAGCCGAAGTCGCTTCGTCCAGAATCAGAATCGGCGCGTTCTTATACAGCGCGCGGGCAATGGCCAGGCGTTGGCGCTGGCCGCCAGACAGCTGGCTGGCGTTGTGGCCGACCAAGGTGTGCAGGCTTTGCGGCAGACTGCGTACAAAGTCGCCCAGGTTTGCGGCTTCAAGCGCAGACCAGACGCGGGCTTCATCCACTTCGGTGCCCAGTGCGACGTTGGCTGCCACGCTGTCGTTGAGCATGACCACATCCTGGCTGACCATGGCGAACTGCTGGCGCAGCGCGTTCAAGTCCCAATCGCTCAGCGGCACGCCATCCAGCGTGATCTGGCCGCTGGTGGGCGAGAAAAAGCGCGGCAGCAAGTTGACCAGCGTGGTCTTGCCCGCGCCCGACGGGCCGACCAGGGCCACGACTTCGCCAGCCTTCACATTCAGGTTCAGGTGAGACAGGGCAGGCGCCTTGTCGGGTCCAAACTGCACGGTGACATCGCTCAACTGCAGCGTGCCGGTGACGGGGCCTGTGGGTTTGAATGTGCCACTTTGCTCGTCGCTGGAGCCTTCCAGCAAAGACAGGCCGCGTTCCAGCGCTGCCACGCCGCGCGTGATGGGGTTGGCTACATCGGCAATGCGGCGAATGGGCGCAATCAGCATCAGCATGGCCGAGATAAAGGCTGCAAAGCCGCCCACGGTCACATCCTGTACGGTGGAGCCAGTGCTTGCGCCCTGGCGGCTTTGCCACAGGGCAATACAGAGAATGACGGACAGCGCAATAGCGGCCAGTACTTGCGTCAGCGGTGTCATGGCGGCTGATGCAATCGTGGCCTTGGTGTTGAGGCCGCGCAATTGGCTGCTCAGTGCGCCAAAGCGCGACTGCTGCGACTGCTGGGCACCATGCAGGCGCACCATGCGGTGGGCGAGCACGTTTTCTTCCACCACATAGGCCAGCTCGTCAGTGGCTGTCTGGCTGGATTTGGTGATGCGGTAGAGGCGGCGCGAGAGCGTCTTCATGACCCAGGCCACGCCAGGAACCATGAAGGCCACGATCAGCGTGAGCTGCCAGTTCAGATAAATCAGATAGCCGAGCAGGGCAATGAGCGTAAAGCCATCGCGCGAAATGCTCATCATGGCCTGCACCAGTTGCTGGGCACCGGTTTGCACCTCGTATACCACGGTGTTGGACAGGGCTGAGGCCGACTGGCGCGAGAACAGACTCATGTCGGCGGCCAGCAGGCGTTCAAACAGTTTTTTGCGCAAGGCCAGCATTCCGTCGTTGGTGATGCGTGCCAGCGCGTACTGGCCGGCAAACTGCGCCAGGCCACGAATGACGAACAAGCCAATCAGGAAGACAGGCACCATCCACAGGTCGAGTGAGCCTTGGGTGAAGCCGCTGTCGAGCAGGGGCTTGAGCAGGGCGGGCATGGCGGGCTCGGTCGCAGCACCGATCAAGGTTGCCAGAATGGCCAGACCCCAGGCCCAGCGCTGGCCCGAAAAATAAGGCGTCAGCCGCTTCAGGCGCTGCATTAAAGGCAGATCGGCTGGGTTGACGGTGGCTGGTTGCGCTGGCGATGGTGCCTGCGCGGTCTTGGTGGCCTCGCTTGGCGGTGTGGGCGGTGTGGCTTGCATAAGCGCGTAATTTTAGGGCTTGCGCTTTCGGAGTTTGCGCTGACCCCGATAGATGAATTTCGAGATGAAGTTGTAACCAACTATGCCTGTTTGGATATAAAGCGCAAGCCTGCGGCAAAATCACAGAGGGTCTTGCCAGAGTCTGTTGCAGTCTCTGGCATGCTCCCGATTGGATTATTTTGTGGCACTTGCGTTTGATCACCCTACTGAGTACGTTCTTACATCAGGAATCCGTCAGTGTGTGTAACATTCGAGCTTGTGTTTGTACCGGGCACTTCCGGAAATTTAGATGGCTGCCAATGACTATTGACCGACTTCCATCCCTGACAACCTGGGCGGCAGGGCCGCGCGCTTCTCGTAGAGCCATGCTGGCAACGCTGGCCGCAACACCGGCCATTCCTGCATTGGCCCAGTTCAGGGTTGAGGTAACAGGCGTGGGCCTGACACAGTTGCCGATTGCAATTGCCCCATTCAAGGCAGAGGGCTCGGCCCCGCAGAAGATTTCCGCCATTATTCAGGCTGATCTGGAGCGCAGCGGCCAGTTCCGCAGCGTGGATGCCTCGAGCATGGCACTTGATGAAACATCGCGCCCCGACGTGGCTCAGTGGCGCCAAAAGGGTGCGGACTCTCTGGCCACCGGCAGCGTGACCCGCTTGGCTGATGGTCGCTGGGATGTGCGCTTTCGCTTGTGGGATGTTGTTAAGAGCCAGGACCTGGGTGGTCAGGGTTTTGCGGTCACTACGGGCGATCTGCGCTTGGTTGCACACCGCATTGCCGACTACATCTACGAAAAGCTCACGGGTGAGAAAGGTATTTTCTCCACCCGTATCGCTTATGTCACCAAGTCCGGTGCGCACTACCGTCTGTGGATTGCGGATGCGGATGGCGAGAACTCCCAGTCGGCGCTCTCCAGTCCTGAGCCCATCATTTCGCCAGCATGGGCACCTAACGGCACTCAGCTGGCCTATGTGTCGTTTGAGTCGCGCAAGCCTGTGGTCTATGTGCACGACGTGGCCAGCGGCCATCGCCGTCTGCTGGCCAACTTCCGTGGTTCCAATAGCGCGCCAGCATGGTCGCCGGATGGCAGTCGTCTGGCGGTGACGCTGAGCCGTGATGGCGGCTCGCAGCTGTATCTGCTCAATGCTCAGGGTGGTGAGCCCCGTCGCCTGATGCAAAGCAGCGGTATTGATACCGAGCCTTGCTTCTCCAGTGACGGTCGCACCATCTATTTCGTCAGCGACCGTGGCGGTGCGCCGCAGGTCTACAAGGTCTCATCCTCGGGCGGCAGCGCCGAGCGCGTGACGTTTACTGGCACTTACAACATCTCGCCCGCCATCAGCCCCGATGGAAAATGGCTGGCCTATGTCTCGCGTGTTGGCGGTGGCTTCAAGCTGCAGGTCATGGACCTGGCTATAGGCACTGTGAATTCCGTTACGGACACCAATGCGGACGAAAGTCCAAGTTTTGCGCCTAATAGTCGCCTGATTGTTTACGCCACCATCCAGGGCGGTCGTGAGGCGCTTATGACCACGACTCTGGATGGCAAGATCAAGGCGCGTCTGGCAGGGGCAGGTGGAGATATACGTGAGCCCGACTGGGGCCCGTTCCAAAAACAGTGATCTGAAGTTTTCGTTCCCCCTTATTAAGTGATGAAGTCCTTTGTGGACTATTCGGAGAATTCTCATGTTGACTATCAAACGTCTTTCTTTGGCTTTGGCCGTAACGGCTCTGGTTGCAGGTTGCAGCTCGGGCGTCAAGCTCGACGACAAGCCTGTGGACGGCTCGCTGTCCAGCCAAGGTGCTGGCGCTAACGGCCAAGGCCAAAGCGGTGTGTCCGGCGTGGACTTGACCGGTTCCGCCGCTTCCAAGGCCGGCCCTCAGGGCGTCAGCCGTATCGTGTACTTTGACTTTGACAGCTACTCTGTCAAGGCTGATGCACAGCCCCAGATTGAATCCCACGCCAAGTTCATCAAGGCCAACCCCGCTGCCAAGGTGCAGCTGGAAGGTCACACCGACGAACGCGGTGGTCGTGAATACAACCTGGCTCTGGGTCAAAAGCGCGCTGAAGCCGTGCGCCGTTCCCTGGGTCTGCTGGGTGTGAATGACTCCCAGGTCGAAGCAGTGAGCTATGGCAAGGAAAAGCCTGCTGTGGAGGGCAACAACGAAAGCGCCTTCTCCCAAAATCGTCGCGTTGAAATTAACTACCGTTAATGATGAAGCAGGCTTTGTTGACTCTCCGTCACGCAACGCTGCCGCAACTGGTGGTAGCTGGCCTGCTGGCCAGCTCTGCCATCAGCGCGCATGCAGCGCTGTTTGGTGATGACGAGGCGCGCCGCGCCATCATCGAGTTGCGCCAGCGCGCCGACAGCCTGCAGCAATCGCAGGAGCAGACTCGCCGTAGCCTGCTTGATCTGCAGTCGCAGATCGAAGCGCTCAAGGTCGATCAAGCCAAGCTGCGTGGTCAGAACGAGCAGCTGATGCGAGATTCATCCGAGCTGCAACGCGGGCAGAAGGAACTGGCCAAGGGCTTTGATGAGCGCCTACGCCAGTTCGAGCCTATCAGCGTGAATGTCGATGGAATCGAGTTCACTGCGGACCGCAGCGAGCAACAAGACTTTGAGCAGGCTCTGGGCTTGTTTCGCTCGGGCAAGTTCCCCGAAGCGGGTCAGGCTTTTGCCGCCTTCTTGCGCCAGTGGCCCAAGAGTGGCTATACGTCTTCTGTGCGCTTCTGGCTGGGTAACTCGCAGTACGCTACGCGCGATTACAAAAACGCCATTGCCAACTTCCGCTCGGTCTTGACCAATGCGCCCATGCATGTACGTGCGCCGGAAGCGGCTCTGTCCATTGCCAACTGCCAGGTTGAGTTGAAAGACACCAAGGCAGCACGCAAGACACTTGAGGATCTGTTGCAGGCCTATCCGAACTCGGAAGCCGCGGGGATTGCCAAGACTAAGCTGGCGGCGCTCAAGTGATGGCCGATCATTCGCAGTCTCAAGCGGAAACAGCGCCCCAGTCCGGCGCTGTTTTTTTGACGAACGATGCAGACCAGCAGCGCCGCTTTGGTGGGCTGGAGCGCTTGTACGGCGTGGAGGGTGCAGCCCACATTCGTGCAGCTCACGTGGTGGTGGTCGGTATTGGTGGCGTAGGTTCGTGGACGGCGGAAGCGCTTGCGCGCAGCGGTGTGGGTCGTTTGACCCTAATCGACATGGATCATGTGGCTGAGTCCAATATCAACCGTCAGATTCATGCGCTAACCAATACCGTGGGGCAGGCCAAGATCGAAGCCATGCGCGATCGCATTGCGTTGATCAATCCTGCTTGTCAGGTGATTTGCGTTGATGACTTTGTGGAACCCGAAAACTGGCTGCAGTTGCTGCCCGCAGATGCGGATGCCGTGATTGACGCCTGCGATCAGGTCAAAGCAAAGGCTGAGATGGCCGCCCATGCCCGCAAGACCAAGCAATGCTTTATTGCCGTGGGTGCGGCGGGTGGCAAGCGACTGGCGCATCTGGTGGATATTGCTGACCTCAGCGCTACCACGCATGATCCGCTGCTCTCACAGTTGCGTTATCGCCTGCGCAAGCAGCATGGTGCGCCTAAAGACGGCAAGCGTATGGGAGTGACCTGCGTGTTCAGTCGCGAAGCGGTTGCGCCCCCTGATGCCTCTTGTGCCATCGAGGGTGACGGTAGCTTGAACTGCCATGGCTATGGCTCGGTAGTGGCTGTGACGGCGACGTTTGGCCAGTGTGCTGCAGGCTGGGTTCTGGACCAATTGGCGCGCAAATCCAATTAATTGGGTCACTTTCCTGCGAGACAGGAAAAATAGATTACAATAACGTCATTCCACTGAATAAGCAAACATTGCTTCTGAAGTGTGGAGGGGTCTTTAGCTCAGCCGGTAGAGCAGCGGACTTTTAATCCGTTGGTCACGAGTTCGAATCTCGTAGGACCCACCAGAATCAGCAAGCCGCTACAGCTATTAAAGTTGTAGCGGCTTTTCTGTTTTATTCCCACCGTGGGAATATTCATCACCCCAAAGAGTTGCGCTTTGCGATCTTTGAGCGGTCATACACTCGCGCAGTGGTCGCTGTATTTGCATGCAG